>OZ245878.1:0-1200000 GCA_965229365.1 Methanocorpusculum sp. | reverse complement strand
CACGGTACGGATCATTCGCAGACATATTATGGAAATATATTAGGCGGGAGGGGATGTGTATGTTTCGTTTATTCGGCTGATTCCACCGATACAGAGGCAAGGTCCCGCCAGTAGGCAGGCCTTCCCTCTTCGGGTCCGACACCGCAAATCCAGATATATTCCGGATCGATGTGCCGGAGAACAGACCGAAGTGCTGCCGGATCCGCGTCACGAATGTAGACGTTTCGAATCTCAAAGGAGTCGAGCAGATCGGGTAGAAGCGAAACACCTTCTTTTGTTATGACGATGTCCTTTTGTATCTCGAGAATCGTGGGAAGATACTCGTCCAAAACCGCCCAGAGATACCGTTTGCCGATAAAATACTCCAGTTCGATCTCGTCGGGCTGTTCCGCGGTCAGGATATGTCCCGGGATACCGGCGTCCCGCATGCCCCGGCAAAGGGAGGAAACCGTTTCGAAAAGAGCGGTTTTGAACTCCTCGGGATCCCTGAAGTATGCATCGCCGATGTCGAGTTTTGACGGAGCCGGGATACTCCACCAGCAGTTTTTCCGGCGGGCCTGGACGAGTGATACGTCCGCAAGGATCGTGCCGAAATCCGGATCCAACTCATGGGATACGTTCCCGTCGACCACGTTCCCGCAGGAATCGAGGATCCGGTCGGAGTAGAACTCCCCGCCCGCCGCAGGATAATCGACGGAAGCGAGCTGATCTGTGAGGGTCATTTCGATATGCCATGAGGTAAGGTCAGTCTCTTTGCCGCGCCGCTCGAGAATCCATGTGGAAAGAGCGGAAGAATCGGTGTCCGCCGGAAGAACGGAACCGAGGGACAGAATGGGAAAAGTGAGAGTACGCATTACAGTATTAGATGAGAAGCTGATACGTAATACAGTTTCTTCAAAATTGCAGGACATGCGGCCCTATACATCCACCCATTGAACATTGAATATGGCCCGGTCACCCGCTAGAAGTCAGCAAAATGCCAGCCTTCTTTTTTCAGGGTTTCGACCGCATTCTCTATGTTATCGAAGACGATCAGATGATTCATAAACTGGCCTTTTTTCAAAACTACCCGTAATGCCTCTTTACCGTGGGGGCATTTCCCCCATCCGATAACATCCCACGATATCCTTCCGCCGTTATAGGTTTCTTCGGATATTTTTTCTATGTCCTTAAACCGAAATCGTATTCGCACGATCCCGCCGAGAAAAGTTATGAGAAATCCCTCGATTATAATTGCACTATTGTATCCAAAAACGTAGCCGATATTGAAGTCGGGATATTTCACCGCAGATATCCTCTTTAAGGAACATTATATACAACCCGTATATTATCATTTTCCGGAAAAACCCATGACACTCAGATTTCAACAGGTTGTGGAGATTAAAAAACGCAAATTTGGGGGTGCGGGGTGAGCCGTCAAGCGAGGGTCGTAGACCCGAGTCGGGGAGCAATACGAAGGTTTGCGAACAGGCTCGCCCTTAGCTGAGCAAAAAGAATGTTTGCGAGCGGTTTCTTGCTGGGCAGAGGTGAACTCACCTCTCTCTGCTGGTTTTTCTTTATATTTTAGACTTACTCCATATAGGACATATGGTGTGTTATTTTCAAAAAAAAATAGAAAATTCGCAGATATTTCTCCATAATGGGCATCATATCGTTTACAGTTTTAAGAAATCATTAGGTATAGGAACGAATAATGATTAGCTTATATGACTACAACTAAAAGCCCTAAAATATCTGATTTAGAGTGGAAAAATATCAAAGCACTGTACGGCAACAAATGTCTTATCTGCGGTGAGCCGGATACTGACGATAAATTATTAGTAAAGGCTAACTTGCTTGCAAAGACCAAAAAAGGAACACAGGTAATTCCTATCTGCCGGAATTGCCATGCGAGATATGACGCAGGACTCTTAACTGATAAAGATTTGAAAAAAATAGGTATGTCACGCGAGGACTATATGAAAATGCTACCCAAAAAGTCCGGACCGAAACCATCATCAGAAAAATCATCAACGAATTCGTTAAATTTCAAAGATATGGTTGGTGGCAAAGGGTTATTCTAAATCATAAAAATTAATAAAATGATGCAAAAAATTTGCATACAAATACTATTCCTCAATTTCACCAACATATTTTCAAATAGGACTTACGCAGTGTTTGTGCGGATCCAATTCGGAAAGAATATGGTCAATTGTGGAAACAAAAGATATCCCACCGCGAATTCAGAGTACGCTGCCGCAAAAATGATATTCTCTTTTTTCTAAATCCAAAAACCTTAGGATATTTCCACCGCGTCGGGCTCCGCGCCGGAGTCGCCCTCCCGCACCCTAAAATATGATGAAAGACACATACCCTTTATCCTTACGGGAGGCGCTGGGGCGCCGACAGGATTTGCCCGAACGTTCCCGATGAGGGATGAGCACGACAGCGAAGCTGGCTTGCGAAAGTGAGGATGAGCAAATCCGATTTTGAGAGCCCAAAGGGCTCAGATTCGCGCCGATTCGCGGTTGGTTTTTTCATGTGTCCACAATAATCCCTAATACGAATTCAAAATATATCCACGCAAAAAAAGAATCTCTTCGCCTGAATTCAAAATCTTAGGATATCTCCGCACCCCGCGATCATAAAAAAGGATTGTAAAATTTCTATTCGCAGGTCATGAGAAATGACGACCTAAAAGAAAAAAACCGCACGCGCCATTTTATCTCAGGTAAAAAAAGAAAATTATTCTTTGGACTCGATAACGGCGATCAGATTTTCCATAACCTTATCGACGGCATCCCAGGTGGGGCTAGTCTTGCCGGGTGTCCTGACGATGAACGGTCTTCCTTCATCGGCAGCTTTCCGCATCTCGATATCCAGAGGGATCGCCCCGAGATAGGGGATCTTATACTGCTCGGCAGACTTTTCTCCGCCGCCTTTCCCGAATATGTCGACGACTTCACCGCAGTGCGGACAGACCATTCCCGACATATTCTCGATAACGCCAAGAACGGAAAGGTCCATCATCTCGACAAATTTGATGGCTTTGGTCGCATCCAAAACGGCGACATCCTGAGGAGTCGTCACGATCACGGCGCCCTCCACGTTCGGCGCGAACTGGATGATATTTAATGCTTCATCGCCGGTTCCGGGCGGGAGGTCCACGATTAGATAGTCGAGATCGCCCCATTCCACGTCGCCGAGGAACTGTTTGGTGGCGGCAGCCTTCATCGGTCCGCGCCATACGACCGGGCTGTCGGTCTCATTTAAGAGAAGAGCGATCGAGACGACCTTCAATGAACCGGTCACCTTGACAGGCATAATACGGTCACCCATCGCCTGCAGATGGAGATCTTCGATTCCAAGCATCTTGCCGATCGAAGGGCCGTGCAGATCAAGGTCCAAGAGACCGGTCTGATAGCCATGGTTGGAAAGGGCATAGGCGAGATTTACCGAGACGGTACTTTTCCCGACCCCGCCTTTTCCGGATAAGACGAGAATTACGTGACGAACGCGGATGTCGGACTTTTCCGGCATTTTAGGGGTCGATTCGGGTTTCTGTGAACAGGTATCACAGTTTTCAGTGCTGTTTTCAGGACATGTTTCAGTGGTCATGTATCAATACTCCATTGGGATTCTGCCGCATAGGAGGTACATGCAGCAGAAATTGAGAGACATATATTGGAGAAATAAAATGGTTCGGGAATCGGACAGGGTTTTATGAATCTGCCGATCCTCATTTTGTCACCAACGTTCGATGTTGATCGGATCCAGTCCCATGTCAAGGATCCAGTGAGGACCCGACGCGGCGGCATTTGCAACGAAGAAGGGGACTGGATTTGTATGAGAGGTTAGAGGGACGTAGAGTGATTACGTTTTTTCGCGTCTGAAACACATGAACCAGTCAAGACAATACTGGTCATCATTCGTTGATTCCATGCGTTCCTTTGCCGTACCGCAGGAACCTGCTGTCGGCACGATCACATCATCCCCGGGACGCCAGTCAGCAGGTGTTGCGACCTGATCACTGTCTGCTTTCTGCAGAGCAAGGATGATACGTTTGATCTCATCGAAGTTTCTTCCGGTCGAGAGAGAATAATACAGAATGGTCCTGATCTTTGCCGATGGATCAATGACGAATACCGCACGCACGGCCTGGGTATTCGACTGACCCGGCTGGATCATGCCGAATTTATTGGCAACCTCCATCCGGATATCTTCGATCAGCGGAAACTTCACCTCGATGTTCTTCTTCCCGTTCCATTCAAGCTCCTGGATTTTGCGAAGCCAGGCGATGTGGGCGTAGAGAGAGTCTACCGAGAGCCCGATAAGTTCAGTGTTCAGTTCTGCGAATTCGTCGGCCATCGACGCAAACGTCATGAACTCGGTTGTACAAACCGGGGTAAAGTCTGCAGGGTGCGAGAAGAGGATAACCCACTTCCCGGCATAATCCTCGGGAAACCGGATAGGTCCCTGCGTCGTTACCGCCTCAAAGGAAGGGGCGGTTTCACCGATCAGCGGCATTTTTGCGCCGCCGATGTGCGAATGTCCATCATTGTAGCTGTGAAAACGATGATGATGATAATAACAGCAGATCTCCGGCTGCTTTTCATCTTGCATTGCATGTGCTAGTGTTTTTCCATAGAGATGACCTCCGTAAAGGATCATATCAGGATATGTCTGAATAACACGCTCTGCACTTACTCGTCTTCGATATGCATACCGCATCCTTCCGGATGGACACCGCCGTCTGCATGAGGGCAACAGGAAACTCTGATCATTTTGCCGTTTGCCAAAGCATCCGAAACTTTATAGCGTGCCTCGTGGAGGTCGCGCCATGCCGTTTTTCTGGAGACACCCAGAACACCGGCCGCATCCTCCTGAGAGAGCCCTTCGAGATCGACAAGTTTCAAAACCGCAATCTCTTCGGGATACAAGGTAACCATCTCAATATTGACCTTCCTTTGCGGACAGACCGGGGCATAACACCCGGGAGGTTCATTGAGTTCGACGCAACGCCTTACCCTTGGTCTTCCGCATTTACCTTTTGGACAAATTTCAGGGTTTTCAGGCATATCTCTACTCGTACTGCATATCTTCTCATGCCATACCTAAAACGTTTTCGATTATCAGGTATGGTTTGGAAAAATATGCAGCGAGTACACATATGCGCCAAAATATATTAATGTATGCGACACGAATCATTCTTGTACAAGTAGTATCCGAATTTTGGAGATGAACATGTCGACACCGTTTATAACAATAGAAAATGTATGTATGGACTTCGGCGAGGAGGAGCGGATTCGTGTTTTAGACGATATCTGCCTCGATATAGCCGAAGGAGAAATCGTGGGCGTGATCGGAAGATCGGGATGCGGAAAGACCGTACTGATCCATCTTATCCGCGGTATCGACACTCCGCCAACGAGCGGCAAAATCATCTATCACATATCCCGCTGTCCAAAATGCGGCAGGATAGGGTTCAGAAGCGATGCGGGCAAACCCTGCCCGGTCTGTGGTGAGTCGCTTGCAGCCGAAGACATCGATTTCTGGGCGCCGGAAAACGAGGCGGCCAAAGCAAAGATCATGGCCAGGACTTCGCTGATGTTCCAGAGAACGTTTTCCCTGTATGGTGATGACCGGGTGATCGAGAACGTTCTCCGGGCACTCGACGATATCAATTATCCCGCCAATCAGGCACTTTCCCGTGCGGCGGATCTGGTGGATGAGGTTCGACTCAGTCACCGGATGATGCATGTGGCCCGCGATCTGTCCGGAGGGGAGAAGCAGCGCGTGGTGCTTGCCCGGCAGCTCGCCCGCGAGCCGCTGTTTCTGTGCGCCGATGAACCGACGGGGACGCTGGATCCGAAGACCGCGACGATCGTTCACGAGCTGCTGAAAGCTGCGGGAACTGATAAGCGGATGGGTATGGTGATCACGTCCCACTTCGCTCAGGTCCTGGAGGATGTGTGCGATCGGGCGGTCCTGATGGATGACGGACGGATCACGATGATCGGGAAACCGGAGGAGATCGTGGATGAGTTCATGAAGGGATGCAAAGATGACTGTACGTATGCATGTGTCGACTGCGGAGGTCCGCTCATTCGGGCAAAGGATCTGTCGAAGAAGTTCATCGCAGTGGACCGGGGTGTGATCAATGCGGTGGATAAGATCAGTTTCGAGGTTTATGAGCGGGAGATCCTGGGCATCATCGGGGTGTCCGGCGGAGGAAAGACGACGCTTTCGAAGATGATCGCAGGTCTATATGAGCCGACAGGCGGAACGCTCGAGGTGCGGATCGGCGATGAGTGGGTGGATATGCGAAAACCGGGGTATGAGTTCCGCGGGAGAGCGAAGAAATACATCGGTCTTCTGCATCAGGAGTATGATCTGTACCCCCACCGGACGGTTATCGATAATCTGACAGACGCGATCGGGCTGGAGTTTCCAAAAGAGCTTGCCGTGCGAAAAGCGGTGATCACGCTTCGGATGGCTGGTTTTACGGAGAAGAAGGCGAAGGATATTCTGAACCGGAAGCCTTCGGAGCTCTCGGAAGGGGAGAAACACCGGGTGGCGCTGGGCCAGGTCCTGATCCGGGAACCGCTCATCATCCTTTTAGATGAGCCGACGGGAACGATGGATCCGATCACGAAGATTGATGTGAAGCATTCGATCGTGCATGCCCGCGATGAGATGGACGAGACGTTTATCATCGTTTCCCATGATATGGATTTTGTCCGGGATGTGTGCGACCGGTGCATGTTCATCCGCGGTGGAAAGATCATTGCGGAAGGACCAACAGCCGAGGTGCTGATGCAAATCTCTGAAAAGGAGGTCGAGAAGATGGCAGCGGATTTAGAGAGTGGTAAACCCTGATTGGGGAGGCTTAGCTGAGGCGGGTTGACGAACAAGCGAGGGTCGTAGACCCGAGTCGGAGAGCAAACCGAAGGTTTGTGAACAAGTCGACAACCTTAGCCGAGCAAATCTTTGATTTGCGACTTTGGGATGCGATGAAGGGGCGAATTGGGCAGAAGCATAATCGCAAGTGAGATGAAGAATTAAGTGGTTTGAGAATTTCGAACAACCTTTTTTTTTGATAGAAAGTACTTTCTTTTCATACGTTGAGTAGTATGTATGGGAACTTTCAGCAGCTTTGGTCTCAACCAGGCATATCACGAACGTTATGAAAAACTTGGCGACCGTCTCTCCGACGTTGGTAAAACACTTGATTGGGATGTGTTTCGCCCTCTTCTTGAATCCATGTATACAAATAAATCCGGCAAGGGCGGTCATCCCAATGTTGATGTAATTCTCATGTTCAAGATTCAGCTTCTGGAAGTCTGGTATAGTCTGTCTGATCTCGCCGTTAAACGTGAAATCTATGATCGTCTCTCCTTTTGGCATTTTCTTGGCTGTCCTGACAAAATACCCGACAACTCAACGATCTGGTTATTTCGGGAGCGCATGTCCGAATCTGGCGTTGATACATTGGTTTGGCAGGAGTTTCAGAGACAACTTGACCTGAAAGGTCTCAAAATTGAACAAGGTATGATCCAGGATGCAACGTTTGTATATGCTGAACCTGGTCATTGTAAGAAAGACACGCCGCGAGGAGAGCAGGCAAAAAAACGACGGGATAAAGATGGAAAAATCATGTCCAAGAACGGCAAAATGCACTATGGGTATAAACTTCATACCATCATGGATACGACACACGATCTTATTCGACGCATTGAAACCACCACGGCAAATGTTCATGATAGTCAGGTGGATCTGTCAGAAAAAGGGGAAGTGGTCTATCGGGATCGGGTATATCAGGGAGCAAAATGCAAGGGATATAGTGCCACAATGAAAAGGGGAGTGAGAGGGCATCCCATTGGCATACGAGATAAACTGAGAAATCTGAGAATAAGTAGGAAGAGATCAAAGGGCGAGAGACCCTATGCAGTGATCAAAAATGTTTTTCATGCAGGGTTGGTGAAGGTAACAACACTACAAATAGTATGAGTGAAAAATATGCTGGCTGCATTTTGTTATAATATCTATCAGGTGAAAACGATTCAAAACAGAGTGTAAATTAAAAAAAAAACGTCAAGGAATAAAGGGTATTTTTCTTTTTTTTGGGGGGATGAGGGTGTAGGGATGTAGCCAATCTTCCTTAAATCATGATTCGTGTTAAAAAATGGGTTGATAGATGTTCTCTGGTTTTATTATTTTTGTTTAATATTAGGTACATAGATTTCTTCAGCTGTTAAATTTTGCCCCTCATTTACGATTTGATATACCCAAAAATTATAACTAGTTGCTTTTTCAAGAACGTGATTTTTTAATTCATCTGATATTTTCTCTCCAAGATATACTTTTTTTAGGATATGTTGGATGATCATTATGACACCCCCATTTGAAATCAGGAGGTATTTCGTAGTTATCTAATTCTTCAAAGTCTTCTTCAGTTGGAGTACCAAATTTTGCACATACGGGATTTGGATTTCCCTGTAAAGGATTAAAATAAATTGCACGACACTCATTTTCTGAAGAATAAGCCGCATTTTTGAGGAGCGAGATCAGACATCCAAAATATCTCAAGAACATGGAGCCATAATTTTGATAATTCCAACCAGGATCGTCACCATTTAGAACAAATTCAGATAAATCAACAGGTATATCACAATAAATCATGGGATAAAGATGTAAAGGTAGATCAACTAACATTCCCCAGGTAAAATCAACATCATATTCGACACATATCCCCTGAACCCCCATTGGATCCTCTGCATAGTTTTTCCACATATCAGGATTTAATGGATTTGTGGTAAATGAACATACTTTGAGAGATGAACGAAGGATATTATTTGGATCGTCTAATACAACTTGTTGATAAAATTTTATGATCTCTTTATCATGAATCGTCATCCCTTCTTTTTCTTGAAAGGTATACCATCTTGCATCTGATTGATCAGCTAATGGATTAGCTATATCCAACAGATATTGGTTTGGGTGAACTAACCAATGCTGAAAGTTCAAAAGAAATTGATCTGCAGAGTTTGGGGCCATATATTTACAGAAAATCTTCGGTCTATGTTCCACCAATATTTTATTACATTTATTCCGGTTTTCGCTGTCACTGTTAAAATACAGCTTATAAAAATCATTTATCCATTCACTATCTGACACGCTACTTAACCTCCACTACGACACAATCTCTCTTATTCCAGAATGATTATTATTTCTGTTTCATGTTATTCTTTGGAGTCTGTCCAATCGATACGTCAATACATTGGACATAGTTTTTTTGATCGAGATAACTTCACCTAGGAATATCATGATTCAACCATTTCACTATTGACATGGGATTTGGGGGGAATCTGCCAAATCAGACTTTTTTAGACTTCTTATCGATAATTTGCAAAATTCATATTCTGAAATCTATTCTGTAAATGGGCTAACATCAATAATTGGAACGTTATAAAATTCATTATTGCAGAGAGCGCTCTGTTGTTTTTCTTGCAATGCACCACATCAAATTTGACGGTTTTTTTGAGGTGTGCATGCTTACGTTCGCACGTTCCCCGCCTTTTCATAGCATCTTTTACCTCCCTTCCATGAAGAATAGTCTGATTTCTGAGATATGCTCCTACCATCTCCCGTTTACCATTCTTGCAGAGAAATACCAGTTTTTCTGTAAGAGACATTTGGGTATTTCCTCCTTTTCCCCAGAACGTATTGATCTGTTTTATTATGGTCTTCTCTGAACCTAATTGGGACAATTGCGCGTCAGATCTCAGTTGAATAAGGGGTTTTGCATGAAGTTTCTCAAATATTAACGTGTGTAGCTCTAGGGAGTCATATCCCGCATCCATCAATACACGATCACAGGATACGCCGAGAAGTTCGGCAATCTGAATCAAAAAATGCGCATAGGTTTTGTCATTCTCCGTTCCTTCTGAATGAATCATAAACAAGGGATAAGCCCCCAGATTCAAAATATGTGCTTTATCCATTTTAACCTGATAATGAGGGTTAAACAGACTATTGGGACAATAACGGCTTGCAACTAAAGGAGTGGAATCGATAATTACCTCGGTTTCAGATTTGAGGAAATGGACAATCTTTTTGCTTATCAAAAACATAAGAACTTCCATACCCTCCTCACCTAACCGATATTTCACAAAGTAATGCAACGTACTTGGCGAAGGTAACCAGAGTGGTGATTTTGCCGGAAGAAGGTGGCTGAGATCTTCTTGCGTTATTTTACGCCGAATATGACGATAGGCTATTCTGCGATAAGTCATGACAACAGTCAGTTTTATCAGAAAATCAATGGGATAATGAAAATAATCGCGAAGATGAGGTGAATAATAAGTTTGTTCGATTTTTAGTACAATGTCACTAATGTTGAGCAGGGACATGAGCCAGCAAATGGACATATCCGGAGGGATGACTCCATTGTTGAAAATAGGTTCGTATTCGTCTTGAAATTCAGACATACCAGTCGGCGCAGGGATACATAAAGGTATTGTTCCCCTCCAAAAAAGTCGACAAGAGTAAATGGGGGATGAGTTTATATCACAGAATCCACGATTGGACAGACTCCCGAAGATATATTCAACTCATCTGAAAACCAAATATTACAAAATCATGGAATATTTCCAGGTCAGAACCTATACTTCAGCAGATTATGACGCTCTTTGCCGACTGGATGAACCGCTTTTCGAGGGGATGGGGGGGCATGTCCTCTTTCGCCACATTGAAGAACTCTTCCCGAATCTATTTTTTGTTGCAGAAAACACAAAGATACATGAGATCCTGGGGTATATTCTCGGCGGGATTCATTTCAATGACCCTAAAACGGGAAAACTGATCAGGATCGGCGTGAAAAGCGACTGCCAGAGAATGGATGTCGGTAGCCAGCTTGTATCCGCGCTTTTTTCGTAGATGCAAAAAGCTGGGAGTAAAAAAAAGTCCATCTTACCGTGGCCGATACGAATACCACCGCGATATCGTTCTATCTGAAAAAAAGGATTTCAGATCAGAAAAAGAGAGGAAAAATATTTTTACCCGAATATTTCAAGGCTCATTCTGGAAAAAGAGCTTTAAAACTCCATCAGCGGCAGAAGTGGGTCGACTTCTGCCGAAGTTATCACTTTTTTGAGATCGGCTGCCCCGGCATACGGCATTCCTGCAACGACTTTCTGTGCAAGTTTTTTGGATACGCCCGGAATCCATTTGAGGGCTGAAGCCGGCAATGTGTTGATTTGGATCGGGACCGGAAGTGCTGTCAGACTTCGTGCGCCGTACGACACGACAGAAGTATTCAGGATAGTGCCGAGAGGAAGCTGCATTGGGATCCCGACCAATACCGGATATGTTCCCATCTGACGGCCGAAGGAGACCTGACCCGTTACTTCTATGAGAACACGGTGAAGAATGGTCCCGACCGGAAAGACCCGTTCCAGCATCGGAACATCGAACGTACTTCTGACGTCATCCTTGAACTGATGAAACAGTTTGTCGTGCATACCAAGACAGTTGTTTTCATAGGCCTTCGTCCCTTCAAACGGCATGAGCTGGCGGATGTTCACCCGCCGCACGAGGAGGCCGGCGGCGAGGATTTTATCCAGGAAGGCTTTGTTCAAAGCAAAAGTCTCCGCCGTTTCTCCGGCAAGTCCGCCTATTAAGTTCAGACCCGGAAGAAGTTCAGGAATGCCGTTTTTTCGTACGGAGCCCACTTCATTCACGATCTCGACCGCACGGTAAATCTGTTCCGGCGATCCTTTCAGATTGTTTGCCTTAATCACCGCCGGGTCGACCGACTCGACGCCGAACGCAGCAATGTCTCCTTCGGTATGTCCTTCAACGATGGCGAGAAGTGCCTCGCGGGAGGCTTCTTCATGGCGGGCGATCGTTCCGGGATTCACGTTGTCGATATGCAGGGTCAAAAGATCGGGAGAAGCTTGGCGGATACCCGAAAACAATGCACGAAGTTTGTCGGGTTCTGGTTTCGGATACTCGGCGCCTGATATCCCCAAAGCCAGCAGATCGGGCTGACGGCCCAGCCGGAAATGTTTAGCCCCGGCTTTTGAAAGGGCAGAGACCTCGGAGACGACACCTTCGATACTCCGCATCCACGGCATTCCGTAAAACGGTTCGGTGCAGAACGAGCAGCCGCCCGAAATACAGCGGAAACACCCCTTTGCCGTTTCAAGTTCGCACATCACATGCGGATAGAACGGGTGCCTGCGGATTATCTCCGCACCGAGAACCGCCCACCTGTCATAATCGAGATAGGAAAGTATTCCATCAGGCTCTCTGCCCGAAAGATATGCATCCAGAGCCGCAGCCGGTTCTCCGGTAAGCATCGCCGTCCAGCCGGATACCGCCTCTTTTACCGCCCTGGCACCGCCCTGAGGCGAGTAGCCGAATCCGATAGGACCTCCCAGGAGCGATACGGTTTTTCCGCGAAGAGTAAAACCGATCTGCTGGAGTTCGGAAAGCGTTGCCGGCGTTCCGGACAGATACTTGCCGGGAACGGTGACTCCGGCGATCATCACGACGACCGGCGCTTCGCGGAGTTTTGAAACGGCGAGCGGATCTCTGCGAAGTTCGTCGATCGTCACGTACCGAACGGAGTACCCATGCTCTTTTAGGACGCCCGCAACAGTTCGAATATATGGAGAGATGTAGGGCGGGACCCCGAGGCATGCCGGCTCATCCACATACCCGTCGATAATTACCGCATCAGACATCATGACCACCCAGTTTGAGAAGTTTGCGGGCGATCATCAGTTTTCCGTGTTTGACCGGATCCACACCTTTATCGTCAAGATCGAATCCGATCAGCTCCACGGAGTTTGCCCCGAACTCATGTGCTGCAAACACGCACCGGTCCCCGTCGGAGAAGCCGCCGAAGTTATAGACGTTCGAGAGAGGCGTACTCTGCGTTGTTCCAACGATTGGACCGCGGACCTTCGGGACCCAGGAACGAACCAGTGAAATATTGTCCCCATGAGCATGCAGAACCAGAAGCGTTCTGGAATCGTTCATTTTCAGGAAATCCTGATCCATTCCGTCGATATCCGAGAGAATAATGTCGGGTCTGATTCCCTTAGAAAAAAGCACGCTTGCCGCCGCATCCGCTGCGATCACGACTTTACCCGTGAAGTCGGTTTTTTTTATGTCGGCGGGAAGTGACGGAGCATTCCCGCAGACAAGACAGTCCTTACCGCGGATCGTGTCCTCCAGAAGTGCGATATCATCCCGCGGCAGAAGGTACGAAAGGATCTCGGCTGAACGCTCATCATCCTCGCGCGAGAATCCGAAATACGCAAGTATACGAACGTAATAGGGTTCCCAGTCCTCAAATCTCATCCCCTTCTCCATCGGAAATGCCAACGAGTTTCATGAAACTGGAGAGAATGAGGTCGATGACCATGGAAAGGAGTTCTTCTTTGTCTCTGACCATGGAAAAAGCGTTCAGCGGGATGGAAAGGGCCGCCATTGTCGCATGACCTCCGGCAGATGCGCCGGGGATCTTGGCAAAGGCCTCCTTCATTACATCGCCGACATGCAGACGGATATCCTTGTTTCTGGCCGAAAGGGTGATGTGCGTATCGGTGATTCCATAGACCATCGACGTTGTGACCCCTTCAAGTGTCAGAAGCATATCTGCTGCCTGGGGAATAGCGTCCCGGTTTCTGACATATCCTACATTGGAAAAGAGATATCCCTGTTTTACCTCGCGGTTCATGATCGCATTACCTAAAACCTCGATCGTTTCCTGGGAGAGGGATGGAGCCATGATGATTTCAAGGAGGGCGCGGTCGGTATGCGGCAAAAGGAAAGCCGCGTTATAGAGATCCTGAGAGGAAATATTTCTCTGGAACTCATGCGTGTCCGCACGAATCCCGTATAAAAGGGCCGTTGCGACCTTCGTATCGATCGGGAGATACAGTTCCTGAAGATACTGCGTCAGAATGGAGGCGGTCGCGCCGGCGTCAGGCCTGGATTCAAGGAACTCGGGTTTATACTCCCGCACCACACCTTCGACGCTGTGATGATCGACGATGATGTTGATCTTGGTACTTGGCGGAAGATCATTGTTCATCCCCGGACCAACGCAGTCGACAAGAGCCAGATAATTGCATTCGGCAAGGATCTCTTTTGTGAGATGCTCCATCTTGATCTCGAGAAGGTTCACGAACGCACGATTTTCCTGATGACCGATGTTGCCTTCGTAGAGGATTCGGGTCGCTAGTTTGCCGTTCGAGGCATCGTTTGCGATCACCGATAATGCCATCGCACTGGAAATTGCATCAGGATCCGGATTTTTATGTGTAATGATACCGAGTGTCCCCGACCATGACGAAAGAAGCGAGTAAAGTCTCTGCGCATTTCTGGATGCGATGAGATTCGTCATATGGTTTACAGCAGATTTGGCCACGACCTTCTGCGGATATAATACCACATCGGCTCCGTTGTCGGCTAACTGATCGGTTGAAAAAAGGTCCACGGCACGGGCGATGATATTTGCATTGGGGTAAGCTTTTCTGATGTTCTGAACCGCGGAGAGATTTGCGTCTTTGTCCGAGGAAAGAATAAAAACCACTTCAGGTTCGGGGAGTTTTTGGAGAATCAGCGGATCGCTGATGTCCCCGACGGTTGCCTGGTGGCGGTGGTCGCGGAGATCATCGATCCGTTTTTCATCAGAATCGATGATCAGAATGTTTTCATTCGATTCGCTCAGTTCTTCAAGTACATTATACCCAATACTCCCGCATCCCAGCATGAGATATTTTATCTGTTTATTTTTATTTTTCGGGGATACGGCCTGAGTCCCATCAGTCTCAACCATGAGTATCTTATTGGTATTGGTTGGATATTAATGATATGGAGATTAAACAGCCGTGAAAATAACGTAAGAAAATCTATAAATATTCCTATGACATATGTAATTTAGTCAAACAACACAGATAACAGGGCCTATAGCTTAGTCAGGAATAGCGACGGACTCTTAATCCGTAGGTCAGGGGTTCAAATCCCTTTAGGCCCGCTTTGTTTTTTACATTTTTTTAGTGTTCAGATGATTTTTCCACCTCATTATCAAAAATGACGCCGCGATATGCGGCGTAAAAATCAGTTCAAAAGGTCTGAAAAATAGACGTGATCCTATTTCTTTTTAGGATCGTTCTTTCTTTTTGACATGGAGGGAAGATCCAGCATATATTTGCCGTCGTCTCCCATTCCTATGATAATATCCTGGGATTCTGCAAGCCGTTCAAGGTTCAGTTCATAACTGCCCTTACTGACGATTCGAACACTCTCGACACGCTCCAGAATATCGGTCGGACGGGTAGCCGGACCCTGGTGTTTTACTTCGAGCACTTCCTGCTCGGTCTCCTCGGCGATTTTTTCGATAGACTTCTCTTCTAAAACATCCGCGTTTTTCACACGGTCACTTACGTAGAGGAATTTTTTCCCTCCGCAGCTCGGACATCCGCGAAGGATCTCGACCGATCCGTCACGGAACTCGCGTCCACATTTTGTACACTTGTGCGGCATGGATTACTGTGCTGCCGAAGCCCAAGCAATAAGTCTGTCTTTTTCCCGGGAAAGCATTTTGAGCTGATCAACGGGGCCGATGACCATCAGCCGCGAAGCATTGCTCTTCTTACCGAAAACTTTCGTAAAGAACCCTTTGTCGCCCCCAATCGAAGGATATGTTTCGATCTCGATTCCGGAAAAACCGCCAGGCGTGATCTCCATCATAGTCGTCTCAAGAAGTTTACCCTGTTCCTCAGGTGTAAGACCCTGCTCGAGAACGACAACGCTGCCCTGCCGGACATCGTCCAAAATCAGCCGTATCTTTTCATACGACGTCATCTTGGAAAGACGATCAGCGGACAGCATATCAATCTGAACTCCCTGAATCATTTACCTCACCTGAAAACCTCGGAGATCTTCGCGTAAAGCTCATCCATGTTATGGCCCTCAAGACCTGAGACCTGAACGACCGGGTGCTGGGGGAAGGCACTCTTGATCCTCTGCGGAGATGAATCCGGCAGATCGATCTTGTTTGCGACGATAATGACAGGGAGTTTACGGGATTCGATGATACCTACCATCATGATGTTTACATGCATGAACGGATCCTGAGTACTGTCGAGAACATAGATCACGCCGTCGATATCTTCACGAAGCCAGTGCATTGCTTCGGCAACACCCTCGGTCGCTTCACGGGCCCGGGCCACGGCTTCATCCTGATCCATACCGTATTCCAAAAACTCGTGATAATCAATCTTTGTTGTGACTCCGGGAGTATCGACGATATCGATCAGCAGTTTGCTGCCTCCCGAGTTGATCTCGACGCCTTCCTTTCTTCTCGCACGACGCGTTTCGTGAGGAATTTCGCTGACTGGGCCAACTGCCTCACCGGTCACATCGCGAACAATACGGTTGGCAAGTGTGGTTTTACCCGCATTCGGCGGACCGTAGATGCCCACCCGCGAGCGTTTTTTGCCAAACAGCTTTCCGAAAAAGCTTCTGATACGAGGAAATGCTACCATTAAAACACCTAAATTGGAGTATGTAGTATATTCTCCCCTAATGTGATATAAACCTCATGCTATTGTCCGGCGAAAAATGCACGTCGATATGGGGGGTAAATCATCTTCTTTCTCCATGAGCTGACCCTCCGGATCGTGGACCTTCGGCTAAACAACGTATGACCAAAAATATTTAAAAGGAATAGATAAATACCCCAAGAATGTCCATAAATTTTCACGCGAATGCGAAAAATACTCAAATCATAAGCCTATTAAGTCATGACAGAGCATTAACTCATTATACCACCCTAGCGTTGGTAAAAACATGACATCACCAGCAAAACAATCCAAAGGAAAAAAGAACAGCGTTCTTGATATCGCAAGTCTGAATGTCATATCAGTGCCTCCAACGATGAGTATCATCGAAGGGATCCAGATGATGAGCCGGCACAACTTTCGTCGCCTGCCGATCACGGATCCAGGAACCAAGAAACTTATTGGGATTGTAACGATCACTGATGTTATAGACATGATGGGAGGGGGCAGCAGATACAACCTTATTGCAAACAAGCATAAGGGAAATCTTCTGGCCGCCTTGAATGAGAGTCTGCGGGAAATCGCCACGGAAAACGTGACCGGTTTTTCGCCGTCGACGACCGTAAAGGAAGCGGCAAACATCCTTCTGGAAACAGGACACGGAGGTTTTCCGATTCTGAACCCTGACTCAACCATTGCAGGCATCATAACAGAATACGATCTGATGCGGATGCTTGCCGGAAAAGAGTCGGAACTGGTGGTCGATGAGATCATGACCCCCTGTCCGAAGAAGGTCGCACCCGACCTGCCTTTTAGCAATGTAACAAAACAGATTGTCGATGACGGATACCGCCGGCTGCCCGTAGTAAAAGACGGGATACTGCTTGGAATGATCACGGCATCGGACATCATGAGTTATCTTGGAAACGGCAGAGTCTTTTCCGAGATGCACACCGGAACCGTTGATGAAGTCCTCAGCCTCCCGGTGAGGGATGTGATGACGGCTTCCGACATCAGAACGGTCGCAACCAATATGCCGATCAGCACGGTAGCACAAGAGATGCTTGCCCGCGGGATCGGAGCATTCCCCGTTATGGACGGAGGAAAGCTGAGCGGAATCGTTACCGAATTTGATCTGGTAAAGGCTCTCACAGGAACGATCTGAACATTTCACCATATGGCGCCTGAAAATATATGCAGGCGATTCATCTGGTGGAAACCCGAAAACATCCTCTGCAGGCGTTGGACTGCAAAGCAAAACGGTGTTTTCCGCCGCACAATTGAATAAAACTCTTCAAAGAGGAGGAAGCAAACATGAACCAGAAACTAACCGTAAAAGACGTAATGTCCAAACCTGTTTCGATTGCAAAATCTGCACTGATCCCAGAAGCTCTTTCAAAGATGCTGGCAGAAGGGACCGATCCGATCGTCATCACTAACGACCACGTAGTCGTAGGTACGGCAGCCCGTAGGACCATCGCAGAAAAGATGGGAAGCAAAAAAACCGGCAATATTCCGGCTTCCCAGATTCGCGTCGCAAGCGTCACGAAAGAGGACTTTACCTCGGTTTATCAGGATCAGGACGCGGAGTTACTCGTCCCGCTTCTACAAAGATACAAGGTTGTTATTGTTTGGGATGAAGAACACCGGCTCATAGGTCAGGTCACGAAAGGCGACCTGCTGAGACATATGGTTCCCGAAGGACCGCTGGATACATTCACCGAGATTGCCCCCCGTATCACGCCGGACGACCGCCTCGTCCAGCTTCACCGCAGAATGGCAAACAACGGCGCAACCCGGTTTATCGTGATGGAAGGAAACAAATCCGTCGGCATTGTCACGGAAACGGATATTGCTAAGGTCCTCGTAAAACTGAAAAGCGAGATCGACAAACACTTGGACAACGCGCTCCGAAACGTAACCGCAGGAGACATCATGTCAACACCCCTCATTACTACGCAGATAAACACCCCTGTTGCCAAAGTAGTGGACATTATGCTTACGAAAAATATCAGTACGGTTTCAGTCGCAGAAGGCGAGAAGGTCGTCGGATTCATTACCAGAAAATCTCTGGTAAATGCACTCTGACCACCTCTCTTTTTTTATATAATATTTGAACAATGTATCAAACAGCAGACTATGCGGCGTTGATTTTGTATCTTCAAAAAATTACCAGAGCCTGCCGTCCACCCGTTTCGAACTCTTCGCCGGGGAAAGCTTTCGCATCATTACCTCGGACCTCGACACATTTCGGTAAAGAGTATCCCCATCGGGAATGACCGCGAAGGCATCGTTCTCTCCCACGCACCGAAGATCGGAGTGCGGCTCGTAGGGGAGAATTAACAGAAACTCAACCGGATCACCGTATATCTCGGACAAGAGGGCTTTTTTAGCCGCGATCTCGGAGAGGAATCCTTTGGTCCCCGCAGAACCGGAGATCACCTCCCCGAAGATACGGACACCGTCACGTGTTTTGATGAGAAGATCCATCTCCGCTGCGACGCGGCCCTTCATCTTAAACCGAATGCCGCCGTCCCGCGAGTACCACAACCCATCGGGGGAGTATTTATCATACGGAATAAAAACCGCATCGGCATTTTTCGCGGCAATCGAGACAACGGAAGAGGCGTTCTCCGATGCGCTCAAAATAAGTTCATACGAGAGGGCTTCGAAAAACTCGCCGACCGCAGAAGGATGTAGGGGGTGTGCCTCGTCATAAAGAGCTGCACGGCACGATTTTGGGAGATGGTGAACGGCACGGCGGATATGCGAAAGTGTGACCACCTCCCCGGACAGAAGCCCGGCAACCTCGGACGCCGACATCAGCGGTGTGTAAAGTAGGCGATCACTTTTCCATCATTTACGGCATCGATCTTGGAAAAGCCAACCCGCTCGAACTGAACGATCCGGCCGAGATACCTGCGAACCGCCGGTTCACAGAATCCTTCGAAGATGCCTTCCGGCATAAGAAGGGAACAGGAAGCAGCCATTTCGATCGGAAGCCACTGAATGATCGCAGCCTTTTGAGAACGGGCCTCGGTAAGCGAATCACCGGCATACTCGGCAGAGTTCGGGCCGGTGATATTGATATTGAACAGATCCTTGAGTCGGAGCATCCCGCCTTTTTCCATCTCGCTCTTCGGCAGAAGAACGCGGCCCGTGAATGGAAGAACGCGTTCTCCCCTCTCGGGCTGATTTGGATATACTGGAACATGTGCCTCGGTCTTGGGAGCGCCGGTGATCTCCACCTCAACAGGCTCAGGAACGAAGAAGTACCGATCCGCGCCGGCATCAATGACCGCCTTGTTCTGGGCAAATAGATTTTCCCAGGAAAACGAAATGTCCGTATCACCCATACCTATATCGATCGTGGCAGCGCGAACTGCGTCAGGCTGAATACCGCGGCGGGCGAGAGCGCGAAGTGTTCCAAGATGGATATCATCCCATCCGATGTAGAGACCTTCGTTGATCCCTTTGCGCATGCCGGATGTGGAAAGTTCGAGTCCGGCAATGGACATTCTTCCATAATGATAGAAGTACGGCATCTTCCAGCCGAAGTAGTTGTAGATGTACTCCTGCCGGCGGGTGTTCGCGATATGATCCTTGCCGCGGATAACGTGCGTCATTCCAAGCAGATGATCATCGACCGCGACCGAGAAGTTCATCAGCGGATACACGAAGATCTCCGGCTTTTTCGGGTGGGGCGTGCTGGTTAAAACACGCATCGCGGCAAAATCACGGACCGCCGGATCCGGGTGTGCGATATCGGTCTTTACCCGAAGCGTGATCTCGCCTTCGGCATACTTTCCGGCAAGCATATCGTCGAATCTTTTCAGATTCTCCTCGACGGAAATCTCGCGGCAGGGACAAGCGATTTTCTTGAGCTTTTTTTCGCGGAACTCATTATTATCGCAGGTACACATATATGCCCCGCTGAGTTTGAGAAGTTTTCGTGCATACTCGTAGTAGATAGCAAAACGATCCGACTGATACACCACATCGGTGATCCAAATCCCGAGCCATGCAAGATCCTCAGGTACCATCTCATATGCCGACGGATCGACGCGTTTTGGATCGGTATCTTCGACGCGGTAGTAGAATTTCCCGCCGTATTTTTCCACGTAGTAGTCGTTTAGAACCGAGGCGCGGGCGTGTCCCAGATGAAGAGGGCCGGACGGATTTGGCGCAAAACGCATGACGACCCCGGATTCTGCGTTCGGAAGATCGGGAAGTTCATGGCTCCTCTCCTTCTTCTCATGCATTTTTTCTATTGCCCCGGGATTGAGAGACATCAGTTTCTCTTCGCGTTCTTCGAACGAAAGAGTGGCGACTTCTTCGAGGATCTCCGGAATAAGAGCATTGATCTCTTTTGCTTTGTTTCGAAGTTCAGGGTGGGCACCCATCACGCTTCCAAGAATCGCGCCGGCACGGGGAACGGCCTTGTGTTTAACCGTGTTTTCCAGTGCCAGGACATATATATCGTTTCGAATATCTGCATCTGCCATGTTGAGTAGATAGTATTGGCGGGACGGAGTATTTATACTTACGAGTCTGTCCAATCGATACGTCAATCCATTGGACAGAGTTTTTTTTGATCGAGATAACTTCACCTAGGAATATCATGATTCAACCGTTTCACTATTGACATGGGATTTGGGGGGAATCTGCCAAATCAGACTTCTTTAGACTTCTTATCGATAATTTGCAAAATTCATATTCTGAAATCTATTCTTTAAATGGTCTAACATCAATTATTGGAAAGTTATAAAATTCATTATTGCAGAGAGTGCTCTGTTGTTTTTCTTGCAATGCACCACATCAAATTTGACGGTTTTTTTGAGGTGTGCATGCTTGCGTTCGCACGTTCCCCGCCTTTTCATAGAATCTTTTACCTACCTTCCATGAAGAATAGTCTGATTTCTGAGATATGCTCCTACCATCCCCCGTTTACCATTCTTGCAGAGAAATACCAGTTTTTCTGTAAGAGACATTTGGGCATTTCCTCCTTTTCTCCAGAACGTATTGATCTGTTTTATTATGGTCTTCTCTGAACCTAATTGGGACAATTGCGCGTCAGATCTCAGTTGAATAAGGGGTTTTGCATGAAGTTTCTCAAATATTAACGTGTGTAGCTCTAGGGAGTCATATCCCGCATCCATCAATACACGATCACAGGATACGCCGAGAAGTTCGGCAATCTGAATCAAAAAATGCGCATAGGGTTTGTCATTCTCCGTTCCTTCTGAATGAATCATAAACAAGGGATAAGACCCCAGATTCAAAATATGTGCTTTATCCATTTTAACCTGATAATGAGGGTTAAACAGACTATTGGGACAATAACGGCTTGCAACTAAAGGAGTGGAATCGATAATTACCTCGGTTTCAGATTTGAGGAAATGGACAATCTTTTTGCTTATCAAAAACATAAGAACTTCCATACCCTCCTCACCTAACCGATATTTCACAAAGTAATACAACGTACTCGGCGAAGGTAACCAGAGTGGTGATTTTGCCGGAAGAATGTGGCTGAGATCTTCTTGCGTTATTTTACGTCGAATATGACGATAGGCTATTCTGCGATAAGTCATGACAACAGTCAGTTTTATCAGAAAATCAATGGGATAATGAAAATAATCGCGAAGATGAGGTGAATAATAAGTTTGTTCGATTTTTCGTACAATGTCACTAATGTTGAGCTGGGACATGAGCCAGCAAATGGACATATCCGGAGGGATGACTCCATTGTTGAAAATACCATCTTATTCGTCTTGAAATTCAGACATACCACTCGGCGCAGGGATAAATAAAGGTATTGTTCCCCTCCAAAAAGTTGACAAGAGTAAATGGTGGATGAGTTTATATCACAGAATCCACGATTGGACAGACTCCTTACGGCTTTTCGGGTTTGCAGAAAAAAAGGTGTTCGCTAACAAGGTCGAACTGAACAAAATTCCCGTTCTAAAACCGCAAGCTCTTCACGCGTATTGATATTTAATGCGAGACCCGGCTCATCCAGCAAAAGACAGAGTTCGTCCTGCACCTCGGCAACGAGACTTCCCATGAAAATATTGAGCGCACACGGTGTTGCCGGAACTCCGTTGATCTCCTCGCGGTATCTCGGCTGCATACCGTATCGTTCGCAGAGCGTCAGCGGAACCCAGATCGAACAGGCAGGTTTGTCCGATGAATGATATGCATCGAGTACCTGCTCAATAATATCGGCCGTGAGGCAGGGGATGTCGGCGGCGGACGTAAAGAGCGGGCCGTCTTCTCCGGAGATTTCTACTGCTTCGCAGAGATCTTCGACATAACCTGTCCCCTGCGTATCGATGAAAGCAACATCGTTTGCACGGCACCAGTTCCGGGTAAACGGGGTTTTATAGGACGTGACGACGATCGGCTCGCATCCCGCTTCCATGAATGCCTCGAGCACCCAGGCGATCATCGGCCGGTTATGGACCATAACCAGAGCTTTTTCGCCAAGGCGGAGCCTGGAACCCTCTCCACCGGCAAGGATCAGCGCAAGCATTCTCTCAGGGCCTCCACGACACGGAGGTTTTTCTCCCTGGTCTCGATCGAGATACGGATCGAGTCGGGCAGACCAAAGGACGTGCAGTCTCTAACGAGAATACCGTTTTTCAGCATCGCATCGGTGAACGCGGATGCATTTCTGCCGAGATGCACTAATACGTAGTTCACTGAACTTGGCGCAAAAGTGAGCCCGAGTTCAGTGAGGCGGGCGAAGTACCATTCCCGTTCCCGCGATATTTTTTCCGAAGAATCAACAAGTTCATCGTAGTGATCGAGAGCCTGCATGGTAAAAGCTTCCGCAAACGCGTTCACCGTCCAGGGGGTTCGTAATGTCTCGATTTTTTCGATGAGATCAGCCGGACCGAAACCAAATCCGAATCTGATGCCGGGAACCGAGAAGCATTTGGTGATCGAACGCATCACAAAAAGATCATCTGACCTGATATCCGAAATGGACTCATCGCGTACGGCGAGTTCCATAAATGCCTCATCCACGAAGAGACGGGAATTCTTTTTCGTACAGTCATCCAAAATAGCGAGCATATCATCACGCGATGTCAGAACACCTGTAGGGTTGTTTGGATTACAGACGATCCGAAGATCCACATCCCTGCCTGGAATGACAAGAGCTCCGGCAAGTGTTGCGGAAAGCGCATACTCCCCAAATGTCGGCGGATCGATCCTGACCAAAGAGTCGGGCGAGAGAACAACGCTGCAGTAGACCCTGATCAACTCTGCCGAACCGTTTCCAACGCAGATCTCATCGCTCCGACGAGAAAAAACACGACCAATTTTATCCTTTAACGCACTATATGTATCGTCAGGATACACGCAGAGATCAACATCCCTGAAATCGCAAGGCAAATGAGGTAAAAATGGATTCGTGCTTGCACTCACATCAAGAAGATCGGGGCCGTATTTCTGGCTTAAAGCGATAATCCGGCCGCCGTGCACCACTTTCTCAGGGAAATATTTCTGCATTTTGTACTATAAACTTAGTTTCTTGCGGCATAAATAGACCGCATATGGAAACTGATTTTGTTTTAGAGTCTGTCCAATCGTGGATTCTGTGATATAAACTCATCCCCCATTTACTCTTGTCGACTTTTTTGGAGGGGAACAATACCTTTATGTATCCCTGCGCCGAGTGGTATGTCTGAATTTCAAGACGAATACGAACGTATTTCAACAATGGAGTCATCCCTCCGGATATGTCCATTTGCTGGCTCATGTCCCAGCTCAACATTAGTGACATTGTACGAAAAATCGAACAAACTTATTATTCACCTCATCTTCGCGATTATTTTCATTATCCCATTGATTTTCTCATAAAACTGACTGTTGTCATGACTTATCGCAGAATAGCCTATCGTCATATTCGGTGTAAAATAACGCAAGAAGATCTCAGCCACCTTATTCCGGCAAAATCACCACTCTGGTTACCTTCGCCGAGTACGTTGCATTACTTTGTGAAATATCGGTTAGGTGAGGAGGGTATGGAAGTTCTTATGTTTTTGATAAGCAAAAAGATTGTCCATTTCCTCAAATCTGAAACCAAGGTAATTATCGATTCCACTCCTTTAGTTGCAAGCCGTTATTGTCCCAATAGTCTGTTTAACCCTCATTATCAGGTTAAAATGGATAAAGCACATATTTTGAATCTGGGGGCTTATCCCTTGTTTATGATTCATTCAGAAGGAACGGAGAATGACAAACCCTATGCGCATTTTTTGATTCAGATTGCCGAACTTCTCGGCGTATCCTGTGATCGTGTATTGATGGATGCGGGATATGACTCCCTAGAGCTACACACGTTAATATTTGAGAAACTTCATGCAAAACCCCTTATTCAACTGAGATCTGAAGCGCAATTGTTCCAATTAGGTTCAGAGAAGACCATAATAAAACAGATCAATACGTTCTGGAGAAAAGGAGGAAATGCCCAAATGTCTCTTACAGAAAAACTGGTATTTCTATGCAAGAATTGTAAACGGGAGATGGTAGGAGCATATCTCAGAAATCAGACTATTCTTCATGGAAGGTAGGTAAAAGATTCTATGAAAAGGCGGGGAACGTGCGAACGCAAGCATGCACACCTCAAAAAAACCGTCAAATTTGATGTGGTGCATTGCAAGAAAAACAACAGAGCGCTCTCTGTAATAATGAATTTTATAACGTTCCAATTATTGATGTTAGCCCATTTACAGAATAGATTTCAGAATATGAATTTTGCAAATTATCGATAAGAAGTCTAAAGAAGTCTGATTTGGCAGATTCCCCCCCAATCCAATGTCAATAGTGAAACGGTTGAATCATGATATTCCTAGGTGAAGTTATCTCGATCAAAAAAAAACTCTGTCCAATGGATTGACGTATCGATTGGACAGACTCTATAGTACCAGTGAGGATACCTTCATTATTTATAAGCACGTATATGTACAGAGTTTTCAAGGATATTCCTGAAGAAACTACCCGGTCTTCTGTGAAGCCGGAGGTCTGCGGGAAGGACAAGAATACTATGCGGGACTCACCTCCCCTGAGTCTTGTCCAGAGTGCAGTGAACCTCAAAAAGGTGAAAAAACATGGATTTCAACTTATCTTTAAGAAGAGCAATGAAAACTGGTGAGGTAACCCTCGGCCAGAACTCTGTTGAGAAAATTGTTGCTGAGAACAAAGCAGAACTCGTCATCATCGCAAAGAATGCTCCGGCACAGATCCGTAACTTCCTTGCTGCAAACGAAAAAGTCCCTCTTTATGAGTTTGACGGCAGCTCCCGTCAGCTTGGAAAAGAATGCGGTAGAGATCACATGATCAGCGTCCTTGCGATCGTCAACGCTGGCGAGTCCGATATCCTCTCCCTTAAGAGTGAATAAATATGAGTGAGATAACTATTTCCGAAGACGCCATGCGTATGATTGCCCAGTTTGAGAATCTCACCGGTGCAGGCGCAAGAGACTGTGTTGTCGATGACAAATTCGGCCGGATTCTCTTCGTCATCAACCCGGGAGAGATGGGACTTGCAATCGGGAAGAAAGGTGCCAGCATCAAGAAGGCATCTGACGCTTTCGGTAAGAAGGTCGAGGTCGTTGAATACAACCCGGAAAAGGTTCAGTTTATCAGAAACTGCTTCCTCCCAGTCCACGTCCAGACCGTCACCTTCGAAGAAGATGAAGAGGAAAACACCGAAGTTGCCTACATCGAGGTTGCAGATACCGATCGCGGTCTTGCAATTGGAAAAGAAGGCAGAAACATCATCAAAGCAAAGAAACTTGCCTTCCGCCAGTTTGATATCGCCAATGTCGAGCTCAAACAGGAAGAGGAAGAAGAGTCCGAAGAGGATGAGTTATAATCTCATCTCATTTTTAGAGACATATTATTGGGCGTGTTGATTCGCCGAAAATTGAAACAGTTTTACTTTTCAGGATGTTTTTCCTGATATGCCGCTTCAGGACCCATGGCGAGCAGTTTCTCAAGCGTATTTACATTCCTGAAACTTTCAAGGTCCGGATCGATTGTTCGAAACATCTCGGGCGGTATTCGTTTTGTATTCAAGGTATTCACCATATCGCGGAGTGAAAGGGATTCATGTTCTGCAACGTAGTTTCTCAGTGCCGATACCCGATAGACTGCATGAAGCGGTTCAAGGTCGGTGTTTTCCCATTCCGGAATGATGGCATCATACTCTCCGATCTGCTCAAAAAGGTATTGTACGATCGGTTTGTGGATCGTGGGCATATCACAGGCTGAGATGAACACCAGTTCGCCTTGAATCTCATCCAGACCTGCCGCGATCCCTCCGATAGGCCCGAGCCCGGATTTTTTATCCCACGTACATCTGACGAGTTCCGGGAGGCCGGCAAAATGTTCGGTTTGCTTCTCATTTTTTGCGACGATGACGATTTCATCAACGAGCCCTTCGAAGGTCATCACAAGCCGCGAGATAAAGGAACATCCCCGATATGAAAAAAAATACTTTTCACGTCCGTTAACTCGCCGTGCTTCTCCTCCTGCGAGAATCATTGCAGAACGCTTTACCGGCATGAGAGTTCCTCTTTGAAATGCGTCAAATTGACGACATTCACCAGGGTTGGGATGTCGTGTTTTCTTCCAAGTGATAGTATTGCCCCGTTGATGTAATCAACCTCGGTTTTGCGCCCGGCTGCAATGTCCTGATACATCGAGGAAAAATGTGCGGCGGTTGGAGGGATTTTCGCCGTCTTCAGGAATGTAAGATATTCATCTGCAGTCTTTTGTGCCAGTACAACATTTTCTGCGCGTGCGACCTCAAAGGCTTCGTGAACAATCTGAGTGATTATGTTCCAGGCTGGTCCCTTGAGAAGTTCTCCGTATGGGCATTCCATGATCGCGCCAAGGGGATTGAGCGAATAGCTGTACAATACCTTTGACCAGATGGTCCCTTTGATATTATCGGTGGCGTTTGCCCGCATGCCTGATTTGGTGAAGAGTTCAGCAAGGATCTCAGCTTTTTGACCAACCCCTCCTATGTATCTTCCAAAGACTGTGGCCCCGCCGTCAACGGATACAAAAACTGCATTGTCTGCTTTCCATTCAAAGCCGTTTATGATCATTGCGCCAAGTACATGATCAGTATATTGGGCAATGATCTCTTCATTTCCGATCCCGTTTTGGAGACTCACGACCTCGGCTTCACCGAACAAATGATTATACTTCTCGCAGATTTCCCGCGTGGCGGCAGCCTTAGTGGATATTATGATATAATCCCAGACACCATCAGGGGGAGTTACTCCGCAGTGAAACCGGAATGTTTCCGTTCCCCAGATTCCTGTTAGAAAAAACCCATCCATTTCAATAGATGTGCTGCATCTTTCCCTGCATACTGCAAAAACTTCAGCATATCCCGATAATTTTGCGGCGACTGACAGTCTAACTGCCCTGGCACCAATTATTAATATTCTCATTTGTTTCTACTATGTTGTCTTTCCACCTCATTAAAAGCAGGGTTTTTCTGATGGGTGTGCCGTTCTATTACAGGATACAAAATTTCTACTTTCCTAGCGTAAAAATATACATTAAGTTTTTTCAAAGCACGTATTTGATATTTTTTGGATTGAATTATATTTTACATTGCGGTTAATTGATTATGAAGATACGCCAACATATATTCATGCAGAAAAAGCTGATTATGTTTTTGATGGCACTTCTTGTGTGTGTCATGGTGATTTTTACCGCAGGATGTACCGATACGGGATGTGATAACGCTACCGTGGAGATTCTCTATACCGGACCCGGAACCATGCCCGGTCTTCTCGCAACCGGTCAGATCGACGGATACATCAACTGGCAGCCTTTCATTGCCGTCGCATTAGAGGGTGACATCGGAAAAGTAATCTCCTACAGTCAGGATCTCCCGCCGAAAGGAACGTGGACAAACCACACCTGCTGTGTGTTTGGCGCCAACTCCAAAGCTCTGGAGGACCCTGATATCGCTGCAAGTCTTTCGGCTCTGATGATTCTTGGAAACAAGTATATCAATGACAACCCGGACAACGCTGCCGTATTAACTGCCGACTGGCTTTTTTCCAGCCAGAACATGACCTATGGTAATGTGACCGTCAGTTCGGTTGATGTGATGAAGACCTCGATCCCGACGATCAAGTTCTCCAGCGAAGTTACCGAATCATGGATGGACAGCAATGAGGCGTTCATCCTGTCCCAGCGTGAACTTGGTCTCGTTACTGCAAAACTCGCCACGACATCTGCGAATGAATCTGCAGCGCTCCTTTACGACTTTGGTCCGTATGATTCAGCAGTTGCCCAGATCGAAAGTGGAACATTCATCACGCCTGAGGATACCTCGACTATCTCGATCGGGTATCTGCCAAGCGATCACCACGCACCCCTGTTCGTTCTCCTGAAGGACTGGGAGTACTCCAAGGATACCTATAACTGCTATCTGAAACCCGTCACCGAAAAGACCGGAAAAATCACCGATGCAGAACTTTACATCAACGGTCAGAAGATCACCGATGTCAAACTCGTCGAAGGAACCGGCGGACCTCAGCTGATGACCCTTCTTCAGCAGAACGCCATACATTACGCGCTTGCCGGCACGCCGCCTTTCATCAGCGCGGTTGATAAGAGTACCGGTGATATGAGTCTCAAGATCCTCTCACCGATTCAGCTCGAGGGATCCGGCCTTGTTGCTTCCATCTCTTCCCCGGCAAACGACTGGGATGGGTTTGTTGCCTGGGTCAAGACCCGCAGTGCTGAAGGCAACAATGTGGTTCTCGGTGACCCTCAGCTTGGCTCCATCCAGGATGTCGAGCTGAAAGCAGCTCTAGAATCTGCAGGTATCAAATACGTGGTGAAATCCGCGTAGACAAACTCACATTTTTTTGCGTTTCTTTGTATATCTCATGTATTTTACTTGCAGGGCAGATGATTCATCTTGATCTAAAACAAGTAACACATTTGATATCCTGCAAAATCTACATACATAAAAGAGGATGGTGAATACCAAAGATCATGAAATGGTACATTAAGCTGATACTTCCGGCACTTTTCCTTGTGGTGTGGGAAGTTGCAGCAATTCTGATGAACAATGCATACATCCTTCCTCGGGTTGAAACCGTCCTTGCTGTCTTTGCAACACCGTTTGCCGATCTTTACGGCTGCGGGAGTCTCGTGGAGAACAGCTGGGTAAGTAGTTACCGGGTAACTCTTGGTTTCATCATTGCCTGTGTTATCGCCGTTCCTTTGGGAATCATTCTTGGGCGGTATCCTGTTCTTGAACAGTTCTCGGACAGTCTTATTCAGATCCTGCGCCCGATCCCCCCAATGGCCTGGGTGCCTTTGTCCCTGGCCTGGTTTGGTCTGGGTCTTACGCCGATTCTGTTTATCATCGTGATCGGCTGTATCTTCCCGATTCTTGTCAATACCATCGACGGGATGAAAAGGGTGAAGAAAATCTGGGTTGAAACTGCGAAGATTTATCAGGCAAATGAACGCCAGATTATCACCAAGGTCATTGTTCCGGCCGCGGGCCCTGCAATATGGAACGGTCTTCGTGTCGGTTTCGGCATTGCATGGATGAGCGTTGTCGCTGCGGAAATGATGCCTGGAACCGTCTCGGGTCTTGGATATCTCATCATGTACACCTATAACTGGGGGCAGGTCCAGATGGTTATCGCAGGTATGATTGCCATAGGCATCATCGGCATTGCCATGGATCAGTTCTTCCAGTATGTTCTGCGGACGAAGTTTGCCTGGGAGGTGCTTGACAAATGACGGATTGGGATAAAGTATGGGTGAAAGTGGAAGACGCTACGAAAACGTTCTCATCCCGGAAAGATGATGTTACCGCTCTGGAACATGTCAATCTTGAGGTTCATGACGGGCAGTTCGTCTGCCTGCTCGGTCCCTCGGGATGCGGGAAAACCACCCTTCTCCGGATGATCGGAGGCCTTGATGTTCCAACAAGCGGAACCGTTTCCATTGATGGAAAAATCGTGGACGGGCCTTCGCCGAAGATGACGATGGTGTTCCAGGAATACTCGCTTTATCCGTGGCGCACCATCGCGGAAAATGTGGGTTTTGGTTTGGAGATGATCGGCGTTCCCAAAGAGGAGCGAATCGCCGAAGTCAACAGGCGTCTTGCTCTGGTCGGTCTGACCGGATTCGGTGATAATTACCCGTACGAATTATCCGGCGGTATGCGTCAGCGGGCAGCCGTCGCCCGGGCTCTTGCCACAGATCCGGCAGTCATGCTGATGGATGAACCCTTTGGCGCGCTCGACGCGCAGACCCGGAATAAAATGCAGCGTGAGCTTCTTCAGATATGGGAAGAAACGAAAAAGACGATCATTTTCGTTACCCACAGCGTTGATGAGGCAATTTATCTTTCAGATAAAATCGTCATTCTCACCCCGCGTCCGGGAAGAATTTACGAAATATATCCAAATCCTTTGCCAAGACCGCGTGATAGAACCAGTATTGAGTTTGCCAAACTCAGAAAAGATGTTCTCGCAGAAATCGAGAGATTAGAGGGGGAGAATAAGAACCTTTAATATGGTTTCCAACCAACCCAGTTTGCACATTTAAGAGAGCTAGGAGTAATTAAATATGGTAAGAAAACCAGCACGAATGTATTGCAACCTTGCCAAAAAGGCCTACTGCCGCCGTGAATACATGGGCGGTGTGCCGGGTCTTAAGGTTGTACAGTTTGATATGGGTAACCTCTCGGAGGATTTCCCGGTCGCCATCCATCTTGAAGCACTTGAAGCATGCCAGATCCGTCACACGGCAATGGAAGCTGCACGTATCAATATGAACAGACGTCTTATGAAGACCGTCGGAAGAAACAACTTCCACTTAAAGATCAGAGCATACCCGCACCACGTTCTTCGTGAACACAAGCAGGCAACCGGAGCCGGTGCAGACCGTGTTTCCGAGGGTATGAGACTTGCATTCGGTAAAGCAGTCGGAACCGCAGCCCGTGTTGCACCAAGACAGCGTGTATTTACCGTCTGGACAACCCCGCAGTATGTCGATCAGGCAAAGGATGCACTCCTCCACAGCGGATACAAACTCCCGACTCCGATTCGGGTAATCGTTGAGAACTAAGGCTTTTTGCCAAAGCTCTCAATTTATCATACTTTTTTCAAAAAAAGTCTATTATTCAGAAAAATAGTAGTTTTGGGAATATTTGGCAGCAGTCATCAGGTTTTATGTTGATACATTTGCCCGGATGCCGCGAAATGCCGTTTTTCTCCTTAGAAGAACATATCCAGCGTCGTTTTTCTGGATTTGGTCGGATCGAATTCGTCCCAGTCCCATCCGAGTGCATCGAAAATTCTGTTTAGAGGGGCCTGGATCGTTTTTTCGAGCATCGTTTCCCAGTCGATCTCGAACGCTCCTTCCGGAACCTGATCAGGGTACTCAAAGCAGAGTACATCCGTATCCGGATATTTTTCTGGCATATACGTCCGCTTGATGTAAAGCCGCTTGGGCTTGCTGCCGCGTTTGAAGTCGGTTCCAAGATACGTATTTGAGTAGATGGCTCCCCGCCCATGCGAATCCAGATGAGCGTAATCGGCAAGAGATTTATTCATCCCACTTGGGATGCCGGCCTTTTCGAGGGGGCATCTTCCCTCACGATAGAAGTTCAACACCTCGGGCAGATACTTCTTCACATCTTCCCTGCCGTTTCCTTTCAGGATCATTTCCAAGACACGCTCCTGTACTTCGCGTGTGATCTGTGCCGAGTCGGATCTCTTCATTTCAAACCCGGTAATATCGATCTTATCAACATCCTGTCCCTCTTTCCAGATCAGATGTCCTGCATACCGCTTCTTGGCTCCGCCCTGGAAAAATCTCCGGTAGATCTTCTCGAACTTGATCGAGAAGAAGTTCATATCCGCGCCAAGCGTCTTCTGTGCAAACGACTGGTAGCTTGCGTTGAGTTCCTCCTCGATTTCGCGGGCGATCTTCATCGTTTCTTCAAGAGATATCGTGGGAATCTGAACAAAACACGAATCCGTATCGCCGTAGATCACTTCGTATCCGCGTCTGGTGATAACGAGTTTCGTGTGCTGGATGATCGCGCGGCCGACCGATGTAACGGCGGCTCCGATGTCACGGTCGTACAAGCGGAATCTGGAGAAGCCCGAGACCCCGTAATACGTGTTCATGATCACCTTCAGCACATTCTGCTGCATATCGTACAGAGTATACTCATCCGACCCGAACGGAAAACTGTTTCTGAGTTTTTTCCGTTCGTCGCGTTCGGCCATTAGTTCGCTGATGATCGACCGGGTAAGACCATCCGGGGCTTTTTTGAACCTGATCCCGTTTGGAGCATGTATCTCGCCTGTTGAAGACTTCGTCTCCGGTGAAGCATTCAACGTCATCATCGCCATCGGATAAAGGGATTTCAGATCCAGAACGATGACGTTCTCTCTAACACCTTTGCTTGGATCAAAGACCGTTGCTCCCTCAAACTCCTCGCCGGTAGCGTTTCCTTTGGACGGCAGGATAAATTTCCCGAACGCTTTTCTGAGAATATAGATGTCGATGACATTCGAAGAGTTCAGCGTTTTGTCCAGAGGACAGCCCACATATCTGGCGACTTCCTGATAGAACTCGATGATGTTGTTCTTTCTGTTGATCCCGACGCACAGTTCGACATCCTTGAAGTTGTACTCCACCATCTTCAGGGGATCGTTATTCCAGAGATCACCAAGAGTTCCGGTGTATCTCACTTTGGTCTCGCCGAGTTCATCCTCGGCGACGGCATCCAGACGATACGACTCCTTCTGACTTCCCTGCATCTTCTTGTATGCGGCAAGAAGATCGAAGATGACCCGCCCTCTCATTGCATTTCGCTCGGTCATTCCGGGCATGTGGGCAAAGACCTCAGTCCGGAACCCTAGGGTCTCGGCACGCTTGAGGATGTACTCTGCATCGAAGTCAATGAAGTTCCATCCAGAGAGGATGTCAGGATCCTTCTCTTTGATGTAATCTATGAAACCGGCGAAGAGATCGCGTTCGGTGTCATAAGATATGATTATATGACAGTTAGAAAAACATCCGCTTGCAAGCGGTTCGGCGTTTTTGTATCCTCCTTTGGTTTTTCCATTCAGAACGAAGGTAGTATACTGATCATCGAACGAGTCATGACAGGTTATGCAGATGATCGGATCGCGTTCCGGTTCGGGAAATCCATTCCTGTCATCACATTCGATATCACACATGCAGACCCGCGGTCTGGAGATGACCTCGGCCGGGGATAGTTCGGTGAAGGAACACTCGTCCGAAGGGGCACGGACACCCCCGGTAAGGCCGGTGTCGATGAGAAACCTGGTTGCGAACGGAATGTCGGCTTCGAAATGGTGATAGTTGTCTCTGATATTTCTGACGTCTCCGGGTTTTTCCGTATAGATCCGGCGAAGAGGTTCGCCTTTGATGGAGACCCCGCGGTCCTGCGTAATGTCAATATTTTCCGTGTGAGGTTTATCTGCTTCGTTTTCACGGACCCAGAAGTAGGGACGAAAACCGGTGACTTTCAGCTGATGAGGTGTCCCGTCCGCTTCCCTTCCAAAAATGTGAACGATTGGACCGCCGGGAGCGTTTGAGTATTCTGCCTGATTGATGGCAATCTCCATCTATACTCTCCTGCAAAGCCCCTGTAGGAAATCCGCTGCCCCGAGGAGTTTTTCCATTTCCCAAGGGTCGAATTTCAGACTTTCATCGATCTTTGCGCCGGAGCGCGTTACGGCGGCCGGCAGTCCAAGTGAACAGCCGTCTATCCCGTAAGCGCCGTTTGCCGGGAGGGAACAGATGATTCTCCCGCCCTTCTCGATCTTTTCCAGCATGGAAACGATGTGATAGACCGGGCCGAAAACCGTACCGGCTTTGCCTTTGATTACCGGTATTGAAGAGCCGCGAAGATCGGTCAGGATTTCTTCTCTTACCGGAATGGGAATATCTATACCCAGAGGTGAAAAAAGCGGGACCTGATGTTCCCCGTGTTCACCGAGGACCTGACAGTCGGCTTCTATTCCCAGAGCTTTGAGCGCCACGGTGAACCTTCTGCTGTCGAGAAGCCCACCGAATCCGACGACCTGTGTTTCGTCAAGACAGCTTTTTTTGGCAAAGTACCAGGTAAAGACGTCCATCGGATTTGTAACGACGATCAGTTTGCCGGAGAAGCCTTTCAGGAGCTCGGCCGATTCCTTTGCGACCGGGAGATTTTTATCAAAAAGATCGGTGCGGGTTTTTATGTTCGGGGACCGCGAGTAGCCGGCTGAATATATGCAGTAGTCGGCATCTTTGAGATCGGCGGGGTCCGTGGACACGGGGATATCCATCCCGTGAATAATATCGAGTTTTTGGGCATGCTGCAGGGGTTCACTGATATCAAAAAGGACCAGTTCGTCGGCAAATTTTCTGAGGGCAGAAACATATGCAATTTCTCCGCCTATTCTGCCCACTCCGAGGCATGCAACTATAGTCATCTGGTAATGTATTGGTTCTGGTTGGCTTTAATTATGGCGACCTCTAACAGCGGATTTATGTATGGTATGAATGACGGTGAATTGGACGACCCCGACATGACCCTCCTCGTTCAATTCCACGCACGATAAATTTATTGTATCCGCCTTCCCACACTAGCTCATGGCTGAAAGTATCTCCGCACAGGTTCGGTTTTGCCCGGTCCAGGAGTCAGAACTTGGGCGGATCAATGAGTTATGCAATATCCCCGAGATTGCAGAGCATTTCGAATCCATCCCGCCTGTTTCGATGGAGGCAACGCTGGCATTATGGTCTTACATCCAGTCAGGGATCGTCTCTCTCTGGTGCATGCATTACAAAGATCGGATAATCGGCGGTGCAGGATTTTATTCCCAGCCGCCCGGGACCCGTCTTTCCCACAGCGCGACGTTTTTTCTGTATATCGAACCGGCTTACTGGGGGATGAGTATCGGCACGAAAGCGATACTGTATCTTGAAGACGAGGTTAAAAAACGCGGATTTATCCGGATGGAGTGTCTGGTCGCCGATACTAATCCGCGTGCCGTCTGTTTGTATGAACGACTTGGATACGAATTGGAGGGAACCAAAAAAATGGCGTTTTATCTTGACGGAAAATATACCGATCTGAAGATTCTCGGAAAGATATTCTGGGACAATCTTATCGAAGAGGGGCTGCATCACAGATAAGCAGCCCGCTTCCCTTTTTTGCGCATTAGCTTTCCTTTAAGTAGAGTCTGTCCAATCGTGGATTCTGTGATATAAACTCATCCCCCATTTACTCTTGTCGACTTTTTTGGAGGGTAACAATACCTTTATTTATCCATGCGCCGAGTGGTATGTCTGAATTTCAAGACGAATACGAACGTATTTTCAACAATGGAGTCATCCCTCCGGATATGTCCATTTGCTGGCTCATGTCCCAGCTCAACAGTAGTGACATTGTACGAAAAATCGAACAAACTTATTATTCACTCCATCTTCGCGATTATTTTCATTATCCCATTGATTTTCTGATAAAACTGACTGTTGTCATGACTTATCGCAGAATAGCCTATCGTCATATTCGGCGTAAAATAACGGAAGAAGATCTCAGCCACCTTCTTCCGGCAAAATCACCACTCTGGTTACCTTCGCCGAGTAAGTTGCATTACTTTGTGAAATATCGGTTAGGTGAGGAGGGTATGGAAGTTCTTATGTTTTTGATAAGCAAAAAGATTGTCCATTTCCTCAAATCTGAAACCGGGGTAATTATCGATTCCACTCCTTTAGTTGCAAGCCGTTATTGTCCCAATAGTCTGTTTAACCCTCATTATCAGGTTAAAATGGATAGAGCACATAATTTGAATCTGGGGCTTATCCCTTGTTTATGATTCATTCAGAAGGAACGGAGAATGACAAACCCTATGCGCATTTTTTGATTCAGATTGCCGAACTTCTCGGCGTATCCTGTGATCGTGTATTGATGGATGCGGGATATGACTCCCTAGAGCTACACACGTTAATATTTGAGAAACTTCATGCAAAACCCCTTATTCAACTGAGATCTGACGCACAATTGTCCCAATTAGGTTCAGAGAAGACCATAATAAAACAGATCAATACGTTCTGGAGAAAAGGAGGAAATACCCAAATGTCTCTTACAGAAAAACTGGTATTTCTCTGCAAGAATGGTAAACGGGAGATGGTAGGAGCATATCTCAGAAAACAGACTATTCTTCATGGAAGGGAGGTAAAAGATGCTATGAAAAGGCGGGGAACGTGCGAACGCAAGCATGCACACCTCAAAAAAACCGTCAAATTTGATGTGGTGCATTGCAAGAAAAACAACAGAGCGCTCTCTGCAATAATGAATTTTATAACGTTCCAATTATTGATGTTAGCCCATTTACAGAATAGATTTCAGAATATGAATTTTGCAAATTATCGATAAGAAGTCTAAAGAAGTCTGATTTGGCAGATTCCCCCCCAATCCCATGTCAATAGTGAAACGGTTGAATCATGATATTCCTAGGTGAAGTTATCTCGATCAAAAAAAAACTCTGTCCAATGGATTGACGTATCGATTGGACAGACTCTCTATCTGTCCGGCCGATACACAAGTGTATTATACAATGGGCACTGAAAAACCTATTAATTATTTTTACAGGATAGATGCTATCATGGATACCAGAATGAAATTCTTAGAGCACGAACTTGCCGAACAGGAACGCGGGCTCGCCGGCAAGCAGGAAACTGTAACTGCGGCTGTGGAAAAATCGGAAAATACCGAAGAACTTGAATGCAAAATCCGTGAACTCGAGATCATGGTCAAAGGACTTACCGAGGAACTTCTCGATATGAAGTCCGTGACCCGTAAACTCAGCGTCCAGATGGAAAAACTCGGGGGCAGTCCGGTCAAAAATCATCCGGAATCTTCCCGGTTCGGTGTCCGGAGAGGCGAGGTCGTCGCCGAGCCGACGGCAGACCCCGTTTCCGTTCGCCCCGACGTTCCCGCTTCAAAGAACATCCCTCCTCTCAGGAGACCGGCTGTCGAAACGCCGGCTCCCCGCATGAGCCGTCCGACTCTTTCACCGGCACCCGAGCCGGTTCGTGCCTCTGCCCCTGCTCCAGACATCCTGGTTGAGAATCTGAAACCCGGCGAGTTTGAATATGTAATGCAGCAGGACGGAACTATCCAGAAACGGAAGAAAACGACTGATCACAATGTTATCATCGCAGGTACCGGCTATAGTCCGTCCCGTTCCTCACACTCGTTATCTATTCGTGCCGACTCCTCAGCAGTAATAGAAGCAGACGATGACGACAATGTGGAAATCAAGCGTTAACGGAGTTCATTCGTGCACATTGTCCAGGTTGACATTGACAACTTCAAGTCTTTTTCGAGAAAGACAAAAATTCCCTTTTATGAAGGATTTACTGTAATATCCGGGCCGAATGGTTCGGGAAAAAGCAATATCATCGATTCAATCCTTTTCGTTCTATCCTTATCCACCTCGCGAACCCTTCGCGCCGAAAAGCTCACGGATTTTATCAATACGATGTCTGGAAGAAATACCGCCGAGGTCACCCTCACCTTTTCTGACGACACAAAAATCCGCCGGCGGATCAAACGGACCGCAAACGGATATTACAGCTATTATTATCTCAATGAAAAGACCTGTTCCCAGACGGAAATTCTGGAGTATCTGGCAAAACGCGGCATCAAGCCGCATGGATACAATGTCGTGATGCAGGGGGATATATCCCGCATCATGGATATGAGTGATCTGGAACGCAGACGGATCATCGATGAGATCGCCGGGGTTGCGGAGTTCGATGATAAAAAAGAACAGGCTCTCGTGGAACTCGAACAGGTGAGAGCCAGTATCGACCGCGAAGAGATCCTTCTTGCTTCATACGCCAAACAGCTGGAGGAACTTGCCGATGCCCGCGAGGATGCGGTAAAATATCAGAAACTTCAGGCTGAACTCGAGTATCTCAAAGCTGCAAAACAGATCGTCCGGCTTCAGGATCTTGAGCGCGAACTAGGTCTGATCGCCCATTCGCGGTTGGAACAGGAGGAGAAGCGTGCGGGTATCCGTAACGACATTTCCCTCCAGGAAAACGAGAAAAACGCCCGTCTCGAGTATGTCCGCGAGATCGATAAGGAGATCAGTCACAGACAGGGTCCTGCCTATATGCGGATCATTGGCGGAATAGAGGCCGAAAAAGGAAACATTCGTGTTGCCGAGGAGACCATCATCCGCAGGAAAAAGGATAAAGAGAGCAATCTTGCTGAGATGAACCGCCTGTATCTCGAGCTCCAGAAAAATCAGAACACCCTCAACGATAAGATCCGGGAATCCCAGACGCTACAGATTGATAAGGCGAATCTGGCGATGGAACTCGAGGCCCAGAAGAAGACTCTCGAGAAAGCTCACGAACTCGTCAGTAAATGCAGCCGAGATTCTAAGGGGGCTCAGGCCGAACTGGTCGATCTTATGCGGCAGGTCGAAGCGAAAAAGGAGGAGCGCGGGTCGATCGTTATTCAAAGGGACGGCATCATCGAACGGAGCCGTGTCCGTGCACAAGAACTGGAAAAGCTGCAGAGGGAGCAGGGTTCTCTGGCCGACGAACGTTCCGAGAAGCAGGTCGAGATCGACTCGCTCGAACGTGATCTTCAGGATGCAAGGAAAAACAAAGGGATCCTCGATAAACAGATCGGCGAGACCGAACGGGCGATGCTTTGCGCACGCAAAGCTCTCGAACCTCTCAGAGAAGAAATTGCCAGACTGACGAAAAAGCAGATGCAGATCGAAGCCCAGCAGCAGGCATCCGGCGCTTCGGATCGTACTATTTCGGCTATTCTAGGTATGGACGGGGTGTTTGGGACCGTTTCGAGTCTTGGAAAAGTGATCGATTCCGCATACACCGTAGCATTGAACATAGCGGCCGGGGGGCGGCTCAACAACGTTGTCGTCGACTCTGATCAGACCGCTGCAGATGTGATCCGCTATCTGAAAGATGAGCGGCTGGGCCGCCTGACGCTTCTTCCTCTGAACAAGATGAAGCCTCAACCGCCCCTTCCTCCGCTCGCCGGCAACGGGGTTGTTGATTATGCGATCAACCTGATCGACTTTGATCCGGAATACCGGGATGCTTTCAATTTAGTTTTCGGCCAGACGGTAGTCGTCGAGACGCTGGATGCCGGCCGGCGGCTCATGGGCAGATACCGGATGGTAACTCTGGATGGCGAGCTCATGGAGCGGGGCGGAGCCATGACCGGCGGGTCGATTCGCAAAGATCTTCGCGGATTCGGTGTTGCCGTCGGCCGCGAGTCTGCGGATATTTCTGCAAAACTTGCCGACCTGCGCAATGATGAATCCGATCTGGTCGCAGCCGAAGCCCGTCACCGGTCGGTAGCCGAATGTCTTCGCGCCGAACGAAACGAATATGATTCGGCGATCGTTAAGTTCGAACTAAAAATCAGTGACTGTAATCGGATCCTCGATAAGATCGCGGATGACGAGGTCCGGGCATCACGCCTTCTGGAAGAAACCGACTGGGATAAAAAGGAGACAGCAAATCAGGTGGCCGAACTCGAGACGCGTGTGGATGCGTTATCCGATGAACTTGAGGTCCTGAATCAGCGGGTGAGCGAACTGCGCTCGGTCCTGAATGAGGATGAGTTTAATTTGCTCACCGATAAACTTCAGAAAGCCCAGTCGATTTACAATGATACGTCTCGCAGGTATGAAAACAAGGTGAACGATCTTTCTGGTCTGAATCTCGAGCGTCAGCATTTTAAACAGAATGTTGAACAGATAACCCGGGAGCGGACCGCTCTGGAGGGAAAAAATGTTTCGATCGATCAGGAGATCGCGGGTTGTTATGCAGCGGTCGATGCGGCAAAATCCGTGATAACTGCGTTCGAGGGTGAGATGAAGGCTTTCACCGGCGAGATAGAGCAGCTGACCGAGGAACGGAAAAAAGCTCAGCATGCGGCGGATGAAGCGCAGCTGCGGATCGTGACTTTGCAGGGTTCCGAGGAGAGATGCAATGTGCAGATCTCCGCTTTTGATGAAAAATCCGCTTCTCTTGCTCTGGAAATGTCCGAGATCAAGGGTTCGATCACCGAGGATATCATCTGCGATCTTTGCATGGACGAGATTCTTGACCACGTTGCCACGACCGAACGGGCCGTCAGAAGGCTTGGGAATGTCAATATGCGTGCGATCGAACAGTATGATGAGGTCCAGAAGCGTTCCGTCGAGCGGACCGAAAAGAAGGAGACTCTTTCCCGCGAACGTCAGGCGCTTCTCGATAAGATCGATAGTTTCAAGCAGATGAAGTTCGATGCGTTCATGGAAGCATACTCGGCAATCAATCTGCATTTTCAGGATATCTATTCCCGCCTGAACGAGGGTGCTGGTCATCTGGTTCTGGATGATATTGAGGATCCTTTCCAGGGGGGCATGACCTTCGAGGTCTCGCCGCGTGGAAAGGAGGTCACCCGGCTGAATATGATGTCGGGGGGAGAGAAGTCGCTTACGACCCTTTCGTTTATTTTTGCGATCCAGCAGTATATACCGGCTCCCTTTTATGCGCTGGATGAGGTGGATTCCAATCTAGACGGGGTTAATGTGGAGCGTTTATCCCAGATGGTTCGCGATATCTGTACGAAAAGTCAGTTCGTGATCGTTTCGCACAGAAAACCGATGATCGAAGCGGCGGACCGGATGGTGGGCGTGACTCTGCGTATGAGTGATAAGAGTACGCTGGTGACTGGTGTTAAGGTGAATGGCTGAAGAAATTCCTGAAGGGAAACTCGAAGAGCCGGTCGAAATTCTGTATCAGCTGGCGAAGCGCGGAGAAATCGATCCGTGGAATATTGATATCGTCGCGGTTACCGAACGGTTTCTGACCGAACTTGAATGCAGGCGCGAACTTGATCTGATGATCTCGGGTCGGACGATATTCTATGCGTCGGTTCTGCTTCGGATGAAGTCTGAGCTGCTTGACGGTCTGGAGGATGACGGGGGGTGTGATGAAGATATTTCCGAGGAAGGTTTCGATCCTTTCTCGGAAGATGATGTGATCGCTGAGCGCGCTCTTGGTCCGATCGAGCTTCTTGAGCGCGAGATCGATCGCAGACTCAAGCGAAAGGATGTGCGGAAGCGTCCGGTCACTCTCTACGAACTGATTAAACAGCTGAAACTTGCGGAGAAGGCGGAGCGGAGACGGCAGAGAAGGCGGCGGTGTATTGATTCCGAGGATGAGTTATTCGAGGAACCGGATGCCGGCGAGGTTGTGGGTATTGCGCATGATGAGGATTACGAACGTATGGCGGGGCGGATCTATGCTCTCGTTCAGACGCATCCTGATGCGAGTGACCCAGGTGTTTCCCTGCATGAACTGGCGTTAACCCTTCACTGGCCGGTGTTTTTTGTGTATCTCCCCTGTCTCTTTCTTGTTCAGAGCGGCAGGGTCGATCTTGAGCAGGATGAGTTTTTCGGCGATCTTTGGGTGGTGATTCAGGATGGTTATACAGAGAAGAGTTAAAAAAGAGCGTAATTTCTGGATAATCCTCTTGGATATTCTGCTGATCCTTTGTCTGATTGGATTTGTGGTTATGCTTATCTCTATTGTGCTGTCGGTTTTGAGTCTCTGACTTCATTCCGGTTGGTTTATATGCCTCATTACCTAACATTATCACCTCACAAGTCAACCGATCTGCGAGCGATAAATCCTGGGAGAAATTCCCGGAACTCGCCTCACTGTTTCGGTGGGTTTATATGTGATTGGGGGTAACTATGTTATCTCGCAAGGCCCACGAACTGCGCCTTGGAACGCAGGCACGTTGTTTGTCTGTGTTCCGGTAGTTCGGTTCGAAGACTATATAAGCATCTGATGCTGATGTAGTAGAGCTGTTTAAGTGGAGGACAAAACGCGAATCATCCGGGTAAGGCCGGAGTGATTGTTGGTCCTGACGTTGGTATTGTGGCGATGCGGACATTCATTGAAATGACCGCTGATTCCTTTCATACGGTTGTGTTTTTGTGATTATTTCGTAGAAATGACAACTGTGTGCCTATAAGAAAGAAAAGAAAAAAATAGTAATTCTGGTTGATCCTGCCAGAGGCCATTGCTATCAGGGTTTGACTAAGCCATGCGAGTCGAGAGGTGTAAGACCTCGGCATACTGCTCAGTAACACGTGGTTAACCTGCCCTAAGGTGGAGAATACTCCCGGGAAACTGGGGCTAATGTTCCATAGTGGATATATCCTGGAATGGTATATCCTCGAAAGATCCGTCGCCTTAGGATGGGACTGCGTCCGATTAGGTTGTTGGTGGGGTAACGGCTCACCAAGCCTTTTATCGGTACGGGTTGTGGGAGCAAGATCCCGGAGATGGATTCTGAGACATGAATCCAGGCCCTACGGGGCGCAGCAGGCGCGCAAACTTTACAATGCGAGCAATCGTGATAAGGAAACCCTGAGTGCCTGTCGATGCAGGCTGTTCATATATCTAAATCATATGTGAAGAAAGGGCAGGGCAAGACCGGTGCCAGCCGCCGCGGTAATACCGGCTGCTCGAGTGATGGCCACTATTACTGGGTTTAAAGCGTCCGTAGCTTGACTGTTAGGTCTCTTGGGAAATCTTCGCGCTCAACGTGAAGGCGTCTAAGAGATACCGGTAGTCTTGGAACTGGGAGAGGTAAACCGTACTTCGGGGGTAGGAGTGAAATCTTGTAATCCTCGAGGGACGACCTATGGCGAAGGCAGTTTACCAGAACAGCTTCGACAGTGAGGGACGAAAGCTGGGGGAGCAAACGGGATTAGATACCCCGGTAGTCCCAGCCGTAAACAATGTGCGTTAGGTGTGTCGGTAACCACGTGTTACTGATGCGCCGAAGAGAAATCGTGAAACGCACCACCTGGGAAGTACGGTCGCAAGGCTGAAACTTAAAGGAATTGGCGGGGGAGCACCACAACAGGTGGAGCCTGCGGTTTAATTGGATTCAACGCCGGACATCTCACCGGATAAGACAGCTGAATGATTGTCAATCTGAAGGTTTTACATGACTAGCTGAGAGGAGGTGCATGGCCGTCGTCAGTTCGTACTGTGAAGCATCCTGTTAAGTCAGGCAACGAGCGAGACCCACGCCGATAATTGCCAGCAGCATCTCCGGATGGCTGGGGACATTGTCGGGACCGCCTCTGCTAAAGGGGAGGAAGGAATGGGCAACGGTAGGTCAGCATGCCCCGAATTATCCGGGCTACACGCGGGCTACAATGGACTGGACAATGGGTAACAACACCGAAAGGTGCAGTCAATCTCCGAACCCCGCCCTTAGTTAGGATTGCGGGTTGCAACTCACCCGCATGAATCTGGAATCTGTAGTAATCGCGTTCCACTATAGCGCGGTGAATACGTCCCTGCTCCTTGCACACACCGCCCGTCAAACCATCCTAGTGGGGTTTGGATGAGTCCCTGGTCTTTGCCGGGGTCGAATCTAGGTTCCGTGAGGAGGGTTAAGTCGTAACAAGGTAGCCGTAGGGGAATCTGCGGCTGGATCACCTCCTAAAGATTGATCCGAACACAACCTGTATGATTGAATCAGCATGGTCATTTCAATGAACCGTACAATCACCACAATATCAACACATCAATATCATACTCACGCTGTATGGTTTGTTAAATAGTATCTAACAAACGATTGAATATCATGTGTGACGGGCGCGTAGCTCAGTTGGAAGAGCGCGGCGTTTGCAACGCCGAGGCCTGGGGTTCAAATCCCCACGCGTCCACTCCGTAACCGACTGTGACAGATTTTCTGTCACCGGTTGCGGTTACCAATGCACCCGGAAATGCGAGTTACCGGGGAAGAGCCGAGAGTCATTGACTCTTTGAGGCTGTGTATAGGTTTTGCATTTGGACGTTAAATGGGTATCAGCGGAACCTTTCTTTACTGAAAGTATATTTGTCGGTATCGACACACTTTAAGAGAGACAAAGGGACCCTGGCAACAGCACATAAACATGATGCTGCGTATTCCATTTACCACAAACAATACATTGTTGTAACAAACAATCATCAAAAAACAATTATCGACATACCCTCCGGTGTTCCGAGCTTTGGAACATTGGAGAACAAAGAACCTGGTTCTTATGCCGGTTAGTGAATGGTTCGGTTTGAGAGCTGATGAAGGGCGTGCCAAGCAGCGAAATGCCCCGGGAAGACGCAAGGAGTCTATGATCCGGGGATCCCCTAATAGGACCTCCCCACGATTTTGTCGTGAATCCGTAAGGATGGGGAACCCCCCGAAGTGAAACATCTCAGTAGGGGGAGGAAGAGAAATCAATTGAGATTACGTTAGTAGAGGCGATCGAACCCGTAAGAGTCTAAACTGAATCCCGCAAGGGAGATGTAGTGTATGGCCTTCGTTGTAGTATGTGTTTATCTAATGAAAGTAGCTTGGAATGGCTTACCTTAGAGGGTGACAGTCCCGTACGTGGTGGTACACACAGCTTAGAAGTGTCCTGAGTAGCGCGGGTTGGAATTCCCACGTGAATATGGGGGTCACCTAACCTCCAAGACTAAATACTCCTCAAAACCGATAGCGAAATAGTAGCGTGAGCGAAAACTGAAAAGTATCCCTAAAAAGGAAATGAAAAGTGCCTGAAACTAACCGGTGATCGCGTGTTACGGCGTGCAAGGATCTTCCGATCGAAAGAACCCGTCGCGAGGCGATAGTATGAGATTGGTTGCCGACGTCGTAACTTACGTTTTGAAGAACGGGCCAAAGAGTGTATTCCGCTGGCGAGGTTAACCGCAAGGGCAGCCGCAGCGAAAGCGACAAGCGCGTAGTTTACCTGGCGCGGCGTACTAATAGTGCGCGGAGTCAACGGGATACGACCTGAAACCTGGTGATCTATGCCTGAGCAGGTTGAAGCGTGCCGAAAGGTGCGTGGAGGACCGCATGCGGTATTGATATGCAAATCATTCGCGTGACTTGGGTATAGGAGTGAAAGATTCATCGAACCGGGTGTCAGCTGGTTCCTCTCGAAACATGTCTAAGCATGACCTCGACCGAGAATGATAGTGAGGTAGAGCACCTATTGGAAATCCCGGGGAAGAAATTCCTCTCTTTCCTGTAAAACTCCAAACTCCCTATCTTTGTAGACGTCGGGCAGTCCGGGCTACGGGGTAAGCTTGTAGTCCGTAAGGGAGACAACCCAGACCATGGTTAATGCCCCCCAATGTAGGCTAAGTGTCAACACTGAATGAAGTCCTAGGTCAAAGACAACTGGAAGGTGAGCTCAGAAGCAGCTATCCTTTAAAAAGTGCGTAACAGCTTACCAGTCAAGATTTAGGGCGCAGAAAATGGACGGGGCTCAAGCCTACTGCAGATACCATGGCGCACGTTTTTGAACGTGATCGAGTAGAGAGGCGTCCTGTATGGGCTGAAGCAGGGGTGTAAGTTCCTGTGGACCGTATAGGAATGAGAATTTTGGCAGTAGTAGAAGCAAAGAATGGTGAGAATCCATTCCGCCGAAGGGGCTAGGTTTCCTCGGCAATGTTCGTCAGCCGAGGGTTAGTCGGTCCTAAGCTGCATCATAAGTTGAATGCAGCAAAAGGGAAACAGGTTAATATTCCTGTACCGTGCGTTAATAATACTGACGCATTGGGTTATGCATAGCGGGACCGTCGTCCCGTCCAATCGTATAAACTCTTGGAGTACCGTAATGGTGAGAATTGAGTGAAAGCGTGATGGCGTAAGTGTGTAAACACCTGGTGCCCGTGAAAAGGTAACGCAATGTCCGTACCGAGAACCGACACAGGTGCCCCTAGTTGAAAAGACTCAGGCGTGTCGGAATTATTTGTGGTAAGGGAACTCGGCAAAATGGCTCCGTACCTTCGGAACAAGGAGTGCCTGCCTAGTGATTAGGCAGGTCGCAGTGACCAGGGAGCTCTAACTGTCTAACAACAACATAGCAGACTGCAACTCCGTAAGGACTAGTATAGTCTGTGAATCCTGCCCAGTGCGGGTATCTGAACACTGATTACAATCGGACGAAGGACCCGTAAACGGCGGGGGTAACTATGACCCTCTTAAGGTAGCGTAGTACCTTGTCGCTTAATTGGCGACTTGCATGAATGGATTAATAAGGGCTCTACTGTCCCTACCGCAAATCCGTTGAACCTTTTATCCTTGTGCAGAGGCAAGGGACTCCCATCGGGAAGTGAAGACCCCATGGAGCTTTACTGCAGCCTGTCGTTGACTTACGGTATTACATGCGCAGCGTAGATAGTAGGTGTTAATGCTCATATTCCGGTATGAGTGGAGCCACAGTTGAGACACTATCCTTGTTCTGCTGTAATTCTCACTCATCTTTCATGGTGAGGACATCGGTAGGTAGGCAGTTTGGGTGGGGCGCCACACCCTCGAAAAAATATCAAGGGTGCCCTATGGTCAACTCATGTGAGTCAGCAACTCACAGGAGAGTGTCAAGAGCATAAGTTGGCTTGACGTGATTTCGCACAGCAAGAAATCACGAGTGGAAACACGGGTCTAACGAACCAATACGCCTTTTTGGTGAGGGCTATTGACTACAGAAAAGCTACCCTGGGGATAACAGAGTCGTCGCCGGCAAGAGCACATATCGACCCGGCGGCTTGCTACCTCGATGTCGGTTCTTTCCATCCTGGCTGTGCAGCAGCAGCCAAGGGTGAGGTTGTTCGCCTATTAAAGGGGATCGTGAGCTGGGTTCAGACCGTCGTGAGACAGGTCGGTTACTATCTGATGGGAGTGTTCGAAATCTGAGAGCAAGACTGAAATAGTACGAGAGGAACTTTCAGTCGTCACCTCTGGTATATCGGTTGTCTGATAAGGCAGTGCCGAGCAGCTACGTGGCACGAGATAAAAACTGAAAGCATCTAAGTTTGAAACTTCGCTTGAAAAGAGATTTCGTTACAGAGCACCGGTAAAAGACCGGGTTAATAGGCTTGGGATGTACGCACGAAGGCAACGACGTGTTCAGTCCGCAAGTACTAACGCTCAAATCCAGATTCTTTATGAACTGGTATGCCTCGATAATTATACAATGGATGATTGGTTACTTCAATGGCAATGCAGTGGTAGATGGACGTCGGCATCATAACAATGTGCCTTTGTTCCTTTAAGAGCCTGTCTACTACCGGCATATATTGCAGTATCCGCTGTGCCCAGACGTTATCCGAATGTAAAACCTGAAGGTATATCCTTTATAAACAGTAACGGCACATATATTATGTCTGATTACTGTGCCAAGTTGGCGGAGCGGCCACGCGGTTGCCTGCAGAGCAACTCTACTCCCGTTCAAATCGGGAACTTGGCTTGGGGGATCATGCGGCCATAGCAGAGAGGTTTCACCCGGACCCATTCCGAACCCGGCAGTTAAGCTCTCTTGCGTCGGCTATTGTACTGAGATGTGCGAATTCTCGGGAAGTGGTCAACGCTGCACCCCCCTCATTTTATTGTTTTGCCGTGTTTTTTGTAATGTTTTTTTTGCTGAGCGTGAGCTTTTGCGTTGTTAGTCTGGTTTTCATTTTCGTCATGATCTATCCGGACACAGACCCGTATCCCGCATATATCAGAACGGAAAGGGAAAAAAATCTCAGACCTTTATCTTTATCAGTTTTGAATTGCTACATACTTTCATGCCAGACTTTTGGAAATCACTTTGCCGGATTAAAAGAAGACCGGAAACTTACGCATGAAGAACTTGTACATGCCATCCGTTTTATGATCTCGGCAGAATACGAAGCGATTCAACTCTATCAGCAGCTTGCTGAATCCATCGACAACAAACGTGCGATTGAAGTTCTTGAAGACATCGAGAATGAAGAGAAGGTCCATGCAGGAGAGTTTCTTCGATTACTGCATGAACTTGATCCGAAAGAATCCGGCTATTATCATGAAGGAGCTGAGGAAGTCGAGGCTGAGATCAAGAAATTTCGGGGATAATTTCCCCCTCCGTCTCTTTTCGTAAACTATTATAACTCCCATCTCCTATAATTAAGAGCACTTTCTGTGCCTCAGTGGCCTAGCCCGGCATAGCGGCTGATTTGTAATCAGCAGGTCGCGAGTTCAAATCTCGCCTGAGGCTTTTTGAAATGAGGTCACCGTACCTCATTTTCGTTTTTACCGGATTTTGTATGTTTTATTCTTCAATCCCGCATCATCTTTTATGTAAGAGAAAACAATTTAACTAAGTTTGAGAATCCTGTATTTTTGAGCATTTTTGAAAATCACATAATGTGACCGTGATTTCTCATATTACTTACTGCGCGCAATAATTCCCATATTGAGTCTGTCCAATCGATACGTTAATCCATTGGACAGAGTTTTTTTTGATCGAGATAACTACACCTAGGAATATCATGATTCAACCGTTTCACTATTGACATGGGATTGGGGGGGAATCTGCCAAATCAGACTTCTTTAGACTTCTTATCGATAATTTGCAAAATTCATATTCTGAAATCTATTCTGTAGATGGGTTAACATCAATAATTGGAACGTTATAAAATTCATTATTGCAGAGAGCGCTCTGTTATTTTTCTTGCAATGCACCACATCAAATTTGACGGTTTTTTTGAGGTGTGCATGCTTGCGTTCGCACGTTCCCAGCCTTTTCATAGCATCTTTTACCTACCTTCCATGAAGAATAGTCTGATTTCTGAGATATGCTCCTACCATCTCCCGTTTACCATTCTTGCAGAGAAATACCAGTTTTTCTGTAAGAGACATTTGGGCATTTCCTCCTTTTCTCCAGAACGTATTGATCTGTTTTATTATGGTCTTCTCTGAACCTAATTGGGACAATTGCGCGTCAAATCTCAGTTGAATAAGGGGTTTTGCATGAAGTTTCTCAAATATTAACGTGTGTAGCCCTAGGGAGTCATATCCCGCATCCATCAATACACGATCACAGGATACGCCGAGAAGTTCGGCAATCTGAATCAAAAAATGCGCATAGGGTTTGTCATTCTCCGTTCCTTCTGAATGAATCATAAACAAGGGATAAGCCCCCAGATTCAAAATATGTGCTTTATCCATTTTAACCTGATAATGAGGGTTAAACAGACTATTGGGACAATAACGGCTTGCAACTAAAGGAGTGGAATCGATAATTACTTCGGTTTCAGATTTGAGGAAATGGACAATCTTTTTGCTTATCAAAAACATAGGAACTTCCATACCCTCCTCACCTAACCGATATTTCACAAAGTAATGCAACGTAATCGGCGAAGGTAACCAGAGTGGTGATTTTGCCGGAAGAAGGTGTCTGAGATCTTCTTCCGTTATTTTACGCCTAATATGACGATAGGCTATTCTGCGATAAGTCATGACAACAGTCAGTTTTATCAGAAAATCAATGGGATAATGAAAATAATCGCGAAGATGAGGTGAATAATAAGTTTGTTCGATTTTTCGTACAATGTCACTAATGTTGAGCAGGGACATGAGCCAGCAAATGGACATATCCGGAGTGATGACTCCATTGTTGAAAATACGTTCGTATTCGTCTTGAAATTCAGACATACCATTCGGCGCAGGGATACATAAAGGTATTGTTCCCCTCCAAAAAAATCGACAAGAGTAAATGGGGGATGAATTTATATCACAGAATCCACGATTGGACAGACTCAAGCAAAAAGATTGTCCATTTCCTCAAATCTGAAACCGAGGTAATTATCGATTCCACTCCTTTAGTTGCAAGCCGTTATTGTCCCAATAGTCTGTTTAACCCTCATTATCAGGTTAAAATGGATAAAGCACATATTTTGAATCTGGGGGCTTATCCCTTGTTTATGATTCATTCAGAAGGAACGGAGAATGACAAACCCTATGCGCATTTTTTGATTCAGATTGCCGAACTTCTCGGCGTATCCTGTGATCGTGTATTGATGGATGCGGGATATGACTCCCTAGAGCTACACACGTTGATATTTGAAAAACTTCATGCAAAACCCCTTATTCAACTGAGATCTGACGCGCAATTGTCCCAATTAGATTCAGAGAAGACCATAATAAAACAGATCAATACGTTCTGGAGAAAAGGAGGAAATGCTCAAATGTCTCTTACAGAAAAACTGGTATTTCTCTGCAAGAATGGTAAACGGGAGATATTAGAAGCATATATCAGAAATCAGACTATTCTTCATGGAAGGGAGGTAAAAGATGCTATGAAAAGGCTGGGAACGTGCGAACGCAAGCATGCACACCTCAAAAAAACCGTCAAATTTGATGTGGTGCATTGCAAGAAAAACAACAGAGCGCTCTCTGCAATAATGAATTTTATAACGTTCCAATTATTGATGTTAGCCCATTTACAGAATAGATTTCAGAATATGAATTTTGCAAATTATCGATAAGAAGTCTAAAGAAGTCTGATTTGGCAGATTCCCCCCCAATCCCATGTCAATAGTGAAACGGTTGAATCATGATATTCCTAGGTGAAGTTATCTCGATCAAAAAAAACTATGTCCAATGGATTGACGTATCGATTGGACAGACTCAAGTTGACAAGAGTAAATGGGGGATGAGTTTATATCACAGAATCCACGATTGGACAGACTCAGAGAATATAATCAAACATTTCAGGTTTGCCGGAAATGTAGATCCCGGTGTCTTGTGCGTAAAATCGATCTTGATTTTTCAAAACAACGAAGCTTTCGCCCAATAAGGATACTGCACCCTCGTTATACAGATAATTGAGATCTGCTTTTCTCACATTCACACAGTAGGGAGAGATCATTCTTGCAAAACCGCGGGTAGCCTCCGGTGAAAATGCATGGATTCGTTTCCGTGCTTCTTCATCAAACGGGATGATCACCACAAACCCGCTGCCGGATATCAGTTTGAATTTATCCGAAATATCAGCAAAAGGAAATGCCGTTTCTGCGACCGTAATTCCCTGCCGGCAAAGTCCGAGTACCTCTTTGTTGTCGAGCTGATCTTTTCGGATATCGAAGAGTTTAGAGAAGTATTTCGCGATCGTATCGAGAGACAGATAATCATCAGTCTGCATGGTGCGGGAATTTTCTGCAGTTTGTTTTACTTATCCGGCACCGAAGTAATTTTTTTGGGAGTGAAGATGCAGACAGTTCCGCTTGGAAGTTTTCCTTCACGATTACATCTTCCGGCTGCCTGATTGATCGAGTCAACTCCTGTCAAAGACCGATACACGACCGGGAAATCGATATCGACAATCGATATCGACTCCTGCTTCGATCAGCTGGGTCGAGATGACACGGCAGGGTTCTTTGTTTTCGAGTTTTTTCCGTATAGTTTCGATGACCTGTTTTCGATGCTTCGGGCACATATTGGTACTTAAATTTAGGGTGTCTCCTGCCTCTTTCACCAGATAATAGAGATCATTTGCATGTTTTTTGGTATTGACGATGCAAAGGACCTGTTTTTCTGCCTGGAGAAGGGCCGCGATCTCATCGATGGTTTTGTATCCAAGATCCGACGATTTCGCCCGCTTCATTTTTTCTGCCAGCTCCCGATAATTTTGGACAATATCCCTGACTGATGTACCAGCCGGGAAAACCTCGTTCTCAACAAAGTCGGCCTGTGTCGCCGTGCAGAGAACAACGGTGCAGTGATAATTTTTCACGAGCTCAGAGAGGGCATACATGCAGGGAAGGAGAAATTCGTTGGGAAGAGCCTGGACCTCATCTAAGATTATAACACTATTTGCAATGTTGTGGACTTTTCTGGATCGGGAAGAGTGAGAGGTAAAGAGCGACTCAAAAAACTGAACATTCGTGGTGAGGACCAGCGGGGCGTCCCTGTTTGCGGTGGCTAGAGAGAGGTTCTTGTTTTCTTCATCAGGAGAGTCAGGTTCTACTTTTACCCATGTTGGAAGAACGAAGTTCGAGTGATGTTCAACGATATTGTCCCTTCCGAATATATCGGCATAGACTTTGGCATTTTGTTCGATGATCGAGGTGAAGGGGATTGTGTAGATTATCCGGCTCTGATTATTTTTCATGGCATGTTTCAGTGCAAAGTAGATGGAGGAGAGCGTTTTTCCTCCGCCAGTTGGGACATTGAGCTTGAAGATCCCGGTTTCAGTCTGAGCTGCTGTGTTGCAGGATGTGAGGATGTTGTTTCGGATTTTGTCAAGGTCGTTGGCTACCTTGAACTCTGCCATTCGAGCGTGGGATAGGTTCCTTTCGTTACGTACCCATCCCATTCTGCAGCGTCGGTTCTGTCCGCATCGATCAGACAGGAGTAACGGAAGTGGGTGTAGAGAAAAATGGAGAGAGCAAATTCGTTTGGATCGAGTTTGGAAGGATCGTTTGAGATGAAGGTTTGTGCATTGAAAAACCCGGAGAGGTTAGGGAACGTCGGGGTGATCTCGCTTTTCAATGCGGAAAATAGCTTCGGATCTGAATTATGCAGACGCTGATATAAGCCCGATGCGTTGGCGTGTCCGCGGTTCGGCAGTCCTCCGTAGTGTCCCGCAATCACATAAGACATGAGATGATATGCAAGCGATGAATAGGGATTTTCCTGTTCGGCTGCAAGAAGATAGGCGGTTTTCGCTCCGGCAGTTGAGTGGTCTGTCTGAATATTGTCTCATCTGATGCGTTTTTGAAAGTCATCGGAGTATTTCCCTATGTAGTGTAATATCCCGCAGATTTCGCCCATGTCCCGCGTTGTAAAGGTCTGTGCATATGTTCCTGCAAGGGCGGATACATGTGTCAAATGATCAATAAGGGTTTGGTACTTCGTCCTGTCTTCATTACATCGTGCATAATATTCTGCCATTGAATCAATTCCCGATGTTGTAATTATATGTTGGAGCGATGAAGTACTTTTGCAAAAAACGCCCCTATCCTTAACGAGACAGGCACCTTTCGTACGTCCCGGGATACTTTGAAGTATTCTCACTCTGTATTATCCATTATGAACCCGGATGACTATCTCATGTTAAGCGGGATCCAGCATTACGCCTTCTGTCCGCGTCAGTGGGCACTGATCCACGTAGAACAGCTCTGGGCGGAAAACTCACTTACTTTCTCGGGAAAACTCATGCACGACAATGCTGACGATCCTTTTTCCGTGGAGGCGCGGGGGGATACCCTAGTTTCTCGCAGCATTCCGCTCGTATCCCACAATCTGAAAATCTATGGGATCGCCGATGTCATCGAGTTTCACCGCTCGCCATCCGGGGTACGTATTACAAACAGAGACGGATTTTGGGAGGTCGTCTCCATTGAATACAAACGCGGAAAGAAAAAAGCAGATGACTGCGACGAGGTCCAGCTCTGCTGTCAGGCGATCTGCCTTGAAGAGATGTAAGGAACGGAAATTCCTGCCGGATATCTGTATTATGGAAAACCCGGCATCGAACGGAGGTGATCTTTGAAGAAGAATTACGGGAACGTGTCGTGTCTCTTATTCGGGAAATGTATGCACTCTACGAAAACGGGATCACGCCTGCTGCCGATCTGAAAAAGCAGTGTGAAAGTTGTTCGATCCGGGATCTTTGCATTCCAAGTATATCTTCACGAAAAAAATCCTTTGAACGATATCTTGATTCGGTAATACAGGGGTATTCTCATGAGAAAACTGCGTAATGTTTTGTATGTGACAAATCCCAAGTCCTATCTTTCGCGGGACGGGGAAAGTATCGTTGTATCAGTTGAAAACCAGGAACTTGCCAGAGTCCCGATCCATAATCTGGAGGGGTTCGTTTGTTTCGGGTTCATGGGAGCAAGTCCCGGGATGATGGCATTATGTACGGAAAATGATGTGGGCATGTGTTTTGTTTCGCCTTATGGAAAATTTATGGCACGGATCGGCGGCAAGGTTTCGGGAAATGTGCTGCTCCGGAAACGTCAGTATGCCGTTTCGGATGATGAGGAAGCATCGAAAAAGATCGCGGCATACTGCATTCTCGGAAAACTGATGAACTGCCTGACGGTCCTTCAACGGTTTTCCCGCGATTATCCTGATATGTTGTCTGGGGAGTTCGAGCAGAATTTCCAACGGCTCTCTGAGGGAATCCTCCAAATACGGACAGGGACCTGCGGTTCGCTGAATGAATTGAGAGGGTTTGAGGGTATTTTGTCGAAGTATTATTTTGACTGTTTCAATGATTTGATTCTGTCGACGGAACTGGAGTTTTCTTTTGAAAACAGGTCAAGGCGTCCTCCTCTGGATCGGGTGAATGCATTGCTTTCATTTTCCTATACGCTGATCGCGGCTGATTGTGCGTCTGCTCTGGAGTCGGTAGGTCTTGATTCGCAGATCGGTTTTCTGCACCGGGTCCGGCCTGGAAGACCAAGTCTGGCTCTCGATCTGATGGAGGAGTTTCGCCCGTATCTTGGCGATCGGTTTGTGCTGAGTCTCATCCATAATCGGGTGGTGAAAGCCGATGATTTCGCGGTGAAGGAGAACGGAGCGGTTTTGCTGACGGATGATGCCCGAAAGACCGTTCTGCAGGCATGGCAGAAGCGAAAGAAGGAGGAGGTCATGCATAGGTATCTGGAGGAAAAGATGCCGGTGGGTCTTTTGCCCTATGCCCAGGCGATGCTTCTCGCCCGTTTTCTCAGGGGAGATATCGACGGTTATCCGCCATTTGTTGTGAGGTGAGAGATGTTTGTTCTGGTTACGTATGATGTTAATACGGAGACGCCGGAGGGAAGACGCCGGCTTCGCCAGGTGGCACGGATCTGTAAAAATTACGGGGTCAGGGTGCAGAATTCGGTGTTTGAGTGCGTGGTGGATTCGGTTCAGCTGATGGAGCTGAAGTTCAAAATAGGAGAGGTTATCAATTCTGAGACGGATAGTGTTAGATATTATAATCTCGGAAAGCAGGGCAGGGATCATGTTGAGCATGTGGGCGCAAAGCCGGATTTGAATGTGGATGATGCGCTGATTTTTTAGATTCTTTTTTTCGCGAAGGGGTTGTACCCATGATTTTTCCGGGGGGTTCGCGATGTCTGCAGTTTTTGGTTTGTTTTTGGGTTTGAAGAATATATGATATGTTTACAGAGGAAGATACGGGTTTGCGCATGGAACGTTTTTCAGATGTGGGAGGGAGAGAGTTATATGGGTGGAGTTATAGTATATTAGAGTTAGAATCGTGCCCCCCGCGGGCACGTGGATTGAAATTGCGTCTGTTGAGAAATGTATCCACACTGCGAGTCGTGCCCCTAGTGGGCACTCAAATCATTTTTAGATCTTATATCTCAACTCAAACCTTACACGAAATCGATGACCGCGCTGGATCGCAAACCGAAGGTTTGCTCAAGGCTCACGTCGCTTACGCTTCCCTCGCCAGTCCCCTCCCGCACCCCTAAATCAGATAAAAGATTGGTGAGATCATTTGACAATAGTGTTTTCGTATGGAAACTGCCGCTTGCATGGTAAATGCATTTCCATCTCACACAAACAAAATCTGATTACCCAATCAACCCAATACTATTGTATGGATCCGATACCTCAGGCATCATACAATCACCGTCTAACCATGAAAGAGGAGGACTACCTCGAAGCGATTCTCAACGTCTCCATCATGAAAGGATATGCCAAAAGCCGTGACGTGGCGACAGAACTTAATGTTGGTCCTTCATCCGTCGGGGAAATGTTTGCGAAACTGGATAAAAAAGGCCTGGTCGTGTATCGGAAATACGAAGGTGTTACCCTCACCGAACCGGGAAAGATCATCGCCGAACAGGTCAAGTTCCGTCACGACGTCTTGGTCGAGTTTCTGGAAATAATAGGAGTTCCCTGCGACATCGCGAACAAAGACGCCTGTTTTATGGAACATGAACTGAACACGGTAACGATCCAGAAGATCCGGGAGTTCGTCGCCGGAAAAAAACAGAAATAAGTTTTTTTTTATCTTTGATTACTCTTACACAAACTGCAGTTTTTACATGATTTCGCTCCGCAGCTGCATTCTTCGCCCCGTAAATTCTTTTTTACTGCCCACAGGAATAGAAGGACGATTCCTGCAGCAATAAGAAGAAAGAGGATGGTCCAGAATCCTTCAGGCAAAACCTAGAAGAATACCTCCCTGATACACGATGAAGGAAACGATCCACGCAATCACACACATACCGACAGCCGCGAGACCGGTTAATTTCCAGGAACGTGTTTCCTGCTTCATCGTGAACATCGCCGCAAGACAGGGCATGTAGAGTAGGATGAACACCATGAACGAGTAGGCTGAAAGCGGTGTAAAGACATTCATCAGCACATCGCCAAGGCCTCCTTCGCCAACTCCGTAGAGTGTCCCGAATGCTCCCACAACGACCTCCTTTGCAAGAAGACCCATTAGGATAGCCACGGCAGCTTCGGCGAAACCGAATCCGAGCGGTGCAAAGATCGGTGCGATCGCTGACCCTGCCATGCCGATCAGCGAATCGGCCGAGGCATACTCAACACCGAATGGCAGAGAGGCAAGCAGCCCGAAACCTTCCTCGATCAGACCCATAATCGGAGCGCCGATGGTGAATACGATCTGGAAAATCAGATACATCACGACAAGAAAGATCGGAAACCCGAACCATCTGTTGGTTATGATTTTGTCGATCCGCTCGGACTGGTTTTTGCCGCCCGCTTCCATATGATCCACAGACTCGTGCAGAATCCCGGCGATGAAACCATACCGCTGATCCGCAAAAATCTCTCCGGGGTGTGTTCCGTAGATGCTCGAGATGTGGCTCCTGATCTTTTCAACTTCGGGTTCAGCAGAGCCGTGAATGAGGGCCTGGATTGCAGACCAGCGCGATCCGGTGATCGCGGTCACTTCACGAATATGTTCCTCGAGTTCGTGATCATATCTGGTGCCCATCGCGGAGGGGGCAGGCTGTGAAAGGATCGCTTTGATGAGATCGTCCTTTCCGGTCTCATCGATTGCTTCGATCCGGACCACCGGGACACCGAGAATCTTTGAAAGATGCTTGGTATCGATCACGAGACCCTCCGCATCAGCATACCGGTTCATATCCAATGCAAGGACGAGGGGAACGCCAAGCTCAATCAGCTGAAGGGTTACATAGAGATTCCTCTCCAGATGTGCGGCATCCACGATGTTGACGACTACATCCGGTTTTTCGTTCAGGAGATAACTGACCGCGATCTCTTCTTCGAGCGATCTCCCGCTCAGACTGTAGGTTCCCGGAAGATCGACGTTATCGAGGGTCATATCGTCATAGATGATCTTCCCCTCTTTCTTTTCGACCGTGACGGTCTTACCCGGCCAGTTTCCCACGTGATGGCGCAACCCGGTCAGGTTGTTGAAAAGCGTGGTCTTACCGCAGTTCGGATTTCCGGCTAATGCAACAGTGATCTTTTTCATACATTAGCCACGCAGATGTCTGCAGCATCTTCTTTTCGTATGGTGAGCTGACATCCTCTAACCGATATCATCATTGGGTCTCCAAGCGGAGCGACACCGGTGACCCGCACGCAGCAGCCGCGGGTGAGTCCGAGTTCGAGCAGCCTGCTCTGGAAGCCGCAGTTTGTTCCATTGGTAAATCCAAGGATAGATGCAGATTTTCCTTTCGGAATATCTCATAACCGTAATGATTCATTTTGCATACAAATTACTCTCTTTTTCGGCACGTATATCCGGGAGTCGAAGGAGTTTGGGATGTATTTTACCTGCCTGAAAAATTACGTCAAATCGGGTATAAAACCGAAATTATGCGCGGTATCCGTGGTCTTTGCAGGGATTTATATCTCCGCAGATCAACCTAGTAATGCTCTATGACCGCGATCATTTCAGATCCGTTCCGTCAGAAACTGCTCCTTGTAGCCGTGGGCATTGCGGTTTTTATGGATGCGCTCGACGGCTCGGTCGTGAATATCGCTCTGCCGGTGATCGCCGAAGAGTTCGGCGCCGATGCCGGCACGATCTCGTGGGTGAGCGTGGCATATCTCGTAACGGTCGCCGGGCTCATTCTCATCTTCGGAAAACTTGCCGATCATGGGCATATGAAGATTCTTTTCATCGCGGGTTTCATTCTCTTTACGCTTGGTTCTGTATTCTGCGGGTTATCGCCCGATCTGTTAATCCTCATCATCTCGCGGATATTCCAGGGGGCTGGAGCCGCGATGATCGCCGCATCCGCGCCGATGATCTGCGTCAAGTATCTTCCGGCAAAGATGCTCGGGGTCTCGATGGGTGTTCTGACAGCGGCAAGTTCCATTGGATTTGCCATCGGCCCGGCGATTGGCGGCGTGATCACTCAGCTTCTCTCCTGGCACTGGATTTTTTTCATCAACATACCGATAGGGATCTTTGCCGTTCTGTTTGCAGTCAGAATCATTCCGCGGGCCCTTGTCCCGGAACGCTCCTTCTTTGATCTGTCCGGCGCGGCTGCGCTTTTCTGTCTGATGGTCTCAGGCGTATTTGCGCTGGAGCGTCTCCCGCATCTGGGTTTTTTCGATCCGCTGATCATCGCCGCGGTCTGCGTATGCCTTATCTCGCTCGTCCTCTTCTGTATAGCTGAGCTTAGAAGCAGTCATCCGATCCTCAACATCCGCGTTTTCAAAAAGCGGCCGCTGACGTTTGTGGTGACGGCGTTTCTGATCAGCCAGATTACCAGTGCGGGGATCTTCTATCTTCTTCCGTTTTATTTATCGGCAGGGGTGAATTTGGATCCGGCAGCAAGCGGTATTATGCTTTTTATCCCGCCGGCGGTCACCGCAGCGCTGAGTATCCCGCTCAGTCACTGGTCTGATCAGTCAGGACGGCGCGTGTTTGCGGTTGCCGCATTCGGCTTGCTGGCCGTAACGAATTTGATCTACGCCATCATCGTTCCTGAATGGGGTCTGATCCCGCTTGCGGGCAGTCTTGTTCTGCTTGGGCTCGTCTGGGGTATCGGCGGCGGGCCGGCGTCCAGCAGGGTCGTCGAGCTGATGCCGAAAGGTGAAGAGGGAACCGGGTCGTCTCTGATGATCACGACGATGTACTTCGGTTCCGTTGTCGGAATCGCGCTGTATGCCGCGATATTCACCGCGGCGACATCTGCAGCGGGCAGCATCGTCTCGTTTGCCGATCTGGATTACGCGACTTTTATGTACGGGTTCCATATCACGAATGCGGCCGGCATACTCATCGCCGCCGCGGCTCTGATCTTCTCGGCTATCGTGAAAGATCCGGCACGGGACAAATAGAAAAAATCCGTGAGTTTTTCAGCCGGCAAAACCGCAACTTAATAAAGAGAGGAGAGCTAATGTTAGTGGAGCAAGGGGCCGTAGGGTAGCCTGGAATCCTAGGAGACTGGGGGTCTTCTGACTCGCGTTCAAATCGCGGCGGCCCCATACCTGTTTTGGAGAGTTTTTATGAAGTTGGCACCGGAATGCAGGACATGTCTTCTGACAAAAGTCCGTTCACAATCACAAATCGTAACGAACGACGAGGAGGTTTTGGCAAGAGTCACCGCCGAATGCACGGAGGTGTATGATCGGTTTATCGAGCAGGATCCGGGGATAACGATACCCGCGGGTGAGGTACACCGGACCTGCTATGCGCTGATCGGGTCAACCGATCCGTACACGGAGATGAAACGCCAGGACAACACGGCTGCGATCCGGGTCGCCGAGACCGTCCGTCCGAAACTCCGCACTCTTCATGACGAAATGACCGCCGCAATCATCGGGAACACCATCGATTACGGCGTGAACGGGCACGAGGTCTCGACTGATCTGGTTGCATTTTTCGAAAAGATGCTTGCACAGGGTCTGGCGCTCGACGACTCGGAGGAGTTTTTCAAGCAGGCCAACCGCGTGGTCTACTTCACCGACAACTGCGGGGAGGTCATTTTTGACAAGATGTTCTGCGAAGAACTGAGAAAGAACGGCTCGCACGTGACCATCGTCGTGAAGGAAAAACCGATGCTGAACGATGTGACGGTGAAAGAAGCGGCGGAGATCCGGCTCGAAGATGCAGCAGACGTCGTGTATCACGCGGGCGGCGGGGCTCAGCTTGGGGCCCATCCGCCGTACTTCCCGCCTGAAGTCGGTGACGCGGTCGATCATGCCACGCTGATCATTGCAAAAGGTCTTGCAAACTACGAGAGCCTGATCGAGTATTCTCTCCGGCCGCCGATCGCCTATCTGCTTATGGTGAAATGCGACGCGGTCGGCAGGGACGTCGGGGCAAAAAAAGGTGAAATGATCGCTGTTCTCAGGCGTCAGTAGATCTCCTGTAACCGGCCGACCGATCCGTCGGTGAGTCTGACCTTGATCCCGTGAGGATGTGATTGGGAGTTGGTCAGGATCTCTGCAACCCGCCCGAATGTTAAAGCTCCCGTTCCCTGATCTTTTTTCAGAGTTATCGCCACCGCATCCCCGGGATGAATATTACTGCGCAGATTTCCCTTGTTCATGATACACATTACTTGTTGGAAGCCTGGGTAAAAGTAATATATCTATCTTATGTTCTCTCTTAAAGAATTTCGGCAAGTTTTGCTGCATATCAACACATTCGATTATTCTCATTATCTTAAATTGAGAGAAGTTTTCGTATCCGTTGAACTGAGTTGACTAAGATAGGACGTATTTTCTACTGTTTCGATCGTGTCTTTTGGGACATTTTTCAGCAAATACTGTCTGAATGCATCATATCCTTCCTCTTCGATCTGGATTCGGAATCGTTTATTTTCCGAGGCGAACCGCCGGACCCAGTCAAGAATTCCTTCCATGACCAGCATCGCGGATTCCTGCGTAGAGACCGTGGTGAGATAGCGTACAAGATGCGGGAAACGCCCGTGACTTCCGCCGACCATTATCTGATAACCCAAGGGTTTGCCGGTTATCACGTTGAACTGGCAGGTATGGATGCAGTTGCCGCAGGTCGTACACTTCCCTTCATCGAGAATGACCGCACCGTGCTTAACAAGGAGCGCCTTTTCCTTACAGTAATCAACGCACGTTCCGCATCCCGAACACAGGGTCGGGTTTCGTATCGGCTTTTGGACGCCGATGATGCCGATATCGCTGACCCAACTGGAAACGCAGGAGTTCGGGCAGGATGATACCGCGATACGTATGCGAAGCGGGAGTTCCATACGGAAATAGCGTTTGTCGATCTCTTTGGCAAGAGTGATGCTGTCGATATTTGCAAGTTTACACCGGTCCGTACCCGGACAGGCGACCACATTTACCACTTCGGTAAATTCCGCTTCGACCGGTGTCCCGTTTTCTTCCAGCAAACCCGCCACCTCCTCAAGATCATGAGGGTCGACATGCGGGATCTCTATCGACTGACGGTTCGTCAGATGGAGAGAACCGTTGCCGAATTTCTTTGCGATCGCAACGAGACCGGCCATCCGTTCAACGGTTATGTCCCCGGCCGGAATCCGTATCCTTACCGTACAAAGATCGGCATTTTTTCTGGGTGATTACGCCTCCGAGGGTATGGACCTGCTGACTGCTCCGTTCAAAATGTATGCTCATAAAAGATTAGGGATCCTGTTAAATAATCAAAAAAAAAAGAAATGTTTTGGACATCATCACTTCTTCAGATACAGCTTTGCGTAAATAGGCTGACCTTTGCGTGTCGGGTGACGTTCATCGTGATCTCCTTCAAAGACGGAGAATACAGCAGTTGTCCCGGCAACGGTGAGTTCGGCTTCGCCGGCCGGAGCGTATCCGGGCATCATCACATCGACAGTTCCGAAAAGATATATCTCTCCTCTCGATGCCTGTCCACCTAATCTGCTTTTTGCATTGCCGTGGATAATGACCTTTCTGCCGTCGGCGTGGGTCATGACATGGACATCGACATTGCCGCCGATCTCGATCTCGCCGCCAGTCATGAACGTTCCACAGTCATTGCCGACATCGCCCTTTACGGTGATCTTTCCATTGCTTATTCCCCGCCAGTCGCCGCGGTAGGAGGCTCCGAGATAGTTTCCGGCGTTGCCGGTGATGGTCAGTTCGCCGCCGCTCATCGCGGTCGCAGCAAAGTGACCTACGCTTCCGTTGACGGTGATTTTTCCGCCGCTCATCCAGGAACCGACATACATATCGGTATCTCCGTTCACGACGACTTCGCCGGCCGTCATTTTCGCACCGATGTATTTCACTTTCGTGAGATCGCCGTTGAAGACAAGATGCGTTTCAGCCGCGGTTGATCCTGCTTCTCCGGAAACGGTGAAGTAGTCTCATATCTTTTCCACCGTTTTACCGATGAAGACAGGGAGTTCTGCTATCTCATCCACATTTTTTCCGGCAAGTGCATCCGGCGTGAAACAATCGGCTTCCAGATAGAGATCCGGCTGCTTTTTGATGGTAATTGTTACTGTATTCATACGTGTATCTCCTTATTGTACCTCATCGATTTTCACGGCGCACGGTTTTTTCATGAATTCATGTTCAGTGACTTCGTAGTTGTTCTTCGTAACGGTGTAATACTTAACGAACGTCAGATCGATGTCGCGTTCAACCTGGCGGTTGGGTTTGGTCGTCACATCGACCCAGTAGGTCTTCTTATTACCGTTGCTTACCAGTTCTCCGTCGTTGAGAATGACTTCGCCCGATTTTATCAGGTATTTTGCATGAGAGAATGTCCATTCGATCTTTTCCGGATCTGAGTCGGTCTCTGGGTTGTAGGGATACACGGTAATATCGGCCTGCATTCCGGGAGCTAAACCGCCAATAGACGAGCTAAGACCCAGCGCTTTTGCCGTTCCTGCTCTGGTCATCTGGGCAATTTCGTAGAGCGTCAGTTCACGGTCGATCGAACCGAGTGTTGACCGGTCGCGGACCTTGTCTTCATTCTTCATCGATGCGAACAAATCGTTTCTCGCTTTCTCGCTCATGAGCCATTTCATGACTCTCGGGTATCTCTAGAATGGTCCGGCATTCGGGTGATCCGTCGTCAGGTGGCAGCGCATGTGATCTTTTGCGAGCAGAGCCATCTCAAGACCGATGGACCACTGGACACCGCATACATACACGTCGTTAATGTACACATACGGGACAATACCTGATCCGCATTCCAGTTCAACATCGGTGTTTGCCCACTTCAGATGATTGAGTTTGTTCAGGTGGTACTCGAACGGACCGTCGCCGGTCATGGTCGTCGTCTCGTCCAGAGTAACGAATCCGATATCGCAGGTGACTGCCGGGTTGTTGTTGATGTAGTCCATGATTTCTTTGCCTTTCGACTCAGAGTCGGCCCAGGTCGTTCCGCCGTAGGAGTGGAACTGGATATGGGTGTGGTGCAGCACCTGGTCGCGGTTGAATTTGTTGTCCGGTTTGATGCCTTCACTGAGTTTCAGCGTGTCGAGTGTGGTCGTATAATTGCCTGGATTAACGAGATTATTGGAATGGAGATGCAGTGAGTGGGGAAGATGCAGTGAGTGGGGAAGATGCAGATACTCGTTGACTTCCATAAGGCCTCTGACGATCTGTTTTGGCGTGATGTCGAAGGACGGGACCGGGTCATCGATACTGAGGCAGTTTAATCCCCACGCCCAGGCTTCCGTTCCTCCGGGATTCACTCATTTAATACCGTAACCCTTGGTCGAATGCAGCAGCCAGGCAGCGTAGGCAGCCGCGTTCTCAATCTCGCCGCGTTTGAGATAATCGAGAATGAACCAGTTGTTTCCAAACATTGGAAGGGCTGCTTCATCGAGGATCGGGGTATCACGCAGTTCTTCATGGGTGTGACGTGCATAGAGCGGCGGCATTGCCGCTTCAATTACGGTCGTATATCCCATGTCGGCATATGTGTAGACTGTTTTGAAGACCGTCGGCACCGATGTTCCGCCGGACATATGACGAATGCCGCGGTATGGTTCATAGGCCGACTGCATTTTGTCTTCCTGACGGAAGTTCCTGCCGACGTTGACTTTTGCTCCGGCTACGTGTGAGTGGATATCGACACCGCCGGCCATAACCACCATGTCGGATGCATCGATGGTTTTATCAGCCTTTGAAAGACTATTGACGATTTTTCCGTCCTCGATGAAGACATCCTTTTTCTCTCCATTGATACCCTGTGTCGGGTCAACGACGAATCCGTTTTTGATGTGTATCGAGGTCATTAGGCAGCTCCCTTAATCTGGTTTACTTCTTTGAGAACAAGATCGAGGAATTCGGCATCCATAAGCATTCCTGCCGGCGGATCGGCAACTTTGCGTGAGTCGATCGGCACGTTATCCATACGGTAACAGGAACCTCCGACTTCGATACCGACCAATGCGACTGGGATATGACATTTGGAGACTGCAACGGTCGGCGTCATGTGTGGGTCGACACATACTGTCGGTATGGCGTTGATCTTTTTCACGGATCTGATCGGGAAATGTGATCCAGGATCACTGCCGATAAATAAGCATCCGTCGACTTCGCCGCGCATCAGAAGATCGTTGGAACTTGTTTCTCCCGGATTATATCTGGCGAAACCGCGTGAAAGGTCGACACAGAACGGGAAACCGAACTGCCAGCCGAGAACCTGACCGGATCCGGTGACATTGTAGTGTCCACGCATGGCAATGATGCTTGCTTTCGTATAGTTGTTCAGATCAGCGGTCAGGGCAATGGCGATGTCGATGTTATGGTTTTTCCCAAGTGAATGGGTAACGCCCATACCGAAGAAAATAAAGACGAATCTTCCTTTTTTCAGCATTTCGACGGTCTCATAGATTTTATCTCTGGAGACTCCGGCGATCATTTCCGGCAGCGGGGCACCTTTGAGTGCGGCACGGAAAGCATCGAGAAGTTCGTAGTCGCGTCCCTGTTCAACCTGAATATACTCATCGGCAAGGGATGCACTGTCGGTCGGACGGGGGTCCACGACGATGATTTTTCTGCTCTTCGAACCTTTTCCGGTGAAATAACCACGGGAATAGATCGAGTAGCGGGACATATGGCGCGGGTGTGCGTGTGCCGGTTTGCATCCCCAGAAGATGATTATGTCGGCACGGTTTTTGACTTCACCAAGCGTACAGGAGGGAATGCCGACATCCTTCATAGCGATGAGGGTCGATCCATGGCAGACGGTTGCCGTGTTGTCGAGGACGCCGCCGACCTGTTCTGCAATCATGTGCCCGGTTGACTGAGCTTCGCAGGATGTGGACGACCAGCCGTACATCAACGGTTTTTTGATTCGCACAGAATCTTTGCCGTATACTTCGCAGCTTCATCATAGGAAATGTCTTTCCAGGACCCGTCATCCTGTTTCATACGCGGACTGGTGATCCGGTCAGGCGACTGGACATGAAGGAATTTCTCGGTTCCAATTGCACACGCATTGTACACTTCAAGAATCTGTTTGCCGTCATCGCTGACGTCAATTTGAATATCATCACAAAGAGTACCGCAGAATGGGCAGATAATATCAGTTAATCTTTTACTCATTTTTTCCCTCAGGCGTCATTGCAGGATTGCAATACAAGATCGATAGAACTCAGAACCTGCTCAGTTTCAGCTGGTTCAACGGTTACTGCTGTACCTTTGAAAGTCGGCGTTCCGGTTGAGTAGGTATTCTCATACACGAGCATATTGGCCCACGGACCCATCGGGATCCATCCAAGACCCGGGTGGGGGGCCATGTGTTGCGAGTATGGCCTTAACAACAACATTACCGAATTTACTGGTGACACGGACATTGTTATTTTTCATAATACCCAGTTTAAGTATGTCGGCCTGGTCAAGTTCGATTAACCCGCAGGATGTCATGTAGTCCTCTTTCTCTTTTCCGGCTTCCATCGAGACTCCTTGTTGGATCGTCCGGCCAGAAATTAAATTAATGTTGATTTTAGTCAAGTTTCAGTTCTCCCGAAAATTCACTCTTTAGATGAAATACATTGGATGTGGTCTGCTGGTCAAATTACGGTGAAAAAGCAGTTATAATTATTAACCATAAAATCGAAATGATTGGTCCAAATACCGCCGCAGACATGTTGAAAATAAAGCGCCACCTTTGATCCTGCCTGTTTTGCGTCATTGGAACAAATTTGGTATTTGTTCAGATATCTGTCGAGCATCACGGGTAACGACACATATTTTAAGTATGTAACATTACTTCGTCCTGTGAATACAACCAGGACTCATGTGTCGGGCACGATAGCTGCAGATCCAATACCTCATCCAGATTGGTCATTAATTCAATGCAAGAAGTAATTTTGACCATATAACCAATGCATCGTGTATGAGCAAATAGTTACAAATGAACGCTCAATTCTGAGCGTATTAATAGGTTATGTTCTAAATATGTAAATTACTTTATTTTTATTTTTAACATGAGTTAATATTTCAAATTTAACTAAATATGGGGTTAGTTAGGCCCTTATCTAACTAAGATTAACATGGCTGAAAACCCAAGAAAACCCAATTTTATTCATTTTTCGGCAGAACGCGCATCTTATTGATTTTTGCCAGTTATGAATATTATTTGATTAACGTTTTGAAAAAATATTTGGTTTCCTATCGACAGGATTGCTGAAAGTACATTACTTGAAAATATCCGGCTGAATTTTGTATTTGCCGGATTTTGCTGCCGTGCGACAAAGGCACGATCCTGAATATCGGTTTGATTCCGAAGAGAAAAAAATATCATCCGTGCAGTGTTTTGATGGGGGCGGAGATATTTGCTGATTCTGATTTGTACCGGAAAAAGCTGAGAATTTCAGAACAATCCCAAAATATTTTCCGGTAAAATACTGAGATTTGCGGTACCACATCCAAACACTATTAATAGAAGAACTCCTAATTCATGGTTAACGGAGTTGTTTCAATCATGGCCTCGGGTAAATCAAAAAACGACAAAAAAGCAAGTAAGGAAGCTTCCAAGAAACTTGTGAAGAAGACGAAGACGGCAAAGAAGACATTAAAGCAGCTCAGGAAAGAGAAGGAAGCAGCCGAGAGTCTGCTCAACTACTGCCGGTCCATGAGCAATTATTTTGCCGAACAGGCCGCTCTCGAAGGCATGCTTGAGGAGTCATCCGAGCAGCAGGTCGGTGAAACGCTTTGTGCGACAAGAGATAGTTTCCTTAAAGAGTTCCATGAGTCCGAGGAGTATGCAGCCGCTCTTACAGCCTACCGCATAAAATTCCACGAGGAGTCCGCCTCCCAATCCGAAGAAACCCCGGAGATTCAGGCCGAAGACACCCTTCCGGAAAGCGAATCTGAAACTCAGGAATACTAAATTCAACATTTTCATCTTTTTTTATACGTTTATAGTGCCGCAAAACAACCGAATGGATAATCCGGGTTCCCCTTGGGACCGGATCGTGCGGATATTTTAAGTTGGTTTTGAAATTTTGTCGTCAGAACATGCGCGCAACTTCGACAAAAGTTGAAATGTCATCAGGACGGCCGCTGAACAAATACCTCAAACCACAGAGTATATATCAAATCTACATGATAAATAATGTATAATTTGGATTCGCGGGGGTGAACCCCATGAACGAGATACCTACTGGAGTACCGACATGTCAGTCAAAGCTACCACAATGCTCTCTGAAGCAGACGGATATGACCTTCTGCATCAGTTTAATGTACCTGCTCCGGCCTTTGAGATCGTCCAAAACCCAGACGATGCTTCAAAAGCCGCAACAAAAATCGGTTATCCCGTAGTAATGAAAATCGTCTCCCCCCAGATCATCCATAAAAGCGATGCTGGCGGAGTGATTGTCGGGATCAAGACGGATGCTGAAGCAAAAGAAGCATTCAATAAAATCGTAACCTCTGCAAAAGCCTATGATACTTCGGCAGAGATCAAAGGCGTCATCGTTGAAGAGATGGCAAAATCCGGCCTCGAGCTGATCATCGGCGGTAAAATCGATCCGGCATTCGGCCGTGTTCTTACCTTCGGTCTCGGCGGCACGTCAGTCGAGTTCTATAAAGATGTCGGGATCCGGCTCTTACCCTGCAGCGACGAGGATATCAGAAGCCTGATTCACCAGATCAAAGCCTACACGCTCATCAGAGGATACCGTGGTCAGGCTCCACTGGATGAGGAGTTCCTCTTTCAGACGTTAAAGAACGCCTGTGCATTCTTCGAGAAAAACGAGAATGTCGTCGAGTTCGATATCAACCCACTCCGACTCTACGAGAAGGGAGGCTGCGCCGTCGATGCACGCGTCATCGTTCAGGATGGACCGGTCGAACTTCCGACCCACTACGATCCTGCAAAGATCGTTCCGCTGGACTACTACAAGCCAAGAAGCGTCGCCGTGATCGGTGCATCCGATGACCCGACCAAGATGGGATATGCGGTGTTCCGTAACCTTCTCCAGTTCCCCGGCAAAGTCTACCCGGTGAACAATAAACGCGATGAGATCCAGGGTGTCAAATGCTACCCGACCCTGTCCGATATCCCCGGTCACGTTGATATGGTCGTTATCACCGTTCCTGCTCAGCTCGTTCCGGCGATCATGAGTGAGTGCGGTCTCAAAGGCGTGAAGATGGCGGTCGTTATCACCGCAGGATTCAAGGAGATGGACGAAGACGGTCGGGCGCTTGAGACCCGTATGGTCGAGATCGCCAAGAATTACGGTATCCGTATCGTCGGTCCAAACTGTCTTGGTCTGATCCTTCCGCCCTTCAAACTCGATACGACGTATGTTTCCACCTCGCCTCTACCGGGCGACATCGCGTTCATCTCCCAGTCGGGAGCTATTGTAAACGCAGTTGTGGGGATCTCCCTTTCGGAAGGCTCCGAGATGGGATACTCCGAGGTCGTTTCGGTCGGAAACCAGTGCGATCTGGACTTCCTTGACTATATGAGTTACGCAGCCCGTGACCCGCACACCAAATCGATCATCCTCTACGTTGAAGAGATCAAGAACGGTGTGGCATTCATGGAGATGGCAAAAGAGATCACCAAGACAAAACCGATTGTTGCCATCAAAGCAGGTTCTTCGAAGAGAGGGCAGGCCGCAGCCGCTTCCCATACCGGGTCCCTTTCCGGTGCTTTCGAAGTCTACATGGAGGCATTCAGAAAGTGCGGTGTTGTTCCGGTCAAGACGCTTCCAGGCGCATTCCAGGTGGCAAAGGCCCTTGGCGATCTGAAGAAGCCGCTGACCGGCCGTCGTGCTGTCGTGATCACCAATGCCGGAGGATTTGCCGTTCTTTCTAATGACTACGCCGAGACCTGGGGTATCGAGATCGTCGATCTGCCCAAGCACATCATCGATGAGCTGAACACTTTCCTCCCGCCGTTCTGGAACAAGAATAACCCGATCGATCTCTTGGGCGATGCCACCGAGGCACGCTTTAGGGGCGTCTTCGATGTTCTGTGCAAGAACGAGGATCTCTGGGATATGGCAATTCTCGTCAACTTCCCGAACAAAGTTCTGGCATCGAACCGGGTTGCCCAGCTTCTGATCGACAATGCGAAACGTACCGACAATCTGCTGGTTGGAACCTTCGTTGGAGGAGACTGCTTAAAGCTGGGTGTCGATCTCTTGAAGAAGAACAATATCCTGGTTTTCGAGGAGCTGGAGTTTACCTACCGTGCCCTCGGACACCTGAGCTGGACTGCGGATCGCTGATCTTCACGGTCTGGTTTGCCTCTCATATTTTCTTTTTTCGTATCTGTTTTTTATGCAGTTTGATAACCGGTTTCATATGCGGTCCTTTGGGGTATCTGTGATAATAAATTAGGATATCTCCACCGCGTCGGGCTCGCCCTCCCGCACCCCGGGAAAAAAGTAACAGGCTTACGAGTGTGTTTTTAAGCTCCACGAACTCTAAGCTTGCGAAACGTCTCAAGAGGCTTTGTTTCTTAGAACAATGCTATCGGAAAAACTGCTCGCAAATCTGAGATCCCTCAATCCTTTTTCAGATTCCGGGGTGCGGGGGCGCGACTCCGGCGCGGAGCCCGACGCGGTGGAGATATCTTATTATCGAGGCTGCAGGAATCCAAGCCACTCATCTTGATGGAATATTCAAAATACCCGTTTTGAAAGGAGTTGGTTATCAACCAATCAAATTCATGTTGCATCGAGTGTGTTTCGCACTGCTTCAAACGTCAGCGAAAACGTTCGCGTAAAAAAAAGAAGTTACCCTTTTGACTGTTCAGTCAGGGAGTTTGGCTTATCCTTCGGATGAAGGTACATGCCGGTGTAGGTCACATCAAGTGCCTTCTCGGAGTTCTTATTCGTAAGCAGACTGACGATGACCATCGCGGCGATTGAACAGGCCAGCGAATAAATCGAGAAGTGCATCGGCAGCTTGTCAATGAAGTTGTAGTAAGCGCCGAACGCCAGACAGTTGATCAGACCGATAAGCATACTGGCGATTGCGCCCGCTGCAGTCGCCCGTCTCCAGTAGAGACCGGCGATCATTGGGACGGCAAATGCAGAAAGCATCAGACCAATACCGAGCCAGATCAGGAATGCGAGCATCTCCGGCGGGTTGATTGCAAGAATCAGCGAGATGACCGCCGCCAGAAGAACGCATATCTGACTCACGAGAACCACCTGACGTTCGCTTGCCTTCGGTTTGAGCATCGTCTTGAAGATATCCCAGGAGAAAGTCGTTCCGACCGTCAGCATAAGCCGGTCAGTCGTAGACATAACTGCCGAAAGAACGATCACCGCAAACAAACCGGTGATCAGAATGCTCGGACTTGATGCCTGGATACCATACATCAGGGCAAAGTCTGCGACCTGGCCGCCTTCCGGCACAACGCCTGAAAGAAGTCCGTCAGCCTGCATGGATCTGACCGCCATTCCGCATATCTTGATCAAGAGCATGATCACGAGGTAAATCGAGAATGCCACAAGCGGCGCCCACTTGAAGTAGGACGTTTTTCTCGCAGCAAACACGTTCGAGAGAACATGCGGTGCACAGGCGAGACCCACGATCAAAAGCACGCCAAACGAGAACAGATATTCAGGTGTACAATAGGCGTATGCTTCCGTACTTCCCAAAGGGAACCAGGGCATAACCAGGTTCGGATCGATCGTAGCAAGAACGGTATTAATATGCTCGAGACCTCCTGCATAGGTCAGGATAAACGGAGCTACGAGGAGAACCCCGAAGATAAGAATCAGACCCTGAACGAGTCCCGTCCAGGAGACGGCATACAGGCCGCCGATAACCGTATATGCGGTGATGATGACTCCTGCGATCAGCAGGGCCTGCCAGTGTTCCAGCCCGAACGCCCAGATCAAAACGATACTGATGGCGGTGTACTGCCCGACAAGATATACCAGTGAAACTGCAATGCTTGCAATCGCAGAAAGGGTGCAAAGCTCCCGTGTGTTTTCATATCTGAGTGCAAAATAATCCACAATGGTCATGCACCCTCTTTTTCTGCCGATCTTATTGAGTTTTGAACCAAAGAAGATGATACAAAACGCCACCGACAATGGAACGAAAATCTGTTCCCAAATGCCCGGCCAGCCTGACGCAAAACCAAACCCGCTGGTTCCGACCAAAGTCATACCACTGCAGATCGAACAGACGATCAAAAGGGTAAAGAGCCAGAACCCAAGATTTCTGCCCGCGAGCATATAGTCTTCAGAGTTTTTGATCTTCTTCGATGCCCATACGCCGATACCGATTAAGACTACAAAGTAAACAGCGATAAGCGCGATCGTAATAAATGTGCTTCCTTCAGCCAGTGCCATCTCTAGTCTTCATTCTCCTTAGGGAATGTAATACCCCAGATCAATAGGAGGATGATACACAAAATGATGGCTCCGCCAACAGTAAAAACCGTGATATCTGGTAATCCTAGTATCATATCAATAACATGCTACGCGTTGACATATAACACAGTCGGTTTTTTATAGGCTCTCCTCTCAGAGGAGAGTATTGCATGATACGAAAAACGCCAGATTCCGTGGTTTTTCAAACCTGATGCAAAAACCGGCGCATGACCGCGCAAAAAAGAATGTTACAGAAGTTCCCGGCCTTCCGGAACTTCATACTGCTGGAGAACGCTTTTTTTCAGATCGATGACCGCTTCATAGAGGGGGACAACGAATACAAACTTCGGCACATCTGCAAATCCGTGCAGACCGAAGATCACGTAAAAGGGATTTCCCTCGGCTTTTGCATAGGCGAGATATTTGTCGTATATCTCCTGCGTTGTCCAGGGCAGGTAGGCTTCGCCGTCTTCGCCGACAAACATCCTGCTCCGGTAGCAGGTGACCAGATCATAGCGCTGCTCGTCGGCATTTCTGAGAGCGAGAAGATCAGGTTCGCCCGGTCTTCTCTCCTCGCGGCCGGTTGCCGACCATGTGCTTCCAAGCCGTTTGATTACGTAATCGCGAAACGCCAGAGCTACCAGCGGATTGCCGTCATCCGGCTCCGTGTCTTTATCCGGGTACCAGACGCCGAGTGCCCGTTCGATATTGCCTAAAAATCCCATGTCTGATCAGTTGATGTGAAGATACTGTTCCGCACATTCCGTGAAGAGGGTCTCGTCGCTGCGGAGTCTTTCGGAAAGACAGTTGTCATTGTATGCTCTCAGTTTTGCAGCCTGGCAATCGATGACTCCCGGCGGGAAGATGTCGTCTCTCTCGAAGATTTTTCGTTTTGCAATCAGCGCATCCGCCGATTCAGCACAGCCGACAGGCAGCCTGCGCAGGGTCTTAATGAACGACTCGCACTCCTCGGTGAAGATGTTTCCTGATGCAAACAGTTCATCGGATTTGGTGAGGGCGCCGTTCATACCAAGGCCGTGGATCGCCCCGCAGATCAGGCAGGCAATCGTTTCGTAGATGCTTGCCGAACCGTCGGCAACCCGGAACTCCAGGGTCTGCCTGGGGGGTTTTTCGGATTTTCTCTTGAGGCCGAAGTTTGCATCCGCCGCCATATCGACGGAATCGACCCAGCCGAGCGGTACCCGGACCACGACGGAACGGCTCTTCTCTCCCCAGCAGATGTAGGTCGGTGCGTTCTGATTCGGCACAAGTCTCAGGTACGAAGTGGGAACGGTGTTCCCAAATCCGGTAACCGCATCGCTGATATCCAGAATGCCGACGATCATCCGCTTTGCGGTGTCGGAAAGCCTTCCCTCTTTGATCAGTACGTTCGTGCCGTTTTTCTCTGCGAGGAAGTGGATATGCAGACCCGAACCCGATTTGTCGATGGCGATCTTGGGAGCAAACGAGACCTCGACGCCGTACTGCATGCTGAGTTTTCTCAGGATCCATTTTGCAATGATGATCTGTTCGGCGGCCAGAATTGGACTTGTCGGCAGAAACTCGATCTCATGCTGCTCGTAATAATACCCGTCTTTGGTGAATGAACCTGCCTCTGCATGCCCGTATTTGATCTTCCCGCCTGCACGGCCGATCATGAGCATGGCTTTGGTCCGCATCTCGCAGAATCTGCAGAATGGGGCTGATTCATGATACCCGATCCGGTTGTTTCTGTGGTAGAATGTCTCCTCTTTGGAGATGATGTAGTATTCAAGTTCACCAAGACATTTGAACTCTATCTCGGTATATTTTTTGAATGAGGCTTCTGCCTGACGAAGGATATGTTCCGGAGATGAGGCAAGCGGATGTCCGGTACTGTCGTAATAGGAACAAAGGATGTTGAGTGTCGGAACCTCGGCAAAGGGATCCATGAACGCCGTGCCGTATCTTGGAACGACATAGAGGTCTGAGTTTTCTGCCTCAATGAAGGAAAAGAGTTTGCTGCCGTCAACACGCTCACCATCGGAGAGGATGGTGTTGAGCTGCTCTTTTGACGAGACGACAAAATTCAGGTTTTTGAGTTTTCCGTCGCCGCCGGCATAGCGGAAGTTGACCATTTCAATATGGTTTTCCTCGCAGAAACGAAGGATGTCATCTTTTGTGAAATACTCCGGACTTTTTTTCAGAAACTGCACCAAGTCGTTTGGGTTCATCAGGACCTCCGCATCGTTCATAATGATGTACTATTGTACTTTTTTGGTAATTAAGGGGGCTGTATAGAGTCTGTCCAATCGATACGTCAATCCATTGGACAGAGTTTTTTTTGATCGAGATAACTTCACCTAGGAATATCATGATTCAACCGTTTCACTATTGTCATGGGATTTGGGGGAATCTGCCAAATCAGACTTCTTTAGACTTCTTATCGATAATTTGCAAAATTCATATTCTGAAATCTATTCTGTAAATGGGTTAACATCAATAATTGGAACGTTATAAAATTCATTATTGCAGAGAGCGCTCTGTTGTTTTTCTTGCAATGCACCACATCAAATTTGACGGTTTTTTTGAGGTGTTCATGCTTGCGTTCGCACGTTTCCCGCCTTTTCATAGCATCTTTTACCTCCCTTCCATGAAGAATAGTCTGATTTCTGAGATATGCTCCTACCATCTCCCGTTTACCATTCTTGCAGAGAAATACCAGTTTTTCTGTAAGAGACATTTGGGCATTTCCTCCTTTTCTCCAGAACGTATTGATCTGTTTTATTATGGTCTTCTCTGAACCTAATTGGGACAATTGCGCGTCAGATCTCAGTTGAATAAGGGGTTTTGCATGAAGTTTCTCAAATATTAACGTGTGTAGCTCTAGGGAGTCATATCCCGCATCCATCAATACACGATCACAGGATATGCCGAGAAGTTCGGCAATCTTTGATTTGCGTTTTCGCAGATTTGATGTGGGGAACGTGGGAGGGTACTATCTGGATTCCATCTATTTTTCATTTTTTTTATTTTCGTGTTTTCGTTCTTTTTTCGTGGATTTCGTGTGATGGAAATAAATATACAAACACCCCCTACCACGGACTCAAAACCCACCCAAAAAACCCCAATCGAAAAAAAGTGTGAATAGATTCAGCCTGATATTCCTCGGCCGAAATTCCCCTTAGCCCACCCGGACGAGAAGCTCCGCATTCTTGATCGCGACATCGGTCATACCGCTCATCTGTGCCGCCGCGATAGAATACGACCGGGACTTCTTCGCAAGGACGTCTCCTTCCACATCGACATCCACGCACACCGTCTTGATCCCCACAAGCTCATCGGAATACCGCGTGATCTCGAACGTTCTGAACTCCTGCGGGAAATCCCTCAGCGACGCCGTCTCCACGACCCAGAATCCATACTCGGGGTGACCCGGATCGGGCGACGCGATCGGCAGGATCGTATTTCTATGGTTGTGTCCCGCGACCCACATCAGCAGATTCGGATACTTCTGCAGCTCCGCGATAAGTTCCGTCTCGGAAACCTCGGACTTCAGACTCCAGCCGGAAGATGCTCCTTCCTCCATCGTCGCGATTGGGATATGTGCTCCGATGATCATCAGAACCCCGTCTTCCTGTCCTTTCTGCAGCTCCGCCTTCAGCCAGGCAAACCGCTCCTCATCCAGGGAACTGCGACCGTGTGCCCAGATATCGCCGATCGTTGAACCTTCAACCGTTGTATCATCCAGCATAATGATCCGGATTCCCTCCACCGGGTCGAACGAATAGCAGGCGAAATCGTCCGCGATCATCTCTTCCGTATAACCGTGACCGAACGGCAGCGAACTCGAGTTCAAAAACTCCTGCATGAACCCGATCCGGCTTCCATTCTCCGCGATCGCATGACGGTTTGCATCCGCGGTGAACACGCCCGTAAAGAACTGATCGTGATTGCCGATCGTCTGATAGCAGGGGATATCCAGATCCTCTGCCGTAAACGTTTTCTGGTAATCGAGATTCTCCTTCCCAGAAGTTCCTCCCGAGGTCGGATCGATCGTTTGTCCGTCAAGAACATCAATGAACCAGCGCAGTTCATTATACTGATTATTGTTTGCCGCATCGCCAAGGGACAGGACAAGATCCAGCTTATTCTCTTTGTTGATATTGTTGATCGTCTTCACTGCTGCATTCAGCACCTGGGTCGAATACATCGAGACCGGCGAATATGCCGAAGGGGAATGGGCTGAGATAGTCGAGCGCGATCACCTGGACCTGTGACTCCTCATCCGTGATGTGGATATCCGAGATCGCGGCAAAAGAAAGAAGCTGTGTTCCCTCGCCCGAAGCGTTCATCCCACCTGCGATATCATCTCTCACGGTGATCGGGACACCCGCACCGTAGGTCCATTCGCCGAACCCGTTGTAATGGTAGATGCTGAGATTTGCCGGAGTTATTGTCTGGTTCGTTCCAGGATCAACCGGGACCACGGTTCGTTCGGTCGTGTTTACTAATTTCGTAGTGTCCACACAGCCGCTGTAAAATACCAGCAGGATCGTGAATATTACGATAACTACTGCCAAAATATGTGACATAATGATAGCCGTATGTCTTTGTTTGGTATAATATGATATCTAAATTCAATCAAAAAAATTGAAGACATTGTCCAGGATTAGCCTAAAATGCGGCACGAAGTTCTACCTCCTCGAAACAAACTCCGGCTCATCGCAAGCATTGTTGCCTCGTAAGCTGCCGTAAACATATCCTATCTCATTTCCGAACCCGGACTATCTCTAGCATGTATTGGTGAGAATAATGTCAATCTTTTGTAGCTATTTTTACATTATATCAATTATGTTAATTAAATCCATCTATGCGCATCTTTATTATCCCAAGTGGTTACGTAACATATGATACGTATGAAACTTAGCGCAAGAAACCAGATCAAAGGTAAAGTAGTTAAAGTAACTCACGGGATGGTCAGCAGCGAAATCGTCATTGATATCGGCAGCGGTCAGCAGATCGTATCCGTTATAACCAAAACATCTGCCGAATCCCTGAAGCTTGCCGTGGGGAAAGAAGTCTACACAGTCATCAAATCAAGCGAAGTAATGGTAGCCGTTGACTAATATCGAATGAAGCCAGCTCCTTTTGCTGGCAATCATTCACTTTTCTCCATCGTATTCTCCGCGGCGTTTATGTTTTTGCTTCGTCAGGGATTATTCTTGGAATACATGAACGGAAGTTGCCTTGAACGTAATCCACACGGAACGTCCCGCCGTAATCCCAAGACGCTGAATGCTTTGACGGGTGAGAACTGCCGTCAGAATAAGACCTGAATCAACCACAATCTTCGAATAAGCGCCACTGTCGATTATCTGAGTAACAACACCGGCAAATGAGTTTTGCGCCGATGAAGTAAATTGTTCTGAGGATATAATCATATCCTCCGATCTGATTCCTGCGTGTACCTGCCCAGTCAGCTCTGTTACTGCACGAATGATCATCTTACCTATGTGGATTTCAACGATTCCCGAAGGCGTGATTACTGCATTCCCGGTGAAAATATTATCCATGCCGGTGAAGTTTGCAATAAAATTCGAGACAGGATGATGCATGATCATATCCGGCGTCCCCTCCTGAACGATTCTTCCTTCCCGCATCACAACCACACGATCGGCAAGAGCATAAATATCTTCAAAATGATGCGTGATATGCAGGATCGTCATTCCCGTTTCTTTGTGGATCGTCTTGAGTTCATCTCTGAGACGCTCACGCGTGATCGTATCCAGAGCGGAAAGAGGTTCATCCAAAAGAAGAACTGATGGTCGCAGGAGAAGTGACCGGGCGATCGCACTTCGCTGCTGTTCACCCCCCGAAAGGGTTCTTGGATGACGCTCGAGAAGGTGGGATATCCCAAACGTAGCAGCGATCTTTTGTACTGCAGCATCCCGTTCAGGCTTGGATACCCCCCGTTCCTTAAGACCGAATCCGATATTTTCTCCCACAGTCATATGAGGAAAGAGCATGTAATCCTGATAGACCATTCCGATCCCGCGTGACTCCGGGGAAGTATGCGTGATGTCTTTTCCGTTTAAAAGGACCCTGCCGTTTTTTGGATAATGGATACCTGCGATCGTTTCGAGAAGTATCGTTTTGCCCGCACCGGTTGGACCAAGGATGATACAGTACTCTCCGTCCTTCACGTTCAGGTTTAAATCTGTAAAGGAAAATTCACCCAGCTGAATGGAAAGAGCATTTATTTCAAGCATATACATCACCAACATCTTTGCCGAAGTACTCAAACAAAATGAGAGCGGTTCCTGAAATTATCAGGAGAATTATTGCTGCCGCAATTGCCATATCCAAATCTCCGGTGGACATGTTCAGGAAGAGAGCTATCGGCAAGGTTTCCGTTTTCATGGCAATAGCGCCGGCAAGCATCAACACCGCTCCAAACTCACCCATGGCTTTTGACCAGGTGATAATGACCCCGCCGATCAGTCCGTTCTTTGCCATAGGAAGCGTGATTTTTTTAAATGCTCCAAACTCCGAACATCCAAGGGTTCGTGCCACATGTTCATACCGCAAGCTTATCATAGAAAATGTGGAGCGGGCGATTCTGACCATGTAAGGGGCGTTTACAAAGACCTGGGCAATAATGATTGCCATGGGAGTATAGACAATATATATCCCCAGACTGGTGAAAAACTGACCCACCGGTGATGTAACCGGAGAGAGAAAAATCAGCAGCGCCACACCCGCTACAAGCGGCGGGAGGGAGAGGGGAAGATTCAGGAGAACGTTAACCCACTGTTTCCCGAAAAAACTGAACCGTGTCATGGAATAGGCAATAGGGATCGCAATAATCAAACATATGAGCGTTGATATCACTGCCGTTATTATCGATAACTGGATGGCGTACCATATCTCTTCCGAGAGAAAACTTGTGATCAGTGCTTCCGGGGACGAGAAAAGGATAAGACCCAAAAATACTGCAAGCAGGATGACAACGGCGATGAGTGAAATTCCGATGCATACTGCCTGAAAAAAAGTGGGGAAACGTCTCCGTGCCATAATTCAAAGAGACTGACTTTTCTTACGGATATTATCCAGATGCTGACTGCTCAGCCACCCGCTGGACGCCTCCAAAACAGCGTCAAATGCCGGGATATATGGCTTTATGTCAAGAACGGGTGTCCCGTCAAGCAGATCTGCACCTTCGATAGCGAGGCGGTTATCTGCTACCGACAGGAGTTTTACGATGGAAAAGCCGATTCTGTTCGGTCTGTACATATGTCTGGTGGCGAAAATGCCGTGTGCCATTCCGCCGTCAACCATGGGTATTTCGACAAGCATTTCTGATGGAGCTTTGTGCAGGCGGGTAATAAGGATCAGATGGGAAAATGACCCTATCTGATCCAGTCCCTCTGCAAATTCAGGGAACAGTTCTATTGTTCCCTGCCCTTTGGAAAATCCGCTCTGTATGGGTGTCTGCATGAGATCCGTATAGGGAGAGTGGATTATCCCTATCTGCTCAACGGTAAATTTTTCCGACATGCCTCAGGTATATTTCTTATTTGGATATCCGGGGAATCCATACTTTTCAAAGATCGCCTTTCCTTCATCGGATGCTACAAAGTCAGCGAATGTCTGGGCAAGTTCCGGCTGAGTGGTGAACGTGGTCACGCCGATCGGAGTAACGAGGATGGAATTGTCGGTCACCGGGATTTCGATAGTGGTGAAGAGGTCCCGATTGGCACTGTCGAGCGTCAGCACTGCTGCATCGGCATTTCCGGTTGAAAGGGCGGTTACTACTTCATTGATGGTGGCGCCGCGAAGAACGACATTCTTTTCAACAGCATCTAAAATACCTGCTTTATTAAAGATGACGACACTGGCTTTTCCAATGGCCGTGGCATTTACATCTCCGAGAGCAACACGGAGGCCAGGTTTTGCAAGGTCGTCAACGGTTGTAATATTATACGGATTTCCTTTTGCAACGGCAATTACCGGGATATGATAAGCTACCGGTTGATAGTCTTCAATCACGAGGCCTTTTGCAACAGCGTTCTGATAATCGGGTTCTCCTCCCGGAATAAAGATATCTCCAAGCTTTGTGGTTGTCATCTGGGAAATAAGGACGCCGGAACCTCCATAGGTGAGATCAACAGTCACATTATATTTTTCACCGAATACTTTTTCTATTTCGGCCATCGGACCTTTCAGCCCTGCGCCGGAATACACAAGAAGACTTTTGCCGTCATATTTCCGATCTTCCGCGATACAACCTGTAGAGCAGATGACTACCAGAAGAATGGCAAATATAGCTAAGACAGATAGAATAGTTTTTTTCATATGTACAAATGGGCAATCATCTGTAAATAACTTGATTATATTGCTGTAAATAGTTAATTTAACTTGGTTGATAAAAATGCAAAAAATCTCTTTGCATCGCTTAATTCGTCTGATGAAAAAGTGGTGGAAAAGTATGCTTGTATTTAGTTTTTGAATCGGTCATCGGAGCGGGCAACTTCGATATCCGTCAGTTTACCTTCAAACCACCCGTATCGTTCATTCTGATACGCGTCGAATAATGGAACGTAGGGTTTGATGTCTAAGAGTGGCGTGCCATCCAGAATGTCGACATCTCCGATTTGGAGGATATTACCCTCACGCCCGATTAGGCGAACAACGGAAAAACCGATTGCATTCGGTCGTTTCGGGACTCTCGTTGCAAAAACACCGTGACTTTGCGTGTCAAGAAACGGCTTCACGGTAAGGCTGCACCCTTCACTTTTATGCAGGTGATAGATGAGCATAAGTCTCGTGAAAGCTTCAATATCCTTTAATCCGTCCGAAAACTCGGGGAATATCTCTATCGTTCCGGAAAATCCCTTGGCTGCAGGAGGCTGGATCGGCATCCCGGCAAGATCCTGGTGAGGAGAATGGACACACCCTATCGGTGTAAACTTGACCATTTTCTGTTCATGCATGTTCATCATAGTATCTCTTCCATTTGCTATCATTGCTCATCTTAATCTTCTCTATGTTTTTAAAAAATGTACCTTTTGTCCCGCATTGTAGTTCCGCTGGTTCTCTGCATCGGATGCTATTCTCAGTGCAAGTGTATTGTCTGTAATTACGAGACCGGACAGATCATCAGCCCCAAAGTCAAACAATGGTGCTTCGAGCGGAGTTGCCGGGCCAACAACAACGACTTTTTCTGCATTCTCGGATAGTTCCAGAAGACGCGGCATACTTTTATCGCCAAGTGCTGCGCAGGTCAGATATGCATAATCGCACTCCGGCAGCAGATATTCACATACCGTATAGGGATAATCTCACTCTATCGGATCCCATTCAATGATGCGCAGGTCGCAGACCGGTGCAAAAAGTTTCTCTATAAAGGGAAAATGACCTACAACACAGACCATCTTCCCTTTCACCTGATTCTGCGAGTTGATAAACGGGTCATTCAGTCTGTCTTTGACCGTTTTCCGGTCAGGGACATCGATTCCCGCACGTCTGGCGGTATCAGGATGATTATACCATGCATTAATGGTGGCGTTCCCGATCGAAGCTTCAGGGAAGTTCCAGGATTTTACAAATTCGGCAAGTTCTTTCAGCGGCATACCGAGTTTATTCTGCGTTAAAGACGGTGCCCGCTGAAAATACTGACGGAACGGAGCGAATCCCACCCCGCCGATATCGGATTCCACAACCGTAGTCTCATTTCCGACAATGATATTCTTTGCAGTAATATCGTCAGGAATCTGTTCGATTAAAGCGTCATAAAGTTCCCACATAATTATCCTCCATTTTTGGTATCATTTCCATGGTGATAGTATCACCTTTTCTGAGATGATTTCTCAGGTTCTGCAAAATCTCGTCCATCTGCTGGATATGGTCGAGACTTTGCCGTTCAGTTTCGGTCGTCACTAGATTTTTTGCTATCCCGCCGTTTTTGATCACGATCCGTTTGTCCGCCCGGAGAGCGAGAAGCGGATCGTGAGTCGACATCAGAATGATTTTTTCATGATTTGCAAGCAGTTTTATCGCCTCTCTCCGGTCTATTCCGGCATTTTCTATCTCATCGATGAGGATGATCGGTCATGCACTCATAAGGGCAGTATCTACTATCATCAATGCCCTGGACTGACCTTCGGAAAGCTGTGTCACTTTCGTTTCCGGAGTAAATTTTTCGCCGGCAAGCGTGTTAGCACAGACAAAACACCGGTCTGTGGTCTCAGTTGGATCTGCCGTCATTCGACTTTTTGCATGCATCTCCAGAAATTCACGTACCGTTAATTCCATGACGAAATTCATGTTCTGCGATAATTGTGCGACGAGTTTTCCGCCTGTTGCAAATCTTCGCTCATCGGTTGGAGCCGCACCGTTCAGAAGGATTTGTCTGTCAGTTGGAGTATCTCTTTGAGCCAGACATTCGATGTCTTCCAGGAGACGGCTTTTTCCAGATCCTGTGGGGCCGACAATACTCACGATCTCTCCGGGCACAACGGTTATTTCGGCCTGCTCAGGTTTGCCGGATTTATCCTGCCCCCCGGAATGGTTATCGAAGAGATATCCCCATTCAGTTCTGTATCATGGGAAAATGCCGACAGAAATGAACAGAAATGCAGAACTACACTGTCACGCGTGAGGCCGAATTCTTCGAGAATGTCTTCATCCACATAAAGGAGAGCTTCCGGCAGAGTCAGTTCGTGATTGATTTTGCCAAGCCGAATGTTTGCCAGATAATCGGATGCAAGAGGATAGCTTGTCAGCAGTTCGGAAATTTTAGTCGTCGAGACCTCGGTAAAGTACGCATCCAGCTCCATCACTCTTCAAACTCCATGCGTTTTAACATCCCATCTGATAGGTGTCCCCGATCATCGTTTCACCCGTGCAATATGAGCATATTGCGGCAGGCATGGTAAATCTGAGTTTGCGGTCTTTGAGGGTGTCGATATCCAGTGTATCTTGCCAGTATTTCGCGAGAAGAAAAGCTCCCTGCCCTGTGATGCCGTTGATAAACAGTATCTGGGCATTTGCATTTACCTCTTTTATGTTGAAGGCAGATACTTCACGTTCTGCCTGAGATACGATGTCACCTTTCGTCACAACGATGATATCTGCTTATTTGAGCATGGGACCAATTTTTCTGGGTGTATTGACACCAGATAGATTGTCGATGACGTATACGGAGAGAATCCCGTTAATGTGTGGCGAGCAGCGATTACACAGTCCCGCACTTTTTGTAATAAGAATCGAGAATCCTTTTCTCCTTCCCCATTGTACAGCGTCTTCAATATTACTCACAAAAAAGTGATCTGGGCATATTTTTCCGGCGAACCCGGTTTGATTTGCAATGCCTTGTTCATCGTAGCGCAGGTGATCGAACGAAGTAAGGGAGTCGAATTTGACAACACCGACATTATCATTTGGTACCTTCAGCTGAGCTATAGTTTTGAGAATCACCGAAGTTTTTCCCGATGAAGGGGGCCGGCTACGGTTATGAGTTTCATAGTATGGTGGTTCTGAGAAAAATATCCTGACTATTTTCTCAATCATTGGATTGAGCAAACCACATGTGATTAACCAAGTCTGTGATATTTACTATGAGTCTGTCCAATCGATACGTCAATCCATTGGACATAGTTTTTTTTTTGATCGAGATAACTTCACCTAGGAATATCATGATTAAACCGTTTCACTATTGACATGGGATTGGGGGGAATCTGCCAAATCAGACTTCTTTAGACTTCTTATCGATAATTTGCAAAATTCATATTCTGAAATCTATTCTGTAAATGGGCTAACATCAATAATTGGAACGTTATAAAATTCATTATTGCAGAGAGCGCTCTGTTGTTTTTCTTGCAATGCACCACATCAAATTTGACGGTTTTTTTGAGGTGTGCATGCTTACGTTCGCACGTTCCCCGCCTTTTCATAGCATCTTTTACCTCCCTTCCATGAAGAATAGTCTGATTTCTGAGATATGCTCCTACCACCTCCCGTTTACCATTCTTGCAGAGAAATACCAGTTTTTCTGTAAGAGACATTTGGGCATTTCCTCCTTTTCTCCAGAACGTATTGATCTGTTTTATTATGGTCTTCTCTGAACCTAATTGGGACAATTGCGCGTCAAATCTCAGTTGAATAAGGGGTTTTGCATGAAGTTTCTCAAATATTAACGTTTGTAGCTCTAGGGAGTCATATCCCGCATCCATCAATACACGATCACAGGATACGCCGAGAAGTTCGGCAATCTGAATCAAAAAATGCGCATAGGGTTTGTCATTATCCGTTCCTTCTGAATGAATCATAAACAAGGGATAAGCCCCCAGATTCAAAATATGTGCTTTATCCATTTTAACCTGATAATGAGGGTTAAACAGACTATTGGGACAATAACGGCTTGCAACTAAAGGAGTGGAATCGATAATTACCTTGGTTTCAGATTTGAGGAAATGGACAATCTTTTTGCTTATCAAAAACATAAGAACTTTCATACCCTCCTCACCTAACCGATATTTCACAAAGTAATGCAACGTACTCGGCGAAGGTAACCAGAGTGGTGATTTTGCCGGAAGAAGGTGGCTGAGATCTTCTTGCGTTATTTTACGCCGAATATGACGATAGGCTATTCTGCGATAAGTCATGACAACAGTCAGTTTTATCAGAAAATCAATGGGATAATGAAAATAATCGCGAAGATGAGGTTAATAATAAGTTTGTTCGATTTTTCGTACAATGTCACTAATGTTGAGCAGGGACATGAGCCAGCAAATGGACATGTCCGGAGGGATGACTCCATTGTTGAAAATACGATCGTATTCGTCTTGAAATTCAGACATACCACTCGGCGCAGGGATACATAAAGGTATTGTTCGCCTCCAAAAAAGTCGACAAGAGTAAATGGGGGATGAGTTTATATCACAGAATCCACGATTGGACAGACTCTTATTGATCAAATAATCTGGGGATCATACAGATCAAAGATCATGGTGTAGTTACTTGCGAATTCACAATTATTTAGGAATATTATTCCCCAACTCATTTTTATCTCTGCCTCATTTTCAGCAAAAAAGTAGTAAATATTTGACATTCCCTTGGATAGATATATTGATAAGTATAATAATAGAGAATTTCTAACAACTTTTTTTTTCGACAGAAAGTAATTTCTTTTCATACGTTGAGTAGTATGTATGGGGACTTTCAGCAGCTTTGGTCTCAACCAGGCATATCACGAACGTTATGAAAAACTTGGCGACCGTCTCTCCGACGTTGGTAAAACACTTGATTGGGATGTGTTTCGCCCTCTTCTTAATTCTCATGTTCAAGATTCAGCTTCTGGAAGTCTGGTATAGTCTGTCTGATCTCGCCGTTGAACGTGAAATCTATGATCGTCTCTCCTTTTGGCATTTTCTTGGCTGTCCTGACAAAATACCCGACAATTCAACGATCTGGTTATTTCGGGAGCGCATGTCCGAATCTGGCGTTGATACATTGGTTTGGCAGGAGTTTCAGAGACAACTTGACCTGAAAGGTCTCAAAATTGAACAAGGTATGATCCAGGATGCAACGTTTGTATATGCTGAACCTGGTCATTGTAAGAAAGACACGCCGCGAGGAGAGCAGGCAAAAAAACGACGGGATAAAGATGGAAAAATCATGTCCAAGAACGGCAAAATGCACTATGGGTATAAACGTCATACCATCATGGATACGACCCACGATCTTATTCGACGCATTGAAACCACCACGGCAAATGTTCATGATAGTCAGGTGGATCTGTCACAAAAAGGGGAAGTGGTCTATCGGGATCGGGTATATCAGGGAGCAAAATGCAAGGGATATAGTGCCACAATGAAAAGGGGAGCGAGAGGGCATCCCATTGGCATACGAGATAAACTGAGAAATCTGAGAATAAGTAGGAAGAGATCAAAGGGCGAGAGACCCTATGCAGTGATCAAAAATGTTTTTCATACAGGGTTGGTGAAGGTAACAACACTACAAAGAGTACGAGTGAAAAATATGCTGGCTGCATTTTGTTATAATATCTATCAGGTGAAAACGATTCAAAACAGAGTGTAAATAAAAAAAAAACATCAAGGAATAATGGGTATTTTTCTTTTTTTTGGGGGATGAGGGTGTAGGGATGTAGCCAATCTTCCTTAAATCATGATTCATGTTAAAAAATGGGTTGATAGATGTTCTCAGTATTTTTATTCTGCCACTATTGACTTTGCCGGGATTTTCTTTTTCAGGATTTCTTTGATCTCTTCAATTTTGAGATCTTTGCCGATTTGGCTCACTACGGGAATATCAAGTCGGGCAAAGCGGTAAATCCAGTCGATGATTGCATCGACTACAAGAAGGGCCGCTTCTTCAGAGTTAACAGTAATAAGATTTTGACCTACTTTTGGATGTCTGCCTCTTCTCCCGCCGAATGTAATTTTGTAGGCTGTTGCTTCGGATTGCAAAAGACTATACAGGCAGGATCGGATACATGTTCCGCAGTTAAGGCAGCGGTCATCTATCATGACAATAGCTCCATCGCGCACTTCAAGTGCTTCTTCTCGACAAAACTGTACACACGTTCCGCATCCGGTACACTGACCATCTTCACGGATCGGCTTTCGAAGGCCAGTAATACCTATTTCATTCAGTGTTTCGCTGGTACAGGCGTTGGGACATGCGGAAATGGCAATCCGAATTTTTCCCGGCATATCTTTCCGGAAATATCTCTTGTCTATCTCTTTGGCAAGATGGAGTGAATCTATATTGGCGAGTTTACACCGATCTGTTCCTGGACATGCCGTGATATTGACTACTTCGGTACGTTCTGCTCCGATATCATGTCCGTTCGCGAGCAACTCATTCGCAACCATCTCAAGTTCGGTGATTTTGATATGGGGTATTTCGATTGTCTGGCGTGTAGTCAGATGTACATTATCTAGGTTGTATTTTTGCGCAATCTGCCCGACTGCGATGAGTTGGTCAGGAGATACGACGCCTGCAGGCAGGCGAAGACGGAGAGTACAGAAATCTCCATTTACTTCGGTGATGACCCCTCCCATCTCATATATGCGGGATTTTGTTTTCATATATTTATGTTGGCTTTGGTAATTTATTAAGATGGTTTTCCAGGTACTCACGTATTCATATACAGTTAATGGATGTGCAATCCGCGTTTTTGTCTGTCTGAGATATGGTGCGTGTTCCCTTCTTTGAATTTATCTCTACCTAAAATTTCTCAGGCTTGCACGCCGAAATAGAATGATCGCTTTTCAACAGGATTCTTCTTTCTTTCAATTCATTGTTTTTTTGGCTGACCGCATGCAGTAGCGTACAGAAAGATCTGCTCTTCAGCTAAGCTCAGAGCTTTATGTGCTTCATCATCGTATAATGCTCCGATCCCGCAGATACCCAACTCCTCCTGTGTCCCTGCAAGATACAGATTTTCACAAATATGGCCGGCATCAAGGAATATATCCCTGTATCCGCGGACACCATACTTCCAGACTGTACGGTACGGTGTTGCAACAAAACAAAACAGAACCGGAGCACGCAATACTGCCGGCTGCATCATGCACGCTTTGCCGAGTGCACCAATCGGTTTTGGTCCTTCCTCAATCAATTCCAGCATGTGACCATTCGGGTAATATCTCCATATACCCACAGGAAGTCCAGCAACTTTTTTGAACAGCAACATAAATATCAACTGGGTGAATGGCCCCTGCTGATGGGGAGCTCCTGAACATCTCTGACTCTCCGATAATTCCTTGGGCTGCCCAGAGAAGATAGGATAGCTGCTCCTCAGTAATGGCAGATCCCGTAAACATACGAAGAGAGCGGCGAGTTTGCAGTGCAGCGGTCAGATCCATCGGATGATGTATCAAAGGATCTGGAAGCACACGAGTATCCCAGGAAGGTATCTGACGCATTGGTGCGGGTCTGCCTAACGCTGCATCAGTGGTCTTCGTGAGAGGATATTTTGTCGCTTCGATAAATATGTCTCCTGCATTCTGTTCCATATCTGGAAGTGTCTGTTCAAACGTAGATAAACCTGTGGATTGGAATCCTTAAAAAAAGTTAATCCCTCTTTAGAGCAAGCAGCCCTAGTATATCCGAGGGTTTTGAGACAGTGCACTCCTTATCAGGTTTTTCCAGAACTCCATACAGCGCGTGAATGGCATAAATCTTCAACTCTCTGGGTGGAAAAACATCACGGTCCTTCTTATCTCCGATCATTACTGCCTTTTCTGCAGAGACACCGAGAAGCTCTAGTGTCTTTATAAAAACAAGCGGTTTTGGTTTCTTAACTCCAAACGTATCCAGCGTAACCACTGCATCGAAATATGATGTGAGATGCATGGCATCCAGTCGTCTTTCTGTATCTTCAGGATCTGCATTTGAGATGATTGCAAGTTTTACCCCGTTCGTCTTCAATATATTCAGGACGTCGCTCATTCCGTCAAACGGGGTAATACACACGAGTTCGAGCGTGTGATAGAGCGATGCACAAACGTTCGGATCCGCCGTGACTCCGTCTTCAATATAGGCAGAAACTGCATCCTCGATTAGCGTAGGGGGATTTCTGTTCAGGGAGTAAAAGTGCAGATCACCGAATACCCCGCAATATGCCATTAATGCATCAGCTGCGGCGAACCTCGCTCCCCGCAAATCATGGATGGTATTATCCATATCGAAGATTACTGCACGCGGCCAGAATCGGTCCATCCACACATCATTGGCCGGTGAAATCATTAAATCAGAGAATTTCTAACAACCTTTTTTTTTCCGACAGAAAGTAATTTCTTTTAATACGTTGAGTAGTATGTATGGGGACTTTCAGCAGCTTTGGTCTCAACTAGGCATATCACGAACGTTATGAAAAACTTGGCGACCGTCTCTCCGACGTTGGTAAAATACTTGATTGGGATGTGTTTCGCCCTCTTCTTGAATCCATGTATACAAATAAATCCGGCAAGGGCGGTCATCCCAATGTTGATGTAATTCTCATGTTCAAGATTCAGCTTCTGGAAGTCTGGTATAGTCTGTCTGATCTCGCCGTTGAACGTGAAATCTATGATCGTCTCTCCTTTTGGCATTTTCTTGGCTGTCCTGACAAAATACCCGACAATTCAACGATCTGGTTATTTCGGGAGCGCATGTCCGAATCTGGCGTTGATACATTGGTTTGGCAGGAGTTTCAGAGACAACTTGACTTGAAAGGTCTCAAAATTGAACAAGGTATGATCCAGGATGCAACGTTTGTATATGCTGAACCTGGTCATTGTAAGAAAGACACGCCGCGAGGAGAGCAGGCAAAAACACGACGGGATAAAGATGGAAAAATCATGTCCAAGAACGGCAAAATGCACTATGGGTATAAACTTCATACCATCATGGATACGACGCAAGATCTTATTCGACGCATTGAAACCACCACGGCAAATGTTCATGATAGTCAGGTGGATCTGTCAGAAAAAAGGGAAGTGGTCTATCGGGATCGGGGATATCAGGGAGCAAAATGCAAGGGATATAGTGCCACAATGAAAAGGGGAGCGAGAGGGCATCCCATTGGCATACGAGATAAACTGAGAAATCTGAGAATAAGTAGGAAGAGATCAAAGAGCGAGAGACCCTATGCAGTGATCAAAAATGTTTTTCATGCAGGGTTGGTGAAGGTAACAACACTACAAAGAGTACGAGTGAAAAATATGCTGGCTGCATTTTGTTATAATATCTATCAGATGAAAACGATTCAAAACAGAGTGTAAATTAAAAAAAAAACGTCAAGGAATAATGGGTATTTTTCTTTTTTTTGGGGGGATGAGGGTGTAGGGATGTAGCCAATCTTCCTTAAATTATGATTCGCGTTAAAAAATGGGTTGATAGATGTTCTCAATCATTTGTTTGGTGTTATGGTGAAATCTATAATATATCACAATGTGAATGTATAATCATGGTTAAAGTCCCCTGTCAGGAAATAGTCTGGGACATCATCCCTGCAATACAGGCAGCTCTTGCAGCCGAACTCGTGAACCTTGGGGTGTCGCAGATTCAGGTTGCACAATCTCTTTCTCTTGCTCCCTCAGCCGTATCTCAGTATTTATCCGGCAAACGGGGGTATCGGATCGTTTTTGATGATGAGATCAAAGATGTCATCGCCAAACTCGCCGACGAGATCAAATCCGGGTCGGTCACAGATGATGAGCTTGAAACCAAATTCTGCATAATCTGTCGTTCACTGAGAGGACGGAGTGAATGTGGTCATTCTTCCGAGTAGAACCCAAAAACTCATAAGTTTCAAGAGTCAATTAAACTTCTATTGGGGTTTTACTCATGATAGAAACATTTATTAAAGGAAACAAGATTTTTCAGGAACAGGATTTCGAGCTAAAGAAAGAACGGTACACGCAGCTCACCAGCACTCAGCACCCAACGGTTTTATGGATCGGCTGTTCGGATTCCCGGGTAAATCCGGAAAGAATCACACACTGCTGTGCAGGAGAGCTGTTCACACACAGGAACATTGGAAACATCGTTCCGACACATGACTGGAATTTTGCGACTGTTCTCGAATATGCCGTCAAGTATCTGAAAGTAAAAGATATTGTGATCTGCGGTCATTCAGACTGCGGAGCTCTCAATGCTTTGGATGTTGATATGTCAAAGGATGCCTATATCCCTCTTTGGATCAACAATGCACGGGATGCCCAGACGAGGGTTGATGCCCGCCTCGGCGACGTAAAAACTCCTGAAGAGAAGGTAATTCGAAAAAAAGAAATCGAGTATGAAAACGTCCGCCTGCAGATGGAACATCTCAGGTCATATCCCCTTGTATCCATGGCTGAGGAAAAAGGATGTCTGGAAGTACACGGTCTTTATTACGATCTGAAGACCGGCGCTCTTTCCAAGATCGCCTAACCTTTTCTTAAGAGTTCGAGAAACTCGGCCGGTGAATCGATCGCACATATTTTATCCCGCTTGTCAAACGACCCGAAGGTGGCATGTACTCCTTCGATACCCAGTTCCCTGGGAGGTCGTACATCCCGGTCCTTTTTGTCTCCGATCATTACCGCCTCATCTGGTGAAACCCCCATTAATTCAAGCGTTTTCTGATAAACCTCTGGATTCGGTTTTTTTACATCGAATGTTTCGGGCGTGACGATCAGTTCGAAATACTCTCCGTAGCCAAGGGCTTCCATGCGTTTTTCCATATCGTCACGGTCTGCATTTGAGATGACAGCCAGGTGGACACCTTCTGATTTTAACTCTCTTAAAAGCTCCTCGATACCTTCGAAAGGTGAGATGCAGGCAAGTTCCAGCGTATGATAGAGCCAGGTACATTCATTGAAATCACCATCGACTCCGTCCGCCAGATAGAGGGTCACTGCATCTTCGATGAGGGTCGGCGGATTTTTGTTCAAAGAGTAGATATGGAGGTTGCCAAACACCCCGCAGTATGCCATTAAGGCATCAGCTGCACAATGGCGTGCCCGGCGCAGGTCATGCAGGGTGTTATCCATATCGAAAAGGACTGTACGCGGTAGATTTTGCTTAGAGTTCACAGGTATCACAGTCATGCCCGCATGAGCTGCATTCTCCGTCACCCCACGGTTCTCTGCCTGACTTTATCAGATAGTCATTGATTGCTTTGTGAATGGTCTCTTCTGCAAGGACCGAGCAGTGCATCTTTATTGCCGGTAATCCATCCAATGCTTCTGTTACGGCTTTATTGGACAGCGTCCATGCCTCCTCCAGGGTTTTGCCTTTGATCATTTCGGTGGCCATGCTGCTGGAGGCTATCGCAGCACCACAGCCGAATGTCTGAAATTTTGCATCTACGATGATATCATTTTCGACTTTCAGATACATTTTCATAATGTCGCCGCATGAGGGATTTCCCTCTTCCCCGACACCATTTGCATCTTCGATCACTCCCACATTGCGCGGGTTTGTAAAATGGTCCATTACTTTTTCACTGTACATTCTTCAACTCCTTTGGGGTAAGCGGGGACATGGCCCTGAGTTTTGCCACTGTTTCTGTGAGCGCGGCGATCACATATTTCACATCTTCTTCCGTTGTCCGTTCGCCGACGGTAAATCGAATAGAGCCGTGTGCGATTTCGTGGGATATTCCCATCGCCATTAAGACGTGCGATGGTTCAAGTGATGCCGAGTTACAGGCACTTCCGGTCGATGCACAGATGCCTTTCATGTTCAGGAACAGAAGAATCGATTCTCCTTCGATGTACTCAAAGATGATGTTTGTGTTGTTTGGAAGACGTTTTGTCGGATGACCATTTAAGTGTGTTGCCGGGATTTTGAGAAGTTCGCGGGTCAACTCATCTCTCAGTGCTGAAAGCCGTTTTGTTTCTTCAGGCATCTCATCAACCGCACGTTCGATTGCAGCACCGAGACCTACGATTCCGGGGACATTTTCAGTACCTGCCCGGCGTTTCTTTTCCTGAGCTCCGCCGTGAATGAAGTTTTGGATCCGTGTTCCTTTCCGGATGTAAAGGGCCCCGGTACCTTTTGGTCCGTAGAATTTGTGGCCGGAGAGCGAGAGAAGATCAATGTTGTCAGCTACGACATCTATTGGAACGTGGCCTACCGCCTGGACCGCGTCTGTGTGGAAATAGATTCCATGATCTCTGGCGATCTTTCCGATCTCAGCGATTGGCTGGATCGTCCCAACCTCATTGTTTGCATACATAACCGAGATGAGAATCGTGTCCGGAAGAATCGCTTTTTCGACAGACTCCGGAGAAACCATGCCGTATTTGTCTACCGGAAGATAGGTTATATCGAATCCTCGGGATGCGAGCCATTCGCAGGAATGGAGAATTGCGTGGTGCTCGATCGAAGTCGTGATGATGTGCTTTCCCTTTCGTTCGTTAGCAAATGCCACGCCTTTCAATGCCCAGTTGTCCGATTCGGTTCCTCCATTGGTGAAGATAATTTCATCTGGTTGTGCATTAATTGCTGATGCTACCTGTTTTCTGGCGAGGTCAAGAGCTGTCTTGTTGGACTGTCCAATTGAATAAACAGAAGAGGGGTTGCCGAATTCTTCGGAGAAGTAGGGCAGCATTGCTTTCACGACTTCCTCGGCAGTGTAAGTCGTAGCAGCGTGATCCATGTAGATTATTTTTTCAGCCATAATATTCACGTTGTGAATTCTATCTAATTATAGTTATAGGTTTTCTTTATATCTAAATATTAGGTATGGGGTTATACATTATTCGATCTGAATCTTTTGATTCAAAAGACTCGATCCTTTTTCTGATATGTTTTGCACTTCCGTTAGCATCGAATGATAAAAATCAGCCGCAGCTTTCTTCCGGATTGCTGCCATCTCTTTTCCCGCCTGCGTATAAAACCGGTCATACATTCCTTCCAGTTTGAACGTGTATTCATGGAAAAACGAGTTGGTATTATCACCATCTTCCTCTAAGATAGTGCCGTCCGTTCCGCAAAAGTAGAGCGGCGTTGCATGCTGACCTTTGTAGGCAAGTGTTCGTGCAATACCGATGGCCCCGGTCACATCGAGTTTGTCTGCATTAAACAGAATTTTTGCTTCGATAGATTTTGGAATCTGTCCGGCACGAAAACGATGTGTTCTGATACAATCGCTGACGTGAGATACAAATGGTTCCGGAAAACCATGTTCACGCAGAAAAGTTCAGGCTTTTTTTGCACCGGCTTTGGTGTGGCAGACCTTGGAATTTTCAAACTGTTCCTTTCTCCCGATATCGTGAAGAAGGCAGGCAGCAATCAGGCAGTCGTAATCTACTGCAGCCTCGTGTTCTGCAATGGTAAGAGCTGCATAGAGAACGCGATAAATATGGTTTTTATCATGTGCAGTATCCGCTGCCATACAGGCTTGCATATATGTATCTACAATCTCATAGGTCTCTTTATCCATAATTTTTCTCCGTAAAATCTTCAGGGTACTATTGGCAGTAAAAACTAAAAAACTTCCATGAAGCTTTACTTCAAGCGAGAATCATCTGAACTCAGTTATGTTTTTTCAAAAAGTGTCTCGCCCATATGGCGAATCTACCTAATCTGTATCAGTTTTTCAGCAATAGGCAAAAACAATAAATAAGGTTTTTCATCTAAAAAGAGGGGGGGTGAACGGGAATCCCGTTTACTCTTCTGCGCCAAACACGTTTTCGTAGATCATGTCGGAGCCGGTTGCGTTCAGACGTGCACGCTCATCGGCTTCTTCTGCGAATGCGAGGACTGGGAGTTCCATGTCGACACCCGGGGTGTGTCCGAACATCTTTTCAAGCTCGACCTGCTGGGCGTGCATGAAGAGTGAGTTCGGGATATCCATGGGACAGAGTTCCTGGCACTGGCCGCAGTTGATACAGGAATCTGCAATGTGTGCGAATCTGATCATCTGGAACATGAAGTCCGGCGGAATGATTCCTGGACGAACAAGGTGTGGTTTCTTGGTGGAGCACTCAACACAGTAACAGATCGGACAGCTTTCAATGCATGAGTAGCATTTGATGCAGCGGCTGCTTTCCTTCATGATCAGTGCCAGTTTCTCAGAACCTTCACCGAGGGCTTCGAACTGCTTCTTCTGGTTCTTCTTACCCATCTTGATCATGACGTTTTCGATCTTTCCGCGGATCTCGAGACCTTTTGCCTCAGGTGCACAGGTGTCGATGATGCCGGATTTTACCGCACCGTCGAAGATCATGGCACCTTTCTCGGAACAGATCTCAACAAAGGTTGCCTTGCCGGCTTTCTCGCCGAAGACGCCCCAGTTTCCGCAGGCGATGTCGGCCTGACGGGGGATCTTGGTTTCGCAGCGCTGACAGTTCAGACGGCGGCCGAGACCTTCCTCCTCCAGCTCATCAATTGAAATACCTTTGTGCTGGTGTTTGCCTTCTGCATCGGTGTATTCAATGATGAACTGACCTTTGTCGATCTCCTCTTTGAAAACACAGTCCGGGTCAACACCGTACTTCTCGGTGATCATCTTTCTTGCCATGAATGGGGTAACTGATCCACCGCAGTTCAGACCGATCATCACGACGTTGTCCAGATTGATCTGGTTACGCTTTGCAAGTTCATACATTGCCTTTACATCGCATCCCTTGACGGTAACAGCGACTTTCATGTCCTTTGCACCGTTCAGGTACTTCTTGATGAGCTTTGGCAGAAGCAGCGTACCGCAGTGGAGGGATCCTGCTGTGGAGGCAAGTTCGGCCGGGTCGGTGATGAATGCCGGCTGCGGGTCGTAGATATCAACACCTTTTTTGACGGTCAGGACCATATCAACGATCTTGTTCTCAAGCATGTACTTGAGAAGGGACGTAACTGCTCCTCCGCATTCTCCTTTGATACCTGCATCTTTGGTCCATGCATAGCACATATCGCCTTTTGCTGACATTTTAGGCCTCCTGTTTGGTAACTTTCACAGCACAGACTTTGTATTCCGGCGTTCTGGACACTGGATCGTATGCGGTGTTCGTGACTAAGTTAGCCCGTGCTTCGATGAAGTGGAACGGCATGAAGAACACGCCTTCCTTAATGTCATCCATCACGCGTGCTGCGACTGCGACTTCTCCGCGGCGTGAGGAAAGCAGGACTTTTTCGCCGTCTGCGATACCGAGTTTTGCTGCATCTTTCTTGTTCATCTCGAGCCATGCCGTTGGGCAGTCACGGTTGAGCTGGGTACACCTGCGGGTCATTGATCCCGACGGCCAGTGCCAGATGGTTGCTCCGGTAGTAAGCCAGAACGGATATTCTGCATCGATCACTTCAGCCGGTGCACGGTGTTCGATCGCCTGGAGTTTTGCTTTTCCGTCGGGCATTCCTGCAAACGAGGTAATGTGGAGGATCGGCGTTCCCGGGTGGTCTTCGGTCGGGCATGGCCACTGGATACCGTCTCCCTCGAGTTTTGCGTAGGTGATACCTGCATACTGCGGAGTGATCTTGCGCATCTCGTTGAACACATCCTCGGAGGTTTCCCATGCGAACTTGTCGCCGTATCCCATCTTGGCTGCAATCATCTTCATGATTTCCCAGTCGAGTTTTGCCTCTCCGGGTGCATCCTGCGCTTTTCTGAATCTCTGGACACGGCGTTCCGCATTGGTCTGAGTACCGTCTTCTTCTGCATAGCAGGAACCTGGTAAAACCACATCAGCGTATTTGGTCGTCTCGGTCTCAAAGATATCCTGAACAACGAAGAACTCAATATTCTCCATTGCTTTCTCGACACCCTTACTGTTCGGATCGGACATAACCGGGTTCTCGCCGAGCATGTACAGGCATTTCAGTTTTTCAGGCTCGTGTTCAAACGTCTCGAGCATCTCCGGGATATGGAGACCGAGTTTGCCGGACGGCAGATCGGTAACGCCCCAGAAATCTGCAACTTTCTTTGCTGCTTCGGGATTGTTGACGCTGAGATATCCTGCGTATACGTTCGGGAGTGCTCCCATATCGCAGGACCCCTGAACGTTGTTCTGACCGCGAAGTGCGTTGACACCGCATCCGGGCTTTCCTATGTTTCCAAGGAGCGTCTGGACGAAGGCGATCGATCTGACGTTGTCGACACCGACGGTGTGCTGAGTGATACCGAGACAGTGGACGAATGCGGTCTTGTGCTGGTTCTCACGGAGCCACTGAAGAGCGAGCTGGAGTTTCTCGGCCGGGACACCGCAGACTTTGGATGTGTTCTCGAGACTGTATTTGTCATGAATGACGCATGCCTTGAGTTCTTCGTAGCCGTTTGTACGGTTATCGACGAATTCATGGTCGACCCAGTCATTCTCGATGATGTTTTTCATCAGACAGTTCAGGAGCTGGATATCGGTTCCCGGGTAGTGCTGGATGTGCAGATCTGCCTGTTTGGCGGTCGGGGTAAGACGCGGGTCGCAGACGATGACCTTTGCTCCCTTCTTCTTGGCCTGCATGATTCTGCGGGCTGCAAGCGGGTGGGCTTCACAGTTGTTGGACCCAATGATAAAAGCGAGACTGCAGTTTGCCAGATCCATGAAGGAGTTGGTGGATGCACCGGATCCAAAGACCATGTTCAGACCGGCGACGGTCGGTGCTTGGCACAGACGGGCGCAGTGGTCGACGTTCGGTGTCTTTAAAACGACACGGGCGAACTTCTGCATGGCATAGTTGTCTTCGTTGCAGCAGCGGGCAGAAGAGATGACCGCGATTTCTTCGGGCTTGTATTTGCCGAAATTCTCTGCGATGACGGCGAGTGCCTCATCCCAGGTTGCCGGTACTTGTTTTCCGTCTTTTTTAATGAGCGGAGTCGTTAAGCGGTCGGGTGAGTTGATGAACTCAAATCCGTATACACCTTTCGGACAGAGTTTTCCCTCGTTGACCGGAGAGCGTTGAGACGGCTGGGCATCAATGATTTTGCCATCCTTCACAACAAGGTTGAAGGAGCAGCCGGTCCCGCAATACGGACAGGTCGTTGTTACATACTTTATTTCCATGGATAAACCTCGGATGTTATTGTTGTCTATTTTCGGAATATATAATGGTGTCTTCTCGTAGCGTTTTTTGATCATTATCGGTGGTAAATCATATTGGGTAAAAATCTCGGTGTTAATTTCATTGGATTTATATTGCTGAAAATGAATTAATCCCATTTAACGAGGCGCGCGAAAGGTAACCGGACATAAATGTTCTGGTCTCTCGTTAATATTTCAGATTTCGTTTGTTATGATCACTCACACAATCCAAAAAGACTATACTGTAATCCACACAACAGATAATGCAATAAGTTATATAGACTTACAATTCAGGAGATAATTATGAGCGATCAACCCGATGGATGTGATGGTCACTGTGATGGTTGTTCACAGAAGACCGATACCTGTCAGCAATCAAAAAAAGCCGATATTAGTGTAAGACATGTAATACTAGCTCTCTCAGGAAAGGGTGGTGTTGGAAAGAGTACGGTCTCGGTTAACCTTGCGTATGCCCTTTCGAACCACGGATATCAGACTGGTCTTCTTGATCTGGATATTCATGGTCCAAGTCTCGGAAAGATGCTTGGAATTGAGGATCTCAGACTCCAGGCAATCGGAAACAAGATAATGCCGATCAAGGTGACCGGTTCTCTGAAAGTTATCTCCATGGCACTTCTCTTAAATGAGACGGACAGTCCGATCGTATGGCGCGGTCCCATGAAAGCTGCTGCGATTCAGCAGTTCCTTGGCGATGTAGAATGGGGCAATCTCGACTACCTCGTCGTCGATCTCCCCCCGGGAACCGGGGATGAAGCATTGAATATTATACAGTTTGCACCGAACGTTGAAGGGGCAGTCATCGTCACGACTCCTCAGGATGTTGCTGTTTTAGATTCCACCAAAGCGATCAAGTTCGTTGAGATGATGGATCTTCCTGTGCTTGGGATCATCGAAAATATGTCCGGAATGGTATGTCCCCACTGTGGAGAAGTTGTTGATCTCTTCGGAAAAGGCGGGGGAGAGAAAGCAGCCAAACAGTACAATGTTCCCTATCTTGGCACCATCCCAATCGATATCGAGATGAGAAAGGCCGGCGATGAAGGAAAACCATTCATCGTCAGAACACCGGGTGAGACGAATCCTACGTGGGATGCCGTTGACGCCGTCATGGAAAACCTCATTGCCGAGGTAGAAAAACACGACGCATAATATGAACGTTCTCATCGCCGAATATACCGCAGTGCGTGATCCAGCTCTTGCCCCGGAGGGTAAAGCTATGGTTGCGGTGCTGAAAAAAAGTTTTGAAGCCTGCGGTCACACGGTTATCCTGCCGACCGGCAGCGATTTCGATTCCGAGATAGCGCGTCTTGCTCCGGATTGTGACTACGGTCTGGTCATTGCCCCGGATGACATCCTCGCAAAATATACCCACACGCTGGAGCTTGCTACCCACAACATTGGTTCGGACAGCACTGCGGTCGCGGTTTGTGCAAGCAAACGGCTCTCCGGCAAACTGCTTGCGAAGGTCGGCATCGATGTGCCGGCTGAAGTTCCTGTTGATTATTCAGGCAAGCGTGTGATCAAACCGGTCAAAGGAGCGGGTTCTGTCGGTGTCCGGATCGCAAAAGATGGAGAACTCCCCGGGACTGGTGAGATGTCCATCAAATACCTCGAAGGTGAACATTATAGTGTAAGTATTGTCGGCAGCCGTGTTGTTGGAGAAGCCTGCGGTTTTTACAGCGGGCTCTCTCCGGTGTTTCTCACGATCAACCGTCAGTTCTGCGAAGTTGGAGAGGATGGCAAATTCATCTACAAAGGCGGAGAAACTCCTGTTCATCCTCCACGTGAAGCCGAGATGATTGAGGTCGCCAAAAAAGCGATCGAAACCCTTGGCTGTCAGGGGTATGTTGGTCTTGATATGATTGTTGGTGAAAAGATCTGGGTCGTTGACGTAAATCCCCGGCCAACCATGAGCCTTCTTGGTATCGTTCATGTTATTGAAGAGGAGATTGCTGATGTTTTGCTCAAAGCAACGGTTGGTCTGCCTCCAGAATGCATCCACTATAACGGGAAAACTGCAAAATTCGATGATGTAGGCGGGGTAACTGCAGAGTGATCGGTATTGACGTCGGAGGTGCTAACCTCAAGATCGTTGATGAAAGCGGCGTCCACATTCATTATTGTCCTCTCTGGAAGGAGTCAGATCTTGAAAAAATCGTTGGGACCTATGCAGAAAAAGAGAATGCTGCAGTAGTGATGAGCGGGGAACTTGCTGATGGATTTTTCAACAAAACCGAAGGTATCTCCTTCATTGTTGATGCTGTTAGAAAAACATTTCCTGATGCCGTATTCTACGGGACTGACGCTGCCTTCCATACTAAAGCATGTCCGGAACTTGCAGCCGCAAACTGGCTTGCGTCGGTTGATCTTCTTCGAAGAACCTATCCAAAAGGTATGATGCTCGATATCGGCAGTACGACCGCTGATATCGTTCCTTTTGCCGAGTTTGATAATCTTATTAATATGACAGATACTCTTCGTCTCCAAGCCGGGTATCTTGTCTATACCGGGATGCTAAGAACCCCGGTCGTCACGCTTGCAAACTCTGCAGAGATAGATGGCATCCCGACTCCGTTTTCCACAGAGTATTTTGCCTGCTCGGGAGATGCACACTTTGTTCTCGGACACATCGGGGTCAATGAATATTCATCGGCGACGCCGGATGGCAAAGAGGTTTCACCCGAAGCCTGCCTTCGCCGTCTTGCCCGAACGGTCTGTGCCGATCTTGAAGAGATCGGGGAGGATGGTGCCCTCAACATAGCCGCGTCCTTCTGGAATGCCCAGAGAAATCGTGTCTGCAGTGCGGTAGAGAAAGTAAGAAACGATGTCGGGGCCGACATTCTCCTTACCGGAGGGATAGGGTCTTCGGTATTCGCTCCTTTAATTGAGGGTATCGATCTTACTGCAACGCTTGGAATGCCGGCAGATGCATTGCCCGCATATGCCGTACGCGAAATCGCAGCTTTGTCGGGCAGATCGCCCGAGGCTGTGTAAGACACTTTTTTTTTATCTGATCTTTGTTTTCTGTTTTTTTTGTTTCTGGAACTCGCCTGATGTATTTTTCCCGTCGAGAGGCGGTTTATAGGATGAGGGATACCCGCTTGATGCCAGAATATCCTGAGACGAGATTGATCCTTTCGGTCCCGATATCTCTTTCGTCATAAGCGAGATGAATGAGTTCGGCAGCTGCATGCCGTACAAAAAGTTTGCCGGGAGTATCGGCAGATTCGACAATGCATAATTCCGGACCGATCCCCGGTCGATTTCTATGCCAAGCGCCTTCATTATCTCTGCGGTGCGGGAATAGGAATGGAGTCTCGCAAGAGAGATCGCCATATCCACAATTGCTGAACCGAGTCTGGTGTCAGGATAAAACGGTTCCTGTGCATAAATGAGATGCCCGCACGTCTTACACTTAAACCGCCTGATATTGACCATGATCCTTTTCTTTCCCATTGGGGTTCGAAGCGTCACATAGAGTTTTTTCTTGGTGTCGTACGGCTGCGGTTTTCCCCCGCAGAGAGGGCAGGGTTCTGCTTTTGCAAAAAGGGTTCCGTCCATTGAAGAGATACCAACGAGGACGGTGGTCATAAGAAGGGATGGGATTTTTATCTGCTGGCGGGGCATATCTATGATTAGTAGTGGGTAAGAAAAGGTAATCAAATCTCTGGAAGATCTCGGCGTTATCTTCATAATCTTCCCCCTCCCATTTCTTACTCACATGAAAATAAAAGGCATAACGGTCAGACTCCCGCCTCTCCTTCTTGCAGCAACCGTCTTTTTTTGCAGTTATGTGTGCAATGACCTACGGCTCCACCAAGGATCTCATCTATATTTATATTGGTCTCCCGCTGTGTGACCTTCTCATAGGTTTCCCTCTCTGGATGTCTTATACGAACGAAAAACAGGTCCTTCGTGAAGCCCCGCAGTATCTTCAGCATGCAAAACTCGTCAGAGCACGCCAGCTTTCTCCAACCATGAGGGGAAATGTGGTGATCGTTGAAGGAAAAGCTCTCAAAGTCACTGGGCTTATGATGAACAAACCCTCCTACCTGATTCAGGACCAGACCGGTCAGCTTGTAGTAAAACGATTTACCCTGCCCGATCCGCTTGTCGGGGTCGGAGCAAACGTCGAGGTTCTCGGGCGGGTTTTTGGCAAAGCTACCAATGCACAGTCGCTTTATATTAATGCTCTTACGATAAAACCTGTTGCTGACTTTCGGGATGCTCAGGACGAAGCACAAGCCGATTCGGAAAAGATCCGGATTAAGAAACTCAATTAATATCTGACCTCCTATTATGAGTATGGATAAAGACGCGTTCATTGCTCTTCTGGAAAAAATCGCTCCGCCTGCTCTTGCCGAGGATTTTGACGAAGGCCGCATCGGGCTGATCGTCGAGGGAACGAACCGGATTGAAAAGATAGGCTGTGCTTTGGATGCCACGCCATACGTCTGCAGACGGGTAGCTGAAGAACGGTTCGATGCTTTGATCGTTCATCATCCGGCATTCTGGAATCCTATGCACGGCGTGACCGGGCGAAATATCGAAATCCTGCGTCCCTTGCTCGAAAATAACATCAATCTCTATGCCATGCATTCGAACTTCGATCATGCAAAAGGAGGGATCAACGATGTTCTTTCCAGAGAAATCGGACTCACAGACTGTCTGAGAATGGAGAAAACTCCAAACTCGATCGGCGTTGTCGGAACCATGACGAAAAGCTTAAGCGAGATCTCCCGGATTCTCGGCTGTGCTCTGCGTGTATGGGGGGATGTTTCCGGCGTTACCAGACTGGCGGTCGCTGGCGGTTCAGCCTTTGATCCTGAATTAATTGAAGAGGCCGTATCTCTTGGTGCAGAAGCCTACATGGCGGCTGAATTAAAGTATAATATTGCTCTCGAGTCGCCCATTCCCTGTATCGAAGCAACCCATTATGCTTTGGAAGCTCCGGGTATGCGGGCACTTGCAGAAACCAAAGGGTGGGAGTATATCGATGACACCCCCCTCACGTCAATTATTCAATGATCAATCCGTTCCAGATCTTAAAACAGGAAGGCGAGCTGAATGATGTTGTGCGTAACGCATTCATCGATGCATACGGCAAGCGGGGAATGGAAGCTGTTGATGCTGTCAGAGAGCAGCGGGTGAAAAAGTATCGGGATTACTTCGTTGTCGTAGGAAATACCGATGAGTACTTTGTCGAGGGTTCGTTCTGCAGTTGTAATGCCATGCTGTACGGAAAAGAGTGCTGGCATACTCTGGCAGTAAAAATCGCCGTCGAACTTGGGATGTATAAGTCGTATAATCTCTGGTATTACAAAAACGGGGTCGACGAGGACGAACCCGAATACGAATAACTTTCCCAAAACCTATTTTTAAAATGCTTCGACCCCAGTCTAATATGAATGTCCTCAATACTCGTGACCTGCTACAGCAGAACCGGAAAAACCAAGATGCTTGCCGAATCGATCGGCAAGGGAGCAAAACAGGTGGAAGGCTTGAATGTCGATGTCCTTGCATTCAACCGGGTTACTGCCAGCGACCTTATCAGATATGACGGAATTATTCTTGGATCTCCGGTGTATTTCAGCGGTATTGCTGCGGAGCTGAAGGAATTCATTGACGACACCACCTTTGTGCGCGGAAAACTCGTCGGAAAGTTCGGTGCGGCATTTACTACTGCGGGGTACCGGATAGGCTGAAAAGAGACGGCAATTTTGTCGATCGTTCAGGCGATGCTGATTCACGTGATGATCGTTGTGGGCGATACGATCTCGACCGAATCAACCAATGAGGAGCACAACGGCGGGCATTACGGACTTGCTGCCGATGGTCAGCTTACCGAGAACGATCTTCTGCAGGCCGAGTATTTCGGCAAATATGTGGCAACGGTTGTTTCCCGGATTTATTAATCAATATCCAAAATCATTTTTTTCAGCTCGCTGCACGCTTTGAATGCGGTGTTGTCCATTGAAAGCGGGGTAATCGAGACAAAATTATTTCTGAGTGCCGTCACATCCGAGTGCTCTTCCGGGATATACGTGGGGGTTCCGTTTATCCAGTAATATGGTTTGCCTCTCGGGTCGATTCTTTGTTCAACCGATGTCTCAAAGATCCTTTCCCCAAGGACCGTCACTTTGTATCCTTGAATTTTTTCAGCAGGGATATTTATATTAAGCAGCTGGCTGCCAACTGGGAAGCCTTTTTCCAGAAATAAATTGGTGAATTTCTTCACGACCTCTTTACATTGTATAAAATCCGTTGTGTGGGACCTGGGGTCTGCGAATTTATTTCCCTGATCGTTCATTTGCAGTGAATATGCGAGAGCGGGGACCCCCTGATTTACTGCCTCCATCGCGGCGCCAACGGTCCCGGAGGTTGTTATCGATTCGAACGAAATATTTTCTCCCAGATTGATGCCGGATACTACGAGGTTCGGCTTAAGACCAAGTCCATACAACCCCAGAAGAAGTGCGTCCGTCGGACGCCCTTCAACAGAGTATGCCTGCGTTCCGTGCATGGTAACTGCGTTCATCCTTATCGGTTCGAAGATCGAGATCGATCTGCCGACCGCACTTTGCTGGGTTGCCGGTGCGACGACCGTGACATCAGCGAATGGTGACAGGGCGTCGTATGCGGCCCAGAGTCCTCCGGAGTTGATCCCGTCATCGTTCGTTAAGAGTATTTTTGGTCGTGGCATTCTTCTCAGATACGTTTCATTGGTGAGGTATTACACCTTTGGGTTCGGCCAATACTGCCTATAAAAGAATTCGTATTTCCCATGACATTTACACGCGTCCTGCGTTTCGGAATCTATATATCGGGATACAACATTCTTATTATGCATATTTGCTGCGGTGGCCTAGCTGGTTAGGGCGCGGGACTCATAATCCCGAGGTCGGGGGTTCGGATCCCTCTCGCAGCATTTTCTAAGCTGTTTTCTGGATTTGTGTGATATTATTTTGAAATCGCCGAAGCTACATTACGGATATCTCATGATAAGTTGTGGTTTTGTGGTGTGTTCCTGAAAACCCGGATGGGTGAATGATTCGCTATTTCTGCAGTTCTTCAATCAGTTTTCGCAGTGCTGGAAATGTGATTGAACATTTTCTCTCACTTTGGGCCTTGATCTCTTCAAGAATTCTGTTCATCTGTTCATCGTTTACCGTAATTCCCATCTCATGAAGGACATACACGAGCGCTTTTCTCCCGCTGTGTTTTGCCAATCAGATACTGCCGCTGCCGGCCAAGAAGTTCCGGAGGCACATATTCATACGCTATTGGATCCTGCAGCATTGCCGCAACGTGAATCCCACTTTCATGCGAAAATGCATATTCTCCGGTCAGGGGTTTGCTTTTGCTTACCCGAATTTCCGATGCCTCGGCAACAACCGAGGAAAGTTTCGGCATCAGGGATATATCATACCGGTCAACTCCTCCATTGAACCGGAGAAGGACCAGAACCTCGTCAAGTGCCGGATTACCGGCACGCTCTCCAATACCATTCACGCAGGTGTGTAGCTGGAAAGCTCCGGCAGAGGCGGCAGTGAATGCTTAGCGGTAGCTTCGAGGACTGCGTAATAGTATCAACGGTTGCCAAAATTTCGGACGGGATGAGACATCCTGTTGTATCCGAAAATCCGATCATATCCGCATGGCTGTTTTCGCACGCCGAATACACTGTCAGAAGATCCTTCATTACGGTGCGGGATGCATCCTCTGCTGCAAACCGCACGAACAGCCCGTGATCCTTTGCATACTCAACCACATCCATCGCTGATGCCACTACTTTCTCACGAGTTTCATGGAACTTGCACCTGATATGCAGATCCGAGACGCCGAGAAAGATGTTTACCATCGAAACATCCGCATCAAGTGCCGCGTCCACATCAGTGGCTGCTGCTCGGCAGAGACAGGAGATGTGTGCATCAAGTCCGAGCGATGCAACCGCACGAACGGAAGCAAGTTCGCCGACCGAAACCGCTTGGAAGCCCGCTTCAATACAGTTGATACCTGTCTCGTCTAGAAGTCCCGCGATCTCCTGTTTTTCTTCAGGGGAAAATACCACTCCCGGTGCCTGCTCTCCATCCCGCAGCGTTACATCATATATTTCCACCTGCCATCTGCTCATTTTTTATCTCCCTGTAATGAGTATTATTGGTACTTTACAGGAATAATAGCATACGGCGTTTCAAAATTACCATGTTCCTTTCAGAAATGGAGACATGCAGAAACCATTTCAGATAATGATTCCATGCGCGTGAGGGGTCATGTAAATAATTATATATATAGTATTCGTGACACCAGTTGACATGTGACACGGCAATTAATATATTAGTAAAATCATAGTTTATTTTACATAAAATCGCTGTGAATCCAGTAACCTGAGGGGTATCTCTACTGGATCATAGGATTCAGGGGACATCTTTTTTCAACTCGGGGCGTGGTTTTTCAGGGTTTTGTGCTTTAGGTGATTACACAAATGACGAATTCCAAAGCCGGCACAATGCCGGCTACCGGGCCGAAACGTCGAACTGTGCATCCCTGAATTGGTTGGATGCACCGTTTGGATACTTTCGGCATCCTGGTAATTGTATGGTTGTCATAAAGCGGCGAGAGTACTCTATGCCGCCTGTCGTGTTTGTCTACTCAACCTGTGTGGTAGGCATCATCGGCGATGATCTGGACGCGGTCTGTAAAGCAGCCGCCGAAAAGTACGGCGTACCCGTGCTGCCGGTGCAGTCCTGCGGATTTGTGGGAACCAAATCGATTGGCTATCAGACGGTATGCGACGTGCTGTTCAAACTGATTGAACCGCCGACAACGAAGTTGCTGCTTCGCAGACGCCCGGTGATCAACTATCTCGGCGACTTCAACCTCGCCGGAGAAGCCTGGATTATCCGCAGCTATCTCCAGAAGATCGGAATTGACGTGAACGCAGTCTTCACCGGAGACTCAAGGTATGAAGAGATCCGCCGCGCCGCAAACGCTGAGTTGAATATCATCCAATGTGCAGGATCCATGTTCTACCTTGCTCAAAAATTGGAGGAAGCCTATCATATTTCCTTCATGCAGGTGTCCTTCCTCGGCGTGGAAGATACTTCAGACTCACTTCCAAAGATTGCCCGGTTCACTAATGATCCGGGAATTATCCGGAGAACAGAAGAAGTGATTGCAGTAGAGCTGCGTCGTGTGATGCCGGAGATCACCGGATACCGCACCGCACTTTCCGGAAAGAAGGCTGCAGTGTATGTGGGAGGCGGGTTTAAGGCGATTTCGCTTATCCGCCAGTTCCGGGAGATCGGTATGGAAGTCGTGATGGTCGGAACGCAGACCGGCCGCCGCGAGGACTACGAAATCATTGGCGACATTGCCAATGACGGCACGATCATTCTCGATGATGCAAACCCTTCGGAGCTGGAAAGATTCATGCTGACACAGGGGGCGGATCTGCTGGTGGGCGGTGTAAAAGAGCGACAGCTTGCCTACAAACTTGGAATTGCATTTGTGGATCACAATCATGACCGGAAACATCCGCTCGCAGGCTTCGAAGGTGCGGTAAATTTCGCCCGTGAAGTGTACACGACGATCTGTTCCCCGGTCTGGAATGCAGTCAAAGGGGGTGTAGTCCGTGGAGATCTCTGACGTTTCCGTGCAGCAGGGAACTCAGTTCCGTTCGATCGCGGAAAACCCCTGTAATATGTGCATGCCGATGGGGGGAATTATTGCCCTGAAAGGAATTGAAGGGGAAATGGTTATTCTGCACGGGTCACAGGGCTGCAGTACGTATATGCGCCGTCACATTGCTGAACACTTTGACGAACCTGTGGATGTCGGTTCATCCACTCTAAATGAGAAAGGCACCATCTACGGAGGATCGGCTCAGTTGAAAACCGCAATCGACAATATCCGCAAAGCCTACGACCTCGCAGTCATCGTTGTTCTGACAACCTGTCTTGCCGAAACAACCGGTGAGGACGTTCACCGGATTGTGGAAGAGTACTGCCGTGAACGCGGGGTTCCGCGGTCAATGTTCATCACGGCACCAACTCACGGATACGGCGGGAGTCACGGAGACGGGTACTGGTACACTCTCCGCTGTGTTGTTGAGCAGCTTTCGCTCCCGCCTGACTCGACGAATCACCCTGATGAATTGAACATTATCGTTCCGATCACGTTTTCCCCTGCTGACGTCCGGGAAATGAAAAGGACTCTCAATTCAATGGGTATCTCGTACACAATCTTTCCAGATATTAATGAGACGATGGATCGTCCCTATGAAAACGCCTACACAAAAATGCCGTCAGGCGGCACATCTATGGCGGCTATCCATAATATGGGAGGAGCAAAGGCCACAATTGAGTTTGGGTCTCCAGGAGACGAACGAAAGTTTCCGGGAAAGTTTCTGGAGGAAAAGTTCGGAGTTCCCTACTACCGCATAGCGTCACCCATCGGGCTTAAACAAACGGATGAGTTCTTTGCCCTGCTGAAAAGTATCACCGGCAAATCAATGGCCGCCGAGACGTCCGCCGAACGTGGACGGCTGATGGATGTCATGATCGACGGCCACAAACATGCCTTTGTCGGTCGATGCACGCTGTTCGGCGATGCTGACTTAACGTATGCACTTGCAGGATTTACCACTGAAATTGGTATGTATCCAAAAGTTATTGCCTCTGACAGCAGGAACAAGCACTGGAAAGATGCGGTTGCCGCAATAACTATAGATGTTGTTGAGCCGGTGTCCATCTTCAGTGATACCGATTTCGGCACAGTCCGCCGCGAAAGCGAGACTGCTGGGTCGAATATCGCCACTGGTCACTCTGACGGAAAGTATCTGGAAGAGCATTCGGGCATTCCTCTCGTCCGTTTGGGTTTTCCGATACATGACTGTATCGGTGGTCAACGTATCTGTTCTACGTTGTATGCGGGAACAAACCGACTCCTAGATACCTGTGTGAACACCCTCCTTGAACGAAAGTACAGTATGTATCGAAAAAGAATGTATGATCAGTATTTCCCACAAATCCAGAGGTAAAAATGGAAAAACCCAAACACCACATATTCATCTGTGCGAGTTTCCGGCTGACCGGCCAGCAGAAAGGTTTCTGCCATGGTAAGGATGCTGCCGAGATCGTCCAGATGATCGTAGAGGAGATTGACAATCAGGGAGTCTCAGACGAGATCATGGTTTCGACTACCGGCTGTCTGAACCTGTGTGATCAGGGACCAATAGTCATTGTGTATCCTGAGAATGTCTGGTATGGCGGGGTCACGTCTGAAGATGCTGAGGACATTGTTTCAGCTGTTCTTGACGGCACCGTCGTGAAACGTCTTGTGATCACGTAATTGTGGAGGATTCAATGGCAAAATAGATCGCAGTATGCTACAAGGATACAGAAGAGATCGCAATGTTATCCACGACAACACAGATCAAAAAGTTCCGGCGTGAACAGGGTGTCTGGGAAGTTGTCGACATTCTGCCGACAGTGCTTGGAGATATCAGCGGCATTGCCGAACTCAGGGAGGCAGTTGCATATGTTCTTGAACTACTGGACGGCTGCAAGATTCTGGTTGCTTCATCCTTTATCGGGGCGGCCGCATATCATCTGGAGAGGGAAGGCATCCATCTGTGGGAATCTTTAGATGCTGATCTGTTCAGTCTCGATGACATCCTTTCCAAAGATGAAGCAGATCAGGATGTTTGTGAAACAGCCGAGACGAAACAGAATTTCGTCACGGATATCGGAAACGGTATCTACCAGATCTCCCTAACCGACATTCAGAGACAGAATGGTATCATCACCTCCAAACAGATCCTGATGCCGATTCTCTCTGCCGGAACGTTCTACGAACTGCAGATTGACTGTTGCCATATTCCCCCGTAGCTGGAAGGCGAACTTGCAGGTGATATCTATGACTTCAACGTTGAACCTCTCCCAGGTCCGTCAAAGTACCGGTTATTCCTCACCAAAAAGACTTGTACCAGTGGAATCTAACGAGAGTCTCTTTCCAGGGGTAAATCCCTGGCCCATTTTCTCATTTTTTAACTCATCTGATTGATATGTGTTGGGAACATTCGCTGTACCTGCCTGGATATCAACATTCAGGCTTGTTTTTTTCTTGGTTCTCATATACCGTAATCTTTCAGAATTTTAACCGTCTCTTTTACTCTTCTCTCAAAATCAACACTGTCCATAAAATATCTGACCATACACACTTTTCTCGCGCCGGCATCCAAAACAGATATGAGATTTTTTCCATCGATTCCGCCGATCGCAACAACCGGTATACCTCCGGCAAGTTTAACTGCTTCTGTGATATGTTCTGTTCCTATAACCGGATCCGGCTTTGCTTTTGCCGGCGTCTGAAATATCGGTCCAAATCCAATGTAATCCAGTTTCAGTTGTACTGCTCCTTTTACCTGCTCAAGATTATGAGTCGAGAGCCCGAACCTGCATACTTTTTCACCGCAGATCTTTTTTGCATCTGCGAGACGAATATCATCATGGCCAAGATGCAGGCCGTCCGTCCCGCAGATAGCTGCCAGATCCACCCTATCGTTAAGTATGAATCGGGTGTTCGTTCCTCTTGTCACCTGCATAATATCGCCCGCGGCTTTAAGGATCTCCCGATCGGATAATGATTTCTCCCGCAACTGAAGATATCGCACATTATATTTAACCGCGGTTTCGGCGATTTTTCTGTATGAAAAAGAGGGTTTGGTGATGATCAGGTATAACCCGAAGTCATTTACCGTCACTTCAGCTCCTCGATAATCAGTTTTGCCACTTTCTCCCCAGAAAGAAGCATCCCGCCGAATATTGGTCCCATACGGAGCGATCCGAACACTCCGTTTGCCGCCATGCCGCAGACGTACAGTCCCGGATAAATTTCTTTGGTATTTTCAACAGTCATTGCCTCTCCCTCGACCGCGTTCAAAGAACACTCGCCGCAGACTTTTCCGGTTGGAGTGTTAAGGGTAATGTTGTTTTTTCGTGCAGACGTTTCCGAAATCATACAGGGATGGCCGGTTGCATCCACCATGATTTTTGCTCTGAAGGAAAGCGGATCTACATGAAGTCCCTCTCTCACCACAGGACCCCAGTTTACAACAACACCTGAGACTTTGTGTTCCTTAAACACCACATCTTCAACGCTCATACCGTTGTGAATCACAACACCTCTCCTTGATACCTGATATATCAGTGCCGAGGTTGCGAGAATACTGTCGCAGACAACGAGATTTTCATTGTATCGTTCGTAGGGAATATCCAGTTCATCCAAAAGATATACCACTTCATTCTGAACCGCGATGGATGAAAACAGGATGGCGCCCCCCACATCCCGCCTCCCGGTGCAAGTTTGCTTTCAAAAATGGAGACTTTATACCCTGTATCTGCGAGTTTTACCGCGGCGATAAGTCTGGATGGTCCGGTTCCAACAATTGCTTCACCGAAGCACAGATTTTCCTGCAGTCTTACAAACCAGGACTCTGTGATTGCTTTGGTTACTTCCAAATCCATTGTTTTATCCTCCCTGGATCTAGGCGGATAATGCACGGTGACGTATAGGAAAAGCGACTCCCTCCGCCGGCATTACCCGGATCAGGTTATATGGGTATAATCTCAGCCGCTGCAGGCGGATTTTCCGTCTGCATCAGCACCCCATAATCATATCCGCATTCATGGTATAAGGAATGCATGTATTGCCGGAACCGAAAAAAAATCTGAAAATATTTTTTTTTCCAGATCCGAAATTTCTCAATGAAAATCGTTAACACGGCCACAAGGATTAATCAGTAAGACTCTCTATACTTATCAAACGGAGGTGCCTCCCACCATGAAAACAATACTGTACTACTTTATCGGTACGGGGAATTCTCTCGCTGTTGCCAAAGCGATATCTACACAGCTCCCTGACACTGAACTTGCCCCTATCCCAAAACTCATGTTAGCCGGCGAGAAAGTCATTGCTCCAAACGATGCCAATGTTGGTATAGTGTATCCTCTCTATGCTATGGGTCTTCCAAAAATCTGTGTGAATTTTTTCGCGCTTCTGGATCTCTCCCAAGCGGGCTATGTTTTCTCCGTCGTTACCGAAGGAGGAAAAAGCGGATCGCCGACAAAACAGATCTCCGCCCTGTGTGAAAAAAGCGGGCATATCCTTAACGCAGCCTGGTGGATCCAGATGCCAAACAACTATATTCCCTTCGGTGCTCCGCTGGAGAAGTCCGTTGAGAAGACTATCCACGAAAATGCGCTTCGCAAGGTGGCAGTAATAGTTGAAGATATCAAAAACCGTCGAAATTCAATTGTAGGATTCAATGTAATTGGAAACGTGCTGAAGCTGATGTACGGCCCCTTCCTCAGAAGCATAAACAATTTCGACAAAAAATTTGTCGTCAGCCCCTCATGTAACGGTTGCCAGATTTGCGTCAGGATATGCCCGGTAAACAATATCCTGGCTCTCCCTCACGGTAAAAAGGAGTGGCTTCACAAATGCGAGGGCTTCCTTGCCTGCCTGCAGTTCTGTCCGGTAGAAGCATTATCCTGCGGCGATAAAACGGCCAATCGTCCTCAGTATCACCACGCAAATGCAACCGTTGAAGATATGCTTGAGCAGAAAGGCAGTGTCGAAACAAATTAATCTCTCTTTTTTAATGTATCTGAAGGCGTATATATTCATTGAACATAAATATTAGTTCAGTATGAAATTTCCCAAATACGACATCAACAAATACGATCCAAAACGTATGATGGCAATACCCGCCGTCCTTTTTGGCATCGCTTTGGTGATTGTCGGTATAACTTTTGCATTGACAGGAATGCCTGTCACCCCCGGTATCGATTTTGCCGGAGGAACGGCCGTCACCATCCACACGGATGATACCAAAGAAGAAATTGTTGCCTTTTATGCAGGCTATGATCTGAAATCCATTGACGAAGGTATTGGGTCGGGTGGGTATTATCTAGAGTTTGGTCCGATGTCTAACGAAGACATGATGACGTTTAACAATTACACTCTCTCGAAGTATCCTGAGGCAAGTATTGATCAGATCGGTGCAAACTTTGGGGCTACTCTTCAGTCCCAGGCAATGTGGGCGATCTTGTTTGCCTTCATCGGAATGGCAGTTGTAATATTCCTTGCCTTCAGAAAAGTTATTCCGGCAGTTACCGTCGTCTCTGCCGGCATTGCCGATATCACCATAACTGCGGCCGTAATGAATCTTTTCGGTATTGAACTCTCCCTTGCGACAACCGTCGCTCTTCTCATGCTCATCGGTTATTCCGTTGACAGTAACATCCTGCTGACAACGAAAGTCCTTAAGCGTCAGGGGAAGCTTGAGGAAAAAATGGAGGGCGCATTCAGAACTGATATCATTATGACAACGACAACTCTTGCTGCAATCGTCGCAATGTTTATTGTTGCCTTTATCGGTCAGGTTCCCACACTGTATTCTATTGCTGCCGTCTTGATCATTGGTCTTATCAGTGATATTATCTTTACCTTGGGTTTCAATGCCGGTGTTCTGCGCATGTACATGTCCGGGTCGGAAAAACCTCAGGCAATGTCGAAACAATCAAAAAAGGATAATGCAGGTGCAAAACAATGAGTTCCAAGAAATCCCCCGCTCCGAAAAAAGCGAAGAAAGAATATTCCGGGTGGCCGGTAGTGATCCGTGACCCCCGGGTCATTCTCGTTCTTGTTCTGGTTGCCTTGTCGCTCGCGGCGATCTTTGTACCGTTTGGGGAGCAGGAAGGTCTTACGAACCTGCAGTTTGGTCTCGACCTTGACGGCGGTTCATGGATCCAGCTTGGGTTCCAGTCGGAAGTTGTTACTATAGGTCAGGGCGATGATGTGAATGCCGTGGCTGAAAGTGTTAGAAAAACACTCGACTGTACGGTTATCCCCATCAGTGCGACAAAGATAGAGGTCCAGAAATCGGCAACAGTGGATGAACTTCGTGCCGCAGTAGGAGCAGCCGGAGCTACGTATGTCGGGTCCGAACAGGGTGTCGGTGCGGATACGGCCGCCACGATCAAGCGGATTCTTGAATCCAAGTTAAACAGCCTTGGAACAAGTGATGTGAAAGTCAACACGCTCACGAATATGGATGGTATTTCCCAGTATGTTCGTATCGATATGGCGTGTGTTGATATGAATACTGCTCAGGAACTTGTTGGAACACAGGGTCTCTTCGAACTTCGTATCGTTACAACCGGAAATGAAACGGCCCATGTCTTATATGGTGATTCGGTCGTATCAGTCCAGACGCCGACCCAGAATCCGGCAGGCTCCGATAACTGGGGTGTTGCATTCAATATTGACAATGCCGGTGCCGAGGCCCTTCAGCAGGCGTGTATAAAGTATGGTGCCACCACCAACCCTGCAGATCATGAATTGGTCATGTATCTTGACGGGAACCTTGTCTACAATGCACCGCTTTCATCCGAGCTGGCAACGTCAATTGCCAAGAATCCGGTGAACAAGCTGTATGCCGGAACCGGTTCCGGCGATGAAGGCAAAGCGCAGGCTCAGGAGCTTGAGATTCATCTTCGTGCCGGGGCTCTTCCAGTCCAGGTTCAGATTGCCGGATCCGGCTCAACCTCTGCGGTCCTTGGGGATTACTTCAAGGTCGTCTGTCTGATTGCAGCTATCGCCGCCCTTGCGGCCGTGGCCTTAATGGTCTACCTCAGATACCGTACTCCCGAAATCGTTCTCCCTATGATCGCGACGAATGTATCCGAGATCGTCATTCTTCTCGGGATTGCCGTTTTCATCCAGCAGCTGGATATAGCAGCAATCGCGGCGTTGATTGCGGTTCTTGGAACTGGTATAGATCAGCTGGTCATCATCACCGACGAGGTCATGCATGAAGGCCGCGTTCCATCACAGGCTTTGTATCTCAAACGTCTGAAGCGCGCTCTCGTCATCATCATGACTTCGGCAGCTACGGTCATCATCGCTATGTTCCCGCTGATCATCATAGATCTTTCCACCTTGAAGGGATTTGCAATCATCAGCATCCTTGGTATCCTGATCGGTGTTCTCCTCACCCGCCCTGCCTATGGTAAGGTCGTGATGGAGATCATGGCAAAATAATTTTTTTTATTTTATTGCGTTTTTTTCTGATTTTTTATTGAGGTGACAAGCTTCTGCAGTTTTGAAAGAATCTCCTGACGTCCCGCGATCTTTACCGTAACCATATTGTCAGTGATGGCCGGATCGGACTGGATATCTTTGGTAGATGCATCTGAAAGAATGGCAACGATCCAGTCCAGTACTTTGCTATGGTTCGTAATTCCTCCATGCTCTGTATCTATCTTCAGCAGACGTCCATTTCCCTCCATGTCCTTTCCAAGCGTTTCCAGATACCCGTACATCGCTGCCGATTCCACCTGAACCGATCCGTCACCGGCATGATCGTATATAATATGTGTAATCTCGGGATTCAATGAGTCATTTGAAAACATCAGCGATCGAATGGTCTGGTAATTGATACCGACGGCAAAGTATGATCTTTCGAGAGTCGTGATGATTCGGCTGTTGTTTTCCCGTCTGAGAGTTTGATCATCACCAAAAATTTTTCTCAGAATCATCTCGTAATGATTTCTGGGAATCGGGTTGTACACATTCACTCCAGCCTCTCTGGTAATGCCTGCCGGAGTGTAATACGGATCACCTTCAGAAAATACGTTTTCCTTCTCTCGGACTTCATCGCTGAACGGAATATTTTCTGTGTGAATATATGCCGGATGAAGATTGGTATAGGCATTTGTTGGGACAAGATCCGCAGCTGATGGAAAACTTGTTCGCACGTCTCTGGTAATTTTTGTAACCTTATCGAGCACGCTTCCCGGGATGTATGTCAGTTCTCCGGTTAATGCTGTATTTATTGTATCGGGGAAACTTCGTAGGGAGCTGCAAGGATAATGAGTTTTCCGATATTTTCGTTTCCGTAACGCTCCAAATAAGCTGAAACGATCAGCCCACCGAGACTGTGTGCGATTAGATCAACTTTGGTTTTCTCGGTTATATTCAGGATGCTTTGAATCTGGTTATGTAACAGATCGGCGGAGTCTGATACAGACTGATGGAAATCGTAGGAACAAAAGTAGACACCGTTTTTGGAAATACCTCGCAGAGCAGATCAACGATTCTTTTATAGGGATATTCGAACGGCCCCATGGCTCCGTATTCCCGCTGATTTTCCGGAAGATTCACCTGATTGATTTCATTGTTTTTTACCGTCAGTGTATTTTGCATCCCCATCATCTCGCCAAGTTTTGTAAGTTTCAGCGAATACTCCACCTAGATGAGACTGCCGTCCTGATCATTCAGCCGGCTGCCCATAATGCCGGGTATGAAAATAATGGGGAATCTTGTAGTTTCGGATCGTGTTTCTGTCATAATATCGGCGGTATTCACCAGAACGATGAATAGTAAGTGAGATCTCCTGATCTCGTACAATTGAATGTATGGTTATTTGGGGTAATGAATATATCCTGAGGTTCTGAAAAGATATTGTTATAGTTCATAAGTATTGTTTTACCATAATTAAACAATATATTTTTTAATTGAATATATTTTTACAAATTGAATCTGTCCAATCGTGGATTCTGTGATATAAACTCATCCCCCATTTACTCTTGTCGACTTTTTTGGAGGGGAACAATACCTTTATATATCCCTGCTCCGAGTGGTATGTCTGAATTTCAAGACGAATACGATCGTATTTTCAACAATGGAGTCATCCCTCCGGATATGTCCATTTGCTGGCTCATGTCCCTGCTCAACATTAGTGACATTGTACGAAAAATCGAACAAACTTATTATTCACCTCATCTTCGCGATTATTTTCATTATCCCATTGATTTTCTGATAAAACTGACTGTTGTCATGACTTATCGCAGAATAGCCTATCGTCATATTCGACGTAAAATAACGGAAGAAGATCTCAGCCACCTTCTTCCGGCAAAATCACCACTCTGATTACCTTCGCCGAGTACGTTGCATTACTTTGTGAAATATCGGTTAGTTGAGGAGGGTATGGAAGTTCTTATGTTTTTGATAAGCAAAAAGATTGTCCATTTCCTCAAATCTGAAACCGAGGTAATTATCGATTCCACTCCTTTAGTTGCAAGCCGTTATTGTCCCAATAGTCTGTTTTAACCCTCATTATCAGGTTAAAATGGATAAAGCACATATTTTGAATCTGGGGGCTTATCCCTTGTTTATGATTCATTCAGAAGGAACGAAGAATGACAAACCCTATGCGCATTTTTTGATTCAGATTGCCGAACTTCTCGGCGTATCCTGTGATCGTGTATTGATGGATGCGGGATATGACTCCCTAGAGCTACACACGTTAATATTTGAGAAACTTCATGCAAAACCCCTTATTCAACTGAGATCTGACGCGCAATTGTCCCAATTAGGTTCAGAGAAGACCATAATAAAACAGATCAATACGTTCTGGAGAAAAGGAGGAAATACCCAAATGTCTCTTACAGAAAAACTGGTATTTCTCTGCAAGAATGGTAAACGGGAGATGGTAGGAGCATATCTCAGAAACCAGACTATTCTTCATGGAAGGGAGGTAAAAGATGCTATGAAAAGGCGGGGAACGTGCGAACGCAAGCATGCACACCTCAAAAAAACCGTCAAATTTGATGTGGTGCATTGCAAGAAAAATAACAGAGCGCTCTCTGCAATAATGAATTTTATAACGTTCCAATTATTGATGTTAACCCATCTACAGAATAGATTTCAGAATATGAATTTTGCAAATTATCGATAAGAAGTCTAAAGAAGTCTGATTTGGCAGATTCCCCCCACAATCCAATGTCAATAGTGAAACGGTTGAATCATGATATTCCTAGGTGTAGTTATCTAGATCAAAAAAAACTATGTCCAATGGATTGACGTATCGATTGGACAGACTCAAATTACTAGTGCACCATCATTGATTAGTCTTATTATCTATCCTGCCGACATGTATGTGGTACAAAATCATGAAGGCTGTCTTAGGACTTGAAGATGGGACAATCATCACCGGAACCGGCTTTGGCGTTGAAGGCTGCGCATCCGGCGAACTGGTTGTCACCCTTGTATCTACAGGATACATGGAAGCCCTTAGTGACCCGAGTGTTGCCGGACAACTACTGATGTTCGGCTATCCACTTGTTGGAAACTACGGAGCAAATAAAGATCAGCTCCAGCATGACAAAGTTCACGCTGCGGGAACAATTGTGCGTGAACTCTGCGTTCATCCAAAACACCAGCCGACACTTGGCGAATTCTTTGAGGATAACGGCCTTATGGGAATCGAAGGTGTTGACACGCGGATGCTCACCATAAAACTGCGTGAACAGGGCGTCATGCGTGCGACCCTTATCACCGGTTCTGACGACGGATACAAAGCTGTCACCATGGCTCAGACTGCTCCGATCCAGGAAACCCGCGAACTCATTCCCGGTGTAACCTGCAAGGCTCCCTATCACATCGAAGGAAAAGGCAAAAAAATTGCTGTCCTCGATCTCGGATGCAGAAAATCGGTGTTCACCAGTCTGAAAAACCGCGGAGCCGACATCTATGTCTACCCGTACGGAACTCCGGCTGATGTTATCATGGCAGACAAACCAAGTGCACTCTTCTTAACGAACGGGCCGGGTTATCCGTTTGCCGCACCAAAAGCAATCTCCTGCGTCAAAGATATCCTTGGAACCATCCCGGTACACGGAATCTGCATGGGTGCGGAGATCATTGCCGCCGCTCTCGGCGGTCAGGTTGAGAAACTCAAACTTGGTCACCGCGGAGCAAGCCAGCCTGTCAAATTCTCTGACGGTACGGTTGCCGTAACTTTCCAGGGACACGGCTACGCAGTAGTCGCCGACAGTCTTCCGGAAGGCTGTGAAGTAAACTGTGTCAATGCAAACGACGGCACGGTTGAGGGCTTTGTCAACAACGACCTCGGCGTGTACTGTGTACAGTTCCATCCAGAACACGATGGAATCTACGACGGCGTGGAAAAACCAATTTACGATATCATGTACAGAGGAATCCCAGATGCCTAAAAACACCTCACTTAAGAAAGTCCTGCTCATCGGATCAGGACCGATCCAGATCGGACAGGCTGCCGAGTTTGACTACGCAGGAAGCCAGGCATGTAAAGCTGTGCGTGAAGAGGGCATCGAAGTTGTGTTAGTCAACTCCAACCCGGCTACGATCCAGACCGACCCTGAAACTGCGGATAAAGTCTATGTTGAACCGCTGAAAGCGGATATCATTGCTGAAATCATCAAGAAGGAAAAGCCCGACGGTATTCTTTCCGGCATGGGCGGTCAGACCGGTCTGAACCTCACGGCAGAACTCTATGAAATGGGTGCCCTTGAGGGCGTGCAGATTCTTGGAACGCCGCTTGAAGCTATCTATCATGGTGAAGACCGTGATCTCTTCAAGAAACTCATGCTCGAAATCGGCGAACCGATTCCGAAAAGTTTCATCTTAACCAAAATTGAGCAGCTCGAAGAGGCATACGAAGAAGTCGGTCTCCCCGCAATTATTCGTCCGGCATACACGCTTGGCGGAGCCGGCGGAGGAGTCGCGAACACCAAAGAGGAACTCAGAACGATCGTCGAACATGGTCTCACCAAGTCCCGTGTCCACCAGGTCCTGATTGAAGAGTCGGTCAAAGGCTGGAACGAGATTGAGTTCGAGGTCATGCGTGATGCGGCAGACACCTGTATCATCATCTGCGGAATGGAAAACGTCGATCCGATGGGAGTCCACACCGGAGAGTCCGTTGTTGTCGCCCCGATCCTGTCCCTCACCTCTGATGAGTTTGGAATCATGCGCCGGGCCGCAATCAAAATCATCCGTGCGCTCAACGTGCAGGGCGGATGCAACATCCAGTTTGCCTTCAACAACGGTGATTACCGTGTCATTGAAGTCAACCCGCGTGTCTCGCGTTCCTCGGCACTTGCCTCGAAAGCAACCGGTTACCCGATTGCCCGTGTGGCTGCAAAAGTCGCCATCGGTCTGTACCTCGATGAGATCATGAACACGGTTACTGGCTGCACACCGGCCTGCTTCGAACCGGCAGTTGATTACGTTGTGGTCAAAGTATCCAGATGGCCGTTCGACAAATTCAAGACCGCCGACCGGACCCTCACCACTTCGATGAAAAGTACCGGTGAGGTTATGGCAATCGGCCGTACCGTTGAAGAAGGATTCAAGAAAGCTCTCCGCTCGCTTGATACGGATATCTACCGGCACACCGATCTGTACGAGATCAGAATGATCCTCTCCCGCCCGACCGATGAGAGATTCCCGACCCTCTTTGATGCCTTCCGCCTTGGAATGACTGTCAAGGAAGTCTATGACCTCAACCAGATCGAGCCGTTCTTCTTAGAGAAAATCCAGAATGTCGTGGACATCGAACTTGAGCTCCGCGACCACCCCACAGAAGAACTTGTCAAGACCTCTAAGAAGTTTGGATTCTCCAACGCAGAGATCCGCGAGCTCACCGGGTGGAACATCTACAAGATCGAGAGTCTTGTCGGCCTTCCGACCTACAAGATGGTCGATACCTGCTCTGCCGAGTTCCCGGCAAAGACGCCTTACTACTACTCCACCTGGGAGCAGGAGTGTGAGCTTACCCAGTCCGACCGTAAAAAGGTTCTCATTCTTGGTTCCGGTGCAATCCGTATCGGCCAGGGAATCGAGTTTGATTACTGTACGGTTCACGCAGTCAAGTCAATGCGTGAGGATGGCATCGAGGTCCATATCTTAAATAACAACCCGGAGACGGTTTCAACCGACTTCGATACCTCGGATCGCCTCTACTTCGAACCGATGCAGCTTGAAGATGTCGTCAATATCCTGAGAAAAGGTGACTATGACGGTGTTATGGTACAGTTCGGCGGTCAGAATTCCGTGAACCTCGCCATCCCAATCCAGGAAGAGATCAAACTCTTCGGTCTGAAGACCAAGGTCCTTGGAACGAGTCCCGACCATATGGATGTTGCCGAAGACAGAAACCAGTTCAGCGTTCTGTTAGATCAGAACAAAATCCCGTCACCGGCAAACGGTTCTGCCTACTCCGAAAAGGAAGCCTATGCAATTGCCAACAAGATCGGATATCCGGTCTTAGTTAGACCAAGCTACGTTCTCGGCGGCCGTGCAATGGAACTGGTTCACGATGAACTCGAACTCCAGACCTACGTTAAAGAGGCCGTTCGTGTCTCCAACACCCACCCGGTCTTAATCGACAGATATCTCGACAATGCAACCGAGCTGGATGTGGACGCGGTTTCAGATGGAGAAACGGTTCTTATCGGCGGTGTGATGGAACACATCGAAGAAGCCGGTGTCCACTCTGGAGATTCGGCATGTGTCATTCCGACGCAGACCCTCACCCCCGAGCAAATCGCAACCATCAAAGACTACACGAAAAAGATTGCTCTCTCCCTCGGCGTAGTCGGTCTGATCAACATCCAGTATGCTATCCACAAAGGAACGGTCTATGTTCTTGAGGCAAACCCGCGTGCAAGCAGAACAGTTCCGTTCGTCTCGAAGGCAACCGGTCTCCCGCTTGCAAAGATCGCGGCCAAAGTCATGCTTGGAAAGAAGCTTGCAGACCTTGGCTATCAGGAGAAAGAAATCAGTCATGTGGCGGTCAAAGAGGTTCTTCTTCCGTTCTCCAGACTTCCAGGTGTCGACCCGATCCTCGGTCCGGAGATGAAGAGTACTGGTGAAGTCATCGGTATCGATTACGACTTCGGCAGAGCATTCTACAAAGCAAGCCAGGCAGCTGATAACACCATCCCAATGAAAGGAAACGTTTTCATCTCAGTTACCAATGATCAGAAGACTGAGATTCTGCCAATTGCTCGCAAGCTCTACGATCTCGGTTTCTCGCTCTACGGTACTGAAGGCACGGTCAAGTTCCTCGCTCAGAACGATATCCCCATGAACCTTGTCAGAAAGGTTCAGGAAGGTTCACCGAACATTCTGGATATGATCCGGGCACTGGATGTACATCTCCTCATCAACACACCCGGCGATAAAAATGCACGGGCAGATCACCTGCAGATCATGCGGGCAAGCATCGACTACTCGATCCCCTACATCACGACCATCTTCGGAGCAGAGGCGGCAGTGCAGGCAATCGAGTCGATGAAGACCAACAAGATCACCGTCGAACCGCTGAGTCACTACCACAGCTAAATTCCCCTCTCCTTTTTTTTATCTGGTCATCAGCACAAATACCGACGTCATTACCGAAAGTACGAGGCACATACCAAAACCTGTCTGATATTTCGCAAATGTTATTATAATTCCGCTGATAAAAGGACCCGATGTATGGCCTATATCCATAATTGAGGACAGGGCCCCAAGAGATGCGCCGAGTTCATTCTTTTTTGCGGTATTTGCCGCATACACATTGGTGGCTAATGTGGAAAGTGACATCCCGATCCCAAAAATGCAGCTTAAAACGAGCAAAATCCAGAAGTTTATTGTCAAACCCATAACTCCAAGCGAGCAACCCGTAACGAGCATACCCACTGCGATCTGTTTTTTGGGATTTCCCGTGTCCGCACGTCTGCCGAAAAATGATTTTGTGAGTGCGATGACCACCACCTGTACGGCAAAAATGACCCCTGTCTGCCATGCCGGAACGCCGATCAGGAGCAGATAGACCAGCAAAAATGTTTCAAACGTCCCAAAACAGAAGTAGGTCATCATCTCTGCGACGGAGGCGGCACGAAATCCCCTGTTCGAAAGAAACGTCTTCAGACTGTTTGTGAAATCGGCAATGGTTATCTTCTGCACGCCTCCATGGGTATCGCGGAAGAAAAGGATCAGGATAAACATCGGTAATGAAGCACAAAACGCTGCCAGATACACCATATGATAGGCGGTGAATCCCGGACCCAAGGCAAATAATGTGATAATTGCTCCACCTATCAGAGGAGCTGCCGTCCTGCCGATGAGGGTGGCCGAACTGTATGTTCCCATCATTACGCCTTTTCTGTTGCCGATTTTTTCTGCGATCGCGGCTCCAACAACCGGCCCGAGGATCGCGGTCGCTAAGCCGTGAAAGAATCTGACGGGGATAAGAAAAACTGGGTCTGTTATCAGAAGATAGAGAAGCGGGGCAGTGAGAAATATGCATCCGGATGCAATGAGGAGTTTTCTTCGGCCAAGCCTGTCTGAAATCAGGCCTACGGGAAAACTGAATAAAATGCCGGCGAGAGGAGATACGGCGGCGATCAGCCCGAGATAGGCACCGTTTGCTCCAAGAGATGCTGCATATAATAGGAGCACCGGGTTTTTTGAAATTGTTGTTGAAAATATTGCGAAGCAGCCGATTATACAGAAGTAGATGATGAACTTGTTATGTATGTTCTCTTCTGACATGTGTTTTGATATTTATCGGCATTTTATATAGGGTTTAGCTATCCACCGACACGCATAATACCTCCCCCGCCCAAAAAATGCATTATGTGTTCAGCAGGCGGACCTGTCGATGTTGACCTCAATGACCCCTCAAAGGGCAGAGGCAAGAAGTATAAATGTAATGACTGCGGGGCGACCTTCACCGGGCTTGGCAAACATCCGATGTGCCCAACCTGTCAGTCGGACGACGTTACCGAGATGTAATCGTAATGACCGGTGATCTTCGCGTTCCTTTTCCAGGTGACCAGCCAGTCATCATCCGGGGAACCACCTCTTTTCTTTTGATCGCCAAAGCCGTAGAAAAATTTCCTCTTCTGATCGAAACCGATACGGAGGAACTTGTGCAGGGTGTCTATCCCGGTGATATGATCATCGTCTCTATCCCGGTGATATGATCATCGTCTCAGCTCCGGAAGGCGGCGAGATCCTTCCTGCTCTTTATCTTCTCGAGATGGTTTTGAAGTATCATCTGCCGGTGATCGCTCTTCCAAAAACTCATCCAGCAGGAAAACGGCTCTCGTATGTTGTCTCGGCTGCCGAAAAAATCGAGATGCGCTGTGATATCAAACGCGGGACCAACCCCGAGCAGCATCTTCTCTGTTCCGCCGATGAATTCACCGGCATGACTCTGTATTCGGAAGGGAACGAACTCGTCATCGAACATCCGCGGCCCGGGATTTCCCTCTCATTTCTTCAGTGGTCTCCCTCATTTACCGAAGAAGGGCTGAGTGGAGATTCAGATGCCGTAAGTACGCGGGACGCCTGAGAGTGTTTTTTTTACCCGCCGTAAGCATTGATCATACTTTTTGGAAAACAGCCTGCATGCAGGGAAATAATTCAGTAAGGGCGTGCCTGTAAAAAAAGAGTTTATCCGAATTTAACGGATAAGAGCTGCTGCGCGGTCTGCTGCAGAGCTGACCGACTCGGACTTGATGATCTCGATTCTGCGGACCGGAAAGATCGGCTTGCATTCTGTGAACATCTTCTTGGAAAGTTCGCCTTTCAGCATAGCGGAAACAAAGGACTCGAAGTCGGACTCCTTTGCGGAATCTTCAACGACCTTCACCATCTTTGCACGAATCTCCTGAATCTGGGAAAGTCTTGCGCGGTTGATAGTGAACGCGGTGATCGTAACCTGAAGTTCGCGGGTACTGCCAAGGGGCGTAACAGTGATCGTGCTGTCGATGCGGGAGGCCCGTTTCTTTACCATTGCACGAATGAATTCTTTGGTCATTTCGTGACCATTGAACTGGGTGTATGCTGCATCTCCTGCAACATTCATGATCTTAAAGGATGCACGAACGTTCTGTTTGGAATAGTCCTGAATCAGTTCGCCCAGACTAACCTTCAATACACGGCCCGGAACGTTTTCCGGTTTTGAAGAGATGATCTCTCCAATGAACTGCTTGCCGAGGAACTCCGGTGCATGAACTTTATACCAGTTCTTTGCCTTCCAGCCCTCGACTTTGCGTCCGCCACTCTGCTTTTTTCTTGCCATGATTTATTCACCTGTAGTATTTTTTAACGTATTCTCTTCGCAGATCGTCTCGATGAGCCGTTCTGCAACCGAGAGATTCATCAGATAATCATCAACTGTCGCAATAACCGACCGAAGCGACTCGCCGTTTACCCTTGCTACAATACACACGTCCTCAAAAGAAGTTTCGATAAACCCGCCGTTGTCCGGCGAAAGAGATTTTTCGATATCATCTGCACACAGATTTTTCGATCTGATCTCGCCGGATATCTTCACGCCAATGCCTCCAGTGATCTGATAAATTCAGTCTCGCAGGCAAGCGGAAACTCTCCGCCTGCACGGGTCTGGTGACCTCCGCCGTTTCCGCCGAATGTTTTTGTGGCAGTCACGATGAACTGCTCGAAATCCACGTTTGCGGAACGGGGTGCTCTCGCTGAGACTTTCAGATACGACTCTCCTCTGCAAAGAACGAAAAGAGGTCGGTTCTCCGACTCGGCAAACATGTCAGCGACATCGCTTACCGTATCGACGGAATCCACCATCCATGCATTCTTTGTCAGCTGTCTCGCTGAATCTGCGGCAACGATCACCTTTTTCTTAAAAGAAAGGGCGATCTCCCAGGCTTCCTTCAAGAGGGAAGCATCTCCGCATGCCAGCCCGAACGCGATCTCGGTTTTGCCTGCTTTTCCGCAGGCATCGATGACCATCGTAAGAGAGTGGGCATTCTGGATGCTATCCCGCTCAAGGCTCCAGGTATCACCGTACAGATTCATCAGAGCATCATACGAAGCATCGGATCGTGCGATTATTTCTGATAACAGACAGCCGAGATAGGTCTCATCCGACGTCTTGCTTGAGCAGATCTTTACGATCTCCTCAGCTTTCCCGCTGTTTCCGGAAAGACCGGGAAGATACGGTGAAGCTGCCGCTTCGATCTGTTCTTTTGTTGTCCTGCCGGGAAGAAGGATTCCTCTCCCCGGATTTATCAGATTATTCGCGATCCCCTCACCGATGATCTTTTCATTCATCCCGGTGAGTTTCTGACCGTCCCCGATGATGCCGAGAAGAACGAGACCTGCAAGGTCACGGTTATCTAAAAGGGCATTTGCGACCAGATAGGCGCATCCGGCGGCGGAAAGTTCCGTTTCGCCGTCTACGCCGAAGAGCCGCGGGTTGATATGGTACTTCGAGGTGGTGTAAGGCACGTGGTGATCGATGATCATTGTCATCTCCGGTAATCCGGCGCACGACGCACCTAGGTCACACAGAAGGGAAATGTCCGGATTCGTGACATCGGTTTCGTTAAGAACAGGCAAGAACCTGAGCCTAAACGCGATGCCTGCCCGTTTTAAGGCGATGGACATAATCGCCGCCGAGGATATGCCGTCCGCATCGTGATGGGTGTACATTTCCAAGTACTCCATTCCTCTCAGGCGGTCGGCGATCGTTTTGGCGGCTTCTTCAAGTGACATGGGTTATGATGATTTATCTGGACAGAAGAATCTCTGCAGTCTCCGGCTTGTAGACCCAGCCAGCGGGTAAGCGTTTGGTACCAACATAGTACTTTACGAGTCTGCGGACCTTTGCTTCGGTCAGCTGGAGCTGACGTTTGTTGTGAAGGTCTTTCTTGTTCTGCGCAAGGTGTTTTCTCATTCCGAGAGCCTTGTACATAAGGTTACGCAGATCTTCGGGGATGTCGGTGTCAAGGTCGTTCTCACGAACGATGGCATTGATTCTCTTGCCGGTTGCGAGTTTTACGTTCGGGACTCCGTGTTTGTCACGTAGAACGAGACCGATCTGTGCGCAGGCAAGACCTGCTTTGCGCATCTCGACGATTTTACCCTCGATCTCTTTGACATCGGAGTTGGACCAGGCAGGGACTTCTTTTCTGTATGGTCTCACAGAGGATGCAATTCCTCTTCTTCTAGCATGCATTCGTGCCATAATTTATCACCTCGCGAAAGAGACTGTCCGCCATCCGTACCGGGCGGAGAACCAACCTGACGACGTATTCACGGATACTGGTATTTGACAGGTATGGTCGTAAGTCACGAAAAGAGCAGCATGTATTATATTACAGCTGACTCGTCGTAATCCCAAAGCCAAAAAGGCAGTGTCTTAGTAGACAGACACGTCGGACTTACTTCAGTCAGCACCTAAGTGCTTCGTATCTATTGGAGGGGATTTATAATAAGGGTTTGGGACGTACGTACATACAATGAGTTTGCGCGAGTATGATGTGATTGTGATTGGAACGGGGCCGGCAGGTCTATTTTGTGCTGCCCATCTTGCCCCGGCCAAAGTCCTCATTCTGGAAAAGATGAAACTGCCGGGGCGAAAACTTCTGCTGGCCGGCTCCGGTCAGTGTAATCTCACGCATGCCGGCGATGTGAAAATGTTCACCGGAAACTATGGGGATCATGGAAATTTTGTGAAGCCTTCTCTGATGGCGTGTTCGAACCGTGCCGTGACGATTTTTTTCGAACACCGGGGGGTTCCTTTGTTCACAAACGAGAACGATAAGGTGTTTCCCGTATCTCTTCTCGCGGATGATGTGCTGGATGCTTTGCTTTTTGCCTGTGATGAAGCGGGTGTCGAGATCAATTATTCTGAAGGAGTGAAATCGATAATCCGGGATCAGAAAGGGTATTCTGTCGCGACCTCTTTTGCTGTGTATCGGGCGAAGTATGTGGTGATTGCGACCGGTGGGATGTCGTATCCTGGGACCGGTTCTACGGGAGATGGGTATGGTTTTGCAGAATCTCTTGGCCATACGATCGTTTCACCCGAACCGGCTTTGACGCCGGTGTATGTCGATGATCACTCCATTAAAGATCTCTCAGGTATTTCCCTTTCAGTGAAGGTCAGCATCTGGCGTGACGGGAAAAAACTGCTGACCCGGGAAGGGGATCTGCTGATCACCCGTTTTGGCTACTCAGGCCCGGTGATCCTGGATGCTTCGAGGTGGATGCGGGCAGGATATCTGCTGAAGATCGCGTTCACTCCTCTTTCACTGGATGAAGTGGACACTCTTCTGAAAGAACGGACCGCCGTATCCGGAGGGAAGCAGATCCAGAATCTTCTTTCGGGTCTCTCCTGTCCGGATCGTTTCACCCGTGCCTTAGTGGAAATTTCCGGTATTCCTGAAGGAACGACCGGCGGGCAGCTGACGTCGAAGATGCGGGCTGCACTTGTCGGAAATCTGAAGGCTTTTCCGGTTACTATTGAGCGGGTGGGGGATTTCGGTGTGGCGATGTGTACGGCCGGTGGTGTCCCGCTTGCGGAGATCAATAAGAAGACCTGCGAGTCGAAGATCGCTCCGGGTGTTTTTTTTGCGGGAGAGGTGATGGATATCGACGGGGATACCGGAGGCTACAACATTCAGGCGGCATTTTCCACAGGTTTTGTCGTTGCGAAAACGATCCTTAAGATGTTGTGCGCGTGAGCGGGGTTTGCCCCTGATTTTTTGGTAAGGGGCTGTTTTGAGTTTCAAAATTATGCCATCGATTCATAATGTTTAAATGAGTCTGAGTTGTATTTTGTTATCGCAATATTTTGTTGCCTCAGTGGCTTAGTGGTATAGCGCGTCCTTGGTAAGGACGAGGCCGCGAGTTCGACTCTCGCCTGAGGCTTCTTTTTCTGAATTTATTACCAACTTGGCTTTGGTATTTTTCTTACAAAATAAAATAATTATTCCGGGAATTCCGAAACTCACTTTGCATACATCTTCATAAGGTCCATAGTGTTCTCGTCACAAAAACGCCTGTAAACCCTCGCATGAGCAATTTTGTTGTCCTTTATCATGTAGAAACCTGCATCATAGAAGATCTCTTTCTCGCCCTTCTTCCGGTCACGAATATAGAACCCGTCTTTAACTGCTGTCAGAAGGATCTGGAGCTCAACCGAGACCATACCGTCCTTTTCCATATAATTGATCAGGGTGATCTCTTCCTTCACAACAGAACTTAGAACGGTGCTGAAGTGATCGGCAAGATTGTCGGCGCCATGGATCGTAAATCCGGTCTTTTCAAAGATGCAGTCATCAGCATAATACCTCTTCACAAAATCACTGAAATTGCCAGAATCAAAAGCCTTCAGATATCCCTCGAATTTTTATCTTGTCTCTATCATTATAATTCTTAATATGGCCTCTCTATTTTAAATTAGAGAACATCTATCAACCCATTTTTAACGCGAATCATGATTTAAGGAAGATTGGCTAAATCCCTACACCCTCATCCCCCCCAAAAAAAGAAAAATACCCATTATTCCTTGACGTTTTTTTTTAATTTACACTATGTTTTGAATCGTTTTCACCTGATAGATATTATAACAAAATGCAGCCAGCATATTTTTCACTCGTACTCTTTGTAGTGTTGTTACCTTCACCAACCCTGCATGAAAAACATTTTTGATCACTGCATAGGGTCTCTCGCCCTTTGATCTCTTCCTACTTATTCTCAGATTTCTCAGTTTATCTCGTATGCCAATGGGATGCCCTCTCACTCCCCTTTTCATTGTGGCATTATATCCCTTGCATTTTGCTCCCTGATATCCCCGATCCGTATCCATGATGGTATGAAGTTTATACCCATAGTGCATTTTGCCGTTCTTGGACATGATTTTTCCATCTTTATCCCGTCGTTTTTTTGCCTGCTCTCCTCGCGGCGTGTCTTTCTTACAATGACCAGGTTCAGCATATACAAACGTTGCATCCTGGATCATACCTTGTTTAATTTTGAGACCTTTCAGGTCAAGTTGTCTCTGAAACTCCTTCCAAACAAATGTATCAACGCCAGATTAGGACATGCGCTCCCGAAATAACCAGATCGTTGAATTGTCGGGTATTTTGTCAGGACAGCCAAGAAAATGCCAGAAGGAGAGACGATCATAGATTTCACGTTCAACGGCGAGATCAGACAGACTATACCAGACTTCCAGAAGCTGAATCTTGAACATGAGAATTACATCAACATTGGGATGACCTCCATTGCCGGATTTATTTGTATACATGGATTCAAGAAGAGGGCGAAACACATCCCAATCAAGTGTTTTACCAACGTCGTAGAGACGGTCGCCAAGTTTTTCATAACGTTCGTGATATGCCTGGTTGAGACCAAAGCTGCTGAAAGTCCTTATATATACTACTCAACGTATGAAAAGAAATTACTTTCTGTCGAAAAAGAAGGTTGTTAGAAATTCTCTATCTTTTTTTTCTTTTCTGAATGTTTTTGCAGCATGATATGCTGATTATATTTGTGTAGTTCAAGCAGCAGATTTCTCTGCGGCATGCAGAAAAAATCAACTCCGTAACGTTGACCAGTTCACCTCTGACTCGATGGATTTTTGACGCAATATTTTCTCTAGTATTTTCTGGAAAAAATCTGCAGGACCCGCGCATATTTTTTAGGGCGCATCGGCTGAAACGGCGTGAATTATTTATTCGAGTTTAATCGTGCCGATTTTGATTTTATCGCTTTTAATCGTTTGAAATTCAATTTTATGCGAAATTGGGGTTCAGATGACGAAAATGAGAAAAATAAGTCAGCAGATGGCGAATCGGGCAATTTTGCACGGACTTTTTTGTGGGAAAAGTTTAAATGCTGATGTGCTGACTTATTATTATCCAACGTGTGCTGTATAGAGTAAATAAGCCGTGTTTTCAAACCCAAAATAACCGGTGCTAAACCTCATAGATGAAGCCCCAGGCAGAGTATGTCTGAGGCGGTATGCAGCCCGATAAGGGGGCTGGCACGCCACGCTGGAAGGACTTTATCTATGAAACAGATGACAGCAAACCACCTGACCGACGCAGATGTCATTGCAGAGTTTAAGAAAGACGATTGCTGGGGTCTTTGCACCTCTATCGACCTGAAAGAGTGCGACCCGGCAACTATACGTGACGCAGAGAAGATCCACCAGTTCGTTCTGGAACTGGCGGACCTGATCGACATGAAACGCTTCGGCGAACCGCAGATAATTCACTTCGGACCAAACGAGAGAGTCGCCGGGTATTCGATGACCCAGCTCATTGAGACCTCCCTCCTCTCGGCACACTTCGCCAACGACACCAACGCAGCTTATATCGATATCTTCAGCTGCAAAGAGTATGCTCCTTCAGTTGCCGCCGAGTTCTGCCGCACGTTCTTCGGTGCGAAGAGAATGAACAACACTGTGTTCTTCCGCTCCATCTAAGCTCCTTCTCAGTCACCCCACAAATATTTTTTTGATCCCTTTTTTTTATCCGGGCCGTTTGTCTGACATTTCTCGCGCCCTCCCGCATGCCGGTGACACCATTCTCATCATGCAGGTCAACGTCCTGCGCGATATAATCATCCCGGACAGACGCATTTTTTTCGCTGTCTTCCAAACCGCACAATACTATATGTCACGCGCTTTTGGCTTTCCTGCTAAGTATTTTTATGAATAATTTGCGTTCATCCCCCTGGTTTTTCATGCCCGAGTGATAATACTTATAACTCCATAAGCACTCACCACAAATGTAACAATTCGAAAAAGGACATTTCATCATGGTCAAAGAAAACGACGTACTCCATATCGCCGAGCTAGCGGATATCGGCATTTCATCCGCAGAACTGGGTAAGTTTACCGAACAGTTCAACGCAATTCTTGAATACTTCGACATTCTCGATACATTGGAGGCATCGGAACCTCTGATGCGTTCCCTTGTGAACGTCTTCCGTGAAGACGAGGTCACGCCTTCCATTTCCCAGGAGGATGCTCTCCGTAACTCGCACAACCCCGAAGACGGATATGTACGTGCCCCCAAGGTGATCTGAGATGGCCGATATCTATAATGCATATATCAATACGACCGAAGTGAAAGGAAGCGGATCAGGCATTCTTTCCGGCATCCGTGTCTCCATAAAAGACAATATCTCCACAAAAGGCATCGAGACGACCTGCGCCTCCAAAATACTCAAAGGATACACTCCTCCCTATGATGCCCACGTCGTCACCCGCCTGAAGGCAGAAGGAGCAGTTATCGCTGGAAAGACCAATATGGATGAATTCGGTATGGGATCGACCACGGAAAATAGCGCTTTTGGCGCCGCGTTGAATCCGAATGACGTAACCAGAGTTACCGGCGGAAGTTCCGGCGGTTCGGCAGCAGCGGTTGCCGGAGGACTTGTTTCCATGGGTCTTGGAAGCGACACGGGAGGTTCAGTCCGCTGTCCGGCCGCATGGTGCGGTGTCGTCGGTCTCAAACCGTCATACGGCAGAGTGAGCAGATTCGGTCTGATCGCCTATGCCAACTCTTTTGAGCAGATCGGTCCGATGGCGACGAATGTCCGCGATGCGGCAAAACTTTTCTCCGTGATCGCGGGTTACGACCCGAAGGATTCCACGTCCGTAAACAAACCCTACGACAGCAATGTCGTTCCCGAGATCATCGGAAAAACGATCGGTATTCCAAAGGAGTACTTCGGCGAAGGCGTCGATGCAGGCGTCTCAGTCGAGGTCCGTAAAGCGATCGGCAAGCTCGAGGAACTCGGTGCAAATATCGTGGACGTCTCGCTTCCTTCGATGAAGTATGCACTTCCCGCCTACTATGTGACCTGCACCTGCGAAGCAAGTTCTAACCTCGGCAGGTTCGACGGGGTCAGGTTCGGTCCAGAACCGGAGATGAACCTCCCCTGGCACGATGCCTACACTAAAGTCCGCGAGGCAGGCTTCGGCGATGAAGTACGGCGCAGGATCCTTCTTGGAACGTTTGCACTTTCCGCAGGATACTATGGGAAATATTACGTCAAGGCCCAACACGCAAAACAGCTCATCGCAAAAGACTTCGCGGCTGCTTTAGAGACCTGTGATATGCTCGCCGGTCCAACCATGCCGAACGTGGCACCAAAGATCGGCGAACTGACCGCAGACCCCCTGCAGATGTATCAGGCGGATATCCTGACCGTTCCTGTGAATATCGCCGGAATCCCCGCGATCTCGGTTCCCTGCGGCACCGCCCACAAAATGCCGGTCGGTCTCCAGCTGATGGGAAGAATGTTCGGCGAGGAGACGATTCTGAATGCCGCTCTTGCCTATGAGGAGGCGGTTTAAATGGCTGATGAGGATTTCACCGTCATCATCGGTCTGGAAGTTCACTGTCAGCTGGACACTGCGTCCAAGCTGTTCTGCGGATGTTCAGCCGATTTCCGTGCCGACGCCCCGAACACGCATGTCTGTCCGGTATGTCTCAGCCTTCCGGGAGCAATGCCCGTTCTGAACAAAAAGGCGATCGAGTATGCGCTGAAGGTTGCAAAGGCTCTTAACTGCCGGATCCCAAAGGAAGGCGAGTTCTGCAGAAAGAACTACTTCTACCCAGATCTGGTCAAGGCATATCAGATCACGATGGGCGACAAACCTCTTGCTCTCGGCGGATATATCGAGATCGAGGACGATGCCGGAAACCCCAAAGTCGTCAACTTAACGCGTATCCATGTCGAAGAGGACCCTGGCCGTCTTGTTCACATGGGGAACAAGGAACGCGGGCACTACACCCTCGTCGATTACAACCGGTCCGGCATCCCCTTAATCGAAATGGTTACCGAACCGGAACTTTCCTCGCCCAAAGAGGCACGCCGTCTTTTGAACAAACTGCGGGCGACGCTCGAGTATCTCGATGTCTTCGATCCGGAAAAGGAAGGAAGCATCCGTGTCGATGCGAACATCTCGATCAAAGGACACGAGCGTGTCGAGATCAAGAACATCTCCTCCTACAAAGGCGTGGAGAAAGCGCTGACCTTCGAGATCACGAGACAGAAAAATCTGATCAGAAGAGGCGGCACGATCTCCCGCGAGACCCGTCACTTCCAGGAAGGAAAAGGCACGACCACTTCTGCACGTTCGAAAGAGGTCGCCAATGATTATCGGTACTTCCCAGAACCGGATCTGCCGGTTATCCGTGTCGCCGACTGGGTGGGAAAGATCGCGCTCCCGGAACTGCCGGACGCACGCCGCGACCGGTTCATGTCCCAGTACGGCATCGCCGTAAACCATGCGAGAACCCTCACGGGCGATCTGCATCTTGCGGAGTTCTACGAACTCGTCGCACCGGTCGGATCCCAGATCGCGGCATCCTGGTTCGCCGATATTCTGATCGGCGAACTCAACTACCGCGATATGCCGCTGTCGAAAGTGACCTCCCACGCCGACCAGTTCAAAGAGCTCGTCATCCTTGTCCGGGACAAGACGATCACCGACAAAGCCGGTGTCGATGTCCTGCGTGTCTGGCTCGATTCACTGCACGAGGACGGCTCAGCCGAATCTCCGGCCGCAATCGTTGCACGCCTTGGTCTCATTCGCGAGGCGGGAGAGAGTTTCCGCGGCATCGTTGAGACGATCCTCGCCGCAAACCCGCAGGCAATAGCCGATCATAAAGCAGGTAAGAAAGGCGCGTTGAACTTTATCGTCGGTCAGGTTATGAAGGAAACCAAAGGGAAATCCGATCCCCGTGAAATCCATGCGATGATTGCTGAAATCCTCGGAGAGTAATTATGCATCTCATCATCGCCGAAAAGAATATTGTTGCCGAGAGAATCGCAGCATTTCTGGCAGGCAAAGTGAAGGTCCAGGTCACACGGGACGGTGCCGCAGCGCATTACGTCTTCGACGACACTGTGGTCATGGGTCTTCGCGGTCACGTGGTCGAGGTCGACTTTGTGGAAGGCTACAACAACTGGCGAAGCGTCGAACATCCGCCAAGATCCCTGATCAATGCGGATATCGTCAAAAAACCGACGGAGAAGAAGATCGTCGGCATAATGCAGAAGTTTGGAAAGAAAGCGACCCGCGTGACGATCGCGACCGATTACGATACCGAAGGAGAACTGATCGGCAAGGAGGCATTCGAACTCATCCGTGCGGTCAACCCCAAGGTCCCGATCGACCGTGCCCGCTTCTCCGCGATCACGAAAGACGAGATCGTTAAATCGATCCAGGAGGCGACATCCCTCGACTTCAATCTCGCATCCGCAGGCGAATCCCGTCAGATCATCGATCTCGTGTGGGGAGCTTCGCTTACCCGTTTCCTCTCAATAACCGCCCACCGCGGTGCAGACAGCATTCTTTCCGTCGGACGCGTGCAGAGTCCGACTCTTGCCATGATCTTTGACCGAGAACGGGAGATCGAAGCGTTCGTTCCGACCAAATACTGGATGCTTTCTCTGGTAACGGAGAAGTCCGGGATCGGCGTCGAGGCACGTCATGTACACGGAAGATTCACCGATTCAGCCGAGGCGAAGGCCGCGTACGATGTGACGATGGAACCCGTGAAGGTGACTGACGTCATCACCGGCCATAAGGTCGACCGTGCCCCGACTCCTATGGACACGACCGCCCTGATCGTCGGCGCAAGCAGGCTTGGGATATCTGCTTCTTATGCGATGAATTGTGCCGAGGATCTCTATATGCGCGGATTCATCTCGTATCCGAGAACCGACAACACCGCCTATCCGAAGAGTCTGAAAATCTCCGAGCAGCTGACAATTTTTGCACACGGCGCATTCTCGAAAGAAGCCGGATACGTGAAGAATCATCTGCGTTCCGTTCCGACACGCGGCAAAAAAGAGACGACCGACCACCCGCCGATCTACCCGACCTCGCTTGCAAACCGCGAGGAGATCGGGGACGACGTGTCCTGGAAACTCTACGAGTTCATCGTGCGGAGATTCTTTGCGACGATCTGTATCGATGCGGAGTGGGAGACGATGAAGGTGAATCTGCTTGGAGGCAGTGAACCTTACACGATCACGGGCGGCCGGATCCTCGAGGCCGGCTGGCGCGGGATCTATCCATACAGTAAAGCCGAGGAGAACATTCTTCCGTTGTTCACCAAAGGCGAGACCCTCCCGCTTCTTTCGAAGACGTCTGATGAAAAGGAGACGCAGCCTCCCGCACGCTACTCTCAAAGCCGGCTTATCCAGAGAATGGAGGAGTTGGGGCTTGGGACGAAAAGTACCCGCCATGAGGTCATCAGCAAACTTTCCGGCAGAAAGTACATCGAAGGCAACCCGATGAAGCCGACGATCGTCGGCCGGGCAGTGACCGAGTCGCTCGAAGAGTTCGCCGGCATGATCACGGAACCGACGATGACCAAGACGCTTGAAGAGCACATGGAGGACATTGCCGCCGGGACTAAGACAATCGACGCGGTTCTTTCCGAGTCGAGAAAAATGCTTACCGGCATCTTCGACGATCTGGAGAAGAACGAGGCCGCAATCGGCAGAGATCTGATGGAGCGGACCCGCGAGGAGCAGACCATCGGACCCTGTCCCGTATGCGGCAATCCGCTTCGGATAAAACGGGTCGGCAGTTCCCAGTTTATCGGCTGCTCCGGGTATCCAGACTGTACATTCAACACGGGTCTGCCGCCGGCGACCTGGGGGAATGCCATCAAGATGGATGAGGTGTGCGGTATTCACGGGCTGAACCATGTCCAGCTGCTTCGAAAAGGAGCCCCTGCCTGGAAGATCGGCTGCCCGCTATGCTCCCACATAAAATCCAATACCGAATCCTTCCTGCTGATGCCCGGCATGACGGCGGAAGGCGTGCAGAAGCTGAATGCCGTTCACATCTATACCATATCCGAACTGATCTCCCGCGGTCCCGAAGAACTTTCGAAGAGTCTGGGTCTTTCCCGGTCCGAGGCGGAGAAGCTTATCCGGGAAGCCGGATCCGTTCTGGCTCTCCTGAAAAAACGGACCGAACTGAAAAAGTTCGTTTCCGCTCACGTCGCCCCAAAGCGGGGCCGCGGCCACTCCAAGGTGAGTGCTGCTCTAATCTCGCTTGGGGTCATTGATGTCGAAGCTTTATCACGAGCCGATCCCAAAGATCTTCTCGAGGCAAAACTCAGCGAGGCGGAGGCCGCGTCCCTCGTGGCCGAGGCAAAGAGCACGGTCAACATCTCCCGCATGAAGGAGTACGGCGTTCCAGCGATCACGCTGAAGAAGTACGTCAATGCGGGATTCGATGATCCGGAGAAGTTCATCTCGGTCCATCCTGCCGGTCTGTCGCTTGCGACCGGCGTGTCGGTCACGACGATCTGCAATCATCAGAAGCTGGTTGCAGAAAAACTCTACCGGCCGTGTCCGAAGAAGATCAGCAAAGCCGCTTTCGAGGAGGGCATTGCTCCGCTCAGAAAAAAAGCCGAGCCCGAACTTCTGACCTCGCTTGCACTCGCCAGCGTCTACAGCCCGGATCTGCTGGTAAAGGCCGATGCGAAAACTCTCGCAACGGTTACCGGGATCGATGAAAAACAGATTGTTAATCTGCAAAAGTATGCAAAAAAGGTGGTAGAAAAATGAACTGGCAAACCTGGCGCCACATCACGAAGCTTGACCCAGACAAGGTCATAACCAAAGAAGAGATCGCAGAGATCGCAGCAAGCGAAACCGATGCCCTCATGCTTTCTGGAACGCTTGACGTTACTCCCGAAAACCTCGCTGAACTGTACGACAATGTTCGGGATGCGGGTCTCCCGCTCACCGTCGAACCGGCGGATCCCTCATGTGCGAGATTCGAAGGGATCGACTACGTGTTCGTCCCAAGCGTATTCAATGCGGGTCATCCGGCATTCATCACCGGAATGCACAAAGAGTGGGCACAGCATGCCGATATCCTGTGGGACAAAGTCGTGCAGGAAGCGTATGTGGTTCTGAATCCGAACTCGTCGGTGGGCAAACTGACTCGGGCTAAATGCGATCTTACTCCGGCTGAGGTGGCGGCATATGGCATCGTTGCGGAGAAATACTACTCGATGCCCGTGTTGTACATCGAGTACAGCGGGATGTACGGCGATCCGGCGGTTACCCGTGCCGTTTCCGAGGCTCTTTCAACAACCCGCGTCTTTTACGGCGGGGGGATCAACTCCGGCGAAAAAGCTGCGGAGATGGGGCAGTATGCCGACACGATCATTGTCGGGAACGCGGTTTACGGGGCTGGCCCTGCTGTTTTGAAAGAAACAGTGAAGGCGGTCAAATAAAACTTTTAAAACTTTTTTCAAAAAATTGTAGAAAATATATTACAGCGTGCAGTAAGGCACCAGTTTTCGAATCAGATTTTCCACCTGAACGCCTGCAAGACCGGCATAATTTTCGGGCTGGAGCAGTTTTGCAATCTCTTCGGCCGAAACATACTCGGTGACCTCCGACTTTACCGCAAGAATCTCGGAAAGCGGCATCTTTGCAGAAAGCGCCTCCATGCTTGCCTCGCGGATGATTTCGTGGGCATCCTGACGTTTCATCCCGCGCTTCGTCAGTTCGATCATCACCGACTCGGCAAGATTGATGCCGTGCAGATATCTGAGATTGCGTTCGACCGCTTCCGTGTTGATGGTCAGATTCTCGATGACTCCCGTCATCACCTGCAGACAGTGATCACACAGAATGCTGGTCTCAATGGAGGTGATCCGCTCGGCCGACGAGTTCGTCAGATCACGTTCGTCCCAGAGGGTATTATTCAGAAGGGCCGGTTCGACCATGGCGCGGACGATCCGTGCCAGACCGCAGACCTGCTCGCTCTTGATCGGATTTCTCTTGTGAGGCATCGTGGAAGATCCGACCTGCTTTTTGGAAAAGGACTCTTCCAACTCGCCGATCTCCGTTCTCTGCAGGGACCGGGCCTCTATGCCGACTTTGTCCAGCGTCGTTGCGATGTTTGCGAGCAGGAAGATATACTCGGCATACCGATCTCGCGAGATGACCTGGGACGAGACATCCACCGAATCAATGCCCAGATACTTCATCATCTCCGCCTGGACCTCAATACCGTGTTCGCCCATAGCAGCCATCGTGCCGACGGCTCCGGTCATCTGCCCGACGACCACACGCGGCCGGCTCTCTCTAAGTCTGATAAGATGCCGCGAGACCTCGGATGCCCAGATTGCAAACCGGAGGCCGTAGGTCGTCGGCAAGCCCTGCTGACCGTGGGTCCTGGCAATGCAGATCAGATTTTTCGTCTCCTCGGCACGTTTCAGAAATACGCCCATCAGCGTTGATAGCTTCTTTTCCAGAAGATCATACGCCTCTTTGAGCTGAAGACCGGTCGCCGTATCCAGAATATCGTTCGAGGTGGCCCCGTAATGGATCCAGCGTCCCGCATCCCCGCAGACCTCGGCAACCGCCCGGGTAATTGCCATCGTATCGTGGCTGATCTCCGCCTCGATCTCTTTTGCACGGACGCGTGACGCTGAAAGGGCGTTTTTATCGATGATCGCCGCATCCTCCGCCGGGATCATCCCGACGACTCCCTGAGCATGGGCCAGCGCCACCTCGGCGCGGACGATGCAGGTGAACCGGTTGTCTTCACTCCACACACGTTTCATTTCAGGAGTTCCGTAACGGAAATCTATCGGATGTATTGCCATAGTAAAACTAGTATTGGTTTTCTTTGGTAATGAGTTTGTCCTGTGGGTAGTGAGACGCGGACCGCGTTCCCGGGGCAGTTCTTTTTCATCCCGGAAAACAAATAGATACGCATCGTGCCGCACGAATATAAGAAACCGCATTACCGAAAGAAGGCAGAAAAACCCGCACGTACAAGGGGAGAAAAGAAACCTGTTCCGAAAAAGGAGCTCAAGCCCGGATACTATATCAAGGAAACCGACGACTTCGTGACCAAATGCCTCTACTGGTGTCCAGTTTGCAATATCCCTCTCCTCGCAAAGACCTGCGCCTGCAGAAGTGAGAGCATTAAGATCTCCCTCCAGCAACCGTATGATGTCCGTCCTGCCTTAAAGACCGATCATGACCTCATCTCTTCGCTCATAAAAATACGGTTCGGGGACGCGGTGACCCTGCCGAAGATCCTCGTTCTGAACAAAGCCGGAGGACTCGACCGTAATGATCTCGTCATTGCAAACGGAGTACGGTTTGCCTGGCTCTGGTTCGATCCAGTCGCAAGAAAGTTCAATCTCGATCTCGAAGCAGAGGCGCTGTCTTATCTGATCGGCAAAGTTAATAAGGGGATCATCGATCTGGAAAAGGACGCACCCGGACTGCCGGAAGGAAGACTCGGAGGAAAAAAGGTCAAAGTCAATACTACCGGGATTTCCGACGGCGTTGTCATTCTGCGGTACAAAAATAAATACGGAACCGGCATCCTTAAAGAAGGAGCAGTCAGAATAAAAGAGCTCAACAGCGTTTCACCGATAAAATCCCTGCCGAATCCGTCGTGGGAGGACGCGGTCGAAAAGAATGCGTTCCACATCAAAAACATGGAGCGGAATGCCGTTCGCGAGATCAGACAGAATGCACCGCTCAAACCAAGGATCAAATGTTCATTTTCCGGAGGAAAAGACAGCACGGCCGTATGGAACATCGCGAAAAAAGCCGGCGTGACCGAGGCGTTTTTCATCGACACCGGCCTCGAGTTCCCGGAAACCATCGAGTTCGTCAAGTCCCAAGATGTTGAACTCATCCAAAAGGCCGGCGACTTCTGGCAGGCCGTGGAAAAGGCCGGCCCGCCGGGAAAGGATCACCGCTGGTGCTGCAAACTTCTCAAACTCAATCCGCTCAAAGTCCATCTGAATGAAATCGGGGAGTGTCTGACGATCCAGGGAAACCGCTGGTATGAGTCCTGGAGCCGGGCGTCGCTCGAAGCCCTCAGTCAGAACCCGACGAATCCTCTGCAGTTGAACCTCTCGCCAATCAGATCGTGGCGGGCGTTGGACGTTTTCTTCTATCTTTGGCTCAGAGAGCTCCCCTGCAATCCGCTCTACGAACGGGGATATGAACGCATCGGCTGCTATCTTTGTCCGGCGATGCTCGAGTCGGAGCTTGAAACGCTTCGCGTTACCCACCCGGAGATGGCGGACCGCTGGCATGAGTTCCTCACGCGATGGGCGGATGAACGCGGTCTCCCGCCCGAGTTCGTTACCTGGGGTCTCTGGCGCTGGAATGAGCTCCCGCCGAAGATGCAGGAGCTCGTCAAAGCAGCGGGCCTTGATCTGACGGAGAAAAAAAATCAGATGAAGCACGCCCGCTTCGGTCGCCCATCTTATGCCGGCCGGCAAAGCGACAGACGTCGTCGAAGACCGGATCCAGGCAGAACCGGAACCGGAAAAAATACCCGAACCTGACTGGGACACACTTCGCAGCGAATTTCCTATGATGGGCGACCTGATGTACTTCGACAAAGGAGCGACGACCTGGTCGCCCGAGTGCGTGCTTGCGGCGACTGACGAGTTTGAACGACAGTATCGTGTAAACGTTGGACGCGGCGTCCAACGGCTGACGAGGATAGCGACCCAGAAATACTGGCATGCTCACGAAAAGGTCGCATAATTCATCAACGGATCCGCTGGAACCACGGTGTTTGTGAAAAACACCACAGAAGCGGTCAACATGATCGCCAGAGGTCTTTCGTTCAGGGAAGGTGACGTGATCATAACGACGATCCTCGAACACCACTCGAACACCACTCGAACACCATTTGAACCTTCTTCCCTGGCGGGCGCTTGAAGCGGACGGAGTCACACTCCGCATCGTCGGACTTAACGACGATCTGACGCTGAACATGGAAGAGTTCGTAGCGGCGATGGATGCATCCGTCCAGCTCATCGCCGTGACGCATGCTTCGAACGTTACGGGAACGATCACGCCGGTAGAAGAGATATCGTGGCTTTACAAAAAGTATGGCTCGCTGCTTGCGGTCGATGCAGCCCAGTCGGTTACGCGAATGCCGGTCGATGTCGAGAAACTCGGCGTGGATTTCCTCACATTCTCGGGGCACAAGATGTTTGATCCCATGGGAACCGGTTTTCTCTGGATGAGGGAGCCGATCCTTGAACCCCTGCTGCTTGGAGGCGGCATGGTCGAGAGCGTTACTGACACCGGATACGTGCCGGCCGAAGGATATCATAAATACGAAGCCGGCACGCCGAATGTTTCAGGCGGCATCGGACTCGGCGCAGCAGTTGAATTCCTTTCCGGCATCGGTATGGACCATATCGAAGCCCATGAACGAAAACTCACCGATATGTTAATCGACGGACTTGCCGCGATCCCCGGCGTTACCCTTTACTCGTGCAGGGATAAAGACCGGCGTATCGGCGTTGTCTCCTTCACGGTCGAAGGCTTTGCATCCCACGAGATCACCGAGTGGCTGGACGACGAGCACGGGATCGAGATCAGATCGAGTATGCACTGCGCAGAGCCGCTTATGCGGTATCTTTCTGCAGAAAAAGGTACGGCACGTGCGTGCATCTCATTCTATAATACCGAAAACGAAGTGAATACTTTTATTGCCGTGATCAGGGAACTGACCGGCACCTGATTTTCCTTTCTGAAAGGAACATTGAATCATATTTTTCGGCTATCACTTTTCCCTGTCAGCGAATCGGATGACGGCGTAATTCTATTTTCAAGACGTCAGGTATATCCTCTGTTACTGTCAATAATACCTGATATGGCAGATTCATCTTTGATTCTGAGTGCCAAAGAGAAAACCGTTCTTCATGATTATGATGCAGCACAGCAGCTCTATCGCAAATATCTGGGAGAAGATCCCACGAATTCTTCCGTCTGGATACTTCTGGGGGATGTTCTCACTGCCCAAAAAAACTTCTATGATGCGATTGATGCATACGATTCGGCTCTGAGTTATGACCCGGACAATCCGGAGTATCTTGTGGCTCTCGGCTCGGCTTATGCACATATTCACCAGTTTTCGGATGCAAAAATCCTCTTTGAAAAGGCTGCGAAAATATCGGGCAATCTGCGTCATCAATATCTGGTAGGGGATATGCTTGGGTATCTTGGAAAATATGATGAGGCTCTTGTTCTCTATACGCTTCTTTCATTGAGCCATCCAGACGAACCAGGACTTTATAAACGCATGGCCACTGTCCATCATCATCTAAATAGACATTCCGAAGAGGAAATGTGCACCGGCAAAGAGCTGATTCTGCGTAAAAAAGTGGTTGACGAGCATCCTGATGCATCCGCCTGGTTCAAATATGCCGATGCCCTTTTCCGGTGCGAGAGATATGATGAAGCAAAAGAGACATTTCTGCAGGCTCTCACGTATGAAGAAAATGCCCAGATTCATCTGCGGCTGGGGGAGACCCTCTATAAGCTGAATGATACGCCCGGAGCACTCGAGCAGTTTGATGAGGCGGCACGCTTTGATCCTCGTGATTTCGCGTTTCTTGTGCAGATGGCGGATCATCTCACGAATCTCGGGCTGTATGATGCTTCGATCACGTATTATACCAAGGCGCTTGACCTTCGCAGTGTTCATGCCGATACCTGGGTTGGGATCGCGTATGATCTGCTGAAACTCGGCCGTCTTGAGGAGGCAAATGCGTTTTTTGAAATGGCAAAGGCGTCTGCCTCGGTACGTGAACTTCCCTGGGCTGACAAACTGCATAAAAGTCAGAAGACCGCTGCACTCGATGCGGCATTTCCTGCATCACCTTAAGCGATATTATGTCCATCCGACAGAAAGAGTCTGTCCAATCGTGGATTCTGTGATATAAACTCATCCCCCATTTACTCTTGTCGACTTTTTTGGAGGGTAACAATACCTTTATGTATCCCTGCGCCGAGTGGTATGTCTGAATTTCAAGACGAATACGAACGTATTTTCAACAATGGAGTCATCCGTCCGGATATGTCCATTTGCTGGCTCATGTCCCTGCTCAACATTAGTGACATTGTACGAAAAATCGAACAAACTTATTATTCACCTCATCTTCGCTATTATTTTCATTATCCCATTGATTTTCTGATAAAACTGACTGTTGTCATGACTTATCGCAGAATAGCCTATCGTCATATTCGGCGTAAAATAACGCAAGAAGATCTCAGCCACCCTCTTCCGGCAAAATCACCACTCTGGTTACCTTCGCCAAGTACGTTGCATTACTTTGTGAAATATCGCTTAGGTGAGGAGGATATGGAAGTTCTTATGTTTTTGATAAGCAAAAAGATTGTCCATTTCCTCAAATCTGAAACCGAGGTAATTATCGATTCCACTCCTTTAGTTGCAAGCCGTTATTGTCCCAATAGTCTGTTTAACCCTCATTATCAGGTTAAAATGGATAAAGCACATATTTTGAATCTGGGGGCTTATCCCTTGTTTATGATTCATTCAGAAGGAACGGAGAATGACAAAACCTATGCGCATTTTTTGATTCAGATTGCCGAACTTCTCGGCGTATCCTGTGATCGTGTATTGATGGATGCGGGATATGACTCCCTAGAGCTACACACGTTAATATTTGAGAAACTTCATGCAAAACCCCTTATTCAACTGAGATCTGACGCGCAGTTGTCCCAATTAGGTTCAGAGAAGACCATAATAAAACAGATCAATACGTTCTGGAGAAAAGGAGGAAATGCCCAAATGTCTCTTACAGAAAAACTGGTATTTCTCTGTAAGAATGTTAAACGGGAGATGGTAGGAGCATATCTCAGAAATCAGACTATTCTTCATGGAAGGGAGGTAAAAGATGCTATGAAAAGGCGGGGAACGTGCGAACGTAAGCATGCACACCTCAAAAAAACCGTCAAATTTGATGTGGTGCATTGCAAGAAAAACAACAGAGCGCTCTCTGCAATAATGAATTTTATAAAGTTCCAATTATTGATGTTAGCCCATTTACAGAATAGATTTCAGAATATGAATTTTGCAAATTATCGATAAGAAGTCTAAAGAAGTCTGATTTGGCAGATTCCCCCCCCAATCCCATGTCAATAGTGAAACGGTTGAATCATGATATTCCTAGGTGAAGTTATCTCGATCAAAAAAAACTCTGTCCAATGGATTGACTTATCAATTGGACAGACTCAACCCAGTGCTGACGTCATGACAGATTCATATTCCGTCACGCCAAACTATAACGTTATGGAGGAGCATGGCTGTTGAACTGGAAGTTGTAGACCGGGTCGAGGAGTGGACCGGGTTTCTGAAAAAGAAATACAAAAGCGAGCTCAATAAGATATCCCGTGAATATCCAAGCGAACGTTCCCTTGAAATAGACTACGGCGTTCTGGAAAAACACGGAAAGATCGGCGTCGTTCTCGCCGACGAACTCCTCGAACACCCTGGAAAGACCTTAGAGGACGTCAAAGACGCGATTAGGACGTCGCGCCTCATCACCGGCAAAGATGTCGAAGGAAACGACATCTCCGACATCATAATCGGGAAAGTCAATATACGGTTCGTCCGCCTCCCGCGAGAGACCCAGATCCGGGACATCCGGGCCGAAGACATCAATAAATTCATCAGCATCGACGGGATCGTGCGCCGGGTCACCGAGGTCCGCCCCAGGCTCGTCACCGGAGCGTTCCGGTGCGTGAACGGGCATATCACCTACAAAAAACAGGAGTATGGTTCCTACTCCGAACCGGACATGTGCGGGCACGCTGAGTGTACGCTGAAAAAGCTCGAACTCATGCAGAGCAAATCGACCTTCATCGACTCGCAGAAACTCCGTGTCCAAGAGACGCCCGAAGGACTTCGCGGCGGCGAGCAGCCCCAGAACATCGACATCGACACGATCGACGATCTCTGCGGAAAAGTCTCGCCGGGTGACCGCGTGATCGTAAACGGCATCCTCCGCAGCGTGCAGAGAGTCGTAGGCGGTCAGAAAAGCACCGTCTTCGATCTCTACATCGAATGCAACTCGATCGAGATCTCAATCAAGGAGTTCGAAGAGGTCAAAATCTCCGAAGAGGACGAGGTCACGATCAAAGATATGGCCGCCGATCCCGGCGTGTACGGGAAGATCGCCAGATCGATCGCCCCGACCATCTACGGAAACGACGAGGTCAAGGAGGCTATCGCTCTCCAGATGTTCGGCGGGATCCCAAAGGAAATGCCGGACGGATCCAGTCTTCGAGGCGATATCCATATCCTCTTAGTTGGTGACCCGGGTATTGCAAAATCACAGTTGCTTCGCTACGTCATCAAGCTCGCTCCGCGTGGTATCTACACGTCCGGAAAATCCGCCTCATCTGCAGGTCTGACGGCCGCCGCCGTGAAAGACGATCTTGGAGACGGCCGCTGGACGCTTGAGGCCGGAGCGCTTGTTCTCGCGGACAAAGGTATCGCCGCGGTGGATGAAATGGACAAGATGCAGAAAGACGACCGCTCCTCCCTGCACGAAGCAATGGAGCAGCAGTCGGTTTCCATCGCAAAGGCCGGGATCAATGCCACGCTAAGGACCCGCTGTTCCCTGCTTGGAGCCGCAAACCCCAAACTCGGCAGATTCGACGAATATGCCAACATCTCCGAACAGATCAACATGCCGCCGTCGCTTCTCTCCCGTTTCGATCTGATTTTTATCATGAAGGATCAGCCGGACGCAACCAGAGATCTGAATATCGCCCGCCATATCATCAAGGCCCACTCGGCCGGTGAAAAACTGATGCGGCACAAGAAGTATCCGATTCCGGGAGCGGACGACGAGTACTTCCAGCGCGAACTTGCCCCGGTCACGCCTGAGATCGACGCCGCGATGCTCCGCAAGTATCTGGCCTACGCAAAACGAAACTGCTTCCCGCTTCTCAAAGAAGAGGCGAAGGAAGTTCTCGTCCAGTATTATCAGAGCCTTCGAAGCGTCGCCTACGAAAACTCCGACAAGCCGGTCCCGATCACCGCCCGTCAGCTGGAAGCGCTAGTCCGGCTCGCCGAAGCGAGCGCCCGGGTCAGGCTCGCCGACGAAGTGGAGCAGGAGGATGCGGAGCGTGTGGTCAAAATTGTGGACGCCTGTCTGAGACAGGTCGCCTACGATGCGAAGACCGGCTCTCTCGACATCGACAAGATCACCACCGGGACATCCCGTTCGGGCCGTGCGATCCGCCGCGAACTCAAAGAGACGATCGAGACGCTGATCCAGGCAAGCGACGACCATGTCGCGAAGGTTGATCAGATCATGGAAACGATGGAGAACAAGTATCATTATAAGAGGGATGAGGTGGAACACATTCTCGAAAGAATGAGGATGGACGGGGAAGTGTTCCAGCCGAGGAACGGCCTTATCAAGTTCACCGCACCCATGAGGTAAAACAAATGGCAACAGACAGAGAAAACGCCGTGTTCGAAGCGGCAATCAAACTCGGGGCGCTTTACCACCAGTTTGTGGGAATGCCCATCTCACGTTCGACCGCAGAGATTGTTGAGGCCGCAATCGAAAGTGCGGTCTCTCTTCAGCCGTATGTGACGAAGATCACGGTCAGGCTGGACAAATCCTTAATGAATGAAAATCCGTTCGGCTACTCGGAACTTACCGGGGCGATGTACGATGCCGTTATCGAAACGAAGTACGGCGACGCGGTCTGCCGTGCAAGCCTGAAGTTCGAGAACGGCTATCCGCTGATGAAGATCATCGAGTAATGGAAAAATTTCCGATCCTGGACGATCATTTCCATATCAACCGGAGGACGGGTGTCGGCCCGTCGGTCGTGAAAGAGTTCATGCGTTCCGGCGGGACGCACATCGTGCTCGTCTCGCTTCCCTCCTGGTCGTGCGGCGTTACACCGGTCACGCCCACGGATTACCGTCATGTGTTCGATGAACTGTTGACGGTTTCGGCAATGGTGAACGAACTCGGATGCGTCTGTTATCCGGTCGCGGGCGTCCACCCGGCCGAGATCGGGCGGCTCGCAGAAAGGCTCGGACTTTCTGCCGCCGAGGAGCTGATGTGCGGGGCGTTGGACGTTGCCGCCGAGTATGTCCGCGAAGGCACATATATCGGGCTGAAATCCGGCAGACCGCATTATCCGGTGACCCCAGAGGTCTGGGAGGCGTCAAACCGCATCCTTGAAAGAGCCCTAACGCTGTCGGGCGAGCTCGGCTGTTCTCTGCAGATCCATGCCGAGTCGGGCCCATGCGAGGACGTGCCGGATATGGCAAAATCCTGCGGGATGGATCCATCCCGGGTCGTGAAGCATTTTGCGACCTGCGAGACGCCGCTCCATCCATCTATCACGGTCAGAGAGCCGTTTTTGAATCAGTGGTTTGCAGAGAAACGGGACTTCACGCTCGAGAGTGATTACATGGACGATCTTTCACGGCCGGGTGCGGTGAACGGTCCGCGGTCGGTTCCCCGCAGGATGCAAAAGCTGCTTCAGGAAGGCGCAGTAAATCCTGAGGATATGTGGCGTGTTCACGGTTCGGTGCCGAAGCGGATGTACGGCGTTGATTTCGAAATTTGATGATTAGAAGATATATAAATATTATTTTTCTTGATTTTTGATATTTGTTCGATATTATTTGATAATTAATTTTAATTTTGTTCTCAAAGGATAGTATTATGTAGTTGTGGGTGTATTAATCAATTGGAGATAAAATGTTTGGCATGTGCTCTTGAGTTATGCCATTAAGGTTTACGCCCGGAGAAATCCCGCGGCGATCAAAAAGCAATGATGCCCCTTCATTTGTTGTTTGATTGCGATAACCGCGCCTGAAAAGAAGGCGATAGATTCAAAACTTATAACGGATGGATATAAACATTTGCGGGTGAGCCAGCCCAATGGGTGGAGGGTAAAACCCAATCTCCACTTTGCGTATCTTTTCACCTTTTTAGAATCCTGTATTTTATATTGTTACAAATCGTAACGCAGTTTTTCGGATATGTTACATTCTGTAACATTTTGGTGAGTGTCCAGTTACAAAATGTTACATATAAATCATCGGGCTCCGAATATAAGATATAGCATGGCAACGAAAGTCGTACGCATCTCCGAGGACGCGATCGAGATCACCGGCAGATATGCCAAAGACATCAGTGAAGCGATCCGGATTATGCAGAAACTCATCGAAGAAAAAAGCACGCCGCAGATCGATATGAAAGCTCTGGAAAAAATGATGCGAAACTGCATCGCAGAAGAGTTCGACAATCTCCAGCGGTGGTACTGAATGCAGCTTACCGGCTGGATGGAAGAGAACGGCCGGCTGCTCGACCATGCCGAGATCGAAACCTTTTCCGCAGCCAGGCTTTCAGCATGCGGCGGCGAGTTTCTTTTGGAGATGGATGATGCCTTCATCCGGGACAAATACCACATCATGCCTGGGAATCCTGAAGGGAAGCAGATCATCACCGCCGAACCTTTGGTTCCTGACATGCTGCTCGATGAAGCGATCCGGACGGCCGTTTCGCTCCGGGCATCCGATGACGCCGTGACCACGCTTTCGGGTGGCGTGGACTCATCCCTCGTCGCAGCCCTTGCCGGGCGTCCCTGTATCGCCGTAGGACTTTCAGGTTCGCATGATTTAGCTGCTGCTGAAAAGATCGTCGAGATTCTGGACCTCCCGTTTACCGTAAAAGAGATCGGCATGGATGATCTTCGAGAGGCGCTCGACAAGGTTCTTAGGATCATCCCGCGGGTCACCCCGCTCGAAGTCGAGATCGCGGTAACCGGCTACTTCATCGCCGCTCTCGCAAAAGAAACCGGGGCGGAAAGAATCCTCACCGGCCAGGCAGCTGATGAACTGTTCGGCGGGTATGCACGATACGGCAGATCGACCGATCTCCGTGCAGATCTTGCCGCCGACTTTGCCGGCCTCTCCCTGCAGCGGGAAAGGGATGCGGCGGTTGCCTCGCATTTCGGCGTCTGGTACTCCCTGCCCTTTATGGACGAGCGGGTCGTGCGTGCCTCCAAAGCGTTCAGCCCCGAAGAACTGGTGAAAGGCGACCTTCGAAAGATCGCCCTTCGAAACGTCGCTGCCAAACATCTACCGGAAGAGGTCGCCTGGAGACCGAAAAAAGCCATGCAGTACGGCAGCGGCATATCCTCGGCGTTAGCCAAAATCGCCAAGTCGGAAGGCTGCAGAGTATCCCGGGAACTGATCGCAAAACTCTACCCGGATAAGGTATAAGTCTGCCCGGTCCAATAACATTAAGAAATGATCGATATTTCCGGATTTGAACTGACCGGCCTCGCAGGCATAATCGGCTTCATCCTTATCTGTCTCATCCTCGTCATTGTTTTTACAAAACTGGAACACAAATTCGCCAAAAAGCCTGCTTCAAAACAGTAGTCCGCTCCTGCGGAGCCTCGTGGGGAAAACGAATCCGGTTCCACCGGGGAGGCCCAGCCCGCATTTACTGTCGGCCAGGTGTATCAGATGGAGGACGGGACCCCCGCAACCTATGCGGCTGACTGGACGTTCCGCAAAATACAAGAGAAGTGATCCGGGGCGGGGCCTCTTCACCCTGCCGTTGTGGAATTATAGAGATTTGCGACGACACCATCTTTAAACGTCCCGACCACCAGCACCGAGTATATCGTATCGCCTATGTTCGGAGGAATATTATACGTGATCCTGATTCCCGGACTGTAGGTTTCCGGGAGATTGACCGGCTCGGCCTTGATCCCGTTGATATATACCTCCAGCAGTGCAAGACCTTCCATGTCCTTGCCGCTTACAAGCTCCAGCTCGATCTGCTGATTATCGGAACTGGCGGTCAGTCCGACGATTTTTATGATATACGCCCCGCCCCCGTAGGTATTAAGAATGAACATGCTCACAATGATGGTCAAAAGAATTGCGATGGCCAGACCTAAAGCAGAACCTATCAGTGTCGGAGCAGGGAGCGTCTTTCCGGAAAAATAGTCCCAGAAGACATCAAGGAATGTTGCCACTGTCACGAAATAGGCGTTGATACACAATAAACATTCTCTTAGGGGTACTTACAACTCCGCAAAATATCATGAGTGGGAGGTATTCCGTCTCCCTTATCATACAAAAAAACCAATAGAAATCTATGAATTGTATCGTCACCGGAGGAGCGGGATTCATCGGCTCGCATTTGGTGGATCTCCTCGTCGAAAACCATCATCAGGTCACCGTGATCGACTCGATGGTTGCCGGAAGAATGGCCAATATCGAGAAGAACCTTGCAGATATAACCTTTGTTCAGGCCGATCTGCTTGAAGACGGCTGGCAGAAGCACTTCGCCGGCGCCGACAGAGTATATCACATCGCCGCCGATCCGGATGTCCGCGGATCCGCACGCAAATCCTTTGAGGTGTATGAGAACAATGTCACGGCGACAGTCACAGTTCTCGAAGCGATGAAGGAGTATGACGTAAAAGAGATCGTCTTCACCTCGACCTCTACCGTGTACGGCGAAGCATCGGTGATCCCGACGCCCGAGACCTACTCTCCGATGATTCCGATCTCGGTGTACGGGGCAAGCAAACTTGCCTGCGAGGCGATGATCTCGTCGTATGCGACGACCTACGGCTGGAAGGCTTGGGTCTACCGGTTTGCAAACATCGTCGGCGCCCGCAGCAAGCACGGGATCATTTATGACTTCGTGCAGAAACTCAGAGCGAACCCTAAGGAACTGGAGATCCTCGGCGACGGAAGACAGAGCAAATCCTATCTTGCCGTCGAAAACTGTGTGAAGGCGATGATCTTCGCACCCGAGGTCTCGGATGATACCTTCAACTTTTTCAATATCGGATCGGAAGACTGGGTCAATGTAAAAAGGATCGCTGAGCTGATCGTCGATGAGATGGGACTGGAAAATGTGAAGTTCAACTTCACCGGCGGCGATCGAGGATGGGTCGGGGATGTCCCGCTGATGAGACTCGGCTTCGACAAACTGAAGTCGCTCGGCTGGGACCCGGAGATCACCTCCGAAGAGAGTGTTCGGCGTGCGATCCGGGCAACTCTCGCAGAGTGAAGAATTCTACTCTTTCCCTATTTTATCAATCTGAGTTTGGGTTTTTCATTTTTTGCGACTTCATCTAACAGTTGTTGTCCATTTATTCTCTCTCTCTCGGGAGAGAGTATCGCAGGATGTGGATACATGAGATTATTTAACCGCGAATCTCCGCGAATTAACGCGAATCGCATTTTTCCAGTCGTCGTGCTCTGCTCCGGCTGATCGCCTCCGCAGGAATCGCACGCCGTCTGGAAAAATGCTGTTGGAAAAACCCGTTCGCAAATCAAAGATTTGCTCTCCACTTCGGGTCTTCGACCCTTGCTTGCGTGCCGGTTTTTCTTTTTTTCATTTTTTTGTATTGGGGTGCGGGGACGCGACTTCGGCGCGGAGCGTCCCGCGGTGGAGCTATCTTATTTTTTGCTTCTGCAAAAGGCATACTTTTTGCGAGATCGTGAATAAAAAAAGTATTTTGAAAAAAAAGTCAGTGCCGTTTTTTACGCCAATTTCTTCTCTGCTCTCTTCTTCATATACTGCAGACCGGCAAGGATTGCGACGCCGACCAAAAAGAACAGGATGCTGAATGTATCAAAACTCATTGCGGGTCTTGGGACGTCAAGCGTGGTCGCCCCGAGAACGATCGCATACAGTGAGCCGATCAGAAGCCCGATGCTGAGATAGATCGTCTGCGAGCGGTATTTTTCGATACAATGCCGCAGAAGTTTCGCGATAAAAACGAGCCCCGTGATCATCCCAAGGCCGAAAACGATCAGCATCGGCACATACTGGAACTGTAGATGGACTACCGCACTCACTGCCGAGATCAGCGGGACGTAAAGTCCCATGATCAGAAGCATCGTCGAGCCTGAAATTCCCGGGAGAACCATCACCGAGATCGAAAGCATCGCTGCAATGAAAAGAAACAGGCCGAGCTGGGGAGAAATCTGTGTCAGATCGACTGAACTTTCTCTGGTCACCGAATTAAAGTACATCAGAAGAGGTACGGCCGCGACGCCGATCACCGCAAAGATACTTTGCAGATAATGTCTTTTGAGGATCTCTTTTTCCTCCATCACCACGATAGAAACGGCGCAGACGGTCAGCCCGATGAAAACCGAACTTATTTCATACACATAGGTATCGAAAAGATTTGCGAGGATCACGGCGCAGATGAGAAATGCAGCGGCCCAGCCGACGGCAAGTTTGAACAGAAACGGGAACGCAGCCTTTCGTTCTGTCATCTTCCCGGTAAGAAGATCATCCACTGAGGAGATGAACTTATCATAAAATCCAAGTAAAAATGCGATCGTCCCGCCGGAAACTCCCGGCACGCTGTCGGCGACCGCCATGCACGCCCCTCTGATAATATCCATACTTATCTTATGTATTGGACGTGCCTTCCATAATTAGCGTTCGTTCTCTCTGTGTCGCAACCAAGTAATTTATTCAGATAACGACCAGATATATAAGTGAGATTTCCATGAAATATATTCTTATTCTGGCTGACGGTGCAGCAGATGAGCCTCTTGCAGAACTTGGCGGAAAGACCCCGCTCGAAGTGGCAAATAAACCCAATATGGATAGGATCGCCCGCGAAGGCAGATGCGGCATGCTCAAAACGGTGGACGATTCGCTGTCCCCCGGCTCGGACGTTGCCAATATGTCGATCCTCGGCTACGATCCGATGAAATACTATACAGGCCGCGGAGCGATCGAAGCGCTCAGCATGAGGATCCCCTTTAAGGAGGGTGACCTTGCCTACCGGTGTAATCTGGTCACGGTCGAGAACGGGAAGATGAAGGATTTTGCGGCCGGCCACATCTCCAGTGCCGAGGGAGCAGAACTGTTCGACGCTCTCAAAGAGAAGATCCCTGAAGCCGGATGGTACTCCGGCGTCTCCTACAGAAATGTCATGATGCTTCCAAACGGGGAAGGATCTGAAACGACCGCTCCCCATGACATCGTCGGCGAGGTCATCAATGATTATCTCCCGAAAGGAGAGGACGCCGAGCGTCTGATGAACTTCATCGTTCGGGCCTACGATGCCTTTGAGAACCACCCGGTAAATAAAAAGCGCATCGCCGCAGGGAAAAATCCGGTGACGAAGATCTGGCCCTGGAGCGGAGGATCGAAGCCTGCGATGCCGGCATTCTCCGAAAAATATCATAAGAAAGGAGCGGTCATCTCGGCAGTTGATCTACTGTTCGGCCTTGCAAAATGCGCCGGTATGGAAGTCGTCACGGTCCCCGGAGCAACCGGTTACCTCGACACGAACTTCCTTGGAAAAGCCCAGGCGGCAGTCGAGACCGCGAACGGCGATGCGGACTTCGTGTATATGCATGTCGAGGCAACCGACGAGGCAGGACACCTCGGAAGTCTGGAAGAAAAGATCAAAGCGATCGAGAATCTGGACAAGGCGATCGGGTATATCCTCGACAACTTCGACGGCTGCATTATGCTGATGCCCGATCACCCGACGCCGATCGCGAAAAAGACCCACACGAACGACCCGGTCCCGTTCGCGATCCGCGGTCTCGGCGAGCCGGACGATGTCCAGGTCTACAGCGAAAAAGAGGTGCAGGCGAAGGGTTCCTACGGACTTATCCAGGCGGTCGATCTCCTGGACATGGTCTTTAAGGAGTAGGCTGATGCGGGAAGAGGTCACATCCTTCATCGAAGCGTATGTGAAGGACGCTCCCTACTTGCGAAAACCGCTGGTCGGATTTACCGACTGCGGGTCCCCGATGTTTCCGGCCCTGAAAAACGTCGTGATGCCGGGACATCTGATGCCGGCCGAGATCCTTTCCGATCCGACGGTCGTCATATCCTATTTTTACCATTCCAAAAGGAGGTCGCCCTCTCGAATGTCTCCGGACTATACGCTTCGCAGCGGTGGGCCGAGTGTTATGTGGAAACGAACCGGCTGATCGCGTCAATGAACGCCGCTCTGATCGATCATTTCAAGTATTGCGGATATCGCGCCGTTTTTGCACAAAACGCCGTGCATATGGATAAAGAGATCCTGATGAGCTGCTGGTCACAGTGGCACGTCGCAGAGATCGCGGGTCTCGGGAAGTTCTGTCTGAACAATCTTCTGATCACCCGGGTCGCTTCGTGCGGCCGGTTAGGGTCCCTCGTAACGGATCTTCCCATTATGCTGGATCTGCCGGAGAAAGTGGAGCGGTGTTTATATAAGCTGACCGGCAAATGTCTGAAGTGCGTGAAAAACTGCCCGACGGGAGCATTGACCGAGGACGGGTTCGACCGCCGGGTCTGTTTTTCGCTGTGTCAGGAAAATGAGAGGATGTACGGGGCGAGCATCTGCTGGAAATGCGCCGTGGATATACCATGCGGGTTTTTGAAGTATGGTTTTGGCGGGTTTGGATAGTATCCAATTCGGGAAGAGTATTATTGAGTGTGGAAACACGAGATTATTTTACCGCGAATAAGCCCAAACGGATCTAGTCCGTTTGAGGCGGCACGCAAACCTTTGGGTTGCACGCCTCCGCGAATTAACGCGAATCGCATTTTTCTTGCGTCGTCGTGCTCTGCTCCGGCTTATGCGTGCAAACCGAAGGTTTGCGTGCCGCCTCAAATGGGCAAAGCCCATTTGGGCTTCGCCTACGCAGGAATCGCACGCCGTCTGGAAAAATACTAAGGAAAAACCGGCGTGCCGGTTTTTCTGTTTAGCCATCATCCTTTTTTTTATTGGGGGTGCGGGGACGCGACTCCGGCGCGGAGCGGCCCGCGGTGGTGATATCCTAATCACAGAGATATGTTAACAATTCATCTCGAAAAATAAGATATTTCCACCGCGTCGGGCTCCGCGCCGGAGTCGACCTCCCGCACCCCCTTTTCAAACAAAAAGAAATAGCATCTATTATAAACCAGCACGCAGGTTTTTCTGTTTAGCCTCATACTTTTTTGATTCAGCAAAAGGTATGCTTTTTTGCGAGATGGTGAAATCGCATAATATTCTCGTCACAATAATCCAAAAAAATGTGCTCCCGCGGCATTTTGGGTAATGATAATCATGAAGAAAGGACTATTCATTTTAATATGGAAGAAAGACCTGAGGGGTGGAATCAGGAGCTGTATGAAAAGCTGAGTTTTGAATATCTTATCGAGTGTGGGGAGAATGAGAGGATAGGCGAGTGGAATGCTCCCTATCTGGAATATCTGGAATCGGAATGGAAGAGATTGTATCCCGATAGGAAGTGAGATTCAGATAATGTTTTCGAGCTTGTGAAGTGGCGGTCTGATTATAAAAGATCCGTTTTTTCTAGAAAAGATTTCCGGGAGGCCATAACCCGCGGTGTGGGTTTTGCAGAAGCACATCTTGAAGGGGCAAAATTCATTGAGGCACACCTAGAAAGGGCAAGCATCTTGAAAGCATGCCTCGAAGGGGCAAACTTCAGCGAGGTACACCTAAATAGGGCATACTTCACCTATGCAAAGTTGAGTTTTGAATATCTTGTTGAGTGTGCTGAGAATGAGAAGATAGACGAGTGGAATTCTATCTATCTGGAATATCTGGAATTGGAATGGAAGAGGTTATATCCAGATAGGAAGTGGGATCCGGAAAATGTTTTCGAGCTTGTGATGTGGTGGTCTGATTTTATAAGACCCGATTTCTCTAGATATGATTTCCAGGAGGCCATAGCCCGCGGTGTGGGTTTTGCAGAAGCACATCTAGAAGGGGCACACTTCATGTTTGCACGCCTCGAAGGGGCAGACCTCAGGGAGGCACATCTCGAAGGGACAGGGTTAATGTTAGCACAACTCGAAGAGGCAGATCTCAGGTATATACACCTCGAAGGGGGCAGACTTCAGGGATGCACACCTAGAAGAGGCAAACTTCTGTTGGTCACACCTCGAAGAGGCAGACTTCAGGGAAGCAAACCTAGAAGAGACACTTTTCAACGAGTTACATCTCGAAGGGGCATTCTTCTGGAAAGCACACCTCGAAAGAGCAAACTTCAGCGAGGTACATCTCGAAGGGGCAGACTTCACCTATGCTGTCGTGGATGGGAAAACACTGTTTAGAGAAAATTCCATCGATGATAAAACGGATTTTTCGGGAACTGCGCTTTCTGCGACCCGTATAGACCCGAATCTGAGAACGAAACTGGAGCGAAATATCCGGGAGATACAATGGAAAAAGTGATATGATAAACCAAAAATCTTCTACAAAAAAAAGTAGCAAAGGAAAAACATGAATGCCCTCCTTCCTTAATTGACAGGCTCTTCATCAACCCGTTCGTCCGGCTTTTCTGGGGGCTCACGGACTACGACAGTTCAACAAAACGTGTCGTCATCGTATTCTTTGTCTGGAATATTTTTCTGGGCATTCATATATCAGTTTGTTCTTCCGCTCCAGTCGGTCCCGATACTTGTCGGAACAAATACTATGGTCCTGCACACACCAACTATCATCACCGCCGTCATGCAGACCAATCTCATGATGTTCAGCATCACTGATGTGGCAACCAAAAATCTGGATTATCCCGCACTCATCTTTGTTACGGTGCAGATCGTAATCGGCTACTTCATCCTTGCCGCTCTCATCACTCGACTTGGGATCATGTTCCAGAACCTCAGTCCGTGAAGGGGAAGAAAAACCAGGTTGAGAACATCTATCAATCCATTTTTAACGCGAATCATGATTTAAGGAAGATTGGCTACATCCCTACATCCCTACATCCTCATCCCCCCCCAAAAAAAGGAAAAATACCCATTATTCCTTGACGTTTTTTTAATTTACACTCTGTTTTGAATCGTTTTAACCTGATAGATATTATAACAAAATGCAGCCAGCATATTTTTCACTTGTACTCTTTGTAGTGTTGTTACCTTCACCAACCCTGCATAAAAAACATTTTTGATCACTGCATAGAGTCTCTCGCCCTTTGATCTCTTCCTACTTATTCTCAGATTTCTCAGTTTATCTCGTATGCCAATGGGATGCCCTCTCGCTCCCCTTTTCATTGTGGCACTATATCCCTTGCATTTTGCTCCCTGATATACCCGATCCCGATAGACCACTTCCCCTTTTTTCTGACAGATCCACCTGACTATCATGAACATTTGCCTTGGTGGTTTCAATGCGTCGAATAAGATTGTGCGTCATATCCATGATGGTATGAAGTTTATACCCATAGTGCATTTTGCCGTTCTTGGACATGATTTTTCCATCTTTATCCCGTCGTGTTTTTGCCTGCTCTCCTCGCGGCGTGTCTTTCTTACAATGACCAGGTTCAGCATATACAAACGTTGCATCCTGGATCATACCTTGTTCAATTTTGAGACCTTTCAGGTCAAGTTGTCTCTGAAACTCCTGCCAAACCAATGTATCAACGCCAGATTCGGACATGCGCTCCCGAAATAACCAGATCGTTGAGTTGTCGGGTATTTTGTCAGGACATCCAAGAAAATGCCAAAAGGAGAGACGATCATAGATTTCACGTTTAACGGCGAGATCAGACAGACTATACCAGACTTCCAGAAGCTGAATCTTGAACATGAGAATTACATCAACATTGGGATGACCGCCCTTGCCGGATTTATTTGTATACATGGATTCAAGAAGAGGGCGAAACACATGCCAATCAAGTGTTTTACCAACGTCGGAGAGACGGTCGCCAAGTTTTTCATAACGTTCGTGATATGCCTGGTTGAGACCAAAGCTGCTGAAAGTCCCGATACATACTACTCAACGTATTAAAAGAAAGTACTTTCTGTCGGAAAAAAAGTTGTTAGAAATTCTCAGGTTGATTATCTGAAGGATTCCCCACCGCGGGCCGCTCCGCGCCGAAGTCGCGTCCCCGCACCCCGGAATCAGAAACGGGTTTGAAAATGTATTTTGAAAAGTCCAAATTTCCCAAGGGTGTTTTACAAAACGTTCGAATAATGTTCCTGTGAAATTCAGATTGAATACAAACTCTTCAAAAAAAGAACAAGAGTTCAGTTCTTATTTTCAGAGAACTCTTCGTGGTGTGCTTCCTGATATCTCTTCATCTCGAGATTGCGGAGCTCAACTCTCCGAACCTTTCCGGAAATCGTCTTTGGAAGCTCCTCCACGAACTCAATCGCACGCGGATATTTATACGGGGCGGTCGTTGTCTTGACATGGTTCTGCATCTCCTTGATGAGGGTGTCGGTCCCCTTATAGCCATCCTTCAGCACGACGAACGCCTTGATTATCACGCCGCGGATCGGGTCCGGGCTGCCGACAACCGCCGACTCCTTCACTGCCGGGTGTTCGATCAGCGCCGACTCGACCTCTGCCGGAGAAACACGGTATCCGGATGACTTGATCATATCATCGTCGCGGCCCATGAACCAGAAGTAGCCGTCTTCATCGACGGTTGCCTTGTCTCCCGTGTAGTACCAGCCGTTGATGAACACCTTGGCAGTCGCCTTCGGGTCATCCAGATACTCGGTAAACAGACCGACCGGTGACGGGTCGCTCGTCTTGATCGCGATCCTGCCCTCGACTCCCGGCGGGACCTTGTTGCCCATATCGTCGTGGAGCTCGATCTTCCAGCCCGGAGCCGGTTTGCCGATCGAACCTGGTCTGACTTCCATGCACGGGAACGTGCCGATCACGGTCACCGTTTCCGTCTGGCCGTATGCCTCGTAGATCTTCTTGCCGGTGCCTTCCTCCCACACGCGGTTGACCTCCGGGTTCAGCGTCTCGCCTGCGGAAAGGCATTGACGCAGCTCGGAAAAGTCGAAGGTCTCCAGATCCGCAAGGATCAGCATACGGTAGATCGTCGGCGGAGCACAGAACGTCGTGATCTCGTATTTCTCGATCAGCGGTAGAAGCTCGGTCGCATTGAACTTCCCGCGGTAGTCATACACAAAGACGCAGGCCCCCTGCATCCACGGACCATAGAACTTACCCCACGAGGATTTACCCCAGCCCATATCGGCGACCGTGAAGTGGAGATCGTTTTCGGTCAGATCATACCAGAACTTGCCGGTCACGATATGGCCGAGCGGATAGGCATGATTGTGCAGCACCATCTTCGGATCGGCTGTCGTTCCCGACGAGAAGAAGATCAGCATCGGATCGGTCGCTTTGGTCCGAACGCTTCGAACGATCGAACTGAGCTTGGTCGAGGCACGTGCCGGGTGTATTAGTTCCTTCTGATAGTTTATCCATCCGGGCGCATCGCCGTCGGTCAGGAATTTTATCTGGAGCGAGGGGCATTCGCCCGCGATCTCCTCGATCTTCCAGGCGTTCTCGGTGTTCGTGACGATCATCTTGAACCTGCCCTGGTTTATTCGGTATTTTAGATCGTGGGGAGTTAGAATGACCGGAGACGGGCAGATCACTGCGCCGATTTTTATTGCAGCAAGCGCAAAGGTCCACCACTCGGGGACACGCGGCAGGAGCAGCATGACTCTGTCGCCCTTGCCGATATGCTGTTTGAACATCATGTTCGAGATCTGGTTGGACAGATTCATCATCTGCCGGAAGGTGAAGTACTTCTCTTTTCCTTCCTGATTGGTCCATATCATGGCGAGTTTATTTCGATCCTTTTTTGCCCATGCATCAACAACGTCGAAGCCGAAGTTGTAATACTCAGGCACCGCAATAGAGAACGTGGAATAGGTTTCCTCGTAGTCCATCATGTTGTGGGGTACAAATCCCTCGGATTTATGCTCGCGTTCAACCGGACGATTACTGCGTCCGGCTTTGCGTGCCGTTTCGGTCATGGGGTAACAGTTTGCTTTTTCTTATGATAAATATAGAGGTACTTTTTCACGGTACGCAAAAAAGACGGTCAGAATTTTTTATAATAGGTTTTGTGCTGCTGCCAGCCGGGATTCATCGTTCTTCGCCCCGGGGCATATTCCCATGAGTATTGTATTGCGCCGCTGACGAACTTTTTTGCTTCGAGGACTGCGTCCCTGATCGGATAGCCGAGAGCGATATGGGCGGCGATCGCGGATGCATAGTAGCAGCCCGATCCGTGGACGTCCGTGAAAGGCGCGACCTCGCCTTCGACCAGCATCATGCCGTTTTTGTCGGCAAAGACATCGGTCCCAAGCCTGAAATGTGCGTGACCTCCTTTGATCACCGCAGCTATCGCCCCGTGATCGATGAACCAGTATGCCGCCTCTTCCATGGATTCAGGGCCGGTGATTGTTATCCCGGTGAGAGCCGCGGCTTCCGGGAGATTCGGTGTGATCACGGTGGTCCGCGGCAGAAGTTCGGCAGTGAGCATCTCCTGGCCGGCCAGATCCAGAAGCCGGTACTCTTTTGTTGCGAGAAGCACCGGGTCGACGACGAGGTTTCGCCCGTCGGGGATGCTTTCCGCAACGATCCTGACCGTCTCGGCATTTTTCAGCATGCCCGTTTTATAGCAGCCGATAGGGAAGTCCTCTTCGAGGGCATCGATCTGTTTTTTGATGAACTGGGAAGGGATGCTTGCCGAGTCAAGAACGTGCGTGGCATTCTGGGCGGTGAGAGCCGCGATCACGGTCATCCCCCACACGCCGCAGGCGGCCATGGTTTTCAGGTCGACCTGGATCCCCGCCCCGGCGGACGGGTCGGATCCTGCGATCGTGGCGGCGAATGCCATCGTTTTTTCGAGGGAAGTCATATCTGATATATTAGTGTGCTCCTTCAGAAAATACTTCTTCGGGAGTTTAAACTCATGTCTTTATAGTCTGTCCCTTCACATCTATTTTGTATGGACGTGGAAGGCTTCGTTCGGCGGAGCATGCATAAGGATCTCTCTGAAGAGGATATCGAAAAACTTCTCCAGGAACGCATTCTGGATATAAAAAATATCGATGAGGGGTTTGCACGGGAGTTCACGAGGGCCGTCCTCGAAGAAGTGAAGGTGACAAGCGGGCTGAAGGGCGATCTGTTTGAGTATGAACATGCCGGCGTTTCGATGGGCGAGTTCGGCGTGGGGTCCCGCGGGTCGGGGGATTTATATGCTCACCGAAAGATCGCTCACGTGATCGGTACGACGTCGGCAGAGGTCGGTGTCGATCAGCTAGATGACGGCGGGGTCGTTGAAGCGAACGGTCAGTATATTATCACGACGGTGGACGGCATGCACTCGCGTCTGTCGGATTTCCCGTTCCTTGCGGGATTCCATGCGACCCGGGCGACGCTTCGCGATGTGTATGTGATGGGTGCCCACCCGGTAGGTCTGATCTCGGATGTGCATATCGCAGACGACGGGGATGTGGCGAAACTGTTCGACTACACGGCCGGGATCACGACGGTCTCTGACGCGTTGGGCGTGCCGCTTGTCGCCGGCTCGACGCTCCGAATCGGCGGGGACATGGTTCTCGGCGACCGGATGACGGGATGCGTGGGCGTTGTGGGCGTGGCAAAGCACGTGACGGCCCGCAGATCCTCGGTTTCGGGAGATGTCCTTTTGATGACTAGAGGGGTCGGCGGCGGGACGATCGCGACGGCCGCACTGTATTCCGGGAATGCGGATGTGGTCGAGGAGACGATCAATCTGCATTTCCTGAAAGCCTGCGATGCGTTGATCAACTCGGAGGTGTTCCCGCATATCCACGCGATGACGGATATTACGAACGGCGGTCTTCGGGGCGATGTATTCGAGATAGCAGAAACGGCGAAAGCGACGGTTGTCGTCGAGGATGCGCCGCTTCGGGGCCTTATCGCGCCGAAGGTGCTTGCTTTGCTGGATAAACTCGGTATCGATTATCTTGGCGTGAGTCTGGATGCTCTGCTCGTGATCGTTCCGCCGGAGTATGCGGACGAGATCATCCGGGTCGTCGGGACGGCGGGCGTTCAGATGGAACGTATCGGTTTCGTGCGTGAGGGTCCGGGTATTTCACGTCTGATCAAGGACGGTGTGGAGGACGAGTTCCAGCCGAAGTTCCGTGAGGCTCCGTATACGCCGGTAAAGAAGGTAGTGGACCGGCCGGGCAGGGACTTCGAGGAGATGAAGAAGGGGATCGACCGGGCGGCGGACGCGGCACGGGCGAAGAAGGAACGGATGCTGAAGAGATTGGTCTAATTTTCTGAACTTTTTTTTTTTGATTTGGTGTGCGGGAGGTAACTGCGGGCTGCCCGCAGGGGTGGCCTCAGCGGAGCAAGTCGATAAACTTGCGATCCGGCGTGGAGCGGCCCGCGGTGAAGATATCCTAAGTTTTTGGATTTAGAAAAAAGAGATTCTCTTATGTGCGGGGCGTACTCTGACTTCGTGTAAGGTATTCTTTGGAACTATAAGATACTCCACCGCGAATAATCGCGAATAAACGCGAATCGCATTTTTCCAGTTCCGCCCTCTTGACCTTCGTTCGCGTCCCTACGCTCCGCCTTATCGGCTCCGCGTGGCCGGGACGGCGAAACGAAAAATGCTGGAAAACCCGCGTCGCGGGTTTTCGTATATATCATCTCTCTTTTTTGATTCGGGGTGCGTGGGGTGACTGCGGGCCGGAGACATAGTCGACGACCTCAGCTGAGCAAATCTTTGATTTGCGATCCGGCGCGGAGCCCGACGCGGTGGAAATATCCTCTATGTTGGATTCAGGAGAAGAGGGAGACATTGACATTTTGGGATGTCCATCGATTTCATGTAAGGTCTGAGTTGGGATAAAATATATAAAAATGATTTGAGTGCCCACGAGGGGCACGACCTAGATACAACCGGGTAAGGTCTCGCAATCATATTTCAATCCACGTGCCAGCGAGGGCACGAAGCTTCAGCCGCCCTTGTCTAATATAGAGTAATGCATCTCAATCCACGTGCCCGTAAGGACATGAACTCAACGAAAGAAGAAAATGCCGGGATAATATTCCGGCTTAGAGCTTCTCGATCAGCTCTACTGATTTTGGAATCTTATCCGTATCCACCTTGAGAGCATAATCTTCAAAACTGCGTGCCGATTTTGATGCATCCTTTCTTTTCACGGAAATCTGATCGAACAACACATGGGACGGAGCACAGCCGAGTGCTGAATCGTGCTTGAACACGAACAATTTTCTCGTCGCCATCTTACCGCGTGCTGCCGAGTGATCGTGTTCAAACAGATTGATCAAAGATTCCCAGAGCAGATCAAGATCCGTATCATCGAAACCGGTAACTTTCTGTGCAAGATTTGCGGAAATATATCCCTCAACACGGTACAAGGCATACGGCACGATGTGTTTTCTTCCCATTTCATGCTCTTTCTTCTCTGCATCCTCTTTACTCGTCACTGCAACACGGGTGATCGTGATCTCCTGAGGCACGATCGGATCGATACTTCGGGCGAAATTGATCTGGACTGGACCCCTGACCTGCCCGCAGTTCACCTTCGTTGTCATCACTGCTCCAAATGTCCGGATATCGTAGAAGTTCTCACACATGAATCCCGTGATCTTTTTTGCATCTGTCTCATCTTTCGGCAGTTTCTTCTCTTCAGGTTTCATGTCGTAGTTCTTTTAGGCAAGCTCGTGCTGAGCATTCAAAACAGCTCCATCGCGAACATAGATCTGGAAATCCGGTTCTTCCTCCTTAACTGTAGCAACATAATCCCGGATCTTTCTCTTGATGCATACATCCGTCACGATGCCGTAACTCGTCTCTGGATCGATTCTGGGCATATTTCCTGCATCCGGGTCGCCGTTCGCTTTCTGCTGCAATGCCTCCATCACAGCGAACAGCCTTCCAAGAGAATAGGCTGTAGCTGTTGATTTTTGATTTAAACTCACTGTTAACTCCTCCATTTTTTCCGTCATATTCTGTTTCTGATAATACCGTCTCAGGTATGCTTTCAGATATCCTACGCGAATATAATCGATACCGTAATCATCTCCTGCCTCGGCACGTATTCTCATCAAAACAGCCGAATATACCGATGTATGATACATATCTCCTGAAATGACTGCCCGAAACAATGCGGTTTCATAGCACGATGGGACATTCTCCCACCATTTTTCACTGGATTTTACCGTAATGCTTCTCAGAATATCCCCAATCGAAACGAGCCTCGGTTTGAGTTTCGCGGATTCTACCACATCCATATTCTCGGCATGTTCGCCCGTCTTTAGAATGAAATTCTCAAGCGTGTCCTCATACCAGAATCTGATAGATGCCCGGGTAACATTTGGAGCAAGACCGAGGATGTACGTTTTCACCTTAAACTCGGGATCGTTCACTGCCTGACCTGACCGAACTTTTTTCAGAATGTCGAGAATCTGTAGTTCGGTCGAGGTGTCTGAAGTGTCTGCGTCTTTTGGAGCATTTGCACCAAGAAGTGCTGAGATCAGAGATATTGCTTTTCCGTCTTCTTCGCCGTCTGTCCAGAATACTACGGTTGTGTCCCCGATCTGGATCCTGCGGTCATTTTTAGAAAGAAGATAATTAAGGGCGGTCGTATATGCAAACATCGCCTTTTCAGAAACAGGTGCATTATAACTCTGGGTTTTTCCATACGAGGTGACCGATGGAAAATTGAAACCGACGATAACACACCCGGTTGTTTTTGCCAGAGGCTGATTCAAAAATCCGGTAACCAGACACTGTCCGCATTCTTCTGACTAAGAAGAAGCATTGCAATACGTCTCCCAGACGTTCTTTGCTTCGGATCGTTCGTGGATGTATTCTTTTTCATCCGCGAGACGGAACATGATGTTCCCATTCTGATAGACTGGATGGTCTGCCGGAATATCGAGAGGGATACTATCCACACGGTTTTTGAGAAATGCGATTACCGCTCTGAGTCCAACATCCTCGGATGAACCGATGATTTTCTGATAGGCATCATACGCACTGCACAAACGATCAGGAGTCGGGACCAGTTTTTTTCTCCTTTTTATCGTAATCAACACCAAGGAGATATTTCGCATTATCACAGAGAAAATAGGGCGGCGGATTTTTTCCGGAGCGGCCTGTTTGTTCCGGGACACTCATCATTACGCGCTGTTTATTCTCAACTAAGGTGATAATGCCGTTAAAATCTCCATTTTGGGACAATTCTATCGCATACGAGCACGGTACACTCGAGTAGTTCGGCTGGGCAACTCCCGATCTTGGATCCAGCACGAGATCGTCGTATAACTCGGACAAGGCCGTGAGGATCATACGTTCACCTCTTTGTGAAACGATTCCGGGATCGTAATGGTCCCTTTATGCATCTGCGCACGGAAAAATTTCGGCGTCATATCATCGCTGAAATTAATGTCGTAGAGCATCCATCCAAGATCACGATCCTCATCAATGGGAGTTTTCGCGAGAGGTTCTTCCACCAGTTCAAATAAAACGGGAAACTCCCTGCATCCGAAGTAAGGCTGGTGATGACACTGACCTTTCCGTGCCCGTCGGAGAAATATATTGGAGAACATCTATCAACTCATTTTTTAACGCGAATCATGATTTAAGGAAGATTGGCTACATCCCTACATCCTCATCCCCCTCAAAAAAAAGAAAAATACCCATTATTCCTTGACGTTTTTTTTTATTTACACTCTGTTTTGAATCGTTTTCACCTGATAGATATTATAACAAAATGCAGCCAGCATATTTTTCACTCGTACTCTTTGTAGTGTTATTACCTTCACCAACCCTGCATCAAAAACATTTTTGATCACTGCATAGGGTCTCTCGCCCTTTGATCTCTTCCTACTTATTCTCAGATTTCTCAGTTTATGTCGTATGCCAATGGGATGCCCTCTCGCTCCCCTTTTCATTGTGGCACTATATCCCTTGCATTTTGCTCCCTGATATCCCCGATCCCGATAGACCACTTCCCCTTTTTCTGACAGATCCACCTGACTATCATGAACATTTACCGTGGTGGTTTCAATGCGTCGAATAAGATCGTGTGTCGTATCCATGATGGTATGAAGTTTATACCCATAGTGCATTTTGCCGTTCTTGGACATGATTTTTCCATCTTTATCCCGTCGTGTTTTTGCCTGCTCTCCTTGCGGCGTGTCTTTCTTACAATGACCAGGTTCAGCATATACAAACGTTGCATCCTGGATCATACCTTGTTCAATTTTGAGACCTTTCAGGTCAAGTTTTCTCTGAAACTCCTACCAAACCAATGTATCAACGCCAGATTCGGACATGTGCTCCCGAAATAACCAGATCGTTGAATTGTCGGGTATTTTGTCAGGACAGCCAAGAAAATGCCAAAAGGAGAGACGATCATAGATTTCACGTTCAACGGCGAGATCAGACAGACTATACCAGACTTCCAGAAGCTGAATCTTGAACATGAGAATTACATCAACATTGGGATGACCGCCCTTGCCGGATTTATTTGTATACATGGATTCAAGAAGAGGGCGAAACACATGCCAATCGAGTGTTTTACCAACGTCGGAGAGACGGTCGCCAAGTTTTTTATAACGTTCGTGATATGCCTGGTTGAGACCAAAGCTGCTGAAAGTCCCCATACATACTACTCAACATATGAAAAGAAAGTACTTTCTATCGAAAAAAAAGTTGTTAGAAATTCTCTAAATTTTATTTTTATTCTCTATTCTTAAGGAGGTGATACTATCTACGGAATTACATTACGAGTATGGGGAGATTATGCATGTTTTACCCGGCCTGAAATGAAGTTCGAACGGGTAAGTTATGATATGATCACCCCATCAGCAGCACGGGGAATTTTAGAGGCGATCCATTGAAAACCCGCGATTCGCTGGGTGATTGATGAAATCCAGGTCATACAGCCTATCGCATTTTCCAATATAAGACGAAATGAAGTCTCCTCTATCATGAAAAGTCCGGGTCCTTTGATGAAAACTGTTTCAGAAAAAGGGTCTGCAGAACCCTTCTATCAAAACACCCAGAAGGACCGGTAGCAGCGGGCGACCCTGATGCTCAAAAATGTTGAGTACATTATCAAAGCTCACTTTGAACTGACAAAGAAAGCGGGAGATGATGACACGGAAGAGAAACATTACAATAGAGAATTTCTAACAACCTTTTTTTTCCGATAGAAATTACTTTCTTTTCATACGTTGAGTAGTATGTATGGGGACTTTCAGCAGCTTTGGTCTCAACCAGGCATATCACGAACGTTATGAAAAACTTGGCGACCGTCTCTCCGACGTTGGTAAAACACTTGATTGGCATGTGTTTCGCCCTCTTCTTGAATCCATGTATACAAATAAATCCGGCAATGGCTGTCATCCCAATGTTGATGTAATTCTCATGTTCAAGATTCAGCTTTTGGAAGTCTGGTATAGTCTGTCTGATCTCGCCGTTGAACGTGAAATCTATGATCGTCTCTCCTTTTGGCATTTTCTTGGCTGTACTGACAAAATATCCGACAATTCAACGATCTGGTTATTTCGGGAGCGCATGTCCGAATCTGGCATTGATACATTGGTTTGGCAGGAGTTTCAGAGACAACTTGACCTGAAAGGTCTCAAAATCGAACAAGGGATGATCCAGGATGCAACGTTTGTATATGCTGAACCTGGTCATTGTAAGAAAGACACGTCGCGAGGAGAGCAGGCAAAAACACGACGGGATAAGATGGAAAAATCATGTCCAAGAACGGCAAAATGCACTATGGGTATAAACTTCATACCATCATGGATACTACGCACGATCTTATTCGACGCATTGAAACCACCACGGCAAATGTTCATGATAGTCAGGTGGATCTGTCAGAAAAAGGGGAAGTGGTCTATCGGGATCGGGGATATCAGGGAGCAAAATGCAAGGGATATAGTGCCACAATGAAAAGGGGAGCAAGAGGGCATCCCATTGGCATACGAGATAAACTGAGAAATCTGAGAATAAGTAGGAAGAGATCAAAGGGCGAGAGACCCTATGCAGTGATCAAAAATGTTTTTCATGCAGGGTTGGTGAAGGTAACAACACTACAAAGAGTACGAGTGAAAAATATGCTGGCTGCATTTTGTTATAATATCTATCAGATGAAAACGATTCAAAACAGAGTGTAAATTAAAAAAAAACGTCAAGGAATAATGGGTATTTTTCTTTTTTTTGGGGGGGATGAGGGTGTAGGGATGTAGCCAATCTTCCTTAAATCATGATTCGTGTTAAAAAATGGGTTGATAGATGTTCTCATTTATTCATTAGTTGTTTAATTCACGTTATTGGCATGTAAATGTATTCTACAAAGCTATGAATCAGAGAGCGTCTGTCCAATCGATACGTCAATCCATTGGACAGACTCATATTAACATGTGCAATGACTGTCTGCCGGCTAAGCGAGGAATCGCCGCCAGCAGAAGCTCTGTACCAAGCACATCGCACAATTCGCCTTTTTAAGATGTTCTGTCCGCAGCAATGTAAGTTCTATCATTTGTATACGTCAGCGTAGCTGGCATTTTTAGCATTAGCTATCAGTTCTGGTTTAGACAGTAGTCAAATTGCGCCAGAATAGATCTCCATAAAAATATCATGCCCTTTATCGGTAACCCCTCTGGTGCAGTGAATACCAGATTTTTCCAAAGATCAAAAACAAGAAAATGAAAAAGGAGCCCAAACATGAGAGGTAAAGAAATCAGACTCGAAAGAATCATGAAAAGATATACAGGAACGACCGTCATCGTCCCGATGGACCACGGAGTATCCAGCGGACCGATTCCCGGACTGATCGATCTGGAAAGATCGGTCGATCTGGTTGCAAAAGGCGGAGCCAACTCGGTAATCGGCCATATGGGACTCACCCTACACGGTCACCGGAAAGGCGGCCCTGACATCGGCTTGATCCTGCACCTATCCGCAAGCACGGATCTTGGACCGGATCCGAACAACAAAGTGCTGGTAAACAACGTACAGAATGCCCTGAAATTGGGAGATGACGGGGTTTCCATGCATGTAAATATCGGCGCGGAGAATGAAGCGAAAATGCTCAGCGATCTAGGGCGTGTCGCCGTCGAGTGTATCGAATGGGGAATGCCGCTTCTTGCGATGATGTACCCCAGAGGAAAAGATATCAAATCCGAGAACATGCATGAAGCCGTCAAACTTGCGGCCCGCGTCGGATCAGAATTAGGAGCCGACATCATCAAAACGGTGTACACCGGAGACCCGGATTCATTCAGGGAAGTAACCGAAGGATGTCATGTACCCGTAGTTATCGCCGGGGGTTCCAAAATGAGTGATCTGGCCACCATGCAGCTGATCGAAGGAGCGATGGAAGGGGGTGCTGCCGGCTTATCGATTGGAAGAAATGCATTCCAGTACAAATACCAGGACAAATTCGTCAGAGCTGCAGCGATGATTGTCCATGAACGCAGAACTGCAGAAGAAGCTATCGAGATCCTGCTGACAGAGGATTGAAGAGGCATGAAACGAAACAGAGAATCATCAGGTCAGACTAAAAAAGCAATCATTCACAGGAAGTGAAGACGTGAATCCGGGAGATACTATTGGAATAATCGGTGGATTCGGTGGGATGGGGCGCCTGTTCTCAGCCGTCTTCCGAGCGGGCGTTCCGAGCGGGCGGGTTACAGAGTCCTGTGTTCGGGGAGAAAAACACCGGTCTCCAACGCGGATATTGTCTCTACCTGTAATATTATTATCGTCTCTGTTCCGATTCATGACACCGTCCGGGTGATCAATGAGATTGCCCCTCTACTGAACGAAGAGCAGCTTCTGTGTGATCTGACTTCGATAAAAGCCGCCCCGATTGAGGCGATGCTGAAGTCCAAAGCACAGGTCATCGGGCTGCATCCGATGTTCGGCCCGTCGGTTCCCGTGATATTCGGTCAGACGATCGCTGCATCGCCGGTCAGATGTGATGAAAAAACCCGGGAGATCCTCTATCGGATATTTACGAACGAAGGCGCGAAGATCTGTCAGATGGAGCCAAAGGAACATGACAAAATCATGAGCATCGTCCAGGGTCTTTTACACTTCACGACTCTCTCCGTTACCGAGACGATAAAAAACACCGGCATCCCGCTTGAAACAATTCTTCCGGTGATGAGTCCGGTGTACCGGATAGAACTCGGGCTGGTCGGGAGAATCCTTGGGCAGGATCCTTCGCTGTATGCGGACATACTTCTGATGAATCCCGAAACGGCCGGTGTTATCGATAAGATGTCTGATTCGGTCAATGAACTGAAAGCAATCATCGCATCGAAGGATTTGGACAAGTTCGCTGAGTTCTTTACGGAAAACAGCAATGCCTTCAGATCCTATATCCCCCAGGCAACTGAAGAGACCGATCTTATGATAGATACACTGGTGAAGATGAAATGACGTTCGCAGTACTTGGCCCGAAAGGAACCTTCTCTTGTAAACTTGCCGAAAAAAATCAGGGAGGTAAATGAAGAGATCATTCTGTTTCCAACAATCCGGGATGTTTTCACTGCGGTTCTTGAGAAAAATATCCGGGGCATCGTTCCGGTTGAAAACACCGAGGCGGGCGGCGTTGGAGAAACCCTGGACGGTCTATTACAGACCGAGTGCCGTATCACAGCTGAATATTACATGCCGATACGTCACTTCTTCGTTTCACGATACGGGCCGGATGAGATTTCCGTCATCTACACACACCCGCACTCGCATGAACAATGCAGCATCTATCTGAACGGCATGAAAAAGGCGGCCATTATCCACACGAGCAGCAATGCCCAGAGTGCAAAATAGGCGGCAGGTATCAAAGTGTCTGCCGCCATAACGACTGAAAGCGCCGCAAAACTGTGTGATCTTCCGGTACTAAAGAAGGATATTCAAAACTCACTAAACAACACCACGAGATTTCTTGAGATATCGGCCAATACACAGGATTGTTATGATCCTGAAAAATGCAGTGTCGTTATCATTCCGAAGGAGAACAGGCCGGGTCTCTTATATGGAATCCTTGGAATCTTTGCACGTAGGGGGATCAATCTGACGCGTATCGACTCGCGTCCATCGAAGGAGGGGATCGGCAGATATGTCTTTTTCATCGATTTCGAAACAAATCGGGGCTGGAAAGAGACGATCGCGGAGTTGAAGGAGATCACCGGCGTTAAGGAGCTGGGATGCTATAGAAGGAAGGATTGTACATGAAAGGGTGCAGGACATAGATGGGATAACATCTCTTTCATCGAGCTTGGGCAGAAAAAACCCATTTATTAGTGCTAAAATATGAATGTGATAAGTTAATTTTGCTCATCCTTCATTTAACACTATATTATAGTATACCAAAAAATGAAACTGCGAGAAGAGGAGCGATTCCTTTTTTCAACTCACAGTGCATAGTAAATAAAGCCTGTTCCCATAACCATTTTAGCGGCGGTAAAGGAACAGGCATCGGTTTTCTGAGAAGTTCTTTTCTGATTTTTCCAAGGTCGCTGTATCGTGTGTATCCACTAATGTAATAGTGCATTTTTGCGGTCTTCTAAAACGATCCAAAATTGAGACATACATTGCAATATACATTTAGACCGACTACCGGATGCGCGTATGAGGGTTTTATGTATTTCCTGAAAAATAGTATTACTTTGGAAGGTGTGTGATCTATGAGAATGCCTGATACAATACCAACAACCATGTTTGCCCCCTGCGGAATGAACTGTATGGTCTGTTACCGGCATTGTGTATCAAAAAAATCCTGCGGCGGGTGCTTTCAGGATACAGACGGCAAATCCGAGGGGTGTAAGTCCTGCAGGATTCAAAGCTGTGTTAAGGAAAAAGGAATACAATACTGTTTTTCATGCAAAAATTTTCCCTGTAAACTGATTCAAAAGATGAATAAAAGATATCAGGACAGATATAATCAGAGCCTGATCGAAAATAGCATCCAAGTCAGGAAACATGGCCTGGTCGCATTTCTTGCCGCAGAGCGGAGTAAATGGATATGCGGGAAGTGTGACGGGATCATATCGCTGCATGATAATGAATGGAGCGAGTGCCGGACTTTTTTCGGAAAAAATCATATAGGGATATGATCCCTCAAAATCCCCAGATTACTCTTCCGTTTCTTTTTCTTCTCCGAGACGCTCCATGACCCACTGCTGATCGATCGCCGCGCACTCGGTTACGGGTACATCCCAGATCGGTTCGCCGGAAAGAACACAGGTCTGATACAAAGAATACGGCATCTCCAGCGTTCCCAGAAGCTCTTCATTGCGGAAAGCTGCAAACAAAAGCATATCATCGCCGTCGATCTCGGCGCGCTTGGTAAACTTCAGTTCGTCCGGAATCTTTTCAGGATCGTCATCCTGCATCTTTTTAAACATCAGAGCCTTAAAAAGCTCAATAACGCGGTCGTCGAGTCCTGCTTCGAAGATGAATATCTTGTCTTTCAGGGAGTTCATATCCGGTACAAGCCTCATAGGTCGTTCGTGATAGATCACCTGATCGGCGATATCGCCTTCGATCCCGACCTCGCGATCTTCACAGTCAGGTTCGAGATAGATCAGAAAGCCGCCGTTCGTTTCCTTATCCTCATACACAAACGGATATCCCGCATATCCGGCGAAACCGCACTTATCGCAGGTAAACTCGAACAGCTCCCCGCTCAGGACCTTTTCCCGCATCTCGGGGTCGGTCGTCACGTTCACCGACGGGCAGATCGTAATTGTCTGTTCATGTTCGCAGACCGGACAGACTACAACATCTTCATCGGTGATCATATGCGGATCCACTCTTTATCGACAACGGTATATCCTTCCACCGGACGTTCCCATATCCCGTGCATAAGCATTTTAATCTTCTCATACGTCTCGAAGGGGATCTTGATCGGATCGAGATACTCCATTCCAAGACGCGGCACGAAGATCAGCGATCGGCCTTCGCAGGCGAAACGGTCCTCGGCATAATACAGAGCATCAGGGATGATCTTTTCCTTTTTTGCCTCCATTTCGCGGAGGATGGAATCCTTCACGAGTTCAATAATCCGGTCATCCAGTTTGTCACGGAAGATGAAGATCTTCTCGCGCATATCATCCTGCGTGTGGACGAGCCGCATTCTGATCTCGGAGAGAAGATGCGCGGGCAAAACATTCGGCAGGTCTACTGTGCGGTCGGTTGAATCCGGCTGGAAATAGAGCGAGAACTTTTCGTTCAGATCATGATAAAGGATCGGATATTCAATGGCCCCGGAAAAGCCGCAGTTATTGCAGACGAGCGTTGTAAGTGATCCGTCGAGGAATTTCTCGCGAATGTCGTGGTTCGATGCGTTGATACTTTTGTAGAGCGTGAACTCCTGTTTTGCCCCGCATTTTGGGCAGGTGATAACGTGGACTTCCGATTTCATTACTCTTTCCTCCCGCTTGGTCCGCGGTGATAGTGTGCGAACTCTCCTGTTTTTATCAAATCCCCGGTAAATACCGGTCCGTCTTTACAGACTCTAAGGCCGTGATCGTCCATACAGCAGGATCCGCAGACACCTAACGCGCATTTCATGTACCGGTGCATCGAGAACTGACCGCGGTTTTCGATGCCTTTTGCGACCAACCTGTCAAGGATCCCTTTCATCATCATCTCGGGACCGCAGACACAGGTCGTATCGTAGGATACGACATCGATCTGATCAAGAATTCCGGTCACAAATCCGTGGAACCCAAAGGTGCCGTCATCCGTGGCGATTTTGAGGTCGCTGATTTTTGCAAGATCATCAGCAAAGACAAGCTCTTCGCGGGTTCTCGCCCCGAGAATAAACGTGTCGACCTCGCCTGATGCTGCGAGATTAAAGAGCGGAGTGACCCCGATACCTCCGCCGATTGCCAGTACTTTGCCGCTCGGCGAAAAACCGTTTCCAAACGGACCGCGGATGCCAAGTTTATCTCCGGCTTTCAGTGAGAAGAGGGCTTCTGTGGCATCCCCGACTTTCATGACGGTGATGGAGTTAGCGGCAGAAAATGCCATCGGGATCTCATCGACTCCCGGGATCCAGACCATGCAGAACTGACCGGGTCTGAATGCAAAGAGTTTGTCGAAGACGAATGTTTTCACCGTCGGCGTTTCATTGACCACAGTCGTGATCGTGACGATCTCGGGCATCTCAGACATGGGCGCACCCCACGATCTCCTCTGCGGGTATCCCGTCTTCGGAGTAAAGGTCGGCTGCTATTTCCGAAAATACATTGACTGAGTTATGGATAGCGCTGCCGATCTCAACGGCAGAGGCGCCCGCCATCATCATCTCGAGAACATTGTCTGCGGTCGACACCCCGCCGCAGCCGATGATAGGGATATCAACGGCATCATGCAGATCGTAGACGCTTCGAACAGCGATCGGGAAGATCGCTTTGCCGGAGAGTCCGCCAAAGCAGTTACCCAGAACAGGGCGGCGGAGTTCGGTGGAGATCCGCATTGCCTTCACTGTATTTACTGCGACAATCGCATCGGCCCCGCCTTCTTCTGCGGCTTTTCCAATTATTTTGATATCGGTTACGTTTGGGGTGAGTTTGACCCAGACTGGCTTATTGTATGTTTTTACGATCTCGGTGCATTCCCTGACGACACAGGGATTGACCCCGATGGATGCCCCGTATCCTTCCGCGTGCGGACATGAGAGGTTCAGTTCGAATGCGGCCGCATCCGGAAACCAGGAAGCAACGGTGCCAAACTCCTTGGGAGTCCCGCCGAAGATGCTGACAACAACCGGCTCTCCCTTGAGGGGGGCGATCTCCTCGACGAAGTCTTTGGATGGGTTTGGAAGTCCCATGGCATTGATGAGTCCGCCGTCAACCGGGATGAGGGCGGGTCCGTGATGACCGGAAATCGCTTTTGGTCCAATGGATTTTGTCACCACGCCTCCTGCACCAAGGTTGAGCATTCTCTTTAATGATGCGCCGGTGGTCCCGAGGATTCCTGCTGCAAGGAGCAGATGATTTTTGAGAGGGACGCCGGCGATCTCCCCTTTTGGAAACTGTATTTGGATCATAGTATTTCTTGCAGTTACTATTCGCGGTTTTGGGTTATTTAATTCTCTATCTTTCTATAGTAAACTTCTCCCCTGGCGCAAAAGACTCTCAACCATTTTAACTCCTCCTAACCAAATAAGTACACAGGTTTAGAGTTTATATGGCAAAAGATCAGATACGTAACGGACGGCTGGAGGGGAAAAGATCTGCCTTGATCGAGCAGTATCTATCCTCCATGGAAGCGGATAAACAGATAGCAGAAAGCGACATCAGGGTTGACATCGCGCATATCCTGATGCTCAAAAAACAGAATCTGATCGATGGAGCGTCCGCAAAGAAACTTCTGCAGGCTCTGCAGGGATACCTGGAAAACGGGCTTCCCGAGGATGCATTCGATATGACCCGCGAGGATATCCATGCCGGGATCGAAGCACAGCTCATTGCCGACGCCGGCTCGGATGCCGGAGGCCGTATGCACCTTGGCCGCAGCAGAAACGACGAGGTGGCGACCTGTCTTCGGATGCGGACCCGCGAACTCCTTATCGATACCCTGACTGCATTATTTGAGCTGCGGCAGTCGCTCATATCCCGTGCCGAGGAGCACACAACCACAATAATGCCCGGTTTTACGCATCTTCAGCATGCTCAGCCGACAACACTCGCCCATTATCTTCTTGCTTACGAAAGTCTCTTTGCCCGTGACACCTCCCGTCTCTTCGATGCGTATACTCGTGTAAATATCTCTCCGCTTGGCTCAGCCGCCTTTGCCGGAACGGGTTTTCCGATCGACCGAAGCCTCACCGCAGAATATCTCGGATTTGCAAACCCCATGGAAAACAGCATTGATGCCGTCGGGAACCGCGATTTTATCGCCGAAACACTCAGCGATCTTGCGATCCTGATGGTAAACATCAGCAGAATGTGTGAAGAGCTGATCCTCTGGTCGACCTCGTTTGTAAAGTTCGTTAATCTAAATGATGCCTACTGCTCGACGAGCAGCATCATGCCTCAGAAGAAAAATCCGGACACTCTCGAGATCATGCGGGCGAAAAGCGCCGCCGTGATCGGTGAACTGACCGCAGCTCTCACGCTGATCAAATCTCTGCCGATGAGTTATAACCGTGATCTGCAGGATCTGAATTCGCATTTATGGAATGCGTTCCGTCAAACAAATACTTCGCTTCCCCTTCTAGCAGAAATCATTTCTACTGCCGAGTTCAACGTGCCAGTGATGAAAAAGCAGGCAACGGTCGGCAACACTACTGCCACCGAGCTTGCCGATTTCCTTGTGCGGGAGTATAACATTCCGTTCAGAACCGCCCACAACATAGTCGGCAGGGCAGTCAAACGCGGATCTCTCGATCTCGACGTAGTGGATAGTGCGGCAAAAGAGCTTGCGGGCATCTCACTTAAAGAAAAGGGACTGACCGAAGAAACGATCAAGAAGGTCCTTCATCCGGTAACTATTCTCCGGCAGAAGCAGAGTTTCGGTTCGCCGAATCCGAAGATGATGAAAAAAGCCGTAAAGGTGGCGGATATCCGTTTGGTCCAGGATCAGGTGACCGGGGATATCCTGCAGGATCAGCTGAGAGATGCTGATGAAAAAATGAAAACAGCTATACAGGAACTAGATTTATGACTCTTAACAATAGTGATCCGGTATCCGTAATGTTTGCGGGAATCGAGATGGACGGTATTTTTATCAACCGTTCCGGTGAACATGCGATCGTAAAACTTTCGAGCGGTTACAACATCTGTGTCCCCGAATCCTTCTGCTCGCCTAAGGAAAAGACTGCCTCTGTGGAAAAACCGGCAGTACTTCCTTTGAAGCAGGATGCATCCCTGCCGCTTCTCTCAATAATTTCGACCGGCGGTACAATTGCAAGTACGGTCGATTATCGGACGGGCGCCGTTTCATCCAAGTTTACCGCCGAAGATATTCTCCGCAGCATCCCGGAACTTGCCGGAATCGCCCGATATCATACGCTTCAGCCGTTCCAGGTCCTCTCCGAGAATATGAATCCTGCCATGTGGCAGGAACTTGCCAGGACGATTCACGATGAAATTCTCAAAGGCGCACAGGGAATCATTGTCACGCATGGAACGGATACGATGCTCTACAGCGCTGCCGCCGTTTCCTTTATGCTGAGTACGCCGTTCCCGATCGTCTTTGTCGGAGCTCAGCGGAGTGCCGACCGTCCAAGCAGTGATAACGCAATGAATGCGATCTGTTCTGCACAAGCAGCGGTCAGCGATCTTGGCGAAGTGGTTGTCTGTATGCATGCGACCGAAAGCGATATGACCTGCGCTCTTCACCGGGCGACCCGTGTTCGCAAAAACCACACCTCCCGGCGTGATGCGTTCCAAAGCATCGGGCGCGAGCCGGTCGGAGGGATTGGATATCCGGATGGAACGGTCGTTCTTGCAAAAGATGCTGTTCTTCGCGGAACAGAAGAACTTCGTCTCGCGGACAATCTTGCGTCGAACTGCGGTCTGCTTCAGTATTACCCGGGAATGAATCCCGCCGTCATCGATGCATTCAAAGGCTACAAAGGTCTTGTGATCGTTGGAACGGGTCTTGGACACGTGGGAACCGACTGTATCGAGAGTATCAAAGGCCTGACAACCGCCAGCACGACCGTTGTTATGACATCGCAGTGTCAGGCGGGAAATGTGTGTGACCGCGTATATGAGACCGGGCGCGACCTTCTGGATGCGGGCGTCATCGAAGGGGGAAGTATGCTTCCGGAAGTCGCACTCGTAAAACTGATGTGGGTTCTTGGAAATGCCACCCGAAAAGAGGATATCAAGCGCCTTATACAGACGAACCTCAAGGGTGAACTTGAGTATGATCTTTGGAGGTGTGCATAATGAATTATGAAGCGATTGGTCTGAAGGCCGGCCTGGAGATCCACCAGCAGCTCAATACCAAAGAAAAACTCTTCTGTCACTCTACGACGGTGGTCCGCGACTCAGCTGAACACACCGGAGAGGTGAGCAGATATCTCCGGATCACAACGTCCGAGATGGGCAATATTGACCGTGCGGCAAAAGAAGAGCTGATGAATCAGCGTCTTTTCACGTATTACACATACGATACCACCGATCTTGTCGAGATCGACGAAGAGCCACCTGCTCCGCTGAATCCGGACGCACTTGACGTCGTCTTAACGATCGCCAAGATGTTTAATATGACTCCTCTTCCGGAGATCCACACGATGCGGAAGATGATCGTTGACGGTTCGGCAACCAGCGGTTTCCAGAGAACGGCCCTTGTCGCGCTGAACGGAGCAATCGAGCATGCATGCAGGGTCGAAACGGTCGCAGTAGAAGAGGAGGCATGTCAGCGTGTAGAAGACACGATCTTCTCCGTCGACAGATTAGGGATTCCGTTAATCGAGATCACCACTTCTCCATGCATGAAGACCCCTGAGGAGGTCCATGATATTGCCCAGTATATCGGTATGACGCTTCGGTCGACCGGTAGGGTCAAGCGTGGTATCGGCACGATTCGTCAGGATGTCAACGTCTCGATCCGGGATGGTGCCCGGGTTGAGATAAAAGGTGTTCAGGAGCTCGATCTCATTGCAGAGATCGTCCGCCGCGAGGTGCAGAGACAGCTCTCACTTATTGCCATCAGGGATGAACTTATTGCGAGAAATGCAATGGTCAACGGAGAAGTATATGATGTTACCTCCGTCTTTGCAAAGACTCAGTCTCAGGTTCTGAAAAAAGCCCGCGTGATTCTTGGGACCGTTCTTCACAGATTCAACGGGCTTGTCGGTCTTGAGATTCAGCCCGGCCGCCGTCTGGGTTCAGAGATGTCCGACTACGCAAAGAAATGCGGTGTCGGCGGCCTTTTCCACACCGATGAACTGCCTGCCTACGGCGTTACCGAGGAGGAGGTCTATGTCCTTAAAGAAACGCTCGGCGCAGGGCCGAATGATGCCGTTATCATCGTCGCAGCCACCGAGCAGAAATGCCGCTGCGCCATTCAGATGATCATCCGCCGTGCGAAGATGGCCTTCGAAGGCGTTCCGGAGGAGACCAGAAAGATGCTTGAGGGCGGGTCTACCGCTTACATGCGTCCGCTTCCGGGTGCTGCACGTATGTACCCTGAGACCGATATTCTGCCGGTCCCGGTCACGAAAGAGTATTGGGACAGTATTGCGACACCTGAGCTTTTGTCGGTGAAAGCTGAGCGTTTTGTCACCGCGTACGGCCTTGATGCCGGCATGGCCAGACAGATGGCTTTCTCCGAGAAACTCCCGTTGTTCGAGCGCGCGGTGTCCGAAGGAATCCGTCCGGTGTTTGCTGCAAGAACGATTCTTGCCTCGCTCAATGAGCTTTCACGTGCCGGGATCTCCTCCGAAACGTTATCGGATGACGCCATTATTGCGGTGATGAAGACGGTCGAGGCAGGAAATGCGGCAAAAGAAGCGGTTCTCGATATCCTCACGGCATGTGCCAAAGGAATGTACGTATCAGACGCAGTCAGCCGTGTTGCCCCGGCATTTTCGCGTGAAGAGCTCCAGGACCTCGTACACGGCATAGTGTCCGACCGGGTGGATTTCATCCGCACGCGAGGCAAGGCAGCTCTTGGCCCCGTTATGGGGATCGTCATGAAGGAAGTCCGTGGAAGGATCGACGGTAAAGTTGTTTCCGAAGTCTTGGATGAGGAGCTTGGCCGTATCCTCTGAGGATATACGGGTGAGGCGTAGAGATATGTTTAAGTGAATAGGGCACTAACAAAATACGGAGTTCAATATGGGTAAGACAGGAAGTATCAACTGGCACCAGGTAAAAGGTGTCAACGGTCAGATTCGCCTTGTCCCGCAGAAAGAGGGAGAGGTCAAAAAGCCCGGACCGAATCAGAGATTCAAGAGAGCAAGCATTGTCTCGAAGATTGAGAGCCGCATGTCAAACAATCCTCAGCAGGGACGTGGACGTGGACGCGGTCCGAAGATCGCCGATCAGCGTATCCGCCGCCGGATCCGCCGCTCGAAGAAATCCACGATGGGCGCAAAAGCAAAAGCAAAGCGTTAACATTTCACATAAATTTTTATTTATCATCAATACATGATGCGGGAATTACGCGTCATTCTTTTTCTCTTGTTTGTAAAATCAGCTTTGTTTTTCGGATTTTACTTTCGCAGCTTTCACGTTCGACAAAATATTGGGTGTTTTTCAAGCATCTGTGAGAATTAAAAGAGGACTTATGCGGTGTGATCTCAAATGAAAGAACTGACGTACTTATGAGATGCACTTCGATTTCGTGTACGGTATTCGTTGTGACACAAGAGGAAAACCAACCGCGAATCGGCGCGAATCCCGCAAGCCAAAGGCTTGCGGGATTCGCGCCGATTCGCGGTTGGTTTTATCTCAGGTTTCCACACCAAATAGACTCCTTCCGGATTCGATTGAGACTAATACCGCGTAACTCCTATTCAAAAAAAGTATAGTTAGAGAGGTCAGGCCGAGATCCGTTCGCCGATCAGATAATGGCGGCGGTGTCCGGTGATTTTTACCGTGATTTCGGTTCCGATCTCGAGATTTTCCATGATAACGATGTTCTGATAGGTTCTGTCATGCGCCGTAACGCTTCCTGCTTTTACCACTTCCGTCACGACTGCCGTCATGATATGGCCGATCAGGGCTTCGTTGTTGGCGTCATACACCTCGTTTGCCGCATCGGTAAGCTCCCGCGACCTCTGTTTTTTGATCTGTTCGGGGATTTTTTTCATCTTTGCCGCCGGAGTGTTCGGGCGAACGGAAAAACGGGTGATGTTCACCTTTCCGGGTCTTGTTCGTCTGATCTGTTCTGCGGACTTTGCCGCGTCTTCGTTGGTTTCTCCGGAAAATCCCGCGATATAATCCGTACTTATCCTGATCTGCGGGAATGCTTCACGTGCCCTTCGGCAGATCTCTTCATACTGGGCAGAGGTATAGCGTCTTCCCATCAGCCTGAGAACCGAATCCGATCCCGACTGAACCGGAATGTGCAGAAACAGAAAAATCTTCGGGTCTTTGAGCGTGTCAAGAAAATCATCGAGGATCGGGAGAAGCGTGTCGGGATTTGCCATCCCTATCCGGATCATGAAATTTCCGGGAATCGCGCAGAGCTGCCGCAAAAGGTCGGGGAGCCGCCGGCCGTCGTTTCGGTCAAGGCCCCACGAGGAAGTATCCTGTGCGGTCAGCTGAATTTCCGTAGCTCCCGCTTCAATGATACTTTTTGCCTGACGAACGATGTCTTCGGCTGAAAAACTTACCAGCTTTCCGCGTGCGATCCGCGTGATGCAGTATGTACAGTGGCCGCTGCATCCGCGTGCGATCTGGAGAACGGTATTTGTTCCGTAATGAGCCGTTCCGATCTCCATATAGCAGGAATGGATAAGTGCCGGATCAATGATGTGGATCTTGGGGTATCGTGTGCGGAGCGCGTCCGCGGCGACCGGCGGCAGGCATCCGGTGACGAAAAGGAGTTTGCCCGCGTATAAATCGAGACGTTCATACATATGCTGCTCGGTTTTGTCGATCACCACGCAGGTATTAATGAGTATTGCGTCCGCTTCCTCTGCGGACGATGCCGGCACGCATCCCTGATTTCTGGCGATCTCCATCAGTTTCTCGGTATCTCCCGCATTGTAGGTACACCCGTAGGTCTCCGTATAGAGGTATATATTTTTGAGAAGCTTCAGTGACTTGGCGGTTTCTGCGTCCATGTATACCTTACTATATCTGCCCACAGATAAATAATTAAATAGTATTCCAACTATCTTTTAGAACGGGAGAATCCATATGGGAAAGATACAGAAATCCGGGAAAACAGAAAAAAAACATGTATCTCAAAAAATCCACACGCTTTCCCAAAGAGTCGGGCAGATATTTCAATAGAGAGTTATCCTGGCTCAAATTCAATGAAAGGGTATTATATGAAGCGGAAAATACCGACAATCCTCTCCTTGAGCGGGTAACATTTCTCGGGATCGTGGCCGGGAATCTAGACGAATTTTTTATGGTCAGGGTACCTGCCTATCAGAAAGGCGCCACCTACTCGACTGATGAATTCAGCGAAGTGATCGGGAGCAGCACGCAGCTCGAGATGATCTATTCCCGGGTGATCATTCTGATGCGTCATATGGCGCAGGTCTGGAACAGTGATCTTGTACCAAAACTTGCCGCCGAAGGGATATTTTTCATCCGATATTCAGAATGTACCGATGAAGAGAAGAAAGCCTTCAAACAGGAGTTCGAAGCCGAGGAGTTCACCATTCTCCGCGGAGACAGGTTTTCCGATATCCATCACGACGAGTATCTTCGCGGATTTGCCATGCTGGTTCAGACAAACAAAGGCAGAGCAGTCATTCCGGTTCAGCGGATCATCGATGAGAGGAGAAGAATCGTTCCGGTCGGCGTGCGGAAAAATACCTTCATATTCCGCGAGGATATCCTGAGAAAACACATCCCGTCCCTCTTCCCGGACGAGACCGTATATGCCGTTATGACGGTCCGTCTTACGCGTGACTCCAATCTTGACCTCAAAGGCGATGATGCCGATGATCTGATCAGCGCAATCATCGATGCGCCCAAAACCCTGGCAAAACGGCTGCCGAGCAGACTTGAAACGCTGGATACGATGCCGTTTGGCTATATGGCCCCTCTGGTGGATGCACTTTCTCTCGTTCCAGAACTGGTGTATGATATGGAGGCACCCCTTGGTCTTGCCGATCTGAAAGATTTTCCGGTGAAGCGTCCGGCTCTGAAGTTTCCAACATATACGGCGTCTCTTCCTTCCGGTCTTTCGGGAAAGATATTTTCCGCGATCGCGCGCAGAGACCGGTTCATGTTCACGCCGTACAACAGTTTTGACGGACTGATTCGTTTTATGAATGCGGCGGCACAAGATCCCACGGTCATTAAGATCCAGATGACGTTGTACAGGCTGGGTTCTGAATCTCCGGTGATCGACGCTCTGCTGGCTGCGGCAAAAAATAAAAAAGATGTCACCGCCGTTGTCGAACTGAAAGCGAGTTTTGATGAAGAGACCAACTTCAGATGGGCGACAAAACTCAAAGAGGGCGGCGTCAACGTTATTATGGGATACCCGGGTGTCAAAGTCCATGCAAAATGCTGTCTGGTGACCAGAATCGAGAACGGGCAAATCGTCAGATATGCAAACATCTCGACGGGAAACTACAATGCCAAGACCGCAAAGATCTACTCGGATATCTCGATATTCACGGCAGACGAAGATATCTGTACCGATGCTGCGGCATTGTTTTCAATGTTTTCAGGCTCTGTTCCTGCCCCCGCGTATAGACGTCTAATTGTCAGTCCCCACTCGATGAACGAGCAGCTCATCGGAAAAATTATGCGTGAAGCCGAGGTATCTGGAACACAGGGGAGGATCATTATGAAGATGAACTCACTCACAGATCGGGACATCATCAATGCTTTGTATGCTGCTTCGGAAAAAGGAGTTCAGATTGATCTTGCGGTACGCGGAGTCTGTATGCTTAGGCCCGGCGTTCCCGGCCTCTCTGAAACGATACGCGTGATCTCAGTTGTCTGCCGGTTTTTAGAGCATGCCAGATTCTATTACTTTGAAAACAGCGGCGACCCGGAAATATATATCGGCAGTCCTGATATGATGCCGAGAAACCTGAACCGGCGTATTGAGATTCTCTGTCCGATCCTTGACAAACGGATAAAAAAGGTGTTCATACAAAAGCTCATCCCCGAGTTCATGAATGATTCGGTGAAAGGTCATACGCTCGACGCCTACGGGCGCTACCATCCGCCGGAACGAAAACTCGTTAATCTGAGTTCCCAGCAGAATTTTATCGCCATGCAGAAGGCCTGGAGATAACAGATACCCCGTTTTTTCAGGATATTTTTATTATCTTTTTGTGCGATATTACATCAATATGACAAGTGTAATTCTGATTGAGCAGGAGCTCAATCCAAATGCCTGGAAATTCCAGATCCTCAAAGTAGTGATTTTTGTTTTGTTTGGTATCTTCTGTCTCGTCTTTCCGTTCTCGTCCATCAACTTAGGTGCCTATCTGGTAGCTTTCATCCTGTTGTTTGTCTCGATCGCGGCGTTGTTCTCCAGGTTTGCCGCATTCGGCGAACCGAAGACTACGTGGTGGATGATCGTTCTTGGTATCATTGGTATCATTATAGCCTCCTACTCCTTCCTGAACCCGGCGTTCATGATCACATTCGGCACGATCTGTGTAGGAATCATCGCCCTTCTCTCGGTTCTGACTGATATCATCCTTGCATTCGGCAAAGGACTCTCCGCAGGCATCCGCATTCTGACATTCATTTTAGGAGTGCTCACGCTTCTGATTGGTCTGATCTTTCTCCTTAAGCCGGGAATCAGTGCCGAATTACTGGTTCTCCTTGTAGGTATCTTCCTCATTATCGGTGGCATTTTAGCCTTGATCGAAGGAATCATGTTCAAAAAATTCATGTCCGAAGTGACGAACTGATCCCTTCTTTTTTCTTTTTTGATAGGATTTACACGGTCTTATCCTCAATCCAATTCGGGAAGGGTATTACCGGGTGTGGAAACAAAAGATTGAGAACATCTATCAACCCATTTTTTAACACGAATCATGATTTAAGGAAGATTGGCTACATCCCTACACCCTCATCCCCCCAAAAAAAAGAAAAATACCCTTTATTCCTTGACGTTTTTTTTATTTACACTCTGTTTTGAATCGTTTTCATCTGATATATATTATAACAAAATGCAGCCAGCATATTTTTCACTCGTACTCTTTGTAGTGTTGTTACCTTCACCAACCCTGCATGAAAAACATTTTTGATCACTGCATAGGGTCTTTCGCCCTTTGATCTCTTCCTACTTATTCTCAGATTTCTCAGTTTATATCGCATGCCAATGGGATGCCCTCTTGCTCCCCTTTTCATTGTGGCACTATATCCCTTGCATTTTGCTCCCTGATATCCCCGATCCCGATAGACCACTTCCCCTTTTTCTGACAGATCCACCTGACTATCATGAACATTTGCCGTGATGGTTTCAATGCGTCGAATAAGATCGTGCGTCGTATCCATGATGGTATGAAGTTTATACCCATAGTGCATTTTGCCGTTCTTGGACATGATTTTTCCATCTTTATCCCGTCGTGTTTTTGCCTGCTCTCCTCGCGGCGTGTCTTTCTTACAATGACCAGGTTCAGCATATACAAACGTTGCATCCTGGATCATACCTTGTTCAATTTTGAGACCTTTCAGGTCAAGTTGTCTCTGAAACTCCTGCCAAACCAATGTATCAACGCCAGATTCGGACATGCGCTCCCGAAATAACCAGATCGTTGAATTGTCGGGTATTTTGTCAGGACAGCCAAGAAAATGCCAAAAGGAGAGACGATCATAGATTTCACGTTCAACGGCGAGATCAGACAGACTATACCAGACTTCCAGAAGCTGAATCTTGAACATGAGAATTACATCAACATTGGGATGACCGCCATTGCCGGATTTATTTGTATACATGGATTCAAGAAGAGGGCGAAACACATCCCAATCAAGTGTTTTACCAACGTCGGAGAGACGGTCGCCAAGTTTTTCATAACGTTCGTGATATGCCTGGTTGAGACCAAAGCTGCTGAAAGTCCCCATACATACTACTCAACGTATGAAAAGAAAGTACTTTCTGTTGAAAAAAAAGGTTGTTAGAAATTCTCAGGTTATTTTAACCGCGAATCTCCGCTAATCTTCGCGAATCGCATTTTTCTTGCGCCGTCGTGATCTGCTCCGGCTTATCGCCTACGCAGGAATCGCACGCCGTCTGGAAAAATGCTGGAGAAAAATCGGCGTGTCAATTTTTCTCTCAGTTAGCTTCTCTTTTTGTGTAATCGAAAAAATAATGAAACAACAGAAAAACCCGCACGCGGGTTTTTCCGTCAGCATTTTTCAAGAGAGGGTGCGATTCCTGCGTAGGCGATTAGCCGGAGCAGAGCACCTGAACGTAAGGAAAATGCGATTCGCGTTAATTCGCGGTTGGTTCTTTTTCTTGTGTCTACACTAATACTGTACACGAAATCGAAGTGCATCTCATACGTACATCAGTTTATCTCGGTCAAGATCACAACACCGAGTAAGTAATATTTTAATACCGCGAGTGCCAAACCTTTTATTATATCGGTGCAATAAAATCAGAGAAGAGCATTATGGCGGAAAACACCAAAAAAATCGCAGAGATTTCAGTAATTCTCGGCATCGATGAACAAACCTGCCGGACGATCGCAAAAGAGTATGATGAGATCCTCCCCTGCAAAAAAATAGGAAAAGTCAGCGTGTATGAGGACAATACCGTCGACCGTTTCAGAAAGATCGCCGATCTTCAGACGCAGGCCCTCCCAAAAGAAGTGATCATCCCGGCAATTCGCGGAGGGAAATCCCTAATGGAGCGGGCAATAGAGGATATGAAAAAGATGGGGGTGGATATCCAGACCGAACCGAAAAAAGAGGCGCCAAAACCGATTCCGCGTTCCGAGACGGAAGAGGAGCTTATCCTTGCCGTTCGATCCGCCGAGACAAGCATCAGCACGATGGAACACAGGCTTTCTGCGTTCCGGGAAAGATCCGATGCAGACACCACTGCGATCCTTGACGCTGTCTCTTCCGTCTCAGCAGAAGTTGCTGAATTAACAGTACAGGTGCATACCCTCTGGGATCAGATCGCAGCCTTGGAAGAGTTCCTTCGTGCCTCCCAAACCAAATCCTTCTGGAAACGCTGAACCTTCCCAGCATATTTTTTCACTACGTATGGAAGTATGTCATCGGTCATTGCCCGGACGCAAAAAACCTAATCTCCCCCGCACCTATATGTACACAGTATAATGCCTTCCCAGTGTGCCGTATGCAAAGGAAAAGGATTCTGCGGTCTTCCGAGCTGTCCAATAACCCGGCGGTTCCACGCACTGAAAGAAACGCGTCCCGTTTCTGAATACATGGGGGCATCACCTTCGATTTTTGTCGGCAGCTACGGATATCCTCATGTCGTCGGAGGCCCTCTTATGATCAACGATACCGACAACCCTCTCGACTGGGTCAGACAGGGATTCTCCATCGACTATATCGTTTCCGTTCGTTCCCGAACGATCCGTGGGGGATCCGATCTGGATGTAAACATCCCGGACATCGGCAAGGTTCAGGAGATCGCCCTTTCGGCTAAACCTCTCGATGTGGAGGTGGCGTTTGAAAAGCCGGTCTCGTTCGATATCAACTTTGACGGGACCGTCACACCGGTCGGCATGTCGGGTGCGATGAAAAAACTGGATGTCATCGATAATGCCTCGGTTTCCCGGATCGTTGACCGGTGTACTTCCGACACCGATCTCAAGGCAACCGAAGCTGCAAGGATAATGTTTGAAAATGGGACGGATGTTTACAAGATCACGAATCTTTTAACTGCCGGACTTCTTGGGGTAAAACGCCGCGTGGTCCCGACCCGCAGGGCGATTACCGCCACGGATGACATGATCTCGACCTCGATCAAGCGCGAGGTCGTAAAAATGCCAGCGCTTTTGGAGTATCAGGTTTTCTGCGGGACACTGTATGGAAATACCATCTGCTTTATTCTCATCCCGTCAAACGAATGGAGATTCGAGATGCTTGAACGCTGGCAGAAGCATTCTCTCTGGTCCGGAGACGAGGAAACGATCGTTGTCGACGGGGAGAAGGGTTTAACCAAATCCAAGTATTCTCCCATAGCCGGAGCCTATTATTCGGCAAGACTTGCCGTTCTCGAGTATCTGAAAAGCATCGGGAGGTGTGCCCGCGTTCTGTGTATTCGGGATATTTCCGGTGAGTACTGGGCTCCTCTCGGGACTTGGGTCATCAGGGAAGCCGCCCACGAATCCCTTTCCCACTTCCCGGATCGGGTCGGGACACTCGGGGAGGCCGTGACTTCTGCTTCACAAAAGCTTGGCACACATTTCTGGATTCCAAAAATGGATCTTCTACGGGATATCAGACAGCAGAAGACGCTCTTCGAGTTCTGAGACGGCGTCTTTGGCACCATAAATCTGGAGGCCAGGCATCGCAAAAATAAATCTCTCAGACAACATAGGTAAACATATCGAGTCTGTCCAATCGATACGTCAATCCATTGGACATAGTTTTTTTTGATCGAGATAACTTCACCTAGGAATATCATGATTCAACCGTTTCACTATTGACATGGGATTGGGGGGGAATCTGCCAAATCAGACTTCTTTAGACTTCTTATCGATAATTTGCAAAATTCATATTCTGAAATCTATTCTGTAAATGGGTTAACATCAATAATTGGAACGTTATAAAATTCATTGTTGCAGAGAGCGCTCTGTTGTTTTTCTTGCAATGCACCACATCAAATTTGACGGTTTTTTTGAGGTGTGCATGCTTGCGTTCGCACGTTCCCCGCCTTTTCATAGCATCTTTTACCTCCCTTCCATGAAGAATAGTCTGATTTCTGAGATATGCTCCTACCATCTCCCGTTTACCATTCTTGCAGAGAAATACCAGTTTTTCTGTAAGAGACATTTGGGTATTTCCTCCTTTTCTCCAGAACGTATTGATCTGTTTTATTATGGTCTTCTCTGAACCTAATTGGGACAATTGCGCGTCAGATCTCAGTTGAATAAGGGGTTTTGCATGAAGTTTCTCAAATATTAACGTGTGTAGCTCTAGGGAGTCATATCCCGCATCCATCAATACACGATCACAGGATACGCCGAGAAGTTCGGCAATCTGAATCAAAAAATGCGCATAGGGTTTGTCATTCTCCGTTCCTTCTGAATGAATCATAAACAAGGGATAAGCCCCCAGATTCAAAATATGTGCTTTATCCATTTTAACCTGATAATGAGGGTTAAACAGACTATTGGGACAATAACGGCTTGCAACTAAAGGAGTGGAATCGATAATTACCTCGGTTTCAGATTTGAGGAAATGGACAATCTTTTTGCTTATCAAAAACATAAGAACTTCCATACCCTCCTCACCTAACCGATATTTCACAAAATAATGCAACGTACTCGGCGAAGGTAACCAGAGTGGTGATTTTGCCGGAAGAAGGTGGCTGAGATCTTCTTCTGTTATTTTACGTCGAATATGACGATAGGCTATTCTGCGATAAGTCATGAAAACAGTCAGTTTTATCAGAAAATCAATGGGATAATGAAAATAATCGCGAAGATGAGGTGAATAATAAGTTTGTTCGATTTTTCGTACAATGTCAATAATGTTGAGCTGGGACATGAGCCAGCAAATGGACATATCCGGAGGGATGACTCCATTGTTGAAAATACGATCGTATTCGTCTTGAAATTCAGACATACCACTCGGCGCAGGGATACATTATTGTTCCCCTCCAAAAAAGTCGACAAGAGTAAATGGGGGATGAGTTTATATCACAGAATCCACGATTGGACAGACTCATATCTATGATCCGTATTCCAACTTTGGCTGATGTTTCGAAGCATCAGAAACGGAGAATGCATCATGAAAGCAATTGATTATGAATCAAATACAGGATTTACGCAGAAATATGCGTTTATGCTGAGCGAAAAAACCGGACTTCCGGCATATCTTCTGGAGAATGCAAAGAGCGAACTCCATAAAGGAGATGAAATTTTCTTCCTTGGATGGGTGTGCGAAGGCAAGATCAGCGGGTATGCAAAAGCCGCCAAAATGTATTCAGTAAAAGGCGCTGCAGCCGTTGGAATAATGTACCCTGACGAGACAACGATCCCTCAGTTGAGAGAGAACAACAAGGTCCACGATATTCCTCTCTTTTTTCCTGCGGGGCGGGGTCGCTCCCGAGAAACTGAGTGCCATCAAACGCAAACTTCTGAACATGATCGCAAAAATCTCGGAAAAAGCCGGACCGAAAAATGAAGGCGAGCGGGAAGTGATTGATGCTCTTCGAATCGGCGGAGACTTTTTCAGGCCGGAAAACCTGAACGAGATCGTTGCGTTTATTCGGGAAAATCAGAACTAACTTTTTTCGAATTCTTTCACAGGCTTGAAAGGTTCCAAAAAATGGTTCGTGAAAAAATAGGATTGTATTTCAGGTTGGTTTCCCGTCGAGAAACTCTGCAGGGACATTATGTTCGAAGGTTGCCCTGATATCCTGTGCCTGGAAATATTTCACCATAACATTCATCGTACAATCCTTCTACTCCGCATCCCACCACTGACAGGAATGCTTTACGCAGGTTTCCCGGATCAATGGACAAAATCGCACATTACTCATAATCCATTACTTGTCTTCGCAGGATTATAATGCCTTTCTTCTCTCCAGATACTCGGCGACGACGCCGTTTCCAGCCTCGCGAAATGCCCGCGCCACCCCTGCCGGACCGAGTTTGATCCCGCCGAAAAGTCTGGAGACGATTAAAACATGATTCGAGAGATTATTTCTCTCCAGAATCTCGGCAAGGACCCGTCCCGGAGACCCGACCTCACCGTCCGTCCGGCTGTCGGCATAATCCCCGCAGACGACTGCATAACAGTGATGGGCCGCTTTTTTGTAGAGTTTTTCCTGTATCTCCCGAACTTCGGCAACATCCTCCACTGATTCGATCTCGTAGAGGTGGGCATAAAACTTCGATTTTTTCTCATCCAGTCTGACGGCTGCTGCCTCGCGGACGGCCATCTATCGATCCCGCATCTCTGCCAGGGCATTCCTGAACTCGTTCAGATACTCCTGCATGGAAAGGCTTCCTTCCGGAAACGGACTGTCTGCATCATAGAGTTTGTCGATCATCGGATTTGTCGGATAAATCTCGACGGGAATGCCGGTCTGTTGGACCGCAGCCTCCATGGCTTTTCGAAACAGGCCGATACAGTAGGCTATCCGGTGTGTGTAGGTATCCTTCGTCTTCTCCAGATAGCCGGCGATACGTACCGTTTCGATTCTGAGGAAGTCGTCTTTTATCTTTTGATCCTTCACTTTTCCAAGCATATAATGATAATGTGCGAACGGATACATCAGCTCAAGTTCTGCCGGAACCGTTCCGCATGTCCCGAAAATCACCACATGATACTGTGTCTTATCGGGAAATACTTCTTCGAATAACGCGTGAAACAGTTTATGGCTCGGACTCGTACTGTAGGGTTTTCGTACCGCACAAGGGATAAAAACCGCGATATCCCGCGGGGCAACATAATATTCATTAATGATGTATTGATATGCTTCCTCGATCTGCGGCAGATAAAACGGCGGATCTGTCAGATCCTCTGGATCCTCCGGCGGGCGCATGTTTATTCCTTTACTTTGAACTCGGCATCGACTACGTTCGGGTCAATGGCTTTTGGACCAAGAGGGACAAAAATCCACATAAGAATATAAATCAGAATGCTTGGAATGGCCAGGTACGGGATGAACGTCAGAACTACCCAGATCAGTTTGACAATCCAGCCGGGAGCATTTATGTATTCAGCGACGCCGCCGCAGACACCGCCGAGAACCTTGTCGGTCTGTGACCGATGAAATGTTTCGAGTACCATTGCTCTATATATTTTTTTCTGGGAACCTATAAGGTTGCGCACATCGGACAACGCGGACTCTTTTTGACGGTGAAAATCTCCATCGTGTTTTCCGCCCCGTCGTAGAGCAGAAGTTTTCCGGCGAGCGTGCTGCCGGTCCCGGTGAGATACGTTACGACCTCCGCCGCTTCCATGCTCCCGATCACACCGGCCGTTGCCCCAAGCACCGGTGTTTTGGTCGTGGTTTTTGCGTTCTGAAAGATGCAGGAGAGGCAGGGAGTTTTTCCCGGAACGACCAGGGTTGCCTGTCCGGTGAATCCGGCGACCGCTCCGTGCATCAGCGGGATATCCAGTTCCAGAGCCGCTTTGTTCAGGATAAATCTGGCATCGAAATTATCCATACAGTCGACGATGATATCGGCACCCCCTATCAGCCGAATAACGGAGGTTTCATCGATTTTCTCCGAGAACGCCGTGACGCAGCACTCGGGGTTCAGAGACTCGAGTGTTTTTTTCGCAGATTCCGCTTTGGAGGTCCCAATCCTTTCTTCGGTGTGGAGGATCTGCCGGTTCATATTCGAGAGTTCTATCACATCCATATCGCATATCCTAATGGAGCCAATCCCGGCTGCAGCAAGGTACATGGATGCGGGAGATCCAAGTCCCCCCACTCCGGCGATGAATACGGTTGTATCGCTGAGTTTTTCCTGACCCATTTTTCCAAGAAGGGCTTCCTGTCTGGCGTATCGTTCATTCATAAGAGAGCCCTCACTGCGTTTAAACACTCGAACGCATCGAGCCGTTTCTGGTCAACGGCATTGTCTTTTATCCAAGACAAAAGCCTCTCTTTTGTATCCGCGGCTATATCTGCATCTCTGATGACCCTCCGGTAGGTCCGGTCCGGATAATAGATCGCTTTGCAGGCTTTGAGAAGCGAGGCCTCTTCCTCTTTGGTAATGACACCCTCTTCAAGGGCTTTGGAAAAACTCGCCCGCATATTGACCATTGGTTCGGAAATAGCCATTCCCGTTTCCGTATCATACACGAGCCCCACCTCGTCGTCGGCGATGATTTCCCCGGATTTGTATTGATGATAGATTTTTCCAACACCGATCATTCCTAGCGTGTCAAGTTCGGAGGCACGAAGTGCCCCCATCGATGATGAGCCGTAGACTTTCACTCCCGATTTCATAACGCCGAGAAGTTCCCGGTGGCCAACTGCCTCGTCCTGAAAAAAGACGCCGTCTATGATGACCATTAAATCTGCATTTTCTGCGGCTGCTGCGGCGGCTCCGCGTTTTACCGGCGGGAGAAAGACTGCGTCCGGCAGAATCGATTTGGCGGCTGCCAAATCAAGACTTGGACCGATGAAGACGACGACGTTCAATCTCCACACACCTCTTTCCTCTGCGTTCGTTGTCGATGGTATAACATTCAAGACCCGGGACCACCACGCGGACGACCGGGATCTTGATTTCAGGGTCATTAAGATCGCAGACGATAACGCGGTTAAGCCCGACGGCCGCGAGATTTTTCACGATAAATTCGATGTCGGTTTTGAACTCGTTCGTTGCATTGTTCGGGATCTCGGCTGCGGACTGATATTCATCGCCTTTGAACCAGTAGGCATTCATCCGCTTGACCCGGTCGTATCCCATCATCTCGCGGAACTGGGCAAGCGTTGCGTCCTCGCGTGCTCCATGGATCTGGGTTGCCCTGCTCTGTGCCACTTCAGAAAGGGCCCTGATCATGGCGATCTCCGGATTGGTGTGGGTCCCCATCCCTATTGTCAAAAGCCGGGAGTCTTTCAGCTCGACATCATCGGATACTGCAGCTATTGTTGGAATCCCGACATCCGAGTTGATGTTTCTAAGCGTCACTTCGACACCGGCGGCGGTGAATTTTGCGAGCATCTCTGCTGCTCTTGGTGGGAGGTCGGTGAGTTTCGGCCCGGTATTTCTGGTTGTTTCGACCAGTGACCAGGCGTCCCTTTCGATCACTTCGGTAAGTGCATAAAAGAGTGCTTCTTCCAGCGTGTTTCCGGACGCGATTCCGTTTGAGCTGGTTCTAAAGAGTGCCGGATAGCTGAACGGGTTTGGGTGGATGACGGCGCAGAGCGGTATTTTGACCGATTCATTATTGGTGATGTCCCACCCGTCGACCCAGGGAACTTCGAGATTGGCATCGGTTGTGTGGGGGAGGATCAGATCCACGGGATCGATAGCGGTTTCGGTTCTCCGAAGATTACTGTAGGAGATATTTGCAATATCCCGCGGTATGGCTTCGGCTGAATATCGTTCGATGCCTTCCATGATACCGGCGACTCTGGCTTCAGCCGGGGTCCCGCCTTTTCCGTTGTAGACGGAGATCGCCCCCTCGGCAGCTGTTGGACGGATGCATGAATATACGGGGATTCCTATCCGGTCAAGGTCGGTGATGTCGGCAACCCGGGTGATGCCCGCCTCCGGAACGAACTGTTCGATCCGCTTGAGGGTTTCATCAGGTGTGCAGCTCCGTTCGGTCCATCCGGTGTAAACTTTGGGAGACGACTGCAGTTCTATCATTGTATGAGTATCGGCGGGGAAAGCTAAAGTATGTTGCGGGCCAGGGTGTCGGGATGGTCTTTTTGGTTATTCCTGCCGGTTTATAGAGATAGGACTTACGCGTTTTTGTGAGCATAACCGAGAAAAACTGACGTACTTATGAGATGTACTTCGATTTCGTGTACGGCATTAGTGCGGACACTAGAGAAAAACCAACCGCGAATCTCCGCTAATCTTCGCGAATCGCATTTTCCTTACGTTCGGGTGCTTTGCTCCGGCTGATCGCCTACGCAGGAATCGCACGCCGTCTGGAAAAATGCTGAGGAAAAACCGGCGTGCCGGTTTTTCTCTCCGTAAACTTCTCTCTTTGCGCAGTCAAAAATAACGAAACGACAGAAAAACCCGCACGCGGGTTTTTCCGATAGCATTTTTCCAGACGGCGTGCGATTCCTGCGTAGGCGATCAGCCGGAGCAAAGCACCCGAACGTAAGGAAAATGCGATTCGCGAAGATTAGCGGAGATTCGCGGTTAAATAATCTCTTGTCTCCATACCCTACCGCACACTTCCTGAATTAGATTAACACCAACACCGCATAACTCCTATAGAAAAGAAATAAAAAAAGGGTTATGTAAGTGTTTCATTGTAGGAAATTGATTCATTACAATACGTCTTCACCCATTCACTCTTTGATAAAACTCTATCTTGAATCAGTTTAAAGAGAGCAGCAGAACGTTCTTTGAGGAACATTTCATATTTATCATCAAGATATCCAGATAGAAGGTTTTCAGTATTGGGGATACAACATTTTACCAGAGATGATGCAATTGTCCCGTGGTTATTCTGCAATTCCTTCAGATATATAGATGGTGCTTTCTTTCCAATTTTGATATTAGTTATCGTTGATATAATTACACGATTTGCTACCCTATCAATTAGGTCGTTACTAATACGAGTGCTAAGCAAATATTTTTGTGGAAAGATATGATGAGAGTCAACCTTAGTTGATGTGAGACATGAACCATTTGTCCAATTAATAACACCCTGATTTTCTTTACGAAGTAAACCCATAATTCCAAAATAAATCGGATTTCTTGATACATTGAGTTCTTCGATTTCACTCGCATCTTTAAAGCGTGGACGAAGTTCCATGAAGAATTTATCATATTTCGGGGTAGAGTTCGCTTTGTTTACTAAAGCGAGTAGACAATTACAATCCAGCATTATTGCTTCATTAGATGCCGATGTATAATGTTTGGAGAATGATACTGACCAATACCACCAATCAATAACCTCCTTCTATTTTTCATTCATCTCATCTAAGGATTTAGACGGGAACGAATATGCAAATATGACTAATGTTAGAAGCATATTCGAATATGGCAATTCCTTGAGGGTGTCTATATACCTATTATTCCTCAGATAATTAACGACATTTTCATAGGCAGTGGTGATATCTTTACAATATTTATTGAAATCATCTGCTGTTAGTTTCTGCAGTACAAAGTTTTTGTCGATTTCACGTCCACCACTTACAATATATGCAATTGCGCGAACGGGGACTTCCGGGATTAATTCATATTCATGTTCAATATTAAAATCTTTAATGTCCTTACGCAATTTGAAACCATTGTAGACCTTAGCAACAAGAATATCTATGAAATTTAGTGCAACGGCTTTGCTATTACTTCTCTCAAAGAATAAGACGAATTTATCCATATTCATATCCAGCAAGAAGTAAGACACAAGATTCTCTGCTTTGAATAAATCACTTATTTTGATAAACAGATAACGATATGCATCAAAATACATTTTTCTTTCAGAACCATCAACCAATCTTTTTGCAAAATATAAATCATCAAAAAGTTTCATCTTGCATTCATCATCATCTTCAGCCATCTCAAAAACATCGGATAATTTTATACTGAGTTGGTCACGTTCTTAGGTCGTTGAAAATTTATCAAGTAAATCTTCTAATGATCTCTTACCTGTTTTACAGGTCTGAATTAGGTCAAGGTCATTTTTTGCGATGAACCAAATATCATCCTTCCCTATTACAGCACGATAGATGGAAGTAATCCTTTGCTGCCCATCCAAAACAAGATTGTATGCTTTGTTTATCTCAGCTTGCCGTTTAATTTTTTCTTCGCTAAGAAAATGAATCTGCTTATCTTCCTCCAATAAAAACTGTTTACTTTTCTTTTTATTTTCCTATTGTATGTATTAAAATCACGAACGGTAATCTCAAATTTGAGTTTACCATAAATCAATGACCCAATGTGAATTCTTTTTACCAATGAATCGAACAAATCAAGAGTTTGCTCAACAGTCCAAACAAAATCACGTTGAAATTCAGGTAATACAAGTGTTTTGTTATCAATCTCTCTAACAATATTTATAATCGATTGTGAACTGGCAGAGATACTCCAATCTTGCGACATGATATTTACTCTGTACCTGAAATATAATAACCTGACTAGTATTTCCTCATTTTTCAGTAATTTTATCAGTCTCGTATTCTTGCCAGTAGCTATAACACTGGGTTGACGGAAAGGATGTAGATGGCATCTAACCTCCCTTTGACATTTTGGTCAAAATACATTTTGATAATAGGAGTTATCCAGTGGTATTGGTGATTGAATCTGAGAAGTATGTATGAGGGCGAAACGAAAAATGCGATTCGCGATAGCGTGCAAGCCAAAGGCTTGTGTGCCGCCTCAAATGGACTTTGCCCATTTGAACTTATTCGCGATTGGTTTATCTCATGTGTCCACCCCCAGTAATACCCTTACCGACGTGAATTAAGGATAACACCGCGTAAGTCCTATTAGAAAATATGGTTGATATTGCCTGTTTATAGAGGTATATATACAGACCGGGAAGAATACTCAAACATAACGGGGACAATTATGACACAGAATCCACGATTGGACAGACTCTGCATGATAAAAGTCGGTGTTCGTGCGTTTTTTGAGTGATAGTATCGGAAAAAACGAGCGTTCATACTTGGATATTTTTCAGGACGGGCGGCCCCGCCAAATACTTATACCGTTACATCCCACAATCACGGTATGTCAGTACAAAACGGCGATACAATACGCGTACACTACATTGGAGAATTGACCGACGGCACACGTTTCGACTTATCGGAGGGTCGAGACCCCCTTCAGTTTACCGTTGGCTCCGGGATGTTGGTCCCCGGTTTCGATGCCGCAGTTCTCGGGATGGAGATCGGCGAGACGAAATCGGTCACGATCCTTCCGGCCGATGCTTACGGTGAAAAGACCGATGAGATGCAGGTGGACATTCCGCGTGCAGAGTTCGGGGAAGATTTCACCGCAAATCCCGGTGAGCAGCTTATGATCCAGCTCGGAGATGGAAATCAGATCCCGGTCACAATCACGAAGATCGATGAGAACACGGTGACTCTCGATGCAAACCACCCCCTGGCGGGCAAAACCCTTGTGTTTACGATTACGCTGGCCGAGATCTGCGCAGCGGAATCCGACGCGTAATTATTCATATCTTCAGCACAAACACCATATCAGCGAACATGCCACAGATAACTATACGCTCATTTGCCAGATTTCGGGAACTCTTCGGTGAAGTGAACTCGGTAAGCGTTCCAGAAGGCACCTCTGTTTTCGGCGCCCTTCTTGCTTTTGCAAAAACACAGAAAGAAGGGATGGATGAACTTTTTGCCTGCGGCAAACTTGGATCGTATATCATCCTTATGTATAATCGTGAGAGGATCGACTCCGACGACGCAAAGACCATGCAGACGGCAGAGGGTGACGAGATTGTGATCTATCCGCCGGTATCGGGAGGATGAAAGATGGTTCTCGCACTGCAGAAAGAGGAGATAGAAATCGGCGCTCTGATCAGTGCCTCGCGGACGAACAACGACGGGGCACAGATCGTCTTTATCGGCTGCGTCAGGGACGACGGGAATATGGATGCTCTTGAGATCGAAGCGTTCGTTCCGGTCGCAGAAAAAGATCTTGCCGATATCGCCGCCGAGGCTATGGAAAGATTCATCTTAAACTCGGTCGATATCGTTCACCGGTACGGCCGCCTTGCTCTGGGCGAAACGATCGTTGTTATTTTAGTCGGCGCCGGTCATCGCGCCGAGGCATATGAGGGGTCCCGATTTATCATCGAGAGACTGAAGGAAAAAGTACCCATCTGGAAACAGGAACTCTCCGGAAACGCCCGGGGAGAATGGGTGCACTAACACTCATCATTTTTTAGAACAAAATTCAGAAAACGATCGGATATGCCGGATCCAGAAGAACTTCCTGCGGCTGCGATTTCAGACTTACCGCACCGACTGCCCCGATAATACCTTTTTTCCCGTAGACTTGGATGTCCGACCGCTCTGCAGTCTCAAGGACTTCTTCCATGGAAACGCGTTCCCGACGGATCTTGTCGCCAAGCTTCAGCAGATCACCCGGTACGATGATATTTTTCAGGATGGCTACCCCCCACTCATCCGAGACGCTTTCTTCCTCAACAAATCTGCAGACCTTTGCGGCGAGCGAAGGGAGGGAGACCGGATCGACGGCAAGTTCGATGAAGCTGCAGGAGTTGCCTGCGGTTTTTTCTTCGATGTCCTGACAGAGGGCGGCGACCTGATGTCTGATCCCAATTACGCTTCCGGGATCCGTCAGATACTTCATTAGGGCCTGGGACAGGGCAAAGGTCGCACCGCCGCATCCTTTCCGGTCGGTATCATCCACACCGATCGTAACGGGGATCAGTGCCGGCGTTCGAACTTCGCCGGTGACTACGCCGTTTCCAACCGAGATCTGCACACCCTTTACTCCTTTTGCATGCCCCATCATCGCCGATAAAGAGTATGCCGGTCCACCCGGGATCGAATGAATCGTCTGTATGATGTCGGATCCATCTTTTTTGACAGCTGCAAGGCCTACCGCTGCAAAGTCCAGTCTGAGTTCATTCTCCTCGCCGATCCTCGCCCGTTCGCGAAAGATCATCCCGTCGCGGGTGACGAAGATTGCCGCACCACCGGCTTTTCGGTGATGAAACTCGCAGAATCCTGCACATCCGCTGGAGAGACACTCATGAAAAATCTCTACGTCACTACCGTCAAGGGTCGTAAATATCCGTTTGCAGGTAGTCTGCGGTAGTGCACTTCTCGAGGCGTAACGTGCGGGGTTTCTGCCGTGGGGCTCTTCTTTTACGAAGATGCATCCCTCTTTGATCATCCGGTTAATCCAGTCCTGGGCCGTTGAACGCGGGACATTTGCGGCAGATGCCAGATCAGAGGTGGTGAAGTACCCTGCTTCGAAGGTCATCTGCCTCATGGCTGTGAGAAATGCTCCGCGGCGTTCGAGGACGCCGCCGGGTTTTTCCTTACCGGTCATATTTGTATGTGATAAAGAGGAGATCCGCAAGAATCGCACTCGCCGTTTCTACCGATCCTGCGCCCCGGCCGATGAAAGTGATCGCGCCGGCATACTCGGTTTCAACGATCACTGCATTCAGTGTTCCGGAAACCACGAGCGGACTTGTCTTGGTGATAAGGCGTGGCGAGACTTCAAGAAGATTCTTTTCAGGATGGAGGGTTGCAATCAGCCGTATCGAATGTCCAGTCTCTTCTGCCATCCATAATGCGTCAACAGTCAGGTCGGAGATGCCGGTACGTTTCACGTCTGTAAGCGTCACATCCATCCCGAGAACGGTGTTTGCAAGGATGACGAGTTTGATTGCGGCATCGGTTCCGTTGATATCGTAGGTGGGGTCTGCCTCGGCATATCCGAGATCGCGTGCTTCGGCAAGTGCCTGGACATAGGTCAGTCCCTCTTCCTCCATTCTGGTCAGAATATAATTGCAGGTCCCGTTCAAAACACCGTAGAGCGCTTTGATCTTGTTGCCGGCAAGTCCGTATTTTATCCCGCGAAGAATGGGTACGGCGCCAGCTACAGTACCTTCGAAAAGGAACCCAACATTATTTTTTTCAGCCAGTCCGAGCAGTTCGGATGAAGCGAGAGAAACCGGTCCTTTGTTCGAAGTGACGACATGCTTTCCCCGTTTGATCGCGGTTTTTATGATGGAAAGGGCCGGTTCCCCGGTGTAGGCATTTGTCGGAGTGACCTCGACAAGGATATCGAATTCAGCTTCGGCCGCCATTCGTGCCGCGGGCCAGGCGGGATCCCCGCAGCGTCCGATTTTCTTTTTCTTTGCAAGAACCTCTTCGATATCGAGGCCGGCGGGATCAATGACGCCGCTTTTTGAATCCGCTGCGGCAACGATCCGAAATCGGTCATCTCCGGAAAGGACCTCTGCGACACCGCGTCCAACCAATCCAAGGCCGATCAGTGCGACATTCCATGTTTTCATAAGCCGCCCCCTATTTGATTGATGATGAGAAGATGTTTTTCCACGGCGATTTCCTTGAGCGTTATCACTGCCTGAGTCATTTCCTGTTCGCTGACAGCTTTTATCGTGAGCTTTGCAGTCGACGGTTCTTCCATACCGGGCATGACAATATCGAGTTCGGTTACTTCAGCAATATGCTTCTTATCGATCCGGTTCACCGTATCCGTTAGGTCGGTGTGAAGGATATGGCCGATCAGAATGAACGTTTTTGTGCAGGTGAGATGTTCGGTACCTATTCGCACGATGGCCACACCGTTTGCACGGAGTGCATCCATCAGTTCAGCGAGCCGGGTCTCCGGAAGAGAGATGACGATGTCTACAATTAAGGCTCCGTTCACGGACTTGGTGTCGCGCTGATGGGAGATAGTTATGATATTTGCTCCGTTCTTTGATATTGGTTCTATTGCAGCAAGTAACTGCCCGGGTTTGTCTTTGAGCTCAAGTCGTAGTGAGGTTCTGACATTTTTCTGCAAGCGTATCCCTCTAATTCTTATTATTTCTTCTTTTTGAAATGGATAAGGATTCCCATATGCGTATATTGTCCTCTGCATTGCGAGGCAAACCCCTCCTCTTCATCATTATTTTCACAGTAGGCATTGACAATGTCCGGCATACTCAACGGAAGAACTTTTAGCCTGTTAAAGACTCATAATATTAATAGTATTAATAATGAAGCTCGTTATCAATGAACGCCGGTGTAAAGGCTGCAATATGTGTACAAAAGTCTGTCCTTACGGAATTTTTCAGGAAGGAACCAGACCTGGTTCACGCGGCTACATCATCCCGGTTTTGGACCATCCTGAGAGATGTACAAACTGCCGTTTGCAGAAGCTCTATGGTCGCCAACTCTGCGGGATGTGTCAGATGATATGTCCGGACCAGGCAATATCCTGGATTGATGAAAAACCCTTCGAGCCTCAGAAAGTGGTGATTGAATATTGACGGACAAAACTGATTTCCTGAACGGTAATGTGGCCTGCGCAGAAGGAGCTTTGGCTGCCGGATGCAGATTCTTCGCCGGCTATCCCATCACTCCCTCTACAGAGGTCGCCGAGCGGATGGCAGTTCGTCTGCCCAAAGTCGGCGGGATCTTCATCCAGATGGAGGATGAACTGGCAAGTGCCGCGGCAATCATCGGAGGATCATGTGCCGGCGCCCGGACGATGACCGCAACGTCGGGACCCGGCTTTTCTCTAATGATGGAAAATATCGGGTACGCCGCCTTCACGGAGACACCGATCGTGATCGTGAATGTTCAGCGCGGAGGACCTTCCACCGGCCAGCCAACCATGGCTGCCCAGGGTGATATGCTTCAGTGCAGATACGGCTCGCACGGGGATTACAGCGTGATCGCTTTATCCCCATCTTCTGTTCAGGAGATGTACGATCTGACGGTAAAAGCGTTCAATCTTGCCGACCGATTCAGAACTCCGGTGTTCCTGATGACGGACGAAACCATAGGACATATGCGGGAAAAGATCACTTTGCACAGCAATGTTGAGATCGTGCCTCGCCGCGAGCTGAAAGCGGGCGAACTTCCCTGTGCCCCGGACGAGAACGGCGTTCCCGGATTTGCCACATTCGGCATGGGTCACAACGTCCACATCACCGGCCTTACCCACAATGAAAAAGGATATCCAGCAACCGATTCTGCAGAGGTCCACGAAAAACTGGTCCGCCGTCAGGTCCGAAAGATCGAGGATTTCAGAAACGAAATCGCCGATGTCGACATCGTCAACCCGTACGCAGAGCTGGTCTTCATCTCGTACGGAGCCCCGACCCGTACGGTCCGCCAGCTTCTCCACGATATTCCCAATACCTACGGTCATCTGAATCTGCGTATCGTCTGGCCGTTTCCCGATGAATCTATGGTTGCATTCAAAAACGCCAAAGCATTCATCATCCCGGAGATGAACCTCGGGCAGATCGCCAAAGAGGTCCGCCAGCACACCAATATCCCGATCGTTGTCGTGCCGAAACTCGGAGGAACTCTCCATACGCCGGCTGAACTTCTTAAAGCGGTCGAAGTTGCAAAATCCGTGAAAAAACCGGTGACCGAGGTGCACTTATGAATCTGGAAGACTGGTACCGTCAGGACAGACTACCCCACATCTATTGTGCAGGTTGCGGGAACGGAACGATCCTCAACTGTACGCTTCGGGCCGTTGAGGAGCTGGACTACAAACAGGAGGAGACGACCTTTATATCCGGAATCGGCTGTTCATCCCGTGCATCGGGTTATACCTCATCCGACTCGCTCCACACAACCCACGGCCGTGCCCTCGCCTTTGCGACCGGTCTGAAACTCGTGAAACCCCGCCAGCATGTGATCGTTTTCACGGGAGACGGGGATTGCTCTGCGATTGGCGGGAACCACTTCATCCATGCATGCAGAAGAAACATCGACATCACCGTGATCTGTATGAACAACAATATCTACGGCATGACCGGCGGTCAGGGAAGTCCCTGTACTCCGTATGGAGCCATCAGCACCACGACACCTTACGGGATGAAGGAGCAGCCGTTCGATCTCTGCAAAGTTGCCGAGGCTTCCGGTGCGAACTATGTTGCACGCTGGACCTCGTTCCATGTAAAAGAGCTGACCGAGGCGATCCGCGTTGGTCTTGAGACGCCGGGCCTTTCATTCATCGAGGTGATGACCCAGTGTCCCACCTCGTTCGGCAGCAAGAACAAGATGCGGCAGGTCACGCAGATGCTCGACATGTTCCGGGACAATGCCATACTGAAAGTGAAGGCCGAACGCGATGCAGCCAAGGGCATTTTGCTGTCTCCGGAAAAGTTCGTTGTCGGTCAGTTTGTCCGCCGGAAAAATCCCCCTCTCGGCGTGGAGGCAGTGATATGAAATCCGAGATCCGATTCTCCGGCCTCGGGGGTCAGGGGATCATCACTGCCGCAGTCATCCTCGGAAGAGCGGCCGCCCTGTACGGGGATAAACACGTCGTCCAGACCCAGAGTTATGGACCCGAAGCACGCGGCGGGGCCTCGGCCTCTACGGTGATCATCTCGGACGACCCGATCTATTATCCTAAAGTAACAGACCCGGATGTATACGCCATCATGTCCCAGGAGGCATACAATAAATACGGCTCGCATGTCAGGGAAGATGCCGTAATGCTTCTTGATCCGGGATATATCACCAGCCGGCCGGTATGCAGATTTTTCGAAGTCCCGGCAACGGCAGAAGCAAAGGCACAACTTGGAAAAACGGTTTTTGCCAATGTGATCATGCTCGGAGGAATCCTTGAAGCAACCGGGATCGTATCCTACGATGCACTCGAACGCGCAGTTCTGGACAGCGTTCCAAAAGGTACAGAAGAGAATAACAAACGGGCGCTTGCGATCGGGCAGGAACTCGTCAGGAGTCAATTATGAAATTCCGCGAATATGAAGCGAAACAGATCTTCCGGGAAGCAGGAATCCCGGTGCCAAACAGTGTTCTGATCACCTCCACCGATGAAGCAAACGCGGCTTTGGAAAAAGTCGCGGAAAAAGTTGTCCTCAAAGCTCAGGTTGATGTCGGCGGCAGAGGAAAAGCCGGCGGCATCCTTCCGGCAACCACGGAGACCATCTATGGCGTCACCCGCGATCTGTTCGGCAAGACGATAAAGGGACTTCCTGTTGAAAAGATCCTGGTCGAAGAAGCGCTCGAGATCTCTCATGAATATTATCTGAGCATCACGATCGACCGTGCAAAAAAGATGCCGCTGATTCTTTTTTTCAGCGAAGGGGGTGTCGAGATCGAAACCCTCGCAAAAGAAAGACCCGAGGCGCTCCGCCGCGTCTATGTTGAACCGTCCTTTGTCACGCTCCCGGATTTCATCGTCAGAAACGTCATCGGGACGAATCCAAAAGAGATCGGAAAAATAGTTCGTGATCTTTTTGCCGTTTTCCGATCCAAGGATGCCGTTCTTGCGGAGATCAACCCACTGGTGATGACGCCGAAAGGCATTCTTGCAGCAGACGGTAAGATCATTCTGGATGACAATGCTCTGATCCGTCAGGGAATCTCCGAGAACAGAGACCTCACACCCCGCGAGGCAGAGGCCGAAAAACACGGATTTTCCTATGTCGAACTGGACGGAGACATCGGCGTGATTGGAAACGGCGCGGGTCTAACCATGGCCACGCTCGATATCATCTCCCATTATAACGGAAAAGCAGCGAACTTCCTGGATGTCGGCGGCGGAGCAGCTTCGAACAGAGTAATGTATGCCGTGAGGCTTGTTGCCTCCATGCCGGGTGTAAAAGTCATCGTGGTCAATCTGCTCGGCGGGATCACCCGTTGCGACGAGGTTGCCAAAGGAATCATTGAGGCCGGCGTCCCGCAGCCGGTGATTGTTCGGATCGCCGGTACAAACGAGGAGGAAGGCCGCAGGCTTCTTCAGGAATGCGGATACGTCATGTCCGATACGATGGATGCGGCGATTCGGGCCGCAGTGGAGGTATTACAATGATCTACGCAGGAAAGAACACGGGCATTCTTGTTCAGGGAGCAACGGGATCACAGGGAAAATTCCATATCAATCTGATGAACGCCTATGCACGACAGGTGGGCGGTGTCGGAGTTGTTGCCGGCATGACTCCCGGAAAAGCCGGTCAGGATGTCTTCGGCGTTCCGGTCTATAACTCCGTCGTGGATGCCTTGGAAGAACATGAGATCGGAGCTTCGGTTATCTTTGTTCCGGCCAGCGGATGCGGCGACGCCATCATGGAAGCTGCCGATGCACGCATCCCAACAATCGTCACTATCACGGAACATGTCCCGGTTCATGATATTATGCGGGCAGTGGCCTATGCCGGTTCCCGCGGGTCCCGGGTCATCGGTCCAAACTGCCCGGGAATGCTTGTTCCGGAAGAGTGCAAATTGGGTATCATCCCGGCAAATCTCTGTAAGAAAGGGGATGTCGGCGTCATCTCGCGAAGCGGGACCCTGACCTATCAGGTCATCTCCGAACTGACATCAGCCGGGTTTGGCCAGTCGGGAATCATCGGCATCGGTGGAGATGCAGTTATCGGCCAGACCTTCTCTGAAGTTATGGATGAGTTCCACGCGGATGGACGAACCAAAACCGTCGTTCTGATCGGCGAGGTCGGCGGCAGTCTGGAGATCGAAGGAGCACGCCGTGCGCTGGATCTCGGCATGCCGATCGTTGCCTATATAGCCGGAGTTTCCGCCCCGAAAGAGAAACGCATGGGTCATGCCGGCGCGATCGTCGAAGGGGGAGAAGGAGACGCCGCATCCAAGATCGAGCGTCTGCGGGCCCTAGATATCCCGGTTGCAACCCGGCCGTCGGAGATCCCGGATCTGATACGGCGGTTGTTATGAGTGAGAAGAACCGGCTTCTTCTTACTGCGGCGGATAGTCTGGCAAAAACGGTAAATGCTCTTGCCATAATCTCCTTTCTCCCAAAAGAGGAGGAGGTCGTCATCGACACGCCGACGGTCCACTTGGTCAATATCCAGCCCGAGATCCTGCGTGACCACAGTATGGTGGCCCTCGTGGATTACTGCTCGAATCAAATCGTCGACGCGGTTCTTCAATATAAGATACTTGCAAACGTTGACAGCGGAACCGTCGTCGCCGCCTTCCCGTATGCAATCCTCATTTATGATGTGGAAAGTCAGGACAACTCCTTCTCGGTCGGCGACTATGCACACATAGTGGATCCGGAAGCTCTGCATTCTGTACTGATGCTTGCTCTTGAACTCGCCCACGACGGGCGGGAAGGCAGATCGGTCGGGACTGCCTTCATTGTTGGCGATATCGATGAACTGAAACGCTGGTCCCATCAAGGTGTCCTAAATCCGTACGAAGGACATCCAGAAGAGGTCAGGGATGTCAAGATCGAGGAAAACTGGGAAAGCGTGAAGGAGTTTGCCCAGCTCGACGGTGTCTTTATCATCGACAAAAACGGGGTCATCGCGGCGTCCGGCAGATATCTCGATGCCGACAGCCGCGATGCGAATCTGCAGAGCGGACTCGGCGGACGCCATCTGGCAACAGCGGCGATCACCAAGGTCGTACATTCGGTCGGGATCGTTATCTCCGAGTCTGGCGGAGTCATCCGCGTTTTTGTCGGCGGGAAGTCTGTAGCCCAGATCCGCACTGATATTAAATTAGTTCTCTAAACCGGCGCGATGAATCATGTACGTCGTTATCCGGTTAATTGATGCGGTAAATGGATATGAATACTTCCATAATATATTCTGTTTAACCTTCATATGTTCCAAAATTTTCCGATTTGCAATACGAGCTTTTTTATATTCAAACATCAGATTATGCTGAAGTGATTCAAAAATGAAGAGAAATATCAGCATCACTCATCTTTCTCAGACTCCAATGGAAAAGCAGAAAGTCGAACTGGTCGAACGCAAATGTATCGGTCATCCCGACAGTATTGCCGATGGAGTTGCCGAGGCAATTTCACGCGCACTCTGCAGAGAATATATGAATGAGTGCGATGGTGCGGTCCTCCATCACAACACCGATCAGGGTGAAGTCGTAGCAGGCGAATCCCTTCCGCAGTTCGGCGGCGGAAAAATCATCAAACCGATCTACTTCCTCTTAACCGGAAGAGCAACCCGCCAGTTCGGCAACAAAGTATTCGCCACCGACGCCATCGCAGTAGAAGCAGCACGCGCCTACCTGAGCGAGACAATCCCTACCTTCAATATGGACACCGACGTCATCGTCGACTGCCGTATGGGAACCGGTTCCACCGATCTCCGTGACGTGTTCCACACAAAGAAAGGCCACACAGCAGTTCCGCGTGCGAACGACACCTCTTTTGGTGTAGGTCACGCTCCGTTCTCTCAGGTCGAACAGATCATCCTCGGCATTGATGATTACATTTCCAATGAGTTCCGCCCGAAAAACCCGATGGTCGGTTACGATCTCAAGCTCATGGGACTTAGAGACATCAACACCATCACTATTACCGTAGCCTCGGCAATGGTCGACCGATATTGTTCCGGGATCGACGAATATGTCGAGATGAAGGAAAAGATGGCGGAATCTTTTGCGCAGGTCGCCAGACAATACACCGACAGAAAAGTGAAAGTCGAGATCAACACTGCAGATATCATCCGCAAAAAGACGACCTCGGTTTTCCTGACCGTGAACGGAACCTCGGCAGAGATGGGCGACGACGGATCCGTCGGACGCGGAAACCGCTGCAACGGACTTATCACTCCGAACAGACCGATGTCCATGGAAGCCACCTCCGGTAAAAACCCCATCAACCATATCGGTAAGATCTACAACCTGCTTTCCACGGAAATCGCAAAGGAAGCATGCCATAAGGTCGACGGCATCGAAGAGATGTACGTCAGACTCCTTTCCCAGATCGGCCACCCGATCGACTACCCGCACATTGCAAGTGTCCAGTGTATAACCAAACGCGGATACACGTTCAAGGACTTCGCACCCGAAGTTGAAGAGATCGTCAACAAACGTCTGGAGAACATCACCAATATCACCAGACTCGTCATCGAGAGAAAATTAAAGACCTTCTAAGTATGGCAAAAATACGTATGGCGATTCCAAATAAGGGTCGTATAGCAGAGCCGATCAATGATCTGATGGACAAGGCCGGTATCCATATCAATATGACTGGCTCCCGTCAGCTTATTGCAAAGACCATAGATCCAGAGATCGAGGTCCTGTTCGTCAGGCCGATTGACATACCAGAATACGTGGCGAAGGGTGTTGCCGATCTCGGCATCACCGGCCTTGATATGGTTGCAGAACGCCGGGCGGATGTTGCCCGTCTTCTGGATTTGAAGTTCGGCTCGGCAAAACTCGTAATCGCCGTCCATCAGGAGTCTCCCATCACATCGGTGGAGACTATGAACGGCTGCCGGATCGCCACCGAGTTTCCAAGTATCTGCAAAGATTTCTTCACTGAAAGATCCGTCGAAGTGAATATCATCGAGGTTTCCGGAGCATGCGAAGCGGCTCCTCATCTCGGCATAGCCGACGGAATTGCCGATCTGACCTCGTCCGGGACGACCCTCGAGGTCAAAAAACTCCGAATCGTTGAAGAGATCCTTGCAAGCACGACCAACGTCATCGCCAACAAAACGTCTCTCATTGAAAAGCATGAAAAGATCGAAGAGATCCTTCTTGCCTTTGAAAGCGTTATCGCTGCAAAAGGTAAGTGTTATCTCATGCTGAATGTGAAGCGGGAGAAACTCGAGGAAATCAAAGCGCTGATCCCCGGCCTTGGAGGTCCGACGATTATGGATATTGCAGGCTCGGGCTCTGTCGCTCTTCATGCCGTCGTATCGACCAACAAGGTGTATCAGCTGATCAATCAGCTGAAACGCGCCGGAGCACGGGATATCCTTGTTCTGGACATCATGAGGATGGTGAGATAGGATGGAAGTCTTCCCGGCGGTCGACATACTTTCCGGGAACTGCGTCCAGCTTGTCGGCGGCGATCGTCTGACCGCAACGGTATACGGATCCCCGATGGACAGTGCACGCCGCTGGATCTCTGAAGGTGCATCCAATCTCCATGTCGTGAATCTAGACGGAGCATTTACTGCGAGCACCACGAATGCGGAGATGATCCGCGAGGTGGTCGAGAACACCGATGTCTTCGTTCAGGTCGGGGGTGGTATCCGCAGTCTTGAGGATGCACGCGGGAGGCTGAACTGCGGGGTTGCCCGGATCATCCTGAGCACATTCGCAACCCGGGAACCCGCCGTTATCCGGACCTTAAGTAAAGAGTTCGGCAGCGAACGCATCATGGCAGGCGTGGATGCACGCCGGGGTGAGATCGCCGTTTCCGGATGGCAGGAACTGGCCGGCGACTTTATCGGCTGGGCCCAAAAGTTCGAGGAGCTGGGTGCAGGATCCCTGCTCTACACTAACGTAGATGTGGAAGGCCAGCAGGCCGGAATCGACAGCGAACCTGTACAGAAACTTCTGGATGCCGTCGGCATTCCAGTCGTCATTGCAGGAGGGGTGACTACCTCTCAGGACGTGGCCGTTCTTAAGCAGCTCGGTGCATCGGGCTGTGTTCTCGGATCAGCACTCTACAGCGGGCGTATCACCCTCAAAGAAGCACTGGAGGCAGCAGTATGAGATCAGCGGAAAAAAGCAGAGAGACTAAAGAAACCAATATCCGTGTCGTTTTTGATCCGGATACCCCAGGGACAATCGAGATTGCAACGGGTGTCCCGTTTATGGACCATATACTGAACGCATTTGCCCGGCACGGCGGGTTTTCGCTGACCGTCGAGGCAAAAGGCGACCTCGAGGTCGACTGTCATCACACGGTAGAAGATATCGGCATCGTTCTTGGAACCGCCGTAAAAGAATCGGTAGGCGATGGACGCGGAATTCGGCGTTTCGCCCATGCAATAATTCCGATGGACGAATCACGCGCCACCGCGGCGCTTGACATCTCAGGCAGGGGGTATCTCGTCATGGAAGGTTCCTTTACCGGAATCTCTACCGGGGGAATTCCAAACGACATCTTCGAACACTTTTTGTACAGTCTCTGCATCAATGCAGGCATCACTGCACATGTGATCTTTTCCGGCATAAACGATCACCACAAATGTGAAGCGATCTTCAAGGCATTCGGCATTGCTCTTGGGGAAGCATTGACCATCCGTCCCGGAAACACCGCCGTTCCAAGCACCAAAGGAACACTCTAATTATTCTAATTTTTTAAAAGAGAACTCTCTTTGAGAGAAATCCGGGAGGCCTCATATGAAACCGCCCGTATGAAAAAATACAAGCCTGAGCTTGTTTTTTTATGCACGGGCATCATCAACCCGCACACCACACAAAATCAGGTTATTCCTTAGTGGCGAGGTCAATGTCCTCTGCCTTGATGGTCTTGCGACCGGCATGCTGGGCAAGTTCGAATGCCTGCTTTGCGATAGCCTCAATGTACGCTTCTGCCTTTGCTACTAATGCATCTGCTGCATCTTCGCCTACACGAACGGCGCCAGCTTTCTTTGCAAGTCTGACGACTGCTGCTTTTGGTAAGTCTGCCATAATTATTCTCAAACAAAAAATGGTTCAAAATAATATATAAACCTATGCCGGATATGGACATTTTTAGCATACTGATGAGATTTCACGGCTATTTTTTTATTCTGCTCCGGCATTCAGTCCGAATTTCCGATTAAGAGTTAATTTTTATCACAATTGGCAAACAGGGCGTAATTATAGCGTATTTTTTTTAACAACGGCTGCCGTCAAATTCAAAGCAGGAATGTATCCGGACGATGCGCGCGAACTATCGACAAATACGCCTGGAATATTCATAACGGGCGCACCATGTCCGATTCCGGCTCCAAGAAACGTTAGTGTGCGGAAAATCAGATTCCCGGAAATGCCGCCTGGAGCAATTATTACTCCGCATTCCTTGACCATTTCCTCGATCAGTATCTCCCCATGAACAGCCCCGGTTTTTTCCGCAACCTCCATCGCATCGCTGATCGATCTGTCAACAACCGGGTGCCTGCCGATGTCGCCGATCCTCCCTCCGGAAAGCACGGCTGTCCTCTCGGACAACCCGAAACTCCGTGCAAGTTCCCTGCCGCGGGTAACGAGATCGATCTTCTCGTCAACAGTCCATCCCTCGTCAACACCGACGGGAGCAAGGAAAAATCGTTCCCCGCGGGCTGTTTCCAGCAGGGCAATTCGTTCCAGTCGGGAAACGCCGTAGGCTGTCTTCAGATACCGGAGGGTCTCATTTGCCAGCAGGGTCCCCCTTACGGCTCCCTGGATTTTTCCTGCACGAAGATCATTGATCATCGCGATGTGAGGTTGATCAGAGATGACCATCCCGACATATGCCGACTCCAGTTCATCCAGCGGGAGTGAAGAGTAGCAGAGGATGCAGGTATCCTCTGAAGCTGCCAGCTCTGCACTTGCCAGAACTTTTTCGGCGTCGGCGCCGCAGCCGATTCCAAGCGTTATCATATCTAACTAATATTGGTAATGCCCTCGACGCAGAAGTTGAAGAGCGTGGCTTTCTCGTTTCCCTTCTGGAGAACGAGTTTTCGGGTGTCATTTACGGTTCCGATAACCTGAGCAGCCATATTGACTTTTCTAAACAGCTGACATACCTGATCGACCGAGGCCTGATTCGCCGTTACGATAAATCCCATCCCGGGGTACATCCGGACCCACTGCTCGAATCCGATGCCGTGTTTGTCCAGATCTGGCCGCGGGATCGTATCGAGATCAATCAGGCCACCGACATTACTGGACTCAAGAAGCATTCCAAGCGTTCCGATGATCCCGGGATTGGAGATGTCTTTTCCTGCAGTAAGCAGATGACGTTCGCCAAGGGTTTTCATCACTGCAATCTGGGATCTCAGCAGTTTTGGATCCTTCATCGTTACCGAATCCCAGTTCATACCGGCGTTTGGATGGATTCTTCCGTTAAGATCCATCGCAACGATGATCGCATCTCCCGGCTCTGCTTTGGTGCTGTATATGACACTGTCCAGCTCGGCGATCCCGAGGATTGAAACATCGATGACGTTGTGAGGGGCGTCAGGGTGAAGATGACCACCGACGACCGGCACGTCGAACGCTCTGGCCGCATCGCACATGCCGTGGGTAACCGTGTCCATGAGTTCGTCGTCTACGGCAGAGAGGACATCTACCATTGCAATCGGCCGCCCGCCCATCGCCGCTATATCGTGGACATTTACAAGGATCGAGCAGTATCCGGCCCAGTACGGATCAAGTTCCATCAGCTGGTTCCATATCCCGTCTGCAGCCACGAGGAGAGCCGAACGACCGTTCTGAATTACCGCAGCATCCTCTCCGTACGATGCAACAACATCAACGTTGTCGATGTGGAGCGTTTTTACTAGATTGCCAATCGCTTTTTTACGTCGAACACCGTCATATTTTCGAACAGCGTCTGAAACGGATTCGGGGGTATATGTATCTGCAGACATGGTTTTTTTGGATCACCTCTTGAGAATGAAAGGGGCCGGAGTTTTTTAGTCCCTTTACTATGTGTCTTGTCTATTTATTCCCCTTCTGTAATGATAATATATGTGTTTCAGCCGGTCGGATCCTAGGTAAATTATATCATTGCGTATGGAAAACATAATCACATTGACGTTGGTGTATGTTTGAAGAAAATATGATAGTTCAGCTCAAGGGGATAGGGATGAGCGATTATGAAGCAAAGGTGTATCTCACGCTTATCTGTATTAATTCCGCAAGTACCCGGGAACTTCACGAGACGACCAACATTCCCAGGGGAAGGGTGTATGAAACACTTGCCAGTCTGGAGAAAAAGGGTTTTATCATCTCAAACAGACAGTCCCCCATCCGATACCGTGTCGCCGATATCCCCCACACCGTTGAAAGACTGAAGCGGGAGGCAGTTACCCGCTATGATATGCTGGGAATAGCGCTTGAAACCTTTGCCGCTCTCACCTGTACCGATCAACTGGGGCAGACCTACACCATTCAGTCAGAATGGGGAATCGGAAATCATATCCGTTTCCTTTTGAAAACAGTAAAAAACGAACTTCTCATCATCTCCGACGATCCCGCATTTATGAAAAATCAGGTCAGAGTCTCCCCATAATTTCTTTTTCAAAATCGGCATCGGCCCCGTTCCCGGACTTTTCCCAACCGTTATTATCTCCAGACAACCATAACTACAGTAACGAACATGGACTGGGCAGAGAAGTACCGCCCGATGCATCTTGCCGATATGTTAGGCAATGGATCTGCGGTCAGACAGATAGTTGACTGGGCCAAAACCTGGACGCCGGATTCACGTCCGCTGCTTTTAACAGGAAAACCAGGTATTGGAAAGACCTCGGCAGCCTTGGCTCTTGCCCGGGATATGGGATGGGAAGTTCTTGAATTGAATGCCTCTGATGCCCGCACGAAAGCAATCATCGAACGGGTCGCCGGAAACTCGTCAATAACGACCAGTTTATTTGGCGCCGGCAGGAAACTCATCATCATCGATGAGGTGGACAACCTCGAAGGAAATGCGGACAGAGGAGGAGCCCGAGCAATCGCCGATATTCTCAAAGAAGCAAAACAGCCAATCGTTCTGATCGCAAACGACGCATACGGGGTATCCGATTCTATTCGCCGGCTCTGTGATCCGGTTCCGTTCAGAGCGATCGGTGTCTCTACGCTCCAGAAACGAATGAAGGAGATATGCCGCTTTGAAGACATCGCCTGCGGGGAAGATGCACTTTCAGCGATCGCGGAAAGTTCGGCAGGGGATATGCGCACGGCAGTAAATATGCTGTTCGGCTCCTCGACCGGGAAGACCAGCATTTCTGCCGTGGATATAAATACTGCCCAGAAGGATGAACGGGCAACAATCTTTGACTTGGTCGGCGGCGTTTTTGCCGGAGCACCGGACCGCGAACTGCAGAAACTATCGTTCGAATGCGATGAAAAACCCGACTATGTCATGCAATGGGTTGAGGAGTCTATTCCACTGATCCATGACCCAAAACGGCGGATCAGAGCATACAGCAGGATCTCCCGGGCCGATGTGTATCTGGGAAGAACGATGCGGCGCCAGTACTTCACCCTTTGGCGATATGCCTCCTCAATGACGACACTAGGGGTCGCTTCAGAGAACGCGGGTGCCGGTTTTCGGACGAGGATCATGCCCCCGTCCCGCTGGAAACGGATGAGTACCGCAAAAAAGCAGAAGACGGTAAGAAGAACCCTCGCGGCATCTCTTGCGGAAGGATACAGCATTCCGGAGAGTCAGATCCAGAGCCAGTACCTAGATCTGCTTTCCCGATTTGCCGAAAATGACCCTGCAACATTCTGCGAACGCCATAATCTCGACGTTGACCAGATGGGAATCGTTCTGCATGACAAAGCAGCCGCTGCCGCAGCGGTAAAGACGGTCCGTCAAGCCGCAAAAGAACGGGACATTAAGGTAAAAAAGATGGCGGCTTCCAAGAAGGCGGAGATGCGAAAACTCGAGGAGCAGCTGGAAGCACTTCGAATGCAGGAACCTCCCGTCCCGGAAACGCCGCCGGCAGCAGAAGAACTGCCGCTCGAAGAACCCCAGGAAGAAAAAAAGCTCACTCCAAAGCAGGCGACGCTGGACTTTTTCTAAACTGCTTTTTTCCCGAAAATCTTTTTTTTTTAATTGATCCAAAGACATTCTGGCCAAATTCTGGATTTTATCATAATATACTGTATAATCAATATGTAATCTCACTACTACCAGGTCAATTGATAATTGCTGGTTGAAAATGATTTGATCAATCCATCATAACTTCAATGAATTAAGTTGATCTGATCACTTTAGTTGTGTTTTAGATAATATATCAGATAAAAATATCCCAAAAGATCATTAATTATATCTTAGAAATAAAGTATTATTATGCGTGAGGTTGATAGTATCAGGTATGTCTTCTTCACACACAGAGATAGAGTCCCTAACAATTCTTCCCGGAACCACCCGTGACGGAAAAATTGAGGGATTTGATGAGATCATTATCTACCCGGGCGACACGTTTTCCATCGTCGGTCCGACAGGTTCGGGAAAAACCGCTTTCATCAACGATATCGAAGTGTTTGCCCAGGGAGACACCGTCACGAACCGCCGGATATTGATCAACGGCAGGGAACCGGATGAGGCTCTTGTCCGCGACCCATCCAGAAAACCCATCGCCATGATCACGCAGAATACCAAATGTCTTGCCGATCTGGTCGTCTCCGAGTTTCTGACAATGCATATCCGTTCACGCAAACTGAACGGAGAGGGTATTGTCGAGAAGACCATCCGCATCGCAAACGAGTTTACCGGGGAAAAAATCCTGCCTCATATGCGGATGAGCGCTCTTTCCGGCGGGCAGACCAGATCGCTTTTTATTGCCGACGCGATCATCATCTCCGACACGCCGATCATTTTACTGGATGAAGTGGAAAATGCCGGCATCTTCAAAGACCGGGTCATCGAGGTTCTGCGTGAAGAAAAGAAGGCCATTATCTTCGTGACCCACGACCCCTACGTTGCCCTTCTTACCGGGACGCGGATCGTGATGGAAAACGGTGCCGTAACTAAGATCCTGACCCCGGGAAGAGAAGAAGAGGAAACGCTCGCGGAGATCGCCCGGATGGATGCGAAGATCACGAATCTTCGGGAACGCATCCGTGCCGGCGAACTCCTGTGCTGGCTCGAAGGAGTTGAGGCATGAACGTAAAGCTGATCGCCATAGCCGGACCACCGAGCGCGGGAAAGACCACGGTTGTCAAACAGATCATCCGCAGTCTGCCCGACCCGAAAAAAGTCGCATACCTCAAGATCGATGTGGTGCAGGCATGGGAAGACGAAGAGCTCGCTGCCGAGTTCGGCATTCCAACAAAAAAAGTGTATTCAGGAGATATGTGCCCGGATCATATGGGGATCATGGTCATCCGCGACGCGATGGAGTGGGCAGAACAGATTGGGGCCGAGTATCTTCTTTACGAAAGCGCGGGTCTTTGTCTGCGCTGTACCCCCTACACCAAAAATTCGCTTGGCCTCTGTGTTATATCGGCCGTGTCGGGAACACATGCTCCGCTAAAAATGGCCCCGATGATCGCCCTCGCGGACGTGGCCATAGTAACAAAGATTGATCTTGTTTCCCAGGCGGAAAAAGAGGTCTTCCGCGAGCGGATCAAAGAGGTCGCGCCGGATATCGACATAATCGAAACCAACGCCGTCCAGGGAACCGGGATGCGATATCTCAATAAAGTAATCGCGGATATGCCGCCCGCTCCGACGGAAAAGGATATGCTCCGCGGGGTCCCGCCGCTTGGCGTCTGCACGATCTGCATCGGGAAAAGGGAGATTGGGTGGCAGGAACATTTCGGGGTCATCCGTCAAATCGACGCTCCCGACAGTATATACCGTGGTGACTGATGGCCTGGACGCCTCCGGGAAAGGACTGCGGCGCATGCGGCGCGGAAAGCTGCGAAGCATTCATGATCCAGGCAGCGTCCGGCATAAAAAATCTTGCCGCCTGCCCGTATTATCATAAGGATGTGCCGACATACAGCTGCAGAGAGCTTTCAGCATCGTACTTGGGCACGGATGTCTGCAATGCCCCGTACGACTTTGTGCTTTCCGCGCTGCCGAACGAGCCCTCCGCACGAAAAATCCTTCTGCCATTTCGACCCGATCTGGTCGAGCGCGAGGAGATCAAAAAAGGCGATATCGTTCTTGGCAGACCGGCGGGTGCGGGATGCCCGGTCCAGCACGTCATCCGGGTCCTCGAAGCTGATCATATCACCGGGCTGATCACCGGCCATGTGGTCGGTCCCGCCTTTTCCCGGGACAACACTGATATCGTTGATCTGAAGATGTACCATATGATCGGATTCGAGGGAGTGGCCAGGGTCGTCGCCCGGCCCCCGCAGTTTGGAATCCGGCATCCATTCCTGCCGGGATTCTGTATGATGGACCGGACGCACACCGGCATCGTCAATATGATCCTCCAGAAATCCTACGGTCTTCACGTAAGAGTGGAGGGGATCGTGATATTATGAAAACGCTTGCAGATATCAACCGGAAAATCGCCGACAAAATCGCGGTCGTCATGACAGCCAAAACCCTCAAGGAACGTATCCGCAGCGGAGAGACCATCACCCCGGACGACGTGGACGTGGTGACCTGCGGAACATTTGGGGTGATGTCCGGGACATCCGCGGTGCTCGCGTTCCAGGCAGGGACGCCTGGAACCTTCCGGCATGCCACCTCCATGACGCTGAACGGGGTCCCGGCGTTCATCGGCCCCTGCCCGAATGAAAGCAACGGACATGTCGACTGTATGGTGTATGGGACATCCCATGCAGAACACGATCCTTCATACGGCGGCGGACACCTTTTTTCGGGTCTTGCCGCAGGAAAGCCGGTAACCGCAGAGATCATTACCGACACGGGAACGATCCGCCGTCAGGTCCGTCTGAATGACATGTCCTCTGCCAGACTGATCGTCACCCGCGGAGGATTCAAAAACTACATGGGGTTTGTGAACCGGAGGGAAGAAGAGATCTCCACGATCTTTTCCACGTTCCCGATGAAGCCAAAGATGCAGAGCGCGTCCGTTTCCGGTTGCGGGGAGATCAATCCGCTCGAAAATGATCCGGGATTACGTTATCACGTCCCGGGGGCGGCGGCGCTCGTGAACGGCAGTCCCGCTCTGATTCTCGGATGCGGGACGAGATCGTCGCCGCAGAAACCGAATCTTTCGTTGTCTGCGGATATGCGGGGCATGCATCCCGATATGATGGGCGGTTTTGTGACCGCGCTCGGCGCCGAATGCCTGACTTCAATCGGGACAGCGATCCCTGTAATGGATGACGAAACGCTGAATGCTCTCCGTGTTCTCGACGAAGATATCCCGCTCCCGGTCGCCGACATCCACAACAGGACTCCGTTTGCCGCCGCGAACTACGCGGATATCTGGCAGAACACCGACCGACGGGTCCGTGTCGATGCTTCGCGTTGCGTGGATGACTGCACGGAGTGCGCGAAAGATCTCTGTCCGGTCGCGGCGATCAGGCCCGACCTCTCGATCGGCAAAGCATGCATGGGATGCCTGACCTGCGTGACCGTCTGCAGACATCAGGTGTTTTCCGCAAACGCGGGAATACTGCATATTCCCGATGCGGATATTCGAATCGGTCTTCGCCAGTCTGACCGCGTGCGGGGAGAACGGGCGGCTGCCCTGATTCGTGACCGGATATATTCCGGCGCTTGGAGGTTTTAGATGGGCGATTACGTATTACGCTGTCTTGCCGGCGGGGAACGTCTCGAAGACCATTATACCCTTGCCTGCCCCAATCATCCGGGTTTTATCCGTGCGGAGTATACAGCCGCGCAGTTGACCATCCGGGAGAATCTGCCGGGTGTATTCAGATTCAGCGACTGGCTCCCGGTCCACGGATCGGTCCCGACCAATTCAAGACCCATGACCTTTCAAAACCGGGAACTCTGCCGCGAACTCGGACTGCCGAACCTCTGGATCACGTTTACCGGCTACTATCCGGAACGCGGCTGTTATGTGCCGACCGGTTCGTTCAAGGAGCTTGAAGCTCTGCCGACGATCGTCCGACTGAAAGAGGGCGGAGGGGGAACGCTGGTCGTGGCATCCGCCGGAAACACCGGCCGTGCGTTTGCCCAGATGTCAGCGGAATTCGGGACACCTGTTGTTTTAGTCGTACCGGAAAGTTCGGCAGACAAGCTCTGGACCGCAGGATACTTCGATCACAGCAGTATTCGGCTTATCACGGTCCGCGGTGATTACACTGACGCGATCAAAACGGCCGATAAAATCTGCGAAGCCCCGGAATATTTCCCGGAAGGCGGCGGCAAAAACATCGCCCGCCGGGACGGGATGGGCTGTGTGATGCTCGATGCCGCCGTCACGATTGGGAAACTGCCCGAGTATTACTTCCAGGCAGTTGGGTCAGGCACCGGAGGGATCGCCGCATGGGAAGCTGCGATCCGTCTAATCGGAGACGGACGTTTCGGCAGTGTGCTCCCGGAACTCCATCTCTCGCAAAATCTTCCGTTCGTTCCAATGGTTCGTGCATGGAATGCCGGCAGGGATCATATTCTCGATGAGGATATGCCGAATGCGCAGGCCTCCATCAACGCGGTATCCGCTCAGGTCCTGACCAACCGTACACCTCCTTACGGGATCCGCGGCGGGGTGTACCATGCGATGAAATCCTGCGGCGGGCGGATGTATGCCGTTGAAAACAGCAATGCCGCCGAAGCCGCCAAAATTTTCGCCGAAGCGGAAAACGGGATCGACATCGATCTGGCCGCCGCCGTTGCCTTTTCGTCCCTAATCTCAGCGGTCGAAGACGGCTCCATCCGGAAAAATGCGGCGATTTTGCTGAATATCACCGGCGGGGGATACCAGCGGGTGAAAAAGGACTGTGAGATTGCACAGATAGGCGTTTACAGAACTGTCGATCCAGGAGAGGTTCCCATATTATGAACGAAGAAACGGTCCTTCGGATCATGCACGAAGAGGAAATCGACATGGTCGCCTCGCTGCCGTGCGATAAAAACAAGCGGTTCACTGCGCTATTAGAAACGGAGTTCCCGGTCATCGACCTTGCCCGCGAGGAGGATGGAGTAGGGATCGGGGCGGGGGTGGTTCTCGCCGGAAAACGCCCCCTCGTCTCGATCCAGAGTTCGGGTCTTGGAAATATGCTCAACGCCCTTTTGTCGCTTTCCTGCGTGTATCACTTTCCTCTGCCGATCCTGGCAAGCTGGCGAGGTGTCTGCGACGAGAAGATCTGCGCCCAGATCCCGTTCAATGCTCCGCTGCCGAAACTGCTGGATGTGTACAACATTCCCTACATAATCTGCAGATCCGCGGAGGATCTGGAAGGAATCAGAGAGGTTATCAGAGGCGCGTTTGCACAGCAGACGCCCTATGTCGCCCTGATCCTTCCCTCCTGTTGGGATCCTCAGCAGGATGCACCCATCACCTATCCGAAACGTTCGCTTCCAGACCGGACGTTTTTCCTGCCGGGATATGCTAAACCGGAACTCACAAGACTCGAGGCGATCAAAGAGATCGTCTCCGCGGTTCCCGAAAACGCGGTCATCATCTCCAACATCGGGATCCCATCCAAGGAACTGTATGCGTCAGGAGACCGGGCAGGAAATTTCTACATGCTCGGAAGCTACATGCAGGCATCCGCGATCGGTCTTGGCTGTGCGTTATCATCACCGAAAACGCCCGTCTATGTAATAGACGGAGACGGGAGTCTGCTCGGCTCGGCAGTTCTGCCGGTGATCGCAGCACAGAACTGCGGAAATCTCCATATAATGGCGCTGGACAACGGCACATTCGGCAGCACCGGAAATCAGATAAGCTCGGCGTATGAAACAGCAGATATCGGGATGCTCGCACGTGCGGCCGGGATCACCTCCGTCGAACGCGCCGCGACCTCAAGCGAAATATCGAGCGCCGTGGCCAAAGGAACTTCATTCGTTCATCTTCTTATCCGCCCGGGAAATTCGGTATCACCGAATATTCCACTATCACCGGAAGAGATCCGCAGCAGAGTGGAACTGTTCATCCGGGAAACCGGATAACCGCTCACGCTTTTTTTACCGGGACCTGGAGGATGGTTTTCATTTTGCAGGGATCGGTCTTTCGCGGATCCGAAAGATATATCTCATGATGCCGGCGGCCGGCGAAGTCATGGACAAAACCGTTTTCGCGGATGAAGGCACCCATCATCTCAAGCGTCGCCGGCTCGTCATCGAAGAGCCCTATATGCATGCACTGCACGCAAAGACCTTCGGAAAATGTTTCGAGCCTCGCCTTTGCCGAATCAAGGTTCTTTTTTCTTCGACCGTGCGGTATGCTTCGGCAAACACCTCAGCCGTCACAAATTCAGGCTGACGGATCATTGACGTCCAGAGAAACTTCTCTTTGTTTTTGAAGTCGGCAGAATCGTCCAGACTCCACAGCCCCCTGCGGACAACGCCCGATTTACTGTTCGATGTCATCACGATCACGGGAATAAGCGTGACGCCAAGATGCGCCAGTTCCTTTGCCATCAGGCGTTTGATGAAAACCTCTTCGGTATACCCTTCGCAGGAGATGAACAGGGTGACCATGCCTACTGCGGTCTCCCGCTAAAGATGTTCTTTTCCCAAAGCTCCCAAAGCGAATAATCCTGTGCGATCCAGTTCTGGAGATCGTCATCATCCTCTAGCCTGCGGAAGGAGGAGGCGTCATTTTGCCAGTCGACGACGATGATGTCCTCCGGCTCAAACTCGCTTAGAAGAAGAGCCGGCTGGTTGGAGACGATGATCTGTTTGACGATGCCGGCGGATTTGATCAGGGCCGCAAGTAAAGAAAGGGCATAGGGATGGAGACCAAGTTCCGGTTCTTCAAGAAGAACCGTCTCCGGAATGTTTTCGACTGGCTGGAGAAGGAGGGTCGCAAGGCAGATGAAACGGAGCGTCCCGTCGGAGAGGTCGACAGCTTTGAACGGTGTGTTCCCGTGGGTCGAACACCATTCGAGCTCGATCATTTCCGGATTCTCGGGTTTGGGCCGGAGGATGAAGTCCTCGAAGAAGGGAGCCGCAAGCTGGATCACTTTTCTGATCCTCTGATAATTGTTCGGAGCAGTCAGTTTTATGAGATAGAGGTATGCGGCAAGGTTGCCCGCATCAGGTCTGAGACAAATGTTGTCATTGATTGCATGGATCTGTTTGACTTTTGCATTGTCTCCAGTGTCGTGGAAGTGGTAGACGATTCACTGATGCACATGTTTCAGCACGTATTTGTCGATGAATGTCCCTGTCCCGGCATCATACAGCGATTCCAGATGCCCTGATCAAAGCGACCGGTTCTCGTTGAGGAGGTTCCAGGAGAACCATTCATCCTCGAACATCAGCCGGTTGTCTTTGGTTGGTTTAAGATCGAAACCGTATCCGTTGTTTCCGAAGTATATGCCGACACTGATCTTCTCGGTCTCCTGTCTGCCGAACCAGAGGAGCGAGTCGGGAACTCCGTTATAGGTGACGTACTTCTGCAGACGTTTGGCAAATATCTGTTCCATCATGCAGAATACCGCGAGAAAATTCGATTTTACTGCGCCGTTTGCTCCAATCAGGATGTTGATGTCGCGAAGCTTGAGGTCGCAGGACCGAATCGACCGAAATCCGCGGATCGTTATCCGGTCGATCTGGGAACCGGGTTGTTTCTGCCTCATATATTTAGCTTTTGCGCACATGGGTGATAAGAGTATCTTCAAATAGAGACATCCCCGCGCCGAGATGACACGGTTGATAAAATAAAAAAAAGCTGAGTTTTCTCAGCGGTTAGGCGGCAGCGGATTTTGCCATGAATGCTTCGATGATCGCAACGATACCGAAAGCAAAGAAGAAGATACCCGCGATCTCGACGATCGTGAATGCCGAGATGATCGGATTGATCAGGAAAAGGATACCGAGAATGATGCCGAGGATACCGGAAACGGCGAGAAAACCGTGGTTGACCTGAGCGGGGATTCCCATTAGGGCAAGGGCAAGATCGGTGACTCCGCCGATTAATGCGGCTGCGGCGAGAACATACATCGCGTACACAAGCATGATAGCCGGGAAGATCAGAGCCAGGATACCAAAGATCATCACAAGGATACCGAGAAGAATGATCCACCAGGTGCGTTTTACTTCACCGAAGAACGTTGTTCCTGCGGTCAGAAGAGTAATACCCACGAAGATCAGCAGGACTGCAAGCAGGATCTCGCTGGCAAACAGGGATGCCAGAGTAAAGACCATAATCAAAATACCGAGAATGATCATCAGTATGCCTTTTGCTAAAAGCGACCCGAAGGTACTTCCGCACATAGGACAGGAATTTTCAGTAATATTATAAAAATACACCCGCAAACGTATTAAATCATCGCATAACGGGTTGACATGTAGAGTCTGTCCAATCGATACGTCAATCCATTGGACATAGTTTTTTTTTGATCGAGATAACTTCACCTAGGAATATCATGATTCAACCGTTTCACTATTGACATGGGATTGGGGGGAATCTACCAAATCAGACTTCTTTAGACTTCTTATCGATAATTTGCAAAATTCATATTCTGAAATCTATTCTGTAAATGGGCTAACATCAATAATTGGAACGTTATAAAATTCATTATTGCAGAGAGCGCTCTGTTGTTTTTCTTGCAATGCACCACATCAAATTTGACGGTTTTTTTGAGGTGTGCATGCTTGCGTTCGCACGTTCCCCGCCTTTTCATAGCATCTTTTACCTCCCTTCCATGAAGAATAGTCTGATTTCTGAGATATGCTCCTACCATCTCCCGTTTACAATTCTTGCAGAGAAATACCAGTTTTTCTGTAAGAGACATTTGGGCATTTCCTCCTTTTCTCCAGAACGTATTGATCTGTTTTATTATGGTCTTCTCTGAACCTAATTGGGACAATTGCGCGTCAGATCTCAGTTGAATAAGGGGTTTTGCATGAAGTTTCTCAAATATTAACGTGTGTAGCTCTAGGGAGTCATATCCCGCATCCATCAATACACGATCACAGGATACGCCGAGAAGTTCGGCAATCTGAATCAAAAAATGCGCATAGGGTTTGTCATTCTCCGTTCCTTCTGAATGAATCATAAACAAGGTATAAGCCCCCAGATTCAAAATATGTGCTTGATCCATTTTAACCTGATAATGAGGGTTAAACAGACTATTGGGACATTAACGGCTTGCAACTAAAGGATTGGAATCGATAATTACCTCGTGCCCGCCGAGTTCAAGTGAGGATAGATAAATCCGATTCTAGGAGCCCGAAGGGCGGGATTCGCACCGATTCGCGGTTGGTTTTTCTTTTGTATCCGCACAAATGTCCGTACACGAAATCGAAGTATATCCTATAAGTACGTCTGTTTTTTCGGTTGATATCCCACTGCGAACCATCCTATTTTTTGCGGGGAGCCGCTTTTTTTACGGGATTGGACGCACCAGTCCCTCCATCTTCGGTCCTCAACTCCTTCACCCGGTCTCTAAGCTCGATCGCCCGCTCGAAGTCCAGCGCCGCCGCCGCCGCATTCATCTCGGTTTCCAGCTCGATGATAAGATTCGGGATCTCCGACTTCGGCAGATGCCGGATATCCTTGATATCCACCTCCTTTTCACGCACCGGCTTCTTGATCGTCACCGGCGTGATCCCGTGCTCTTCGTTGAACGCGATCTGCATCTCGCGGCGGCGTGCCGTCTCGGCGAGGGCCTCCCGCATCGAATCCGTCATCTTATCGGCATAGAGCACCACATGCGAGTCCGAGTTCCTGGCCGCCCTGCCGATGATCTGGATAAGGCTTCTCGCATCCCGCAGGAACCCTTCCTTATCCGCATCCAGAATACCGATAAATCCGATCTCCGGGATATCCAGCCCCTCTCTCAGCAGATTGATCCCCACTAAAACATCAAAGATACCGAGCCGAAGCTGACGGATAAGCTCGGTCCGTTCAAGAGTCGGGATCTCCGAATGCAGATACCGGGTCTTGATCCCCTGCCCCGCAAGATACTCGGTCAGCTCTTCGGCGAGTTTCTTTGTGAGCGTCGTGACAAGAGCACGGTCGCCCCGCCCGATGACGGCGCTGATCTCTTTCAGAAGATCATCCGTCTGACCCGTGATCGGCCGGACCTCAACCACCGGATCGACAAGACCAGTCGGGCGGATGATCTGCTCGATGATCTGCGACGAATACTTCCGCTCGTAATCTCCCGGCGTTGCCGAAACGAATATCACCTGTTTGAGATACTTCTCGAACTCAGCAAATTTCAGCGGGCGGTTGTCGAACGCGCTCGGCAGACGGAACCCGTATTCCACAAGAGATTGCTTCCTGGAATGGTCGCCGTTGTACATCCCTCTCACCTGAGGGAGAGACTGATGACTCTCATCGATAACCATCAGAAAATCGTCCGGGAAGTAGTCCAGCAGACAATACGGCTTCTCGCCCGCGAGACGCCGGTCGAAGTGCCGCGAGTAGTTCTCGATTCCCTTGCAGGAACCGGTCTCTTCGATCATCTCCAGATCATACTGCGTTCTCTGGCGCAGCCGGTGCGCCGCAAGATCATCCAGCCGATTCTCGGCAAGGACCGACTCCAGTTCCTCTCTGATCGAATCAATTGCCGCCTGTTTTTCCGACCCCGGTGTGACGAAATGGCGGGCAGGATAGATGAAGAAATACTCCATCCGCTCCTTCTCTTTTCCGGTGTTTTTATCGATCTCGCTTATCCTGTCGATCGTGTCGCAGAACAGTTCGACCCTGATGATGTCATTGAAGTAACCCGGGATAAGATCGATTGTATCACCTTTCACACGGAATCTGCCAGGCATCAGTTCCGTGTCGTTTCTCTCGAACAGGATCGAAAGCAGCCGTTCGAGAAGTTCCCGGCGGCTGATTTTCTGCCCTCTCCTGATCTCGAACCCGAGATTCTGGAAGTTTTCCGGATTGCCGAGACCATAGATGCAGGAGACCGACGCAACTACGATCGTGTCCCGGTGTGAAAGGATCGACGCGGTCGCGGCAAGACGCATCATCTCGATTTTTGGATTGATCGAGGCATCCTTTTCTATATACAGATCATTTTTCGCGATGTAGCTCTCCGGCTGATAGTAGTCATAGTAGGAGATGAAGTACTCAACGTGATTGTTTGGAAAAAAATCCCTGAACTCGTTGTAGAGCTGGGCGGCCAGGGTCTTGTTGTGCGCCAGAACAAGGGTCGGGCGCTGAACGTTCTGAATAACGTTTGCGATCGTGAAAGTCTTGCCTGAACCGGTGACCCCGAGAAGCGTTTGAAACTGCTCGCCGTCGAGAAGACCGTTGGTCAGTTCTTCGATCGCTTTCGGCTGGGAACCTTTCGGCGAATAGGAGGATTGAAGCGAGAACTGATCAGGCATATTCAGAAATCATCGCAGTCTACATCGTCCTCTTCGGGAACACGAAACGCCGTGTTATAGACCTCGGAGAGGTATCTGATGAAAAATACCACAATCGGGATCATAACGAAGAGATAGACGCCGATAAGGATCACGATCGCAACGCCGTTGTAGGCAAAGATCTGGGCAAGCAGGATCAGAATGAACGTAACTAAAAGGAAGAGGATGCTCATGATCACCAGGGAAAGAATATAGTCGTACCATCCGATCTTTTTAATGATCTCTGCGATCCCGCGGATATGGGTTGCCTCCGCAAGAGAGCCGGAACGCGTCAGATGAACGAGTCCGACGAACGCAAACAGCGAGACCAGAATGATCGTGATGAACTCGACGGCCACATACGAGAAGGTGATGAGAACGGTAAACAGACTTTCCAGCGCCATAACGTCGATCGTGGTATAGAGGCCGGCTTCGGGGAACAGATAATAAAAGATCATCGCATAGATGAGCGAGATGACGATGATCGGGATCGCGTAATAGAGAACGACGAAGTTGATCCGCCATCCGCTTAAAAACAGCCCCCAGAGGTTCTTATGGTCGGGCATTTCCGTATTATCGCTTTTTGCGATCCGGTAGCAGTATCCCTGGATGAGGGGTACGAAAAAGACGCAGCAAAGACTCAAGATAACGGCAAAATACTGCAGAAGACCCGAGAGGCTCGATGCCGTGAAGCCATAGTTGCTGTTAACGAACACGTTTACGAGCAGCGGAAGAACCGCCAGCTGCAGTACAAGCGAGGATACCGCAAGACACACGAGAATGGGTAATGCGACATAGAGAAAGAGCACGATCCAGCGGGGAAGCTGTTTCAGGCTGAAAAATGCGTCTTTGGTATAGGTATAAGCTCCGAATATAATGTCTGCATGTTCCATGGGTGCCTTCCTTACGTAATTATTATTGTTGGACTCCGGTATTAATTGTTGGTTATGGCTCCGCGGTTATACGGCATGCCATAAGAATTTCTCGGACCGGAGACCTTTTTTCTTCTGACCGGCGGGGGTTTCGCCAAGATCGTCGACGATGCTTCGAAGAAGCGAGCTGCCGGAGTCGGCTTCGTGAACGAGCCATGCCTCGACGGTGAGCGGGATCACGTCCCCGTAAGAACCGTGATGGGACTGGATGATGTGTCTGAGCTTGAGAAGCTGATCATCGGAGATGAGGTTTTTGTACTCGTCGATGTACATGATGCCCATCGTTATATGCTCGATGAGGTTGTAGGTATCGTTTGGAACATAGCCGTAACCGACTTTGTCGAAGCAGAAGATTTTACCGATGTCGTGGAGAACGGCGCCGGCGATGACCATATCCCGGTTAATATCGGTTCTGGGCATGATATCTACGAGCGAGAGTGCAATTTTAACGGTTTCAAGAGAGTGTTCGCACAGGCCTCCGGTGTATTCATAGTGGCGGCGGATTGCTGCCGGACATCCGTAGAACCGCGCATCGAGACAGCAGGCAACAAAGAGTTTGAGGTCCGTATTTCTGATGGACGCGATGATCTTCTGGATCTCGCGGATATTGGCTTCAAGGTCTGCAGGCTTGTAGACGAACGCGCTTTTCTGCCCCGGCATGAGGTCGATCGGTCCTGCAAAGATATCGCTGATGGTCTCAGGCGCATCGGAGAAGACATGAAGCTCGCCGTTCTGATTGGCTCTGCCTATGCCGGATATTTTATAGACGCAGCCGGTCTGGACGATTCTGGGGATTTCTACGGCTTTTTCTCCGTAAAATTTCGCTTCGATGAGGCCGGTTTTGTCGGCAAGAGTCAGGTGGGCGAACTGTTCGCCTCGCTTGCTTCGAAGATCGGCACGTTTTATCAGGAAAAGTGAGTTGACCGGGGTCGACTCGGCAATGTTTTCTACGAATTGGGTTTTTTCCATGTTTATCCTCACATTTTCACCGTTTAGAAGTACAGCTGATAGTATGGGTGTGTCGTTTTGGTTAATCATGATGAGTCTGTCCAATCGATACGTCAATCCATTGGACAGAGTTTTTTCTGATCGAGATAACTTCACCTAGGAATATCATGATTCAACCGTTTCACTATTGACATGGGATTGGGAGGGAATCTGCCAAATCAGACTTCTTTAGACTTCTTATCGATAATTTGCAAAATTCATATTCTGAAATCTATTCTGTAAATGGGCTAACATCAATAATTGGAACGTTATAAAATTCATTATTGCAGAGAGCGCTCTGTTGTTTTTCTTGCAATGCACCACATCAAATTTGACGGTTTTTTTGAGGTGTGCATGCTTGCGTTCGCACGTTCCCCGCCTTTTCATAGCATCTTTTACCTCCCTTCCATGAAGAATAGTCTGATTTCTGAGATATGCTCCTAACATCTCCCGTTTACCATTCTTACAGAGAAATACCAGTTTTTCTGTAAGAGACATTTGGGCATTTCCTCCTTTTCTCCAGAACGTATTGATCTGTTTTATTACGGTCTTCTCTGAACCTAATTGGGACAACTGCGCGTCAGATCTCAGTTGAATAAGGGGTTTTGCATGAAGTTTCTCAAATATTAACGTGTGTAGTTCTAGGGAGTCATATCCTGCATCCATCAATACACGATCACAGGATACGCCGAGAAGTTCGGCAATCTGAATCAAAAAATGCGCATAGGGTTTGTCATTCTCCGTTCCTTCTGAATGAATCATAAACAAGGGATAAGCCCCCAGATTCAAAATATGTGCTTTATCCATTTTAACCTGATAATGAGGGTTAAACAGACTATTGGGACAATAACGGCTTGCAACTAAAGGAGTGGAATCGATAATTACCTCGGTTTCAGATTTGAGGAAATGGAGTCTGTCCAATCGTGGATTCTGTGATATAAACTCATCCCCCATTTACTCTTGTCGAGTTTTTTGGAGGGGAACAATACCTTTATGTATCCCTGCGCCGAGTGGTATGTCTGAATTTCAAGACGAATACGAACGTATTTTCAACAATGGATTCATCCCTCCGGATATGTCCATTTGCTGGCTCATGTCCCAGCTCAACATTAGTGACATTGTACGAAAAATCGAACAAACTTATTATTCACCTCATCTTCGCGATTATTTTCATTATCCCATTGATTTTCTGATAAAACTGACTGTTGTCATGACTTATCGCAGAATAGCCTATCGTCATATTCGGCGTAAAATAACGGAAGAAGATCTCAGCCACCTTCTTCCGGCAAAATCACCACTCTGGTTACCTTCGCCGAGTACGTTGCATTACTTTGTGAAATATCGGTTAGGTGAGGAGGGTATGGAAGTTCTTATGTTTTTGATAAGCAAAAAGATTGTCCATTTCCTCAAATCTGAAACCGAGGTAATTATCGATTCCACTCCTTTAGTTGCAAGCCGTTATTGTCCCAATAGTCTGTTTAACCCTCATTATCAGGTTAAAATGGATAAAGCACATATTTTGAATCTGGGGGCTTATCCCTTGTTTATGATTCATTCAGAAGGAACGGAGAATGACAAACCCTATGCGCATTTTTTGATTCAGATTGCCGAACTTCTCGGCGTATCCTGTGATCGTGTATTGATGGATGCGGGATATGACTCCCTAGAGCTACACACGTTAATATTTGAGAAACTTCATGCAAAACCTCTTATTCAACTGAGATCTGACGCGCAATTGTCCCAATTAGGTTCAGAGAAGACCATAATAAAACAGATCAATACGTTCTGGAGAAAAGGAGGAAATGCCCAAATGTCTCTTACAGAAAAACTGGTATTTCTCTGCAAGAATGGTAAACGGGAGATGGTAGGAGCATATCTCAGAAATCAGACTATTCTTCATGGAAGGGAGGTAAAAGATGCTATGAAAAGGCGGGGAACGTGCGAACGCAAGCATGCACACCTCAAAAAAACCGTCAAATTTGATGTGGTGCATTGCAAGAAAAACAACAGAGCGCTCTCTGCAATAATGAATTTTATAACGTTCCAATTATTGATGTTAGCCCATTTACAGAATAGATTTCAGAATATGAATTTTGCAAATTATCGATAAGAAGTCTAAAGAAGTCTGATTTGGCAGATTCCCCCCCCAATCCCATGTCAATAGTGAAACGGTTGAATCATGACATTCCTAGGTGAAGTTATCTCGATCAAAAAAACTATGTCCAATGGATTGAAGTATCGATTGGACAGACTCGAAATGGACAATCTTTTTGCTTATCAAAAACATAAGAACTTCCATACCCTCCTCACCTAACCGATATTTCACAAAGTAATGCAACGTACTTGGCGAAGGTAACCAGAGTGGTGATTTTGCCGGAAGAAGGTGGCTGAGATCTTCTTCCGTTATTTTACGCCGAATATGACGATAGGCTATTCTGCGATAAGTCATGACAACAGTCAGTTTTATCAGAAAATCAATGGGATAATGAAAATAATCGCGAAGATGAGGTGAATAATAAGTTTGTTCGATTTTTCGTACAATGTCACTAATGTTGAGCAGGGACATGAGCCAGCAAATGGACATATCCGGAGGGATGACTCCATTGTTGAAAATACGATCTTATTCGTCTTGAAATTCAGACATACCACTCGGCGCAGGGATACATAAAGGTATTGTTCCCCTCCAAAAAAGTCGACAAGAGTAAATGGGGGATGAGTTTATATCACAGAATCCACGATTGGACAGACTCATGATTCTGTTTGACCACGCCCGCGAGAGGGTCTGTCCGGAAACTGAGAACTGTCTGGCGACTGTGATCATGTTACAGGGCAGTGTCTTCTTTTTTCCATCAGAGAGATTTTGTCCTGAATTATAGTAACAATATATTTGGAGTAAAAATGGTATAAAGGCAATATATGACGTAAGTGATAGACTTATATTGGATAAGTGGTAATATTCAATCAAAATAGATTAATACAATGTTTGGAGTCTGTTCGGGATTCCAAAACATAATGATGACCCTGCATATGGTCTTTTTGCTGACTGCGTGCAGGGAGGTGCATTCACCTTTGCATCAGATCCGCAGATGGACTACTCTGGATTGATCTGACAAAGTAATTGGATTGAACTAATATGGCGTATAGATACAAGAGAGACAATCCCAGGAGCAAAAGCAATATGGTGATTGCATTTTTCATTATTATTGTTCTTATTGCGCTTTTTGTTACCGTTGTTGCGGGATTTTTCGGATCGAATTATGTGGTTCAGAATCGATGAACTGCGCATGCTTGTTCTGGAAATCGAGGGCGTATCGCTCCCGACGTCGATGATGCCGGCGCCGCAGATGGGGACAGGGGAGGTTTGTTTTTCAAATACCTGCATGGGTGTAACGGGTGTCAGAAAAGTCGGAGTCCGCGGGATTTTTACCGACGGCAGTTCAAGCCTGCTCAAAACTCAGTACGATTAAGTTTACCTGAAAAAAGGATGATGCTTCGCATCACCAGGCACTCACAAATCAAAGATTTGCTCAGCCATGGCGCCGCTGAGGCGTCACCATGACACTTCCATTACCGCCTTTTCCTACTCTTTCAGCCCTGCAGTGTCCTTCACCGGCTCGAACACGTACTTCTCCATCGGCTGATAATTCGGATACAGGGCGCATTTATCCAGCACATTCACGAACTCGCGCAGGTAAACCCTCGGCACCACATCGACACGGCCGCCGAACCGGCTGGTCACCTTTTCTATCATCGTTTTAATGAACTTCGGTGAGACTCTGGCTTTATCCACTTCCTGATATGCCTCGGCATAGATATCCATGACCTTGCCGGCGGCCTCGCTCAGTTTTCCTGCATCGAACTTGGAAAGAACGATCTGGGTCTGCATAGGATTCGCAAATCCGTCATCGGCGATGATCCCGATCCAGTCGTAGAGTGGCGGAAGGGAGCGGATGCCTTTTGCGCTGTCGAAGAATGCAGGGGTCCTGGCGAATAGGAAGAAACAGGTCGGCAGCTCGTTCTTATCGATCATATCGACGATTTGCCGGAGATTGATGTAGCCTTTCTCCCGCTGTGGGCGGGCAAACGCCTGCGCCGTTTCCACTTCGTCAAAGCTGACTAAAAGACCGGCATACCCCGCCTAGGTCATCACATACACGAGACCTTTCAGGAACTGAAGGGCGTCTCCCTCGGTGATCCAGCCTTTGAAACCGGCCTGTGCCTTGAAACTTCTCCCGACCATCGCCTCGCCCGACACCCAGCCGATCGCCGCCTGGGCAGTTGCAAAATCGCCTTTGTTGTTTGCCTGATAATAGGTCCGAAGCGCCAAGGCGAGACCGGAGTTCATCCCGCTCACCCGTTTGAGGACAGACTCGATCTCCTTTTCCGTCAGCTCGACCAGACGCGGATCATCCTCTTTGATCCCGGTGCTGATCAGACGGTCCTCGATTCCGTAGATCCACGTGTCGATGATGCTTTTCAGCGCATGATCCTCGGTCCCCGTGGTCAGCCCCGAACATATACTGGCATAGATCGCCTGCAGTTTATGCAGCGGCGTATCCGGCGAGATGACGACATGCGAGGTGACGAACCGCTGCTTCTGTCCGATCTCGACCGTCCGGGAGATCAGAAACGTTTTTCCCGAACCATACTCACCGCGAACGAATTTGCAGTTCGCATGCCCGGAGGCCACGTACTCGAGCTGGGACCTGATCACCTTCTCCTCGGTCGAAAGACCGACCGCGAGCCGTGCGAGTCCCGTCTGCGGCACCGTTCCCCGGCGAAGCGCATTGATGATCCCTATGCTTTCCAGTTTCCGGTCACTGTGTCCGTTATATTCCGATATAGCCGTACACCTCGCCGAGTTCGCCGACGCCGCGTTTCTCAATCAGCGAGATCCCGTGCTTGGCCAGTTTCGCCAGCATCGAGTTCACGATCCCGGCAACCCGCCTAGTCTCGAGAACGGCGCGAAGATCCATCTCCGTTGCTTCTCGGTGCTCCTTTAAGAAACTGAATACCGTGGATTCGCGTTCATCGAGGAACGAAAGATCGCTGCTCTACATCTCGCTCTCTTCTGCATCTTCTTCCTGCGTCTCAACAATGACCGGCCGCTCGGCAAGCACCCGGCCTTTGAGACGCGAAAGGACGTCCATGAAATCCTCCACAGGGATCTTTTCTGGATAACAGGGAAGGACGTCGATTCCTGCCAGACAACACCATTTGCAGGTCTCGTAATCCTGCCGTTCCAGAGAATCGACGGCTGAATACAGGTATCCAGCCGAAAGCATCTCGCGGCCGTTCGAAGAAAGACGATCCGTGACGCTGCCGAGCTTTTTGATGATCAGATCCTTTGCTTTGGCAATTGTATAGATCTCTTCCCCGCCGTTGAAAACCGCATCGGCGATCGTCTCGATGTCCTGGATTTTAACGGCATTTGTAGCCATATACCGGATCGTCGTCTCGCACTCGCGTTCATCCCCGCTCCGTTTAAGAAAACCTGCATAGGCAATGCCGCCGCGGATAAAGTCCGCCCGGTAGGCCCGGTAGTACCAGTCCCGTGCCTGCGAAAGGGATCCCGCCTCTTCGTATGCTTTGCCGATCCATGCAAGACACACCGGGGTCGGATACGGCGAGAGGATGATGCTGATGATCCCCGCGACCTCTTCTTTCGAGCGGACGGTCGAGAGAAATGCGGTGAATTTGGAGATGACCATCTCCTGGAGAAGCGGGTCTGCGTCCTCCGCACAGCAGAGCCGGGTGATCAGCTCGCGGTAAACACTGTTCGCCGCATCGCCGTTTCCGAGGCGTGCCTCGAGTTCGGCGAAAAGCAGGTCGTACACCGGATCGTTTGAGGTTTTGAGCAGTTCACCCAGTTCGTATCGTGCCGAGGTGTAGTTCCCGAGGAGTTTTTCGAGAAGGATGTAGGAGAACCTGATCCGTGAAACGGTTTCATCTTTGACGCATGCCTCTTCGAGACTGTCGAGCGCCGAGCGGTATGCCCGTTCGGCCCCTGCCGGATCAAGTGCGGCGAGCGCATCGAGACTCTGACGGAGATAGATCGTATCTTTTACGGCGTTCCATGCCCTAAGGGAAAGCTGCATCGTCTTCTGATACTCCTTTTCTGCATACAGGGCGTCGATATACTCGTGACTGAAGGTATCGCCACCGAAGTTCTGTATATGAAGAGCGATCGCTTCGCTGGGTTCGCCGACGCGGGTAAGCGTCTGCATCAGAGTTCTGATGTCTTCGGGGCGGTTTTCCAGTCTCACCAGATTACGAAGCGAGGGAATCGCACCCCGCAGATCCTCTTTTGCGAGAAGGAGAGCCGAGTAGTGCCGGAGAGCGGTTTTGTTCTCCGAGTCTAGGATCAGAGCGGTCGCGTGCTCTTCTGCGGCTGCGTCCATATCTGAATGCTCAAGAACGATACCGAGATAACTGTGCAGATACGAAGACGCCGGCATGAGCCGGATGAGATCTTTTAAAAGGGAGCCTGCGGTGTCGTAGAGACCAGTTTCCGTGTAGCTTCTAGCAGCTAAAAGAAGGAGAGCGGGGTCGCTTGTTCCTGATGCTAAGGAGATGACCTCCGCATACTTTCCGGTATTAAATAGCTCCATGCCGACAGAGAGGTTTTTCGCGGTTGCAGCAGGGTCTTCGGTCATGTTTTTTTCATAGAATTACTGACAAGATGGCGCGTCCGAACTCCTCGGCATCGAAGGGGGTTTGTGCAGTAACTACGCTGCCGTCGATAGCGACTTTGTCCTGCACGATCTCTGCTTTGTCGAGCGTGAGAACACGAAGCGTGGCAGGGGTCTGAAGACAGGTAGCTTTTTTCCCGGCAAGGAGGCCAGCTTCGGCCAGGATCACGGGAGCAAGACAGATCGCGGCGGCGAGTTTGCCGGAGACGCCGATTTTATTGGTTATATCGATGAGTTTTTCATTTCGCCAGAGTTCGTCCTGACAGCCGATCCCGCCGTCGATGACGATCCCGTCAAAGTCCGCCGGATTTACCTCGGTGAACGACAAGTCCGACTCAACGATCTCTCCGTGCATGCCGTAACAAGTCCCGTGGATGGTCGATGCGGTCAAACATTCAACACCCTGTTCTTCGAGTATTTTTTTTGGAACGGTATATCCCATATCTATGAAACGGTCTGATGCAATAACGAAGAGAATCTTCATACTATATGGTTATGCTTCGAGAGGATTTAAGTTGTTCATCCTGCCCTTCCTTAGATGGAAGACCCGCTAAGGAGCTCAGTCAGCTCGGCAGTGAACGCGTTAACCTGGAGATATTCGTTCTGTCCTTCGACAAGCGTGATCTCTGCTTTGGAGAAGAGCAGAGCAAGGTCCGGCCTAATATTTCCAATAAGGCATCTGCGGAGCGAACGAAGAACGTCACCGGCATTCATGCCGTACTCGATCTGGAGATTTTCAACTATCTGCTGCGCAGCTGCAAAATCGCCTCTTCCGGCCGCAAGGACCGCCGCGGCCGACATCTCACCGGTCTCGGTCGTCATGAGCTCTGAAAGGTCACTGACGTCGTGGAGAGCCATGAGTTCCAGCCAGACGAGAGCCTTTCTGAGATCGCCTGCGGATCCGAGGATCAGCATATCCAGATTCTCTTCGGATATCGAACCTTGGCATCCTTCCTGATCGAGCACATGCTTGAGATAGGTCCGCATCGTCGCTTCATCGATCGGCAGGAAGTAGAGCGGCACGCATCGCGACCGGATCGGGTCGATGATCGAGGCAAGAGAGTTGGTGACGAAGATGAACCGGCAGGTCTGACTGTACTGCTCCATGATCCGGCGAAGGGCAGCCTGGGCATCCTTCGTGAGATCGCCGGCTCCGTCGAAGATGATCAGACGAAACGGAGCCGAGAGAGGTTTCAAGGAGGCGTGCCATCTGACGACGTACTTGAAGTTGGCGAGAACGGATTTGTTCTTCTGATGCAGATGAGCGAACCGGTCGTTCTCTGCAAAATAGGTGTGACCCTGCGAGAACATCACGCTCACGGGAAGCACGGTCGTATTTTCTGCGACCGATTCGGTATAGAACTGCCGGGAGAAGACCTCGAGAGCAGAGGACTTCCCGCAGCCGCTTCGGCCGATCACCATCAGGTGCGGGAGGTTGCCGAGAACGGCGTAGGCAGAAAGCTGCTTTACCGGACTGGTTTGTCCGATCATCTCGTCAAACGAGGTCGGGCGGTATTTTTCAATCCAGAGCATGAGACAGGAATTCCTGAATATCCTTTACTGCCTGCCTGAGGAAATATCTTGCGTCGATTTCGGGCATCGTAACGGTTTCGTTGGATGCTTTGAGCCAGTCGCATTCCAGAGCGATGTTGAGCAGGGCACGTGTGACCTCGTCGATGATCGGCAGGGTGGCTGTTTTTGACGTGCGGTCGATCGGGTTCAGATCGACGGTGATCACCAGTTTGCCCATCGAAACGAGGGCTTCGCACCGGTCGCCGTCTTCAAGGGGAACTAATACGACATCGGCCGAACCGATCCCGTCGGGACGGCAGAGACCGCGGGCATGGGGAAGGGGTACGCACCGTTCGACAGGGCCCTTGGAGACAATGCATCCAGCCTCTTCGAGAAGGTTTGTGACGAGCGTCATCCGCTCCTCGCTCCGGTGCAAGAGGTTCACCTCGACCTCGGCGCAGCTCGCCTTCTGCAGCTGGGCGATCTCGTGCGCTGCGAGGGCGGCCGTGTTCCCGTTGATGGAAAGCACCGGGTGTTTTGCGGCAAGCAGAACGCGTGCGGCAAGTTTCTCGGCTTCAAGGGCCGAGGCGGATGTTTTTTCGCCGAACAGATAATCGAAGGCTTCGCCGCGGCCGTGGGAGGTCAGACCTTCCATGGAAACGACGCCGCTTTTTGCGTAACCGGCAAGCTGTTCTCTCGTGATAAGCGATTTGTATCTTGGATGGGATGCTGGGATATCAGACATAATTTTCCTCGAGAATGACAGGACCGGATCTGCTGACATGTAGCAGAATCGGTTCGCCGAACTGGTTCAAAACTATTTCAGCCGCGGGACCGACGGCAAAAACGCCGTTTCCAAGCATCGTCATGGATGCGGGAACTCCTGCCGCTTTGCATGCGGCAAGGACGGGTAGAAGGTCGGGCGGCAGGAGCCTGCTTTTTTCCGTGAAGGATAGCGAATTTACCATGAACTCTTCAAGGGATGTCGGCTCCTGTTCCGGGAACGCGGCAGCGACCTGCTCCATTTTTTCATGCGAGGTGATGACGTCGTGCGTGGAGATGCCGCCAAAAGAGATCGTCCAGATCTCTTCATCAGGATAGAGACGGGTCGTCACGCCCGAAATGCCGGGATGCATTCTGACGACGAGACCGCCGCCGGTCGCCGCGGCCACATCGCCGAGACCTGTTCCGTGAGCGACCTCGACTCCGTGGGCTGCGGCGGCGATATCCTGGGCTGTCATCCCAAGCTGAAATACACAGTTTGCAGCAGAATACGCCGCAAGGAGTCCGGCAGCACTCATCCCGAAGCCGGCCCCTATCGGGAGGTCGACCATGACCCGCACCTCGGCCGTCACGTCGAGAGATGCCAGCACCTCGCGTATCAGCCAGTCGTCCATACTGCCGTCGCTGATCTCGATTCGGATCTCGGATGCTTCACGCATCTCAACCGTGACGCCTTTGTCGATGACAATGCCTACGCCGATACTGCCGGTCGTCTGGGCAGAGATGCCGTCGACCCGCTTAAAGTAGCCGGAAATGTGGCCCGGAGCAAACGTTATGCAAGAACGTCCCATACTATCCCTGCGATCTCGTCTTTTGTTCCGCACACCGTTTCTTTCCCGTCTTTTCGTAAAAAGACATACTCGCCGAAAGGAGAACCCATCGTCTCGGGTTTGTTTGCAAGAACAAGGACGATGTTATCGTATGCGAGAAGATGGAGCCCCTCCTCTTCTGCGTCCCTGCCGAGCTTGAAGCCGACGGTTTTTACGCCTTTTGCGGCGATCTTGGTTATCAGTTTTTCAAGCGGTTCAAGCTTCACGGACGTAGCCGATCCGCTTTTGATTTTGCCGTCCGCCCTTTTCGGGGCAAAGTCGGAGATCGCGGCAGCCGAGAGATAATAATCCGCTCCTTCTGCCTCGCGAAGGACTGCTTCGTGCATATCGGCAGCGGTGATCACCGGGACGTTTTTCACGCAGGGAACGATGCCGTGCATTGAGTTCATCACGAGCGTGACCTCGGCGCCGAGACGAAACGCTTCAAGAGCGAGCTCCTTTGCCATCGTCCCGTTGGATCTCGTCGTCAGTATCCGAACATCGTCCAGCTCTTCGCGGCACGACCCGCCGGAGATGAGAACGCGTTTTCCTTTGAGCTTCTTTGACGAGACTGCCCGCTCGACATGCAGACATATATCTTCGATACCTGCGATCTTCGCCTTCTCCTCTTCCATTCTGGGTGGAACGACATCGATCCCAAATTCTTTCAGCGTCTCCAGATTTTTCCTCACGGCCGGATGGCGGTACATCGATTCATGCATCGCCGGAACGACGACGACCGGCAAACCGCGGCCGATCGCGGTGGTCGCAAAGGTGGTGATGATGGTGTCGTCGATCCCGCAGGCGATCTTTCCAACGGTGTTCGCGGTGGCGGGAGCAATCAAAAGAAGATCAGCCTCGCCTCCTTCCCCGCAGTATTTGACATGCTCGACCATGCCGGTGATCTGAGTGAACGCCGGATCCTGACACGCATAGGTCAGCGCATCTGGATGAATGATCCCGCAGCCCGCGGGGCTGATGATGCCGGTCACTTTCGCTACCCGGCGTCTGAGCTCGTGGGCGAGTTTGATCGTCTCGACGGCAGCGATACTGCCGCAGACGCCGAGAACAATGTGGATATCATTGAGTCTTTTCATATCAGGTTCACATTCCAGACCGAGTGCCAGAGGCGCCCCGCATACTTCTTTACTTTATGTTCGCTGATAATATACGTAAAACCTGCCCCTTCGAGGGTCTCGGATATGTCGTTTTTCCGGTCCCCGATCCCGTGAACATGCAGAACGGTCCCGGGCCCCGCGTGATCCAAAGCATTTTTCAAAAAATCGGGAGCTTCGAAATGTCCCATGAGGATCCGATCATAGATCCCGGTGAGTTTTTCGCGGCAGTCGCCGAGCTCTGGAATGACCCTGCCCGAAAGACCGTTTGCCTCGACATTTTTCTGCAGATAGGCAAAGGAGACCTTGTTGATCTCCATCGCATGTACATAGCCTCCGGCAAGCGCCGCAGAGAGAGTAAAATAGCCGATGCCGGCAAACATGTCGGCGATCCGCTCGCCGGGATTCACGAAAGAACGGAGCCGGAGTTTTTCGCCCCGGTTTCCCTGCGAAAACATCACCTTTGAGGGATCGAGTGTGTAGATGATGCCCGCCTCCCGAAAGGTCGCGTCATGGGGCTGACCAAAGAGAACATCGGCTTTAGGCGTGCGCATGATCCCTTCGTGGGCTGCAGCGCGGAGCACGCAGGAGGGGTTTTCCCATGCGATAAGAGCGGCAAGCTCTTCGGCAGTCGGGGCATCGCCGTGCAGAAGAAGAGTATCGCCCATCCGCTGGTATCCGGGACCATCGTAAGGACGGCGGTCGGGGATCTCGCCGTCGAAAGGATACCCTTCCTTCACCGGAACGAAGGCATATTCTCCTTCGCAGTAGACGCGATGGGTCGTATCGACCCAGGGTTCACTCGCTGAGTTCGGGAGCGATCGCTTGGAAATCTTCCTGATCTTCATCTCTTCCCACCAGAACCAGCGTCTCGCCGTCCCGGAAGAACAGGATCGTGTCGCCTTCCCTTGTGTCGAGCCAGGAACGCTCGGCGACCTCTTCGGTCATTTCGGTCTTGAGATTGAGAAAACCTAAGAGTCCGGCATCCTTGTAAATGACAACGCCTGTCTCGGGTTCATGGATATTTCCAAGAAGCGGGTCACTCTCATCCTCTCTGAACGCACGTGAATGACCGGTCGCGAGATCGAGTACGAACAGCATGTCCTTTGACTGACGCAGGATCTGGAAGTAATCTTTGCCGTGTTTGACGATGTCGCCGCGGGAGAATCTCGGCAGCCGAAGCGAGTAGGTCACCCGGTAGATGTTGATGCCGGCTTTCTGACCGACGAGTTTCGGGTGGGTGGTAAAGGAGCCGCCGAGCGCTCCGCAGATATCGTGGGAGATGGATGCTCCTATCGTCTGTGAGCTGAAGACGATGTCGATCCCGTCTTTGGTCTCGTCGATATCCGAGACGAAGGAGAGCCGGTCGCCGGCCTCCTGAAGCTGGTCTTCCACCTGATAGGCGATCTCTGCTGCATGGCGCAGTTCGAACTGGGTCGGTTTTCTTCCCGAAGCCCTGACCTGAATCACGCCTTCGTAGTAGCTTCCGGCGATCCTGCAGCACCGGTCGCACTGTTCGCGGGCCCAGACGATCTTGATTTTTCTGGTATCTTCGAGAGGGATGCCGTAAAGGTTTCCGGATACATGGACCGTCGCAAGGGACCGATTGCTGCTTGTGTCGATGATGCTGATCTCTTTTTGGATGTCTTCGACGTCTTTGTGGAATACAATGACGCTGTTGACGAGGTTCTGACCGAGTTCTTCTTTCTCAACCGCGACATCCGACCAGATGCCGGCGGTTTTTATCGACCCGCAGGTCGGGCAGACGATACACTCCGCACGGGGAGCGATATCGACCCAGACGGTATCTTTGACCCGGCATTTGCCGCAGAGTTCGCCGTTTTCCGACGGAGCACCGCATTTGGGACAGAATCCTTGTGTGAGGCTCATTATACTCCGTAGATCTGGGCGTGGGGAACGCCGTCGATCAGCAGGCAGGATTCCATTTCGAGAAGACCTGCTTTGATCACTATATCGCAGACGCGTTTGCCCATCAGATTCGCGCTGCATACGTCGGCGAGAGCTGCCAGAAGTTCCTCTTCGGTCGCTCTCGTATCGCCGTAGAAGGAGGAGTCTATTTCAACGTCGCATAAAGGACTGGTCAATGTTTTTCCCATGAGGTCGGCATCGCACGCGGCGAGGATGCTTCCCTGACCTGGGATATTGTGTATCTTGAGGTACATTGCTTTAATACATTTAGTGCTGATGGGTAAATAAGCAGTTGGCGGGCTGACCCGCAGGGCGGCCTTAGCCGAGCAAGTCGCTAGCCTTGCGAGTGGGCGTGGAGCCCGACGCGGCGGGGAATCTTCTTTTAGGATTTAAGAAAAAAAGAGTTTGTGCGAATTAATGAAAATATTTACCAGCACCGGCTGCTTTTTTGATATCCTGATGGATCTGTCACTGTAAAATAATTAGAAAGATCCTTGATATAAGAACAGCCGGCTTTATGCACTATCTTTGATTCCTTGTTCACATAATAGATCGTTCCTGATTTATAGATAGTTCCTGATTTAACGGTCTTAGTAGGAGTCGGTGTACTTGTTACAACAGGAGTGTATGTTTTTGTTGGGACTGCAGTAGGAGTATTTGTCACTGACGAAACCGGTGTATTATCCACGAGAGGGGCAAGCGTTTGTGTAGATGCTGGATTGGGAGTTGCTTCGTGATAAGATGTTGAAACACAACCTGCTGAAAAAGAGACTGCAAATAGCAGTAATATCACTATAAAACACACACTTTTATTCATAGATGATAATATCCATGATCTACGATAAATATATCTGGGAAAAAATTTACAATACGCTGGTATTATCTAAATCTATACAAAAACATATCTCCACACCAAGAATAAATTTGATTGTTATAGATGAAATGACACTTACTCTTGTATCTCCAGAAGGGTAGATTTGCGTCGATTCACGTTTTTTTTCATGTATACCCACCCAACTAATCCATCTCCTTTTCGTGTTTTTGTGTGTTTTTCGTGAATTTGGTGTGATGATAGTGTACGAATGATCGTATCCTAATTTCTTGTCAGGTTTATTTTGAGTGGTACCACCCACCACATGAAATGCACGAAAAACACACAAAAACACGAAAAAGAAAAAGATGAGAAAGGGTGGATCCTCGAAGTGCCCTCCCCCGTCCCCCACACCTAATCCACAAAAATCAACGAAATGCACGAAACGGGGGACAGGGGCGGAGGAAAGGATTTTCCTTCACTCAAAATAATACGGAGGTTCCTCTTCCTCGACAGAATTAAGTGATGCTCCTTTTCGGACGATCCTTTGCACGTACGCCTTCGGGTATGTACCAAAATTCACTAAGATCCCTAGATCGTAGTTCCCGACATTGAGATAGTTCATCATCTGTTTCTGTTCTTCTTCTGTGGTATTATCTCGTGACTTCAGCTCAACAATGATTCGATCAAAACAGACAAAATCCGGGGTATAATATCCGATATTCTGACCTTTGTACTCTGCCGGGATACGTTTCTGCAGGACAAAGGGAATGTTTCTCAGGGTAAATTCATGCTCCAAAGCTTTCTGATAAAACGATTCGATGAATGTGTTTCCAAGGGTTTTGTACACTTTAAAAATAGCACCGAAGATTGCATATGATTCGTCTTTATAATAGAGCATTATCTTTTATTTTATCAACCCATCCTAATAAAAATCACCCAGTTGCTGCAGGTCGATAGATCAACCAACCAATCAACCCTCCGCCCCTGTCCCCCTTTTCGTGAATTTCGTTGTTTTTCGTGGATTTGGTGTGGGGGCGGGGGAGGGTACTACATGGAGCCCATCCAACTGCTTTTTTCCCTTTCGTGTTTTCGTGTGTTTTTCGTGAATTTCGTGTGATGAATGCGCTCATCAAAAAGAATCCATTACACGAAACCGAAATATAATAAAAAAAACGAAAAAGAACTACCCACTTATCCGTAGTTTATGACCTCGTCCTCGGTCACGACATGATCCATCTGGGCATCGAACGGCTCGGTCGGGATCAACTCCACCTCCTGACAGGAATACGCCATACCTATCCTGGGGATAGCCAGATGGCTCTCGAAAAAGCGGTCATAGTATCCCGCACCATATCCCAGCCGGTGCCCATTTCGGTCGAACCCCACCATCGGGACGAGCACCGCATCGATCGAGGATGCCGGGGCGGGCCGTTCATGCGTGAGCGGGTCGGGGACACGGAACGTGCCCGGTTCGAGCTGGTCCATCGACGTGAGATACGAGAGCCGGAGCGTATGGGTCTCCTTCTCGATGATCGGGACGACCACGGTCTTCCCTTCTTCCAGAAGGCAGTTCACAATCACCATCGACTCGACCTCCGGATCCTTCGCGATGTAGGCAAGGACCGTATGATAGGGCTTCAAAAGTTCCTGCAACCGGCAGGTGATATAGTATCCCTTCGCCCGCCGGTCGCCTAAAGACAGAGCTTCGCGTCGTTCCTTAAGTATAGTGCGAAGCTCTGCTTTCGTCATCATTTCCGATTCGTCTTCCGCACGCGGACCGCGATCCCGCGGTTGGCACGGAGCATCTCGTCCGCACCCATCGTGGTTTTCCCGGTTGCCTGATATCCTTCGCCGCCGACGAACACCTCGTCGCCTTCACGGATCTGCGGATCGCAGTCGGCGATTCCCGGCGCAAGGATATCTCCCTGCGGGACAAAGCCGTCTGAGATCCAGACCCGGTACCCGTTGATGTACTTCCAGCCTTCGTGGGTCGGACGGAGCAGGCCCGTTTCCGGATCGATCGAGAAGATCTGCGTCCTCTTCTCGTAGATCTTCTGGTTCGGACACCGGCCTTTCGTAAGCCAGCCCTTCGTATCGACGAGCTCGCCGAACTGCCAGAGAAGCGTGCCGCGGATCGGATCCGTGCGGCGTTTTCTGCTTTCACGAAGCGTGTCGTTCAGGGCACGGAGCGACTCCTGAGAGAGAGGGCGGTCATCATTACAGGTGAACTCAAGTTCCACGCCGGCCTTTTCGGCGGCAGTCTTTGCGACCTCTTTTGCCCCGCCTTCCAGATGGCAGATGACCCGTTCATACCGGTGCTTCGTAAGGTAGGCAGTAAGGTATTCGACCAGGATCGCGGACTCCTCCTTTTCCCAGTAGCCGGTCACCGGCACATCATAGTGTCCTGCCGGATAGATGCGTTCGAGCTCGCGGGGGACAACGCCGAGAGGAGAGGTCACGATCACTTCATGGGCACGGCCGTCAACTACGCGGGAGAAGAGCTGATGCGATCTCGAGAGCGAGTAGGGTTTTCGTGCGGCGCAGGGGAGAAGAACACAGACATCGGTCCTTCCCGGAACGAACCGGTTGATGACCCGATCCTCGAAGAAGGCGATCTCGGCACGGGTCATCGACTCGGAGGAGTTCGCGAGGAACCGGGACGACCGGACGACCGGGAGGTTTTTGGCGAAGCCTGGTCTGCGGTCGACATGCCGCAGGAGAGAGACCTGCTCGGCGTGGAGTCTGCAGCGCATCTCCATGAACTCGCGGAGCTGAACCTGTTCGATCCAGGTCCTTGCGAGATTGATCTCCTTTTCGAGAGCAAGACGATTATGGAGTTTCAGGTCGCCGGCTTTGCAGCCCGGGCAGTCGCAGATGCCTTTTTCCATGTAGGAGGCATCGAACTCGCCTTCGGGCGTGCAGAACTTTTTCTGCACTGCCGCAAGATCGACCGCGGTGTAGTCGAAGAGGTCGAAGCCGAGGTAGATGAGCGAAGCGGCGTTCGAGGGAAGACCGCATGCGGGAGCATAGCGTGCGGCGTCCGGGGGACAGACCGCGAGCAGTTTTTCCATGTACTCGGCATGGCGGCGTGCGTCGGAGATGACGGTGTTCCAGTTGCTAAACAGGAGCACGCTTCCTTCGACCGACTCGGTCTGCGGATGGACGGCCGTCGGCTCTTCGCCTGCGATGAAGTATTTCTCAAACTCGGCTTTGCCTGCGGACGGCGGGAGGTTTGTGAACCCGCGTTCTTTCAGGGAGGGAAACACCGATTCGGTGTCGATTACGGCGGGCGTGCTGATGTTTTCCTCGTCGGAGAGTTTCAGGTTTCCGATCCGTGCGTTTCCGTCGCGTTTTCGTGCATCGAACAGACTCATGTGATGACCTCGGCGTCCGGGAACTCGGTTCTGAAGAGGTCGGTCCATTTGGCGGTCGTCGAGATGGTGACTTTGGTGTCGGGGTTTGTCGCGAGCAGGCCTTTGAGGCCTTTGATCCCGTACTTCATCATCTCTTCGTCCCATGCGGGAACTTCGGCGGGTCCTGCCGGGAAGGTCTCGGCAAGTTCATAGGGCAGGGGGCCGAACGGGGGCTTGAACTCGATGACCTCTTCAAAGACCCGCGGGACAGGTCCGCCGGCTACGATGAGGGATACGTCCGCGAGTTTCACGCGGGGGATCATCGCATGGTAGTTCGCGACCTCCGTCCGGCGGCATGATTCGCTGCCGCGGTAGAAGAACCGGCGTTTGCTCGCTCTGTCGAGGTGTTCGATCTCGTCGACCCTTTCCAATAGTCTGCGGTATCCGTCAAGCAGTTTGGGGTGGGCCCGACACCGTTCGTCGACAAGTTCCCAGAGGGTCCCGTCCTGAATGGCGGCACGGATCCGTGAGATCTCGGCCATCGTGACGGCGAGGTTGTGGTAGGCGAGGAGCTTTTGTTTGTCGGGCGATTTTTTGAGCTCTTCGACGGTATGACTGCGGCAGACAGGGCAGGCGCACGGCAGTTCGCTCATCTCGTCGAGTTTCAGCGTGCCGTAGGTCGTGATATAGCGTCCTTCCTTCGCATAAAGGGCGTAGGCGGCCGAGTCAAAGACGTCGCAGCCGAGAGCCGCGGCGAGGGCGAACATGAAGGGGTGGCCGGCACCGAAGAGGTGGACGCAGGCTCCGGTGTTGAAGCCTTTTTTCGCGGCAAGAACGACGTCGACAAGCTCACGGTATCGGTAGCTTTCCATGAGGGGGACAACGGCGCCAACCGGGCAGTAGGCAAAACCCATATCGGAGACGGTTTTCCCGGCATATTCGCGGAGATCTTCAAAGACTGCTCCCTGGACAGGGCCTGAAAGGGGAGCTTCCGGACCGAAGATTTCTTTTGCCTCTTTAATTCTGGCCATAGTGATCTCCATCTGTGCGATGACTTCGTCTCTATCGGTGTCGGGGTGGGTCGGGATGTCGAGCGGGACCCAGATGTCGCTTCCGATGTCTCTCTGGAAGGAGAGGGTCTGCTCGTTCGTGATATCGATGCTTCCGTAGACGGACATCTGGAAGGATCCAGAGTCGGTCATGATGAGTCCGTCGAAGTCGAGAACTTCGTGGAGACCTTTTTCGAGGGCGGGGGCTCGGAACTCTTCGCTTTTGGAGAAGATGTAGGCGTTCGTGATGATTCCTTCGACGCCCATCTTTTTCATTTCGGAGGGCGGGATTATCTGCAAGTGGGGGTTGACGACCGGGAGGAGTGCAGGCGTTCTGATAGCTTTGTCGCCGGCTTTGAGTTTGCCGACGCGACCCGCTATGTCTTTATGGATCACTTCGAATGTTATTGTCATAGATTATTCCTGGAATATCTGTCCTTCAAAGGTGAGAATGTTGCATGATTTGTTCGTCCATGCATCGGGGGGGAGACCGGCTTTGTAGCAGGTTTCGCTGAGGAATTGTTCGGGGTCCCAGCCGTATTCGACGGCGACCTGGGGAAGAAGGAGGCCAGTGTGTCCGTTCATTTCGGCGATGAGTCCGTGTCTGCCGATGATAACGGCTCCGGGGCGCTGATCCGGTTCGCACTCGAGGAGTACGGGCAGGGTGAGGATGGTGACTTCGATCTTGATCTGTCGGAGTTCCCCTTCGTTGACCGGGTAGAACCTGGGCTCGTGGATGGCGGCATGCTGGGCGGCGTCTTTGATCGCGTCGCCAAGAGGCATGACGGGGAAGGGAAAGCCGATGCATCCCCTAAGGTCGCCGAATTTAGTGAGCGTCACAAAGACTCCCCGCTTTTCGGTGAAGATGCCGGAGAGTTCCGGTTCCCGTGCTGGTGGTTTTCCGGTTACTGCGGACTCAGCGTAGAGTCGTGCAGCCTGCAGGGCAAGCTGGCCTTCGGTCTGACTGAGGATATGCATAATCATGTAGATATTAGGCGTCAGAGATGATGAATTAAATGGCGGCTCATCGACGGAGTCGATGAGCTCAGCGGAGCAAATCTTTGATTTGCGACTGCGGGGTGTGACGTAGTCGGTGAGCTTAGCTGAGCAAGTTTTCGAAGGAAACTTGCGACTGCGGGCCGACCCCCATATCTCTGACTTATGAGAGACATTCAGCAGCAAAAGACTCTCTTGTAATCCAACTGATAGTATGTCACATGATTTTTAACGATAAAAATTAATATATTCACGATTAACATTAATCAAGATCATATGAACCATCTCATTAAAAACATACAGACGGTCGGCAAAGTTCTTTCGATTATTTTGCTGGTCTTTCTCATCATTTGTCTTGCCGCAACAGGATATGACATCTATTCCCTTATGAACGGAACGACTGGAGAAGAAATCGCCAATATCTGGGGAGAAATTTTCGGAAATCTCGTCATCGCCGGCATGTTGTTTCTTGCCTGGTTGGTGTTCCGGAACATCTCCCGGGATTACACACCGTTTTCCCAGAAACACACCGTATATCTGATGATCATCTCACTTCTGATGCTGACCTATACTATTATTGTCTCGCCGGTAGAAATGCTCCTGACGGAAATCCTTGCACCGGAAGTGGCGGCATCCTTTTCGTTAAAATTATCCGGCATAATTTTTGCTTTCATCTTCTACTGTCTTGCCCTTATCTTCGAATACGGCAGACTTTTGCAAAAACAGGCTGATGAGACGATGTAACATGGCGATTATTTTACGACTTGACCGGATGATGGCAGATCGTAAGATCTCCCTGAACGAACTCGCAGCAAAGGTAGGTATCGCAAATGTAAATCTTTCAAATATCAAAACAGGTAAAGTATGTGCGATCCGCTTTTCCACTCTGGATGCCATCTGCGATGTACTGGATTGTCAGCCTGGAGATATTCTGGAGTTTCAACGGACAGAAAAGGAGGAAACCTAACATTATCGTTTACGACGCACACCTGACGTTGACCATTTGAAAAACAGTATCCACTCAGAAATCTCGTAAACATAGCAAAAAACCAGTCCTGTGAGCCGTCAATTTCATTGACAAAATGAATACCCACACCCCGTATTTTTTCCGATTGGACTTCCCATCCTTCTTTTTTCTCATCTCAAATAGAGCGGTGATGATGCATTCGACTAGGTTATGGGTCTGTCGGCAGATGCCACCCGCTCACTCGAAAAATGAAGGAAACTTACGACCAAGGATTGTCTACGGAGTAGGTGAACTCAGCAGCACAATATCTCCCGGCTCGTTTTATCGATCTATGCATCTATCTGCATAGAGAAAAATCGTTTCTCTCGAGCATCGGGTTTGATGGGATTTTGATGAAGTTTTTTAGCGGGCTGAGGAGGTTTTTGGAGTTGAAATGGTGGTTTTCGAGTGAATGTAAGAAAGATTTGTGGCACAGACTTTTGACTGCAGTAATGCAGGGAATTATTGTCTAACTGTTTGGGTGGTGAGGTAAAAACGGCTGGAGAATAGAATGAAACAAAGCGAAATAGTTTCAGGAAACACAAATATACATACAGCAAAGATAGAGGAAAAATATGTTTACGATCTATGTTTATGTTCTTGATACGTTAGCCGACTGGGAAACGGGGTATGTTACTTCGGAGCTGAATTCCGGGCGGTTTTTCAAAAAGGGCGCGGAGCGTGTATCGCTCAAAACGGTGAGTTATTCTAACGAGCCGATCACTACAATGGGCGGGATGACAATCGTGCCCGATTGCTTGATTGATGATATCGTTGTGAGTGATACAAGCGTGCTGCTATTACATGGCGCAAATACATGGAACGACCCAAAGCACGGCGCTATTATTGAAAAAGCACGCGAATTTCTTTCTATAGGCGCTGCGGTGTGTGCCATTTGCGGAGCTACCGCTGCACTTGCCAACGTTGGACTGTTGGATACGCGTCCGCATACCAGTAATGGACCGGGATTTCTTGAGATGTTTTGTCCCGGATATAAAGGGCAGAATTTCTATATTGACGAGCCGTCTGTAGCGGATAACAACCTAATTACTGCAGGTTCCACCGGAGGTTTGTTGTGGGCGAAACAGATCATTGAGCATTTAGGTGTTTTTGAATCAAACACGCTGGAATCCTGGTATGCATATTTTAGTACCGGCAAGCCTGAACATTTCTTTGCTCTGATGCAGAGTTTAGAGTAGAGCAAGGAAAACTGACCCGCTTATGTCATAAACAGAATGGGGGTTTTTCATTCCCAGATTGGCTTTTCGATTCGATTTTTATTTTTTTGAGGTTAGACTGAATGAGCTTGTAAAGAATACAAATAGGTATTCCAATAATCTCCCGCCTTGGAGTAATTTGAGTCTGTCCAATCGTGGATTCTGTGATATAAACTCATCCCCCATTTACTCTTGTCGACTTTTTTGGAGGGTAACAATACCTTTATGTATCCCTGCGCCGAGTGGTATGTCTGAATTTCAAGACGAATAAGAACCTATTTTCAACAATGGAGTCATCCCTCCGGATATGTCCATTTGCTGGCTCATGTCCCTGCTCAACATTAGTGACATTGTACGAAAAATCGAACAAACTTATTATTCACCTCATCTTCGCGATTATTTTCATTATCCCATTGATTTTCTGATAAAACTGACTGTTGTCATGACTTATCGCAGAATAGCCTATCGTCATATTCGGCGTAAAATAACGCAAGAAGATCTCAGCCACCCTCTTCCGGCAAAATCACCACTCTGGTTACCTTCGCCAAGTACGTTGCATTACTTTGTGAAATATCGCTTAGGTGAGGAGGATATGGAAGTTCTTATGTTTTTGATAAGCAAAAAGATTGTCCATTTCCTCAAATCTGAAACCGAGGTAATTATCGATTCCACTCCTTTAGTTGCAAGCCGTTATTGTCCCAATAGTCTGTTTAACCCTCATTATCAGGTTAAAATGGATAAAGCACATATTTTGAATCTGGGGGCTTATCCCTTGTTTATGATTCATTCAGAAGGAACGGAGAATGACAAAACCTATGCGCATTTTTTGATTCAGATTGCCGAACTTCTCGGCGTATCCTGTGATCGTGTATTGATGGATGCGGGATATGACTCCCTAGAGCTACACACGTTAATATTTGAGAAACTTCATGCAAAACCCCTTATTCAACTGAGATCTGACGCGCAGTTGTCCCAATTAGGTTCAGAGAAGACCATAATAAAACAGATCAATACGTTCTGGAGAAAAGGAGGAAATGCCCAAATGTCTCTTACAGAAAAACTGGTATTTCTCTGTAAGAATGTTAAACGGGAGATGGTAGGAGCATATCTCAGAAATCAGACTATTCTTCATGGAAGGGAGGTAAAAGATGCTATGAAAAGGCGGGGAACGTGCGAACGTAAGCATGCACACCTCAAAAAAACCGTCAAATTTGATGTGGTGCATTGCAAGAAAAACAACAGAGCGCTCTCTGCAATAATGAATTTTATAACGTTCCAATTATTGATGTTAGCCCATTTACAGAATAGATTTCAGAATATGAATTTTGCAAATTATCGATAAGAAGTCTAAAGAAGTCTGATTTGGCAGATTCCCTCCCAATCCCATGTCAATAGTGAAACGGTTGAATCATGATATTCCTAGGTGAAATTATCTCGATCAAAAAAAACTATGTCCAATGGATTGACGTATCGATTGGACAGACTCAATTTTTCAGATCTGGCGTAGTTATACTACCATCTGCATGGATAAAAACCGTCTCTCTCTCTCTCTCTCGTCTGTACTTAAAATAATATAATATATGGATAAAAAATAAGTGATTGATGAGGAGTTTTTTTCTTCCCGTATTTAATTACTTACGGACGGACTTTTCCTCCCCCTATCTTTTTTTTCAACACATATAGATATGTAGATACACATCTGCATAGGGGATTTTTCCAGCCGAAATACCGATCCAATGGGTGGTAATTGGGGAGATCGGCGGGAGAAAGGGCCGTTGAGGGGCTTTTTCCGGGTCTTCGCCAAGAGAACGTGTGTGGAGAGACGCGGATTTTCCCCAAATATCACTGGAAAAAGATATGGACAACGAATGGAGTTGAAAGAATCCATACTGAGATAAAAAGAAGATTCAGAAAAATTGAGGCATTTCCAAGTTAAGATTCATTTATGCAGCTCGTTGGATCGATTATGATAAATATTAATGAAGAGTGGGTGACAGGAAATAGATATTTGAAGATGGAGAGTGAATGAGTGGATACAGATTTAGGGCTTGGGAGACTTTACAGAAAAGTTGGCACACCACCTATATTTCCGATAGTATGTTATATTTTGAAAAATACATAAAGAGCGTGTACATTATTGCTGACATATCCGAAGAAACATGATGTTTATCCTACAACCTCAATGACACTTGTGGTTGTGATGACCAAGATCCTTGTCCTTATTCCGATGACTGTGATGATCTAGGAGTCTGTCCGAACGAAACAGACTGACCCTAAATCAATCAAAAAACCAAAAAACTATTTTTGATATATTCAATAAAAATATGACGCAATACAAGAAATCACAATACAATATTGAGGTAGAGAAACTAGGTTCGTTAATTATATACAATACATATTCTTGCAAACTAATCGAGTTAGACAGTATAGAATATCACTACTGGATGGATGATGTTTCACAACTTCCTGATGAGACGATTAATTGGTTGATTCAAAATCGGTTTTTAGTAGTAAAAGGAATTAATGAGACGGAGCACCTTTTTGATGAAATGTTAAAAAGCTGCCTCAATCAGAAAAGATCATTTTTTAGAATATTGACAACAACGGGTTGTAATGCTGATTGTACATATTGTTTTGAAAAGGAATTTCCAAGAAAAATAATGGATGAAGAAACAGCAAATCAGTTGCAGACTTTATTACTGCTAAATCAAAACAATTCAAAACCATAGGCCTCGGATGGTTTGGAGGGGAACCCCTACTAAATAAGGAAGTAATCTCATTAATAATTTACAAACTAAAAAATCAAAATTCTGACAAGAACATTTATTCCACCATAACGACCAATGGCTCTCTTTTTGACAGTACAATGAGAACATCTATCAACCCATTTTTTAACACGAATCATGATTTAAGGAAGATTGGCTACATCCCTACACCCTCATCCCCCCCCAAAAAAAAGAAAAATACCCATTATTCCTTGACGTTTTTTTTTTTAATTTACACTATGTTTTGAATCGTTTTCACCTGATAGATATTATAACAAAATGCAGCCAGCATATTTTTCACTCGTACTCTTTGTAGTGTTGTTACCTTCACCAACCCTGCATGAAAAACATTTTTGATCACTGCATAGGGTCTCTCGCCCTTTGATCTCTTCCTACTTATTCTCAGATTTCTCAGTTTATCTCGTATGCCAATGGGATGCCCTCTCGCTCCCCTTTTCATTGTGGCACTATATCCCTTGCATTTTGCTCCCTGATATCCCCGATCCCGATAGACCACTTCCCTTTTTCTGACAGATCCACCTGACTATCATGAACATTTGCCGTGGTGGTTTCAATGCGTCGAATAAGATCGTGTGTCGTATCCATGATGGTATGAAGTTTATACCCATAGTGCATTTTGCCGTTCTTGGACATGATTTTTCCATCTTTATCCCGTCGTGTTTTTGCCTGCTCTCCTCGCGGCGTGTCTTTCTTACAATGACCAGGTTCAGCATATACAAACATTGCATCCTGGTTCATACCTTGTTCAATTTTGAGACCTTTCAGGTCAAGTTGTCTCTGAAACTCCTGCAAAACCAATGTATCAACGCCAGATTCGGACATGAGCTCCCGAAATAACCAGATCGTTGAATTGTCGGGTATTTTGTCAGGACAGCCAAGAAAATGCCAAAAGGAGAGACGATCATAGATTTCACGTTCAACAGCGAGATCAGACAGACTATACCAGACTTCCAGAAGCTGAATCTTGAACATGAGAATTACATCAACATTGGGATGACCGCCCTTGCCTGATTTATTTGTATACATGGATTCAAGAAGAGGGCGAAACACATCCCAATCAAGTGTTTTACCAACGTCGGAGAGACGGTCGCCAAGTTTTTCGTAACGTTCGTGATATGCCTGGTTGAGACCAAAGCTGCTGAAAGTCCCCATACATACTACTCAACGTATGAAAAGAAAGTACTTTCTGTCGAAAAAAAGGTTGTTAGAAATTCTCATTACAATTATTGAAGCTGCTAAAGAGTGGAATGTTACCAACATACAGATAACTCTTGATGGGACAGAGAAACGCCATGATATGATAAAAAGATACAAATCAAAAAAATATGGGTTCAAACAAACAATTGACAACATAAAAATGCTGGTAGAATCTGGCTTTATAATAACAATTCGAATTAACTACAGTGAAAAAGATATCATAGATACATTGAAACTCATCGACAATGTTTATTGTGAGTTAAAAAACACAGTTAAAGTGTATTGCTCGCCATTGTTCATAATGGGCAGTGTAGAGGAATTGGAAATATCATCTGCAATAGAGAGTATTATACTCAAGAAAATGATTGATTATAACTACATTAATTCTACATTAATCCTAAAATAATTTTAAAAAGAAGAAAGATAACCTGTGGACTCGCATCATATTCAGACTATATGGTAATTGATCCAAATGGAATTATCTATAAATGTTGTGAAGCAATGGTGAGGCCTGATTTATCAAAAATTGGTGATATTAGAGGGGGTGAATTAGATGGGAATATAATTGAAAGATGGAAACAACCCACTGCCGATAGTAATTGTTTAAAATGTGAGTGTCTACCTCTCTGTCTAGGTGGATGCAAGTGTACTCGCTTAGGCATAAGCTCAATGAAGTGTTTCAGATATAAAACTCAAATAAAAAAATATAATTCAATATATTTCAGAACAAACCAGTGTTCGGCAGACACCCTTGGAAATTTATGTAACAAAAGATTTGCAAGATAATCAACTCTAAAATAGGTCGTTAGAAATTCTTTTATCATTATTATATTGATCCTGAATTATGTAATGAAAAAATATGATCGGAGGCTCACCTGATTTTGGACAAACTCAATTCAATCCGCCTCCGCTAAGGCCGACCCTTCGGGTCACCCCGCCTGTCTCAAGTCTTCGCTTCGCTTAGACTTGCTCAGCTAAGGGCGTCGACTTCGTCGCCACCCCGCCCAATAAACTACTTTATCCCCATTCACCCCAAATAGTACCTACACCAATGACCGGCGGAGAAGAAGTATTCAAATATAAACAGTGCCTCATCCTCAGAAGCGACCTAAAACTCAGCTGTGGAAAAATGTGTGCCCAGGCGGCTCATGCCTCCATCGGCGCCTACGAAAAAGCCTCCCTCACCGACAAAAAAGAATGGCTCCGGGAAGGACAGAAAAAAGTTGCCCTCAAAGCCCTAAGCGAACGTGCCCTCTACGAAATCAAATTCGCTGCAGAAATGGCAGGCGTCCCTGCCTCCCTAATCGTCGACGCCGGATACACCGAAATCCCCCCGGGAACGGTCACCGCTCTTGGAATCGGGCCCGCAAAAGCCGAACTCATCAATAAAATAACCGGACACCTCCCCCTCCTCTGACATGAAACCATCCACCCACCCCCTCGAGATCGAACTCGGCATGCGGTATTACGCCACAAGCAAGCCTGGCATCGGCGGACGCCTCCGGACCACTCCCGAAGACTTCGTCGTCGAAGAATTCCCCATCCCCTTCACCAACACCGGGCCCTACACCATCTGCAAACTCACCAAACGCTCCTGGGAACACCAACACGCCATGCACGAAATCACCAACCGACTGCGCATCAGCCAGAAACGCATCGGATGGGCAGGCACCAAAGACAAAAACGCCGTCACCACCCAGTACATCTCCCTCTACAACGTCCCCGCCGAAGCCGCCGCCAACCTCAACATCAAAGACATGACAATAGAACCGGTCGCAACCCACCAATTCTCCATCGGTCTTGGAAACCTCCTTGGAAACAGATTCAAAATCACTCTTCGTGACTGCGAACAGGAAAACCTCGCAAAAAACACCGCCGAGATCGCAGAAGAAATCAAAAACGGCATCCCCAACTACTACGGACTCCAGAGATTCGGCGCCCTCAAACCCGTCACCCACAAAATGGGCTACCACATCCTTCGAAACGAATTCAAAGAAGCCGTCGACCTCTACGTCGGAGGCTGCTTCCCCCACGAATCCGAACAGATCCAGAACGCCCGCAGAGCCTTCGCCGAGACCGGAGACGCAAAAACCGCACTCTACGAACTGCCGCCCTGGCTCTCGTATGAGCGGATCATGCTCGACTCCCTCGCCAAAAACCCCGGCGACTACGGAGCGGCCCTCCAGGCAATGCCCCCAAAACTCCTCTCCATGTTCGTCTCGGCATACCAGTCCTGGCTCTTCAACATCGCCCTTTCCAAACGATGCGAAGAAAACGCCCCCCTCAATGAACCGCAGATCGGCGAGCACCTCGAATTTACCAACGAACGCGTTGACACCGTCACCGAGAAAAACATCGCGACCGCCCGCCAGCACATGAAACGCGGCCGATGCTTCATCGTTGGCTGGATGCCCGGAAAGACCCTCCCGGTAGCCCCCGGTCCCCTCGAAGAAACAATGTTTGTCCAGATGGAAAAGGATAACATCTCCATGCAGAGCTTCGATGACGCAACAGAGTTTGTAAAAACCAACTTCGACGGCGCCCACCGAAGGATCTCCCTCGCAACCGAAGTAGAGACCGCGGTGTCTGAAAACACAGTCCAGCTCAACTTCGTCCTGCCGCCAGGCCATTATGCAACCACCGTCGCACGGGAATTCATGCAGGCTGAGCCGGAAAAAATGGTCTGACGGCCAATTCCTTTTTTTAAACAGCCAGGTGCTGAAAAGCCGGGTTCACGATACATATAAGGTGCCTGCAGGCAACTCTACACCTATGAGGAACCGTGCATTTCTCTTGGCGGTCATCCTGATTTTTGCCGTAATTTCGACAGCTGGATGCACATATCAGGCCATACATCTCGACACGGACAAAGAGCCGTACACTTCAACGACGTCGGAGCTCGGCGGGGTCTTCACCATGTACGCCTACGATGACTTCATCATGTGGGAGTACATCGACGAGACTGCCGAGAAAATAATCTACGGAATCGAATTTAACGAAGGAGTCATCCCTGAAAATGACTGGAAAGTGAAGAGCGAAGAAGCACTAGCCGCCGTCATAGAATATCACGCGGCCAAGTATGGGGACGCATTTGAAATAAAAGACGTGACGATACGCGAACAGTACGGAGACGGTCTCCATAAAGCCTACTGGACCTATTTGTCGCCCGAAGAGCTGACATCTTCAGTGTTAACGGGGACAACTTAGAATTTATCGTGCCAGTAGCCGGTGACCCGGCCGCTCAGCGCGAGCTGCCCGACCCGCTTGTCGACCTCCGGCAAAATATCCCGGGGGGTGGAACCCTCGAGCGGCGTTCCCGGAAGAGGCGTCAGATAATGCACATGGGCCGTGCCAAAACGGGTCACTTCCCGAACGAGGGAGAGGGTCGCCTCCTCATCCTCGTCTGACGCAAACGGGAAGCCGAAGATCACGTCGACCACGGGGTTCAGCCCGACTTTTTTGCAGGTTTCGAGCGCCGAATAGACATCGGCGGCCGTATGCCCCCTGCCCATCTTCCGGAGAACGGCGTCCGAACCCGACTGCGCCCCGAAATGGAGTTTCTTGTTTGAACAGAACTCCGTCACCAGTTCGGCAGTCTCCTGAATAACAAACTCCGGCCGTACCTCGGACGGAAACGTGCCGAAGTAGATGTTGTTCTTCGGCATCGAAGACAAAAGCCGGCGAAGTTTTTCCACATCGGGAACCCTTCCGTCTGCAGAACCGTAGGCGAAGGCGTTCGGCGTGACGAACCGGGCATCCTGATATTTTTCGGCCATCGACAGAATCACCTCCCAGGATCGGTGACGCATTCTCCTTCCGTGCAGACAGGGGGTCTGACAGTAGGCACAGGAGAACGGACAGCCGCGGGAAAGTTCGATATAGCCCTTCATTCGCGAAAAAGAGGGAAATGCATCCAGTCTGACCGAATGATCGATCGGGATAAGGGGGGAGCCGCGGCAGGCAACGCCCGGGATTTTCACATCCTCTCCGGCTTCAAGAGCGGCGAGAAGACGCGGAAGGGTCCGTTCTCCTTCGCCGATCACGACGTAGTCTGCGATAAGAGAGACCTCATTTGGGCAGGCGGAGGGGTGCGGCCCGCCGACAATCGTGATCTGCTCTGCAGATTCTATCTCGTCGACATATTTGGGATAGTCGAGACTATTCAGACTATAGCAGATCACATCCCCGCCGTCAGCGGGAGAGTCGACCGGTTCGAGGATGTAACCGTATTTTTCGGCCGCGGCATACAGGGCAGCATAGGAGTTTCTGGCCGCTGCGATGAAACGCCAGGTTATCCGCATTATGCGAAAGAGACCGTCCCGCTGGTTCCGTCGACGGTGACGACGCCGTCCTTTGGAAGGTGGCCCTTGAGACGGTCGACGGTCGGGATCTCCGCGATGATCGCCCCGGTCGCGATGATCGTTTCGCACTCGGTGTTGATGATCGCGGCAGGAGCAACATGGTTTTTCGCGAGGGCATATAAGACATAGGAGCCGACGGTCGAACCTTTTCCGTACGGGAATACCAGGACTTTTCCGGCGACCGATTTGCCGAAGAGCGGATGGGACTCGTCGATGACGATGCCGGTTTTCGGATCGACACCTCCGAGGAAGGATATGGGTGTATCGGTTATCAGGAGAGGGCCGGTTCCGGTCCCTTTTGCAATGCTTCGTCCCTGTATCAACATTGGTTAATAATATGAGAGGGAACATTTTATAGTTTTACTAAGCCAATATCCGGCTTCCTACTTCTCCTCATTGGAGAGAGACTATTACTCCTGTCGGCATTATTTGGAGTTTGCAGGCAGTTGAATAACAGATGAAATCAGTGTGCCATATGATTTTTTTTCTACTCAAGTTTCTTTTTGGTTGTACTTCGATTTCGTGTAATGGACTCTTTTTGATGGGCGTATTCATCACACGAAATGCACGAAAATCACACGAAAACACGAAAAAGAGCAAGAGCCGTTGGATTGGCTCCCTGTAGTACCTTCCCCTGTCCCCCACACGAAACGTTCGAAAATCAACGAAATGCACGAAAAGGGGGACAGGGGCGGAGGGTGGATTGGTTGGTTGATCTATCGACCTGCGTGAACGGGGAGATTTTTATTAGTATAGACCGGGAAAATAAAAGATAATGCTCTATTACAAAGACGAATCCTATGCAATCTTCGGTGCTATTTTTGAAGTTTACAAAACCCTGGGAAACACGTTCATCGAATCATTTTATCAGAAAGCTTTGGAACATGAATTTACCCTGAGAAATATTCCCTTTGTCCCGCAGAAACGTATCCCGGCATTATACAAAGGTTAGGAAATCGGGCATTATACCCCGGATTTTAGTAAATTTTGGTACATACCCGAAGGCGTATGTGCAAAGGATCGTCCGAAAAGGAGCATCACTTACTTCTGTGGAGGAAGAGGAAACGCCGTATTATTTTGAGTGACATAAACTCCAATAACACTCACCTTTTTTCGAAAAGAGAAGATATTCTTTACTCCGCCCCTGTCCCCTTTTTCGTGAATTTCGTTGGCGGATTGGACGCTGAAAGCGGCCGACCTCAGCCGAGCAAACCGAAGGTTTGCGAGTTAGTGGATTTGGTGTTGGGGGATGGGGGAGGGTACTATCTGCATATCCACCCAGCTGATTCTTTATTTTTCGTGTTTTCGTGTGTTTTTCGTGCATTTCGTGTGATGGATGGTAACACTCAAAAAAATCCCATACACGAAACCAAAGTACAACCAAAAAACGGATTCTTCAATCTAAAAATACTCTATCCAACGGATTGGAATGCCAATTGTACAGACTCGAAAGATCTATTATCTTACACCAATCATTATTTTTAATTACTAAGCCAATATCCTACCACGCAATGACGGCATTTCAAAATGGTCTACTGAATGAGCAGCCGGTTTCCCTGACGGTAAACGGACGGGGGCTCGTGACCGTGATGATGCTGAAAGATATGGCCGAGGAGTTTGCGGCCGGGTATCTGACGACCGAAGGTATCGTCCCGTATGCGGATATCGAGTCGGTGATGCTGACGGAGATGGGCGTGAGTGTTTTGACGAAGAATCCGTTCAAGGTCCTGCTGCCGAAAAAAAGCGTGGTTTCGGGCTGCGGGGGGACGGCGTCGTATCTGGATCCGGAAAAGATGCCGGTGCTTGAGTCCTGCATCCCGGTCCCGAAGAAGATTCTGAACCATGAATTTTCCAGTGACGTGATCAAAGCAGGCGGGTTTGGAGCGGCGGCGTTTGCCGATGGAATGGGAGCGGCATGTGCCGAGGATATCGGCCTGTTCACGGCTTTTGACAAAGTGGTCGGCCGCCTTCTTATGGAGGGAATCTCGCCTGAAAGCACCGCAGTTCTCGTCTCGGGAAAGGTGACGGCAGAACTCGTCAGGAAATGTCTGCATGCAAAGATCTCGGTGCTGGCGTCGAAACTGCCGCCGACCCATCTCGCGGCCGAAGTGGCGAAGAACGGGAAACTGACGCTGGTGTATTGAAGCGAAGATAGGATGCAAACGCCTTGTTAAATACATTTAGGCGATATGTAATTCAAATAGGACTTACGCGGTGTTATCCTTAATCCAATTCGGGAAGGGTATTACTGGGTGTGGACACATGAGATAAAACCAACCGCGAATCGGCGCGAATCCGCCCTTCGGGCGAGGCGAATCGGATTTGCTGATCCTCACTCTCGCTCGTAGTGTCTTTCAGCCACGACGGCTCGTCCCTTCATCGGGACCATTCGGGCAAATCCTGTCGGTGCCACGGCACCTCCTGAAGGAAATATTTAGGGAGTATTTTAATGAAAAAGAGGGAGAGAAATTACTATCGGGAGCCGCTGGGGCGGCGACAGGATTTGCCCGAACGATCTCGATGAGGGATGAGCAAGACAGCGAAGCTGTATTGCGAAACTGAGGAATAGCAAATCCGATTCTTCTCGCCCGAAGGGCGGATTCGCGCCGATTCGCGGTTGGTTATTTTTATGTTTCCACACCCAAAAAACTCCTTTACGAATTAGAGTTACACAAACACCGCGTAAGTCCTATTTGAAAAAAAAAAGGGTTGGTAGATATTCTCTGAATTATTTTCTCAGCTGAATGATCAGCTTCGCAACATTATCGCCGAACTTATCCAGCGTGGCCAAACCCTCTGCATCCTTTGCGACATCGCCCGGCGCATGGCCGAATGCAATGTTCCAGTATGAAGACCCGCAGACGATCATATCCGAAATGAAAAAGGACATCAGCATCTCCTGCAGGGTCGAGGTCAGACCGCCACGTCGTGCAACTACCACCGGACCGCCGACTTTTCCAGAAAGCCAGTTCCCGTTCACCCGTGCAACCATCGAAACACGCTGTATAAGGTTCATCATATCTCCGCGAGCCGTTCCAAAGTAGACCGGCGCTCCGAGAATAAGACCGTCCGCCGCCTTTACCTCATCGATGATATCGTTCAACCCGTCTTTCAGGCAGCATTTTCCGTTTTTGCCGCACTCGCCGCAGGCGATGCATCCCTGGATCGGATTCCCGCGAAGAGAGATGATCTTTGCCGAGAGGCCCCTCTTCTCGATCGCGTCTTTGCAGACATTCAGTGCAAACTCGGTGTTTCCTTTCGCCCGCGGGCTTCCGGAGATCAAAACGACATCTGTCATACCTAATACTTATACGGCAGAAGTAAAAAAAAGATGGATGTTAGTTCGTAACAACGCGGGTATTTTTGCCCATCAGCTTCCCGCACTGAACCTTGCCCATCACCAGAATATTGACGCCGCAGACCTCGGCCGAAACGACCCCCGGGCGAAGCAGAACGTTCCCGTCCGACCGGATCACCCAGACTTTTGCATTATCGCAAACGGTAAGCTGCTCGGTTCCCGAGTTCAGCTCCCCTTCAATGATCGAGTCATGACAGATCACCGCACCATTACAGGTCACGTCGCCGGCAACATGGGACTCGGGGCATAACAACAGTCTGCCGGTAACCACAAGATCACGCCAAAAATAGGTACGTGGCGAGACAAGAAAGTCCCCTTCGATCTTCACCGAGCCGCGGAAGTACGATCCTACCTCTGCCGTGTGCAGATTATCTTTTACAACTACCTTCATGCTACCCCAAGTATGCTTATTAATCCTTCTACCTCAGACATATTAATATGTTCTGAATTATAGGTGCTTCAAAGGAAAACCGCCAGGATTTCCATCAGCAGAAACACAAAGAGAGCCGCAAACATCCCGTACTTGAGATACGTCGTGCAGTTTGACGCGGTCAATTCCTTAGGCGTCTCAAACTTCAGCGACCTCAGCGTGACAAGAAGGATGAACGCATCCGCGATACCAATCATTACCAGATACACGACACCCCAGGTCAGGAATGGAACAAAGCTAAATAGCACGGCATACAGGACAAAGATCACGGCGAGGACGGCGGTTTTTCTGACCCCGATCTGCATCGGAAGGGTCCGAGCCCCGCCGAGCCGGTCCCCTTCTATGTCCTCGGCATCCTTGAGCAGTTCGCGGGCGAGCGTGCCAAAGAACGTGATGGCAAACAAGGGCAGCATGACAAGGAACGACTCCGGCCCGACCAGAAATCCGCCGAAGAGGAAGATGCTCCCCGAAAGATAGGCCACGCTCAGATTACTCAGGAAAGGGATCACCTTGAACTTTGCCGCATAGACGATCAGGATGACGACATTGATGAGAGCGATTCCAAGACACCAGAAGTTCGTAAAGCAGGCGGCGACAAGTCCGGCGGCAAACAGAACCCCTGCCCAGACGACCGCTCCTTTTAGTGATACTTTTCCCGATGGGATCGGGCGGTCGGGCCTGTTCACTTTGTCGATCTCCAGATCGAAGTAATCGTTCAGCACGTTTCCTGCTCCGCAGATCACAAGCACTATGAAAAACAGCAGAAACGAAAACAGCGGCTGCGTGCCTCCCGCGATAAAGTAGGCGATGCCTGCCGTAACTCCCGAAACACCTGCGTTTATCGGACGGATGATTTTTCCATAACCAGCCAGACTCATGTATCTGTATGTGTGGGTGTGCCGCTTCGAAAAAGATATCCCCCCGCGCCGCAAATGTATGTAGGAATCTGGACATGTAGCCAAGCCAGGATATGGCATCAGCCTCCTAAGCTGAAGATCTAGGGTTCGAATCCCTACATGCCCGTTTACATTTTTGGGGTTCAATCATGGAATGCAGGGAGATTACGGAAGGGAGCTCTACTTTTACCGCTCCGGTCCAGGATGAAACAACGCAGTTTCCCCCAGGTTCGGCGCCGGTTTTTTACAATACAAAAATGGAGTTCAACCGCGATATGACGGTGCTCCTGACAAAGATCGTTCAGCCGGAGGATTATCTGGACGCGATGGCGGCGACGGGAGTTCGAGGCCTTCGAATCGCCAACGAGGCAAAGATTCCGGTCACGATCAACGACCGGGACGAGCAGGCGGTCAAAATCATCAAATACAATGCAGAGAAACTCGGCGGCGATATCAGTGTTACCTGCGATGATGCGAACCGGCTGATGTGCACAGCCAGGTTCGATTCGATCGACCTCGATCCCTTCGGCACCCCGGTACCTTTTCTCGATGCAGCTTCACGGGCCGCAAAACATTATCTTTTTGTTACGGCGACGGATACGGCCCCTCTCTGCGGAGCCCATTTCAAGGCAGGGTGCCGCAGATATTTTGCGACGCCGAGAAACACCGAGTATCATGCGGAAGTGGGCCTTCGGATGATGATGGGGACCATGGCCCGGGAACTCGTAAAATACGACCGCGGCATGAAACCGATCCTGAGTTTTGCGAAGTCCCATTACTTCCGCTCGCATGTCAGGGTTTTGGGCAAAGTCACGGCAGCTGATGAAACGATAGCGCAGATCGGTTTTGTCATACAGTGTCCAAAATGTCTCTACCGAGCAGAACAGAAAGGTTTTATCTACCCGAAAACGCATATCTGTCCGCACTGCGGCGTAGAGACCATACCTGTTGGGCCCTTGTGGATGGGCCCTCTGCAGGAAAAGGAGGTCCTTATCGAAATGCAGACCGCCCTTGCTGGCATGCAGTTTGGAACCAAACGGCAGATGGAAAAAATGCTGACGTTTCTGCTCGCAGAACCCGAGACCTGCACGTATTACGATTATCACATCGTCTCCCGGAACATGAAGGTCTCGCCGCCCAATATGGAGGAGCTGATTGCAACCCTGAATGAAGCTGGGTATTATACGACCCGAACCCATTTCTGCGATACCGGGATAAAAACGACGGCCCCCCTACCTCTTATCGAGGAAGAGATCCGTCTCTGGAATTCTAAAAATCTTCAGATGTAGTCGCCGATGTCCATCTCGCATGAGATGAGAGAATCACAGTAATGACAGCGGAATCCTCGCGGGTGTACAACGAATCTGCTCTGGACCGGCTCTTTCGTATTTGTAATACAGTTCGGGTTCGGGCATTTGATCACGCCGATGATCTGCTTGGGGACCTCAACGGGTTTTTTGACCGATACCTTGAAGTTTCTGATAATACTAATCGTTGCGTCGGGAGCGACCAGAGCGATCTTATCCACTTCGTCCTTTAAGAGTTCGCGGTTTTCGATCTTGACCATGTCTTTTCGTCCGCCGCGGGAACTTGGAACATTGGAGGCGACGATGACCGTAACGTTTGTTCCGTCGCGAATTCCAAGGATGCGAAGAACGGTCAGGCCCTCACCCGGGGTGATGTGGTCGATGACCGTACCGTTTTTGATCGGCGAAATCACGATCCCATCGGATATTGCCCTGACCATTAGTTGATCACCTCGTTCAGCATTGCCATTCTAATCGGCACTCCGTTATGCGCCTGCTCGAAGTATTTGGCACACGCAAGGGAATCGACCGCCGGATCGATCTCATCCACACGGGGAAGGGGATGGAGGACGATCATGCCGGGTTTGGCGCATTCCAAAAGTTCGGGCGTGATCCGGTAGGTAGAGGCATAGTTTGCAAAAGCGACCGGTTCGGGGAAACGTTCCCGCTGAAGGCGGGTCACATACAGGACATCGAGCTCTGGTATTGCCTCTTCGATATGGTCGTGGGCGATGAGTTCGACGCCGACATCGAGAAGATCCTCTTTAATATATCTGGGAAAATCGAGTCCGTCAGGAGCGATCGTATGGAGACGTACATTATTGTATTTGGCGAGGGCAAACGCGAGAGAGTGGACGGTTCGTCCGTACCTAAGATCGCCCTGGAGCCCGACATCGATGTTTTCGATCCGCATCGACTCCCGGATGGTAAAAAGATCAAGTAATGTCTGTGAGGGATGCTGCCCTGCTCCGTCACCGCCGTTGATGACGGGAACTGATGCGACTTCGCTTGCAAGACGGGCTGCACCCTCTTTTGGATGGCGCAGAACGATAGCATCGCAGTAGCCGGAAATGACGCGGATCATATCGGAAAGGGTCTCTCCTTTGGTGATGGAGGTTGCTTCGACCGAGCCGAGATTCAGGATCTTGCCCCCAAGACGCATCATCGCAGCGGAGAAGGACATGCGGGTCCGGGTGCTTGGTTCGAAAAAGAGGACGGCCAGGATTTTACCTTTCAGTTCGCGGCCGGTATATTTTCCACGATCAAATGCGGCAGCGGAACAGAGAAGTTTGTCGATTTCTTCACGTTCCATATCCCGTACAGAGAGGATATTTTTTTGTTCGTGTGTCATGAATAGTGCCCGAGGTTTTGAGTGTTCAATATATGAACTGCCCGGGATAAATAACCCGCGGAAAAAAAGGATTACACTTTGCGGAGCTCGACATCGATGTTCATATCAAGAAACTTATTCTCGGTAAGGCCGAGTTCATATGGGTTAACAGTCATGGTCATGAGGTCCCCGTCGATCGTAAAAATGATCGATGTGGCTCCGTAGGTTCCGCGTTATCTGCCGTTTCCAATATAGGACCATGTAAATGATTTCGCAATTGGGACATTATCGTAACCGGGTGCATCCAGCGTACCGGTCAGATGAGCGGTATTGTCGGCGTTAAAGACGACTTGAAAGTCAGCGTACGCTTTGAGAATGAACAGATTGACGGTCTTGGAACCTACCCAGGTGCCAACGATCTCTTTCGTTCCTTCCGACAGCGGAACGGGTTTTACGATCGGAGTCGGCGTTTTGGTAGGCGTTGGAGAGAGGGTGGTTATAGGGGTTTTCGTAGGAGTTGACGTGAGAGTAGGGGCCGCAGTTTTGGTCGGGGTATTGGTTGGAGTCGATGTAATGGTGTGAGTGGGTATTTTCGTCGGCGTAAGCGTGGGCGGTATTGTTTGTGTGGAGGTTGGCACAGGCGTAGGCGAAGCAGGATCGTCGGGCCCGGTAAGATCCTGCAGGAATGAAGGCAGATACGGGGAAATACGATCGTAATTCATCCCTACCGCTGCACCGGCGGCAACACAAAGGAGACAGAGCACGACCGTCAGAACTTTTCCCATAGATATGTTTCTCTAGGCTCAGAAACGAAAAAAAGTTTGGGTGATGTTCCATCAAACGGGAGATTCAATATAAGGAGGAGGGAGAATAAACGATTTGGTTACGACCGTAACCGGACTATCTGATGTTCCCGGAATAAATGCAGACGGAATCAAACTGATCGTCAGCATGTCGTCATAAAGTCCAAGAGGAGCAATAGTGGAGCCGTAATTTGCCTGATACTTATTTACGCTTACATACTCCCAGTTAATATCCTTTTTTTCCTGCTTCGCAGTGTCCCCCAGATAATAGATAACGCTAATTGAGCCGGTTCCGTCTTTCAGAAAGTCGATCATAATCTCATTCGGGACATTCCCGTCTATCGTACCATTCCAGAGTCCGACAACTGCATCGGGGGTTGTGGTGGTTGGAGCTACGGTGGCCGTAGTCGTTGGAGTTGCAGTCGAAACAGCTCCACTCGAACGGGTCATGTGGACATCGTAATCGATATCGAAGTCTGCAATACCCATCTTCTTCGGGTTCACTGTAATGGTAAGGGTATCTCCGGTCAGATAGATCGCAAGTGAATTATCGCCGCTCTTTCCAACATACTGGTTGCCCGATACATACTCCCATTTCAGGTTTGCATTCAGGGTTTTGCTCTGACCTCCGCCGCTGAAGCTTCCGGTAAGTTTTGCCGTACCGTCTTCATTATACACAAGAGTCAGATAATATGAAACAAGCAGACCGCTTTCTACGCCCACCCAGGTACCTATCAAAGCATCCGGAGCAGTTCCCGCTGGCGGGGTCTGGGTCCCGATGCAGCCTGCGACACACACAGACTAACAGGACGGCGAACACGCCTCCAAGAAGTTTAACATTCATACATTCTATTCTTGGAAGAGATGAGGGCTAATACTTTTTCTCTGTGGTATTATTTCCCGAACCATAAACGGCAGTTACTCTGTGTTGATCCTGATTCCGCTGTTGTCGACTTTCGTGCTGACGGAAATCTCCAGACCGAGCGAATCAAGGATCGGTTTCATCTCCTGCTCGGTTTTTTCAGTAACCACACAGATCGACGGACCAACCGAACTCATGGCGACGAACTCGAGTCCTGCCTGCCTGAGGGCATTCATGTGCTGATATATTATGAATGTGTGGTGCTGGACTTCTGCACGTTTCGAACCGCGGAACTCGATCTCCCACATTATGTCTCCCATCTTCTTAAGATCGCCTTTTTCGATTGCAGGGATCATGTCCATCATAATCATGTAGGCTTTAAGTTCCCGGTCGCGGTAGTCAAGGGTTCGTGCCCTGTTCATGAGAAGAGAGAACTCTTCGAGACCTGCATTGTCATCCTCGGCATGAATGTTCGGCGTGATGATGAAGACATTTTTATCTTCGGCAAACGCGTGCTGATATACATGGGTCAGCTGATCGCCGAGAATATTCATGCCGCCGTAGATCGAAGTCGCTGCACCGACACCAGTCTCAAAGCCGAACGCGATCATTCCTTGTTCGTTGGTTTCCTCAACATAGTTATGGCCGATAAGTCTGCGGATGGTATCATTGGTTAGCGGACAACCCGTTGCCTCGTTCATGGCAGCAACGACCGCCGAAGCGATTGTACAGGTGGAGCCGACCCCGACGTGTTCTTTGCCGTGATCCTGCGTACGGATGATGAATCCTCCGTTATAACCGGTAACCGCTTTGAATGCGGCAACCAGATGCTCGATCAGACGAATACGCGGGGAGTCTATGACGGTGTTTCCAGATGTACAGGACACGGTTGCATTACTGTAGAGCTGTAAAGCGAATCCGAGTCCTCCTCCTCCCGGCATACCCGGCGAGAAGCGGTTCATATCCAGGACAGATAGGTGGATACGTGCAGGTACGGTGACATTGAATGATCCTTTTTGCGGAATTAGAACTTTTACAACAGGAATATCTGTGTAAATGTGTTCTCCGGGATGGAAGGAGGTGAAATCATACTCGACGAGGTCGAGATCCCCCCCTCTTATTTTCAGGATTGCCATGATGTTCGTTGTTAGGTGATGCGGGGGAGATAATAATGGTTTTCATGCACGAGATGAGCTGAATATGAGTTGTTTGAAAACACAGATCAATATAGCATCATATGGTTTATTACACAAGGCAAAAAGGTTTGTTCCAGTGTAACTACAGAGAGAAAACAAAAAAATCGCACACGATTTTTCCCGGCATCTAAAAAATGCAGACCAAAATAGTAAGCAAAACACATGTGTGTAGAGAAGAACTACCGAATCGCCTGCCGCACCTTATACCAAAGGGAGTCATACTGTATTTCGTTCTTCGATGAATCGAGTGGAAACGTATCGGACAAATACATCAGCCGATCCGGGAGCGTTGCGGATCATTAGCCGCTCACAAAGAAGAAGGATGCACTTCCAATTAAAAAAATCCAATAACCTATTCAGTCCTGTATGAGTTATTTCACCCCAAAATATCGATGAAAATCAGATTATAACCAGACATTTAGCAATTGCATAATGTTTGATCAATTGTTTGAATCTGCCCAATTTTTGGAGAGAACTTTCAATCTGTCTACATTCCAAATTATAGATGAGAAAACTATCTGTATCCATTTTCACTCAAATCATCGAAGCGCCCTTTTTTTTCAAACTAAACTAGGAGAACTGAAGAAACTATGTTGCTGCCGCAAGCCCACGATAGATAGTTTTCCGGATCGCGAAAAATACATCTTTCATATCTTCGTTTTACGGCCCTTTCGAAACGTAGGCAATATGATCCATCATCCAAAGCATCGCAACCTCTCAAAAGCCCGTTATTACCCTAAAGCAGCATGACGAGAAAAAACGGCCCGGACGATGACTGCAAATTATGCTGAATTCCGCAAAAAACCTAAAAACCCATAAAATACGTTTGATTTAGAAATGAAACTCATATTGGGCTTATTTTTGAACACAAAAACAACAAAATTATTGCGCATAATATGTATTATGCGCAATCATTATCTACACCAAGAACCAAGAAGTAATCAGACAAAGATGGCACCCCCAAAACGAACCTTCACCATCTGGATACCCAGGTATCTCGGCAATCTTCAGACGAAGAACTATGCAGAAAACACGATAGAAGCATACGGGAGGATCCTGAAACTTTTTGCACGATACGAAACCTATCTGAAGGAGACCGAAGGAGTCATGCTGACATCCAGCGAAGAACTGAATAATTTCGGGATGGGGGCAGAGATCGAGACGAACCCGTATGAAATCGGGGACTTTTTTACACTTCTGCGAAATGAACGGCAGTTGAGCCCGGCCAGTTTGCGCCAGTACAACTCTGCCCTCAGTTCATTTTACGCATACCTGATCAATCAGGATATCACCGAAGCAAACCCCATGATCAAAGTAGACCGGCCGAAAATCAAGGATCGAGAACTCAAATACCTTAAGCACAATGAAGTGATGGAGTTCATCAATTCCATTGAAAATCCCCGGAATGCCCTCCTTATCAGGACGATCTACGCCACTGGAATGCGTATTTCCGAGATATGCGGACTTCTTGCAGAACACATCGACTTCGAAGAAGAAACCATCCGCGTCAGAGGAAAAGGCGGAAAGATCCGCATCGTATTCTGCGATTCAGACACGCTGAACAAAATCCGCGATCATCTGAACGGGAGAAAAAGCGGCCCGGTCTTCGAAGGACGAAACGGAAATGCCATCTCCCCCAGAACCGTCCAGCACATCTTCAATCTTTACGCCCCGAAAGGGATCACACCCCATAAAATCCGGCATAGTTATGCCAGCGAACTCTACAAACGTTCGCATAATCTCCGAGTCGTCCAGGAAAATCTCGGACACAACTCCATCCAGACGACGGAAATATACATCCACACCGACATCGACGAACGCAGAAAAGCCTACCGCAGCTACTTCCCTCTTGCAAACAGCGAGTAACAACCTCCTTTTTTTCTGAATACTCTTGCGCAAAACATGACTTCAACCCCGCATCCCCACACGAAACCACCTTGAACACTCGTGGAATAAACCATATGATGCGATACGAAAACATGTATCCGATTTCAAACCAGCAAACCCTAAAATATACTTAGCACCCCTATATTCTGATAACAGCAATGGACGAATACGAACATCTCATTGAAGACGCTCCTTTAGCGCAAAACGACCGCTTTGCCGAGGAAGACCACAGTGAAGAGATCAACAAGTATCAGAAATTCAAAAAAGTTGACGGAGCCACCTATCGAAAAGTCAACGTCTTCCTCAGAAAACGAACCTATATAACCGCCCGCGAATGGGCAATCGCACGTCTCTGTTCGGATTTCAAAACTCCTTATGGCGCAGAGATGACCTTCATTGGCGAACACCTCCCCGAGCTCTGCCCGTTCATGGAGGAGCCGTACAGCCCACAGGCCGTCAATCAGGCACGCAACTCGTTCAAAAGAAAGGTCAGAAAATCCGGAGCGACCTTCTTCTACGGGGCGATGTGCGGATTTTTCACGCTGGATGAACTCGATGACATCCTCTTCGAATCAAGCGAAGTCGCCAGATTCCTGCTGGAGATCGAAGGAACATCCCTGGAAATAGACGATGAGATCGATATCGAGGACAAGATCAGCGAGATCATGCGTAAACTCGGCGAATCCGCAAACGTGCTTTTAAGCAGCCGACGCGGCGCATCCGAAAGCGATGACGAGGAAGATGAATACCAAGACGCACTATAATAGCTACCCCTAACTTTTTTTTCTCAACCCTTATTATGAACGACCGCACATACTCTTAAACAGACGGTTGTAAATATGGCACTCGAAAAACGTGAGAAAAAATACTTTGGTACAAACGGTGTTCGCGGAGTGACCGGAGTCGATATGACGCCGGTATTTGCTCTCAGCGTCGCCGAAGCATTCGGAACGATGCTCGGCGAAGGTAAAAAGGTGGGTATCGGCCGCGATACCAGAACATCGGGACCGGCGCTGAGTTCTGCGGTCCGTGCCGGGCTTATGGCCTGCGGATGCGACGTCATCGACTTCGATGTGATCCCGACACCAGGCCTCCAGTACCTCGTTCTTGATCACAAACTCGACGGCGGCGTCATGATCACCGCATCCCACAACCCGCCCGAGTACAACGGCATAAAAATCATCGAAGCTGACGGCACCGAGATGGGTGACGAGAGGACACTCGAACTTGAAGAATTCATGATCCAAAACAGATCGGTCGTTTCCGCATGGGACAATGTAGGCAGCTGCACGGAAGAACCGGAGGCACGTAAACTCTATATCGATTCAATCGTCGCACAGTTTCCAAAAGACTGCGGGAAGGGGATAACAGTAGTCGTCGATCCGGGAAACGGTCCGGCAGCCGCTACGACCCCGGAAATCCTGCGCAGACTTGGATGTAATGTCCACACCATCAACGTAGAGTTCAACGGACTCTTTCCGGGCAGACTTCCTGAACCAAGCCCAGAAGGACTTGCGAACCTTTCAGCGATGGTCCAGGCAACTGGCGCTGCGTTCGGTGTGGCACACGACGGGGATGCGGATCGGGCGATCTTCGTTGATGAAAACGGGACCTTCATGGATGGAAACATCACGTTTGCCCTGCTCGCCTCCTACTTCTGCGAGAAAAACCCCGGAGGCACAATCGTAACTCCCGTCAGCACATCCGGCATCGTCGAAGAAGTCGGCAAAAAATACAACTGCACGACCACCTACACGGTTGTCGGAAGCATCTACGTGGCACGGACCATGCGCGAACTCATCGCTAACGGAGAAAACGTCATCATCGGCGGCGAAGGAAACGGCGGGATCATTTATCCGAACCACCAGTTCTGCAGAGACGGCGGAATGAGCGCCGCAACGATGCTCGGATTTGTGGCGGGAAAGACCGAGCCGCTTTCAAAACTCATCGCAGAACTTCCTTCATTCACCATGTATCAGGAAAAACGAAAAACCGGACAGGCAAAAGAGATCGTGGCCCATATGAAAACCTATTTTGCGGACCGCCCAATTGATGACCGTGACGGAATGCGGATAACACGCGGCGGGGCATGGGCTTTGATCAGACCGTCAGGAACGGAACTGCTGGTCAGGGTCTTTGCCGAATCACAGGATCCGGCAGAAGCGAAAACCCTGCTTGATGAGATTTTTGCCGAGATAAAACCCTATCTCGAATAACTTTTTTTGCATACTTCAAGGACCTGCTCGAAAAGTTCCTCACGATTTTCCTTGGTTACGATTATTACCTTCACATTCGGATGCGACTGGACGCTATCCAGAAATGGTGTCTGCATATTTCTGACGACGCCGAGTATCGGAACGGATCCGTTCAGGGAAGATAAAACTGCATGTCGGAACGTTGCAGCATCCTTCTCGATGAAACCGAGCTCATCCATTATGATCAAAGGAGAAGATGAAGCATCTGCAATCAGGCGGGACCCTACCTTATCGAAAATTTCCGGGAAGGCGGTTATGCCGCGACCGGAGCCAAACCGCCTGGCTGCGATCCTGTCCGATGAAGGAGCTTCGTCCATTCCTAAAAGAAAGAGATCTGTACTCCCGTCCGGAAGAAGATCGCCCCAACTCGTCCGAAATCCTCCGGGACTAATCCCGAGTTCATGTATAACTTTTCGAATGATAGTGCTTTTTCCCACCTGAATATCGCCGGTGAGGAAAATATGACTCTGCATATAGTTAAAAAATGGGTTGGTACGGTTTAGAGTTTTCGAATAACGATGACCGCAGAACCAAGAGTCAGGATCTCAATAAGAATAGAAAGCGGAAGGGCAAATGCCGGGATTTCACCTCCCTCCGGCACAACCGTGATCGTAATATTTGTACTTGTATTCTCCACATATCTGCCGTTCGCATCATACCCTTTCACTGCACAGGTAGATGTTCCAATGGGCATGTTTGTTGTGTCCGCAGCGGTGAAGACATGACCAAACTCATAGTTCGTATTGGTCGCCGGGTAAAGTGAACCGTCAGGATTCACAAACACTCGTGTCAAGAGACCTTAAAACACATATTCTGCATCATCGGACGTATAGGTGAACCTCAGGATCTGGCCATCGACCGTATACCTGTATGGTGTTCCCGCATACGACAAAGTCGTTGCAATAGGCCGAGTCAATCTGTACAGTGCCAAATACTCGCCTCTGACCACGGTCACTTCATAGGGGGTCGTGTCAACTGATTTCGTCATATTCGGCAGAAGTGAGATAGTGTTTTGCGGGATCGGATCCTCTGAACTGTCGGCGCGTGTATAGATCACACGAAAATCAGACCTGGAGAGATCCGGGTATGTGGTTAGCAACCCGTTCAGCGTTTTCAGGATTCCATCGTCCGCATCTATCCATGCATAGGAGATTTCCCCGGTGTCATAATAGGTATACGTCGTTTTGTCACTGTCCTCCAACCCTGCAAGAAGAATCTGACCGAGTTCCAACTGGATCGTGGTGCTTGAACTGCCGAGATTATACATCAGCAGAGTGTTTTCTGCAGAGTCAGGCGTGTCAAGCATCGTTCTATCAAGAGCGTTAACCATCTCGATACCATTGTTCGGCTGCCAGATGGCGGGTATCTGATAGCCGGCAGAGCCTCCGGGGATCTGGAAGTACCCGGGGAACCAGTCGATATATGACCGCAGATGATTCAGCCGTGCATAGCTGATCACATTCTCGCGATTTTGATCAGGCCGGAACATGCCAAGCGAAGCATGCGTCAGACCAAACGAAATCGGAAGTTCAATTGAATCAACCTGCTCCCCGGTCCCGTTGATAAAACCGGATATTGTTTCCGTTTTTATCCAGAACATCGACAACGATCCGGTAAACCCCTGCAGTGAAATTCTCTCTGTACGGAATCAGTTTCCCGTTCTCATCGGCTTCACCGTACATGCCGGAACTATTCTTGGTTACACCACCCTGAACCAGAGCAAGGTAGTAACCCCACTTTTTGCTTACGATGACTTTATTCCCTCCGTTTACATATCCATAGGGTTCAGTGATCGCCTCCACTGCCAAAATATCACCCCACTGCAGATTTTCAGAGACCAAACTCATAGCGACCGAAGATGACGGCGTCCCGCCGGTCGTATCGACATGACTCTGCAGCGTTCGTATAACCTCGCCTTCCGGGTTGTAGACCCGCATGCGGACATCTGCCGGATCCCCGGTATTTGCAAAGCTGCCGTACACATACAGATCACGCATCTCGGCAAAATAGGTTTCATCTGCAGAAGGCTGAAGGACATCCAGCGACACCTCGCCTGCTGCCGGAATGATAAGCAGGGCTGCCGCCAGAATCAAAATCAAAAGAAGATTGCTGGTTTTCAGGATAAGGCACCTCGATAGAGAATACATGATACTTGTCCTGATGCTGTAATTATACCTTCCGGGCGGAAAAAAGCGAATCCAGCCAAATCCTTTATATTCTGGCCAGGTGAATCTACTTACATGGATATTTTTGCAACAGTCATTATGATCATTATTGCGGTCGTGATCTGCGCAATACTGTTTTTCATCCTGAGAAACGGACTAAAACTCCTGATCAACGCCGTATGCGGTGTCATTATTCTCTTTATCGTTTCCTGGCTGAATCTTGCACCGATCGGGGATCTTTCGGTCGCACAAGTAATCGTGTGTGCGGTGGGAGGTATTCTCGGAGCTGCCCTGCTGATCATCCTTTCGTTCTTTGGAATCGTGATTTGAACAAACCCTTATTTTTCGATGATGGAAACATTAAACTCGATCCGCTTTCCCGTCATCTCGATCGTGTAGTTTCCTTGGGTTAGGAAAGTTATAACATCCGTCATGCCGGTATCATACTGCCTGGCAAATCCCTTGACGGCCACCAGATCACCGGATGCGTCGTAGACTTTGATCTCGAATCTGGATTCAGGATCCGGATAGGTCACATACACCGTTTTGTAGGTTGTATCCGTCAGAACGCCGTTTGTGATGATCCTTTTGTCAACAATCACTTTTTTGACCGTGACATTCGAAACATTATAATTAACGATCAGCTCGGTTACGGGGTAGATATTTACTGCTTTGAGAGTTGTGTTTCCATACATTGAGTAGTATGGGTACGAGATATGATTGAAATAGAGAAGCGTTGCATTCCCAAGAACTGATTCGGTACCTTCCGGCTGGAATACAAATGACGGATCACTGATATCACATATCTGGCCGACAGCCGAATATGGAGTAACATTTTTCGATATCTGAACGGAAATTGTTGGAGATGGAGCGGGGGTAATAGTAAGTGTGCTTGGCATCGGGTATTCCTGCGGAAAAAAACCGGTCGTACTCGTCATTATCAGCAAAACACCTACTAGAGCAACAAAAACAGAGGTTAGGAGTAAAAGCACCGGCGGTGTAAAAAAACCGTCCTTTCTCCTTCTTTTTCTCCGAACCGGATCATTTATTCTTGTTTGTCTGGACCCTCAGTTCTGCTGAACCATATATTATACTAAGTTGTTTCTAATGTATTAATAAGATATTTCTGACGGCATGCGGCTAAAAAAAGGAGTGTTTTATTTGATCGGCGAGTGCAGTGTAAACAGTCCCGACTCATCATACTTGATGAGTTTCGCCGTTTTCGTGATAAGCCCGCGTGATTTCAAAAGGACAAACGGCATGCGGTATGGTCTCATATGATCGTTATCCGGGAACTCTCTGAACATACATGCGACACCGTCGGCAAATACCTCGGAAAAACCGAACTTACTGGCAAAAACATTCGTCTGACCAGAATTGACATGCAGGATCGTTGTAGCCCCGGTTGAACGCAGGGATGAATACACCATATTTAGATCGGTTGATCGAAATCCCGTCGAAGTGACCAGTGTTTCTTCAAGGACAGAGAATGGATTCACGACATCACGGTTCACCCCAAGCTCCTGGATCATGATCGCAACATTGTTGCCGAGACGCGAGGAGAAGGTCAGAAATATTTCCGGAGGCAGCTGTACAATATAGATATTCTTATTGATCCAATCACGCATCTCGGGATACATCTAGAAGAAGTTTCCCGTCAGCTGTTCCACCGGATTGAACAGACTGATGTACATCACTTTCTCGCCGTTAAGAAGACCCTGATACAGATACTGGAGAGAAAACATCGTTCTGCCGGTACCGGTCTCGCCGTTAAGAAGACCCTGATACAGATACTGGAGAGAAAACATCGTTCTGCCGGTACCGGTCTCGCCGATCAGGACGAAAATCGATCCCTTGATGAAACCTCCGCCGATCATGTCATCCAGTCCAGGGATGCCGGATGGGATCATTACTTTTGACTGCGGTTCGTAATCCATTTTATGCCACTCTCCTGAGATTGGATATCTCAAAACCTGTCTCCGGGGCTATGGAAACGTTATAGGTGGCAATATCCCTCGATGAGAGGAGAGGGAGAAAACTGGCAACCTTTTCGATGTACATCTGCCGCTGCCTTGACATGGATTCCTGACTTTTCTGCCACACAAGACGAATGATCGCATCGAATGAATTGCCGAGGGATATTTCCTTGCTCGCAGGGAGAATCCCGGCGGTCAGTAATATTATGAAAGTGATGTTCCGTTTCTTTGCCGCACGGGAGAGACCGTATATCAGAAAAATCAGATTTCGCCATTTATCCTGATCGCTAAAGTACGGGAGATACGGCGTCAGTGAATCGATATACACCATTGAATTCTCAGGGGCCGTCTCCACCATTCCTGCGAGATAGGCAAGACCGCCGTAATCATTGTACGGCGGCAGATCCATGAGATGCTCTGAAAGCGTCTTCTGGGAATACCAGGAAAGCGGAACGATGGATCTGGCAAAATAAACATCGCCGACATCCATATGAAAAACGCATTTGTCCAGCAGTTACCCTTCAAAATCGATATTATTCAGGAAACTGAACTGCTGTTTCATCATGGTGATAAACTGATTTATGAACGTCTTTGGCGTTATATAATATATTGCATCGGGCCGATTGGTATTTTTCGTTGAAGTGGTATCGCCTTTAACCTCCCTGCAGTAATTTACCAAGGATGTGAAGAGGAATTCGGGTCCTCCTGCACCGGGCTCGGTGATAAGTAATATCGTTGACCCGATCGGAATGCCGCCGCCAAGAATTTTATCGACTGAGGGGATATACGTCGGAACACGAATCATTGTATGATCGTCTGGCATTTATGTGATTGATACCATTTGCATGAATAGGGATATAATTAACCCCTATCTAGCCAATTACCTGCATACTATCTATGCGCATCTTTGGAACAACGGAACTATCGAACGTCTTCGTTTCGGCAGAGATGTGCACACCGCTTCTGAGAATGTCAAAAACGTTCCCCGAGATCATCGCCTTTTTCACCGGACGGACAAACTTCCCGGACTCGGCAAAGAATGCGTTGGCCACTTCCACCGAAAATTCGCCGGTAAGGGAGTTCGCCGTATGCGCTCCGATAACCTCGCGAACGAACAAACACGGTTTGTCCATAACATCGGATACGGGGGCGGTGATCCTGAGACAGTGCGGATGAATATATGTCGCCCCATTCCCGGCCCGGTGAGCATGTCCCGTTGAAGTCGTTTTTGCCTGTGATGCGGTCTTTACGTCGTACATAAATGCGGAGAGCACGCCGGTTTGAACGATAGAGAGATCGAAGGTCAATGTTCCTTCAGAGTCGAATTTCTTCCATGCCGATCCGGCAGGATCCATGGGAACATCCGAGATGGAAACCGACGGGTGCAGAACATCCTCACCGAGTTTTCCGGCAAAAACCGATTTGCCTGAGAGGACATTCTTTCCGTTCACGGCCTCGGTAAAGAGATCAAGGATAAGCGACTCAACGACATGTTCGGAGAAGACGACGTCATATTTCTTTGTCTCGACATCCGCACCGTTTCTGGAGGAGGTTGCCCAGAAGGTGGTTTCCTCGCCTATCTTTTCCGGATTGATGCGGTCCAAAAACGGGCTTGAGTCATAGTCATACCCCGTCGAGTTCTCGCAGATTGCATCCATCCCTAGAGAAATGCCGGAGATCTGACGCGTGTAATGAACACCGTTCGAGTTGGCGATAACTGCCGTTCCTGTCGAAAGCGAAGCTCCTCCGGTGACCACGCGTGCCTCGGGGTGCTTGGCGGCCCCGGCATTCATCCGGTCAAGATACTCGGCGGCGAGGTCATGCGTCACGGAGATCTTTGGATCAAACGGATCGCGGCCGTCCTGCAGCACGGCTTTTGCCGGGAAACCGGTCCAACCAGGAACCGGCTTGGAGAGTTTGGCAGAAGACATGGCTAAGTCAAGGCAGTCTTTCCACCTTGCGGCATCGGACGTTCCGGATATTCCAATGCGGTTATCTTTTACCACCCTGACATAAATGGACTGGCCCGCATGTTCAAAGATGGAAGAGACGGCCATCTCCCGCTGTTCAAGAGAGATGTCGGTGTAATCCAGCATGAACACCTCCACCTCGTCGGCATTTTTCCCGCCGTAGGAGAGGATCTTATCGATGTCAAGCTCAGACACTTCCACCACCTCCAACTAACGCCTCGGTAAGATAGACATGAGGAGCTCCGTCCGATACCGGGACCGACTGACCTTTGCCGCACATTCCCGAAGACATTTTTCGTTCTTTGCCGCACAAAGCGATGTTATGCAGCACCGAGAGAATATCCCCAGAGAGGGAAACATCCCGTATCATTTTTCCAGTTTCCCCATTTTCGATCAGATATCCATACTTTGCATTGAACTGGAAAGCCCCGCGTCCGGGATCAACCTGACCGCCCCGCGAGCCGATCAAAAGAACGCCTTTTCTGCATTCGGCGATGATCTCGTCATATGATGCATCTCCCTCTTTAATATAGGTATTACTCATGCGAACCAGAGGCTGCATCCCAGGTTCGGCTCTGGCATGTCCGGCATCTCCGGTCTCCAGACCGACGGCGGCCAGAGTCTCGCGGGAATGCATATATTTGTGCATGATCCCGTTTTTAATCAGTTCTGTAGGACCGCAGGCAACGCCTTCCGCATCGAACGGTTCGTATCCGTATCCATGCATGGAAGGATCATCGATGATGGTAACAAGAGACGACCCAACCTGCTCGCCCAGTTTGCCGGCAAGAACGGACACACCATCTCTTACGGCATCTCCTTCGCTTGCATGACCGACCGCTTCGTGAGCAAACACGCCGCAGATCGCCGGATCCAGAACGGCAGGCATACGGCCGCCGGAGACGACGGATGTGTCCAGAAGTTCAACAGCGCGTTTCGCACACTTCTCGCCGTAGGGAATATACGCCTTTAACGAGAGAGGGCCAACAACCGCCTCCTGCTCATAGTTCATCTGCATGTCGGTTCCGCGGTTTGCTACCGCCGAGATGTTGAAGAGCGTGCGGCAGACCGAAGAGGTTGCCGAGTAACCATTACAGTCTTCAAAAATGACATCCTGATACTGCTCGGAGTATCGTGCCGAGGTGCTGCAGATTTCCGGAATTTTTGCGGATTCCTCGAGAAGAAGAAGCTGCGCGGCTTTCTCCTCGAGAGGGGTTTCTGCCTGTTCCTTTGCGGAACACACCCAGGAACGCGGGGATCCAAGCGGAACATCGGCGATATCGGCATGGACGCCAGCAAGACGTGCAGAGGCTGCGGCTTTCTGGATGCAGGCATCCTTCAATTTTTTGTCGTCCATATCGATGGATGAAGCACAGTAGTATCCCCAGCCGTTTTCGCCTAAGACCCGAAAGAGAGTTTTTCCGTAAAATGAAGAGCCGGCATTCTCGATCACCCGGTTCTCCGTCTGGATGGAGGTAATAGTCCTCCTGACATAACGGATGTCGTAGTATCGTATCGTTTCCATGGTTTTCTGAAGATACTATTTGTACTGAAGAATAACATATCTTCTGATATTTCAGGCGGAACAGTTTTGTAAAAAAAAGATAAGAATCAGGATCCTATGACATCGGCATCGAAGACATCTTCCTCTTCTTTGAGGATTGGAACCGCCTTATCGAAAACGATCGTCTCGTCCTCCGGTGGTTTCATCTCAAACGTAATAAGCCCGACTACAGCGTTTCTGGTCGCATAAGGGTCAAGGATCGGACCGAACTTAATCACTTTGGTTCCTCCGGCAGATATGATGATGGTATGTTTTTTAATTTGGATCGCATCGATCTTGTCAAAACGCACCTCTTTGTATAATACGACTCCCGACATCAGACAGATTCTCCGGGGCGTAAGGTACAGACGAGGGCGGTTGAGTCCCACCAGCCCCGAAATGAGAATGATCAGAGCAATCACGCCGGATACTGCTGAAACGAGGATACGGACCAGGAGATCGGGCGATACGAGCCAAACCGGCAGATACGGCAGTAACACCGGGAGAAGAGCGAAAAGAGGCGCCGTTATCCAGATCAGCACCGCGATCACTGCAAAGATGATGAAGAAGATAACATATGGAACCAGATACGACCCCTTCCGGCGGTCTTCCCAAACAATGCCTTCGTTGAACAGATATTTCGTCATAGCATCACGCAAATGAAATAAAATACGACGTGGTGATAGATATACCTTAGGTTATTTACGCAGTATTCAAAAATCTAGACGGAACAGGGACCCGACTCCGGCCGTTTTCCTCCACCCCCGGATAATACTATTTCAAAACAGCATGATTAAACGTAATCAAAAAAGAAGAGGGGAGTTGAAGTCATGCTGCAACATTGTCGGCAGGCATCGGCATTTTCGGGATGTCCATATGCTTGCCGATCTGGAGGAGTTTTTGTTCGAACGCCACCTTATCTTCGGGAACAAGGGCATATCTAAGGACTTCTTCGATCCTTGTTACCGGTATGATGGTGACCATATCGGTGTACCGCTCTTCGATGAGAACATCCGCAAGGTTCGACTGCGGGATGATGATCGTGCGTATACCGGCTTTTGCGGCTGCCTCGATTTTGTAGGTGACGCCTCCGATCGGAAGAACATCTCCTCTTACCGAGAGTGATCCGGTCATCGCCACGTCCTGCCGGACCGGGATTTCTTCAAGCGCACTAATTACTGCCGTCGCGACGGTCACGGATGCCGAATCTCCTTCAACACCATTGTATGTTCCGATGAACTGGACATGGATATCGACTTTGCGGATGTCGGTCCCGGAGAACTTCTTGATTAAGGCGCTCACGTTCTTGATGGATTCCTGAGCGATCTCTTTCAGGAGACCGGTCGCGATGACCATGCCTGCTCCCTGAGAAGGTGTGACCTCAGCTGTGATCGGAAGAACCGAGCCGGCATCATTCCCGACAACGGCAAGTCCATTTACTCTTCCGACAAGATTTCCGGAAACGATCGTCAGATCATAATCCCGGGTCCGGCGGATGTACTCGTCGGAGATCTGATCTTCGACAGATCTTGCGATCTGTTTTGCCGATACCACATGATGCATGGACGTCACGGGGGACCCTTCCTGAATGGCGAGATCGCCTGCAACACGCACGAGACCGCCGAGGTCTCTCAGCTTCACTGTGAGGTGACCTTTTCTGCCTGACCGGCGTTTTGCCTCGCGAAGGATCTCGGATACTGCCGATGGATCATAATGCGGGATCTTCCCGTCGTTTTTAACTTCCTGCGCTACGAATCTGACGAGCTTTGCCTGGCTCTCAGGCGTATCGTTCATGGTCTCGCTCATGTAGACCTCGTATCCGTATCCGCGAATACGGCTTCGGAGAGCAGGGTGCATATGCTGGACTGCGTCAAGATTTCCTGCAGCGATCATCAGGAACCGGCAGGGAACCGGTTCGGTTCTAACCATGGCTCCGGATGAACGTTCCGACTGACCGGTGATCGGGAACTCACCTTCCTGAAGTGCCGTCAGAAGACTCTGCTGGGATGAGAGTTCGAGAGTGTTCATTTCATCAATGAACAAAACACCCTTGTGCGCACGGTGGATCGCTCCGGCCTCGACACGGTCGTGAGCCGGCGTCTCAAGACCTCCGGACTGGAACGGGTCGTGGCGAACGTCGCCGAGCAGTGCTCCGGCGTGGGATCCGGTCCCGTCCACGAACGGTGCAGTCGAGTCGGGTTTGTTGGAGACGATGAGTTTTGGAACCATCGCGGTTTCTTTCGGCATGAACGAACGAAATGCCATGAAGATAAAGGCCACGGCAACGATACCCACCAGAAGCTGGCCTGAAATCATAGCAATCCCGAGAATACCTATCACAAGGATGAGAAGCATGGTATTTTTCGAGGAAGCGCGTTTACGTGCCTCTTCTTTGTGAGCTGCGACGATCTCTTTTCCTCTTCCTGCAGGAACCACCCGGATGATCGGATTATTGTTGTCCTCGGGATTCGGATACGTCAGGATGTCCTGAATCTCCTCTTTTGGGAGAAGTTCGGACATTGCCTTAGCAAGCATCGACTTGCCGGTACCTGGGCTTCCGATCATCATGACGTGCCTGCGCTGAGTGGCGGCTTTTCTGATGACATCCACTGCGTGTTCCTGCCCGATGACCTGATCGATCAGGGACGGGGGGATTACGAGATCCGCCGTAGTATCAAACCGAACGCCTCCGAAAAGTTCGGCATCATATTTGTCAGAGGCATATACCTCCTTCACAGGCGAAGTATCCCGCGCCGGGATTTCTTCCGTGACTTGCGCCGGATTTACATCCAAAACCATCCCCATAACAGTTTCTTCAGTTTTTTGTTCCGGATTATTCTCATGTTCCATATTGTGTTCCATACCTCAATTAAAGATGCCAATATTTGTACTTGATTATGCTTTAAGTAGTTTCAGTAAGAGATAGTTGTTAGAGTCTTATCATGAAAGTAGTTTATACCGAAAAGAGCCAAGTTCTCGCGGCACGCACGGCGCAGAAGCTCGGCTGTCATCTATCTGAAGTAAAATACACTACATTCCCGGATGGTGAGCAGTCCATACGCATAATGGATGATGACGATCAGATGATAATTATTGCAAGCACGGTCGATCCGGAGTCGACTCTGCAGGCAATTCTCCTGCTCGATGCCTGCGAGGGAAAGGAAACGACGCTTGTTCTGCCATATATGGGATATGCACGGCAGGACAAGAAGTTCAATGACGGTGAACCGATCTCGGCACGGGCAATGGCACGGGCACTTTCCACCGGCGCAGACAGAGTCTTTACCATCAATATCCATGATACCTCGATTCTCGAGCATTTCCGCTGTCCCGCAAAGAATCTGACGATTGCACCGGAAATCGGCGCATACATCAGTACGATGGCTCTGGAAAATCCGCTGATACTGTCCCCCGATGAGGGTGCATGGGAGTTTGCCAAAGGCGTGGCGGCGGTTGGAAAATGGGACTGCGATCATCTGGATAAGACGCGGCTCTCCGGAACGGAAGTAACCATGGCGCCAAAACACCTGGAAGCGGTAGGAAGAGACTGTATCATTGTGGATGACATCATCGCGACCGGCGGTTCAATGGCAAAAGCCGCAGGAATGCTGCTTGAACAGGGGGCAACCTTGGTCCGGGCAGCGGGCGTCCACGGCGTTTTTGCGTCAGGCGGATACATCAAACTTATGCAGGCCGGGCTTGCCGACATTGCATCTTCGGATACGATCGAACGTGCCTCAAGCAGGATCACGGCATCCGGTGTCATCGCAGAAGCCGTACATAAATGAAATATATTCTGGATTCATCCTATTTTTTCGGCGATTATACGCTTGACGGAGAGCTTTTTACCACACCTGATGTGGTCGACGAGCTAAAAGACCTCGCATCAAAGATGAGGTTCGAGATCCTGACGGAGAAAGGGCTCGTGACAACCGAGCCGGAGGCAGAACACATATTTGAGGTAACGAACACGGCACTCAAAAGCGGGGATGCCAGGGTCCTCTCCGATACAGATATCTCGGTCATCGCTCTCAGCCTGACACTTGAAGGCACGGTGATTTCCGATGATTTTGCCGTACAGAATGTCTGCCGTCATCTGAAAATATCGTGCAAAAGCATTCTTCAGAGAAATGCCAAAAAACGGGTGTGGAAAAGAATTTGTTCCGGGTGCGGTGCGGAGATTCCGGCAGACGAGGAAGACTGTCCCATCTGCGGTTCGGCTCCGATCCGGCGCAGGACGGAAAAAGGAAGAAGATGGTAACGAATATTTCAGACAAGCCTCATTCTGATAAACCAGGCTACTTTTGCTGCAAGGTTGTGCAGTCCCTCAGTGTATTTCCGTCTCGAGTAATGGATCACATGATCAAGTATGCTGAGATTTCCTTTCTCGTCGATAACCGAAACTGCCCCGTGACCGCAGCATAATCTGAGACGCTTCCCTTTTTTCCTCAGTTCGGCATCCAGCTCGACTGCAAGTCTGGTCAGTTTGGTCCGTTCCTGTCGTCCGATCTCACTGTTGATATTAACGGAATTGATAAGGTAATCCGGGATCGAACCATAGGTTAACCGCCAGGGAGTAAGGGAGGCAAAGTTCAGGATGGCATCACTCGTAAAGAGCAGACCTTCTGTTGGTTCATAGAAGAAGAGTTGACCGGCAAGATGGCCGCCGAGACTTTGCCAGACCTCGAAGGTGAGTCCGGCAAACGTGATCGTATCGATGACCGGAAAGATCCCCCGCATCTTCTGCGGCTCGGTTTTGGAAAGGATGTACTCTTTCGGAAACGCCAGTTGGGAGAAGGTGTTTACTGTTGTTGTGTAGACATGTTCCAGCAGCAGGAGATTATTGGTGGATGCAAAGGAGCGGGAACCGTTCTCCTGAAGTCCTTTCGTGATCGGGTGAACGAACGGCGGAACCGGCAGTAATCCGGTCATTCCCACATGATCGGCATCTCCATGAGTACAAAGAACATGTTTAACATCGGAAAAATCCCCGAGACCGAAATCAGCGAGCGTCTGTACCCAGTCGGCATAATTGACCCCGTATCCGGCATCGATAAGCAGTTTTCCTTCCTCTGTCTGAAAAAGGTGGATACATCCCCCGCCGGGCGGCTGCATCGACCAGAGAACACAGGTATCCGAGAGAACGATCTTCTGGTAATCAACATAGAAATTTTTCCCGGAATTTCCATAAAGGTACAGACCTATACTTTGCATGACCCAGAGAACCTGTTTTGGATCTTTCCCCATTGAAACAAGTTCCTGTACGGCCGCATCTGCATCAAGGTAGAACTGCTTTTTTTCAGCATCGTTGAACGTGGTGAGATATGGCATGACTTTCTTCTGAAATGATTCAGTCACATATTTTGCCGACATATCCAGATGAAAGATTGGACTTTTCACTTTTAGTAGGTTTCCCATATTTTCTGGCGGAAGGAGCTGCTTTTCAGCAGAAGTTTCAAAAAAGCATATATGCGGGAAAAGCGATTACTTCTCATATGTCTTCCTTAGAAGAACTCATGGCAAAAGCAAAAGACCTTCACGCCGAAGGCCACTCATCCGGCCAGATTGCTGATGAACTCAGCCTCTCGGTCGATACGATCACCTGGCTTCTGACACAGGGAAAAGCCGGGATCGCGGCACCGAAAGATGTACATATCGACTGGACGAACGTAAGTTCCAACACCACACTCCTTGGCGGAATATCATCCATGATGCTGGCCCATTTTGAGGCAGCAAACGAAGAGGAGGAAGGGGTCGACACCGTTATCGGCATATCAGTATCAGGCGTACCTCTCGCAACGATGATCGCCGCAGAGGACGGACTCAATCTCGCCATATATCATCCCTCGAAACACAATCCGGAAGGTAAAATCGGATCGATATCCGGAAACTTCAGCAAGATCTCCCAAAAGCGGTGTTTAATTGTGGATGACTGCATCACAACCGGCAACACTCTTACAGAGATAGTGAATTATCTGCGTCGCCACAAAGCCACACCGGTCGGCATCTGTGTAATCTTTGATAAGCGCGGTGTCAAAGAAATAGAGGGCGTTCCGGTCTACTCGCTCTTTGTAATTAAACGTATCGACTGAACAGCCAATAACCAATACAACATATTTATATAGAAGTCCAATCCACTTTTTTAACATATTAGTACAGGAGAATAACGATTATGGCAAACAACTCAGGTCAGCAGGTCGTCATTTTACGTAATAACGTAGAACGCGTTCCGGGACTGGAAGCACTTCGCTCCAATATCATGGCAGCAAAGGTCCTTGGCAACACAGTGAGAACAACGCTTGGTCCACGCGGTATGGACAAGATGATGGTTACTCAGGGTAGTGACGATATCGTCATCACTAATGACGGAGCAACAATCCTTCATCAGATCAATGTTGAGCACCCGGGTGCAAAACTTGTCGTCGAGGTAGCGGAAACCCAAGACAATGAATGCGGTGACGGCACTACGACCGCAGTCGTGATGGTCGGTTCTTTTATGGAACAGGCAGAACATCTGATCGACAGCGGTGTTCACCCGTCTGTGATCGCAAAGGGATACAACCTTGGTATGCTCAAGGCGCTTGAACTCCTCGACAAACTTTCGATCGGCGTCACGCCGAAAGACAAAAGCATGATGAAACATATTGCTAAAACGGCGATGACCGGAAAATCCATTGAAAGCATCATGGAACAGGCATGCGATGTTGTCGTTGAGGCAGTGTCCGGTGTTGCAGAAACCTCCGGAAAAAAGACGCTGGTCAACGAAGATGATATCCTTGTCAAGACAAAACGCAGCGACAAAATGAGTGTTGAACTCATTAAAGGCGTTCTGATCGATAAAACCAGACTTGATTCGCTGATGCCGAAAAAGATCAAAGGCGTCAAAGCAGCATTCATTGCTGGCCCGCTCGAGATCACCAAGACCCAGACCAAATCTAAGATCAAGATCACCTCAGCGGAACAGCTCTCGGCATTCTCCTCTGCAGAACGTGCGACCCTCAAGGCAATGTCCGACAAATTCGCCGCAACCGGCGTAAATGTCGTCCTCTGCCAGAAAGGAATCGCCGACCCAGTACAGTATTACCTTGGCGAACACGGTATCTATGCACTTGAGTTCGTCCCGGAAAAAGACCTGAAATACGCGGCAAAAGCACTCGGCGGCCAGGTCATCAATAAACCCGAAGACCTCTCACCCGAAGTAATTGGAACTGCAGGCAAACTTGAAATGCTTGATGATCTTGAGATGACCAAACTATCTGAGTGTAAAAACCCGAAAGCAGTCACCATTCTTCTCCGCGGATCTTCACAGCACCTTGTCGATGAACTCGAACGTGCCATTGAGGATGCATCATATGTCGTGCAGGACGTCGTTGAAGACGGTTCCTACACTATCGGCGGCGGCTCCGTTGAGACCGAACTGTCCCTCAGACTCAGAGAATATGCAGCAACCGAAGGCGGCCGTGTTCAGCTCGCTATCGAAGGCTACGCAAAGGCATTCGAGATCATCCCGAAAACTCTTGCCGAAAACTCCGGCTTCGACACCGTTGACAAAGTCATCGATCTCCGCCAGGCACACGCGATGGGTCAGACGTATGCAGGCCTTGACGTGTTTACCGGCACCATTGTCGACATGAAGGAACAGGGCGTTGTTGAACCGAAGAGAGTCAAACGCCAGGCAATCCAGAGCGCCTCCGAGACTGCTATGCTTCTCATCCGCGTTGATGACATGATGATCTCCAAAGGAGCCGGCCAGATGTAAATCCGGCAACCAATCCCATATATTTTTTACATTCAAAGACGTATGCTTATTACGCGCATATAATAACGTATCGTATAGATGCCTGCCGAGGTAGTCTAGTCCGGAAGGGCGGTGGCCTCGAAAGCCACTGGTGGCGACACCTCGGGAGTTCAAATCTCCCCCTCGGCGTTCTTTATTTTCTCTTATAGCTTATTTATCAAAGATTTCGACTCTAGAGAGACAGTAACCTTACGGGTTAACTAGGTTAATAATATTTGCAAAATCAGCCTTTTTCAAAATAAAATCCATAAAATTAACCAGAAAAAATATATATTGAAACTTCGCATTCTCAAGTATACTACGTTTAACGATGTAAACCAGATATTCGGGGGTGAAGATGGACTCATAAGCGATCCAGAAAAACAGCGAAACAAGCTTTACTGTCATCATCACGAGTCCGCATAGTCTCACATGTAAACCACTTGATTCGGATGGAATCAGTATCGTCGAGAATGACTATACTATTGATGAGAACGGACGAAACTACATATGGACCGTTGAAGTGGAAAAGCCCGGGACGTATGAATTTAAGATCCTGCATCAGAGCGGTGACGGAGTGTATAAGAAACTCGTTATCCCCCTGATTTCAACCACATAACCCTATTTTTGGATAATTTGATCAAAACTGTAAACGCGATCCCTTAAAGTATTTCTTCAGTCATACAGATAGGTATGTCTGTCGTAGAATCCGGTGATACGCTGCAGCTCCACTTCGTCAGCAAACGTCCGGACGGAGAGATATTCGAGAACACCCGCACACAGGAGCCGGTAACCGTTATTATCGGAAATAAACAGATAAACACAGCTTTTGAAGAAGCGCTGATCGGAAAAACAGAAGGGGACACGGTGACGGTTGTACTTCCTCAGGAAAAAGCATACGGTAAATATTTGAAGCGTCTGGTCCTCTCGATAAAACGAAAAAAACTCAAGCTCGAACATGCACCAAGTCCCGGCGATATCATCACGGTAGAAGTATTCGACCGGCCGTGCAGGGTCACCGTTGTTGACGTGACGGACACGAAGATCACCGTGGATGCAAACCACCCCCTTGCAGGGGAGACCCTGACATACGAAATCACGATAGTTAAGATCATAAAACATGACTGAACTCAACAGGATTTACGACATGGACTGTGTCAACGGAATGAGTACGTTACCGCCAGGCATGGTCGATGTGATCGTGACCTCACCCCCGTACAACATTGGGAAAACCTATACGACCTATGACGACATGATCCCGCGTAATACCTATCTGAAATGGATGGGGACGGTGGCCGAAGAGTCATACCGCGTTCTTTCGGACCAGGGTTCGTTCTATCTGAATATCGGCGGGAGTCTGAAAGATCCCTGGATCCCAATCGATGTTGCCCAGAAATTCAGAGATCAGGGATTCGTTCTTCAGAATATGATCCACTGGATCAAATCCATTGCACTTCCAAATGAAGGCGTGGCAGCCGGACATTACAAGCCGATAAACAGTAAAAGGTATCATAACGACTGTCATGAATTCATCTTTCACTTCACGAAAAATGGAACAGTGCAAATCGACAGGCTCGCAACCGGCGTGCCGTATCAGGATAAGAGCAATGTGAACCGCTGGGGGGGGGAAAAACGCGATCTCAGAGACCGGGGAAACACCTGGTTTATCCCGTATGAAACAATCCGGGAAAGCCGACCGCATCCGGCAACATTTCCCATACAGCTTCCCGTGATGTGCATAAAAGATCACGGATTGGATAAATGCCGTGTGGTGATGGATCCCTTTATGGGGATTGGAAATACGGCGATTGCCGCGATCCGTCTTGGGATCCCGTTTATCGGTTTCGAGATCGACGAGAGTTATAGAAAGATCGCCAACGAAAGAGTCTCGGCAGAACTGCGCGAGTGATCCAAAAGTCAGGATGAGAGAATCCAAGAATACATCATCTTATGATTCCTTAAGGCCTATCTGATGACGGGATTACATTCGGTTCACACCCTGAAAAAGAAGGTAGGAATTGAGGCTGCATATTGCCGGATGCAGCCGATTCATCCGTTTGGGTAATGAGTCGGATCCTCTCGACTCCTCCGACATCTTCGATTATCCTTACGGTGTCCGATGGGACGTACGATGCCCAGTCACCCCCTGTTTTGACAAGAGAGCACCACTCTTCACTCGACAGCACTTTATGGGGACAAAGTCCAGACGGACATACGACATGTCTGCCTGCTTCCAGAAACAACTGAGAAATCAGCGGATTGGAGGTATATATCATAGTAACCGGGGGACACATGGATATCACATGCGAAACCCATAATGAATTTCGCTTAACATCATCAAGCGGGATGATATATACAGGGATATCAAGATGCGTCAGGTCCCTCGAGATCATTAAAATCCGCTCTCCTGCTGTAAACGGATGGCGAACGGTATGACTCATCTGGGCACTGCCGATTCCTATGACCAGCTCATCAACCTCCTCTGCGATTTTTTGAATGAAAGCTTTATGCCCGTTATGATAAGGCTGAAACCTCCCAACATACAGTCCGCGTATCATGCACCGATTACCAGAGGACTCTCCAGACTTTCCAGAAGACTCAACACGGACAGCGCAGCAAGATAGCTGGTTGCCGGATTCTCCGGAGCTGGAAGATTGCGTATCCGAATATATGCATCGCCGAACTCTCCCTCAAAAAAAATCATGCATATTCTGTTCCGCTTTCGGATCAACCCAAAGCTCGACATCGGCCTCTCTTCCGCATGCAAGCGAGAGAGAGATGGCAACATTCGTATTTTTCGGATATAATGCTACACAGTCACGGGCTTTTGAGGATAAAAGACATTGGGAGACGTGTGCATCGGAATGCAACGAACGGGGCGGTTTTGTCGTTTTCAAAAAAAAGCTTATTAACCCGGGATATTTTCCCGACACGGATATTATCCAGACCCATAATGGCTCCGGATGGAATATGGATCCTGCGGTGAAGTTGTTTTGCGGTAGCCAGCAGCTCTTCTCGAAACGCGTCATCTGCAAGAGCTCCTACGCTGAGAAGAATGAGATCACGGCCGGCAAGCAAAACTTTCTCTGCAAGGTCTTTTACGGCATCGATCGAAGCAACTTCCACAATGATATCAAGCGGCTCCTGCAGAAAAACGTCAATATCTGAAAACGGTTTCGCCCCGTATTTGTCAGAAAACGCACCTACACGCTCGGAAATAGAATCATAGGCGGCAACGATTTCGAATGATATTTGCCGCTCGGCTAAAATTGATCCGACATTGCCGCAGCCGATAACCCCAACTTTCATTGGACTTGAGTATATAGGAGTCATAATTTATCACCGATGAATTATAAAAGAAAAAAATGAGCAGATTTTTTTGAATTGCTCATTTTAGCTCTTCCCTGGTGGAAAGAGAGGTTTTACCTAAGAGAAATTTGACAGACACATTCAGTCTTGAGATATTATTTGAAGTAGACCCCTACATCCTTAAGACCATTGTTCATTGCAAGGGTAATTACAAGCGGCGTAATACTTTCAATTACCCCTGATACTGCCAGTGGTCCCGCATCAAGCGGCTTGAGTTTCGAGACGCTGGATACCAGACCCATAACGACCTTCTTTGCTTCCTTGTCATCCCCGCATACACAAACACTGTAGTCGAGCTCTTCATCAAGTTCCATCCACTTTCCCGATGCAACATTGTTGAACCCTATACAGAGTTTTGCAGACTCAGGCAGCATCTTTTTTACTGCAAGGGCTGCTGATCCTTCCGCCGGGCGGTCCGGCAGGAAGTACTTTTCTTTCGGGAACCAAAGCATCGGGTTGATGAGTGAAACAACGATCTTGTTTTCAAATACCTCCTTGCCGACTGCATCAATGGTCGACTCGATTTTGTCGAACGGAACTGAGAGAATGATGATATCAGCATCACAAACACTTGCATTCGTCCCGCCATTGCAGAAACCTCCTGTACAACAGCGGTCGTTAAGGCAGCAGGTAACTCCGTCTGCAGCAACGATCGCTTTTGACAGGTCACGGGATCCAATTGCTACATCGAATTTTCCACCGATACAAATTCGACGTGAAAGACCTTCGCCGATATTCCCAGTTCCTCCGATTATTCCAACTTTCATGATATAATTTCCTGATTTACGGGTGTTTTTATGAGGATAGTTACTAAAAAAATGAGTTTTATGAGTATTATCACTCATAAATATTACTCTTTGATGGTGACAACCGGTTTGATAAGGTCACTTGGTTTGTCCTTCATCAAAAGGAGTGCTTCTTCAATCTTGTCAAAGCCCTTGAATCTGTGGGTAAGTAATGGCGAGAGATCAAGTTTGCCTACTTCTACGAGGCTTGCGAGTTTCTCCATACGCAGCCTGCCTCCGGTCATTAAACCGCAGTGGATGAATTTGTTGCTCATACCGCAGCCCCACTCGATGCGCGGAATCGTTACGAACTCGCCTTTACCGAGGTAGTTGACGTTCCCGATGATTCCTCTGGGTTTGACCATCTTGATTGCTTCCTGCATGGTGTTGACATCTCCGCCGGCGATACAGACTTTGTCCACACCTTTGCCGTCGGTCTTGTCCAGAACCTGCTCGACAATATCACCGTTCTTATAGTTGATAATGTCGGTAGCACCATATCCGCGGGCTGCATTGGCGCAGTCTTTTCTGCTGCCGACTGCAAGGGTGTGGGATGCTCCCATGTGATTTGCACCGGCAACGGCCATCAGTCCGACCGGGCCGATACCGATACAGCAGACGGTGTCGCCGAGCTTCACATCGGCAAGTTCTGCTGCCTGGAATCCGGTCGGGACCATGTCTGCAATCATCGATGCTTCAGCTACCGGGATAGAGTCCGGAAGAAGTGTAAGATTTGCATCAGCTTCATTTACATGGAAAAGTTCCCCGAAAATGCCGTCTTTGAAGTTGGAAAACTTCCAGCCAGAAAGCCTGCCTCCGGAGTGCTGGGCAACGCCGTCCTGTGCTTCGATGGACAGCCAGTCTGGGGGTGATTGCCGGAACAATTACACGGTCCCCGGGCTTGAAGTCTTTTACCATTGATCCGACTTCCACGATTTCTCCAACGCCCTCATGGCCGAGAATCATGTCGTGGCGGTCTCCAAGAGCTCCTTCCCAGACGGTGTGAACATCCGAGCTGCACGGTGCAACCGCAAGAGGTGCAACAATTGCATCAAGCGGTCCGCACGTTGGAGCTTCTTTTTCAATCCAGCCGATCTCTCCGATCCGCTTCATTGCAAGTCCTTTTATTGTTTTTTTCATTCGTGTCACATCCAATAGATATGTATGGTTATGTCGATTGATACCTTTCAATCACTACTGCCACATGTGATCAAACTGCCAACCAACGAATAACTCTTATGAAGTAGCTTAATAAAAGAATGATGTAACCGAAAATCCGGACACGTAAGTCACAACAACATATTAGAAATAATAAAGATAAATTTGGAACTATTGGAATTATTAAGCCAAAAATTCCAGACAACACACAGAATACGAAAAATAAGTGTTTTTTCATTTGGAGAAGAGAGAGATGAAGTTATTTCAGCTTTCTGAAAAGAGCTACATCCAGAGGTCCGGCAAATACCTGATTTGTTTTTTCCACAAAATGATTGAAATGCGGAGTTGCATTGTGAGAGTCGATTGCGGCCGAATTTTTCCAGCATTCAATAAATGTGAACTTTTCCGGGAACGTTATGTCCTGGTAAAAATCATAAGATAGATTTCCTGCCTCTTTTCTGCTGGATTGAACCAATTCCAAAGCTAATTCCAGTAAATCATCAATAGAATCTTTTTTAGCGGTACATTTGGCGATAATTGTTATCATGAGAAAATACTCCATTGCCCATTTGGCAACGGTTCTGTTTTTTGAGGAACGAAATATAAATCTATTCACGAGACCGGCAAAATGTGTTGTTCGGAAATTGAGGAGTAGATTTATTAAATTAGTTTAAAAAAGATAATGTTAGATTATCGATATTTCTCCGTAGTGATAATGGAACTAAAAAAATCAACCCTAACGTATGGGGGGAAATATAGACAATATGAATGGAAGCATACTATGCAAATATCTCCTGCTCAAGACGGTGAGAATACATCTATTAAATCTCCATTAATGCTTCAAAATCATTTTTGCGGTCCATTTTCTTCCAGAAATACTGGAGTCGCCATGATACAATACATCCAAAACTACACAGTCTGTATTATAAGGAATCATAAGGAATCTCCCGCATGAACACCGGAACCGATCGGCGCACACGGTCCCGAATTGATCATTTCTTTGATGAAAATCGAGACAACACTCAGGAAATCACTTGTGATACCCAACTGCATGTTATGGAAACATCTCGAATTCAACCTGCGCGTCGAAAGAACGTAGGGCCGGTGAATTATATAGAGTGAAGAAATCATTGTTTATCCGGTATCCCGATTTGGAAAAATTTATCATTAGATCCTGAATTTGACAGTTGGCAAATATGTTCCCCCACATCTCTTTCCTTTTTTCTGATTAAGGGGTGCGGGGACGCGACTTCGGCGCGGAGCCCGACGCGGTGGAAATATCTTATGTTCAAGGCTCGCGTTAACGTCCTGCTTAGCGAATCTGTCGTTGAATAGTTAGAACGGAAGGTATTGGGGGGGTATTAGAGGGATTTTGAAAGGAAGTGGTTTGGGAGTATGATCATGATCTAATACTTCCCGAATTGGATCTACACCTCAACACCGCATACGTAATATCTGAATATTCCATCTACATCGAACTACCCGGAAACATATGGGGGCCACGGCATATAGGATATCTCCACCGCGTCGGACTCGCAAACCTTCGGTTTGCTCCGCTGAGGCTGCCCTAAAGGGAAGGCCCGCAGTCACCTCCCGCACCCCATAATTAGAAAAATATGTGATACATTGAAGATTTATTCTAAAAAGTAAGTGACTCGCGAGAGAGTTTATCATGGCTTTTGAAAAATGCTTAGGGACATTCATTATGTGGCATTTCCACTAACTGTCAAATTCAGGTTAGATTGTCTTCAAGAGGCGGGCAATGTGATGGAACACTATGTCCCGATAAACAAAGTTGTCCTCCATAAGCAAGAAGACGGAGACGAAAAATATTCTGCAGAAAAATCAGGAGCTTTTCATCTCAAAGAAGACAACCAAAAATATCACCTGCAGAAATTACTGACTGCAGCTTTCATGAATCGATGATGATTTCTGTTACTTAACCGGTTTAATCGTCTTGAGGAAATTTTTCACGACGAATATTGATTTTGGCGTATGGAACTCGGTTATGCCGGAGACTTCATAGGGACGATGAAGATTATGAATGTCCAGAAGGCATGCCCGCAGTTTGTCCAGTCTCTGCATCTCCAGACTTAAAACACGCAGATAGGTTCGTTCGGCATCATCAGTCCGGTAATAAACCGGATTCGTGCCAAATTCGGTAACGAATCCCTGGTTGCTGAGATCATCAAGCGTTTCATAAATGCGTCGCCGGGGATGCCGGTCAATTCATGGAGTTCAGTTGCTTTTGCAATACCGACGGAAAAAAGTGTTGTATATACTTTTGCAGAATATTCCCGCATTCCACAGGCAACTAATCGATCCTGAATCGCTGTTATGACATCATCTTCTACCAATTAACCATCCCCTCTCACAAACATAGTATCAGGGTTTTTCATTTATAAAGTTTGTACTCCTCGAATTTCGTACATGAACAATATCACTGAATATGGATAGGAACCCTGTCTCTCACTCCCTATAGGCTCAATGGAGCGAACTCACAGCAGATCATTCTGATAACCCATCATAACCAGACATTATTCGGCTAAATTTAGATAATTTAGGACATATTATGTATTTAGGAACTGAATCCGCAAGTAATGATATTATATCTAAATTGAAACATTTCATCCATCATGAATGGATTTTATTAGAAAAATCTGCGATGTGTTTATCCCAATAAAGAAAATATACTCAATTTTATCTCACTATCCACATTAATTCCTTAGAGATAGGATCGAAACCATAATATATCCCACTGATTATTCCCGCAAGAATATAACAAAAATTACATATAGTATTTCTTATACTGAAAATCAGCCAGGGTAGTTAGAAGAGCAGGAATATCATAATAATCATACGCCGTCATCTCCAGCCGAAGATCGTCCGAGAGCAGTTCCCCAAACTTCCAGGTAGCTGTCGTAAGGCGGGGGAATTCCTCTGCAAGAGAGAGCAGGCATTCGGACCAGCTCTTCCAGAATGCCGACAATATATTCACCGGCGTTTGGCGTTTCCCAGTCGAATATCCGGATCGCAAACTGCGTATAACGAACTGCATGTTTCCCGTCAAGCCGGTTTTTCAGGAGATGAGCAAGGATCTGATTTGTCCGCGTGCCGAGGAATGTGGATACAACTACCGAGTATCCGTTCAGTTCCGGTTCAGTGCGAAGATGGATGGCCCCGGGTGAAAAATCATCGGGAAGCATCCGGATAAGATCCTCGACCATGCTTTTTTGCTCGGGAGAGGGGGAGACTGGGACACCCTCGCCCAAGAACGGCGGCAACAGACTTACAGACAAGACTGCTTGCATAACTTCCACCGTCACCGCCGCTCCAGAACGGACGTTTCACATCTCCTTTGGCGAACGCCGGTTCGATGAGGACACGTTTATGCGCATCATCACGGTGAAGCAGACGCCAGATTTTTCCGGTGAATGAAAATGTCTTTCCCGGGTCTCCCGCCACAAACCGCGGGTCAAGAGTCACGATCACCGTTCCGTCAGGTAATACGGCAAAAAAATCCCCGGCATCACGGATAACAGAGATGAGAGCAAGCCAGTTCGATCGACCGAGTTCCATTTCGGCCTTAATTCCGGCAAGGTACAGATCCCCGGAACTGGTCAGATAATTTTCCGCGACGAGATGCTCCAGAACTGCAGAAAATTGAGCGACGGAAAACTCCTTAAACGGCGTCATGGCACGGAGAGAATCAATGATGCTTCGAAGGCTCATCCCGTTTCTGCCTTTCAAAAGTAAAAACAGCTGCTGGATGAGAACATGATACGGGCGGGTCGGGGCCTTCAGCGACTCGACCGAATGCTGCATCGCGACCTCAATCACCGATATGGCGATAAGAAGATCGCACGCATTCGAAACGATAAAGATCATTCTTGCAGGAGTTCCCCGCCGACCGGTACGTCCGAGTCTCTGCAGAAACGACGATACCGTAAGGGGGGACCATACTGAACGACAAGATCAAGCTCCCCTATATCGACACCCAGTTCCATTGTACTCGTACAGATGACGCACATTCCGCCGGCCTGCCCGAAGGAAAGCTCTGCAGCCTCGCGGTCCTGCGGCGAAACTGAGGAATGATGAAGAAACACGGAAGGCAGTTCGTCGCGTAAGGGAAGAACCAGTCTCTCGACCGGACTCCGGCTTTCGGTAAAGACGAGGGCTTTTTTTCCTGAAACGGATCCTGCGATCGCCCGGACCTGGCCGACAAACTCAGGTTCCACGACAAACGTAAACAGTTTTTTCGAGGGAGGCGAGGGAATAGATACAAGGTGTTTTTTTCGATTCGGTCCAGAGAACCAGTCGAGCAGTTCTTCGGGATTCCCGACCGTTGCCGAGAGACCGATTCGAATCATCCGATGTTTTCCAAGAAGCTTAAGACGATCCATCAGACAGCGGAGATGGACCCCGCGGTCAGACTACATGAAAGCATGAATCTCGTCGATGATGAGGTACCGGATCTCTTTAAATGCGTTTTTAGTTTTTGCATCACTTAAGAGAACCTCAAGTGATTCCGGAGTAGTCAAAAGGATATCCGCATGTTCGGATCTGGAAAAATCAAACCGATCACGATCGGACACATCATCGTGCTGGACCGCGGCGCTAAGCCCGGTCCGGGCGCACAGGAAAAGGATTAGGTCCAGCTAATCGTTAATGAGAGCTTTAAGGGGAGAGATATAGATCGCAGACAGATGTTCCGACGGATTCTTTAACATTCCGTCAATGACCGGAAAAAAAGCGGACTCGGTCTTAACGCCGGCAGTAGGGGCAAGGACCAGCGTATCGGCCCCGCTGCTTACCGAGATATAGGTCTCCGTCTGTACCGGCCGAAGATCATCCCACCCAAGACCGGTGAGAAGAAGTTCCTGCAGTGTTGGATGAAGCGAAGTAAACACACTCATGCGCGAAACACGTAAATGAGATCTTCTCTGAACTATTCTTTCGACAGGGAGCCGTTACGTATTTTTACAACCGTTCCGTTTTTGATGAACATAAGAGTTGGAACGGCGCGTATGCGAAGCTCGGCTGCTATATGACTGTTCTCTTCAGTGTTATATGTACAAAATTGAACTTCAGGATATTCAAGCGAGACATCCAAAAATATCTGAGCGAAAAAACGGCAGAACCCGCACCAATCAGTCAAAAAATCAATTAACAGAGCAGGAATCTGCAAAGTAAAAGAGTTGAAATTTGCTTCGATCAGCGTGAGTATGGATAATGCCTCGGTCGGCGGAGTAGGCAAATCACTATCGATTCTCATATTCTGTTCTTAAATTGGTGATGAATCCTTATCACCGTATGGGATATCATTTACAAATCTATTTAAGTTACTACTTGTATATATTATAACGCACACGGAGATGATGTGCGAAGCTTCTTTGGAGCGAGGTGGGGTAGTCAGGAAATCCCGACGGGCTCATAACCCGTAGACCGATGGTTCAAATCCATCCCTCGCTATGATTTATTACATTACTTTTTTTACAGCAACTGCTGCAGATTCATCGTAACAGAAATAAAATGAAAATAGATCGGGTCAGCGAATCTTGGAAAGGACCCAGGCCGTTCCTTCAGGCGATTTGAAAAGCGGCACATCCTCATCAATGACTGCGATGGTTCGTTCAACCGAGACTTTTTCATCTTTGATCGGATTATATCCGTCACGCATCACGACATCCCGATAAATACAGATCCCTCGCCTTTCCCATGCTGGCGTCAACGCAAGATTCACGCCGCGCGAGAAGGCAAATTCATGCAGAGCGGCGGCATTCATTTCGTCCAGCTGTTTCTGCGCATTTGTCGGGGACACCCCTTCATCCAGAAGAAGTTTTTGAGCATAGCCGTTCATATGATTTCTCCACGCTTCCGCCTGCCGCCATGACAGATATGCGGGAAACAGTCCTTCCTCGATTGGAATAACCCGGGCATCAAACGCCAGCGGTTCGGATGCCCCCGCATACAAAGTAAAGGCCGATGCGGCAAAAGCTGCCGAAACGGATGCCAGCTTTTCCACCCGGCAGTCGAAAACCGGAGCCGGTATGTAGATACTTATCTCATCGGAGAACGTGTAGGCAAACGAAGGAGAAAGACCGCTGTCGGTCACGAGGGCACGGGCCGTTTTCACCATTGCATCGGAAAAGACCTTGTCGTAGGGTTTTTTGTAACGGTCTTTGGAAAAACGATGGAAGGATCGGCCGTCAAGCCGCAGTACAAAAGGGACGGTGGTGGAAAGATCGGCAAAAATCTCACGATCTTTCATAATAGAATATTATTCCCCGAATAAGGGTTCGCCGGCGACCTTGAAGGCCCCGGGAATGTGCCGGACAATAATGATGTCGCCGACTTCTTTGACGATTCGGTAGGGAATAATTACTCCCTGATAATTTTTCGTGTCGATAACATCTTTATTCACATTTGAGAGAGCGAGACCGCTGATTTTTTTATTGGTAACATCCAGTACAACATCCTCCACCTTGCCGAGGAATACTGCTTTATCGGAATAGACGCTCATCCCGAAGAGTTCTGATATCTGCCACTTCATAGTATTGAATGATATCTGCGTTCCAGCATAAGTAATTTCCTATTTCCGGACAATATACCGAAGAGTATGTCCAATCGATACGTCAATCCATTGGACATAGTTTTTTTTGATCGAGATAACTTCACCTAGGAATATCATGATTCAACCGTTTCACTATTGACATGGGATTGGGGGGAATCTGCCAAATCAGACTTCTTTAGACTTCTTATCGATAATTTGCAAAATTCATATTCTGAAATCTATTCTGTAAATGGGCTAACATCAATAATTGGAACGTTATAAAATTCATTATTGCAGAGAGCGCTCTGTTGTTTTTCTTGCAATGCACCACATCAAATTTGACGGTTTTTTTGAGGTGTGCATGCTTGCGTTCACACGTTCCCGCCTTTTCATAGCATCTTTTACCTCCCTTCCATGAAGAATAGTCTGATTTCTGAGATATGCTCTTACCATCTCCCGTTTAACCATTCTTGCAGAGAAATACCAGTTTTTCTGTAAGAGACATTTGGGCATTTCCTCCTTTTCTCCAGAACGTATTGATCTGTTTTATTATGGTCTTCTCTGAACCTAATTGGGATAATTGCGCGTCATATCTCAGTTGAATAAGGGGTTTTGCATGAAGTTTCTCAAATATTAAAGTGTGTAGCTCTAGGGAGTCATATCCCGCATCCATCAATACACGATCACAGGATACGCCGAGAAGTTCGGCAATCTGAATCAAAAAATGCGCATAGGGTTTGTCATTCTCCGTTCCTTCTGAATGAATCATAAACAAGGGATAAGCCCCCAGATTCAAAATATGTGCTTTATCCATTTTAACCTGATAATGAGGCTTAAACAGACTATTGGGACAATAACGGCTTACAAATAAGGGAGTGGAATCGATAATTACCTCGGTTTCAGATTTGAGGAAATGGACAATCTTTTTGCTTATCAAAAACATAAGAACTTCCATACCCTCCTCACCTAACCGATATTTCACAAAGTAATGCAACGTACTCGGCGAAGGTAACCAGAGTGGTGATTTTGCCGGAAGAAGGTGGCTGAGATCTTCTTGCGTTATTTTACGTCGAATATGACAATAGGCTATTCTGCGATAAGTCATGACAACAATCAGTCTTACCAGAAAATCAATGGGATAATGAAAATAATCGCGAAGATGAGGTGAATAATAAGTTTGTTGGATTTTTCGTACAATGTCACTAATGTTGAGCTGGGACATGAGCCAGCAAATGGACATATCCGGAGGGATGACTCCATTGTTGAAAATACGATCGTATTCGTCTTGAAATTCAGACATACCACTCGGCGCAGGGATACATAAAGGTATTGTTCCCCTCCAAAAAAGTCGACAAGAGTAAATGGGGGATGAGTTTATATCACAGAATCCACGATTGGACAGACTCTCATAGTTAATACAACGGAGTGATTACTAAAAAATCTTTGGTTAGAGGTGCGGATTTAAGGAGGAAATACGCAGAAGTGCATCACATCCGGTCATCCCAATCCTGACCCCCAATGTTTCCGCAGATTCCGTCAGCTCAACGATCTTTCCGGCAAGAAGTTCTTCGAGCGTCGAAACACCCGTGATCCTGACAGCAGCTATCCTAAGTTTATCAAAGGTCTGCATATCAAAAAAACCGCATCCAAGAAAAATACCCGGGGCCGTCATGAATATCAGATTCGAGGGAGGCACCGGCAGACAGAATCCTTCGATCATAACCCCGTTCAAGGTTCCTAATGCATGTCCGGGACGATCATAGTGTAGGTCCATGCATATGTATGTGTAATCACAACACTAAAACGATTTTAGCGAGAAGAGAATCATATGATTCGTGAGATACGAAGATACGGGGACCCCATACTCTTTCAGCAGGCGGAAACGGTTGAAAAAATCGGCACAGAGGAGATCGATACGCTGACGGATATGTGGGACACCATGATCCACAACAAATGCATTGGTCTTTCAGCACCTCAGATCGGGGTATCGAAACAGATCTTCATTGTAAACGCCGGCTGTGTAACCATCAAAGGGGCAAACCCGGAAGTACTTAAAGAGGGGGCACTCGTTGAAGAAATGGAAGGAAGTCCCTGTATTCTAGGGATCCAACGGCCGGTCCGCCGTCCTGAAAAGATCACCAGCAGATACCTCGATATTTCCGGTGAGACGGTCGAGACCGAACTCAAAGGAGTAGCTGCCCGGGCTTTCCTCCATGAAAAAGATCATCATGACGGCATACTGTTTCTCGACCATCTGAAACCAATTCAGAAACGCATGATCATCAAATCGCTTGAAAAATAATGGATATATCTTATCCACAAACCAAACCCTGATAACTTCTGAAAAGGGATATCTAATAATGAATCTCATTCCCACACGCGAGGAAATACAGGAAGTTGCTGAGAAAATCCGCCCCTCGATCGAGAAAGTGGCAGTAAATAAGGGCTGGGTCCTGAATGAAAACAAAGATGTGACCGATTCTACGATCGAAGGAATTGCAAGAAACAAACTTGTGTATGGAAAACGATTCTGTCCCTGCCGTATCCCGACCGGCGATGACGAGGATGATAAGATATATCTCTGTCCGTGCAGGGACGCTGCTGCAGATATTGAGGCGTTCGGTCACTGCCACTGTTACCTCTATTTCAAAAAATAAGATAATTTGAGTATTATTTCACACACTATTTTATAAAGATCATACTGCCGGTTTGGATAGGAAGTAAGTGATTTATAGGAGAAATGAAAATGATTAAAAGATGGATAGAAAAGTGTTTTTTGGGGTAATCATAGCCCTTCTTGTTGTATCTGCTGTTCTAACAGCAGGCTGTGTCAGTAACCAGACAGAGAAAAAAACTTATATCATGGGTATCGACGGAGACTACCCGCCGTATTCGTACGTTGATGAAAGCGGTAACTTCGTCGGATTCGATGTTGAATCGATCCAGTGGATCGCAGAACAGGAAGGATTCAATGTCGATATCAAGGCAATTGCATGGGACGGAATCATTCCGGCACTTCTTGCAGGCAAGATCGATATGGTTTACTCGGGAATGACCATCACGCCGGCACGTGCAGCCCAGGTAACCTTCTCAATTCCCTACTGGAGTGTGGACCAGGGTGTTGCCGTAAAGAACGGATCTACCGTTACTCTTGACCAGTTCAAAGCAGGAAATCTCACGATCGGTGTCCAGAGGAGCTGTTCAGCTGATCAGTACCTCCAGAGTGATGACTTCTTCGGTCAGGCAAAATACGACCAGATGGTAACTGACGGAAAGATCAAACTCTACGACACCTTCCCGCAGTCGATGGTCGCTCTGGAGAACGGACTCGTCCAGACCGTCATCTTCGATGATGTAAACATCAACGATTACATCAAAGGAAAAGACGTCTATGCCATGCTCGGGGTCATCCCGACCGTTGAGGAGTATGCTGTAGCTATGAGAAACGGCGACACCGAGCTTCAGAAACTCATTAACGACGGACTCACCACATTAATGGCTTCCGAGAAATGGAACGAGCTTAAAGCAAAGTACATTATCGAAGCATAATTCGAAGTCAGCTGCCGAAACTGGCAGTCTCTTTTTTTTAACTATGTTTGTCACGTCAAAATCTGAAGCGACAGAATTGAGTGAAAAAAGTTAGTTTTTCCCAAGAATCCGTGCTGCGAAATGGCCGGCATTTTCCCCGCCGTCCACCGCCATACAGGCAACCGGGACCCCTTTCGGCATCTGGGCAATCGAAAGAAGAGCGTCCAGTCCGCCGGCGATTTTGCCGGAAACGGGGACCCCGATCACCGGTTTTTTCGTCCTCGCGGCGACGACCCCGGGGAGAGCCGCCGACATGCCCGCAATACAGATGAACACCAATGCATCCGACGACTTCACGTAGGCATCCAGTTTATCGGCATCGCGATGGGCAGAGATGAACTGAACATCGAAGGAAATATTGTATGATTGAAGAACGGTCGTTGCCTTATCAACGATCGCCTGATCCGAAACGGAACCGGCTATTACTGCGACTTCTGGCATCTGATAAAACCTCTATGGAATTAGTATATGTATGTCTATTCTCATATATGTAACAGACTTTCCCCATGTATAATGAAACTCTGCTCATGATGCCAGGACCCGTTCCAATGCCAGAAACAGTCCGGAATGCAATGACGAAACAGGCAATCAACCACAGAAGTAAAGAATTCGGTGATTGCTACGCAGATATTGTCAAATCCTTGAAGCCCATCTTCGGAACAACAAACGACATGCTTGTTCTCTCCGGCTCGGGAACTGCAGGTCAGGAAGCCGCGATCGGCTCGTTTGCCAAAGGCAAAAAGATCGTGTCCCTCGTTAATGGAAAGTTCGGTGAGCGTCTCGGTCTGATCTCCAAAATCTATGGCGAGACCACAATGATCGAATCCGAATGGGGACATACGCTAAATCTCGAAGCCCTCAAACTGGAACTGGAAAACGGCGCCGAAGTCGTGACCCTCGTCCACAACGAGACGTCCGCCGCGATCCTCAACCCGGCTGAAGAAGTTGGAAAACTCGCACGAAAATACGATGCATTGTTCATTCTTGACGCGATCACCTCAATCGGCGGAGATGTCGTGAAGGCCGATGCCTGTGGTGCCGATGTAGCGATCGTCGGAAGCCAGAAATGTCTTGCAGCCCCCGCAGGACTTGCCGCCGTCTCCGTTTCACAAAGAGCCTGGGACAGACTCTCCGAGAACAGACCGTTCTATCTCGACTTGCAGAAGGCAAAGAAATCCGCCTACGGCAACCCGATGGAAACCCCGGCAACCCCGGCCGTCCCCTTGTTTCTTGCAATGCGTGAAGCATGCAGACTCATCGACGAGGAAGGACTCGAGAACAGGATCGCCCGTCACCACAAAATGTCCGGCGCCGTCCGCGCTGCCGGCGAGGCATGGGGCCTTTCCCTCGTTCCGCAGGTCGACGCTCTGCATAAAGCATCGAACACCGTGACAGGATTCTTCTATCCCGAAGGCGTCGAGGATGGAAAGATCCGCGGGGCCTGCAAAAAGATGGGAATCGAGTTCGCCGGTGGGCAGGACAGATTCAAAGGAAAGATATTCCGGATCGGCAATATGGGTATCATCGATACGCCGGAGATCATCGCAACGATTGCAGCCGTTCAGATGTGCTTCAAAAAAGCCGGCTACACACTCGAAGGCGACGGACTTTCCGCGGCCATCGATTTCTTATCCTAATCTTTTTTTTCAGATCAACGTCTTTCCTTAAATATTTTGCACAACAGACATAGATAGTATGTTGCCTCTTTCAGAAAACATCGCTGCAGTCCCTCCGTCCGCGACGATGGCGATGAACAACCGTTCAAAGGAGATGATCGCAAGCGGCGTCGATGTCATCAGCCTCGCGGTCGGCGAGCCTGACTTCGCTACGCCAAACCACATCATCCAGGCCGCAATAGACGCCTTACATCGGGGTGAGACGCATTACGCACCGTCACGTGGAATCCCGGCCCTGGCCAAAGCGATCGCCGATAAACTCAATACGGAAAACCATATACCAACTGCGCAGAACCGGATCCTCTGTACAAGCGGGGCAAAAGACGCCATAAGAATCACAATGACGGCATGCCTGAATCCCGGTGATGAAGTCATTATTCTCGATCCGGCTTGGGTCTCGTATGATCCCTGCATCACCATCGCACGGGGAAAACCGGTCCACCACTCTCTCAATGAAAACTTTCAGGTCGATGAATCTCTCTACGAAAAAATCACCGATAAGACCAAGATGATCATCGTTAACACGCCGTCGAACCCCACCGGTTCGATCCTCGTCCGTTCATCGCTCAGGATCCTTGCCGATGCCTGCATTGATCATGATCTGTATTGTCTTTCAGACGAGATCTACGAAAAACTCATTTACGGACAGGAACATGTTTCGATGGGTTCCCTGCCGGATATGGACGAACGCACGATCACTATCAACGGATTTTCGAAAGCCTACGCGATGACCGGATGGAGACTTGGCTATATTTCAGCCCCGGAAAGCGTTATCCCGTACATGGATAAAGTCATGCAGCACTCGGTTGGAAACGTCAACACCTTTGCCATGTGGGGAGGGGTCGCTGCCCTCACGGGTGACCAGACCTGTGTCGAGTCGATGCGAAAAGAGTTCGAAACAAGGAAAAAATATGTCATCGGCAGACTTGCCGGCATGGGACTGAAAACTGCACCGGCAGACGGGGCGTTCTATGCATTCATCAACTGCGGAGGAGACGACGGGGCGACAGCAAATCTTTGGCTGGACAAGGCTCATGTCGCAGCGACCCCGGGATTTGCTTTCGGAGCTCCGGGTTGGATCAGGATTTCCTACGCAGCATCCATGGAACGGCTGGAAGAAGCACTCAACCGGATAGAAAATCTTTAATCTTTTTTTCAGAACTCCGGTTCGCCTGTCATCTCGGGATTTGTCGCTGAATTACCTGATTCTCGTCTCAGTGCAGAGAGAATGCGCGCACCACCCCACGAATTATGGGGTCACAGAAATTTGATGCAGGGCAGACGTTCTTTCAGTTCCGAAGTGAGGGCATTGAGAAAGACCGGACTATCTCTCTGAAAATTATGACTGCAGTGCTTTTGAGACGAAAGAATAGAGCGGCATTAGATTCGGGCATAACAAGTGTACTTTATATACAACAAATTCTAAATATCAAATTTAACAAATACAAATGCTTTAACATCTATTTATTTGTTAAAGGTGTGTGTGGCGTATGTATGAATTCAATTCAGAAAAGAACAGAACAAAGAGACAGCGCAGTTTCGCCGGTTGTCGGTGTTATGCTGATGCTTGTCGTAACGATCATCATAGCGGCCGTGGTCGCTGCATTTGCCGGGGGCTTGGTAACAAACACTGAGAAAGCTCCGACAGCCGTGCTGGATGTAAAAATTTTATCTGCTGCAAATGTTGGAGGAACGATGTCGCACACATACGCACCAGATTTTACTATTGATCATTTATCCGGAGATCCGATCAGTACTTCTGATATTAGATTGGAATTTAGATGGTCAAACTCTACCGGCTATAACTTCCTTACTACCTATGATGGGCCAGGGTTGACAAATTTCAAAATTAATTTCCCATATTATAGTGGTGGTAATGCATCATTGTACTTGAATGATCAGGCGGCAGGCAGCCCAGGATATGGAAATGCCACACTGACAACCGGCTCTCATATGCAGACTGGTGGTAACAATCTTTATCAGAATTTTGCTGGAGGATTAACAACTCATATAGGCAGTGTATTCATGGATGATCTCTTTGGCAGAGATATTGATACAGAATTTACCCCCATGGCCGCAGATGCCGGAAGTGAAGGTCCAACCACAGAAAAAAGGTGTGATGGAATTATTGCCTAAAGGAACATTAGTTCAGGTAACTATTATTCAAACACCAAGTGAAAAAGCAATCTTTGACAAGGTGGTGTATGTACAATGATGCAGAAACGGTCTAACGATGAAGCAGTATCCCCTGTTGTCGGTGTAATGCTGATGCTTGTTGTTACAATCATTATTGCTGCCATTGTCGCTGCATTCGCAAGCGGGCTTGGCGGAGGAATGAGCAGTACGCCAACAGCTGTATTTACTGCAGATAACATAGTTGTTGATGAACCCGGATGGGCTGGTGATACAATGTCATCTCTAGACTTGATCCATAAAGGCGGAGATACTATCTCGCTTGCAGAGATAAGTGTTGTTACTGAGGCTTATGGAACAACAAAAACCTACACGGCAGCCAATGGAGGATTAACCTCATTATACAGAAGCGATGCGATTGGTCCTAATGATGCAATTCATGTAAATACAACTGGCAGCGGTTCTGCAGCGGGAACGCCGATTTCATGGTCTATCATCGACTCGATCAGCGGCAACAAGATTGCTTCCGGTAAATTCGTAGTTCCGTAACACAAACACGAACATGATTGGAAGGCAAAGACTCCACACCGTCCTTTTTTCCTTTCCTCCCCCGCTCCAAAATTCAGTGAACCGCATGTTTACCACGTTCTCATTTTAATTTCAATTTGTTCCTCCAGGCGTGATCACACGTGGAAATAAAATAAAAAATTACGAGTGTCAGCTCGAAGTAGATCAGCGAATGAATCATTATTGATGAAAGGCAAGAGCGAAAAACTTCATGTGGTATGGAAACAGGAATTCCTCATCAATATCCACGCCGGTTGAATAATCAATAGTGATCACAACAGACAGACGAAAATCAGCAAAAAATATAGATGATGGGGCTTAACGCCGTTCTCTTCTGCATATCAGTAATGCTATCAGACCAAGCCCTGCGAAAATCCCGATTAACGAGACTGGGCTTTCTACGTTAAGAGCGTTATCAGTGTAAATCAATTCGGTATTCTGTGCATTGAATGTCACGCCTTTTACAACTGTAAGATTGAGACCTGCGGGTATTTCAAATGTTTTCCCACGTGGCAGTGTCAGGTCCCGGGTGAGTTTTGCGGTCTGCAGCAATACGCAGTTCGAACCGCAGCCGGCAAAGACCACGGCATTTTCTCCGGTGAGCGTGAGTATTTTAGGATTCAGCACTGGATAAAAATAAGTTGGGGGGTGATTTTCATCACTCTTCTTTTGTTCTGAGATTAGGCTTTGAGTGTGGCGTATGTCTGACCAAGAATCTTACCATCATCAGTAATTAATGAGATGGTATATGTCTTGCCGATGAAATTCGTATTTGGAACATACATTCCGGTACCCTGATATCCATCGAAGTCTCCATAAGCATCAGTGAATCCTGTATCGAGTTTAGCTGCTGACACGCTCAATTGGGTCCCGGCACTAAACGTGGATGTACTGCCGGAAGATACGGTGTAATAACTTCCTAAATCTCCAATACAGATGTCAAAGGATGTGTATTTACCCGGGGTCGCTCCGGTAGATGTGAGCGTAAGATCGTCTGTAACACTCAAGTCGGCTGTGAACGTGATTACTGGGGTCTTCTCGGCAGAGGTAGTTAACCCTCCGGCAAAAGCGGCAACTAACGCTGCAATAACGATCGTCACAACAAGCATAAGCATAACACCGACAACCGGCGATACTGCTGAATCCTTACCATGTCTTTCTGCGTTCATTATTATGCACCTACCGTGACTGTCTTAGTAAACAGAGTTTAACCGGATGGAAGATAGACAATCATCACCGTAACACTATCTCCTGCCTCTAAATCAATGTAACCGAGTCCATCACCATATACACATGTTTGTCCAAAACTCCAGTTCGTATCAGCGGCTTCTGCCCATATCCTAGCATTAAGCGTGGACTCTCCCGCATTGATAAACCCTTTACCTTCGAGATATGTTACTAATGAAGTGTCAGAGATTGTCATTCCTGAGTTAAGTTTCAGAACATTGCTATCTGTACCTAAGTCTGTATTAATGACGGTATCTCCGAATACACTTGTCCACTGAGATTCAGTCCATCCGCCAATATCAGATTTAGTGAATGAGGATTGTGTAAAACCATCTGGCATTAATCCTTCTTTGATAAAGTTAAATGCATTACTGGAAGCACTCATTCTCGAACCGCTCTTCAAGGTGTAATATGCATAGTAGTGATCCGTTTCCTCTGAGAGGATTTGTGTGTTAACAACAATTGTTGGCGCTTTTACCTGTTCTGTAACTAGACCACTGGCAAAGGTCGCAACGACCGCTGCAATAATGATCGTAACAACCAGCATCAGCATAACGCCGAAAACCGGCGATACGCCGTCATTTCTTTTTTTCAGATTAGTTCTGCGTTACATAAATAATCACCATAACCTCACGTGGATATTACAAAAATAGAATTTGTATGATTTTTGTGTGAATTTATAATCTAATTATATGACAAGATATCATATAGAGTCTGTCCAATCGATACGTCAATCCGTTGGACAGAGTTTTTTTTGATCGAGATAACTTCACCTAGGAATATCATGATTCAACCGTTTCACTATTGACATGGGATTGGGGGGGAATCTGCCAAATCAGACTTCTTTAGACTTCTTATCGATAATTTGCAAAATTCATATTCTGAAATCTATTCTGTAAATGGGCTAACATCAATAATTGGAACGTTATAAAATTCATTATTGCAGAGAGCGCTCTGTTGTTTTTCTTGCAATGCACCACATCAAATTTGACGGTTTTTTTGAGGTGTGCATGCTTGCGTTCGCACGTTCCCAGCCTTTTCATAGCATCTTTTACCTCCCTTCCATGAAGAATAGTCTGATTTCTGATATATGCTTCTAATATCTCCCGTTTACCATTCTTGCAGAGAAATACCAGTTTTTCTGTAAGAGACATTTGAGCATTTCCTCCTTTTCTCCAGAACGTATTGATCTGTTTTATTATGGTCTTCTCTGAATCTAATTGGGACAATTGCGCGTCAGATCTCAGTTGAATAAGGGGTTTTGCATGAAGTTTTTCAAATATTAACGTATGTAGCTCTCGGGAGTCATATCCCGCATCCATCAATACACGATCACAGGATAAGCCGAGAAGTTCGGCAATCTGAATCAAAAAATGCGCATAGGGTTTGTCATTCTCCGTTCCTTCTGAATGAATCATAAACAAGGGATAAGCCCCCAGATTCAAAATATGTGCTTTATCCATTTTAACCTGATAATGAGGGTTAAACAGACTATTGGGACAATAACGGCTTGCAACTAAAGGAGTGGAATCGATAATTACCTCGGTTTCAGATTTGAGGAAATGGACAATCTTTTTGCTTATCAAAAACATAAGAACTTCCATACCCTCCTCACCTAACCGATATTTCACAAAGTAATGCAACGTACTTGGCGAAGGTAACCAGAGTGGTGATTTTGCCGGAAGAAGGTGGCTGAGATCTTCTTCCGTTATTTTACGCCGAATATGACGATAGGCTATTCTGCGATAAGTCATGACAACAGTCAGTTTTATCAGAAAATCAATGGGATAATGAAAATAATCGCGAAGATGAGGTGAATAATATGTTTGTTCGATTTTTCGTACAATGTCACTAATGTTGAGCTGGGACATGAGCCAGCAAATGGACATATCCGGAGGGATGACTCCATTGTTGAAAATAGGTTCGTATTCGTCTTGAAATTCAGACATACCACTCGGCGCAGGGATACATAAAGGTATTGTTCCCCTCCAAAAAAGTCGACAAGAGTAAATGGGGGATGAGTTTATATCACAGAATCCACGATTGGACAGACTCTGCAGAATAGACTGATGAAATTCGTAAAAAAAGTGGAGGGGAAAAGTTTAGTTCTTTTTGAACTGGGGCATCATTGCGCGAAGTTCTGAACCGACTTCTTCGATCAGATGCTCTTCGTCTGTGCGGGTAAGAGCAGTGAACGTCGGTCTGTTGACCATGTTCTCGAGGATCCATTCCTTGGCAAATTCGCCCGACTGGATCTCGTAGAGAATCTCGCGCATGGCTTCGTAGGACTCGTTTCCGATTACGCGGGGGCCGCGGGTGACATCGCCATACTGGGCAGTGTTTGAGATCGCTTCACGCATTTTGGTAAATCCGCCTTCGTAAATCAGGTCAACGATGAGCTTCATCTCGTGCAGAACTTCCAGGTATGCCATCTCGGGCGCATATCCTGCATCGACGAGGGTGTCGAATCCTGCTTTGATCAGGGATGTGATTCCTCCGCAGAGAACTGCCTGTTCGCCGAACAGATCGGTTTCCGTCTCTTCTCTGAAGGTCGTTTCAAGGACGACGACTCTGGTTGCGCCGATACCTTTTGCATAGGCAAGAGCGAGTTTCTTTGCGTTTCCGGTGTAGTCCTGCTCGATTGCGATCAGAGCTGGAACCCCTTTTCCTTCTTCGTAGGTTCTTCTGACCATGTGGCCGGGACCTTTCGGTGCGACCATGATCACATCGACGTTTGCCGGGGGAACGATCTGACCGAAGTGGATGTTGAATCCGTGGGAGAACATAAGGCACTTGTTCTCGGTCAGATACGGCATGATCTCGGCTTTGTACACTGCTGCCTGATTTTCGTCGGGGACGAGGATCATGATGACATCCGCTTTCTTTGCAGCTTCGGCGACGTCATATGTCTCAAATCCGTCGCTCTTTGCGAGATCTCTGCTCTTTCCTGCTCTGATTCCGATGATTACATTGGGGCCGCTGTCTTTCAGATTCCGTGACTGGCCTCTTCCCTGCGATCCGTAACCGATAACTGCGATTGTTTTTCCTGAGAGATCTTTCAGGTCCGCATCCGTTTCATGATATTTTTCCATCATCTTTTTTCCTTACTTTTTTGATAGATACTGAGTAAATTAACTTCCTTACGATTTAATTGTTTATCTGTCGAAACCACCCGAGCGGTAAACGACATTCAGGGCATTCACCATCGCTTCAGCCGATGCGATCACGATGTCACTGTTTGATGCGGCTGCATCAAAGATCCTGCCTTTTTCATCCTCGACTTCGATGGTGACACATCCAAGCGCATCACTTCCTCCAGAGATAGCCTCGATCTGAAAGCTCTTCAACTGAACTTTTCCAGGAGCGATCGCTAAAAGTGCCTTCATCACCGCATCCACCGGTCCGTCTCCTGTTTTGGAACAAATCTTGTTTTCACCATGGACTACAGCCTGTAGGCTTGCTGTAGGAATCGCATGGCTTCCGGTAAATACCGAAATATCGTCCAGCACGATCATTTTTTTGTCGTCATTACTGCCGGTGATGATTTTTGCGATCTCAAAGAGATCGAACTCGGTTACTTTTCGCCCGCGTCCGGAGATCTCCTTGACCTTTGCAACGATCATGTCCAGTTCTGGGTCAGACGGTATTACGTTAATGTCTTCCAGCATCTGCCGGACCGCATGTTTTCCAACATGTTTTTCCAAGCTTTAAGCGCCTTCGGTGACCCACCATTTCGGGCGTCATGATTCCCGGCTCGAATGTTCCGGGGTTTGCCATTACATCGGGGAGTGGATCCCGCTTTCATGCGAGAATGCATTTTCGCCTACGACGGGCTGGATTGGCAGAACGGCGATCTGTGAAAATCTGGAGACCATTCTTGAAGTCTCCACCAGTTTTTCTGTCAGAATATTGGTTTGAATTCCATAGATCGACTTCAGAATCATGACCGTCTGGGCCAGATCCGCGTTGCCTGCCCGTTCACCGATACCGTTTACGGTGACCTGAACCTGATCAGCTCCTCCTTCAACTGCTGCAATGGTATTTGCGGTCGCCAGGCCGAAATCGTTGTGACAGTGCACATCGATTTTGCATTTGACGTTTTCGCGAATCATTGCGACGAGGGGTTTTATCATCGAAGGGGTGCTTACACCGACCGTGTCGGGAATATTGATTATCGTCGTGCCGGCTTCATCTGCTGCTTTGCAGATTTCAACCAGTTCCGACGGTTTTGTTCTGGTGGCATCCATCGGCGAGAACATCACATGATCACACTTCGAGCGTGCATAGGCAATGATCTCCCGGGTAATTGCCAGGACTTCTGCATGACTTTTTTTTGATGATATAGGTTCTCTGAATCTCAGATGTGGGAATAAACACATGGACCATACCAACACTGGCATCGATACTGGACCATACCAACACTGGCATCGATACAACGGTCTACATCCGCTTTAACTGAGCGTGCGAGTCCGCATATTTTGGGGCGGATACCCTCTTCAGCGCAAATCCTCTTGACCGTTTCAAATTCGACATCCGAAGATGCCGGAAAGCCTGCTTCAATCACATCAACACCGATATCGGACAGCTGATGCGCAATTTCAATTTTCTGCTCCAGTGTGAATGACACGCCGGGAGTCTGTTCACCATCACGAAGTGTGGTGTCTAAGATAGTCACTCTTCAGTTCGTATTGACTGTACTTTTATCGCAATAGAATGCAATCCGCCACTTTCGCAGTGACTTCTCCGACCCCCATCTTCCTGAGACATACTCAGTATCAATGCGTCGATACAATATAATACTTTCGTTTAAGATGCAAAAAGTCAGTGTCAGACCACTTTATCTGCGCTCTTTTGCAGAAATCCCATTCGCAAGCGCAGAACACGGTTGCTTTTTCCCAAACTTATATATACCAATCGAAGTTAGACAATCCAAACGGAGTTTAATCCCATGAGTGATTGTTTTATTTGGCTATAAAAACATCCGTTTCCTGGACACGACCCTTCGTGACGGGGAACAGACGCCGGGTTTCTCTCTGACACCCGTACAGAAACTGAAAATCGCAGAAGAACTTTCCACAATCGGCGTGAATGTGATCGAGGCTGGATCCGCGGTCGCATCCGAAGGCGAAAGAGAGGCAATAAAGCTGATATCCGATGCGGGACTCAACGCGGAAATCTGCACATATGCTCGGGCCAAGACCGAAGATATCGATCTGGCCGTGAAATACGGTGTGAATTCGGTGCATCTCATCGTTCCGGTTTCTGACCTTCATATAACCAAAAAACTCGGGAAAACCCGCGAAGAAGTCTGTGCAATGGCGATGGAAACCGTTGCATATGCCAAAGAAAGAGGACTTATAGTCTAACTTTCGGGTGAAGATTCTTCAAGGGCAGATCAGCAGTATCTGGCCCGGCTTTTTAGAGATGGAGTGGCACACGGAGCTGACAGGCTTTGTTTCTGTGATACCGTCGGGCTGTTAACGCCTGAGAAAACAGCAGAAATAATCCCGCCGTTATGCTTCGCACCCTTAAGCATCCACTGTCACAATGACCTTGGACTGGCTCTTTCGAATACCATATCGGTTCTGAGATCGGGAGCGACATGTGCCCACACGACCATCAACGGGATGGGAGAGCGGGCAGGAAACGTACCTTTCGAAGAGATCGTGATGGTGCTGGAAAAGCTGTACGGCTATGATACCGGGATCGACACGACAAAAATCTACGGACTGTCGACCCTCGTATCACAGCTGACGAAGATCCCCCTCGCAGCCAATAAGCCGATCGTCGGCGGCATGGCATTTACGCATGAAAGCGGGATCCATGCACACGGACTTCTGCGTGATCCGACAACCTACGAACCAATGTCGCCGGAAACGGTCGGAAGAAAACGAAGGATCGTTCTTGGAAAACATTCATGAACCTCCTCGGTCCAGTCGGCCTTAAAGACGCTTGGCTATGAACCTGGAGAGAAACATCTTGCTGAGATCGTTGCGTGAGTCAAAAAAGTCGGTGATATGGGCATGAAAGTGACCGATGCCGATGTTATGGCAATAGCAGATTCAGTGATGCTTCTGGAATGCAAGCCGATGATCAGCCTCAAACAGTTCACGGTCGTGAGCGGGAGTAACGCCATTCCGACGGCTTCGGCAACAATGGTCGTAAACGGGACGAAAGTAACCGGCGCGGCTACCGGAACCGGTCCGGTTGATGCAACCATCAGAGTCCTTCAGCAGTCGGTTGCCCTGTTTTGGGACATCACGCTTGAAGAGTTTCATGTGGATGCAATCAACGGAGGTACGGATGCCTTGGTCGATGTAACGGTGAAAATGAGAAAGGATGGGAGGGTTATCACCTCCCGGGGCGCCAGAACAGATATCGTAGAGGCGAGTGTCGAGGCGGTAATAGCAGGCATCAATAGATTACTGAGAGATGAGAATGAAAACAGGCGCAGCAATATTGATTGAGAGCTTAAAAGAAGAGGGTGTTGAAATCATATTCGGATATCCGGGAGGCTCGGTCCTTCCGATATACGACGAGCTATATGACGCGGAGCTAACCCACATCCTTGTAAGACACGAGCAGGCAGCCGTTCATGCGGCAGACGGATATGCACGAGCTAGCGGACGCGTCGGCGTTTGTCTGTCGACATCCGACCCTGGAGCCTGCAATCTCATATTAGGAATTGCCACGGCTAAAATGGATTCAGTCCCAATCGTTGCACTTACCGGTCAGGTTCCAACGGGAATGCTTGGAAATGATGCATTTCAGGAATCTGACATCACTGGAATAACGCTGCCGATCACCAAACACACCTATCTGGTAAAAGATGCGCGCGACATAAAAATGATGGTGAAAGCCACGTTTTACATCGCAGGAACCGGACGAGACGGCCCGGTTCTTATCCATCTGCCCAAAGATGTTCTGACCTCAAAGGTGGCGGAGGAAGATGTTATTTCTGGTGAGCCTGAACTGAGAGGGTATAAGCCGACACTGAAAGGTCATTCCAAACAGATCAAAAAGGCACTTGACCTGATATAAAAAGCACAAAAACCGGTCCTGTACGTCGGGGGCGGAGTAATCGCGGCAGGAACTTCAGAAGAACTGGTGAAGCTTGCCGAACTCTTCTGTCTTACGGTCACGACAACGATTATGGGTCTTGGTGCGATTCCGGCGGATCATCCGTTGAATCTAGGAATGCTCGGGATGCACGGGACCGAATATGCTAATTACGCGGTATCCGAGACCGATCTCCTTATCGCGGTCGGTGCACGGTTCGATGATCGTGTAACCGGAAAGCTGAGTCATTTCGCCACGCATGCAAAGGTCATCCATATCGACATCGATCCAGCCGAAATTGGGAAAAATGTGAATTCAGATGTGCCGATCGTGGGTGATGCCAAAAGCGTCCTCGCCGATATGATCTGTCTGGGTGAAAAGAACGGATGTATCTCCGAACCCTGGCTGGAACAGGTGAAATTATGGCGGAAGATTCATCCACTGCGTGTCGTGGAAGACGGCAAAGTTCATCCGCAGAATATCATCCGGCAGCTCTCCAGGCTTCTTGACGGAGGCGGAATAATCGTGAGTGAGGTTGGTCAGAATCAGATATGGGCCGCCCAGCACTACGGCTTTAAAAAAACCCGTCAGTGGATCAGTTCAGGCAGCCTTGGAACGATGGGATACGGATTTCCGGCTGCGATCGGAGCCTGGTTTGCCAAACCCTAGGAAACAATCGTTCTGATCGCCGGCGACGGGAGTTTCCAGATGAACATTCAGGAACTTGCTACCGTTGCGCATTACAAGATTCCGGTGAAGATCGTGATTCTGAACAACATATATCTCGGTATGGTCAGACAGTGGCAGGAACTCTTCTACGACAGAAGATACTCCTATACGGAACTTCCGGTTGTGGATTTTGTCGTAATCGCAAAAGCTTACGGCATTCAGGGCATGAAAGTTGAGTCTGTTAATTAGATCGACTTTGCTCTCCAGACATAGTTAGATTATAACGGCCCCTATCTTCTGGATTTCCAGATCGAACGTGGAGAAAATGTTTATCCCATGGTTCCGGCAGGTGCTGCGATCAGCGATATGATCGGAAAACATAACCACAACGGAGGGTCTGGACCATGAAACAGCATATCATGAGCATCCTTGTTGAGAACAAGGCTGGTGTTCTCGCACGGGTTTCCGGCCTTTTCTCCCGAAGAGGATTCAACATCGAAAGTCTTGCTGTCGGGACCTGCGAAACGCCGGGAATGAGCCGGATCACGATTGTTGTGATCGGTGACGACATGCACATCGAACAGGTAAAAAAACAACTCAATAAGCTGATTGATGTTATAAAAATCACGGATATAACAGAGAAAGAGCATGTCGAGCACGAGCTCGCGCTGATAAAAGTCCATGCCGAACCTGGACTCCAGCGTTCTGAAGTAATGCAGATTGCGGGGATTTTCCGGGCGAAAATCATCGATGTCGGTGCTCAGACCCTCGTTCTTGAGATCACTGGCGACTCGGAGAAAATTCTTGCCATGGAATCCCTTCTGCGTCCTTACGGGATTCTCGAACTTGTCAGGACCAGCAGAGTTGCTCTGCAGAGAGGATCCCTTGGATCCGCTCTTCGGCAGTAAAAAAACTATGAACAATATGAAAAACTGAAAGTGATGTAAATGGGATTTAACATAACTGAAAAATCTTCTCCGCTCACTGCAAAAAAGAATGCAGAGCAGGAGATGTAGTAATGGCACCGGTCAACGGTGCGATGATACATGATATCACGGGTCCTCTTGCGATCAATGTAATGAAAGAGATGGGTGGAAGCAGCATCTTTGATCCGAAAAAAGTCATCATACTCTTCGACCATCAGATCCCGGCTGACTCCATCAGCGCAGCAGAAAATCATGTGATGATGAGAACGTTTGCCCGCGAGCAGGGTATCCACAACTACGACATAAAAGAGGGAGTCTGTCACCAGGTCGTTCCCGAGAAGGGACGCGTAAAACCCGGGGATATCGTCGTCGGTTCGGATTCCCACACCTGTGCGTATGGTGCACTTGGTGCATTTTCGACAGGTATCGGCTCGACTGATATGGCCTACGTCCTGAAATTCGGCGAACTCTACTTCAGAGTCCCCTAGACGATCCGGATCAATGCAAACGGAACATTCCAGAACCGTGTCGGGCCAAAGGATCTTATCCTCACGCTCGCCGGCGATATCGGCGCGGACGGCGCGACCTATCGGGCTCTTGGATTCTGCGGCAATGCGTTCTCGGAGATGGATATTCCCGGAAGAATGACCTGTGCGAACATGGTCATCGAGATGGGAGCAAAAGCAGGCATCGTCCCGCCGGACGAAAAGACTTGGGAATATCTGTGTGGAAGGACCGAGGTCACACCATTTTCACTCGCGAGTGATGAGGATGCAAAATTCTTTGAAAAACGAGATTATGATGTTTCCAAGATCAATCCGAAGATCGCGGTCCCGCATAATGTCGACAATGTCGTCGATGTGACTGAAGTCGCCGGAAAACCGGTCGATCAGGTCTTCATCGGGTCATGCACGAACGGCAGATACGAAGACTTTGCCGAAGCGGCAGTGGTCCTTGGTGATAATGTCTTCTCTGAGGATGTACGTGTGATCATGGTCCCGGCATCAAAAGCCAATTACATGAAAGTCCTGAAAGCATGACTTATCGAGAAGGTCGTCGAAGCTGGGGCACTGGTTGAAGCACCGTGCTGCGGGCCGTGTATGGGCGGGGCTTTCGGGCTTTTAGCTCCTGGAGACGTTTCCCTCTCGACATCGAACCGCAATTTCCCGGGAAGAAAGGAAAGTACCGAGAGTTTCGTGTATCTTTCTTCTCCTGCTACCGCAGCTGCCAGCGCGATCACCGGCGTGATCACCGACCCGAGGGAGGTCTGAATCATGGGCAGAGCATGGAAATTCGGAAACGATATCGATACCGATGCAATAATACCGGGCCGGTTCCTGACAATCTACGATCCAAAAGAGCTTGCATCGCATGCGTTTGAAGGTACCCGCAATGAGTTTGCTGCAGAAGCAAAAGACGGCGATGTAATCGTTGCCGGCAGAAACTTCGGCTGCGGTTCATCGCGCGAGCATGCCCCGCTCGCACTGAAAGGAGCCGGCATCGAATTTGTCGTTGCAAAATCGTTTGTGAGGATCTTTTACCGGAATGCGATAAACAACGGTGTTTTGCCGCTCGTTTGTCCGGATACGGACAAGATTTCTGACGGAGCAGAGGTTTTCGTGAATCTCAAGGAGGCATACATCGAAGTGGACAAAAAACAATATCTGCTCGAACCGATTCCTGAGTTCATGATGAGAATAGTTGAGGCCGGCGGCCTTGTTGAATACGCAAAAATGCGAGGAAATAAATGACATCATATAATGTGGCATGTATGCCGGGAGACGGCATTGGTCCTGAGATCATTGCCGAAGGAAGAAAAGTACTGGACGCTGCAGGAGAGAAGTTCGGGTTCGAAATCAACTGGACCGATTTCGATACGGGAGCTGAAAAGTATCTTTAGACTGGAGAACTGATCTCGGAAGATGAGTTAAAAGAGCTTGGGAAGTTTCCCGCGATCTACTTAGGCGCGATAGGTGACGACCGGGTCAAGCCAGGGATCCTGGAGAAAGGGATCCTGCTCGCGATCAGATTCTACTTTGATCAGTATGTAAATCTCCGTCCGATCAAACTGCTGCAGGTAGTCGAGACCCCTCTTGCAAATAAAAAGCAGGAGGAAATCGACTTCGTTGTTGTACGGGAAAATACCGAGGACTTCTATGTGGGTATCGGTTCACGCGCGAAAGCGGGGAAACAGCGGGATCATTTGGAAGTCATCCGCTATCTTTACTCGGTGAAGTTTGGCGTCGATGTGGAAACCGATTCCGAAGAGCTTGCGTATCAGATAGGCGTCGTGAGCCGCGAAGGGTCGAAACGCGTAATGGAGTACGCGTTCGATCTTGCGGAAACGCGGGAAAAGAAACTGACGTCTGTTGATAAGGCGAACGTTTTAACGGATGTGTGCGGACTCTGGCGTGAAGTGTTCGAAGAGACGAAGAAGGGCTACCCGAACGTGGCAACCGAATACAACTTCGTTGATGCGATCACGATGTGGTTTGTGAAGAATCCTGAATGGTTCGATGTCGTCGTTACTCCAAACATGTTTGGTGACATCATCACCGATCTTGGTGCGATGATCCAGGGAGGCCTTGGTCTTGCTCCCGGAGGAAACATCAACCCAAAGAGAACCTCGATGTTCGAGCCGATCCACGGATACGCACCGAAATATAAGGGTAAAAATGTAGCAAATCCGCTTGCGACGATCTGGTCCGGCTCACTTCTGCTGGATTCGCTCGGTGAGCACACGGCGGCATCGGCCGTTGTCAGCTCAATCGAGCATTCGATCCTCAAAAAGGCGGTCACAAAAGATATGGGCGGTTCACTCCACACCTCGGATATCGGCGACTGGATCGCAAAAGATATTCTGAGAGGGTAAAATCCTCCAACTTTTTTTACAGGTCTGCCGACTCACTTTTTTTCACGATCAGATTCGGCACCACACTCGAGAGAATAAGCGTTATAATTCCCAGAATCAATCCGAAAGCGGCTGTAGCATGGAACCCGCTCGTCAGCACCGCCGATGAAAGATCACTTACCGAAACACCCACCGATCCAGGGACTGCCAGGGAAAAAACCACTGCATAAGAAGCAACCCCGATTACGTCTCCAAGAAAATCCGAGGTGATCATAACCGACGTCCCCATCCCATCTTCGCCTTTTGGAGAGAACTGGACAATACAGGTGGTAGCCGGACCTCCCGAGATCCCGAACGAAAGGCCCATGCAGATAAGACCTGGAATAATTGCTGCCACTCCCCACTCCGGAATTATCAGCAGGAAGATCAGGCAGAATGATATTCTGAACAAAGCGGCCAGAATACAGGGTATGCGGCACCCAATCCTGTCGCTCCACGCGCCGATCGGAATTCCAACAAGCGCCGTCAAAATCGATGCGATCATAAGAAGCATTCCTGAGGTCACCGTGGATAAACCCATCGCTGTCTGCATATAATACGGGACCATATACATCACGCCGGAGAAAACGGCACATGTCAAAAGATATGATATGGTGACTGAAGAAAAATTCCAGTGCCGAAATATCCGGATATTCAAAAGAGGGGCTGGACTTCGCAATGAATGGATACAGAAACCGGCAAATGATACTGCAAAGATGACCCCGCAAATGAGAATCGTGATGTTCGTCCACCCAAGGGCCGGTCCGCGTTCGAAGAAAATAATCATCGATGCAATTGCTGCAAACATCAGACCTGTCCCGAGTATATCGAAATGATTGTCCGCCGGCTTGCCGTTCGGCGAAGGTATAGCCAACTTTGCAAGAATGACGGCAGCGATTCCGATTGGCACGTTAATCAAAAAAATCCAGTGCCATGAGAGATCTGCCGAAATAAATCCCCCAAGTGGGGGGCCGAAGGTTAGAGCAATCCCGCCGGTCGTCGCAATTACGCCCATACTAAATCCCCATCTTTCCTTTGGCAGGAATCGTGTTACGAGAAGCGGTGCCGCCGCTGCGATCATGGAAGCTCCAAGCCCCTGGAGAGCTCGTGCGGCGACGATACATTCAAGCGACGGGTATAGGGCGCAAATCAGAGAGCCGAGGGAAAAAAATTCCAAAACCAATAGAGAATACTCCGCGAATTTTTCCATTATCGGCAACTTTCCCAAATGTAAGAATAAACCCTGCCATGAAAAGAAGGTACGCGATTACAACCAATGAGCTTCCAGAGATGTCGATGCCGAACTCGGCGGCCATAACCGGAAGAACAACGTTGACAATCGATCCGTCAAGACCGTCCATAAACACGGCAAATGCAGCAATCAGAAACAGCATTCACTGATGGTTTGGATTGGTGATGACGGAATACACGCTTAAACACGTTGACAATCTGAATACTTGAAATCCGCGAAGTAAAAAGGAAATGGGGATGATGATCCCGAGTTTACTCGAGAAGTTTTTCCGTTTTCGGATCCCATGTCGGCATTTTTTTGCCGAGAATTAGAAGGGCCGCTACACACAGCACAGCGCCAATTGGAAGGACGATCCAGATGGGAAGGCCGATACCAATCAGGAGATATGCGACAACGGAGATCACGGCGATCGTCATTGCGTAGCCGATCTGTGTTTGAACGTGATCCATCAGACCGCATCCCGAACCCATCGACGATAGAATCGTCGTATCCGAGATTGGAGAGCAGTGATCGCCAAAGATGGCTCCGGTAAGAACCGCTGATGAGCAGAGGACAATGAAGAGCGGATCCACTGCCTCACCGTTGATAACTCCTCCTCCGATAACAGCCGCAAGCGGGATACACAGAGGCAGAAGAATCGCCATCGTTCCATACGCAGTTCCTGTTGCAAAAGAGATCAGCGCTGCAATGATGAAGATCAGTGCGGGCACGATCCAAAGAGGAATAGAATCCGAGAAGATACCTGAAATGAAATAGGACGTTCCAAGATCACTGATAACCGATCCGATCGACCAGGCAAGAATCAGAACGATACAGACGAAGACCATGGATTTCATACCATGTGCCCACGTTTCTATACCTTCTTTCACGGTGAAAATCTTCTGGGCAAAACCCATGATGATGGCAACGATACAGGCAAGAAGACCGGCCTGGAACAGGACAATACTTGCATCAGCAGAACTGTATGCATAGGTGAGGCCTTCGAAGAAGTTCATCTGCGCAAACAATTCAGCTGTGATGGTCTGACCGTCCGGAAGAATGCCGATACCTTCGCCCGCCATAATGTAGGATACACCGTTCGTATAGAAGAGAACAAGCGCCGAGATGATCAGAACGGCGATAGGGATGATTGCATTCCAGATGTTTGGCGGGTGAACTTTTCTGGAAGTCGTCAATATGCCGTGGTCATCCTTGAGTTCGGCTTTTTCCGGATCTTTGTCGTAGTCTTCTTCCGCTGCAACTTCGGAATATGGTTTGATGGTTTGTCCGGTTTTGCGGGCGCGCAGTTCCGCTTTTGACATTGGGCCGTATTCACGCAGAAGGAGGCCGGTTGCCAGCACGAAAAAGAGTGCGAGAATATTATAGAACCGGTAGGGAATCGTCTCGATGAAGATACCAAATGCAGATATGTCGGTGATGCCTGCGATACTAAGACCGGTGTTGATATTCACGATCTCGGTTCCGATCCACGTCGAAACGAGAACGATTCCTGCGACCGGGGCCGCCGTTGAGTCTACGAGGTATGCAAGTTTCTCACGCGAGATACGGAACTTGTCGCAGACCGTACGCATAATAGGGCCGATAATTAGGGCGTTTGCATAATCATCGAAGAAGATGATCCATCCGGACAGCCAGATGGCGACCTGCGCGCTGCGGGGACCTTTGGCGATTCTGGTGATCAGCGTTGCCAGACCACGCATACCCCCCATACGGGTTATAAGTGCAATCAGTGCTCCAATGACCAGAACCTGCATGAGGATTCCGGCATCCCACCGATCCGCCATCGTCGCGACAAAATAATCGGTCGAGTTCATGAATGCTCCCGATGCTGCACCAAAAATTGTGCCGGTAACAAGACAGAGGGTCCAGGCGCCGTTAAGAACACCAAGGAACAAAGACAGAAGAACACTCTTTGTGAGGAATGCAAGAAGAAGAGCGAGCAGCGGGGCAAGAAGTGTAACGAAGCCTAATGCATAGGCGAGTCGCATTTTGTCCACTTTGCCTGGATCGTTCACGACATCTTCGGCGTAAACACCAGTGGACGCTTCACCGAGTGTTGCAACCGGGTGATTTTCATACCAAGAGATAAATCCGGAGTCTTCATCGGGGATTGTGGCAGCCCCGGTATAGGCAAGCGGAATTGCGAAGGCAATGAGAACCATTATAACACTGATGATGCTAAATAGTTTTGGTTTATCCATAAAATTTATCACACCTCAGGGTTTTCCCTGAATAGGGAAAAGGTTTAAACAACATCCTATTAAACTACAGCGATTCATCTGTCCCGGTTTTTTGAAGCAGAGTCTTTGAAGAGAACAACTTCAGAGAAATTGACTGTATCCATGTGAAAAAAAATACGCGAAGACGGGGGTGATGAACTACTGTCTTTTTTGTATTTGATGATTGGCGTCTTGCCTTTTCGTCAGTGATTCGTGATTCATGCCTGCATAGAAATCTGCATGGACACCCATTCTACTTCAATAAACCGGGATCAGGCCGGGATTATCCCCGGTGAGGCACTCTCCGCCTTGAGGCGTGACGACAAAGGTATTCTCGATACCAACGATCCCGATATCTTTTATCCCCTTCTTCGGCTCAATAGCGAGCGTCATATTTTCAGCAAGCGGTTCATCGAATACTTTTGCAATGACCTGCATTTCGTCAATCAGAAGGCCGATTCCGTGACCGAGGAATTTGACCACCCGTTCTTTGTAACCCATGAAATTCTGCTTGAAATCCTCATCGAGATCATCCATTATCGTCTGATAGATCACCGACGGGACCATCCCGGGTTTTAACATCGAGGCCACGGCATTCTGGACGTCGACGCATCTGTAATGCATTTCGATAACCTCATCCGGCAGCGATTTCCCAAACATATAGGTCATCGTTTTATCGGTCTGATATCCGTGATACCCGCATCCCACATCCAGAAATACGAGATCGCCGTATTTCAGCTTCCTGTCGGGACTGCCGAGAACCGGAGCATACGGTCCGATCCCACGGTTTCCGCTCGCTCCGTTAAAATACGAAGGACAGAGCGAACTCTCGCCAAACCCGATATGTCCCATCCTCACCTCCGTATCGAACATCCCGAATCTTACGATTCCCTGATGCCCTTCACGAATCATGATCTGATAGAGTTCAGTTCCAAGTTCCGCTTCGCTCATCCCTTCTCTAAGAAGATCGGGTACCAGTTCTTCTTTTACATGCCGGTGGATCTGCCCGGATTTTCTCATCAGCGTCAGTTCATATTCACTCTTCACTGATCTGACATCTGCAATAGTTCGATCTGCTGAAGCGATATGTTTGAACGGGAAATACTTCAAAAACCTCTGCAGGTGGGCATACGAGATAACTTCCGTTTCCAGATACACCGTATCGCCCGTAATGGTTGTTTGTTCTGCAGCATCGCGGAAGCTTCCCATCAGTCGGATATCGTTGAAGGTTGATTCATCAAGAGCGCGTGAATAACTGTTTCTCACCCAGAAAACCGCATCATCACTTTTAGGTATCAGAAGGACGCCGTCCTGCATTGTGCCGGTGAAATAATAGAGATTGACCTTGCCGAAAACCGCCGCATATTCCCAGTCCGGATTTTTATTATCCATCTGCGCATGAAAACGAGCCATCCGGTTTTCAAGTTCAGCGAGGGGGGACATTATTTTGCATAACCAGTTTATTGAGAAGAAAGGGATAATACTTGGTATCCTGCAATGTCTTCAGACGTCAAAAATCCGGTTTCGGTTCCTTGATTCGGGAATTCACACGCATCCGATTTACGTGAAGCTTTCTAAAAAAATAAAAAAAATATTCCGGCACGGCGCCTTTGTCGGCCTGACCGGCGTACCGTGCATATCGTGCAAGCACGCCCTTCAGTTCCCTTTCTTTGGGCATCCACGCCTTTCTTCTCTCTGCAAGTTCCGTCTCGTCAACAAGAAGGTCCAGTGTTTGTTCGTACAGATCGATCCTGATGATGTCGCCCTCGCGAACAAGGCCGATAGGTCCTCCTGCCGTTGCTTCCGGAGCTACGTGCCCGATACACGGACCGCGTGTTCCGCCGGAGAAACGGCCGTCCATCACAAGAGCGACATGAGTATAGCCGAGACCCATCAGCGCCGAGGTCGGGGAAAGCATCTCCGGCATGCCGGGTCCTCCTTTCGGTCCCTCATACCGGATAACGATCACGTCGCCTTCGACGATCTTTCCGGTGAGGATCGCATCCATCGCTTCATTCTCTCCTTCAAACACCCGTGCCGGTCCCTGATGTTTCCACATTGCATCGATCACGGCTGCCGATTTGATAACCGATCCGTTCGGCGCAAGCGAACCTTTCAGGATCTTCAGTCCACCTGCTTTGTGCACGGCATTTTCCAGACTGTGAATCACATTTTCATCCACGTATTTCACGCCGTCTGCGATCGCAAACACCGTTTTTCCCGAGACCGTTATACAGTCGTCAAGATGTGATCTGATCTGCCTGAAGACTGCAGGGATCCCTCCCGAGTGATATAAGTTCTGCATTGAATGCGGACCGCCGGGCTGCATCGAACATATGTGCGGGACGATTGCTCCCATCTGGGTAAAATCATCAAGGTTCAGCGGGACATCTGCTTCCTGAGCGATCGCCATTAAATGAAGAACCGTGTTCGTTGAACCACCAAGAGCCATATCTACGGCGATGGCATTTTTCAGCGAATTCTTCGTGATGATGTCACGGGGTTTGATATCCTCTTTGATCATCTCCACGATTCGGACGCCGCTTTCATAGGGGATCCGGTGTTTGGCCGCATCCACTGCGGGGATCGCTGCACAACCGGGAAGAGATATTCCCATCGCTTCGGTCATGCAGGCCATGGTATTTGCCGTATATAATCCCTGACAACTGCCGCAGCCGGTCATTGCCGCAGCTTCCAGTTCGTGGAGTTCCTCCTCGCTCATTTTGTGGGCAGCGACCTTGCCGACTCCCTCAAAAATATCGGTTAGGGATAGTTCGCAGCCTTTGTGATGGCCAGGAAGCATATTCCCGCCGATGACGACGATCGCCGGAATATTGCATCGTGCCGCTGCCATAAGCATGCCGGGAACGATCTTATCACAGGTACATATGCAGACAAGAGCATCGAACCGGTGGACCTGGATCATGAGTTCAACGGAATCCGCGATGTTTTCGCGTGAGGCTAGCGAGTACCGCACGCCTTCATGCCCCATCGCAATACCATCGCAATACCGTCGCAAATTCCTATCGTGTTAAACTCGAAAGCAACACCCCCGCCTGCCGCAACCCCTTCTCTGACGCGTTCAGCAACCATTCTGAGATGCGTGTGTCCCGGAACGATCGTGTTCCAGGAGTTTGCGATCCCGACAAAGGGTTTTTCCATCTCTTTATCCAATATGCCGAGTGAGCGTATAAGAGCCCTGTTGGGCGCTCTGGTGTATCCTGATTTCACATCATCGCTGCGCATCTGAATCACATAGATAAAGGTAATAGGCAATAATAAAACAAGCGGCCGAAAATCTCTCATTACTTAGAGTCTGTCCAATCGATACGTCAATCCATTGGACATAGTTTTTTTTTGATCGAGATAACTTCACCTAGGAATATCATGATTCAACCGTTTCACTATTGACATGGGATTGGGGGGTAATCTGCCAAATCAAACTTCTTTAGACTTCTTATCGATATGCAGAGAGCGCTCTGTTGTTTTTCTTGCAATGCACCACATCAAATTTGACGGTTTTTTTGAGGTGTGCATGCTTGCGTTCGCACGTTCCCCGCCTTTTCATAGCATCTTTTACCTCCCTTACATGAAGAATAGTCTGATTTCTGAGATATGCTCCTACCATCTCCCGTTTAACATTCTTGCAGAGAAATACCAGTTTTTCTGTAAGAGACATTTGGGCATTTCCTCCTTTTCTCCAGAACTTATTGATCTGTTTTATTATGGTCTTCTCTGAACCTAATTGGGACAATTGCGCGTCAGATCTCAGTTGAATAAGGGGTTTTGCATGAAGTTTCTCAAATATTAACGTGTGTAGCTCTAGGGAGTCATATCCCGCATCCATCAATACACGATCACAGGATACGCCGAGAAGTTCGGCAATCTGAATCAAAAAAAGCGCATAGGGTTTGTCATTCTCCGTTCCTTCTGAATGAATCATAAACAAGGGATAAGACCCCAGATTCAAAATATGTGCTTTATCCATTTTAACCTGATAATGAGGGTTAAACAAACTATTGGGACAATAACGGCTTGCAACTAAAGGAGTGAAATCGATAATTACCTCAGTTTCAGATTTGAGGAAATGGACAATCTTTTTGCTTATCAAAAACATAAGAACTTCCATACCCTCCTCACCTAACCGATATTTCACAAAGTAATGCAACGTACTCGGCGAAGGTAACCAGAGTGGTGATTTTGCCGGAAGAAGGTGGCTGAGATCTTCTTCCGTTATTTTACGCCGAATATGACGATAGGCTATTCTGCGATAAGTCATGACAACAGTCAGTTTTATCAGAAAATCAATGGGATAATGAAAATAATCGCGATGATGAGGTGAATAATAAGTTTGTTCGATTTTTCGTACAATGTCACTAATGTTGAGCTGGGACATGAGCCAGCAAATGGACATATCCGGAGGGATGACTCCATTGTTGAAAATACGATCGTATTCGTCTTGAAATTCAGATATACCACTCGGCGCAGTGATAAATAAAGGTATTGTTCCCCTCCAAAAAAGTCGACAAGAGTAAATGGGGGATGAGTTTATATCACAGAATCCACGATTGGACAGACTCTCAGTTCTTCTTTTGAAGAAGCTTGTTGACCCGTTCTTTATCGTATCTGAGGTTCACATACCGTTTTCTTCCGCTCCCCTTGTTTGCATATCCAAGCGTAATCAGCCTCAGATGATCGAATTTTTCGATGATCTCGTTAAATCTGGTGAGCTTGGGTGCATCCCTCGGCATCGCTCTTCTGATGTCTCCCGTCGTAATGAGCGTGTCGTCATTCGTCATCTTTACCAGTTGTCTGAGAACAAGCAGCTCGTCTGGAGAAAGCGACCGGAGCGTTCCGGCAAGATGCAGATCCTGAGAAGCGGAGAAGGCTTTCTGCAGATCTTCCTGCGTGACGTCTCTTCGTGCATCCGTCTCCGCATACATCACGGCACGTTTGATCAGATCAAGACCGATCCTGATATCCCCGCACCTCATCGTCCGGTCGACGATGTAATCCATCTGTTCTGTCGAGAGAACATTCGGGTACAGGCCCTGGGAAACTCTCTGCGACAGGATTCCGGCGACCTCCGAGGCATTGTATGGTGCGAAATTGATCGTTTCATACCTGAAAACCGATGCGACCCGTGCATCGAGTACTGATTCAAGGAGGATATCCGGGTCGCTGATGACAACGATAACCCCAATACCGACGTTTTCGTACACTTCATGGATACGAAGGGCCGCATAAAGGATATTATTGAACTCTTTATTGTATATCAGATAGTTTGCATCGTCCAGACAGATAAACGGGATCACGCCTTCCTTTTCGATGTGCTTTGCGAGCATGTCGATGAGGACCTTAAAGGCGGTCCCCGAGGGGGGCGGGCTGTTTTTCGTCAGTTTCGTATATATTCGGGAAAACACCGCATACTCGGTGCCGTCGATCTGACAATTGATGTGGATCGGCACGATCTTTGTCGTGGCCTCTTCGATCTCTTCAAAAAAATTCTTGACTGAGGTGGTTTTACCGGTGCCGGGAACGCCCCGGCAGATGGTATTGAGAATACTCCCGCCGATCAGAGCAGGTTTGACGGCGAAAGCCAGCCGTTCAATCTGCTCGTCCCGATAATCGAACTGCTCGGGGACATAGGTGATCTCAAAGACTTCTATGTCTCTGAAAAGCGTCTGGTCCCACATAAGCAGATTCTTTTTCATTCTTCCTCATTTCATGCATTTTTTACACAGAGTCTTCCCCATAAAGAGATTAGAGACATCCCGCTGCACTTTGGATATCGAAACCCCGCATTTTTCGCAGACAAACTCGCCTTCGGGGGGTGAAACGGCAGGTGTCTGAACTATGTCTGCCTCAGGAACATCTGCTTCGACAGGCGGGATTTCGATGCGCGTATCCTCCAGAACCTGCATAGGAATCTCCTCCTCTTCTTTCTCGACCGGGTGTGTAAGGGGCATTTCGTTCATCAGATAGTATCCGGCTTCCTGTTCTTCCTGCGCGTATTTGTCGAGAACCCGTTCCTTATATCTTTCAACTGCCGCTCTCACTGCGGCGTCCCGTGTCCCGAATTCATCCAGAGTTCTTCCGAGAAAATCCGCAAGGCCTTTGACTGCCGCCTCATTTTCGGCTGTATCGGAGACTTCAACCCTCAGGCTCTCGTAATTGCCCAGATTGATCGTCACTCCGATAGTTACTATCCTCTTGTCGGCCATAAGCAGTATTATACCTTTCTCATATGTTTTGCAAAGAATTAATTATACTGATGAGTGATATAACAGTTCATCGGACAGATGATGAAAGTTACCCCCGCTGAACCGCAAGGTTGTGATGATGCGTGGTCCTGATGTCCTATCACTTTTCTTATTCTGTGAAACGATAGTTTGTCGTGACTCCGGGATTTGGTTTTTTCTCTTGGTACTTTCAATTATTTACCCAGCATGGCAAAACATGGTCTGGAAAAATATGTAACTTACCCTTTGATTGTTCCTACTGAAAAGTCGGAAATGATCCAGGTAAAGATCGCGTTCCCTTATCGTCATCTGAACTATTCTTTCACAATCGAGGTGCCTCTCTCGCTTTACGAAGGTGCGAAGCTTTCGGGAAAAACGGCCCGTGTTCCTGCCGGGATACAGGATGCCTGGCTTGCCGGATACTACAAAGCCTTCGCGCTCGATCCATCGCAGACTAAGGTGTATCAAACACTCTTATTGCAGTTCCGCAGGATCAGAAACGAGCGAAATCTGAACTCAGATGAATATCTGGAGCTTCTTACCGCCTATGTCCAGTCGCTTCCGTATGATGCGGAAAAACTTTCGTCAATAGAAATAGCTCCGCGTTTTCCGGTCGAGACAATCGTTGACGGAACCGGGATATGCAGCGATAAATCCCTGCTTCTTGCCGGTCTCCTGTCTCACGAAGGGTATGCGGTATCCGTTCTCCAGTTTGGAAAAGAAAATCATCTGACGGTAGGGCTGCCTGCTCCGGCAGGATATGATTTTGCGGGATGCGGTCAGGCGGTTGTTGAAACCACGGCGATATCCTACATTGGCCACCCTGCGGGAGAGTATGCAGACACAACCTCGCGTCCGAAGGTTTTTCACATCAGTCACGGGACAAAACGGTATGACTGCATTCGTGAGGTCGCAAAAATTCTCGCAGCACTTTCCTCACTCAATGAAAAAATATCCGAGGACGGCACACTTACTTTGGAGATCGTCCGTCTTCACGAAAAACTTCTCCGTCTAAAAGAGGAACTGACGAAATCCCGCGATGAACTGCCAATTCTGCTGGAGAATGGTAAGACCGGGGAGTATGAATCGCTTCGCAAAATCCACAACAAAAACGTCGAGCGACTGAAAAAAATGCTCGACTCCTACAACAGACTCATTGCCGATTATCAGGAACTTGCCGACCTTGCCAAGTTCATCCAGCATAACCGGCTTGACCGTCCGGCAGTCTCCCTAAAACTCTGTTCAACTTATAATAGTTGTCAAAATCGTGATATATGATGATTGCATAGTATACGCTAGTTGATGGAAGAAGGTATGATTAAAGATGAGATAAGATTTAGATATACTTTTTTGATGGATTATTTGAATTACGAACTTCAAAGGCAAAATCAGAGTCGAAACATATTTATTGCATTGGTTGGTGTATTTGGAGTAATATTTTCTCTTTTTTTGAATCATTCATAAAGATAATATTCAAATTATTGTATTTATCAGGGATGAATCAGTACTCATACAGTACCTACATGAATGATATTGATGTTTTTTTGGCTGCACCACCAGATCTTCCAGTATATATGCTAAGTATCTGTATCACCGAGCTAATACTAGTGATAATTACCATAATTATAGGGATAATACTCATAATTTCTCTTATTTCATCATATAAGGACTTATACTCAAAAAACAATGACATAAGAAACATCCATCCATTTGAGTTAATGAATTTGGAATACGTTTCCATAACTTATGAGTCTGTCCAATCGTGGATTCTGTGATATAAACTCATCCCCCATTTACTCTTGTCGACTTTTTTGGAGGGGAACAATAACTTTATTTATCCCTGCGCCGAGTGGTATGTCTGAATTTCAAGACGAATACGAACCTATTTTCAACAATGGAGTCATCCCTCCGGATATGTCCATTTGCTGGCTCATGTCCCAGCTCAACATTAGTGACATTGTACGAAAAATCGATCAAACTTATTATTCACCTCATCATCGCGATTATTTTCATTATCCCATTGATTTTCTGATAAAACTGACTGTTGTCATGACTTATCGCAGAGTAGCCTATCGTCATATTCGGCGTAAAATAACGGAAGAAGATCTCAGCCACCTTCTTCCGGCAAAATCACCACTCTGGTTACCTTCGCCGAGTAAATTGCATTACTTTGTGAAATATCGGTTAGTTGAGGAGGGTATGGAAGTTCTTATGTTTTTGATAAGCAAAAAGATTGTTCATTTCCTCAAATCTGAAACCGAGGTAATTATCGATTCCACTCCTTTAGTTGCAAGCCGTTATTGTCCCAATAGTCTGTTTAACCCTCATTATCAGGTTAAAATGGATAAAGCACATATTTTGAATCTGGGGGCTTATCCCTTGTTTATGATTCATTCAGAAGGAACGGAGAATGACAAACCCTATGCGCATTTTTTGATTCAGATTGCCGAACTTCTCGGCTTATCCTGTGATCGTGTATTGATGGATGCGGGATATGACTCCCTAGAGCTACAAACGTTAATATTTGAGAAACTTCATGCAAAACCCCCTTATTCAACTGAGATCTGACGCGCAATTGTTCCAATTAGGTTCAGAGAAGACCATAATAAAACAGATCAATACGTTCTGGAGAAAAGGAGGAAATGCCCAAATGTCTCTTACAGAAAAACTGGTATTTCTCTGCAAGAATGGTAAACGGGAGATGGTAGGAGCATATCTCAGAAATCAGACTATTCTTCATAGTCGAGATCCTTTCGATCCATGAAATGGAAAGCAATGAAGAGGTCTGGAACGACTGGCTCGCCACCGATAACGAATATGCCAAAGGCGACCGCAAAACCATGGAAGCCAGAGGCTGGAAGTATATGAACTTCATCGCGATCATTCTTCGGAGAAAGTAGAGAGAAAGAGCCTGCAACTGATTGGTTTCATATTCAGTGACGCCAATATAGATAGAGAACATGGTACATCTTACAATCGATATAGGAGGAAAACCCGGCAAAGACTGCCGGGGTTTTTGCTCTTATTGCTACTTCAAGCACGCAAAAGATGTACCCCCGTTCGGCTGCAGATACTGCATGCCGTTCAAAAAAGGATGCGATTACTGCGCCAAAGGCGTAAAAGAAGAGTACTCCGGCTTCTACTCGCTTCAGGACGTTGCCGATCATTTCCTTGCCGATCTGCAGATGGTCACGGGAGATATAACAAAGATCACGATATCGGGCGGGGGCGACCCGAGCTGCTACCCCGAGTTCACCTCACTGATAGAGATCCTCGGGTCCCTCAACGTCCCTCTTCATATCGGGTACACCAGCGGAAAAGGATTCGACGACGCCGGTATCGCCGACTTCATGATCGAAAATAATATGAAGGAAATTTCATTCACGATTTTTGCATCGGATCCCGCCCTTCGGGAAAAATACATGCATGATCCGACATCGGAGGCTTCGCTCGGCGTGATCGAACGGCTTGCCGCAAAAATCGATGTGTATGCCGCTCTCGTGATTCTTCCCGACGTAAACGACGGGGAAGTTCTCTGGACCACTCTTGCATGGCTCGAAAAAATCGGCGTCAAAGGCGTTATTCTGATGAGATTTGCCAACCGGGAAAACCAGGGGCTCATTCTGGATAATGCCCCTGTCATCGAAAACCAGCGGGTCCATACGGTGGAAGAGTTCCGGGAGCTGGTCAGCGAAGCAGCGGCCAGATTCCAGAACCTTCGTCTGTCGGCAACGCCCCTTTACGATCCTGCATTCGACTCGCCGTTTGCGATCCGAAACGAGCCGGATCTTCTTGGTCATCTGCCCCGGATCACCGGGCGGGTATCTGTCGTCACCGGGAGTATCGCAGCCCCCTACATAGAGGAGATCCTCAAGAAATGCGGAGCGCCGGACGGGATGATCGTTCCCGTAGACAAGGAGATCTCCTGTCTTATCACGATCGATGATCTGAAAAAACTGGATCCGTCTCTTCTTGAAGAGACTGTTATCATTCCGGGACGTGCATTCGTTCACGACCCCGAAGCCGAATTGATCCTTGACAAAAGAGTGATCCGAGGTCCAGAGACCTTGTCCGCCGACGGCGAAACCAGTATGGGTATGGACCTGACCGGTGTTCTGACGATGGAGATGGAAGGATTCACTCACCTTATCCAGCTCATCAATCAGTACGGGAGGTCTGCATGAAGTACGCCGACCTGTATGCAAAGATCGGCTACACGTTTGCCGACGAAAACCTTCTTCTCCACGCCCTTACCCGCACGGCCTATGCCCGGGAAAATGAGCTTTCCATGAGCGAGACGATGGATTCGCTGGCCGTACTTGGAGACGCGGTCCTTGATCTGATCGTGATCCGTCGGTTAATTGAGGAAGGAGAGTTCGATAAAGGCGAGATCACCCGGAAAAAAATCGAGCTCGTGAACATGACCGTTGTCCGACGGCTCGCAGAAGATATCAGTCTTCCGGAATATATGAGATGGGGGAAGGGCGAACTCCGCATGCAGATCTGGACGAGCGGCCGTGTTTCCGCCGAATGCTTCGAAGCTTTGATGGGGGCCGCATATCTCGACGGCGGAATCAAGGCATCCGCTGCCATCCTCAATCACGTCTGGATGCCGTGAAAAAACCATAGAGCTTATTGGCAGTGAATACGATATGATAGAAGTATGTTACGGTTAAAAGCATCCCACATCTTAGTTAAGACCGAATCTGAAGCTAAACAGATTATGCAGAAGATCAACGCCGGCGATGATTTTGCAAAGCTCGCCAAAATGTATTCGCAGTGCCCGTCTGGAAATGCCGGCGGAGACCTCGGCTATTTCGGCAAAGGTCAGATGGTGAAACCCTTCGAAGATGCCTGTTTCAAAGCAAATGCAGGCGATGTCGTGGGTCCGGTCAAAACCCAGTTCGGCTGGCATATAATCAAAGTAACCGATATTAAGAACTGAGTTTCTATGAACAAAGCTGCCTTCGATGATCTTATCGCCGCGATAAGGAGTGATGACAGCGCAAGGCAGGAGTCTGCGGCGAACAGGATTTGTTCTCTGAACGATCCGGTTTCACTCTCTCATATTTTGTCCGCCCTTAAAGGTAACGATCCCATGATCCAGCGCGTTATGCTCTGGGCGCTGCGAAATTATTCTGCCGATCTGGATTATGCGCAGTATCTTTCGTATCTCTCCTCCGAGGATCTCGGGGTCCGTGAAGCCGCGCTTATGCTCTTCATCGACGGAGGCCAGGCGGCGGTCGACACGCTTGTAACCGGCGTCTCTTCTCAGGATATGTCAACCCAGTATGCTTAGGTTCAGGCTCTTGGACAGTTCAGGGCTCCGGCCGCGATCCCCGCGCTGATCTCCGCAGCCTCGTCATCCGAGCCGGATATCAGGGAGATCGCCGTGATGTCGCTTGGGATCTATCATGATCAGGTCGTTGTTTCGACCCTCGTCTCCGCGCTGTCAGATCTCACCGCGATCCGGCTTGCGGCCCTCTCCGGTCTCCGGGGCCGGCAACTCACCTTGGATGAGCTTTCGGTCATTTTGAACGTTCTGACCGACGAACGCGAGGATATCCGTGCTGCGGCCGTGTATGTTCTGGATGCCCTGACTCCGGGGTCGCTCACCGACGACTCTTCGCCGTATGTCCGGCGGGCGCTTGCCTCGGTGACCGCGGAGATTCCGGTTCTCACCCGATTATGCGGTGACCTTGACCCCTCGGTGAGATCGGCAGCGGCCGAATCCGTTCGGAAACAAAAACTCCATCTGGAGGATACGCTTCTCCCGCTGCTCTCAGATCCGGTCCCGGGCGTCCGCCGTGCCGCCGCGTCTGCCCTTGGCAACTCGGCGAGACCGGAGGTTGTGCCAGCCCTGATAACATGTCTTGCCGATCCAAAACCCGGAATTCGTGCCGCAGCTGCGGCTTCACTTGGAAATATCGGCGGTGAGCCGGTGATTCAGGCACTGAAAGAGGCGGCAAATACCAGTAACCAGATCCTTGCGGGAATCATAAAAAATGCTTTGATGACCGCGGAAGGAAAAAAATAATCACTCGACCGCCGTTCTCACGGGGATCTCGGTTTCCATTCTTCTGACTTCGTTTTCCACGTCTTCGATCTCGATCATCTTGACCCGCTTTTCCATCGGCGGGTTGAGTTTTGCTTTCTGTTCGTATTTTCCGATCTCGGCGGCGAAATTCTCGGGGATGGCGTCGATCCCTCTCAGCGCGTCGATAAGTTCCCGGGAGAAGTAGGTGTCTATCTGGATCTTTCTTTTGGTTGCATGGGAGAGTTTGCCGATGAATCTGCAGAGTTTGTCCTGATCTTCGGGGCTCATCGTGTCGGTGAACTCGTAGTTCTCGATCTGCCGTAAAATCTGTAGGATCGGCGTCAGTGCCTCGGGCGTGATGATGTAGACCACATACTCTGCGAGATCATAATGATAGGTCGTGAGAACATCAAGCGTGCTTGACGGAACCACGAGGAACACTTCCTTTCTGACGTCGTCGTGTTTGCAGTATTTTTTCATCGCCTCGGCCTGAGTTTTCAGATACGTCGGGAAGTTTTCGAGCTCTTCGGAATTTTTCGGACTCTTCGCATCGAAGATGGTGTACATCTTGCCGATCAAAACAACATTGTCCGGCGTTCCCTGGTGCGGGTATTCGCACTTCTCGCACCACACGAAATCATGCTTTCTGCAGATGGTTCGAATACTTTCTGCGACCTCGCTTTCATGCTTCTGCCAGGAGACGGCAAGCTCCTCCTGCTTTCTGACCAGGCTGTCCATCTGCTCATTTGCCAGGGTTTCACGGTCGGATTTCAGCTGATCATACAGCGTGTTTATCCGTTCGATCTTTCTGCTGTATTCTGCCGTCTGCTCTTCTCTGACACTGTCGTATGCGGAGATCTGTTCTTTTGCCTCGATGAGATCCTGGGTTACCATATCCAGTTTTTCTTTCTGCTCCAGATACTTTTCCGCCTCCTCTTTTCTTCGTGCAGCTTCGGCCGAAAGCTGCTCGTCCCGCAGACTTTCGAGAGCTGCGATCTTTCCTTTTGCCCGGGTCAGGTTTTCCGTGAGTTCGTTGAATGCCGTCTCGAGATTCAGATATCTTTCCCGCTCCTCTTTTCTGCGCTCGACTTCGGCGTAATTCTGCTCCTCGCGTGCTCCCTCGAGAGCAGCTATCTTCCCTTTCGCGGCTGTGAGTTCTTCTGCAAGCAGCAGGCTCTTTGTTTCAAGCCGCTGGTATCTTTCCGTCTCTTCCTTTCTGCGTTCAACCTCGGTGATGTTCTGCTCTTCATGCATCCTTTCAATGCCGAACAGTTTTCCCCGTGCGGTTTCCAGTTCCCGTGCCGCGATCTCGAATCTGTCCCGTAGATTCTCCGAGGCTTTCTGTTCGGTATTCCGCAGCCCTTCAAGAGAAGAGGATCTCTGGAGCTCTCTTTGCAGTTCTCCGGAAACCTGGCTGAACCGCTGTTCGAGGTCCTGATATCTCCGTTCCGCTTCCTTTACCTCCGCAAGATATTGTGCATATGCGTTTTCGGCCCGGCTTATCACCTGTTTCCAGGAAAACAGACGTTTAAAGAATCCCAGACTGCGAAGATACGTGAGGAACTCAGAAAGAGAGGAGGGTATCATTGACTAACACTTTAGAGAGTTTGTTATAAGCATTTTACGGTACACCGGATTTTTTCTCCCTTATGTTTTCCGAATCGTTCATCACCTTTTAACGCATACTGGTTTATCAGTACATGGGATTGTTCGATAGGTTCAAAAAACAGGAGAATGCCGCTTCAACAGAAGCTTCAAAAGAAGCCGACTCTGCAATGTGGCTTTCTCAGGCCGAGTCATATATCAGACTCGAACGATATACCGATGCTCTTCACTGTCTCGATAAAGCGATCGCCTGCGATAAGGAGAACCTGCTCGCCTGGCATGAGAAGGGCCGCATCCTTGCTCTGGTCAATGAAGAGAAGGCTTCGATACCCTGTTACGACCGGGCGATCGAACTCCGCCCGGACTCGGCGGTCTATTATCACAATAAAGGAGATGCTCTGGCAACATTCCACCGGTATGACGAGGCGGATGAATGTTTCAAAAAGGCTCTCTCTCTTGCCCCTGATGACGTGGTTTTCCTTACCAGCCATGCACGGATGATGTCGATTGCAAAAAAATTCAGCGAGGCCGATAAGGTCATGGCGCATGTCTGCGATCTGGAACCCCGCGGTCCGGAACACTGGTTTAACCGTGCCACGATGCTGTATGACTGCGGTAAACTTGAGGACGCGGTCACCTGCTACAAAGCGGCCTTCACGATCGCCCCGGGTCATTCGGTCAGTTACTTCAACTGCGGCAATGCTCTGTCTTCTCTTGGGAGACACGAAGAGTCGCTCTTTTACTACGACAAGGCTCTGAAATACGAACGCTCAATGACCGGCGCCATGAACAACAAAGGGATGGCGCTCAGCATCCTTGGAAGACATGAGGAGGCGTATGACTGTTTCCGCCGGGTGTTAATCGCTCTTCCAAACGACGCGGATGCCTGGTACAACAAAGGATACGAACAGATGCTTCTTGGAAAATACGCGGATTCGATCGAGTCTTTCGACAAGGCGCTCTCGTTTGCGAATGGAAATAACCGCGAGCTGATCAATAAATTCCGGGAAGCCAAAGAAAAGGCATCCCAGTCAATGTAAAAAAATCTATTTTTACGATCCTTCGAAGCGCGAGTCGAACTTGGGGTTCAGGAGATGGACCTTTATGATCGCTCCTTCCTTGACAATGACTTCCGGCCAGAGTCTGGTCCCTGAGTGGATGGTTATATTGTTCTGCAGGATCGAACGTGGGCCGACCACGGTGTTGTGTTCAATGGAACAGTTGTCACCCATATTGGTATTGACGTCGATGATGCTGCCCGAAATCGTGGTGTTGGATCCGACGACGACCCCGTTGTAGATCGAGGACGAGAATATTTTTGCATTGTTTTTGATAACGCAGTTTTCTCCGATGCTGGTATAAGGGCCGATAATGACGTTTTCTCCGATCATGACTCCGTTTCCAACGATTACCGGACCGACGATCCTCGATCCCGAGCCAAGCGTCACTCCGTCTCCAAGTGTCACGGGTCCGGTGATATGCGCATCCTTAATATTGAGGGTCCCGGAAACGCTCGTCACGGTCTTTTCCTGCAGGATCCATTTCTCGGCGGCACGCAGCATCGCCGGGTTGCCGACATCAGTCCAGTTTCCGCGTGTCAGCCAGCCGTTGAGCTGATATCCTTTTTCCATCAAAAGCGGGAAGAGGTCTTTGGCGAAGTCAAACTTGGTGTTTTCCGGAATGAACTCGAAGATCTTCGGGTCGCAGACATAGATGCCCGTGCTTGCGAGGTTGGAGAAGATCTCTCCGGGTGCCGGTTTCTCTCTGAATCTCTGGATCCTGAGGGAAGCATCGATCTCGGCGATACCGAACTCGCGGGGGTCCTCAATACTGATCAGACCGATCGAAGTGATTGCCGGGGAATTCATATGGTCCCGGTAAAACTCCAGAAGGTTGAGATCGGTCATGTGGTCGCCGCCGACCACGAGGAAGGGAGCATCTTCAAGATACTTCTGGGCGTTTTTCACACTGCCGGCGGTCCCGAGTTTTGTTTCTTCGGAGACGTAGGTGATATTTGCTCCGTAGAGGGATCCGTCGCAGAGTGCGTTCTGGATATCGTCACCTAAGTATCCTATAGTCAAAACGATGTCGGTAAAGCCGAGGTTGGCAAGGTGTGTAACCAGATGTACGATCGACGGTTTGTTGGCTATCGGGATACAGGGTTTCGGCCGCTCAAATGTTAGCGGACGAAGACGAGTCCCTTCTCCCCCGCACATAATGCATGCTTTCATTCCGTATATATTTGTTGCAGGGTATTATGAGTATTGTGGGGTAGTGCGGGGACGAAATCGTATTTCAGAGAAAAATAAAAAAAGAATGTCGATCCGGAGTGGAAGACTAGATGCCAAGAACCATGCGCAGAACATCCCGAAGGCCGGGAGCAAGACCCACGACGATCATCGCAAGCAGGACCAGATGCCAGATCGCTTCCATTCCTTCTTCTTTCCGGAACTTTTCCAGAATCCAGATGGCGGGGATCAGCACAACGATCTTCAGCGCGAACATCACATACGGCGTTCCCGTAAGCTCGATCAGCGTGCTTCCAAGAACATGCTGCTCAATGTATCCTTTAAATGCGAGGGCATAACTCGTTGCCGAGGCATCCAGCATATGTCCGGCAATCAAAACCAGATACAGAGGATGATTCACATACTCCCAGCGGAACAGATACCTGAGAACCGCCCAAAGAGCCGCCGCCGCCGCTGCTATCAGAAGGACCAGAATTCCCGCACCCACATCCACATCGGTCGCCTGGGTAAACCCGAACCAGATCAGAAATCCTGCCACGATGAGGGAGGAGATAACGCCGGCAAGCATAAATGGCGTCGTATACGACACGACTTTCTTGTTCTTCTGCAGCTGATAGGAGATAAACAACATCGCCATCGCAAAGAACATGGTGAGGAAATAGACCTGCGGAGTCACAAACAGGATCCACCAGGGTTCGGGGACCATGCCCGTATCCTCGACGACGCGAAGCAGTCCTCCAAGAATAATATATGTCAGACCGGTGAGGATCAAAGGCGTATCGATTGCAATATTTGCCTTTTTCAGACAGCGGTAAAGTATATACAGTCCCAAGAGGACTAATAAAGCATACAATATCGTCTGGATGACTGTATAAGTTGAGCCATCCAGTTCGACTATCCACGCATATAATTCATTTAACATATAGGATCACGACCATGGAAGCTAAGAATAATAGGATACTCAAGGATAAAACCTTTGACAAATCCCGGTGGATTCAGATGCCGAGGGATGTGATCGCCGGTCACGATGCTTTGCTTCAACTTCCAAACGTCATCACCGATCTGGGCATCACCGGTCCTTTGCTTCTTCTTTCGGGAAACACGACCCTGCAGACCGTGGGCCTCGAGGTTCTCCGGCTTTTGGAAGATCGGCAGGTCACAACGGCAGTAGTCGGGGAGATCACCTATGAAGAGATCGCGAGGATCGAAGATCTTGCTCAGAATATCGGTGCGGTTTTGATCATCGCAGTAGGCGGTGGGCGGGTTATCGATACGGCCAAGGTCGTCTCCTACAATCTCGATATCCAGTTCATCAGTGTTCCAACCGCCGCATCCCACGACGGTATCGCCTCTTCGCGGGCCTCGATTATGACCGCAGACGGGAACGTGAGCGTGGCAGCCCATCCTCCTCTGGCAATCGTCGCCGACACGGGAATTATTGCCGGAGCCCCGCACCGGCTGATGGCCGCCGGGTATGCGGATATGGTTGCCAACTATACCGCGGTTCTCGACTGGGATCTTTCAAAAACTAAAACCGGCGAGCAGGTCAGCGAGTATGCGATGACGCTCTCGATGATCACGGCGGAACTGATGGTGGAAAATGCAGAAAAGATCAAAGCCTTCGATGAAAATGCGGCCTGGATCGTTGTAAAGGCGTTGTTTGCCTCCGGTGTTGCGATGAGTATCGCCGGAAGTTCGCGCCCGGCATCCGGTGGCGAGCATAAGTTTGCCCACATGCTCGAGCGTCTGATTCCCGGAAAAGTTCTTCACGGAGAAGCCTGCGGGGTTGGAACGATCATCAGTATGATCATGCATAAAGGAGACTGGCAGAGAATCCGGGACTCTCTTCGGCGGATCGGCGCTCCGACAACGTCGAAAGAGATGGGAATCCCTGACGACATTGTAATCGAGGCTATTCTTCGGGCAAAAGAGATCCGCCCCGAACGATACACTATCTTTGATGAGGATACTACCAGAGAGCAGGCAGAATGTCTGGTCGCCCGCTTATATGAGGAGTAAAGTATGGACAAGGAAGAAACAATCGTAACAATCGTCGGGTCGGTTTTAGCCCATGAAGGCGCCGAGTTCGTGTATGCCGGAAAAGCACCCGAGTGCGAATCATGCAAAGTGGCAAAGGTCTGTCATAACTCAAAGCTTCGCGAAGGAAAAAGGTACCGTGTTATCTCGGTCAGAAAAACAAAGCACGACTGCGCCGTACATGAAGGCGGGGCAAAGGCCGTGGAATTGGCGGAAACAATTATCACGGCAGTCATCCCAACAAGTCAGGCGACCCGCAGGACGCGGATAACATATATTCCGGTCTGCGATGACGTGTTTTGTAAAGGATATGCATTCTGTCACCCGGACGGGCTAACCAAAAATGGCAGATATGTGGTTCTGGAAGTTCTCGGTCCCTACTCCGAGTGTCCGAAAGGAACAAAGAACCTGAAACTCGTCGAGATGCGCCCGGTTCCAACGTAAGTTCCGGCTGAGTTTAAAGCCAGCGCTTCTCTTCGACTCGTTCAGTCAGTTTCAGGGCGGCGTTATCGATCCTTTTTTTCATGAGTAACGTATCAATCAGGTTTTCTGGAACCCCCACAGAATCCCTGCAAGTCCTCCGACGATGCAAGCGATCATATCCGTGTCCCCTCCTAAAACGCAGGCACGGCGAATAACGTCCGTGTAGTTGTATCCATCCCGAAAACAGGCGAGGGCGCATCTGGTCGTTTCTATCGGGTCGATGGATGGGATGAGTTCCCCTGAAAGATACGTCTCCCCAATCTCCGAAAAGATCTCGGCTTTCGATTTTCCCGCAACCAATCCTTCTGCGGCTTTGGATATTACCGCACAGCAGTCTCCGGCCGTTTTATCGTAATGCGTATAGGCCGACACCTTTCTGGCCGTTTCTTCAACGTCATTTGTCATCACCAGGCCAACTGAAATCGTCCGCATTACACTGCCGTTTTTTCTGCTCCCGCAAACGGTGTGGAGTGCAGATACGGCCGCCTCCGGAGAACAGCCCTGTTCAAGAAGCGCTGTCATTGTTTTGGTTGTTCTGCCGAACGTAGTATCATCTTCGCGGAGTGTAAGGATGACCTTCTGCAGAAAAACCGTCCGGTCGAAATATCCAGTCTCACAGTACGTCTCTGCCAAAGCCAGCATCATCAGCGTGTCGTCGGTGCCTTCTCCGATTTTCAGATTGAACTGCCCGCCGCCGGACATGCGAATCTCTCTTTTCTCATCCCTACCTGATCCTTCGAATGATGCTCCGAGAGCATCGCCGACCGCACATCCGAACAAACCTCCCGTAATCCTTGCCTGCAGATCATTCATAATTGTCATCACCTAGACAGTCATTACATATAAGCTTGTCTTAAATCGGGCATTCACACAAAGCATTGCGCCGGAAATTTTGGCGATTTACAGAACCATAATTGAAATTCAGGCCCATATCTCGCTTATCTTGTATGGTCATCCCGGAAAAACACGGTTCGTCAGCAACTCAGATATAGAGTCTGTCCAATCGTGGATTCTGTGATATAAACTCATCCCCCATTTACTCATGTCGACTTTTTTGGAGGGGAACAATACCTTTATGTATCCCTGCGCCGAGTGGTATGTCTGAATTTCAAGACGAATACGATCGTATTTTCAACAATGGAGTCATCCCTCCGGATATGTCCATTTGCTGGCTCATGTCCCTGCTCAACATTAGTGACATTGTACGAAAAATCGAACAAACTTATTATTCAACTCATCTTCGCGATTATTTTCATTATCCCATTGATTTTCTGATAAAACTGACTGTTGTCATGACTTATCGCAGAATAGCCTATCGTCATATTCGGCATAAAATAACGGAAGAAGATCTCAGCCACCTTTGAGGTGTGCATGCTTGCGTTCGCACGTTCCCCGCCTTTTCATAGCATCTTTTACCTCCCTTCCATGAAGAATAGTCTGATTTCTGAGATATGCTTCTAATATCTCCCGTTTACCATTCTTGCAGAGAAATACCAGTTTTTCTGTAAGAGACATCTGGGCATTTCCTCCTTTTCTCCAGAACGTATTGATCTGTTTTATTATGGTCTTCTCTGAACCTAATTGGGACAATTGCGCGTCAGATCTCAGTTGAATAAGGGGTTTTGCATGAAGTTTCTCAAATATTAACGTGTTTAGCTCTAGGGAGTCATATCCCGCATCCATCAATACACGATCACAGGATACGCCGAGAAGTTCGGCAATCTGAATCAAAAAATACGCATAGGGTTTGTCATTCTCCGTTTCTTCTGAATGAATCATAAACAAGGGATAAGCCCCCAGATTCAAAATATGTGCTTTATCCATTTTAACCTGATAATGAGGGTTAAACAGACTATTGGGACAATAACGGCTTGAAACTAAAGGAGTGGAATCGATAATTACCTCGGTTTCAGATTTGAGGAAATGGACAATCTTTTTGCTTATCAAAAACATAAGAACTTCCATACCCTCCTCAACTAACCGATATTTCACAAAGTAATGCAACGTACTCGGCGAAGGTAACCAGAGTGGTGATTTTGCCGGAAGAAGGTGGCTGAGATCTTCTTCCGTTATTTTACGCCGAATATGACGATAGGCTATTCTGCGATAAGTCATGACAACAGTCAGTTTTATCAGAAAATCGATGGGGTAATGAAAATAATCGCGAAGATGAGGTGAATAATAAGTTTGTTCGATTTTTCGTACAATGTCACTAATGTTGAGCTGGGACATGAGCCAGCAAATGGACATATCCGGAGGGATGACTCCATTGTTGAAAATACTTTCGTATTCGTCTTGAAATTCAGATATACCACTCGGCGCAGGGATACATAAAGGTATTGTTCCCCTCCAAAAAAGTCGACAAGAGTAAATGGGGGATGAGTTTATATCACATAATCCACGATTGGACAGACTCAAGCAAAAAGATTGTCCATTTCCTCAAATCTGAAACCGAGGTAATTATCGATTCCACTCCTTTAGTTGCAAGCCTTTATTGTCCCAATAGTCTGTTTAACCCTCATTATCAGGTTAAAATGGATAAAGCACATGTTTTGAATCTGGGGGCTTATCCATTGTTTATGATTCATTCAGAAGGAACGGAGAATGACAAACCCTATGCGCATTTTTTGATTGAGATTGCCGAACTTCTCGGCGTATCCTGTGATCGTGTATTGATGGATGCGGAATATGACTCCCTAGAGCTACACACGTTAATATTTGAGAAACTTCATGCAAAACCCCTTATTCAACTGAGATCTGACGCGCAATTGTCCCAATTAGGTTCAGAGAAGACCATAATAAAACAGATCAATACGTTCTGGAGAAAAGGAGGAAATGCCCAAATGTCTCTTACAGAAAAACTGGTATTTCTCTGCAAGAATGGTAAACGGGAGATATTAGAAGCATATCTCAGAAATCAGACTATTCTTCATGGAAGGGAGGTAAAAGATGCTATGAAAAGGCGGGGAACGTGCGAACGCAAGCATGCACACCTCAAAAAACCGTCAAATTTGATGTGGTGCATTGCAAGAAAAACAACAGAGCGCTCTCTGCAATAATGAATTTTATAACGTTCCAATTATTGATGTTAGCCCATTTACAGAATAGATTTCAGAATATGAATTTTGCAAATTATCGATAAGAAGTCTAAAGAAGTCTGATTTGGCAGATTCCCCCCAATCCCATTTCAATAGTGAAACGGTTGAATCATGATATTCCTAGGTGAAGTTATCTCGATCAAAAAAAAACTCTGTCCAATGGATTGACGTATCGATTGGACAGACTCTCTTCGTTCCGGCAAGGGATTAGTATTATTAGCTCCTCCACCCATTAACATAAGGAGAAACCATCCCAATTTTATGGAGGTTTTCTATACCTATGGATTTGATCTATCTCGCTCCAATATGTGCCGTTTTAGGCCTTCTCTTTGCTCTCTACTCCTTCTCCATCGTGAAGAAAGAGGGAGCAGGCGATGAGAAGATGCAGAAGATCGCTGCAGCCATTCACCTTGGCGCAATGGTCTTTCTGAATCGTCAGTATCGTGCAATCGGAGCTTTTGTCGTCGTTATTGCAATTATTCTCGCTATCCTCATTTCCCCGTGGGCAGCCCTTTGTTACGTCATCGGTGCAGCGCTCTCGGCAACTGCAGGATATATCGGAATGCACAGCGCAACAAAAGCAAACGTAAGAACAACCAATGCAGCAAAACGCGGAATCGCGGACGCTGTGAAAGTTTCCTTTGCAAGCGGCTCGGTCATGGGTATGTCCGTGGTCGGTCTCGGTCTTCTTGGTCTGTCCATCGTGTTCATTCTCCTTGTAATGATCAACGGCGGATTCGGCAGTGTTGACAATGTTAACCTTGTAGTTTCCATTCTTGCCTCCTTCGGTTTTGGTGCCTCGTCAGTGGCTCTCTTCGCCCGTGTCGGCGGCGGTATCTTTACCAAAGCTGCCGATGTCGGTGCTGACCTTGTCGGCAAAGTCGAAGCAGGTATCCCAGAAGACGACCCGAGAAACCCGGCAGTCATTGCCGACAATGTTGGTGACAATGTCGGTGATGTTGCTGGTATGGGTGCCGACCTTTTCGAATCCTATGTCGGTTCGATCATCGCATCCATGGCGCTTGGTGTTGCCGGTGCAGCATTTGCATCCGAACTCTTCGGCGAAACTGTCGCAGCATTAAACCTTATTCTCCTTCCGATGCTCATCGCAGCATTCGGTATCATTGCAGCAGCCGTTGGAACGCTCTTAGTTAGTACAAAGAAGAATGAGAGTTCCGCAATCCACAAGGCATTCAATACCGGTCTTGTTGTTGCAATCATCATCTCCATCATCTTGACGTACTGTGTAACCAGTTTCCTCTTATACGGTCAGATCGGTATGGGATTCATGTTTGCAGCCCCGCTTGGTATGGGAATCTGGTTTGCAACCATCGCAGGTCTCGTTGCAGGTTTCCTGATCGGCCTGATCACGGAGTACTACACTTCGTTCGACTACAAGCCGACCTTAGGCATTGCAAAATCCTGTCAGACAGGTGCAGCCACCGATATCATCAGCGGATTTGCAAAAGGTATGGAGTCGACCGTCTGGCCGGTTCTCATCATCGCAGTTGCAATCTATATTGCATACCAGTTTGCCGGCATGTACGGTATCGGTATCGCAGCAGTAGGTATGCTTTCTACCCTTGGTATCTCCCTTGCAGTTGATGCATACGGTCCGGTCGCGGACAACGCAGGCGGTATCGCTGAGATGTCCCACCAGGACCACTCCGTTCGCGACATCACCGATACGCTTGATGCAGTCGGAAACACGACCGCAGCAATCGGTAAAGGATTTGCAATCGGTTCAGCCGCTCTTACCGGTCTCGCACTGTTCAGCGCCTACGCTCTTGCTGTCGGCATCGATGCAATCGATATCCTGGACACGAAAGTTTTCATCGGCATCCTCATCGGCGGTATGCTTCCATTCCTCTTCTCTGCTCTTACCATGACAGCAGTCGGTGATGCAGCACAGAAGATCGTCGTTGAAGTCCGCCGTCAGTTCAAAGAGATTAAAGGCCTGATGGAAGGTACTGCAGAGCCGGACTACACATCCGCTGTCTCGATCGCTACCAAAGCAGCTATCAAAAAGATGATCCTTCCGGGTCTTCTCGCGATCGTTGCACCACTCGCAGTTGGTTTCATCCTCGGTCCGCTGGCACTCGGCGGTCTCTTAGTTGGATCCCTTGTTTGCGGTTTCCTCCTTGCAGTCACAATGGCAAATGCCGGTGGAGCATGGGATAATGCAAAGAAGTATATCGAACTCGGTAACTTCGGCGGAAAAGGTTCTAACGCTCACAAAGCAGCTGTTGTTGGTGACACTGTCGGTGACCCGTTCAAAGACACGTCCGGACCTTCGATCAACATTCTGATCAAACTTATGGCAATGATCTCACTGGTATTCGTACCGGTGCTTCTGCTGCTGTAAAACTCCATCAGAACGATCATAAAAATTTCCAACAACCTTTTTTTGGCAGTATGTACGTTCTTTTTTCATATGCTGATGGATGTATCGGACCTATCGGCCGTTTTGGTTCTGATCAGTTTTGATCAGGCCTGTCACAGGCGTTATGAAAAACATGGCTCTTTGTGTTGCAATCTCTGTCAAGTGAAAACAAAATCTCGTAGCAATTTTTTTAAGAAAGAAGAAAAGAGTCGGTTATCTATTAATCCTATAAAGAGTATTGAGTGTGGATTGACTTGTGGTGCGTCAATTAATCCTGGTGGGTCGATGTTTGAAATAATAAAGCTGGTAACAACTGCCTTTTTGTTTTAACGAATTCCGCTCATATGCAGTACCTCCATTTTTTTCCGAGAGAGTAAACGTTTTTTCGTATTCTTTCAATGGTAATGGAACACAATTTTCCACTCTCTCTATTGGGCATTTGGTTTGTATAAATCAGGGCCGGAAATATTTCGCATGCGGGATTTTTGCCGAAAAAAAGTTTTGGCGAATGGATGCTTTCCGAAAAATCACGCGGATATTTTCACTCGTGAATCATCACGAGAATCATTTTGAACCGGGAAAGGGGATGGACCGCGTGTGGGATTTTTGCCGGCATGATCAGCATATCGCCTTCTTTCACCAAATGCGGTACCCCGCCGATGGGGATCTCGGCTTCTCCCTCGATGACAATGACGAGGGCATCGTAAGGGGCCGAGTGTTCGGAAAGTCCTTCGCCCTTCTCAAAAGCAAATGCCGTCACCGTACCGGCTTTTTTATTGATGATCATGCGGGATACGACCGATCCCTCCTGATAATCGATGAGAGTTTTCACAGGCAAGGGGGTTCCAATCAGATCTTTGCTCTCTTTCATGATTTCTTATCGGTGTCTCAATCATATAAACTCTCCAATCAAGACAATTTGGAATTGTATTTTCTCGGAAAGTTTGAAATACAGAATATTACTATAGTTTTATAGTAATCCTACAGACAATGCGGGTTGTGATCTTATGGATATAAAATACAGCTGTTATTGCGGTCTTTACTGCGAAAATTGTGCAGTCATGGCGAAAATCAAGCCTGCTGCAGAACACTTGTACAATGAAATGAAAACGGCCGGGTTTGAGGAAATCATTCATATGATTTCCAGAGGTGACGGTTTCTGGCCGTTTTTAAAAGACGTGGCAGAGAATGGACTCTGCATTTCATGCCGCGAAGGCAGCGGAAATCCCGGCTGTACAATTAGGATATGTGCAAAAGAGAAAGATATATAGATGTGTGCGGTATGTGAAAATTACCCGTGCGAGCATTTCATCGAATTGATGAAAGGATGCCCAATAGTAAAACAGGACAATGAACTGTATTGTGAAAAGGGTATGGAGGCATGGGGAAAGCTTCAGGATGAACGCATAGCCGACGGCTTTGTGTACAAAGGTGAAAAATAGAGAAAAAGAAATCCCAAGAGCCTTGGGGATGTCGATCCTCAGTACGCTCTTCTCTTTTTGAATCTGGGGTGGGGGATAAACCCGTAACGTCTGTCCTTAACGATAGTCATACTGTGATCAGCCGGGCCCGGCGGATACTCTTCATTTCCGGCATTGGTAGTTTGAATATCACTCCGCTTTTTGAAATGGATTTGCATCATGGTAATTTCTTATCCGAGGTCTTCCGTCATAAACGTATTTTTCGGAGACATTTAGAACCAGCGCATCATCACAGCGGCGTCTTCCCCGTCCTTGTAATACCCTCCAAATAAAATGACATCCTCATACCCGATTTTTTTGTAGAATTCCTTCGCAGAATTATTACTTACTCGGACCTCAAGGCTGCAGCCAGAGCATCCCGCCAGAAAAAAATCCCGTTCCAGTTTACGGAGCAGAAGTCTGCCGATGCCAAATCCCCGCATCTCCGGGGAGATGGCAAGATTACAGATATGACCGTATTTTTCCTGATCGGTCTCTTCAATTGCACCAGCGGAAAACCCGACGATCCGTCCTTCCGCCTCCGCTACATAAAACGAGGTCAGAAAAACCGTCATCATCTCAAGCATTGCCTTATAATCCCAGGGATCGGGAAAACACAGGAGTTCGACCCGGTATATATCCGGAATATCTTCGATCGTTGCTTTTCTGATCAGACAGCCGGCGGCAGTTCCGCCCACTCCTCTAAAGGTTACCATTTGCTATTTTTACTATTGGGCGCTAACCAATATAGCATAATGGTTAGCGTATATCCCTTCACCGGTCTTCGCCCCGCTCCGGATGCATACCGTAGCGTGCCGTCCGTTCCATACGATGTGATCAGCGCCGAAGAGGCTGCTGCTGAAATAGAAAAAAATGAACGTTCTCTTCTCCGCGTTATTCGTCCCGATGCGGAAATAATGAATATCGACCCGCATGACGACCGCGTGTATGCGAGGGCCACAGAAATGTTTGAAAAGATGAAGACCGAGGGACTTTTTCAGGAAGATGAGACCCCCTCATTCTACATCTATCAGATAATGCTTGGCGGCGAACTGTTCACCGGGCTCATTTCCTGTGTCTCGGTAGAAGAATACAACAATGATACGATAAAAAAACACGAGCTTACACGCTACGACAAAGAAGAGGACAGGACCCGGCATATCGATGCGGTGTCCGCCCACACCGGCCAGGTCTTTTTACTCTATAAAGACTCGGGCCTCATCCATCAGACTCTGGTCAGCATCGCCGCCGCCCATACGCCCGACGGCGAATATATTTCTGCCGGCGGCAATCTTCACCGGATCTTCCGGGTGGCGGACCCCGCTGACGTTGAAAAGATCACCGGACTTTTTGAAGGAATTCCCAACCTCTACATCGCTGACGGTCATCACCGGGCGAAGTCCTCGGCCAACGTTCTGGAAAGAAGGACTTCCGAGGGTCGTGCAACTCCCTATGCGGAAAAGTTCATGAGTGTTCTCTTTGCGCACGACTCGGTCCGGATCTACGGATATCACCGTCTCGTCAGGGATCTCGCCGGCATGAATACCGATCAGTTCTTAGGCGATCTTGCTCTCAGATTTACCGTGACGCCGTTAAAGAAAGTCGATACATCCAAAAATATGATCCCCGTCAAGAACGATGGATCTATGCACATCATCCACCTCTATCTTGAAAGCCAATGGTATGAACTGACCCGTCCGGTCAATTCCGCGGCCGATGCCATTTCACGGCTCAATGTTTCGGTTCTGCAGGAGCTCGTTTTAGACGATATGCTTGCGATCTTCGATCCCCGCGGCGATCCGCGTATATCCTTTGTCGGCGGCATCGCTCCTCTTGCAGATGTCATCAGAGATGTCGACAACGGTGAATACTCGGCGGCATTCATTATGCAGCCGGTCACTGCCCAGCAGGTGATCGATGTGGCCGATGCGGGCCTGATCATGCCGCCGAAATCGACCTGGTTCGAGCCGAAATTGCTCTCAGGCATGGTCATCCACGAGATCCGCTGATTCGGCATCTCTTCTCCATTCTCCCCTTTTATTTTACCGTACTTTTCTTACTGTTACGATTATCATTCAATACCGGGAAAACGTTACATCACCTTCAGGTATATCAAGGAAGACATCGTATTAAGTAAACCGTGTTTAATTTACTTTAATTATTATTTTAGTAATTGTTATATACGCTCGGAGACATATTGAGTCTGTCCAATCGTGGATTCTGTGATATAAACTCATCCCCATTTACTCTTGTCGACTTTTTTGGAGGGGAACAATACCTTTATGTATCCCTGCGCCGAGTGATATGTCTGAATTTCAAGACGAATACGAACGTATTTCAACAATGGAGTCATCCCTCCGGATATGTCCATTTGCTGGCTCATGTCCCAGCTCAACATTAGTGACATTGTACGAAAAATCGAACAAACTTATTATTCACCTCATCTTCGCGATTATTTTCATTATCCCATTGATTTTCTGATAAAACTGACTGTTGTCATGACTTATCGCAGAATAGCCTATAGTCATATTCAGCGTAAAATAACGGAAGAAGATCTCAGCCACCTTCTTCCGGCAAAATCACCACTCTGGTTACCTTCGCCAAGTACGTTGCATTACTTTGTGAAATATCGGTTAGGTGAGGAGGGTATGGAAGTTCTTATGTTTTTGATAAGCAAAAAGATTGTCCATTTCCTCAAATCTGAAACCGAGGTAATTATCGATTCCACTCCTTTAGTTGCAAGCCGTTATTGTCCCAATAGTCTGTTTAACCCTCATTATCAGGTTAAAATGGATAAAGCACATATTTTGAATCTGGGGGCTTATCCCTTGTTTATGATTCATTCAGAAGGAACGGAGAATGACAAACCCTATGCGCATTTTTTGATTCAGATTGCTGAACTTCTCGGCGTATCCTGTGATCGTGTATTGATGGATGCGGGATATGACTCCCTAGAGCTACACACGTTAATATTTGAGAAACTTCATGCAAAACACCTTATTCAACTGAGATCTGACGCGCAATTGTCCCAATTAGGTTCAGAGAAGACCATAATAAAACAGATCAATACATTCTGTGGAAAAGGAGGAAATACCCAAATGTCTCTTACAGAAAAACTGGTATTTCTCTGCAAGAATGGTAAACGGGAGATGGTAGGAGCATATCTCAGAAATCAGACTATTCTTCATGGAAGGGAGGTAAAAGATGCTATGAAAAGGCGGGGAACGTGCGAACGTAAGCATGCACACCTCAAAAAAACCGTCAAATTTGATGTGGTGCATTGCAAGAAAAACAACAGAGCGCTCTCTGCAATAATGAATTTTATAACGTTCCAATTATTGATGTTAGCCCATTTACAGAATAGATTTCAGAATATGAATTTTGCAAATTATTGATAAGAAGTCTAAAGAAGTCTGATTTGGCAGATTCCCCCCAATCCCATGTCAATAGTGAAACGGTTGAATCATGATATTCCTAGGTGAAGTTATCTCGATCAAAAAAAAAACTCTGTCCAATGTATTGACGTATCGATTGGACAGACTCAATGTAAGAACATAAAGATAAAACAAATCAACTCCTCTCTCCCCACAACACAATTTAGAAAAGTTCAATCTTCTAATTAGTAACAATTCAAACAATATACCACAGAATGTGTTATATTTATCTGACAAAAACAGTAATGCATAAAACTGAATATATTAATTAATATGAACTGCGTGAGTGATGAACATTAGGAAAACAGCATTGATTGCCGACATTATAGGGCAAGACGGATCATATCTTGCAGAATTATTGTTAAAAAATGGTTATATTGTCCACGGATTAAGCAGAAAATTCCATCACAGAATGGCAAGTTCTAATATTGTTGGATCAGAAAAAAACAATTATTCAACATCATGGTGATTTGTCCGATGGAGATTTAATTGCATCTATTATCACTAATATCATGCCAGATGAAGTTTACAATCTTGCAGCACAAAGTCATGTTGGGTCTAGTTTTTCCTGCCCAACATATACCGGAGACATAACTGGACTCGGCACTGCGAGATTATTGGAGGCAATACTAAAGAGTGAGAAAAATATCAAATTTTATCAGGCTTCCAGCAGTGAGATGTTCGATTAACTCCACCTCCCCAGAATGAATCAACACATCTTCACCCAAGAAGTCCGTATGCCTGTGCAAAAGTATATGCACACTATCTCACACAAAACTACAGAGAGAGCTACAATATCTTTGCATGCAGCGGCATCCTCTTTAACCATGAGTCTCCGCGCAGAGGAAGATCGTTTGTTACTCGAAAGATAACGCAAGGCGTTGCATCAATTCTTGCCGGGAAGCAATCAGAAATTACCATGGGAAATCTTGATATAAAACGTGACTGGGGTTACGCACCAGAATATGTCCAGATAATGTGGGCCATGCTTCAGCAAGATAAACCAAACGATTATGCAATTGGAACAGGCAAAAGTTATTATATTCAAGAATTTGTGGAAAAAGCATTTGAATACGTCGGTTTAAATTGGGAAAAATACGTCTCGTTTGACAAAAAAATATTTCGTCCATCAGAAGTGAACGATGTAATTGCCGACTCAAGAAAAGCAACAAAAGTATTGGGATGGAAACCAAAAATCACCTTCAATGATCTTGTAAAAATTATGGTGGACGCTGATATGCGCAACCTAGGATTAGAACCTATTGGAGAGGGGGATCAGGTAATATCCCTACAATTCCCAAATAAATGGTGGCATCGTGATTAATAACAGAATAATGCTTAAAAGTATCTTATCATAATGTGAATGAATTACGAGTCAAGATGGGATGAATCGCGATCTGAATTCTATAATTAAAAATGTTGTCTAAATTATGTAGAAATGATGAAACAATTTCAAGATGCTGGTATTTAAAAATCATTGAAGAGTTGTCAAATACATAACCATTGTGATTATAATAACGCATCTTATACATATATGAAATAATCCATGTACACAATAATTCTTGCAGGCGGTTTTGGCACACGTCTTTTTCCGTTGAGCCGGAGCAGTTATCCAAAGCAGTTCATCCCCCTTTTTGGAGAGAGATCACTCTTCCAAAAGGCGGTTTTTCGTGATTCTTTATTTTCAAAACCAAATGAGATTTTTGTTGTAACAAATGATACCCATAAATTTGTTGTTAATGATCAGCTCAATCAGATCAACATTTCCTGCAATGTTCTTGAAAAAACCCTGCGGAAAGAATACGCTGCCGGCAATAACATATGCGACACTCAAAATCCATGAAATAGATAACAATGCAATAATTCTCGTCCTTTCTTCAGATCAACTTCTAGATGAGAGAGAAACCTACAATAAAGCAATCAATGCCGCAGAAGAACTTACGAAGAACTATATCGTCACGTTTGGAATTGTTCCGACCACTCCACACACAGGATATGGATATGTCAAACCCGGAGACGAACTCAAGGGAGTTTACACCGTATCAGCATTTGTGGAAAAACCCAACAGACACACCGCAGAAAAATATCTGAAAGAGGGATACTTGTGGAATGCAGGAATATTTTGTTTCTCTGCGAAAATGTTTCTTGATGAATGTCAAAAATATGCCCCGGAAATTTTCAATGCATTAAGCCATAATATAACTGAGGCATATGCATTAGCGCCAAAAATGTCCCATCGATTATGGTCTGCTGGAGAAAACTCCTAATGTCGCAGTCGTTCCATTATCGATCACATGGAACGATCTTGGGAGTTTTGAAGCCCTTTATTCAGTTAGTGATAAAGACAATGACGGAAATGTGGTAAACGGAGAGTACATCACACCGGATGGAAAAAACAATATCATCATATCAGACAAACTGATTTCCACCATCGGCATTTCCGATACGGCGATTATCGACGCGGCAGATGTTCTCATGATCTGTCCTAAAAATTAGACCCAGAATATCGGGGAAATCACAGAGTTACTTCGGCAGAAAAATAATGACCGAGTTGTTAGTCAAACAACCGTTCACAGACCATGGGGAACCTACACAACTCTGTTGCGAAGCGAAACATTCCTTATCAAAAAATTAGTGGTTGCACCACACAAACGAATCTCTCTTCAGTATCATAATCACCTAAGTGAACATTGGGTCGTTGCAGGCGGACTCGCAGAAGTCACGAATGGAGAGAAGACGTTCCAAGTTAAAACTGGCGAGAGCACCTTTTTCACGGCAGGCACGATTCACCGACTGGCAAATCCTGGAGCTAACCCGCTGGAAGTTATCGAAGTTCAAAATGGGGATATTCTGACAGAAGAAGACATTATCAGATATGATGATGATTTTCAGAGAGAATAAGGATACAATCCCCACTCCCTCCTCATCCTCCTCACCCCATCCACATCCGCTTCACCAACACATCCCCCTTCAAAAACCCCACCATCACAAATTACCCGCCCTTCACAATCACACACCATACTCCGCCCGCAGTAATCAGTACCTGACAAAGGATCATACCCCATACACGCAGCCCCGATAACAAATCCCCTATTCTCCAAAGCCCGCGCCCGAAGCAGAAGCTCCCAATCCGCGACCCGTGCCGCAGGCCAGGCTGCCTGAATCAGAACACACTCACACCCCATCTTCAGATACGCGCGGAACAACCCCGGAAACCGCAGATCAAAACAGATTGCACACCCGAACTTCACCCCACCGTATGCAAACGTCACCGGCTCGACACCAGGTGAAAAACACTGATCCTCCTTTCCCGGCACAAACAGATACATCTTGGAATACTCGGCAATAACCTCACCTGACGGACCACACACGAGCATCGTATTCTGCGGCAGACCTCCGGCTTCCACTTTCTGATAGGAACCAACAACGCAAACCTTATGCTTCGCCGCAAGGGAGAGCCACCGGCATTTCACATCCTCGGCCGAGACCTGAGCGGGGGCGGGCCGCCATCCGGTCGCAAACTGCTCGGAAAAAACCACCATATCTGCAGTCCCGGCATATTCTTTAAGAAAAGCATCTGCTTTCGCAAAAGCAGCATCAACATCATCCCATACCTGAATCAGCTGGGCACAACAGACTCGCATACTAACTAGTAAAGCGTGTCCGGAAAAAAAAAGATTTGGATGAACTCTACTCTTTCTTATCCTGAAAGACCTTTACTTTGACTTTGTCGACTTTTTCCTTTGTCTTACCTGAGACATATCCAATCCACACCGTAAAGACAACGGCAATAATCGTCACAAAAGCGGCATAGCCAAGCATCGCAGGGATATCACTCTGACTTCCAAAAATCTCCTTAAATATCGCCTGAATCGCGGAGTTCCATGCAAGAGCTGCAACCAGACCGAACGCTGCAGTGATAAGCGCAGCAAGTTTGTCTATAACATCAACAGATAATGACATGATAGAGAATAGGAAAAAAGAATATTTAAATGATTTCTAAAAGGATTTAGTGCTCTTTGGTAACTTTTCCAACGACGCCCGATACGCCGGGGATCGCATACTTCATCTCAAGCCAGTGAACACCGATCGTTGTGATCGTCACGAGAACCAGATAGAAAACCCCTACGGCCGCAAATGCTTCGAAGTACATGAAGTACTTGCTTGCAATGATTTTTGCCGCCCCGGTAAGTTCGATTACCGCGACCACATACGCAAGCGAGGAGTATTTTATCAGATAAATGAACTCGTTTGAGACGCCGGGAAGAGCACGGCGGAGTGCCTGCGGGACGACCACATACAATACCCCCTGTGCCTTCGTCATGCCAAGTGATCTCGCCGCAAGCAACTGACCGCGTTTGATCGACTGAAGTGCTCCGCGGAGATACTCGGAGTTGTATGCCGAGTTACACAAAATGAATCCAACAAGGGCAGAGAAATACGAACCCAGGACGATTCCAAGAGACGGCAGACCAAAATACAGGATGAACAGCAGAACCAGAAGCGGGCAGCCGCGGAAGAAGATGACATACAGCTTTGCAAGCCATTTCACGGGCGTTGGCCCGTAGACTCTGGATACAGCCACGAGAAGACCGAGCAGGAACCCGAGAGGGGCCGTCATTATCACGAGCTGCATCGTCACCAGTAACCCGTTCCAGAGAGCAGGAAGCAGAATATCCTGCCAGAACGGGATCTGGGAGATAAATGAGTCCATGGCCCCCTGGGAAAATCCGCTCAGCCCGTCTACAGGCACCGATGCACTAGTCAGGTTATCCATATCACTCGTCTGTGTAACTTCCCATAAACGCACGTGTTTTCACAAAATTCGGACTTGTAGGGATCTCCGACGGCGGTCCGTGCTCAACGATCTCTCCCTTCTCCATCAGATAGATCTCGGTAGCAAACGAAGTGGCAAACTTCATCTCATGCGTAACGACGATACAGGTCATTCCTTTCGCTGCAAGATTCCGCATGACTTCCATCACCTCGCGTTTCAGTTCGGGATCGAGGGCTGAGGTAGGTTCATCGAAAAGCATGACTTCGGGATCCATGGCAAGGGCCCGGGCAATGGAGACACGCTGAGCCTGACCGCCGGATAATTGGGCAGGATAAAAGTCCGCACGGTCGGCCATACCAACCTGCTCAAGTTCATACATCGCCTTTTCCCGGGCAGCTTTTCGATCAATCTTTTTCACTTTCAACAGAGCCAGCTCAACGTTTCTGATCGCAGTGAGGTGATCGAAAAGATTGAAGTTCTGAAAGACCATGCCCATCTTCTGCCGATATTCATTGATCTTTTTGCCGGAGTGAACGATCTCCTCGCCGTTCAGATACACAAACCCGCTATCAGGGAGCGTCAGCTGGTTGATACACCGGAGAAGCGTGGATTTTCCGGTACCTGAAGGACCAACGAAAATCTTCTTCTCTCCTTTGTGCACTTCGAAGGAAACGGATTTCAAAACCTCGAGATCACCGTACGACTTACAGAGATTCTCTACTTTGAGAATGGGAACATCACTCATAAACACTCAGCCTCGTTGTTGCCGAATCCAGGGATCCGGACTTTCTTTTCCACATATTGAATGATCATCATGCCGCCGTAATTTAACAGAATGAATATAACCGCACAGGTTAGATACAGCAGCATTGGTTCACCTGTCCGGGAAATCACCTGACTCGTTCTGGTCAAGAGTTCGGCCACGCCGATCACATACGCAACCGACGAATCGGTCAGCAGAACCGGATACTCGTTCGACCAGCTGGGGAGGGAAAGACGAAGCGACTGGGGCAGAATGATCGAGCGGATTGCCTGCCATCTGGTCATGCCAAGAGAACGTGCAGCAAGCATCTGACCTTCCGATAATGACTGGATAGCTCCACGGAAGATCTGCGACTGATAGGCCGCACTTCTGAGCCCGAGTACGGTCACGGCGACGCCGAATACCGGCATATCCAGGCCCATGAACGGGAAGAGCGCGAAGTAAAACAAAAACAGTAATACGATATTAGGGAGGCCGCGGAAGAACCAGACATAAACGCCGACGAACCAGCGGACTGGCTGCGGACCATAGACTTGGCCAAGAGTCAGGACGATTCCGCAGATAAAACCGATAAAGAGGGAAAGACCAACTAAAAGAAGGGTAACACCCACGCCTCCAAGGAGATACCCTGCGGAGTTCGTCACTGCAGAAATCGATTCAAACATATTACCTAAAAACCCGAAATACTGTTGCTCACTCTATTGGACCTGCCATCAGAAAAAAGGTGTGGAGATACTATTCAGCGGCACGAATGAGTTTATCGCCTTCAGCTGCAATATATCCGGAAGAAATCGCAGCATCGATACCCATTTCCATCCTTGCCTTAACCGGTGCGGTCAGTTTGAATCCAAGGACGAGGGCCGTCTGCCGGATAAGATCCGTTTTCGGCGTGGCAAATTGTTTGCCGAGAATGACCTCCGCTGCAAGACCGATCTCCAAAAGCGATACGTCATTACAGGACCATTTTGCGGGACGTTCGCGTGCAGCCAATTCCTTATTTGGAACTGAGTAGAATCCCTCGTTATACACAGTCAAACGATCGGCATTCACCTCATCCTCCGCGAGTGAAGCGATCTTCTTCTTGATCGCGGGCGTCATCTTCGAAACGCTTCCGAGCTCCTTTATCCGGGCATGCAGCACGCTCAAAGAAATCGGACCTTCGACTGAAACTATCTGAAGTATCGCCGTAGCAAGTACTGAATCGGGAACGGAGGAAAACTGATGATACTTCTCCAGATCGCACGCGTTACAGAAAACATACGGCTCGATCATCACTTTTGCATATGCCGGAGATTTTACCTCAGGAGGTTCTTCTATGATCAGCTCCGGAGACGCCGGAGTGATCTCTTCGACCTCTTCCTTTGGGGGTTCGGTCACCGGCGTAACGACAGGTTCAGCCAGGTTTTGTACCTCCGCAAGGAAATCCAGAAGAATCTTCGTGCAGGAAACCGGATGCTGGAACCACTCGGTAGACCAGATGCGTATGAGATGCCAGCCGAGTCCTTCGAGGACCTGGCTTCGCAGACGGTCACGATCGCGAGCCACTTCGGAAGACCAATAGTTCGATCCGTCGCAGAGAATTCCTGCCATATACACTCCTGGATCTTTCGGATCGGAAACGGCAATATCGATTCTGAATTCGGCACACCCGATGTTACGTGAAACAGTATATCCATAATCTTCAAGCATAAGCGCCACGGATTCAGGGAAATATTCCGCATCATCCGCGCTCCTGAAATCAGATCCGCTTGTCATTGAAGAGCGGTCTTCCGCATACGTAAGGAAACGTGAGAGGGCGGCAACCCCGGAAGAAGAATCGGCATCGATCTGCAGATCCGCACCGCGGAAGTTGGAAAACACCACGCACCGTTCCCTTGCCCGGGTAATAAGAACATTCAGTCTCCTTTCACCGCCGGCCTGATTCAGCGGTCCGAAGTTCCGGGAAAGCTGGTGGTTTTCATCGAACCCGTACCCGATACTGATAAGCATCGTATCACGTTCATCGCCCTGCACCGTTTCCAGATTCTTCACAAAGAAATTTTCGCCGTTTGCCGGCCGCATCAGCATCTCGACCTCCGGATGGTCGCGGAGAAGTACATCCACCTCGTGGCGGATGGCTTCCTGCTGACGGGTGGAGAACGTGGCAACGCCGAGGGTCTTGTCCGGGAACCTCTGATAATAGGCGATCACTGATTCGGCTACCGCCTGGGCTTCACCCTTGTTAATACCCGATTTGCCGCGCTCGTAGATCGTATTCGGCATATGCACGAAAGAAAGGCCAAGATCCGGCGTCTCGTGACGCGGCGAGGGGAAAACCATCAGGCTTCCGTCATAAAACTCTTCATTCGACAGGGCAATAAGCGATTCGTGCCGCGACCGGTAATGCCAGCGAAGCCGCCGGGTCGGATACGACTGCTTACAGACATGCAGAAGGCTCTCCATATCCCCGATCCCGGCGACCGACTCCTCTTCATCCTCATTCGGACCCTCGATCTGATCAAAGAACGTCGTCGGCGGGAGCTGACGGGAGTCACCCATCACCACAAGCTGACGGCCGCGCATCAAAGCGCCCAAAGCATCCTCCGGTCTGACCTGACTGGCCTCGTCAAAGATGATGATATCGAACTGAACGGAACGGGGATCCAGATACTGAGCAACGGAAAGAGGACTCATCATAAAGCAGGGTTTAATCTGCTGGATGAGGCCGCCGGCCTTGGTCATCAGAGTCCGAATTGACATATGACCCCGCTTTCTGTTGAACTCGCCGGTCAAAACACCCATCTCGGAATCGCGGGAGGCGCCGATATAGATTTCAGGGATCGTTTTATCCAGTTTCTGAATGATTCTTCCGGCATTTGCAGCGATCGCTGCCCGGTCGTACTCGGCAAAGGTCTTGATCTTCAGTTCATGGGGAGCCTGAGCAAACCTTGCAAGAAGCGGACGAACACGATATGCTTCTTTCAAAAGAGCATCCGCATGGCCGGTAAGATACGCAGGGATAAGAGCTTCGGCAGAGATTGCATCGGTGAATAGCAGAGGGAGCACAGGAGCTGCCGTTGTCTTCCAGCAAGTCTCGGTATACGTCAGGAACGTACTCCACTCGCTCAGCCGATCGATCTCCGTAATCCATACATCGGTCAGCTTGCGAACGGAAGCGAACGTCTGTTCCGATTCCTGATCCTGTATGCCAAGCCGGGTAAACAGCACGTCCCGTGCTTCACTGTGAGCGATCACCGCCTTTTCAAGCTTTTCAAAAAGCGGCGTGAGAGCAGCGGGAGTAATCTTCCCGGAACAAAGCAGTTCAATTGTATGGGGTGTGATCAGCTCTTCCTGCACCATCGTCAGGACTGCAAGAACCCATTCGGCAAAGCTGCGAAGGGAGGCGGGATCGGTGTCTTCACCCTTCCAGACTGGAGCAAACAGGGAAAGATATACGCCTTTGTCCTGCTCCCACTCGTCCCGTGCAGTCAGATAATTGCGTGCATCCTTCAGATCCGAAAGGATCTTGGCATCATCCGGCACGGGACCGACACAATATCTGGCAATATCTGCCTTGAGTTTCTTATATCCGCCGGAGAATAGTTTCCCAAACGTGCCTTTCTCCGAATACGCAAGAAACTCCGAGTAGAGACGGGCCGGATTGCGCAGGAAAATCTCCGGCGTAAAGTTTGTCCGGATCCGTGAATTATGATCATAGAGATCCTGCATTTTGGCGATAAGACGGTTCAGTTCCGCCTGTTTTTCCCACAAAGGATTTTTCAGGATCTCGATCGTTATCGAATACCCCTTCAGCAGATATCTACAGGTCTCGATCATACGTGAGACCTCTGTTTCGCTTCGGGGGACCGGGATGTCCGTCAGATCGAAAACGGCACGCATGACGGTCTGGAGATCCTGAATCTTTTCCTGATAGGTTATTACCAGAGAGCGGATATCATCCAGATCTCTTGGGAGGATCAGCCCGGGTCTGGTCATTGCCCACGGATGTTGAGAAAGAAATTCACCATCCCTAAGCAGGATCGGCAGATAGGATGCAATCTCCTGTAAAGCAGAGACGGAAGTCTTGTACTCATCCGGAGTCATTGCAACGGCATTCTCGATCGGAATCTTTTGGAGCCGGTAGTTTTTCCGGTGCGGACTGCTTTCAAACTCATACCTATACTGCTCTCTGATGCCGAACAGATCATAGGGCGTAAATCCGCAGGCACCTATCGGCGTCTTGAGTTCATTACAATACCCGCTCAACTCATATCTAAGCGAATCGATCTGACCCGGATCATAGGCTGAACCTGATGTCTCGGGTGAAGGATGCTGGAGACTCTTCTCAAGTTCGCGAATAATCTCGTTCTTCTTTGCTTTCTGGCTGTGAAGTTCCAGACAATACGGGGAAAGACCGGCCATATCCAGCCGGCGTTTCACGACTTCGAGAGCAGCCATCTTTTCACTGACGAAAAGAACCGTCTTTCCAACGGCAAGCATCTCGGCAATCATGTTTGCGATCGTCTGGCTTTTTCCCGTGCCGGGAGGCCCTTCGACCACGAGATTTCGGCCGGCCTTTGCCTCCTCGATCACAGCGATCTGGGATGAGTCAGCATCCAGAATGCTGAAGCTGCGTTCGCTTGGGAGCCGGAGATCCGCCTCTTTTTCCAGGAAGGGCGGGGCAGGATTGGTCTCGGCTTCCGGATGGAAGAGCCTTTTGATCAAAGGATTTGCCTCAAGCGGGGAACTTCCTTCCCAGCCGGCAGGATCCAGATCCTTGAACATCACAAACTTACGGAAACTAAAAAGATCAAGAGAGATGCCGGGGATGAATTTCCAATTCTTCTCGGCAACCGTCTCCAAAATAGTGTTGAAATACGCCGATATCTCCTCGACCGTCTCCGGATGTCCCAGATCGGGAAGAATAACTCCCTGTTCGGCAAGTTTTGCAACCAGTGAAAGAGAAAGGGTTGGATCCTCTCCGGTCCACCTAAGCGTATAGTTCTCCTTGATCTTCTGACGTTCCAGATCGACCGGGATAAGAAGAAGCGGAGCAGTGAAGGGTTTTGCCGGGCAGTCGCGCTCGGTCCATTCTACGAATCCAAGAGCAAGATAGAGAACCGGATACCCCTGTTCTTCGAAGACAGTCCGGCTTTTGTTCTGGAGACTGTAGAGTTTTTTGCGGAGTTCGATGTCGGTATAGGGGGTATGGAGGATAAGATCGGCATACTTTGCGGTCTTGGAGAAGGTAGGATACTTCCAGATGCGTTTATCCTCGGACTCGGTTTTTGAAGCTTTGCCTGACGGATAAAACCTCAGCCCCTTCTCATCAAGAACAAGGAGCCGATAGATATCCGCAGGATCACCGTCGATAACCTCTATCGATCTGCCGGGAGACGGTTTATAGTTCAGCAGATTGCTGCGGACCGTCAGATCCAGTAATCTGCTGCGTAGTTCTTCCAGTTCCACGATTCCCTTTTCCATGTACATATCACTTATAGATGTACTTATGTTGGTGGGCAGACTCTTAGTAGTTATGTGATCTGGATCGTACGGGTAAACACATCGAAGTTGTAACTGCCGATTTTTCCTGCACGGGTGAAGTAGTAGGCGATCCAACCGGGATCCTCCCGGGTGCCGGAACATTCGATCCAGTAGTTCAGCCGAATCGTTTCTTTGGCGTACCCGTCAAGCGAATCGTAACTCTCGTCATCATGAGTGATGATGATGTCATAGTCTCCCGAGAGAAGCGTGGAAGGATCTTGTTTCACTGCTCCATAATACGTAAATTTGTCCCAGGCATCGCCGCGGTAATACCACATGAACGGCCAGGCCTGATCGGTCGCACGAGCAACCTTGTTGGAGGCATCGATCGCCGCCATCAGGGGAACAAGATCCTCCGAGTTCTGAACCTGGACAATGGGCTCGGCGATATCCGTCGGCGTGTATGCCACATAACAGGTAGTGGCAAACAAAATGACGGCACATACGACAAGAAGGATCTTCCAGTATTTTCCGGTAAAGGTGAGAGAGAACGCTGCGACGAAGATCATCGGCACCAGCTGATGGAGAGAGAGCCAGGGAACTTTTTCCCCGATGTAGGCGTAGGTCAGGCAGGCGATCAATGTCCAGTAAACGGCAAACCTGATGAACTCCTTTTTTTCTGTCAACAAAGACGGGAACTTCCGGCCGGCGGAACAAAGCCGCAAATGAGAACTTCTTTTTTGGTTCTTTTTGTTCTTGTTCCTCCGGATTTTCCGATTCATCTTCTTTTTCAGATGACCGTTTTTTGCCGTTCATTAGGAAAATGATGATTCCGGCCACTGCCAGAATAAGTATCGGCAGTTCATACAGGACAAACATCAGGAGATAGAACACCGGCGGCCCGGCGATCCGCTGTTCGTTGTGCATCGCAAGCCAGTGTTCGATGGCCATAGGACCGGCCTGCAGAATCATTTCGGGATGGGTCCAGAATGATGAGTACAGGGTGAAGATGATGCCAAAGAAGATAATAACCGCAATGATGAGATCGCGTATCCATTTTTCCGGAAGAGTGATCTTTCTTGTCCAAAGAAGATAGAGGAAGAATACGCCGAAGGTAACAAGGATCAGCGGCATATTCTCCTTAGAACACATGCCGAGAGCCGCCGCCACGGCCGCGAGGGCCAGATAATACCATTTGCCTTTATCCAGCCAGGCAAGGAAGGCGACAACCAGAAGGAGAGAGAAGAAGGCCACGAAGATATCATTTCGTAAAAACCAGGAGAAGTAGACCAGTTCGGGAGCTATCGCAAGGAAAAGTGCCGCGATGACGGCGACTTTGCCTGTGAGATACCGCAGTCTGTAAAGCCAGTAGACGAGATGGATGAGGGCACAGCCGGTAATACAGGGAAGGATCCTGCCGACAAGATCGGAGTCGCCGAATAGAGCGAACATGGATGCCGTGATGTAGTAGAGGAAGGGTCCGTGATATACCGGATCATACAGGTAATTGCCGATAGTCAGAAGCTGATAGGAAAAACAGGCATGGATCGCTTCATCGTGATGAAAGAGTTTGAGATCCAGAAAAGCGAATCTGAGAATGATCGCCAGAATCATAATGGCAAAGATCACGTGCTCGACACGGATACGATTTTTTATTTTCTGTATGAACGGAGGCATGGATGCGTAAAGTATGTTTGTCAGGATAGGATATGGATATCTTTGTCCGAACGATCATTTTCGAACAGGTTATACAGCACACCCTAGATAATCTGTCCTGAAATAACGAACCTTGCCCCGTATCTGTACAATGGAAACACGGAAAATATCGGATGTGATAAAATTATAAAAACAGAAAAATATATCCAAAGAAAAAAATGGGGGGATCCCGTTCAGTTCTCTAAAACGATCTCGATGCTGATATCTTTTGGAACCTGGATTCGCATAAGCTGCCTGAGTGCACGCTCATCGGCGTCAAGGTCGATGAGGCGTTTGTGCACACGCATCTGCCAGCGATCCCATGTTGCCGTACCTTCTCCATCGGGGGACTTCCGGATTGGGACAATAAGTCTCTTGGTCGGCAGGGGGATAGGTCCAGCCATATTTACACCGGTACGTTCTGCAATCTCACGGATACGGGTACATACCGTCTCCACTTTCTCATAATCAGTCCCTGTCAAGCGTATTCTGGCTTTTTGCATTTTCTAAGTCACCACAAAAAATTCGAGTGAGCGATGAGATTATCTCATCTGCTTTGCTTTAACGCTCAGAACAAGACCTGCTGCAACGGTCATACCCATATCACGGACAGCGAATCTGCCGAGCTGCGGGAGTTCCTTTGCAGTCTCAATGACGAGCTGGCGGGTCGGAGTGATGGTACAGATTGCTGCATCGCCGGCCTTGAGGAATGCCGGGTTCTCTTCCTTAACCTGTCCGGAGCGGGGGTCCAGCTTCTTGTTAAGTTCGGTGAACATACATGCAGTCTGTGAGGTGTGGCAGTGGAACACCGGGGTGTATCCTACGGAAAGGACGGACGGGTGCTGGAGAACGACGACCTGTGCGGTGAATTCCTCTGCAACGGTCGGCGGGTTCTCGATCGGACCACAGACATCGCCGCGGCGAACATCGTTCTTTGCAATACCACGGACGTTGAAACCAACGTTGTCTCCCGGAAGTGCTTCTGGGAACTCTTCGTGGTGCATCTCAATGGACTTAACCTCACCGGTAACGTTTGCCGGCATGAAGGAGATTTTCTGTCCTTTCTTGAGGATACCGGTTTCAACACGGCCTACTGGGACGGTTCCGACACCGGAGATGGTGTAGACATCCTGAATCGGGAGTCTGAGCGGCTTGTCGGTCGGCATGTCGGGCATCTTGAAGAGATCAAGTGCTGCAAGAAGTGTCGGGCCCTTGTACCAGGGGGTGTTTGCCGATGCTTCTTTAATGTTGTCACCGCAGAATGCGCTGATTGGGATGAAGGGGGTCTCGGCCGATTTAAATCCAACGGACATGATGAGCTTGGTCATCTTCTCTTTTGCTTCGTTGTACTTCTCTTCGGAGTAGTTAACTGCATCCATCTTGTTGATGGCAACGATGATCTGGTTGATACCAAGAGTCTTGGACAGGAAAACGTGTTCCTTGGTCTGCTCCATCGGGCCTTCGGTTCCGGATACGACAATGATTGCTGCATCAGCCTGGGATGCACCGGTGATCATGTTCTTAACGAAGTCACGGTGACCTGGACAGTCGACAACGGTAAAATTGTATTTCGGGGTTTCGAATTTCTTGTGAGCGATATCAATGGTAATACCACGTTCACGCTCTTCCTTGAGGGAGTCCATTACCCAGGCGAACTCGAAAGTTGCTTTTCCTTCTAATTCTGCTTCTTTCTTGTATCCATCAAGAATGTGCTGCTGTACGACACCGGTCTCGAAGAGAATCCGGCCAACGGTTGTTGACTTACCGTGGTCAATGTGACCGATAACGGCAAGATTCATGTGGGGCTTTGCTGCTGCCATGATAATGTATCTCCACTTTGACTCATTGATAAGGACACAAAAGATTGCGATTCAAATCAACACGAGTGTAAACAGATAGATCTTACAACCATATAAAATAATTCCTCAGCCAAACAAACAGAACCGACAGACTAATAGGAAAATAATCCCGTATTCTCTGTAATGAAATCATTACCTCTTGAGAGAAAACCGAGCGGTAAATCGACCGTGATGTGCGGGGACAAGGAAGTTTCCGTACACATTACCTGTGTTTTTTGTGCGAACTGCGCAGGAATACGGGTAAACCGGAGAGTTACCCCGAATCCGTATGCCCAGGCAATGCGCGGATCAAAGGGAGGATTATCCCTTGATGAACAGCTGATGGACGGGATGGTCCTTTTCAACACCGTGATCGAAGACAAGAACGCCACCGATATTGAGTGTTCGGATGACGCAGGGTCCGGATACCAGCCGATCTCACGCAGACGTTAGTATTACCGCTACGACCAGAAGAACGGCCATCCGGGTGAGTTCGTTACCCGCTCCGGTCACATCCCCGTTCGTCCCGCCGAAGAGTTTTCGCGCGAGGAAAAGAAGGCACAGGAACGTGACGAGAGCCGCTGCGAGCCCTGCCCCAACATACATTTTTCCCGGCAGAAGAAAGAGCGGGAGAGTCAAGACTACGGCATAGATGCAGAACCGCTTTTTTGAACGATCGTAGATATATTTCTGAATCCCGTCGTGAAAGGGGTTTCCAAGCGCCGACGAGAGAGCCATACTCAGTTTCCCGAAAACTTCTGCTATGAACACGGCAAAAGCGATCTGCAGAACGGTCGTGGATGAGAGTGCAGCGTAGGAGATCAAAACGACCATGATTCCAAGAGCGAGTGCCCCGGTACCTGTAGTTCGGTCGGTCATGGCACGAATCCGTTTTTCCCTGCTGCCGTGCGCCATGAGTCCGTCGCCGAAATCGAGAAGGCCGTCGAAATGGTTGCCGCCGGAAATGAAGACCGCTAAGGCAAGGGTGAGGGCGGCAATTATTGCAGAGTTTTCAAAGCCGAGATACCAGGCGGTCAGCCCGGGAACTGCCGCAATACCGCCGATGACGTACCCGGCTATCGGATAGAGCCAGCTTCGCTTCGCAAAATATTCATAATCCGCCGGTTTTCCCAGAGGGAGGATCGTGGTGAACTGTAAGAGTGCACGAAGTGACTGCATTTATATTATATCTTGTCAGTTCTAAATGATATAATATCATGTCATTTGTTTCAACGAGAGCGGATTTCTCTGCAGAATCGCCGATGTTCGCCCTGATCCTGTCAAACTCCCTCGTCTCTACAATAGATGGAGTATCCGGAGCCGGGGAGAGCCCGGCAAAAAGTCTGATGGTGCCGCCGTTAGACGCCGAACTTATCATAAACGGCGAGATAACCTCCGTTGACATGACGCCGAACACGCCGACCGGCTGCCCGACGCCGGCAGTCCTGACTCTCGCGATGATGGATCTGATCGGTATGAAACCTCTCATGATTGCGGCAGGTCTGGATCACGAGGTCACCGTCCCCCATATACAGTTCAGTGAAAAAGCCGGAGGCGATCCGCGGGAAGGAAGGGCCGTTCCCAATGCGAAGGAACTCTTTGAAAAAGGCCGATGGCTCGGTGAATACCTCTCCCAAACCCGCGACCTCCTCGTTCTCGGCGAATGCCTGCCGGGAGGGACGACGACCGCACTCTGCGTTCTTCGCGCTCTTGGCTATCAGGCAAAAGTCAGCAGCTGCCTGGTGGATAACCCAATCTGCATCAAAGAGAGAATCGCAGCCGAAGCGGTGAAAAAGGTACAGAAAACCGGCGTGACCGATCCGCTCGAGATCGTTTCCATGGTGGGAGATCCGATGATCCCGGTCGCTGCGGGAATCGCCGAAGGCTACCGGGGAAAACTGTTCCTTGCGGGAGGCACGCAGATGCTTGCGGCGGCGGCAGTGATACGGGCACGTGGAAACACCGTTCCCGATATCGTGACGACGATATATGTCTACGATGACAAGACAGCCTCGTTCAAAGAAACGGCCGCCGCGGTCGGAGCAGATGCCTATTATGTGGACCCTGAATTCGGATCGATCGGCCATGCAGGTCTTGCCCGCTATGCAGAAGGCGAGATCAAAGAGGGGTCCGGCGCCGGAGGAGCGATGTTTCTTGCAAGCATTCTCGGCTTCGCTCCCGAGGTTATCAGGAACGCGATCCGCGAACAGGTAATCAGATACATATAGATGGAACTGGAAATACAGATCCGCAATGCGGAGTTCTCCTGCAGATGCTGCGGGGAGCTCATCTGCATAAACAACAATGACGGAAATACACATCGTTGGAACAGCCCATGTTTCACAGAAAAGCATCGACGAAGTTCGTGAGGCAATAGACGCAGTAAATCCCGATGTGATCGCGATCGAACTTGATCCGGGGCGTTTTGCCGCATTAAAACAGCAGATGAAGGAGGCTGAGGAACGGGAGAATGGGATTCTGCCAAATGAGGAGGCAAAACCTATCGCACCCGAGGTGAAGAGTCTCTTAAAAGGGAATTTTACTCTGATGCTTGTTCAGTGGATCCTAGCCTATGTTCAGCGAAAGATCGGTATGAACGTCGGTGTCGAGCCGGGAGCCGAGATGAAAGAGGCGATCAAAATCGCCGAAGAACGAAATATCAGAATACTTCTCATCGACCGGAACATCAACACAACCCTCGCCCGATTCTGGGGCAATATGAAATTCCTCGAGAAGATAAAAATCGTGTGGATCCTGATCAGATCGATGGTCGGAACGGATGACGAAACGGAAAGTATCGATACCGAGATGGTCGAGTCTCTGACAAATCCGGATATGATCGAGCTTGCCCTTGCCGAGTTCCAGAAGTTTTCCCCGACCGGCGCAAATGCGCTGATCACGGAACGGGATGCCTATCTGGCGCACGGCATCATCAGTCTGGAACACAGTTCCTTCGAGCGGGGAGTGGTCGTGGTGGGTGCCGGACATCTCCCGGGAGTTAACAAATTCAGGGAACATCCCGAAACGCTGCCGTCCATGAAAAGCCTGAACAAACTGCCGAAAAAATATCCGTGGGGAAAGATCATCGGGAGCGTGTTCATCGCCATGTTCACGGTTATCATTCTCGCGATCGCATTTTCCGGGGCAACCGATCTTCTTATCTGGGCAATCATCTACTGGGTAGTGCTAAACGGACTGTTTGCAGGCATTGCGACATTACTGGTTCGGGGTCATCCGCTTTCCGCGGCGACGGCGGCGGGTCTTGCATGGATGACCTCCTTGAACCCGTTCCTTGCCTGCGGATGGTTTGCGGCGATCGTGGAGGCAAGGATGCGGCCGCCAAGTGCAGGGGACTTTAAGGCGATCGCAAAAGCCGAAACGATTCATGATATGTTTTCGGTCCCGCTGTTTAAGATCCTCCTTGTCGCCGCTGCGGCAAATATCGGAAGTACGATCGCGACAATTGCCTTCTTTGTCTTCCTGACACCGCTCTTAGGAGTCGATCTTGATATGATGAAAGAGATATTGATAACCGGATTTACCAATCTTTGGACATTTTTAACGGGCTGGATCTGATCATCCAACCAATCAACACCTTATTTTTCCCACCAGATGTGGGCGGTCTTGGAAATTCCCGGAAGAACATAGCCATTATCTGTTTTGCGCATACGTTCACCCAGATACCGGTCAACGATGCTTTTTTGTTCATCACTCTTTGCGAGAACCCGGGTATAATAATCCTGATGCATTTCTTCAACTGACGTATACGCCTGACCAACCGTTCTCGATTCGACGGTAAGGTTTGCATAGATGCCAAGCTGGAACAGAACGTTCCAGAGTATGTCGGCGGTAGGTTCATAGTTGTAAGGTTCTCCGTGCAGAAGCGGCCATAACTCCTTATTCCCCCGCGAAAGAGAGGTAGGTATGAGAAACCAGAAGAGATGGACCGCATATTCAGCGCAGTCATCCATTTTTTTGATACAATCCCGGATGTTTTCCATCATCAAAGAGAGAGAAGCTACCACAACATCATGTCGTCCGATCTCTTCCGGTGCGGCATCCTCCCAGGTTGTATGAAGTATGCGAATGGGGGGAGCATCGGTGAGTCTGCGGTAGGTTTCAATTCCTTCAATCATGGGAAAAGACGGCTCGACAACGGTCACCGAACAACCGGAAAGAGCGAGCGGGACGGAAAGAGTGCCGGGTCCTGCACCGATATCCAGAACCGAAGAACCTGACGGGATATTCATCGAATCAAGCTGCTGCTGAACTCTTCCCCAGTCATCATTCTTCAGCCGTCTGACGTATCTGTCTACATTCACCGGATTGTCCCAGAAAGTTTCGTTGTCCTCGCCTGCGGCGCGTTTCTGCCGGAATGCACGGGCCATCTGTTCATCCCACATCCGGATGAAATCCGGTTTTTCGGAACACATATACTATAATACTGGGTGGAAAGTAATAAACTGCGCGGGCTTGAGAGAGTCTGTCCAATCATGGATTCTGTGATATAAACTCATCCCCCATTTACTCTTGTGGACTTTTTTGGAGGGGAACAATACCTTTATTTACCCCTGCGCCGAGTGGTATGTCTGAATTTCAAGACGAATACGATCGTATTTTCAACAATGGAGTCATCCCTCCGGATATGTCCATTTGCTGGCTCATGTCCCAGCTCAACATTAGTGATATTGTACGAAAAATCGAACAAACTTATTATTCACCTCATCTTCGCGATTATTTTCATTATCCCATTGATTTTCTCATAAAACTGACTGTTGTCATGACTTATCGCAGAATAGCCTATCGTCATATTCGACGTAAAATAACGCAAGAAGATCTCAGCCACCTTCTTCCGGCAAAATCACCACTCTGGTTACCTTCGCCGAGTACGTTGTATTACTTTGTGAAATATCGGTTAGGTGAGGAGGGTATGGAAGTTCTTATGTTTTTGATAAGCAAAAAGATTGTCCATTTCCTCAAATCTGAAACCGAGGTAATTATCGATTCCACTCCTTTAGTTGCAAGCCGTTATTGTCCCAATAGTCTGTTTAACCCTCATTATCAGGTTAAAATGGATAAAGCACATATTTTGAATCTGGGGTCTTATCCCTTGTTTATGATTCATTCAGAAGGAACGGAGAATGACAAACCCTATGCGCATTTTTTGATTCAGATTGCCGAACTTCTCGGCGTATCCTGTGATCGTGTATTGATGGATGCGGGATATGACTCCCTAGAGCTACACACGTTAATATTTGAGAAACTTCATGCAAAACCCCTTATTCAACTGAGATCTGACGCGCAATTGTCCCAATTAGGTTCAGAGAAGACCATAATAAAACAGATCAATACGTTCTGGAGAAAAGGAGGAAATGCCCAAATGCCTCTTACAGAAAAACTGGTATTTCTCTGCAAGAATGGTAAACGGGAGATGTTAGTAGCATATCTCAGAAATCAGACTATTCTTCATGGAAGGGAGGTAAAAGATTCTATGAAAAGGCGGGGAACGTGCGAACGCAAGCATGCACACCTCAAAAAACCGTCAAATTTGATGTGTTGCATTGCAAGAAAAACAACAGAGCGCTCTCTGCAATAATGAATTTTATAACGTTCCAATTATTGATGTTAGCCCATTTACAGAATAGATTTCAGAATATGAATTTTGCAAATTATCGATAAGAAGTCTAAAGAAGTCTGATTTGGCAGATTCCCCCCAATCCCATGTCAATAGTGAAACGGTTGAATCATGATATTCCTAGGTGAAGTTATCTCGATCAAAAAAACTCTGTCCAATGGATTGAAGTATCGATTGGACAGACTCAACATGTGACATGCTAACTACTCTCACCATTTATATATTTACAGAATCAATACATCCGGTGTAAAATATCTGTGAGCCGGGACGAATGGAGGTCTGTCCTGCATCGCAGACCTGGTCACGGCAACCCGATGGAGACACTATATATGATTGACACCGGATCCGTTGCCTGGGTGCTTGCTTCAACCGCCCTTGTACTTTTAATGACGCCAGCCCTAGGTCTTTTCTACGGCGGCATGGTTCGCAAAAAGAACTTCATTTCCGTTCTGATGCTCGTATTCGCATCACTTATGATCGTGATTCTCCAGTGGTTCCTGCTCGGCTACTCGCTTGTGTTTGGAACCGACATGCTGGTAATCGGCGGTCTCAACCATCTCGGTTTGAACGGCGTGGAGTTTGGAACAACTCTCGGCCTGCAGATCCCCTATCTGCTGTTTGCCGCATTCCAGATGACGTTTGCCGGCCTCACACTCGCAATCATCGTCTCGGGCGTTGCCGAACGCGTGAAGTTCGGAGCGTTCCTGCTTTTCGGCGTTCTCTGGACGACGTTTGTGTATGACCCGATCGCCCACTGGTTATGGGGGGAAGGCTGGCTCCAGCAGCTCGGCGCTCTTGATTTCGCCGGAGGAACGGTCGTGCATATCAGTGCAGGATTCGGCGCCCTTGCTCTCGCGATTTACATCGGGAAACGGTCAGGGTTCGGATCATACAACTTCCACCCCCAGAACATTCCGCTTACCTTCTTCGCCGGCGGAGTTCTGCTTTTCGGCTGGATGGGATTCAACGGAGGAAGCGCTCTTGCCGCCAACAATCTCGCCATTCACGCGATCATGGTAACGCTGATTTCCGCAGCTGCCGGAACGATCTCCTGGATGATCGCAAACTGGCGGCACGGAAAACCCAGTTCGCTCGGTTTCATCTCGGGAACGATCGCCAGTCTCGGCGCGATCACTCCCGCCGCCGGATTCGTCAACATGTGGGCAGCCCTATTAATCGGAACGGTCGCCGGAATCCTTTGTTACTACGCGCTTATCTGGAGAGTCAAGAAAGGATTCGATGAGAGTCTCGATGCCTGGTCGATCCACGGCGTCGGCGGATTCTGGGGAACCATCGCCTGCGGCATTTTCGCGACCGCGGCAGTCGGCGGAGCTTCGGGACTCATTGAGGGAAACGCCTATCTGCTCGGCATCCAGATCCTAGACGCCTGCGTCACCGCCGTGTTTGCCTTCGGTGTAACGTATCTCCTTGCCTGGATCGTGGACAAGACGGTCGGCCTGCGTGTCTCCGAAGACGAGGAGTATATCGGTCTCGACCTCACGCTGCACGGCGAGATGGTCAGATAATTCTCCCAACATCTTTTTTTTAGCAGGGTCTTTCCCGGCAATTATCCATACTCCTATTAGATAGCACGCCAAAATACTGGATTACAGCTATTCACTGAAGATTTTCCAAAAATACTTCCAATCGTGAGAGAGCCAATCCAAGGAATGAACATGACCCGGCACGATCAATCAGCCAAAGAGAGCGGCATAATTAAAAAACAGCCAGCACTACTCTGGAAAGACGGAGAAAACACACAAATCAGCGACATCGTGGCATGCGAAGATGAGATCATCCTGCATCTGAACGGACAGGAATTTCTGCACATCGTTGCAAGCTGCGATATGCTCGAAGAGTTCGGGGCCGGATTTTTTATTGCCGCCGGGATCGCGAAAAAAATACGGTCCGTCAGGGTTGAGGGCAGAAACGTATTCATCGAGGCAGAGGTATATCCGGATACGGGTTCCCGCGAAGGCTTCACTCCTGCAGAAAAAAAAGGTCGTATCTCCTCATCGCTGGTCATACAGCCAAACGACGTCTTCATTGTTCGGGAGGCGATGAACGTGGATGTCTGGCGGCAGACCGGAGGTCTCCACTGCGCCGCATTATGGCATGACCACAAAGTCATCGCCGTGTCAAGCGATATCGGAAGACACAACGCGGTCGACAAACTGATTGGATTCATGACGCTGCAGGGAATAGACCCCGGGAAGTGCGTTCTTGGATGTACTGGGAGGCAGCCGAGAGGGATGGTGATGAAGGCAGTGAACGCCGGAATCCCGATTATCGTCGGCAGAACCGCGGTGACCTATCCAGGAGCGATGCTCGCAAAAGAGGAGGGTGTTACCCTGATCGGTTTTGCACGGGAGAACCGATTTACCGTCTACTCGCACCCAAATAGGATCGGCGGATTTCCCGCAGACGAGCCGAAGGATGAGACCTCCAGGTGTAATGAGATGCAGCTTCCCGGCTGGAGATACGACAACGGAACGGTGGTCGGATCCGTTGATCCGGTGGTTGCCGAGGATACGGTCACTCTGTATCTGAACGGAGAAAAATATCTTGACAATGTCGCAACGCCGGAGTCGCTCAATGAACTCGGCGCCGGCTTTTTTCTTGCCAAAGGGATCGCAAAAAGAATCCGGTCGGTCGACGTCAGGGGAACGGATATATTCGTGGAGGCGGAAAAAACTGCAGACATCAGCGGACAGATGGAATCGGCCGGAGGATTTTGTCCGCGGAAATCATCCGGCTGCGTGACCGGCGAGGTGCAGATTACCCCAATGGAGATATTTGCAGTACGTGACCGGCTGAACACCGAACAGTGGGACAAGACCGGAGCTCTCCATTGCGCAGTCCTTTATCATAAGGGAGATGTGGTTTTCTCCGCAAACGACATCGGCAGGCATAATGCCGTCGACAAAGTCATCGGTTATATTACCCGGAATCATCTGCCTGCAGGCGAGTGCGTCCTCGGGTGTACAGGCCGCATGCCGCAGGGAATGGTTTCCAAAGCGGCAAATGCCGGGATACCGGTCATCATCTCGCGTGCAGCAGCGACAAGCGCCGGAGCGGCACAGGCCGAACGATCCGGGATCACGCTGATCTGTTTTGCCAGGCCGCCCCGGTTCACCGTCTACTCGCATCCGGAAAGGATCGCCGGGCTTGGATACGAAAAAGGCGTATAAACTCTGTTGTTTCGACTCCGGCCCCTCTCTTTTTTTACCGGATTCGCGGCCGGACCGCACACAATCAGATGCTATTTATCCCCTCACGGAAAACAAATACATCATGACCCTTACACCAAAAGATGCACTTCTGCAGTATCATCTCGCCGAGCGGCTCAAACTCGACATAATGATGATCGCACACCAGTTCGTGACCATACCCTCCCTGAAAAAAGAGGAGAAAGCCGGGGCGAAAACCATTCTGATCGCCCTGGCCGATGTTCTCGCAGCCGACTGCGAAGCCGCCGCAAAACTGACCGAGGCCGATGAGTTCAATCAGGCAGCTGCCGTTTTGCTTGCCGTCATCGGCCTTGCCGAGTCGAACCAGTTCGGTCTTGCATCCGATAAATCAGGCGAAGCAATGACCCTGATAACAACCGTTGCCGCAGGCGCTTTTGCGGTATTACATGAACATGGACTTATCTGAATTCCAGACCTTCCTTGCGACCCGGTACTCGGTCCGCGAGTACGAACCCGACTGCCTTACAGATGAGGAGATGGAGTATCTTCTTCAGGCCGCGTCATCAGCTCCGTCGGCAGGGAACCTCGAAGCATGGGACGTCGTCGTCGTAACCGACCCAAGCCAGCTCGAACTCCTCGGAGATGCTGCGGGAAATCATTACCATATATTGGACGCAGGGTCTGCCCTTGTCGTCTGCGCAAACTACGTCCGTTCAATGTCCAGATATGCCGACAGAGGAATCCTCTTCGCCGTTCAGGATGCAACGATCGCCGCGACCTACATGATGCTTGCGGCCCACGCACTCCGTCTGCACACCTGCTGGATCGGGGCATTCGACGAGGAAGAGGTCAAAGAAGCCCTCGATCTCCCAGCACACATCCGGCCGGTCGCGATCCTTTCCGTCGGCAGAGGGATGCCGCCGGAGACACACCCGGAACGTATGGACCCGCAGGACCATGCCCATTACGATTTCTGGTAGAAAACACGGCCCAACCATCATTTTTCTTTTTGCACGGCATCACCGATGCCCGAATGCAGTTTCCAATTCCAACACCCTCTTGTATCTGCAGAGCCAATAGCTAAATAATTATGAATTACGGAGTGTCCGTTCAAAACATGATGAGTCTCATGGCATCACGCATCGATGCCATTGCTCAAAAGATCCCAACAGACCAGGTGGATGCATTTCTTGATGCGATCATCGCTGCTGACCGCATCTACGTTATGGGGGCAGGGAGATCCGGACAGGTTGCCAAATCCTTTGCGATGCGTCTGATGCACACCGGATTTACCGCTTATGTCGTCGGCGAGACCATCACCCCGGCAATCGGCTATACCGATCTGATCATTGCCTTTTCCGGATCGGGAAATACGAAAACCATCGGTGATATCGCGGAAACCGCAAAAGGTCTCGGCGCAAAGGTCGCCCTCGTTTCCTCCAATCCAGAGTCGCGAATCGGCCGCATTGCGGATTTTATCATCGAGATAGAGACCCAGCGCGACCCGGTCACCTGCGATGCCCACGAGTACGAGATCCGTCAGATGCTTGGCGAACACCGATCCTTCGCCCCGCTTGGCACCATCTTCGAAACATCCTCTCTTATGTTCGGCGATGCGGTCATCTCGACCCTGATGGATATGAAAAAGATCGAAGAGGCCGATCTGAAACGCCGCCACACCAACATCGAGTAATATGACAGATTTTGCATCACGTGTAACATCCATCGACATCTCGGGAATCAGAAAGATGTTCGAATCAGCAGCTCCCGGGTCCATCAACATGGGTCTCGGCCAGCCAGATTTCGACACGCCTGAGAACATCAAAAACGCTGCGTTCAAGGCTATTGCCGAAGGCAAAACCGGATATACGAACAATGCGGGAATCGACGAACTGCGTGCAGCAGTCGCTGCAAAACTCAAAACGGAAAACGGGCTATCCTACGAACCTGCAGATATCCTGATCACAGCCGGCGGCTCGGGCGCACTGCACTCCGCGATCCTTTCGCTCGTTGAAAACGGACAAAAAGTCGTCTTCACCAATCCGGGATTCGTTTCCTACGGTTCGCTTGCAACGTTTGCAGGCGGAGTTCCCGACCCGGTGGCCCTCAAACCCGATCTCCACCTGGATGTCGAGGCACTCAAAGAACACTTCTCCGACAAGAACACCAAAGTCATGGTCTTAAACAGCCCGGCGAATCCTACCGGAGCGGTCGAGACGAAGGAGACGATCAGGGCGGTCGTCGAATCCGCAGCGGATTACGACGTCACCGTTCTTTCCGACGAAGTGTACGAGAAGTTCTGCTACGGAGACACCGAGTTCGTCAACGCAGCAAGGTTCGGCGACAATGTCGTCACGATCAACGCGGCAAGCAAGACCTATGCGATGACGGGCTGGCGTATCGGATTTATGGCAGCTTCCCGGGAGATCATCGACCAGGCGGTCAAAATCCAACAATACTCGCTTGCCTGCCCGACATCGATCGCCCAGTATGCGGCGCTCGAGGCATACACCGGGGATCAGTCCTCGATAGGCGTAATGAAGAGGGAATACGAAGCACGCAGAGATCTCCTTATCGGCGGACTTCGGGAGATGGGGATCTCCGTCGAGATGCCGGAAGGAGCATTCTATGCGTTCCCCAAACTCGACCTCGACACGGTCATGAAGATTGTAGAGGCAGGCGTCATCATCACGCCGGGCGCCGCATTCGGCTCGAATGGTGTTGGATACGCCCGTATGAGTTATGCAACGTCCCAGGAAAATATTAACATCGCTCTTGACAGAATACGAACGGTCGTGGCGTAAATGGAACTTACCGATATCAATACTTTACTCGAAAAACTCTCGAACTCACACGGCATTTCCAGCCGTGAATCGGAGATTGCAAAGATCATCCGTGCCGAGATCGCAGATTATGTGGATGAGATCAAAACCGATAAGATGGGCAATCTTATCGCGGTGAAAAAAGGCGACGACTTTAAGATCTTGCTCGCCGCCCATATGGACGAGATAGGTCTGATGGTCCAGTTCGTGGATGATCATGGATTTATCAGATTCGTCGCGGTCGGCGGCTGGTATAATCCGGTCATGGTCGGGCAGCGCGTCGTTCTGCATGGAGAGAAAGGGGACGTCTTTGGCGTGCTCGGCAACAAACCGCCGCACGTCATGACCGAAGAGGATAAGAAAAAGCCGATCGATCTGGCGGATATGTTCATCGATGTCGGCGCAAAATCGCCCGAAGAGGTCGAGGCTCTCGGCATTACCGTCGGGACGTCAGTCACGATGGACAGGCAGTACACCAGACTTGCCGGGACAACAGTCACGGGAAAAGCCATGGACAACCGTGCCGGTTGTGCTATGCTGATCGGCGCTCTGAAAGAGATGAAGAACACGCACACTATATACGCAGTTTTCACCGTGCAGGAAGAAGTTGGACTGAAAGGAGCGAAGACAAGTTCCTACACGCTCGATCCCGACGTGGCAATTGCAACGGATGTGACGATCCCGGGAGACTCGCCCGGTGTCGAGCGGCGCAAAGCCCCGGTATATATGGGTAAAGGGCCGGTTATTGGCATGGCGTCGGCGAGCGGCCGCGGACACCTCGCTGATCCGCGGATCGTTGACTGGTTGGTAAAAACCGGAAAGAAATTCAACATCCCTTGTCAGATCGAGGTTGGAGACGGCGGCAACACGGACGCTTCCGCCATCAACTTTGAACGCGGCGGGATCCCGAGCGTGCCGATGTCGGTTCCGGCACGATACATTCATTCACCAGTCGAGGTTATCGACTTAAAAGATCTCGAAGCGGCGATCCATCTGCTCACAAAAGCGGTTGAAACAAAACCGAAATTCTAATTTCTCTCTTTTTACTGCATTTATTCTCTTTTTCAAATGGGGTGCCTGGGAGTGACTGCGGATCGACGGCGCAGCCGGCGATCTTAGCTGAGCAAATCTTTGATTTGCGACCCGGCACGGAGCCCGACGCGGTGAAAATATCCTGTATTAGATTATCGATATTATCCCCCACTAGTTAATTCAGGATAAACAGAAACAATAAAAAAAATATGATTGCGGCAAAAAAGCCGCGGGTATGACCGGCTTAGAAGTCGGTCATGATACGGAACTGATCGATCTCTTCCGAGTCGAGTTCCTCAAGGAAGCTTTCTGCTGCATTCTTGATGTCCTTGCTTGCGGTGATTGCTCTGCCTACGACAACGATATCTGCACCTGCTGCGAGTGCTTTCTTTACGACCGGCTGACGGATACCGCCTGCAGTCGCGACAAGGATCTTTGCATTGTATTTCTTTGCAACTTCCTTGATCTTCTTGATGTCACCCCAGCTGTAGTCGCCGGTTGCCTCTTTGTCGATTGCACGGTGCATCTCAACATACTGCGGGAGAAGTGCTGCGCCGCCCATCTGACCGAGGGACTCGATAAGTTTTGCAGGCTCGTCGACATTGAGCATGTCGATGATTGCATAGATACCGCACTTCTTTGCTTCTTTGATGAAGGCTGCGATGGTTTCCACAGGTGCAAGGCCGGAAACGACTGCGGCGTCTCCGCCTGCGTTCGAGACCATGCGTGCCTCGAGGTTGCCCGTATCCAGGGTCTTTAAGTCGGCAACGATGAAACAGTTCGGACAGATCTTTCTGATCTCATTGATAACACTGAGGCCGAACTGTTTGATCAGCGGAGTGCCTGCTTCGAAGATAACATGGTCGTTCTGCGGGACACCTGTCAAAACACGCTCGACCTGTTTCATATCGACAAGATCCATAGCGACCTGGAGGTAGGGCGGGTTCCACAGACGCTGGACCTTGAAGCCCATAACGCCGTGAGCTGCTCTGTCCTTCTCTTTCAGAACTGTGGCGGTGTCAGGGAATTTATCGAGAGCGCGTGAGAGGGCGAGGCGCGTTGCTCCGTAGTTGAAACGGTACAGTTTATTGAAGTCTTTTGCCGAGGGATCGATGAAAACACTTGCGACAATGACGTTTTCCTCAACATCCATACCCTCGAAAACACCGTCTTCCAATGCATCTGCTATTGCTTTGGAAACCGCGGCCTGTGCGGGACCAAAGATCTGGGTAACCTGCTCGGTGTGTTTGAGGGTTACTTTCGGGACGATCAGAACTGCCGGTTTTGGCAGAAGGTTGGGGCGGATAACGCCGAGAAGAGGAGTGTGGCCGGCGGATAGCTGGGTCAGACCATTTGCGAACGACATGCCGACCTGGCCGTTTTTATCTCCGATCATAAGGTCGATGTGAGCGAGTTCCGTTCCATCGCCGACGAGTGCTTCACCAATTAAGAACATAGGTATAATCTCTGCAGTAGTATTAGCGCCGGGAGGGTATAAAGACTTCATTCAACCATCAATATATGATATGAGTCTGTCCAATCGATACGTCAATCCATTGGACATAGTTTTTTTTATCGAGATAACTTCACCTAGGAATATCATGATTCAACCGTTTCACTATTGACATGGGATTGGGGGGGAATCTGCCAAATCAGACTTCTTTAGACTTCTTATCGATAATTTGCAAAATTCATATTCTGAAATCTATTCTGTAAATGGGCTAACATCAATAATTGGAACGTTAGAGTCTGTCCAATCGTGGTATCCCCGCGCCGAGTGGTATGTCTGAATTTCAAGACGAATACGAACGTATTTTCAACAATGGAGTCATCCCTCCGGATATGTCCATTTGCTGGCTCATGTCCCAGCTCAACATTAGTGACATTGTACGAAAAATCGAACAAACTTATTATTCACCTCATCTTCGCGATTATTTTCATTATCCAATTGATTTTCTGATAAAACTGAGTGTTGTCATGACTTATCGCAGAATAGCCTATCGTCATATTCGGCGTAAAATAACGGAAGAAGATCTCAGCCACCTTCTTCCGGCAAAATCACCACTCTGGTTACCTTCGCCGAGTACGTTGCATTACTTTGTGAAATATCGGTTAGTTGAGGAGGGTATGGAAGTTCTTATGTTTTTGATAAGCAAAAAGATTGTCCATTTCCTCAAATCTGAAACCGAGGTAATTATCGATTCCACTCCTTTAGTTGCAAGCCATTATTGTCCCAATAGTCTGTTTAACCCTCATTATCAGGTTAAAATGGATAAAGCACATATTTTGAATCTGGGGGCTTATCCCTTGTTTATGATTCATTCTACGATCGTATTAGTCTTGAAATTCAGACATACCACTCGGCGCAGGGATACATAAAGGTATTGTTCCCCTCCAAAAAAGTCGACAAGAGTAAATGGGGGATGAGTTTATATCACAGAATCCACGATTGGACAGACTCGCTCTCTCCCAATTCTGTCTATCCAACTTCGTAATCTATAAATATTCCTGCTGTCAACTTTATTACGCACTTTTGTCTGCTGATATAGTGTAGTGGCCAATCATGCCGGCCTCTCACGCCGGCGACTGGGGTTCGAATCCCCATATCAGCATACCGGATATGAGGTTAATAAGCTATAACCTCAAAATCCTCGTTTTTGGTCTATTTGGTAGCTTATTTGCGGTTTGTTTTTATTTGCGCGCTTCTTGGATCATCTATTGATATCTCTCAGCAGTATGTTTTGGTTTTGTTCGTTGTTTTTGCGTGATGAATCACAAGTTATTGTGGAAATACAGTGATTAAATCATGGTCTCATATCATAAATTTAACAGGAGTGTAATTTGGTTTGATGGTTGACTCGTCTCAAAGTAACGCTAGTCTCTAAAGCTCATTAGATAAGCGCGTGAGGGCTCTGTAATCGCGTGTATTGATGCCGCGAGGGTGTTTATAGGTTCGAAAACACACACCCAATTACTCATTTGACACATTTTAGTAATAAATTGATAATTATACTTTACATCATAAAAATTTCAAAAGTAAACCTCAAAGTATATATCAAGATTATTTGTGCATTTAAACAATGAAAGGATGAAGAAATTTCAGTTTTCTCTGCCCCCTCATTAATTTAGGGAGGGCCTGAAGATTTCTCTCGAGGACTTCTTTTCTTTGCGTGATGAGCATTCCTGCAAAGACATTTATCATATCCGAGAACCGGTCCTGATCGCCCGCATCGAGGGCCTGAAGGTATTCACTTCTTTCTTCTGCCAGAACCAACACGCGCGGGTATCCTTCTGTTGTGAGTAGATAGTTGAGAAGTTCCCGCCCGACTCTTTCATTTCCATCTCTGAAGGGGTGAATACTCTCAAAGCGATAATGAAACAGGACAGCGCATTCAAACGAATTATGTCCATCTTTTATTTTGGTATAGTAATCATCAATCAATAATTCAAGATCATCCTCAATCATGATGGCGGGTGTGAGTTGATAATCCCGGCCTACGATGATAATTCCATCCGTTGCCCGAAAGCTCCCGGCATCATCCAGGATGTTCATCATGATGAATTCATGGAGTTTTTTAATGAAGTCCAGGTTCACTTTCCCGGTATATTCGTTTCTGAATTTTGCGACCCGTTTATAGTTTTGAACCTCGTTTATGTCTCTAATCGATTTTCCTTTTGGGATTATGCCATGTTCAAGCAACTCTTGGGTCTCTAGAAGTGAGAGGGTGTTTCCTTCAATGGCAGTCGTGCCGTGAACATAATGTTCCTCAAAATTCTGCTCATACATTTTGAGCTCATCGAGAGAAATAAGGCTGTTTATCGACTGATAGAAATATCGTATTTTCTCAATATCTTCGGCGTTTTCTTTAGAGAGGTATTCTGTTTTCAGTCTTTCAAGCCTGATTTGTGCTTGTTTATTTCCTGCTTTGCTTTCAAGCTCTATTGTGTGTTGTGCAATTATTCTCTCGAGATCTTCGGGTGCGGGTTCCTCTTTACCTATATATTGGGCAACCCTGTTGCTTTTTCCATTAATATACATGTCTTTTATGAGGTAATAATAGACATTTTCACCCCTTTTTCTCTTCTCAATCCGTTATGGGGCTGGTTTTAACATAGGATCATGTGTGTGTTGTGAAATTATAATTGTTTGTGATAATAAAACAACACACACAACGATATTACAATTTGTAACAATCGGCTTTAAGCACTTATCTCTATTAGTTATCTTATATCTTTAGATATTGGAGTCTGTCCAATCGATACATCAATCCATTGGACATAGTTTTTTTTTTGATCGAGATAACTTCACCTAGGAATATCATGATTCAACCGTTTCATTATTGACATGGGATTGGGGGGAATCTGCCAAATCAGACTTCTTTAGACTTCTTATCGATAATTTGCAAAATTCATATTCTGAAATCTATTCTGTAAATGGGCTAACATCAATAATTGGAACGTTATAAAATTCATTATTGCAGAGAGCGCTCTGTTGTTTTTCTTGCAATGCACCACATCAAATTTGACGGTTTTTTTGAGGTGTGCATGCTTGCGTTCGCACGCTCCCCGCCTTCTCATAGCATCTTTTACCTCCCTTCCATGAAGAATAGTCTGATTTCTGAGATATGCTCCTACCATCTCCCGTTTACCATTCTTGCAGAGAAATGCCAGTTTTTCTGTAAGAGACATTTGGGCATTTCCTCCTTTTCTCCAGAACGTATTGATCTGTTTTATTATGGTCTTCTCTGAACCTAATTGGGACAATTGCGCGTCAGATCTCAGTTGAATAAGGGGTTTTGCATGAAGTTTCTCAAATATTAACGTGTGTAGCTCTAGGGAGTCATATCCCGCATCCATCAATACACGATCACAGGATACGCCGAGAAGTTCGGCAATCTGAATCAAAAAATGCGCATAGGGTTTGTCATTCTCCGTTCCTTCTGAATGAATCATAAACAAGGGATAAGCCCCCAGATTCAAAATATGTACTTTATCCATTTTAACCTGATAATGAGGGTTAAACAGACTATTGGGACAATAACGGCTTGCAACTAAAGGAGTGGAATCGATAATTACCTCGGTTTCAGATTTGAGGAAATGGACAATCTTTTTGCTTATCAAAAACATAAGAACTTCCATACCCTCCTCACCTAACCGATATTTCACAAAGTAATGCAACGTACTCTGCGAAGGTAACCAGAGTGGTGATTTTGCCGGAAGAAGGTGGCTGAGATCTTCTTGCGTTATTTTATGCCGAATATGACGATAGGCTATTCTGCGATAAGTCATGACAACAGTCAGTTTTATCAGAAAATCAATGGGATAATGAGAATAATCGCGAAGATGAGGTTAATAATAAGTTTGTTCGATTTTTCGTACAATGCCACTAATGTTGAGCAGGGACATGAGCCAGCAAATGGACATATCCGGAGGGATGACTCCATTGTTGAAAATACGATCGTATTCGTCTTGAAATTCAGACATACCAGTCGGCGCAGGGATACATAAAGGTATTGTTCCCCTCCAAAAAAGTCGACAAGAGTAAATGGGGGATGAGTTTATATCACAGAATCCACGATTGGACAGACTCAGGATATCGGAGCAGTGCTCAAATCGATGAAAAAAATACCAAAATAAAACGGCATCTCTCTGAGTGAGATGGGGGTTTATGCGCGTTGGTAGGGCATTATCGCACCGCGCGGTTAGGGGTTTATATGGCCCTGTGCCGATGTATTAGTATATCTGAAAAAACAGGAGAACAAGAAGATATGACAGCACTTGATATTGAAGAAATCCCGGGAGTAGGACCGGCAACCGCCGACCGGCTGCGTGAAGCCGGCTACATCACGGTCGAAAGCATCGCGACGGCGACGCCTGTAGATCTCGCAGAAGCTGCCGAGCTTGGCGAATCCACGACGAAGAAGATCATCAAAGCAGCCCGCGAGATGGCTGACATCGGCGGATTTAAAACAGGGACCGATATCCTCGCCAGGAGACAGGATGTTCTCAAACTCAAAACCCTTGTCCCGGAAATCGATGAACTGTTCGGTGGAGGTCTTGAGACCCAGGCAATTACTGAACTCTACGGTGAATTCGGTTCCGGAAAATCTCAGATCGCTCATCAGCTTGCAATCAACTGCCAGCTCCCGCGGGAGCTTGGAGGACTCGGCGGTAGCTGCCTGTACATCGACACGGAAAATACCTTCCGCCCCGAGCGTATCGAGCAGATGACCGAAGTTCTGGACCTTGCCGATCTCCCGGAAGGATACACCATTCCCACGCCTGACGAGTTCCTCGCAAATATCCACGTGGCACGCGCCCACTCATCGGATCACCAGATGCTCCTGATCGACGCTGCCAGAGAACTGTCCAACGAACTTACGGCATCGGGTCTCCCGGTCAAACTCGTCATCATCGATTCACTGACAAGTCTCTTCCGTTCGGAATATGCCGGACGCGGAACGTTAGCCGGCAGGCAGCAGAAACTTAATCGGCACATGCACGACCTCTTCAAGCTGGTCGATGATCTGAATGCGGTCGCTTTAGTGACAAATCAGGTCATGGCAAACCCCGGTCTTCTCTTCGGGGACCCGACCAAACCAATCGGCGGAAACATTGTCGGTCACACGGCGACCTACCGTGTCTATCTCAGAAAGAGCAAAGCCGGCAAACGTATCGCAAGACTTGTGGACAGTCCCAACCTTCCCGAAGGCGAAGCGACATTCATGGTCGAAACCGCAGGTATCAAACCCTGCTGACCCCAATACTATTTTTAATCATGCCCAGGGCCTTTATCACAGATATCGACGGCACGTTAACGGATGAACGCCGCAGATTATCAACGGAAGTTGTCGAAGAGATGCGAAGACTTCTTGATAACGATATCCCAATCATACTTGCGTCGGGCAACACGCTCTGTTTTCTGGATGCTTTTTCCCACATGATCGGAACGGATGGTACCATCATTGCTGAAAACGGGGGCGTATACCGTCTCGGTTACATCGGCAAAAAACAGGTTTCCGGAAATCAGGAGCTCTGCCTTGCGGCATATCAGAAAATAGTGGATGAACTCCAGCCGAAAGGGGATGCCCTTCGTCTTTTCAGCAACAGATACCGGGATTCCGACATCGCATTTTCCCGGGACGCTCCAGCGGAAACCGTCAAAGAGATCCTCAAAGACATGCCGGTCGTTGTCATCGACACAGGATTTGCCATCCACCTTCAGGTCCCGGGCATCACCAAAGGTGCGGCATTCGAAAAACTGGCTGAACAGATGGGGCTTACGCCATCGGATTTTCTGGTTGCCGGAGACTCCGTCAACGATGTATCGATGCTGAAACACGGCGGGGTCTCCGTTGCTCCGGCAAATGCCTCTACCGAGGCAAAAAAAGCAGCCGGCCATGTTATGGAAAAATCCTACGGCGAAGGGACGGCCGAAGCTCTGCGTACATACTTTTAAAAAAGGAGTGAGGGGTTAAACGTTTTCAGCGAAGCATATACCTGTCGACCACAATAAAGTCCGTGATATCCTTCACGGCTTCAAACGGCAGGGTAATTGCATTGTTTTCAAGTTTATAGCCGGTAGTATCAAAACCAGCGTCGTGGCGGATGACAAGCGCCCTCAGCTGCCCGGTCGGCGCATCAAAGGTAACGTTTTTGATCTGTCCGATGATCTTGCCATCGGTGCTCATCACGCGCTTTCGCCGGATATTATGGGTAAACTGCTCACTCTGCATGATTAATCAGCTTTAAAGTTTGACAAGATAGTATTTATCCGTTTGTATAAGTCCTGATTTATAATGACGAGAACACCTGAATGATATCCGAATGCGTGAGAATGCCGATCGGCTTTTCATCCTCGGTGACGATCACCCTTCCGACATGCTGTTCCTTGAACTGCTTGATTACTTCATACAGCCGCATGTCTCCGGGCATCGTTATGACTCTCGTGACCATCACATCGGCTACAAGAGAGTTTGTCGGCATCTCCCGGTCCAGCGCTGAAACGATATCGGTCATCCTCAGGATTCCAAGCAGGGTCCCGTTTTCAATAACCGGCGCTCCGTGGATCTTTCTCTGGAGAAACGTTTTCATCGCATACGCCAATGTCATATCCGGTTCAAGCGAGATCAGCGGGGAATTCATATATTCGTGGATCTGTTTTTTCGGCAGCGAGGTCATCTCCGATGTCGAAATCAATAGAGCACTGTTGATCTCATCCTTTCCGAAAACTTCGCCTTTGATGAGCAGTTTGTTCACCGGGGTCGGGCCGATGGTTATCTTGTCGCCGACCTCAAACGACCTCACATTTCCGATGATCTTGATCAGAGCGTGACACAAATCAGCATGGGTGAGTGTAGTGAAGGCGATCTCATTTACGCGCACACCCTCGACCCTCTCGCCGTTCTTCTGAACGATCACCTCACTCTCCGAGTAATCCGTTGAAATATTCAGTTCCGAATAGGCACGTGCAGTGGGCTGATATCCGCCTTTGGGGCCGGGAATTCCGTCTACGAGTCCGAGCACTTTGAGAGCCAGCATCTGGTTTCTGACCGTTCCAGGATTCCTTCGAATGATATTTGCAATGACCTCGCTCTTGATTGGATGCGAATATTGATGATAAAGCGAGATAAGAGTAATAAGGATATCTTTTTGAATTAGTGATAAATCCATATTTACTGATTCTTTCTGATTGCTATAGTAATAAACCAAATGGATTGGATGAAAAATGTACTTCGATAAAATCCCGACCGTTCCAACTGCAGACGAACTGCTCGACCGCAGTTTCCGTCGTGCTTCGAGAAAAATGCGGGAAAAAACAAATAAACGTCATGCAAACGAGGACTTTGTCCGGGCGATCACCCAGGCAACGCATGACAAACTGGTGGCAATTATCCAGAGTTTTCCCGAGTTTGAAGAGCTGCCGCCGTTTTACCGGGACCTTTGCGATATTTTGTTCGGGATGGATGACCTGAAAAAAAATCTGGGTATGGTGGGCTGGGCCGCAAAGAATGTGCGTGATGTGGGAGCAGGCATCTCCAAAGGGATGCGCTGGACCGACACGCAGGTCGAAAGAAAACGCGCAGTTGCACGCATCGCCTCAATCGTTCACCGGGCAGACGACTCTCTCCGATATCTCAACGACGTCAGAAACGTTCTTCGAAAACTCCCCGTGATCAGCACCGATGAGTTTACGATCGTCGTCGCCGGTTATCCAAACGTGGGCAAATCCTCTTTCATCCGCCTGGTCTCCAGCGGGGATCCCGAGATTGCCTCTTATCCCTTTACGACCAAAGGCGTCGTCGTCGGACACCGAAACGCCGAGCGGAGGAGAAAGATCCAGTTCATCGACACCCCGGGTCTTCTGGACAGGAAGGAAGAGGAACGAAACGCGATTGAAAAACAGGCGGTCAATGCTCTAGTCTATGTTGCCGATCTGGTTCTGTTCGTTATCGACGCCAGCGAAAACTGCGGATATTCACTCGAGGCTCAGATGAAACTCCGCGAGGAGATCGCGGGAATCATTTCGGTTCCGATGACCTCCGTCGTAAACAAATCGGATGTAAAAAGCGTGGACGGATTTTTCAACATGTCCACCGTATCGGGCGAAGGCGTCGAGGAAGTCCTTGCCGAGCTTCTCCGTCTCCGCGAGGAGTTAAAAGTGGAAGAGTCCGTCGATATTCGTGCCGAACTCCCTCAGCCGGAAATGCGGCGGCGCGGGGGAAGACAGGAATCGGAAACCGATTTCTGATCCGGTAAACTTTTTTTTATAAAAAAAGGGTTAATCTTTTTTGTATTCGCCGTGCTTTCTCCAGAGATACCATAACCTCTGGAATGCGGAAAGGTTCGTGCAGACTGCAACGAGAATTACAGCGATCCAGATCTGACCGATAACGCCGAAGAAAACCAGAGCGATCATTGTCTCGGGTCTGCCGAAAAATCCGATTCCTTCAAGAGGATCCGAAATCTTTCCATCCTCTTTGCATGTGTATCCGATCTCCGCATAGGTCACCGGTTTTACGAACGTGTTCATGATCGACCCGATCATGGCAAGGCCGGCGATCAGCATATCCGCATTCGGAGCAAAACCCGTAAACTGGGAGATGATCGGAACCCCTGAAAGACCAATTGCGAGAAGCACTATCCCGTCCACGTATTTATCGACGATCCAGTCGCTGATCGCCCCGAAATCACTCTTCTTTTTGGTTATTCGTGCGACCGATCCGTCCGTCAAATCCAGAATTCCCGAGATAAGCAGAAGAACGCTCCCGATAATAAACGACTGACAAAAATAGCAGACCGCCGCGCCGATCCCGAAAAAAAGGGAAAGAAGTGTAATCTGGTTGGGACTCATTCCTGTTTTGACGAATACCTTGACAATCGGGTCGAGCCATCCCGTGAGTTTGTATCTGAGCGATGTAATATTCATGGATATAGAGGTAAAATCATTTATCGGTGCGTGCTAAATATCTATACATCGTCAAGCTATATGAATCAGAAGGAAACTTTCATGGAGACATTACAAAAACCACACGTGCTGATGATTTCGGAGATCACGGCAGACGGGAAACTCACTCTTGGCAAAGGTGTTTCCAGTAAAATACTCATGAAACATATGTCCCATGAAGCCGAGATTCTCCTTCACGAAACCCGTGCCGAGTATGACGCCATAATGGTCGGGTCGTCAACGATTCGAATCGACAACTCCTTTCTGACGGTGCGGATGGTCGAGGGGGAGAACCCTCTCCGCGTCATCCCAAACAGTCTTGCCGATCTGCCGCTTGAAGCAAACGTCTTCGACACAACAAAAGCACGGACCGTTCTTGCCGTTTCTGCAAAGGCGCCAAAAGACCGGATCGATGCTTTCACCGCCCGCGGGGTTGACGTGGTCGTCTGCGGCGAAGACCGGGTGGATTTCCCTCTGCTTATGGATATTCTCTCATCCAAATACCGGATAAACAAACTTATCATCGAAGGAGGGCCGACCCTCAACTGGCACATGCTTCATCACGGACTCGTGGACGAGATCAGACTCATCCATATGCCGTTCATCGTCGGCGGAAGCGACACGCCTTCCTTAGTCGGCGGGATGCCGCTTACCTCCGAAAACGAAATGCTCAAACTCGACCTGAGAAGTACAAAAATGTACGGCACCAATCTGGTGACAGAGTACCGCGTCCTGTAATGAAATCATTATCTCTTTGCCGTGCCAAAATTCAGACATGGCACTTCAGGTAAACGATTTGATATCTCCCTTCACGCTTTCCGACGCTTCGGGAAAAACATGGACATTTCCAACGGACGCATCCCGCTTAACCGTCCTCTATTTTTATCCAAAAGACAACACCACAAGCTGCACAACCGAAGCAAAAGAGTTTTCCGCACTTTTACTGGAGTTTTCCCGTCTTGACACGCAGGTGTTTGGGATCAGTCCGGACTCGGCCGCCAACCATCGAAAGTTTACGGAAAAACAGGAGTTTTCCGTGATCCTTCTGTCCGACCCGGAAAAGACAGTGATCGGCGCATTCGGCGTCTGGGTACAGAAGAAACTCTACGGCCGGGAGTACATGGGTGTCGAGCGCAGCACATTCGTCATCGATTCAACCGGAAAAATCCTCGCCGTGTGGAATAAGGTCAAGGTCAAAGGACATGCAGCGGAGGTCCTGCAGACGCTTGCGACCCTCATCTGAGTCTCCAAACAGAATACACTAAGAGGTATTCAGCCAAATAATTCATATTATGACAGCATCGAAAATTCTTCTTCTCATCATTGACGGTGTGGGAGACAGGCCCTGCGGGATCCTTGGAAATAAAACCCCGCTGCAGGCGGCTTCCCTCCCGAATCTCGACCGGCTTGCTTCTGAAGGTATCTGCGGGATCATGGATCCGATCGCTCCGGGCATTCGCGGCGGCTCGGATACCTCCCATCTCAGCCTTCTCGGCTATGATCCTCATATCTATTACACCGGCAGAGGACCCTTGGAAGCCGCAGGCTGCGGCATCAAAATGGAACCCGGTATGATCGGCTTTCGGGCAAATTATGCTACGATCGATGATGACGGCAATGTAATAGACCGCCGTGCAGGCCGGATCGCCGACACGACCGAGATCACCGCCGCCGTCAAAAACGGAGTAGATCTCTCAAAATACGGCGTCGAGATCGAGTTCGCGCCGGGCATCGGCCACCGGGCAGCCCTCACTCTGAAAGGAAAAGGACTCAGTGCCGTCGTCTCATCCAACGACCCAAAGAAAAACGGTGTCCAGCCGAAGACGATTCATCCCGAAAACGACAGCAAAGAGGCTGCCTTTACCGCCGAAGTCTGTAACGAATTTTTCCGGCAGGCGGCCGAGATCCTGGAAAATCATCCGGTCAACCTTGAGCGCAAAGCCCGCGGCGAGTTCCCGGCAAACGTTGTTCTGATCCGGGGAGCCGGAGAGATGGGCATCTACGAAACCTTCGAAGAAAAGCATGAACTCTCCGGCAGTGTCGTCGCCGCAGCCGCCATGATCGCAGGAATCGGCAGTTCCGTCGGCCTTGAACGCATCCCTGTTCTTCCCACAACGCCGCTTGACGAACAGGTGAATCTTGTGTGCCGTGAGATGGAGAAAAAGGATTTCGTTCTCTTCAATGTAAAGACGGCCGACGAATACGGACATGACGGAAAAGCCGTCGAGAAGATGAAATATCTCGAGGAGGTCGATGCGGCCCTTCTGCCATTCTTCGATATACCCAATCTGATGATCGCCATCTGCGGTGATCACTCCACGCCCTGTACGATCAAGGAACACAGCGCCGATCCGGTTCCGCTGATCCTTCACGGAGACGGAACCCGTATCGATCTGGTCACCAGCTACGACGAGATCTCCTGTGCCGCAGGAGGTCTTTGCCGGATATCCGGCACCAGTCTGATGCCGATTCTTCTGGACCTCGTTGACAAAACCCATAAGTACGGAGCATAACGATATACTAATACACGTGGTGGAGCATGGCGGAGGATAAAAAACGGATAATAATAGCTGAATCATTGCCTGAAGAGGAGGAAAAGTTCCTGACCTTACCTGAACTCACACCCGAAGAGGAGAAGGAACTCGAGGATCAGGTCTTGGAAGAGACGAAAGAAACGCCCGAACCTCTTTTTTCCGAGGTGGCCGCGGATGAAAAAAAGCTCCCTCCCCTGAATCTCTCCGAAGTAGACGAGGAGACGGCATCGATGGTTGTATCCTCCTCCGATCTTTTTAAAACCTGTTACCTTCCTGATAAAACCGAACTGCAGGAACGCAATCTCAAAACTAGACACGACATTCTTGTCGGGGATCACTGCGATATCGGCTACGGCCTTTACGGAGAAGATATCGTTATCAGCGAACTCTCGACCATGCAAGGTGATATCGTCGCGGAAGGAGATCTCAGAATCGACAACTTCTGCGAGGTGTTTGGAACGGTTCTTTGCAACGGGGATGCGTATCTCGGCGAAGGCGTCAAAATTCACGGCAAACTGAATGTCGGCGGCAATCTAGATATCGGGGACAACGTGGTTATCGATAAGGAGTTCAAGGCATACGGGGATATCGCGATCCGAAATCCCATGCCGGTGGTTCTCTATCTTCTGCTCTATGTTATGACGATGCTCCATCTGGAAGGCGAGGAGGCTGCGAGAAAACGGGTGGAGAGTCTGATCTCCGAAGAGAACTCCGCACCTCTGGTGCTTCCTCCGAAAACCGCCATGGATCTTCGCTACTTCTCTGTCCCGACGCCGATGGAGATCGGGTCGAGCTGCCGTCTGCACGGAAACATCAAGGCGCAGTCGGTGAAGATCCGCAAAGACACCACGCTTTTTGGGAGCGTTCAGGCTTCCCAGCGTGTGAAAGTCGGGCCGAGAACGGCGATTCACGGCGATGTCGTCGGGCAGAATATCCGGGTTGAGCGCGGAGCGGATGTTCTCGGCGATGTGGCCGGAAAGACGGTCTGGCTGCATGAGGACGCACGGGTGAGCGGCGTGATTAAAGCTACCGAAGGGCTTACCATCGGTCATGTGGAGGGAAAATAAATGTCGAGACTTTCTGAAATGCTGGAGCTGGAGAAACTCAGGCTTCTTGAACCTGATTATTCATCGCTCGTGAATAACGGCGAACCGGGCGTTTTGATCTGCGAGGCGGAGCCGGTGGAGAACGGGGCGAGGCTCCTGATCGATGAGGAGGAGAGTCCTCTTTTGTTTGCGGTAAAAAGCGGCGATGAGTGGTGCGGGACCTCCTGGCTTTTCCGGCCGCCGACCGGGGGAGAGCTGGCTCTCTTTGAAGCAGCGGACGGGGATATCTATCAGGAAGACCGCGAGGATGCGGAGGATGCATACCGGGCATATTATGCGGAGATCCTCCGTACAACGATCACGCCGGCCGGAGATGATCTCACCGCCGACAGGATTGGCAAGGTCCGCGATCTTCTTCACGAGATGTGGGGGAGTTCGATCTCCGGGATCGCGCTGGACGCCTGTGCAGGGTCGGGAATCGGTTCTCTCCTTTTGAGTGAGATGGGAGCCCATCCTATCGCCTACGACAACGATCCCGAGCTTCTGGCGCTTGGTCTTTCGTCAGGCAGATTATCCCCCGAGCGGATGATCTGTATCGACGCACGGATCGCCTCGGCGTATCTTCCGGATGCGGCGTATGGTGTTGGGATCATGTTCGGACAGATATACAGATACACGAAGGATATCTGGCGGCCGATCGTTGAGGAGCTTGCCGGGATTACGGAGAATACGCTCATCACGGTCGCAACGGAGGAGGAGGCTCACTGGGTACAGGATTGGGCCGACGGGGTGGACCGAACGCTTGAGATTATGGAAAATACCCGCGACCCGATCTACGACCGCTGGGTCTGTTTCGGGTAAGGGTGACGGGTGTGATGGGTTGGTGACGGGTTATCCATCACCAATTTAACGAAAAACTCAGCTCTGATTTTGATTTTAAGCTATATTTATATGGTGGTGAAGGGTTGACGGGTTGTTTTCGTCCAGGAGGAGAGGAGGGATAAATCTATTGTGATACTATAGAGATTTGTGTTCCGGAGCTGATGGATTTTCGCCCACCCGTCACCAGTTTCATTTTGACGATGATATAGGTCTTTTTTGTTATTTCAAGGATTATTTGAGGGATTCAACCCGTCACCGGGATCCGTATAAGAAGAGATGTGGTATGAGAATATACATTGCATAGAAAAACGTTTACAGGGAAGGAGTGGAGAGTACCCCTCCCACCCATATTTTTTCATCTGTATGTTTATTTGTATAGATAAACACACATAACTAACTCATAATTTATGATATGTTGCAATTGGTCCCTTAAGGGTGTTTCCGCTCAAAGTATATCTTGAACCACCAATGTTATAGACACCATCACCCAAATTCTTCCAAGTAAGAGAATCACTAAATTCCATTACTGTTATCATACCATGTCCATTTCCAGATAAATCAAGAGTTGTAGTTCCTAATGAGCTTTCCCACGTCCCCACCACAGGATCAATGTAAGAACATCCGGCAACACAACACATTGCCACACAGAGAAAAACTAACGTAATTATAACAACGAGAAAATCTATCAACCCATTTTTTAACGCGAATCATGATTTAAGGAAGATTGACTACATCCCTACACCCTCATCCCCCCAAAAAAAAGAAAAATACCCATTATTCCTTGACGCTTTTTTTTATTTACACTCTGTTTTGAATCGTTTTCACCTGATAGATATTATAACAAAATGCAGCCAGCATATTTTTCACTCGTACTCTTTGTAGTGTTGTTACCTTCACCAACCCTGCATGAAAAACATTTTTGATCACTGCATAGGGTCTCTCGCCCTTTGATCTCTTCCTACTTATTCTCATATTTCTCAGTTTATCTCGTATGCCAATGGGATGCCCTCTCGCTCCCCTTTTCATTGTGGCACTATATCCCTTGCATTTTGCTCCATGATATCCCCGATCCCGATAGACCACTTCCCTTTTTCTGACAGATCCACCTGACTATCATGAACATTTACCGTGGTGGTTTCAATGCGTCGAATAAGATCGTGCGTCGTATCCATGATGGTATGAAGTTTATACCCATAGTGCATTTTGCCGTTCTTGGACATGATTTTTCCATCTTTATCCCGTCGTGTTTTTGCCTGCTCTCCTCGCGGCGTGTCTTTCTTACAATGACCAGGTTCAGCATATACAAACGTTGCATCCTGGATCATACCTTGTTCAATTTTGAGACCTTTCAGGTCAAGTTGTCTCTGAAACTCCTGCCAAACCAATGTATCAACGCCAGATTCGGACATGCGCTCCCGAAATAACCAGATCGTTGAATTGTCGGGTATTTTGTCAGGACAGCCAAGAAAATGCCAAAAGGAGAGACGATCATAGATTTCACGTTCAACGGCGAGATCAGACAGACTATACCAGACTTCCAGAAGCTGAATCTTGAACATGAGAATTACATCAACATTGGGATGACCGCCATTGCCGGATTTATTTGTATACATGGATTCAAGAAGAGGGCGAAACACATCCCAATCAAGTGTTTTACCAACGTCGGAGAGACGGTCGCCAAGTTTTTCATAACGTTCGTGATATGCCTGGTTGAGACCAAAGCTGCTGAAAGTCCCCATACATACTACTCAACGTATGAAAAGAAAGTACTTTCTGTCGAAAAAAAAGGTTGTTAGAAATTCTCAAAAAGATTATTTTGTGACTTGTTTCGCCGCATAGATTGCATCGTTTGTTATCTGTCTCTGCTAAGCACTGTTTTTAGGACTCCACCTAAAGCCCCAGCCTTTTAGTTTTGACCGTGTGGCCTCGTCCAGTTTCCCATCTTATAAGATTCTAAGCCGGTTGTCACCCTTGTCAAAGACAACTTCACCCCCTGGGAAAGTCCAGCCGGTATGATTGGTCGATGCCTTCTTCTCAAGCTCCGCGATTCTGTCTTTGATCCGCTTCATGTTTGTGTTATTGTTGGTGAGCATGTAGGCAGGGTACGGGGCTCTCGCTGATGCACGATCCCACGACATTGAGGATTTTAGTCTTTCCACAACCTCCCAAGACAGACCCGGGCACCCAACTATAGTTTTGTGTTTCCGGTAATACGCATTGATCCGCTTCATCCCCTCTTGTTCTTCCTATAGGGATTCCAGTTTCTTTTTTAGTTTCGGGATCGCGTTGTCATAGTCTGAACTGATGCCGCCCTTTCCAACGGAAAGTATTTTTTTGAGATATTCCTTTGTGTTTTCCCAATCCTTCATGTTTGATTCCCGGGCGGCGTTATGCTTCTCTTTTTTCCTTACTGGAAAATTAGCGGGGCCGGCGACCATCACCGAAGGACACCGGGTTTCAATCGCATATCCGTGATTTGTCACTTCGGCCAACTTCTTACAATACTGATCAAACATCCTATCTATCTTCTTGTGATGTATTGGATCGATCCGTGCTTTGTGTGCCTTTACACGTTTGGCGGACTCGTCAACCTCCCGGCGATACTCCGCTGTTGCACTTCCTGCCTTGTACCCGAAATAGGAATTCATGTTTTGGGCGGTTTCAGCGGCCGCTTCGTTGATCTGATATTACTTCCCAATTACAGGACATCCCGACGTTAAAACAGGTTTTTTTGAGTGGTTGCTTTCCGTCGGGGTTTCGCTTTTTTTGAGGCGGCCCTCTTTGGTGTGGATCTTGTCGCTGGTTTCTTGGTGGGGGCCTTCTTCGTTGTTTTTTTCGCGGCGTAATCTCTCCGTTCGGTGTCTGTGTCAGATCGGTTTTCCAGGTTTTCAAAATATTTATTACCGGTTTTCTTGCTCACACGCCAACCGACCGGAAGCGCGTCCCTAACCAAATCAATAAATCGGTTTACGCCGGGAGTGGGCTTCTGTTTATATGTTTTTTTTCCTGTTTTAGTTGCCATTGTTTTGTAATAGTATCCCCCTGTAACCCGTGAATACTGACGGGTGATTCAGCGGAAATAGACCGCGGTAATCTGTTTTGCATATGTGGGTGACCGGTTCCGGCATGTATGGGGGTGTAAACGTGATGGAATAATTATTACCCGTGTATGATTGAATCGAATAAAACCACATCCACGGATCCGCATAATTTGGATGATTCGGGGATACCCAATCATCTGTGATGTATGTATCCCACCAATCCATATTCCCGTGGAGATATCAGTTTACGATCGGGCCGTCGATAATCGACACGGGGAACCCTTAAAGGATGATTGGAAAACTACCGTATCCATTATCGAGGATTGATCTTGCCAAACCATCTACTGAGATGTCAAACCCGGGAAATCCGTTCTCATGCTCCGAATCCTCGGGATTATCAAGTATCGCCCCAGAATAGGTGTCAAGTCCTATTTTTGCCGATCATGTCCAGCCGACATAATCACGCCAATTTGGGTAATTGATATTAAAGCAATAAAACGGGTAAAACTCCACAGGGCCGTTTAACTCACTCTCCATCACATCACCGAGCTGACACCCGCCGCCCTGAATGGTAATTGGTGATGAGGTTGCCATTGATGACATCCCTCCTCAATCAAAAACGAAGTTACAGAGCCACCGGGCAGCCGCATCACTGGAATTTGTTACGGTAATTTTCAGCGTTCCAAACGTAATACCCTTTGGAAATTTTTCATGCCCTGCGGCACCATATGCCCACATCCAGACCGATCCATTATTTTCCAGTTTGACCGTAATCCCGTCCCCGCATGAGGTTGTAATACTACGCAGTTTCCGGTTGACCGTGATCTCACGCACAAACGTTTCACCGGCACCCAAAAGGATGTCGGCGGTATTTTCGGGGTACTGGAAGTATAAATTATCTCCTGATTTTGTATCTATGCCGGCGATGATTTGTAAGAGGCTGATTACCCTCTCCATAGTGCCGCAGAATGTCACCGGATGAACGCTCATTTACTCCCCCTGCCATAATCCTAGCTCAAGAAGTGCGACCCGAACCTTCAAAGATTTGATCTCTGCCGCCTGAGCCTCAAATGCGGCCCCAATGTCTTTGAAGACTTTCGGGACATCCTTATAATCATCTATACCGCGGTCCCGATCGCACCAACTGGGATACCCCATTTTGCAACATTCCCCACTAATGTAGATTTGCTGTATGGTGTGGCATATCCCGATAATGCCTTATTCATCTGCCTACCCGCGTCCCTGATGGATTTGGCCCCAAGGAAAAGTGTATTTTCCGCGATCTTGTAAACTCCACTCGCCGCGCTAATTTGTGTTTACCTCCTTTTTTTCCTGTTTTCTTTCCTTTTTTATTTTTTAGCATTTTGGCCGCGACGACTGCGACCGCAATAAGCACTGCGATGATGATTATAATTCTCACCGGGGATACACCCGCAGATGTGACCCCCAGTAGTTGACCCATCATCGAATATTGATCCTCCACTCCCGCCAGACGAACCGCCGCCAGATGTATCCCTGCCTATGAGTCCATTAAGATATGAGACGATCTCATCAATCTGTTTCTGCAACCAGTTTAACGCCTCGTCTACTTTCTCATTTCCGGTGTTGTAATTGTAGTTTATATCAGGGGGTGGGGTGATTACATCACCGTCACTTCCTGCCGCCACTGCATTAACACCAAGATATGTAACCCCTGCGGCACCTGCCGCGATTGATCCAATCTTTATGGACTGTTTCAGAGTGGATGAACTTGATTTGCTCGCTGGTTTTAGAATGTCTGATCCCTTTGAGACGATCTTAGATAATTCATCATTTGCCGCTTTGGTCGCATGTAGTAAAGATGCACTCCCGTCTCCCGTCTCCCGTCTCAACTGCAGTGCGGGGATTACTCCACGCTGATTTGATAAGGGAGGGTAAGGCATTCTCCCCACGAGAACCAGCGGTAACACTTCCGATTACATTATCCCCAGATTTGACCACGACACGTGACCCGGCCCCCGCTTCATCAAGTATTTTCGTGGCCGTTCTAGTCGTTGCTCCGAGCCACTGACTAATAAATGACATTATGCGAGACCTCCGGCCATAATTGCCGCTCCGCCGAAACCTGCGACGCCGATCCCGGCAAACTGTGTCGCTTTAGACCCGACACTAGCCACCTTGGCGGCGGTCTTGAGTCCCTTGATGCCCACATATTCAGTACCAAAGCTGAGAGCCCCGCCAACAAGTGCGAGGGCGTCTAATGCCGCAAATGTGTAATCACTGGGGTTAAGCTCATCGCCCCGGCCTGTCATCAACTTGTTACCGACATTGATCAAATCAAGAGGGAACGCAACATCTGCTGCCATTGCCCCGGCACCGATTGCTACATCTCCAGAAAGGATATTCCCGGTAGCTATCTGGGCGGCCGCATTATTGTAAGCTCCCTGTTTGACACCTATAAAATCATCATAGATGTTTATAGATGTGGGTTCTGCTTTTGATGTCGTGAACGTTTTGAGTGCTTCCATGAGATTATCCCTAGGGGTTGTTTCGGTTGCTGGTGACAATGCTGTAGTAGAGGCCGGCGTGATCGAATCAAGATACCGGGTTACAATTGGCGTTTTTGCATATCTATTTGATACAGAATACGGCGTCCCGCTCTGGGCATCATACATGTATCCACTGCCTGAGACCTGCGTAACTGGGTATGATTTCGACGCCGCGGCGATCTCCGCGTACATGTTTGCGGTGTCTGTCTTCCCGCGATCCCGATAATACTCTGCCAGTTCGGCCGCGGTTATGTTTGCGAATCCGGTTTGTCTGCGGCTGATCGTATCTATCCATGTCTGTGTATTCTGTTTCCCTGACTGATCATTGGCGTAATAGGTTGGTACCCAATTAGACGCGTCCGCGGTATTTCCCGGGTTGGCTGTGGTCACGGTTGGGGCCACGGTTGGGGCCGCCCCCATGATCCAGAAAGGAATTTAGATACTGTATTGACTGCGACAACGGGAGGAAGCAGAGAAGCTCCGGTTTTAATGATAGAACCGGCATTAATGCCAATCCCGCTTATAAACGAACTTGCCGCATTCCCAGCACCACTTAGAACATCAGGTAATGCATTAGCAGGACGTTTAACATTCCCACCCTTACCAACCGACGCACCGATAGACTTGTTGAATAGATCGATTGCTCCGTTGTAAGTCATGCCGTTGTGGGTCATTGGTGTGCCGCTGTGGATCGAATTCCCAGATGAGGAAGAGGAGGAGGGCGGGGATACTCCCCCGCCGGTATTTGCCGGGGATATTGCATTTGTAACGGCCGCTGTGGTATGTCCGACCATAGCGCCGATATCCTCAAAAAATCCCGTAGTAATCACCTGTTTAGTAAATCGAATGATTAGTTACGAGAGTTCCATCTTCAACTTTGGGCGGGTATAACTGTTCAAAGCTGACACATATAACGATTGTGCCAGTTGGGGCATATGCCGCAATTTTGTAATCCCCGCGGTTGAAATTCCGGCCATCGATACCAAGTCCATTACTTGTAAGCTCCGTGTTGAAATCGATGTAATTTGTATTTTCGGGCATATTAACGCCGAATCTCATTTCATCCGTTGCAACCGCGGTCTTCCAATTCAGCCGCATTAACTCAGTACGTGCCGGGACGTTTGCAATAACACTGTAATGGAGTGGTTTGGTAGTCCAATTGAGCATAACACCAACAAGGAGAGTGCTATTTGGCAGATCGAGGAACTCGGTAAGGGTGTTATTTGAAGAACATTCCTTTACCGTAATGCCTACCTTCGGTTCGAGTGCTCCATGATATTTTGCACCGTAACGGGCCTTGACATCTGCGAGTCCAGACATAGGGATAAGTTCATCAATCGTTGGTTTGATTGAGACCGCCGTAACGGGACAATTCTCCGCGAGGTTCGCCGCGAACTGTGCGGACATAGAAACCGAATCATGCAGGAGTGCAACAACATCGCCCTCATCCATAAGCAGAACGAAGGACGCGGTCATATCTGCACCTGCCGCGGCGGAGGTGAATGTCATGTCAATGATACAGTTGTGCGTTCCCATCGCCTGTTTCATGGCATTACGGCGGGCGATATCCAAACTAGACCATGAATAATGATATCTGTGATTGTCAGTAACAACGCTGATATTCTCAATCATGTTAAGGAATTCGGTAATTGTCGGCGTTTTTGCGGCACTTCCATTGTTCTTTGCCGTAATGGTACATTCAAGCAGATACGCGGAATGGACTGAGTTAGTATTCAGATCAATGGAGCGGTGAGACATCGTAATCTCATCGTTAAGTGAAGTTCTCTGGGTGTGAAATGTCATACTTATGTCACCTCATGCAATGTACTTTTTCAGACCCGGCGCAAATGCGATCACAAGTCCAACAACGAAAATTCCAACAACGAGCGGAATGACAAAGGTCTTCACCTGAGTCTCGGCGGCTTTGCCTGCCGTATTAACTACTGATTTAATATCAACCATCTTATTCTCTCTCTGTCGTCACATTTGTGACAACGCCTATACGGTGGTCAAAAAAGGTTAAAAAGAGCGAGTTCCTAAAAAGGAACTCATACATTGAGATTAAGCTTATCAACAATCCAATTAATGATTTTTGTTGTGCTGGTCGTTTCATCGTATTTATCAGGAGATTCCGCGATCATCAACCGCCGAACCCCCTTTAAGCGGGCATCTGCCACTTTTGTTATACTGATTTTTGTTGTTCCTTTCGCGAGCACTCTGCATCATCCTTTATGTGCTGTGATTCGTGTGATGTCGGTTGCTTTGATAATATCAACTGTGCTTTTCCCCCGCATCCCAGACGAGCACGTCATGTATTCCTAGCTCCGGGTTCAGTTTTTCAAAATCCGTTACCATTTTTCGAGCGTATGCGATGTCCGGCGATGAGTTCATTTTCCACAGATATGTATATCCGCACTGCCTTCTAAGAAGCGGGTTGAAAAATTGCAAACTCTGCGTAATCCACCAGATGTATTTTTTATATCCGGCCCCCTCACGGGCGATTTTCTCAAAGATTTTATCCGGCACGGACGCATTTTTATTGTAATTATGCGCCTCTTCGCAAATAAAAAACCGCTCTCCAGGTTGCATCCACATGTATGACATGATTTTCCGATAGATTTTTATGATATCTTCAATTTCGTAATCACGCCGTGCGGGGACGCAAACCACATACGGATGGGTATTCGGTGTTTTCAGGTTTTCCCGTCCTAATGGCATTCCGGGATAGACTTTCAATAATTCAACCTCTTTTAGAGAGATTAAACCGACCTGATTGTCTGTTTTTGTATCAAATACAATAAATGGATGCTGTTGCTGATAGAGTTGTTCCGCGCATGCACCCACAAACCGGGATTTGCCGCGGCGTGCGGGGGCCGCGAAAATCCTGTGTGTAGCATCATCTAAATGTAAATCATAATCCAATGTTTTTACCTCTTATACCGATATGCGGCGAATATCACCAACATCAAAGCACATATTGTTATAAATATAATGCCTGTCCCCGTGGGAGGGATAATTTCTTGAGGCGTTGTCTGTGTGGCAAAATGAGCGTTATACTGCTCAAATACGGCATTCATGATTAGAATCCCTTTAACTCAATCGGGTCAGGAATGTGCATTTTCGCTTCAATTTTCGCAACAACCGGATCGGGTTTGTTTGGTTCTGGGTTTAGTTCTGGCTCCCGGGATTTGACCGTGTGGGCCGCCTCTGCGGGTTCCACTCGCTCATGCGTATTATCCGGCGGATGTTCGTCCTTTTTGCCCTTCTTATCCCTGATATACATGATAACCAACAGGAATGGGACGACAAGCGCACCAAGGCCGATTATTAAACAGGCCAATGGTGATTCAATGCTTTTCGTCAGGTTCTCAGGTATGTATTCATTGAATGCCTTTGATAAGTTCGGTTTCGCCCAATCGCTCCAAACTGTGAGATTTGGAGACGGGTATCCATACCTCTCCAGCATTCCGGGAGACGTCAGGATCATCTGATCCATAATCCCCACAACGGGATTCAATGTTTCAGGTTTTGATTCCGGCACCTCCTCAAAATTATCATCATCAAGATCATCAAAGGATACCCTTCCGGTAACCTCTGCGGTTATGTCCTTTTTGTTCAGTGGCGTATCAAGATCATCCACGATTACCACCCCGTAACATCGAGGGATATCTCTGATTTGATTGCCTCAACCAATACCGCGAATTTACGGCGGCAATAGTCATACGTTCCTGTCCCAACATGGAGAGATGCACCATCAACCGTGACAACCTACAGATAATACTGGTCTTTGTTGATATTGTCCGCCGATCTGCCAACGTTGAGATATGAGATACTGCCCAATGGGACTGCAAACGGATCCCCGGAATAACTCAGGCAATACGTTAGAATTCCGGCCAATTGACAACCTCCCAATCGTCCGCGAGGAGGTCAGTCTGTGACGCGAGCCACGGCACAACATCTCCCGATGCAGTCATCATCGCGATATAGGCCCCATACGGTACTTTGTCATCCTCAAAGACACCTTTGACCGCGTCCATCATGGCAGGATAACGGGCCGGTTTGACATAGTAACAGAACATACCCTTACCGTTCCAACCGGCACGACATACCCGGCACCCCTGCTTCATTTTCTGAATCGCCATACTGATATCCATTATTCCGCCTCCGTGATCTCTGCTGTAAGTGCTGTTTTTTCATATCGATGATGTCAAATTTGATCTTATAGTCTCCGATCGTGACCTCACCGAGGTACTTCCCGTCTGTCTGTAATTTGCGCTTTACGTTCGGGTCAGAAGACAACCGTTCAATAATTGATACTATCCGGCTCCCGAATTTCAGCGCATCCCCAAATCCGGCCATTTCGCCGATCATCAGATAACCCCCCGGTGTATTCGTGACAGTATCCTTTCATCCAGTGGATTCATATCCGGGAGTGGTTCCTGATCCACGCCACGGACTGCCGCCCGGCGTTCCCTAATTTTTCGAAAAAGAAACATAACGAGAGCCACAATTCCAGCCAAACCAATTAACCAGATAAGCGGGAATACCGGGATCATCTTAAAATTCCGGGTAATTTCCGGGAATGTGACCCCTACATTATCGCCAGTTCCCGCGATTGTTCCGGCGTGATCCTCCGGCTCTTCCGGTTCTTCCGGCGGTTCTTACGGTTTTTCCGTCTCTGTTTCCAGTGGGTTTTTTCGTTTTTCCAGTTCGGCCGCCGTGCATTCATCACGCCATTTTACCGATCTTGATTTGCAGATTGGACAACGGAATGGTTTTTTCTCGTTTCCATTGTGTGCCAGCCATTCATTTCCACATGAGCACCAGGCTACACGATCCCGTTTTGGTGGTTTCCCTGTGGTTTCCCTGTGGTTTTCACCCCTCGCCGGGTGGTCTCCCGTGGGGATGTCTTGTAATTCCTGCACCACATCCCCGGATTCCTGAGGAATTTCCGCGGGTGTGATGGTGTCAGTTGGATTTTCCGACGTTTTTATATACAAATAGATTATATTCACACCTTTAAATATACGTTTCATCACAACACAGACGTGCTGTCCAAAAAAAGAGGGGAGTGTTATTTTGTGGGGGGATGCTGTTTTGGCAGTATCAAAGGCCACCCCCAGTTTGTGATGTTTCAGGACGACCCTAAGAGTATCTGGAGAGCATCCTATCTGTTTTGCGAGTGCATCTCTACTCATACCGGCCCGCAACTGCTCTATAAGATAATCCCGATCTAGGAGTAAACTCCACTCACGGATTTTTGCCCGCGTGCCTTTAACGCTCACACAGTCACCGCCACGGCACCGAACAGGACACCTGCCCAGAATGCAAACGCCAATCTCATGATAGTTACCATCCTGTCAATACTCTTGTTCAGATGTTCCCCAGAGTCCAGGTCATCAGCGTTCATGATCCACCCCGGCCAATGAAGCTAAAGAGATCATATATCTTATATGTCAAGTCATTCTCATATTGAGTTCTGATCTGAAACGGGAGGGGAATTTTAATCTATGAACTCCCATTGTTCAAGATGATATGGCCCCCCGCCGCCCATTAGAATATTAATCGCCGTTTCTTCGATTTGACTACGGCTCATGCTTCCGCCCATGCCTTGATAAATGCCTTAAGCACTTCCGGATCTGGTTTCGGCTCTGGTTCCTTGATATTGAAACTCCAATACTCCTTTACGCACGCCTGACAAAGTCCGGGCGGCACGGTTCCCCATCCGTGTTCATCCCAAGCATTCTGCATCACGTCAGCTTCGTATTTGTCCATGAGTTCACCGCCGCACTTCGTACATTTCGGCGCCTGTGGCTTTTCCGGTTCCTTCTGAGTGTGAGCGGCGTTTTTTCGGTGGTTTTTTTCAGCGTTTCAACATTGACAGGCTGACCGTCCACGGATGCCGTATAGGCTGATGCCGGACGCTCGGAGATATCATCATATCCTAATTCCTCAGGGTTGTATATCCCCTTGATTGAAAAGGCTCTTCTTAGGGCGTGAACTTCGGCAACTTTTTCAAGCATAAATGGGGGCATTTTATCCCAATTTGACAAAGCACCCTCTTTTTTGGCTGGTTTGTAAAAATTGGAGAAGTAAACCGTCCTTGAAACACAATGTTCTGGATCGTTCAACCAAACTTTACAGGTAGCATATGCCGGCGATCCCTCACCATTGAACGGTGTTCTATCTGCGTTGTAAGATTGTGTTTCCATTCCTGCGAAATTGTCAGACCTATGAGCGATCAAGAGATGCCCTGCATGTCCAACTATCACACCCACACCGGGGATAAGCCAAATTTCCCGGAGAAATGGATCATCAGGAGATTCATTCTTGACCCCGAGCTGACGTTTATACATCCTGATCTGTTCCGGTGTGTATTCTGAGAGGGGTTTGTATGTAGTAAGTTCGTGTTCTTCTATCATTCTAATCCCCCTCCTATCCATGCGAACAGGTCAAACCCGCACGCCTGACACCCCGCACCAAGGCCGATAACCACGCCAAACGCGATGATTCCCGCAATGGTTGCATAGACTATTCCCATCCCGATATAGCCCAATAGGCACCAAATAACCAGCGTAGGGATTTCATCAACCCATTTCGGTATCATGGTGTCACCCCCATACATGCGCTATAGGTGGTAGTGGCAAGAAATGCCAGCGTCATAAGCACCATAGCAATAAGGAACGCAATCCACTCTATTGTATCATCACTCATGTCCGGGCCTCCCAGCAATACGGCTCATTCGTTGATTTTTCTCCATTTGTTACAGATAAATGGGGGAGGGGTTGACACATTTCCCCATCCTAAATACCCCAAATTCATCAATCCAATGCCTTGATCTCCAGTGTTTACACAGGTCACACCCTCGCCTCAATTCCCCACCTCCTTCCCACCCCCGCGGGTTGTATCAAGCCAATCAAGGATAATGGCCCTAGCTAGTCCCCCAGTATCCATTTTGGCATATTTTGCGAGGTCGTCAAGTTCGGCATACTCCGTATTCCCCAACCATACTAGTATGGAGTGCCCCCGGGTTCGTCTCCGCCTCTGTCCTTCCATTGTATTGGCATTATGGCACACCTTACAATACGTATTTAGTCCGTCCTTCATGTGTCTGTTTTTTCCAAACTCCGATAACGGTTTTTTCACATGGCAGGCAGGGCATACTTTGCACTCAACACCATCAACAATAACATGCTTTACTGTCATTGTGCCTCCTCCAGCTCCGTCGGAGAATCGATCAACTGTACCCAAGATTTTTTGGTTGCCTGTGTGATCCGATCCACCCCGCCGGCCGCGTCGATCTGCTTAAAGTCGTCCTTAGCAATATCCCCCAATGTGATCTCAGCCGCGTTGTCAAAAGCATCCCGTGCCATTGCTCTAAGCTGACTATATACCGGGCGTTCCCACCGGACAGCCCCGCAAGTATCTTCACTACATTTGGAGCTGAGACCTTCACATACCTATCATACAGATCGGGGCGGTTATCACGAACCCAAGCCGCGTTAATTTTGCGTATTACCCTGCATCCAGTGACCCGGGCGATCTTCGACGACAACCCCAGCTCATTGATCTTCCCGATCTGATAATCCAAGTCGCCACGAAGCATCTTAAGCCGCTCTTCCAACTCTTTTATTTCAGTCTGTTTGGCCAGTGCGGCCCAAAAATAATCAGTCGTATCAAGCGGCCTAATCCCGGTCTGTGGGGTGATCCCGGTCATGCATTGACCTCCTCATGTGTTTGAGCGGGTTGGTTGTTCCAGTTTAGTCCCTGATCTATCCGCCGGATTTGTGTTTGTGACACGTGGTATTCTCCGGCGATCCTCCCAATCGCATACCGACGCCGTGACGGCGGTAGGGATTTTGCCTCTTTTAATTGTTTTTTGATCGTATCCACGTCATCAGCGGTAAGTTTGGCGTTCGGGTTTCCCGCGCCGTAACGTTTGCACTTGGTGACGAGATTGTTTTTATTTTCCTTGTCGGTGACGAGTCTCAGGTTTTCCACCGCGTTGTTCTGCGGATTCCCGTCAATGTGATCAATCTGCAACCCGGTCGCCGGGAGTTCCATGTTTGCACCGATCCAGACCACACGATGATACATGACGTTCCGTTTCTCGCCATTGGAGGGGGCGCCTATTATCCGGTATCCGCCCACAAGTGTACCCGTTACCCTGCGGTAAATGACCCCGGTATCTTTATCGGGTATCCAGTCTCGTGACTGGAACCGCTGTAACGCGACTTCATCGGGAATTGGCATTATTCCGCCGCCTCCTTCGGTATCCAGTTAAGGGACGCTTTGCGCCGGGAGCTTTTGACCACCGTCGATCTTCCTACGGGCGAAGCTCTCAATATCGCCGGGTCATGACATATTCCCATACGGGACTGGTTATAGGGATCGCCGTCAAACCACCCGCAAGTTCTGCAGACTGCATCTTTTGGGATCATTCCAACGACCTCCCGCGGTGGCATCTGGTTACATGCCTGCGTGGTTGACAAAATGTACTAGATACCCCACAATGCGGACCGAGTACCCCATAGCAATTATACATAATCGGGCATTGCGGACAGGGGATACAAACCCGCTCTACAAAATCAGGCTCCATCAGGCCACCTCTTGTTTCTTCAGGTGGTCGAGATAATGCAGAGCGTGATTTAACCCATCAATACGACCCGCGGCATATTCTGAGCCCATCGTCTCGTCGTGTTTGCACCGATATGTCGCGACAATTTCCCGCTCAAGTCGTAAAATCACATCATCGACAGAGGTTGTAGCTGGTTCCACGAGCATTAAAGCACAATCGTAACCCGATATTACGCCACCTCGATTATTCTTGATTGGTGTTTCAGTTCCCGGATTATGCGGGCCCCATGCCGTGCCTGACATTCGTCAGCGTCGATGACGGGCGCGGTTTTTTGTGGTTGCACGTTCAATACTTCTTTGCCTGCTCCTTGTTGTACTTTGGACGGTTCAATCGGGCGGGCATTTTCTGCTTGTATGATTCTCATTCTGTTTTTTCCTCTTTGTTGATTAGTGAAAATTTGTACTTTGATGCGAGACTTTCGGCATTTTTTTGCATAGATCGACGATCGTCAATCAAAATTCTTTCGTGTTCAACTGATATTGCAAATACTTGCTTGTATTTCCCATCCATTAAGCTGATAGTGTATTTTTCTGTCATTCTGTCATTCCTGCTATTTTTGCGAGTTTTGGGTATTTTCGTTCAAATTCGATACGTGCATCCAGAAACAGCTGGTTATCTCCGGCACACTTGGCATACAGATCGCCAAAACGCCGATATATCGCGGTTGCGGCCCCAGCTTCGCCGCCGTTTAAAACGATGAATTCATTCTCATCTTTGTATCCCGTTTTAAGATCGCTGAAGATCCGAATCATCAGTGATTCCAGTTTTGCGGATCGATCTTCGTGTTCTTCGAGCTGTTCCGCGGTTACCGGCGCACGCTTACCGTCCTTGAATTCCTGTAATACTTCTTTCATTTGTTTAAACGCGTCGGGGTTCCCTTTTACCCAAAGGTAAAGGTCATGCTGGGCGTTTGTAAATGTGAGTGTTACGCGGTCAGTCATAGCCGTTCTATCAATTTTCCAGATTCATCATGTAACCGCCCCTCCATGTATAGACAGACAAGTTTCATGATTACTAAACTCTGTTCGGAATTTTGTGCTTTGAAACGTTCCCAAAGCCCAAAGTCAGAAGACTTAACATAAAGCCTCTTGTCATGTGGATAATCTTTTCTTGCCAATTTATCACCTCCCGCGCTCCGGGTTTTTGTGTGCAGTTGAGTTTCATAACTGCATACAACCCTGCGTATGTATCTTATTTAAGGGTTTTGATTTTATATCATTAATGCAAACAAACTGTAAACATGACCACTACTCAAACAAAAAAACGTGCACTCGCATTCCGGACAAGTAATGAAATCTATGATAAGGTTAAGGCACTCACCGAAGGGGACGACCCCGCGTTTGAATCGACGTCGGAATACTTATATTCGCTAGTCGTATCTGATCTTGGCCGCCGTGAACTTGGAATTGATTATATCACACAGAAATTCTTAGAGCTTCTTGAGAACCCAGATATTCAGAAACTCGTTCGCGAGAAGCTGAAATAACTACGTCCGTAAAATAAAAAAGGTATAGAGGGGGTGATTGACGTCATTGACGTCATAACGTTAACGTCTATTCACTTATTATATTTTTGAGTCTGTCCAATCGATACGTCAATCCATTGGACAGAGTTTTTTTTTGATCGAGATAACTTCACCTAGGAATATCATGATTCAACCGTTTCACTATTGACATGGGATTGGGGGGAATCTGCCAAATCAGACTTCTTTAGACTTTTTATCGATAATTTGCAAAATTCATATTCTGAAATCTATTCTGTAAATGGGCTAACATCAATAATTGGAACGTTATAAAATTCATTATTGCAGAGAGCGCTCTGTTGTTTTTCTTGCAATGCACCACATCAAATTTGACGGTTTTTTTGAGGTGTGCATGCTTGCGTTCGCACGTTCCCCGCCTTTTCATAGCATCTTTTACCTCCCTTCCATGAAAAATAATCTGATTTCTGAGATATGCTCCTAACATCTCCCGTTTACCATTCTTGCAGAGAAATACCAGTTTTTCTGTAAGAGACATTTGGGCATTTCCTCCTTTTCTCCAGAACGTATTGATCTGTTTTATTATGGTCTTCTCTGAACCTAATTGGGACAATTGCGCGTCAGATCTCAGTTGAATAAGAGGTTTTGCATGAAGTTTCTCAAATATTAACGTGTGTAGCTCTAGGGAGTCATATCCCGCATACATCAATACACGATCACAGGATACGCCGAGAAGTTCGGCAATCTGAATCAAAAAATGCGCATAGGGTTTGTCATTCTCCGTTCCTTCTGAATGAATCATAAACAAGGGATAAGCCCCCAGATTCAAAATATGTGCTTTATCCATTTTAACCTGATAATGAGGGTTAAACAGACTATTGGGACAATAACGGCTTGCAACTAAAGGAGTGGAATCGATAATTACCTCGGTTTCAGATTTGAGGAAATGGACAATCTTTTTGCTTATCAAAAACATAAGAACTTCCATACCCTCCTCACCTAACCGATATTTCACAAAGTAATGCAACGTACTCGGCGAAGGTAACCAGAGTGGTGATTTTGCCGGAAGAAGGTGTCTGAGATCTTCTTCCGTTATTTTACGCCGAATATGACGATAGGCTATTCTGCGATAAGTCATGACAACACTCAGTTTTATCAGAAAATCAATTGGATAATGAAAATAATCGCGAAGATGAGGTGAATAATAAGTTTGTTCGATTTTTCGTACAATGTCACTAATGTTGAGCTGGGACATGAGCCAGCAAATGGACATATCCGGAGGGATGACTCCATTGTTGAAAATACGTTCGTATTCGTCTTGAAATTCAGACATACCACTCGGCGCAGGGATACATAAAGGTATTGTTCCCCTCCAAAAAAGTCGACAAGAGTAAATGGGGGATGAGTTTATATCACAGAATCCACGATTGGACAGACTCGTATAAATAGTTCAAATACAAAATAGTTAACTTACATAGCCTATGCCTCCCGTTGAGATGCACGCAAATGAAGTCCAGCATTATGCATCGCCGATTCTCGTAAAAAATCGGCAGTTTTTTGCCACCCTTACAAGTGAGCGGCTGATAATCGAAGGAGGTCCATCCCCAAAGGAGTTTAAGGTAAGCAGCATCCTCTCGGCACATCCCTGCAAACTGGAAACAGGAGAACCCGGTCTCAAACTTATCGTCTCGACACCCGACGGACAAAAGGAAATGATCTGGGGATTTCCGGTAAATCCTAAATTCAAGGCCGGAGAGCAGGAGGCCTGGATGGATCAGATTGCACGGGTCGGCGGCGAAAAACCATTTGTCGAGGGGAAAAGCGAGGGCGCAGGGCCGCAGAGTGCCGCAGTTCCGCGTCGGCAGACTCAGGAGAGTAAACCTATCGTCCCAGAACCCGAAATTCCGTCAAGCAGTATCCGGCCGGATTCTGTTTCCGGCGAATCTGTTGTAATCGAAACGGCGGGCGTCCGGGTGAAGCGGACATTTTATACCATATATCTGACGAATATCCGACTGATCCTGCAGAATACGGCCGGCAAGATCGGGCGTGAGTTTGCAATTGCGGAGCTGATGGATGCCGCGACGTTCGAGACCGAGGCTGGAGAACCGGCGATCGAGCTTTCCGTCGGATCACAGACCGGCGCGAAACAGATGGTCATGTCGTTTCCAACAGAGTCTGCCCGGGCCGCCTGGATGCAGGAACTGAAAGCGAAACTGCCGGTCAGACAGACGCTGATATCGGCCGCGCCCGAACTGACGGTCGTGACCTGTACCGGAATATTTTCACCGGATGCCGGCGAGCGGGTTGTTCTGTCGACAGGAGGAGTCCGGATCAAGCGGAATTACGTTACGCTGCATCTGACGAACACGCGGGTGGTGATCGAGGGGAAATCCTCAATTCTCGGCGAGTTCGCCCTGAACACGCTTGCCCGGGCGATCCGTCTCGCAGGCGAGGTAGGCGAACCGGGTATCGCCCTGCAGGTCGCGGGAAGAGAGGGAGAGAAGGAGATGCATCTGCTGTTCTCCGGCATGCCGGACCGCGAACTGTGGATCCAGAAACTTTCCGAGATTATCCCTGAGGAGGATCAGTCGGTGTATGCACCGGAGTCGGCGCAGTATACCGTGACGACGGTAAGTCCGCCGTCCCAGAGAAATACGCAGGATATGTACTGTCCTGCGTGCGGAGCGCGAAACCATGTGAATGACGAGGTGTGCGCTTTGTGCGGATCTCTTCTGCATCCAGGTTTGATGTCCGCGGAGTCATCACGGACTCCTGCACACCGGGAGAAACGAACAAAGGGCGACAGAACGGAGAGAAGTGAACGGCGGGAGAAGCCTGAAAAAATGCCGTATAACGGCGGCGTGATCGGATTTCTAACCAGGCCGTCGGATGCGTATTCCTATTATATGCGCGAAAGACCGCGGGATGCTCTCGGGATGTTTTTGTTATCCGGAGCATTGTGGGCGGTTCTTACGGTTTTTATGATCACGTATGTGGTTCCGGTCGTTTTGCGGATCTCCGTTACGGACTATCCGATCTTTTCCGCTCTGCAGACCGATCTGATGCTGCTGGTCCTTTTCATTCTGGTGCTGTATGTGATTTGGCTGATCGCCGTGATGATTCAGGCACTGGCTACCAGTATCACGGCACGGGTCAGTGAGCCGGAGGTGCGGTTTTCGGAGATTATGGCGATCGTTATGCGGAGTACGCTTTCATATGCGGTGATCGGCTGGATCCCGATTCTTGGTCAGTTTGCGGCAAGTATCTGGTCTACCGCGGTGACGTGGAAATGTCTAACCGCCGGTCAGAATATGCGGGCCGGTCAGGCCGCTGTCTCGGCATTTCTCGGTATGATCATCGTGTATGTGCTGATGTTTGCGGTCGGATCGATTTAGAGGAGGTAAAAATGATACTGAAACAATGTTTACTAGTGTTTTTCGCAGTATTCCTAGTGGTGGGATGTGTGGGGGCAGTGAGTGCTGACACACCAACGCAAACGGCCACAACAACGCCAACACTCATCGACATCACATCCCTCTACATCACCGGACTAACCACTCCAGTGTATGGCGCAACATCGGATACTACATTCCTCGTTTCTGTAGGGGGAACACCGGTCAGTGTATCATGGAATACCGGGACGTCAACCTTCGGTGAAAACACGCATTACACCGCAACGATCACCATCCAAAACGCATCCGGATATGTATTCAATTCGGCCAAACCTACGGTCACGCTGAACGGAGATGTTATTTCTTCATCATATGTTACGTTGAATACCGCAACTCAGCTGCTTACCGTTACCCATACTTTTCCGGCAACCGAATCAAAAATTCTCCCAACCATCACGCTCTCCGCAAATGTCACTACAGGTACCGTGCCGCTGCCGGTTACATTCACTTATACTGTAGTCAATGCCACCTCGACCTCATGGGTCTACGGTGATGGGTATTCTCTCTCTCTTCCCTCGTACAGCGGAACACTCAATCACACCTACACGACCGTCGGAAACTAAACGGCAAATCTTACGGCCACCAATGCCAACAGGACGGTGTACAAAACGGTCGTGATCACGGTGAAAAAAGTCGGACTCGATGCATCTTTCACGACATCATCCTGTTCGGGAACCGACCCTCTAACCGTATTGTTCATTGATACGTCTGCCGGATCTCCCACACAATGAATTTGGGACTTCGGCGGGCTTGGGTCATCGGCGACAAAGAATCCGTCATACACCTTTACCACAGCAGGGACCTATATCATTAAACTGACGGTCATCGATAGTACGGGAGCAACGGATTCGTATTCCCGAGCAATTTATGTGAATGCTCCGGCCAGTACATCCACCCCCACCCCAACTCAGACGACTGCTCTGACTACCACGGTTACCACATTGACGTTAGGTGAACTCAGCATCCCAGGCCCTCTTGATGTCATCAAAGAGTTCATGCATCTCTTCTACAGTATATTCGATCCGGTCAATTATGTGATGACGGTAAACGAGAGCTGAAGGCGACCGATCTTAGCTGATGCAGGGACCTTTAGGTTCCTTAGCCGAGCAAGGCTTTACCTTGCGAGCACACCTATACTGAGGGCTGAGGGTGAAATGGCCGATCTTTTTCTTTTTCGTGTTTTGGTATGCTTTTAGATTTGGTGTATTGGATTCTTTTTTGATGAGTATATTCACCACACGAAATGCCACGAAAAGGAGAGGGAGTGGCGGAAGAATGGAAGTTATTCTTTTTTGATACGGGGGGGCGAGGCCGCGACTCCGGCGCGGAGCGGCCCGCGGTGGAAATATCTTTTTTTAATAGGACTTACGCGGTGTTGGTGTGGCTCCAATTCGGGAAGGAGTTTGTTGGGCGTAGAAACCTGAGAAAAAACCAACCGCGAATTGGATCAGAGATGTCGGGATCGTTCCCATCCACTCGCAAGGCAAAGCCTTGATCGCAAACATTCTATTTGCTCAGCTAATGGCGGGCCTATCGACTCACTCCGCCAACAAAATTTTCTTCATTTTTCGCAAATCAAAGATTTGCTCAGCTGAGGGACCTAAAGGTCCACGCTTACACTTGCAAATAGGTGTTTCGATTCCATTTTGACCTCCCGGTGATCATTTATGAAGGATTTTTGATGATGATTTTCGGTGGTCCAAATTGTAAATCGGTAGGATTGGACGTATTTTGGTTTTTGTTCGTTCATTACATATAAATTGATATGGGGGCGCCTGGAAAAAAGATACCCTGGGAAAAACTACCTACCTACCTACCTACTGACTTAGTACTTTATATATGAGTAATTTTTATTTTGATTCTTCTCTCTCTCTCTCTCTTCTGCAATGTACATAAAATAAGAGAATTTCTAACAACCTTCTTTTTCGACAGAAAGTACTTTCTTTTCATACTTTGAGTAGTATGTATGGGGACTTTCAGCAGCTTTGGTCTCAACCAGGCATATCACGAACGTTATGAAAAACTTGGCGACCGTCTCTCCGACGTTGGTAAAACACTTGATTGGGATGTGTTTCGCCCTCTTCTTGAATCCATGTATACAAATAAATCCGGCAAGGACGGTCATCCCAATGTTGATGTAATTCTCATGTTCAAGATTCAGCTTCTGGAAGTCTGGTATAGTCTGTCTGATCTCGCCATTGAACGTGAAATCTATGATCATCTCTCCTTTTGGCATTTTCTTGGCTGTCCTGACAAAATACCCGACAATTCAACGATCTGGTTATTTCGGGAGCGCATGTCCGAATCTGGCGTTGATACATTGGTTTGACAGGAGTTTCAGAGACAACTTGACCTGAAAGGTCTCAAAATTGAACAAGGTATGATCCAGGATGCAACGTTTGTATATGCTGAACCTGGTCATTGTAAGAAAGACACGCCGCAAGGAGAGCAGGCAAAAACACGACGGGATAAAGATGGAAAAATCATTTCCAAGAACGGCAAAATGCACTATGGGTATAAACTTCATACCATCATGGATACGACGCACGATCTTATTCGACGCATTGAAACCACCACGGCAAATGTTCATGATAGTCAGGTGGATCTGTCACAAAAAGGGGAAGTGGTCTATCGGGATCGGGGATATCAGGGAGCAAAATGCAAGGGATATAGTGACACAATGAAAAGGGGGAGCGAGAGGGCATCCCATTGGCATACGAGATAAACTGAGAAATCTGAGAATAAGTAGGAAGAGATCAAAGGGCGAGAGACCCTATGCAGTGATCAAAAATGTTTTTCATGCAGGGTTGGTGAAGGTAACAACACTACAAAGAGTACGAGTGAAAAATATGCTGGCTGCATTTTGTTATAATATCTATCAGGTGAAAACGACTCAAAACAGAGTGTAAATTAAAAAAAACGTCAATGAATAATGGGTATTTTTCTTTTTTGGGGGATGAGTGTGTAGGGATGTAGCCAATCTTCATTAAATCATGATTCGCGTTAAAAAATGGGTTGATAGATGTTCTCAATAATAATAATAATAATAATAATAATAATAATAATAATAATAATAATAAGAGACTAGGCGCCTGAAAAAAAAGTGATTGATGAGAGTTTTTCTCCCACTGTAGCTACATACGTAGGTAGGTAGTTTTTCCCGGGGTATCGTTTTTTTCAGGCGCCAGGGTATACCTTTATATAGTATTGAAGTTATACCGGCGAAATCAGCAACATTCGGCTTATTTTTTGTTTGAGGTATGGTTTTTTGCAGGCGGAAGATGGGAGTTTTTGCTTGACATATGAGCATTTTGGAGTCGAAATTGTGGTTTTTGTATGGATATGGCGTAATTTCAGGGTTCCGCAGGGACGATTTTTTACGGGAATCCGGCTGTATGGGAGATGTGGATGTATCAGACGGGCAGGGTAATGCCATCCCTTACATGAAATCTCCAAAAGAAAAACACAAACACGAAATGGGGGATTAGGTGGGAAGAGGGATAATGGTTAATCCACGTGCCCGCGAGGGGCACGACTCTAACTCTAATATACTGGCAACAACATGCATATAATTTTCTCCCATACATCCCCAAAAAAATCCTGATGCATAGCCGCCGGCTCCTGCAAAACAGGCATCGGCGTACCGCCTAATCAAAAAACAAACCCGAAAAAACAGACATCGCGAACCTCCCGGCAAAATCGTGGGCACTCCCTCTTCGCGAAAAGCCGAAAACCCTCCGTATGCCTACCCCCCTCCTGCCGGCATTGATCCCCCTCGCAAGAACCTCTTCAGCATTCCCGGATCGCACAACTAACAGTATTCATCTTTCGACGCATAACCTCTCCAATCAAAAACATCCAGATACGTGTTGAACGGCATACAATTACGCCAGTACCTATACTTCATACCTGGAAAAAACCCATCGATGCGGGAGATGAACCATCCGACGAAAATGCGTAAAAAAAAGATTAGTATCTTCTTGCGATGAAGAAGACCGCCATCTCCATGATCAGCGTCTTGGCTTCTGAGTCCGGAAGAACAGACAAGCCTGCCTTGGAATCGGCAATCAGTTTTTCGGCCATCCCCCGGGCTTTGTCCAGAACACCGGACGTCTCGAGAATAGAAATCGCATCATTGATCTCCTCCTTTGAAAGTTCGGGCTTATGATAGGCAGAAAGGTCGATTCCACCATCGCGTGCAAGGATCGCAAGGATACTCTGTTTATTTTCCCGGAGATCAGAAGCCTGATCCTTCCCAGAGACTTCCGACGGTGCGAGAAGATCGATAATATCATCCTGAATCTGGAAGGCGATGCCCGTATTCAGACCAAGCGTGTACATAGCAGAAATCTGCTTGACATCTCCGCCGGCAAGGGCGGCCCCGATACCGGCAGCGGCCGCATAAAGAACGCCGGTCTTTTTCCGGACCATCGAAAGATACTCATCCAGCGTTACATCCGATCGCGTTTCAAAGGAGACATCCTCCTGCTGGCCTTCGCAGAGTTCATGACAGGAGTGGGCAAGCATCTGGACCGCTATGACTTTGGACTCGGGCGTAGCGTTTTTCACGCGGCACAGGTATTCAAACGCGTTCGCATACAACACATCGCCTGCGAGAATCGCAGTGGCCTCATTCCAGACAACATGAACCGTCGGTCTTCCGCGGCGGAGAGAATCCCCGTCCATGATATCATCATGGACAAGGGTGAAGGTGTGCGTCCACTCCAGCGCAAGGGCTGCCTGAAAAATATCCTCCGATGAACCGCTCCGAATCGACTCCGCCGAAAGCAGCACAAGAGCCGGGCGCAGGCGTTTTCCTCCGCTCACAAGGAGATGGGACGCTGCTTTCTGCAGGGTCGAATCGACCGCTTTACTATACTCATCTGCCTCCATATCCACTTTGGCGGCAACAGATTTCAGATATTCATCAAGTTTCATAAGATCATCTCATTTCGGAAGGACCAGACGGTCTCCATTCTGCATGATGTGAATTTCTTTGTTCAGCGTATAGCCGAACTCAGAACCAAGCGTCACATACCCGCCCTTCATCGTGAAAGGACCGTGGGACGGGATGATGTGCTCCGGATTCAGCATGGAAAGCAAATCGTAATGCTCCTGATAGTAGGCGTGACCGGTCACGTGGAGTCCGTCAGAGATACGGGCTCCCTGCCGCATCAGAAGGCGGTCAACCTCGGCACGCTGGGCATAGTTGGTCGGATTAGGAATGATGTTTGCCGAGAACATGACCTTGTCCCCTTTCTCGATTTTAAGAGGCGTCTCGCCGAGAGCGATTCTCGAGAGCATGGATCCGGGTTCACCCTGGTGACCGGTCGCAACCAGAAGGAACTTGTCCTTGCCTTCTTTAAGAACGCGGCGGAGCATACGGTCCGTGGTCTTTCGGTTTCCGTAGATACTTGTCCCCTGCGGGAAAGCAACCTGCTTTAAAACCTCGGCAGTCGTGTTGTACCTTTCCATACTGCGGCCGAGAAGCACCGGAATCCGGTCGATCTCGCGGGCACATTCGGTAATGGTCTTGATCCTCGCGATCTGCGAAGCGAAGGTCGAAACGATGACGGCGTTCTTGTCGTCCTCGCACCGCATAATCGCGTCGCGGAGCCGAAGACGGGCAACCTGCTCGCTTTGGGAGTAGCCGCGGTCATCAAGGTTCAGCGATTCAACGATCAGAACCTTGACGCCCTGCTTGCCGATCTCACGCATACGGGCAAGGTCGGGAGCTTCGCCGATCACCGGCGTCATATCGAACTTGAAATCGTTTGCATACACGACGCAGCCGAGCGGGGTATGGAGAACAGCCATCACCGAATCGATGATACTGTGCTGAACGCGGATGAACTCTAACGTGAGGTTCTGGGAGATGGTGTATTTCCCTCCGGCCTTCAGTGCAAACGTCTTGTTCATCACCGAAAATTTGCGTTCGCCTTCGATCTGCTGTTTAATCAGCTCGTTCGTGTAGGGCGTCGAAATGATCGGGCAGTTGTACCGGTGGGCAAGTTTCTGGATAGCCCCTATGTGGTCCAGGTGACCGTGCGTACACACGATCGCTTTCACGGTCCCTTCGACCGAGTTCATGACGGTGTCATCGGGAATTGCCCCCATCTGTATAAGATCCAGCGAGTGCATATTCTCCATATCCACGTTGTTGTTTCCTGTTATCGGGTCCAGATATAAGCCAATGTCGAAAATGACAATCTCTTTGCCGACGCGGACAGCGGTCATATTTCTTCCGACCTCGTTGTACCCGCCTACGGCTATTACTTCTATGTCAACCATATTTTGTTTCCTGATTTTTTTATGTCCGAATCATCTGCCTGACGTTTCCAAGGAGGTAATACCTGACCTTTGCAAGGGAGGCAATATCTTTTGCCCCGCAGAGAAACATCGAAGCCCTGAGTTCCGTGTGAATTGTGTCTATTGCAGATCCAAGGGTTTCCTCGCCGGACAGTGCCGGGGCAAGGAGGTATAAAGCCATCCCTCCAAGCGTGGCACCAAGAACGATCCCTCTTGCAATATCGAGACCTGTCGTCAACCCGCCTGTTGCAATAACCAGTCCTTTACTCACCTTCGCTACCTCAAAAACGCTGACTGCGGTCGGGATTCCCCATGTAAGCAGAGAATTCCCGAGTCCGGCCAGAGCTTTATCACCGGCAGCATCCCTTTTCTGTGCACGGGCCCCCTCGATCTTTGCCCAGGAAGTCCCGCCGTATCCGCCGGTATCAATTGCTGAAACACCGACATCGAAAAGCCGGGCGGCAACTTCAGAGGAAATACCGCATCCGGTCTCTTTTACGATTATAGGAACGTTTGCTTCTTTGCAGGCATGTGATATGGCATCGAGACACGAGGTCGCATCATGGTCGCCTTCCGGCTGGACGGCTTCCTGAAGGAAGTTTAAGTGGATACAAAGCGCATCGGCATCGATCATATCGACCGCGGCATCCACCCATTCCATACCATGGCTGACCAGCTGGACAGCGCCGATGTTTCCGCATAGGAACGCATGGGGGGCAGCGTCTCTGACGACACTGAAACTATTCTCAAGATCAGGATTTTCAAGAGCCGCACGCTGGGAACCGACCCCCATCGCAAGACCGTATTTCTCCGCGGCACTTCCAAGCACGCGGTTCACTTCGGCGGTGTCCGGGTGACCACCGGTCATCGCGGAAATGAACAACGGAGAGGAAAGCTTTCGTCCAAGGAAATCGACGGAGAGGTCGATCGCGTCAAGATCGCATTCGGGCAGTGCATTGTGCACGAGAATAATGTCTTCGAAGCCCGCACTGCCGGCGGTTACGTCGGTTTCGCTGCAGAGGCGCAGATGATCCAGTTTTCGTGATGATGTAGGTGTATTCGGGGTCATTTTTTCACCAGAGTTCCGCCGTAATTGTGCCCAGAAAGGAAGTCTCCCACACGGTTCGCTGCAAAGATGTGCGAGTCGATCCCTTCGTCGGCGAGAGGGAGAAGTTCATTAATCTTTCCGCGCATGCCGCCGGTTATATCTGTACTCGACGAACCGCCGAGGTCGATTTTACCGACGTTCGTCCGTTTGATCTCGGGAACAACCGTGCCGTTTGCAAGAACGCCGCCGACATCGGTCGCGATCCCAACGCGTTTTGCACCGAGTTTGACTGCCAGATAAGGGACGATCTGATCGCCGGAGATAATACAGGCGCCGCGTTGTGTGTCCATAACTACATCCCCATGCAGAACCGGGATTATGCCTAGGGAAAGCATCTCTTTGATCTGTGAAACGCCTGCCGAAACAAGCCGGCCGTTCTCCGCAAGACAGCAGCCGAACGGATGGAGAGAAACGGCTTCCATGCCGGCTTTGCGAAGCGACGAGACCACGGAGCGGTTGAGCGTGGAAACGGCCGTGTGCGTAACATAGATTCCTGCGGCGTTTTCTTTCGTGACGCCGCCGGGGATATCATAGGCCTTTGCTTCAGGATGACCGCAGGATCCTGCCCCATGCACGATGATGAACGGGAATTTTCCAGCAAACGGCGCGATCTGCTCTGCCAGAAGGTTGATCTTTGCCGAATCGACGATGCCGTCTTCGGATTTTTTCGTTACAATACTGCCGCCGAGTTTGATAATGACTAGTTCACTCATCTTTTTCCCTCCGTGCTCCTTCCTTATCGATGGACGTGGTTATCGGGCGGGCATCGCAGTCTTCGATTGCCCCGGCAACCCGATTGCGGGAGCCCTTTGAGCAGAGGGCCCAGATACATCCCCCGCCGCCGGCGCCCGAGAGTTTTGCTCCGTAGGCTCCGGCATTCCGGGCCGCAAGAACCAGCTGGGACAGAACAGGGTGACCAACACCGAGAGCATCGAGAAGAGCGTGGTTCCGGTTCATCAAGACACCCAGTTCCTTGGGATTGTCAAGATTGTGCATGGCTTCCATTGTCACGCCGCCGATCGCATCCATTATGCCGTTTGCAACAACCGGCGACGTCCGTTTGAGTTCGGCGACTTTCTCCACCATCTTCGCAGTGTTGTGGGAGATAAGAGAGTTGCCGATCACGATCGAGAGATTCTGCGGGGGAAGAAGACGGCGTTTTTCACTGCCCCGGATAAAGACCAAACCGCCGAATGTCGAGACATACGTATCGGTCGCGCTGGCCCGCCCTCCCTGCGTTGCTTTTTCCACCTCGAAAGCCAGGTCACCGACCTCTTCCCGGGTGTAGCCGAGCTCGAACTCATCGTTGATCGCAAAAAGCGTTGCGACCGTAACGGCCGCGGAAGAGCCAAGGCCCGATGCACTCGGCAGTTGGGATCTGACATACACGCTGCCCTTTACATCGGTGATCCGGAAACATTCCGAGATGTAGGGGGAGTTTGGTTTCTGATAATAACGGGAATGCCGAACCGTTACCTGAACCCGGGGTTTTATCGCCATCGCGATAGCAGGTTTTCCGTAAACGACCGAATGTTCTCCAAAAAGGATGACTTTCCCCGGAGCACTCCATGTCGCCATGTCAGACCACTTCCATGGCAGCATACCCTACGACTTCGGTCAAATCGCCAGTGACATCGCCCGATGTCTGGTACAATAGAACCCGGGCCTCTTTTGCACCAAACGAGGTGCATATCAGCGTCATTGCGGCGATACATCCGTAGCCGCACATGGACGGGCGAAGTCTAAAGAGTGCGTCATAGAAGACGGACACGTCCAGATTTCTTACGGCTGAAAGGACTGCCAGATCCTTTTCCGCAGCAATCTTCGCCGGAACATAATGCGAACCATCACCTGATGCGATGATAATCGGACGTATGCCGGTGGTTTCTGCAGCAGACAAAACCGCCTTTGCGACCCGGACGGCGCCGTTTGGCGACTGGTCACCCATCAGGATAGGAACGATCCGTGCTTTTGGGAACCGATACCGGATGAAGGGCATCTGAACCTCAAGGGAGTTTTCCTCTGCCGAGATCAGATCGTTTTGCACGGGAATCTGCGCCGCAAGGGCTTCGATGAATGCAGTGTCCGGGAAAACATTACCGATCGGCGTTGCCCAGATCATATCCGAGGTGCATGTCTCAAATCCGGCGTGGCTTGGACCGATCAGGACAAAGGTCCCGGCAAACGCCGGAGAGAGAGCTGCATATCCGCATGCTGACGTTTTCCCCGAATACACATAGCCTGCATGAGGGACGAGTATCCCATACGGATCCGACACAGACGTATCCGTAGCTGCAAAAAGAGCGGACAACAGTGCATCCAGCTCCGGTTCATTTTTTGGATAGAATCTACCCGAGAGTGTTGAGAGCCTCGCAGACTTTTCCGTAGCAATGGGCTCTGCCGATATTTTTGATATCATTGTTATATAATGGGAAGATTTCCAGATTCCCCCATCTAACCGTTTTTGTCCGCCAAATGTGTGAAGCGAAGGGCGGGTTTATGTAATGTACATTATTATTGGTAGGGAAAGGCTTTAATTGTTGGGGTAGCGGGGGAATGAAAGCAGGGAGTCTATCCAATCTATACGTCAATCCATTGGACATAGTTTTTTTTGATCGAGATAACTTCACCTAGGAATATCATGATTCAACCGTTTCACTATTGACATGGGATTGGGGGGAATCTGCCAAATCAGACTTCTTTAGACTTTTTATCGATAATTTGCAAAATTCATATTCTGAAATCTATTCTGTAAATGGGCTAACATCAATAATTGGAACGTTATAAAATTCATTATTGCAGAGAGCGCTCTGTTGTTTTTCTTGCAATGCACCACATCAAAATTGACGGTTCTTTTGAGGTGTGCATGCTTGCGTTCGCACGTTCCCCGCCTTTTCATAGCATCTTTTACCTCCCTTCCATGAAGAATAGTCTAATTTCTGAGATATGCTCCTACCATCTCCCGTTTACCATTCTTGCAGAGAAATACCAGTTTTTCTGTAAGAGACATTTGGGCATTTACTCCTTTTCTCCAGAACGTATTGATCTGTTTTATTATGGTCTTCTCTGAACCTAATTGGGACAATTGCGCGTCAAATCTCAGTTGAATAAGGGGTTTTGCATGAAGTTTCTCAAATATTAACGTGTGTAGCTCTAGGGAGTCATATCCCGCATCCATCAATACACGATCACAGGATACGCCGAGAAGTTCGGCAATCTGAATCAAAAAATGCGCATAGGGTTTGTCATTCTCCGTTCCTTCTGAATGAATCATAAACAAGGGATAAGCCCCCAGATTCAAAATATGTGCTTTATCCATTTTAACCTGATAATGAGGGTTAAACAGACTATTGGGACAATAACGGCTTGCAACTAAAGGAGTGGAATCGATAATTACTTCGGTTTCAGATTTGAGGAAATGGACAATCTTTTTGCTTATCAAAAACATAGGAACTTCCATACCCTCCTCACCTAACCGATATTTCACACAGTAATGCAACGTACTCGGCGAAGGTAACCAGAGTGGTGATTTTGCCGGAAGAAGGTGTCTGAGATCTTCTTGCGTTATTTTACGCCTAATATGACGATAGGCTATTCTGCGATAAGTCATGACAACAGTCAGTTTTATCAGAAAATCAATGGGATAATGAAAATAATCGCGAAGATGAGGTGAATAATAAGTTTGTTCGATTTTTAGTACAATGTCACTAATGTTGAGCAGGGACATGAGCCAGCAAATGGACATATCCGGAGTGATGACTCCATTGTTGAAAATACGTTCGTATTCGTCTTGAAATTCAGACATACCATTCGGCGCAGGGATACATAAAGGTATTGTTCCCCTCCAAAAAAGTCGACAAGAGTAAATGGGGTATGAATTTATATCACAGAATCCACGATTGGACAGACTCAGCAGGAAAAAAGCAGATCCGCCTGAAAAAAGAGAGGGAGTGAAGCTGGTTTTCGGAAAGAGATTACTCGCCGCTGCAGCCTTTTCCGGATCCGTCGCCTTTGCCGCAGCAGCCGAATTCGTTCTGAACATCCTTGCCGAGAAGGCCGACGGCGTCAGCCCGGCATCTCTGACAGTGACGCATCTGACGGACATAGGGTGCGCAAAGTTCGTGCATCTTCGCTTTTTCCGCCGCGGTCGGCGGCACGATGTCCTTGAATTTATACTGAGGGATAAGCGGGATGATATTGAAGTTGAACACACCCATTGCCCCAACCTTTTTTGCGATCTCCGGGATATGCTGATCGTTTACACCCGGGATGTACACAGTATTGATCTTCACAAGCATTTTCCGCTTCACGGCTTCTTCGATACCTTTGAGCTGGTTTTTGAGCAGGATTTCCGCGGCTTCGCGACCGTGATACTTTTTTCCCCCATACTCGACGAACGAATAGATATTTTCGCCGATAGCAGGATCAATCGCACTCAGTGTGACCGTGATGTTTCTGACCACGTATTTTTCCAGAATATCGATCTTATCCGGAAGAAGCAGACCGTTTGTGCTGAGACACAAAATCACATCGGGATATTTTTCATGGACGAGGCGAAGCGTCTCGAACGTCTCCTCGTTTGCAAGCGGGTCTCCGGGTCCTGCGATCCCCACGACTCTAATGTGTTTCATCCGTGAAACGACTTCATCGATCCGCTCCAAAGCATCGCCGGGCAGAAGAACCTCGCTTGTCACGCCCGGACGGGATTCATTGACGCAGTCAAAATCTCTGACGCAGTAATTACATTGAATATTGCATTTCGGCGCAACGGCCACATGGCACCGGCCGAACACGTGTCGTGCATCCGGACTGTAACAGGGGTGCTCGTTGATTCTTCGAAGAGTATCGGGATCATACGGCAGATTTTGGGCATCGCTCAGATCATTGTCAGTTTCACGGGAATCCATAGTAAATCTATTGTGTCTTGTTCTATAAAGTCCAAACGTTTCTGGCACTGATGATTCACAGATAGGCTTTATATTCACTGGGCTGAAATAGTTTAAACAGAGGAACAAGGAGGAAGGAATGGTAGATATTGGCGGTCTTTTCGGCAAAAACGACAAACAGAATCCATGGATAGCACGCGGAGAACAGGCATACGATAAAGGATTGTATGACGATGCGGCCCAGCATTTCACAAAAGCGCTGGAACTCGAGCCGGGTTCGGCAAAGCTCTGGACAAAACTTGCCGCCTGCCAGAAATTTACCCAGAAATACGATGCCGCCTCCAGATCATACGTCAAAGTCCTGGAACTCAATCCGGATGATTTCCATGCATGGACCTCTCTCGCAGTTATTCTGGGAGACAATGGAAAATACGAAGAGGCGCTCTCCGCCCTCGGCCATGTCGTTCTCCCGGAAAGCGAGGTATACCTCAAAGACAGAAAATGCGAGTGGCTTTTGCGTTCCTGGAAATACCGGGAAGCTGCCGCCGTCTGCTCGCAGCTCATCTCTCATTTCCCGGAAAATATCCAATACCGTATTCGATACGCCGATCTTTTGATGCGATGCGGGATGTTTGCCGAAGCACGCTCGGTATATGACGACCTCGCCTCATCGCTTGGACAGCCGGAACTGATCTCCAATGCCGCATTCTGCAGCGAGATGACGGGAGATGTCGACGGAGCGCTGAAATGGTATGCAAATCTTTCCGAGAATGATGCAGTCGGGTGGTACCGCAGAGCACGGCTTGAAGAAAGCCGCGGGAACTTTAAAAACGCCGCCGCTGCATACGGCATGATCCAGCATTATACAACCGGCGATGACATTACCGTCACAATCCGCCGGGCACTGGCATTCTGCTGGGATGGAAACGGGAAAGAGGCAGCGATCCAGCTGGAAAAGATCCTGGCGAAAAGCTACGCAAATGCAGAACTCTGGCATCTGCTTGGAACAGTCTCGTTTTTGGACGGGGAGTTCAGACATGCGGTCGAAGCATTCGTCGAGTGCATCCACCTAAACCAGACGAATACTGCGGTCTGGTATATGAAAGGCTGCGCCGAGTATCTCTCGGGAAAATACAAAGAGGCTGTTGAAAGTTTCGAAAAGATGGGGAAGATCGGCAGCGGCGGACCCTCTCCTGCGAAAATGAAATGGTTCGAAGACAGCGAACTAGATTTGTTCGACAATGCACCAGCCCAGAAAGAGCAGATCAAAGTCGAGGTCGGCGTCGTGAACGAAGGGCTTTTGTCCATGCAGGGATATGCCCTTGCAGCGCTCGGGCGATACGCAGACGCAGACAAAGCCGCAGGTGTCGTATTAAGCCACGCCCCCTCAAGACTCGATATGGAACTTCTGCACAGCAGGTGTCTTGCCGGAATCGGCCGGTATCAGTTTGCCGGTGATGCTGCGGCACGCGTTCTTGCAAAATCTCCCGATAACATCGCGGCTCTGGAGCAGCATGCCGCATCCATGATGCTTGCCGGCAAATACAGGGAAGCGGCGGGATCGTGGAAAAAGCTCGTTGAAGCGGCACCGGAACACACGCTTGCCTACATCAGCCTCCTCAAAGCCTGCAGCGGGACCGGGAGATATGGCGGAAAAAGCAGCCGATCACATCATGAAAAACGATCCGGAGCATATGCCCGCCATGCATCTCAAAGCACAGTCGCTCGAGTCTGTAGGCAGACTCAAAGAAGCAGTCGGTTACTACGACAGAATCGTGCAGCTCTCTGAGCTCGGCAAAGAGACGGAACCATCTGAGGACTGAATGCAGATCCAAATCGTCTGCATAGGAAAGATCAAAGACGCCTATATTTCATCCGGGATTGCCGAGTTTGAAAAACGTCTGCGGCCTTACGGGAAGATATTCATCACGGAACTTGCCGAAGTAAAGATTCCGGAAAATGCCTCGGAATCGGAAGAACTTCGCGTGAAGGAGAGAGAAGGAGAACTGATCCTTGCAAATGTAAAGGAGGGATTTTTTAAAATCGCTCTCGACCCGAACGGGACAACCCTTTCAAGCCAAGAGTTCGCCGATGTGTTTTGGGATGCGAAGTTATCTGTAAAAAACCTCAGCTTCATCATCGGCGGACCTCTTGGCCTTTCACCAAAATTGCTCCAATCGGCAGAAAAAAAAACTGTCATTATCCCGTATGACCTTTACTCACCCAATGACCAGGCTTATTCTCCTCGAACAGGTGTATCGCGCGTTTCGGATACTGAACGGCGAACCTTACCATAAATAACAGCGTATGGCCATGTTACCTGTTGTCATGTAGCATCAATATTATACGTGGTTAGTTCCAACATATAAGTACCATGAAATTGGTATACACCGGCAAAACAAAGGATGTATTCTCACTAGAAGATGGGAACTATCTGCTGAAATTTAAGGATAACTGTACTGGTGCTGATGGGGTATTCGATCCAGGGATGAACACAGTTGGCCCGACTATTGAAGGTGCCGGACGTGCTGGTCTGAGATTAACCGAGTACTTTATGAAGATCCTGAACGAAAAAGGGGTCCCGACCCACTTTATCAGTGCAGACATCGAGAATGTAACGATGACCGTAAAGCCCGCCAAGACATTCGGCAAGGGACTTGAGATCATCTGCAGATTCCGTGCAGTAGGCAGCTTCTACCGCCGCTATGGCGACTACATTGAAGAGGCAGCACCCCTGCCGGCATTCGTCGAAACGACGTTCAAAGATGACGCACGCGAAGACCCGCCAGTAACCAAAGATGCACTTGAGATTCTGGGCATCATGTCCCACGAGGATTATGAGAGCCTTAAAGTCCTCACCCAGAAGATCGGTACCATCATGAAAGAGGAGCTCGCAAAGAAGAACATCGAACTCTACGACATCAAGTTCGAGTTCGGTAAGATCGGCGATCAGGTCGTTTTAATCGATGAGATTTCCGGTGGAAACATGCGTGCATTCAGAAACGGCGAGTACCTTTTACCGCTCGATCTGACAAGCAAGGTTCTCGACGAGTAACCTCCCCCTCTTTTTTCTAAAAAAATACTTATATCAGGCTGATTCATCATTCAGTATGAAGAAAATCAGACTAATGATTCTTGGAGCCTGCATACTTGTTCTCTGCATCTTTGCGGCAGGATGCGTCTCTCCTGAAGTTCCAGTAAACACGGATGATCCTGTCCTGACAGTAATTGTTGAAAAAACAGGTATAATGATTCCGGCAAATGCAGCGATGACATTTATTCTCCCGGCAAATCCAACGACAGGCTACACTTGGAATGTGATGGAAAGTTCCGGACTGAACGTCACCGATGAATATAAGTCGACCCCCGTGCCCGAAGGATGGATCGGCGGAGGGGACTACCAGTATTACACACTTGCGGCGGACAAAGCCGGTACTTATATGTTCAAAGCAGATTATGCACGTTCCTGGGAAACGAATACCGAACCGATCTACACCATGAAGCAGATTCTGGTCTTTTCAGAGGCAGAGAACAATGATTATGCCTGCGATGTTATGCTGAGCGTGCTGTTTGACGGGACGGTCAATCCGAAAGCAGGCGACGTTGTCAAAATCTGCACGGAAGGAAACCCGACACCCGGATATTACTGGACAGCCGTAATGCAGGATGGGTTAACGATCGTCAAGTACGATTACATCACTGATACCACCACCACCGGACTTGTCGGTGCCGGCGGAACATATGTGTGGTATGTTACGGCAGAAAAGGCAGGGACCTATTCATTCAAAGCAACATATCAGAGGTCAGGACAGGATCCGTCCAATCTGTTCTTCTTCGATCTGACGTTCGTATAATCAAAACCATAAGAAGCGGCAAAGCTTCTTCATTCCTTTTTTTTCTTATCCCCAGTAACGGTGCGTCTGAACAAACTTCCGTTCCGCTTTGAGAATTTCCCGGTAAAAATTATCCCCGGTCGCAAACTTATTCAGGATTCGTGCCGCCGCTTCCGGACCGACGCCGCGTCCCGCTAATGCCACGACCGCTTTTTTCCCGCTGGATAGGACCATATTCGCGTTCCTCATCATCCGGGCCTCCGCCTCCCACTCCTCGGTCGAGAGGGTCTTCTTTTTCAGGGCGGCAAACATCGGCTCCTCGTAAGGCTTCAGCGCCGCGATCAGCCGTGCACCGCAGACCGGACACACCAACTGATCAGGGACTCTCGCGATCTTAGTCTTCGACGTCCATTTCCTGCAGTGCATACAGGCAAGGATGACATCCTGCTCGTCGAGTCTGTGCTTCACGCTCTCGATGATTGCCTGATCCTCTCCCGGTGGCACGACCACATCGCGGCCCGTGAAAAGTCCCTCCGCCCCGATGATCGACAGACGACTCGTCTTCGTCTCCATCTTGTGGTCCTTCAGCATCGCGACAACGTTTTTCGCAGACTCCACATCCATACTCGAGAAGAAGAGCTCACGGAACGCCTCTTTCTCGATCACCGTCCCGTCGAACAGATCGAGAAGACGGTTCATACTGATCTTTTCGTAATCGGCGTCGGCGTCGATCGCCCCGAACTTCTTCGCGATCTGCACGAGTTTCCATTTGTACAGCGCCGTTTTTTTCAGGGCAAGGATCAGAATCCCCTCGACATGGTCGGGTTCGAGAGAGAGGAGAACTTCCTCCACGTCCGGAGCCCTGAGAAACTTCGGGAGCCGGAGAAGGATCCGGTAGGCATTCGTCTCGATCCCGACCGACGTCCCGTATCGGGCAGAGAGCAGTATCGAAAGGACGCGGCCAATTGTTTCGTTCACTTTGTGCCCGCCGCAGAGATTCACCACGACCCCCTCGTCAGAGTCTTCGAGAACAATCAGCTTATCCGTCGCCGTGATCGACCGGTTCTTTTTCATCTCGGAAAGGACCTTCTCGGCAAAGCGGACGGACATTTCACCCGCCCGGTAGTCGGCAAAGTTCTGCAGACGGCGCAGCCTCCCGACTTCCATTGCCACCGTGAAAGGTACCGGGATCTGTTCTCCTTCCCAGGACGGCAGCTCTCCTTTCGCATTCTTCGCCGGCTCGACCATGATCCGGTCCTCGTCGATGTCGAGGACCCGCCAGACCTGACCACGCGCAACGAACACGGCGCCCGACGAGATCCAGCTGATCACAAATGACTCGTCCAGAGTCCCGACCGGTTTTCTTGAGACCACATCGAAGATCATGCTCTTCTTCTCATCCGCAATCATCGAGAGATTCAGCGAAAGATACTTTCTTGCCCGGGCTTTCGTGATCACCATGCCGCCTTCGGTCCGGATCAGGTAGTGTTTTTCCATGCAGGCGATCACTTCACGGATCAGGGGGCCGGCATTTTCAAAGCAGAAGCTCCGTGAAAAAATCTGCTCGATCTTTTCGATCGCGATCTCGCCGCGTTCTACCGCGAGGGCCGCGATCTGGTTCGCGATCACATCCGCGGCATTGATGTGCGGGCGGATGTTTTCCGGCTGATTGCTCATCGCCTTATTGACGATCACCATTGATTCCAGGATATCGTCGAACCCGGTCGCAAGGATCATGCCTTTCGAGGTAGCATGGATCTGATGACCGGCTCTCCCCGTCCTCTGCACGAGGCGGGCGACCTCACGCGGTGAGTTGACCTGGATGACATGATCGATCTGTCCGATATCGATCCCGAGCTCCATCGACGAGGTACAGATCATGCCCCGCGTCATTCTGGAACGGAACTTGTCCTCGGCATCGATCCTGACCTCACGGGAGAGGGACCCGTGATGAACGTCCGTGTCCCCGCGTGGAAGAAGGGCATGGCCGATCGCCTCGGCGACGCTCCGGGTGTTCGTGAAAACGAGGGTCGAGGTGTGGGAGTCGATACATTTGCCGATCATCTTCGTCTGGTCGCCGAATGACTCGCCGGCAAATTTCACGGAAAGGTCAAGGGTTTTCGCGACAGGGACCTGCACGATCGTGCATGGACGTTTCCCGCAGAGGAACCTGCCGACAACCTCTGGGTTTCCGACGGTTGCCGAGATCCCGATCCGCTGGAACTCGCCGGCAAGTTCGGCGACCCGTTCGAGCGAGACGGAGAGCTGGGCGCCGCGTTTCCCGTCAGCAAGCTCATGAATTTCATCGACGATGACGTAGCGAACGGCCGCAAGATGTTTGCGAAGCACTTTCCCCATCATCATCGCCTGCAGGCTTTCCGGCGTCGTGATCAAAAGATCGGGCGGATGGGTCGCCTGTTTCCGGCGGTCATTCTGTGTCGTATCCCCATGCCGGACCGATATCTTCAACCCGAGTTCGGCCCCCCACCACTCCAGTCGGTTCATCATGTCCCGGTTGAGGGACCGAAGCGGCGTAATGTAGAGGCCTGAGAATCCTTCAGGCATGGGATCCGTGAGCATGTGATGGAAAACCGGCAGCAGCGCACTCTCGGTTTTTCCCGTTCCGGTCGGCGCGATCAAAATCGCGTTGATCCCTGAGATGAGTTTTGGGACTGCACGCATCTGAATCTCGGAGAACTCATCGAAGCCCCGCTTCTCCAGAACCTCCCGAAGCTTCGAGTGAAGCGAGTCTTTGAGTTCCTGTATCGCGGATGTCATATTCGCTCCAGAGGGTCAGGGCGGAGTTCGGTGAACGGAGCAACGTAGGTCCCGTCTTTTAAGAACACCTCGCCCGTTTCTGTCAAAATCGCCTTTGCGATCGGAGAGATTTTGTTGCCCGGGATCAACCGGACATCCATCCCCCCGGCGAGCTCATAGAATGCCGGTACCAGAAGAACCCGGGTCGGATCGGCCGGCACCGGTCCCCAGATAGAGGGGTCGATCTCGGCAAGCAGATACCCGGGCGTTCCGCGCAGGGCGCAGCCGACGGCGTCATAGATGTTTACGACCGGGTGGTGGTGGCCGCACAAAATCAGATGGCCGAGAAGAGCGGGGTCCGGGATCGTGTGCCCGTGGAAATAGCCTGTCCCGTCGATCAAGGCCCCGTTCATTGGGAGGAGTTCGTCTTTTTCAAGATAATGTTCAAGCCCGGCGTCGTGATTTCCGGGAGCGAGCCGGAATGCGGTCTCTTTCCGGATCATTCTGAGGACCTCGGGCATTTCGGTTCGTTCCTGATAGGTGACATACGGGATCATGTGCTTGAGATCGCCGAGTACAATCAGGTAGTCGGGATTAGCCTGTTCGATGACTGAGAGCAGTCTTGCGAGACGTGAATCGGTGGAGCTCTGAAAATGCAGACCATGCCGGTGGAGGTCTGTCTCGACCCCGAAGTGGGGGTCGGCTATTATCAGGGAACGCTCCTGTCTTTCGATAAGGACCACTGGTCCTTCTGCATAAAATTCCGGCTGCATAATCAGGTGATTTTGATGAATTCGGTCGTCGGGGTGTAGCATTCCCCTTCTTCCATAAGTATTCCAAGACGCATCTTCGCCGAAGATTCGTCGAGGTTGAGACTTTGTAAGCGGGAGATGACGTCGAGTATCCGTGCTCCTTTCTTTTCGGAGAGAACGGAGATGATCTCGAGTATTTTTTCGTTGGTGACCTCCTCTTTCGGACCTGCCGGTTTGACGGAGGCGAGCGCAGCGCTGATTTTTCCGGCAAGCTCTTTACGGGACTCAGAGGGAGGGGACTTTTCCAGCCGCGAGATCGCCGACTCGGCGGTGCTCACAATCCAGGCGTCACGGGCGCTGCGGGTGGAGGGGGCGATCGTCTCCGGAACGATCTCGAGAAACGTTCTGCCGGCGTATTTGCGGAACCTGACCATGCCGAATACAGCGACGAATGAGGGGGCGGCGAGTTCGTCAGCGGTTTTGAGGAGAGCGGTGTTCTGCCAGCTCATGGAGCAGGAGAAAACCCCCGTCGGGTCGCTGATGCGAAGCGAAGAGATTTTTTCGTCTCTGAGAATTTTTTCGGTGAGGGTACCTATGAGATATATTTTGGGGGAGAATATGCCGAACTGGGTTTTAAATCCGGTTCCCGTATCCACTGCGTGTATAAGTTCGCCGGCGAATATACGGGATGCCGGGAGAAGTCCGGTATTTGGGGTGGCCATTCCTTAACTCATTTGGTTTGAGAGAGCATTAAACCGACTGAACGAGGATATTTTTCTCATATGGAGTCTGTCCAATCGATACGTCAATCCATTGGACAGAGTTTTTTTTTGATCGAGATAACTTCACCTAGGAATATCATGATTCAACCGTTTCACTATTGACATGGAATTGGGGGGAATCTGCCAAATCAGACTTCTTTAGACTTTTTATCGATAATTTGCAAAATTCATATTCTGAAATCTATTCTGTAAATGGGCTAACATCAATAATTGGAACGTTATAAAATTCATTATTGCAGAGAGCGCTCTGTTGTTTTTCTTGCAATGCACCACATCAAATTTGACGGTTTTTTTGAGGTGTGCATGCTTGCGTTCGCACGTTCCCCGCCTTTTCATAGCATCTTTTACCTCCCTTCCATGAAGAATAGTCTGATTTCTGAGATATGCTCCTAACATCCCCCGTTTACCATTCTTGCAGAGAAATACCAGTTTTTCTGTAAGAGACATTTGGGTATTTCCTCCTTTTCTCCAGAACGTATTGATCTGTTTTATTATGGTCTTCTATGAATCTAATTGGGACAATTGCGCGTCAGATCTCAGTTGAATAAGGGGGTTTTGCATGAAGTTTCTCAAATATTAACGTTTGTAGCTCTAGGGAGTCATATCCCGCATCCATCAATACACGATCACAGGATAAGCCGAGAAGTTCGGCAATCTGAATCAAAAAATGCGCATAGGGTTTGTCATTCTCCGTTCCTTCTGAATGAATCATAAACAAGGGATAAGCCCCCAGATTCAAAATATGTGCTTTATCCATTTTAACCTGATAATGAGGGTTAAACAGACTATTGGGACAATAACGGCTTGCAACTAAAGGAGTGGAATCGATAATTACCTCGGTTTCAGATTTGAGGAAATGAACAATCTTTTTGCTTATCAAAAACATAAGAACTTCCATACCCTCCTCACCTAACCGATATTTCACAAAGTAATGCAACGTACTCGGTGAAGGTAACCAGAGTGGTGATTTTGCCGGAAGAAGGTGGCTTAGATCTTCTTCCGTTATTTTACGCCGAATATGACGATAGGCTATTCTGCGATAAGTCATGACAACAGTCAGTTTTATCAGAAAATCAATTGGATAATGAAAATAATCGCGAAGATGAGGTGAATAATAAGTTTGTTCGATTTTTCGTATAATGTCACTAATGTTGAGCTGGGACATGAGCCAGCAAATGGACATATCCGGAGGGATGACTCCATTGTTGAAAATACGTTCGTATTCGTCTTGAAATTCAGACACACCATTTGGCGCAGGGATAAATAAAGGTATTGTTCCCCTCCAAAAAAGTCGACAAGAGTAAATGGGGGATGAGTTTATATCACAGAATCCACGATTGGACAGACTCTCATCTGACCTGAATTTGACAGCTAGTGGAAATACCACATAATGAGTGCCTCAGATAATTTTTCATAAACCATAATAAACTCTCTTGTGAGTCACTTACTTTTTAGAATAAATCCCCAATATTCCATATATTTATTTAATTATGGGGTGCGTGAGGGGACTAGCGAGAGGGGCGAAGCGATGTAAGCCTTGAGCAAATCTTTGATGTGCGATCCGGCACGGAGCCCGTCGCGGTGGAAATATCCTATATACCATAGTCCGTATATGTTTTCGGGAAGTATTAGATCGTGAGCATACTCCCAAGCCGCTTCTCTTCAACATACATCTCATACCTTCCAATCCCTTCCGCTCTGAGCATTCAACGACAGATTCGCTAAGCAAAACGTTAACATGAGCCTTGGACATAAGATAACTCCACCGCGTCGGGCTCCGAGCCGGAGTCGCCCTCCCGCACCCCTTTAATCAGAAAAAAGGAGAGAGATGTGGGAGAAGTATATTTGCCAACTGTCAAATTCAGAACATGAGGCGGACGGGTTGTTGGAGAGAGAAGAGACTAAACGTCTCATGTATGAATCAGAAAACGAATACGAAACGACATCAATTCGATCAAACGTAATGCTTTAAAAAAAGGAAAATCCAATGCCTTCAGCCGGAATTGAACCGGCGACAACTAGATCTTCAGTCTAGCGCTCTCCCGACTGAGCTATAAAGGCTCTTGCGTAGCTAATGTTAGTAGAATAACTATTTATAATAATCTGATTGAATCTCTCAAACAGCTTATCCATTCCAAAAACGTATTACTACACAATGGTTAAGAGCGCCGATACAAAAAACGGAACCAATAAACAGACCCTTCAGGAAAAAATCGTCGGGCGGACCACAAATATCGTCCATCTGACGCACAATGATTTAGATGCTGCAGGATCGGATGCGATCTGCCGAATGACATTCGGCAATGAAATCTTCACGCTCTTCTCATCCGTCGGCCGGTTCAGCTGGTTTCTCGCGCAAGTCGGCGGGTGCAACGGTAAAGGAGATACGCTAATTATCAGTGATCTGAGCTATCAGAACGGCATCGAGGATCAGATACGAAAAGCCCATGCCGCAGGCTGGGTCATCCAGTGGTATGACCACCACAAATGGACTGAGCTTGAGAAAAAACGGGTCCTGCCGTTTGTCCAGACCCTGATCGTGGACACAACGAAATGCGCGACCGGCGTTGTGGCCTCGGTCTTTGCCAAAGATAACGAAAGCGCACGCGAGGTCGCCGGCGTCGTCTGCGATTACGATCTGTGGAAACATCAGGACCCAAGATCTGCAAAACTCGGGATCGTCACCTCGAAACAGGAAAACCTCAGACTCATCCGGGACAAACTCACAAAGGGAATCATCATCGACGAAGAAGTTACCCGCATCTTCGAAAAAATCGAACACGACAAAAATAAGTGCATGAAAAAAAGCATCAGGGCCGCGAAAATCTTCCGGGGAAAATACACCATCGCGGTAATGCCCGCCTACGGTTATCCAAGCGAGACCTCCGCCGAAGCATGCCGGCAGCTTGGAACCGACATCGAACTCCTCGTCTTCGACAATGGAAAGTTCTCTATCCGCAGTGTTCCGGAGATCAGCCATCTCATCGCCAAACAGTTCGGGGGCGGCGGTCACCCGAATGCATCCGGAGGAAGTTTCAACTACACTTGGAAAGAGAAGTGGATGCTCAAACTCTTCAAAAAAGTCTCCCAGAAAGACAAATTCATTGCTGCGGCTGAGAATCTCTGACCGCACACTTTTTTTATCACCCGCGCAATACTTGCTTATGACCAATCTGGCCGAAAGCATCAGAATAGATTACGGTATCTGTACGACCTGCGGCGCGTGCGTGAACGTTTGTCCGAGCAATATCATCCGGCGCGATGCAGACGCCTCGCCGATCGTTCATCTCGGCCTGGGCTGTATTTCCTGCGGACACTGTATTGCGGTCTGTCCAAGCGGCGCTATGAGTGTCGGTAAGGAGACAGAAAAGGCAGGGATCGCCGATCCTGCAATCCTGACATGCCATCTCAAGACCCGCCGGTCGATACGCGTCTGGAAAGACAGTCCCGTTACAAAAGAAGAGTGCGAAGAACTCATCGGAATCACCGCCTACGCACCATCGGGCTGTAATATCCACCCAGTCAGATGGGTCGTCGTGAACGACCCTGCAAAAGTGAAAGCGTTCGTCGCAGCCTCGACTGAACTCCTGAGAACAGTCCCAAAGGAAAATCGCATGTATAGTCTCGCTACCGGACTTTTGAGAAAACTGGACGCAGGCGATGATGTTCTCTGCAGAAATGCCCCGGTACTTCTTATCGCAGTCGCAAATCCTAAGGAAGACTTGGGCTTTGTGGACAGTATCATCTCCCTCACCTATGCGGACGTCTATGCCCCGTCGATCGGGCTTGGAACCTGCTGGGCAGGATTTGTGATGGTCCTTCTCGGCGTGTTCCCTACGCTTCACAAAACCCTTGGTATTCCGGAAGGATACAAAGCGCAGTATGCGCTCCTTGCAGGCCATCCAAAATACACATTCAACAGTATTTCGCCAAGAGATATGCCGGAAATCTTCTGGACATAAAAAAAGATTAGAGAGAGAGAAGCAAACGGGGCAGCTCGAGAGCAAGCCACGGATTTGCTTTGAATATCGCAATAACAAGTGATCTCACCGAGATCTCTTCAAGAGAAAGATCGGTCATCGAGTGAACGATGGAGTTGAACTTTACATCATCCATTTTGATGAAAGCTTCCTTTACCGCATAATTTCTTGCAAGTGCATGACCGAGAGACCCTTCACGCCAGGTATCATCATAGACTATCAGTGCCTTTTTGGATGTATCGCCTTTTTTCAGGGCCGCTGCGGCGACTTCGCCTGCAAGCTTTCCGGTGTACATCGCATTATAGATACCTCCGCCGGTGATCGGATCGGAAAGACGTGCAGCGTCCCCGACGATGATAAGATTGTCGGCGACCGTGCAGTCCAGCGGTTTACAGACAGAAACACCGCCGACAATCAGTTCGGTGATCTTTCCAGTCGGGAATTCGCGGGCAATGAACCGGTCAAGGTAATCCTTCGCACGGTGGCCTTCGCCGGATTTCGTGCCGGTAATGCCGATCCCGATATTGGCACACCTGTGTCCCTTAGGGAAAACCCAGATATAACCACATGGAGCATCCGTATATGAAATATAAAACAGATTTGCCCGCTCATCGATATCGATATCGTTGACGATGTACTGGGCACAGGTCTCAAGCTCGGCCAGAGGGACGGTTGTGTTGATGCCTGCCCATTTGGCAAACTTCGACTCGACCCCATCGGCTGCAATAACGACTTTTGCCCAGACCTCGTAGGTTTTTCCATGCTGGTGGATCACGGCTCCCGAGACTTTGCCGTCGATCATAATCGGGGCAGAGGTGCGTGCATGAACCTGGATCTCGGCTCCTGCCTCGGCTGCCTGCCAGATCAGTTCACGGTCGAAAACTTTTCTGTCGAGAACGTAACCAACTTTACCGCCAGAGTAATTATCACCGATCGCGAACTTCGTTCCATCAGGTCCGACCAAAACAGCTTTGTCGAGATCGGCAGCGATCCATTTTGGATCGGGGCTGATAAACTCAGCCAGTGCTTCCTTGCCGATACCCTCCGCGCAGCGGACGGGCGCCCCGATCGCCGGGCGTTTTTCGACGAGGAGAACGGACAATCCCTGTTCAGCGGCAGCTTTTGCTGCAAGAGCTCCTCCCGGACCTCCGCCGACAACCAAAACATCGTATGCTTCCTTCATTTTTCCTCCAGCACGATTGCGCCAAGCGGGCAAACCGTAGAACAAATCTTACATTTGTTTTTACAGAGGGTCTCATCAACGGTCAGATAGGCATCGATGAGTTCGAGAGCCCCTCTCGGACAAACGGAGACACACGCTCCGCAGTATCCGCAGACATCTCGTCGAATATGAATCATCGTTTTAATAATTTGTTTCAGCCGCTTAATAGTTTGCTCTGCGGGAACCTTATATTTCAGCCGCTCGAACTAGTAAGTATGGATGCGGATGAAAAAACCAAACTGAGTTTGATGTATATTATCCTGATGATCGTGGCGATCGCCTGCGTCTTTTACTGTGTCTACGGATGGGTCACCGGTCTGTGGTAAAAAAGGAGATTTATTTTTTCGAACCAGGCGTAGCAGTTACCTTTAAAACGGCTTCTGCGAGTTCCTCGAGTCTCTCGACAGGGAAACCGGCAACCATTTCATCATCGGCAATGCCGGAGAACTTCCGGGAACCGTCGCAACCGAGAGAGAAGTTCGGTTCTCCGTTCTGATACACATAAGCCGTGGCATCGAAACAAACGGATTGGATACCGGCAAATTCGGGGTAGAGCCGGCCGCCGAGTCTAAAGAGCGAGGCCTGCGCGAGTTTCAGCATCGCAAACGGATTGGCGAAGATGATCACGACATCCGGAACGAAGGTTGCTTTTTCCAAAGGTGCATAGACTGTGGCATAGGTGTCCTGCGGGAGAGCCGGGACATTGAACACTGTTCTTTTGCTCGCGCCGAGTGAACTGTACTTTCCAAGTTTAAAGTAATGCTCTCCAGACTCCATTGACTCGCCGATTTCGCGCAGACCAAGAACCCATGCTCCGCCGCCGCACTGATGCTTGGAATCAGGTGCATAGAAGATTTTTCCCTGGCGTGCAAGTGAGACCATTTCACAGTGACGAACGGTTTCTTCGATCTCGAATATTCCCTCAGGGATTTTGTCCGGCGATGATACCAGTTTTACGGCGACGGGCGAACAGGTAAGGTGGAGAGCCTCCTTTAGAGTCGCGGAAATTTGTGCATAATCTGTCATGAGATAAAATAGGTCATAGGATTATTTAAAAACGTTTATAGAAGACGTAACTTCTGTTCGACCTTATCGAAAAATCCCCTGCCTACATCTACAAAGAGAGCCGGATCCGGGGATTTTCGAATGAGCAACGTGGCATTTTCGCCGATCACATACTGATCCTGACCGTCGATCACCAGAAGAGCAGGTTTGACTGAAACCAAGCGGATTTCTACTTCACTCTTGGAATTGATCAGATACGGGCGGGAAGACAGCATGTAGGGTGCAAGGGGAACCAGAAGCATTGCCTCGATCGTCGAGTCGACGATCGGACCTCCGGCGCTCATCGCATACGCGGTAGAACCGGTCGGCGTCCCTATAATCAGACCGTCAGCACGGAACTCGTCGATCTGTTTTCCGTTGACGAAGACGGCAAACTTCAAAATTTTTGCCGGGCGCGAGGTCACGATGACCGCCTCGTTGAGGGCGGAACCAATGGACCTTCCGTTGTATTCGATGGATATCCGCATGCGGGGATCGAGTGGGAGCGGCAGGGAGAGAGACGTCAGGATCTCTTCGGCTTTATCCCGCTCGATATCCGTCAGGAATCCGACCTGGCCCTGATTAATCCCGACGACAGGGACCTGATGATCCAGCATTCTGATGGTCCGAAGCACACTTCCATCGCCGCCCAGAACAACGATCAGATCCGCTGAAAAATCTTTGGACAGCGAGACTGGAGCGTATCCAAGTTCGGCGGCGACCGACTGTTCATACACGACGTCGTGTCCCAGGTCACGAAGCATCCATCCAAGGGACTGAGCAAGTTCGACCGGTTCTTTCAGATCAATCCGGGATACGAGACATATCTTCATTGCAGCCTCACGATTTCTGAAACTTTTTTATGGATCGCAGGAGTTGCTGCGAGAAGCATGCGGCCGGAACAAACATCGTCCGGAAAAGACACGGGAGATCCATCGGGGGATGTTACGACTCCACCAGCCTCCTCGCAGATGAACATTCCTGCAGCAGCGTCGGTGATCCTAATGGTATTTCTGAGATCGAGAAATCCTTCGATTCTCCCGCAGGCGACATAGCAGAGTTCAAGTGCAGACGCTCCGAATTTTCTTCCTCTGCGAGTACGAAGATCTTTCTCCAGAAGGGAGATCAGCTCTGGGGCCCGGGCATAGACACTCATTGCAGCGGTGTTCAGTTCGGTCTTTTTCGATACATGAATGGGTTTTCCATTCAGAAAAGAACCATTTCCGCGGACCGCAGTGAAGGTTTCGCCGTTTGCGAGATTTCGGACATATCCGGCAACCATCTTCTCGCCGTCGGAGAGCCCGATGGACAGCGCATAAAAGGGGATACCCACACCTGCATTGAATGATCCATCCACCGGATCAAGATACGCGATGCCTGACTCCCCGCCGATATCCAGAACCATTCCGGCCTCCTCCGAAAGAAGGGCCCGGCAGACTTTGCGTGATCGAAACACTGCAAGGATGATATCCTCGGCGATTTTATCAAGGCGTTCGGTCGGGGTATTATCCGCACCCATACAGAGCTCTTCAGCACCATACTCTGTCCCAATCAGGGAAGCTAGTGCTTCCTCGATCATGGGAGCAACTTTTTCGCAAACAAAAAGAAACTCTGTTGGATCCATACGTACTTGTTCTATTGGAGGGATATCCACATGAATTCTTGCCTATGCATGAGTGCCGTAACACTCATAAGCAATCACCTCCCATACTTAGAGAGATATACTATGAAGGAACAGACTGAAGTTGGAAAACTGAAAGAAGGTCGTTACGTTGTCGTCGACGACGAACCATGCAAAATCCAGAGCATCTCCATCTCAAAACCAGGAAAACACGGCGCAGCAAAGGCAAGATTAGACGTTGTCGGTCTCTTTGACGGACAGAAACGCTCGGTTGTCTCTCCAACCTCGGCAACGGTCTATGCACCTATTGTAGAGAGAAAGACCGGACAGATTCTGACGATCGCAGGAAATGTCGTCACGTTCATGGATATGAAGGACTTCAATAACTTTGAACTCATTGTGGAAGATGAGCACATTCTGGCAACCTTCCAGCCGGCTCAGGAAGTTCCCTACATTGAGTCACTCGGCAAGCGTAAGCTTGACCTCTAAGACTGCACAATAATCCATATATGCAGTCTTTCTCTAACACTCTTTTTGCTGATGCTGAAAGCGAATATTTGGATGCATCATATGGGATATTTGGCGTTCCCTTCGATGGGACAACCTCTTTTAAAGCAGGATGCAGAGATGCGCCTGCAGCGATACGTCAGGCGTCATACAATATCGAGACATACAATCCCTATTACGACATAGAGCTTCCCGACATTCCATTTCACGACATGGGGGATATTTATGCAGAATGTCTGCCCGACCTAGTAGTTGCCCAGGTGGAGGATGTTGTTCTCGATCTGATGAAAGACGGCAAAGTCCCGATAATGATCGGCGGAGAAAACTCGATAACGATCGGTGCTGTAAGAGCTCTTTCTCCTTCCTGGTATGTTGTCTGCGATGCCCATCTGGACATGCAGGAAGAGTACCGGGGATCTCCTTATAACCACGACTGCGTAACCGCACGCGTGAGCGAGATCACGCCAAATATCATCATTCTTGGAGCGCGGAGCGGATCACGGGACGAGTTTGCACGTGCCAGGGAGAAGTATTATCTCTATACAGCAGATGAGATCAGAGACAGAGGGATTAAACCCGTTCTGGATGAGATTAAAGCTCTGATATGCGATGCTGATCTGTATCTATCGATCGATGCGGATTCCATTGACTGCTGTCTGACTCCCGGCCTTGGCACGCCGGAACCATTCGGGCTTACTCCGAGAGAGGTGCGGGACGTTGTAAGGGCTCTTTCTAAAAACGCCGTCGGGTTTGATTATGTAGAGGTGCTTCCAAACGATGCGGGTCAAACCGCGATGGTGGCGGCACACATCATCCGCGAGTTCATTGCAGGTCACGCCTGCGGATCGAAATGAACCTTCGGGTTCATCTCCTTGATCATCATCAATATGCTTTTTTGTAGAAGAATGCGTTTAACCTTAACACGTAGCTTACAGCTAAAAAAGGAGGAAGGAGTTAGGCCTGAACAAAGTTCAGGAGTTCTTTTCCATTTTCATCGGTGATGATTAAATGTGAATCTACGATAAAATAGCCGGCCGACATTTTAAGCGCATTGAAAAATGCAAATTCAGCCTGCATCTGCTCTTCGGTTCCCGCCGTCATTGTAGAGATGATATCATCGCCAATGGAAAGGGTATTCCCGGACGTTGTGTAGGACCCGCCGTAGACGTTAACCTGTGCCTGACCTCCAAATGAACCGTTAGGGTTGAATGTAACGGTTACATTATTATCTGAGGCAAGGAGCCATTTCCCGGAGATGGCCGGGATTTCTTTGAAGATCAGGATAATATTGCCGGCGTTGTCGAAGAGGATAAGCGAACCGTTAGTTATTTTATATGCGGCTGCATTGAAAAGGGCAACATAATACTTCTGCTCCTGTTCCATCAAATCGGCGGGACCGACCATCTTGGTTGATCCAAGACCGCTGATGTTGAGTTTTCCGCCCTGACCAAGGGTGATCTTACCAAAGTAGTTATTTACCCCGCTGTTTCCGGAGCTGTTGGTGTCGGTGATTTCAAGAGTGATATCACCAATGATTGACGTGTTGTCGCTACCTATACCTGTGAGAACCCAGTTTCCTTCAGGGGATTCACTTTCAGGACTGATGCATCCTGCAGCAAATATAACTGCCCCGATTATTACGAGAGCTGAGAACACGAGTGTTGTGTACTTCATATTCTATTATTGGCTGTCAGATGTCATAAATTTGGTCATAACTACAAATATTTTCACAGTTATTAATGATTATATTTACAATACATTTTGATTTTTAATAATTTTCTTTAAAAAAAGAGAGCAACACGTTGACACAGGCAGAATAAAAGATATGTTAATATCCAAGAATTACCAAACAAACTGTTTGTATGACACTTAAAACGGATGAGATCGTTGGTACTATACAATTTCGAATGACAAACTCTGTGATGTAGATTTTTCCCTGTATTATCACCGCGGATAACATTTTCTCTTTTTCCCTTTCCGTTCTGATATATGCGGGATACGGGTCTGTGTCCGGATAGATCATGACGGAAAATGAAAACCAGACTAACAACGCAAAAGCTCACGCTCAGCAAAAAAAACATTACAAAAAACACGGCAAAACAATAAAATGAGGGGGGTGCAGCGTTGACCACTTCCCGAGAATTCGCACATCTCAGTACAATAGCCGACGCAAGAGAGCTTAACTGCCGGGTTCGGAATGGGTCCGGGTGAAACCTCTCTGCTATGGCCGCATGATCCCCCAAGCCAAGTTCCCGATTTGAACGGGAGTAGAGTTGCTCTGCAGGCAACCGCGTGGCCGCTCCGCCAACTTGGCACAGTAATCAGACATAATATATGTGCCGTTACTGTTTATAAAGGATATACCTTCAGGTTTTACATTCGGATAACGTCTGGGCACAGCGGATACTGCAATATATGCCGGTAGTAGACAGGCTCTTAAAGGAACAAAGGCACATTGTTATGATGCCGACGTCCATCTACCACTGCATTGCCATTGAAGTAACCAATCATCCATTGTATAATTATCGAGGCATACCAGTTCATAAAGAATCTGGATTTGAGCGTTAGTACTTGCGGACTGAACACGTCGTTGCCTTCGTGCGTACATCCCAAGCCTATTAACCCGGTCTTTTACCGGTGCTCTGTAACGAAATCTCTTTTCAAGCGAAGTTTCAAACTTAGATGCTTTCAGTTTTTATCTCGTGCCACGTAGCTGCTCGGCACTGCCTTATCAGACAACCGATATACCAGAGGTGACGACTGAAAGTTCCTCTCGTACTATTTCAGTCTTGCTCTCAGATTTCGAACACTCCCATCAGATAGTAACCGACCTGTCTCACGACGGTCTGAACCCAGCTCACGATCCCCTTTAATAGGCGAACAACCTCACCCTTGGCTGCTGCTGCACAGCCAGGATGGAAAGAACCGACATCGAGGTAGCAAGCCGCCGGGTCGATATGTGCTCTTGCCGGCGACGACTCTGTTATCCCCAGGGTAGCTTTTCTGTAGTCAATAGCCCTCACCAAAAAGGCGTATTGGTTCGTTAGACCCGTGTTTCCACTCGTGATTTCTTGCTGTGCGAAATCACGTCAAGCCAACTTATGCTCTTGACACTCTCCTGTGAGTTGCTGACTCACATGAGTTGACCATAGGGCACCCTTGATATTTTTTCGAGGGTGTGGCGCCCCACCCAAACTGCCTACCTACCGATGTCCTCACCATGAAAGATGAGTGAGAATTACAGCAGAACAAGGATAGTGTCTCAACTGTGGCTCCACTCATACCGGAATATGAGCATTAACACCTACTATCTACGCTGCGCATGTAATACCGTAAGTCAACGACAGGCTGCAGTAAAGCTCCATGGGGTCTTCACTTCCCGATGGGAGTCCCTTGCCTCTGCACAAGGATAAAAGGTTCAACGGATTTGCGGTAGGGACAGTAGAGCCCTTATTAATCCATTCATGCAAGTCGCCAATTAAGCGACAAGGTACTACGCTACCTTAAGAGGGTCATAGTTACCCCCGCCGTTTACGGGTCCTTCGTCCGATTGTAATCAGTGTTCAGATACCCGCACTGGGCAGGATTCACAGACTATACTAGTCCTTACGGAGTTGCAGTCTGCTATGTTGTTGTTAGACAGTTAGAGCTCCCTGGTCACTGCGACCTGCCTAATCACTAGGCAGGCACTCCTTGTTCCGAAGGTACGGAGCCATTTTGCCGAGTTCCCTTACCACAAATAATTCCGACACGCCTGAGTCTTTTCAACTAGGGGCACCTGTGTCGGTTCTCGGTACGGACATTGCGTTACCTTTTCACGGGCACCAGGTGTTTACACACTTACGCCATCACGCTTTCACTCAATTCTCACCATTACGGTACTCCAAGAGTTTATACGATTGGACGGGACGACGGTCCCGCTATGCATAACCCAATGCGTCAGTATTATTAACGCACGGTACAGGAATATTAACCTGTTTCCCTTTTGCTGCATTCAACTTATGATGCAGCTTAGGACCGACTAACCCTCGGCTGACGAACATTGCCGAGGAAACCTAGCCCCTTCGGCGGAATGGATTCTCACCATTCTTTGCTTCTACTACTGCCAAAATTCTCATTCCTATACGGTCCACAGGAACTTACACCCCTGCTTCAGCCCATACAGGACGCCTCTCTACTCGATCACGTTCAAAAACGTGCGCCATGGTATCTGCAGTAGGCTTGAGCCCCGTCCATTTTCTGCGCCCTAAATCTTGACTGGTAAGCTGTTACGCACTTTTTAAAGGATAGCTGCTTCTGAGCTCACCTTCCAGTTGTCTTTGACCTAGGACTTCATTCAGTGTTGACACTTAGCCTACATTGGGGGGCATTAACCATGGTCTGGGTTGTCTCCCTTACGGACTACAAGCTTACCCCGTAGCCCGGACTGCCCGACGTCTACAAAGATAGGGAGTTTGGAGTTTTACAGGAAAGAGAGGAATTTCTTCCCCGGGATTTCCAATAGGTGCTCTACCTCACTATCATTCTCGGTCGAGGTCATGCTTAGACATGTTTCGAGAGGAACCAGCTGACACCCGGTTCGATGAATCTTTCACTCCTATACCCAAGTCACGCGAATGATTTGCATATCAATACCGCATGCGGTCCTCCACGCACCTTTCGGCACGCTTCAACCTGCTCAGGCATAGATCACCAGGTTTCAGGTCGTATCCCGTTGACTCCGCGCACTATTAGTACGCCGCGCCAGGTAAACTACGCGCTTGTCGCTTTCGCTGCGGCTGCCCTTGCGGTTAACCTCGCCAGCGGAATACACTCTTTGGCCCGTTCTTCAAAACGTAAGTTACGACGTCGGCAACCAATCTCATACTATCGCCTCGCGACGGGTTCTTTCGATCGGAAGATCCTTGCACGCCGTAACACGCGATCACCGGTTAGTTTCAGGCACTTTTCATTTCCTTTTTAGGGATACTTTTCAGTTTTCGCTCACGCTACTATTTCGCTATCGGTTTTGAGGAGTATTTAGTCTTGGAGGTTAGGTGACCCCCATATTCACGTGGGAATTCCAACCCGCGCTACTCAGGACACTTCTAAGCTGTGTGTACCACCACGTACGGGACTGTCACCCTCTAAGGTAAGCCATTCCAAGCTACTTTCATTAGATAAACACATACTACAACGAAGGCCATACACTACATCTCCCTTGCGGGATTCAGTTTAGACTCTTACGGGTTCGATCGCCTCTACTAACGTAATCTCAATTGATTTCTCTTCCTCCCCCTACTGAGATGTTTCACTTCGGGGGGTTCCCCATCCTTACGGATTCACGACAAAATCGTGGGGAGGTCCTATTAGGGGATCCCCGGATCATAGACTCCTTGCGTCTTCCCGGGGCATTTCGCTGCTTGGCACGCCCTTCATCAGCTCTCAAACCGAACCATTCACTAACCGGCATAAGAACCAGGTTCTTTGTTCTCCAATGTTCCAAAGCTCGGAACACCGGAGGGTATGTCGATAATTGTTTTTTGATGATTGTTTGTTACAACAATGTATTGTTTGTGGTAAATGGAATACGCAGCATCATGTTTATGTGCTGTTGCCAGGGTCCCTTTGTCTCTCTTAAAGTGTGTCGATACCGACAAATATACTTTCAGTAAAGAAAGGTTCCGCTGATACCCATTTAACGTCCAAATGCAAAACCTATACACAGCCTCAAAGAGTCAATGACTCTCGGCTCTTCCCCGGTAACTCGCATTTCCGGGTGCATTGGTAACCGCAACCGGTGACAGAAAATCTGTCACAGTCGGTTACGGAGTGGACGCGTGGGGATTTGAACCCCAGGCCTCGGCGTTGCAAACGCCGCGCTCTTCCAACTGAGCTACGCGCCCGTCACACATGATATTCAATCGTTTGTTAGATACTATTTAACAAACCATACAGCGTGAGTATGATATTGATGTGTTGATATTGTGGTGATTGTACGGTTCATTGAAATGACCATGCTGATTCAATCATACAGGTTGTGTTCGGATCAATCTTTAGGAGGTGATCCAGCCGCAGATTCCCCTACGGCTACCTTGTTACGACTTAACCCTCCTCACGGAACCTAGATTCGACCCCGGCAAAGACCAGGGACTCATCCAAACCCCACTAGGATGGTTTGACGGGCGGTGTGTGCAAGGAGCAGGGACGTATTCACCGCGCTATAGTGGAACGCGATTACTACAGATTCCAGATTCATGCGGGTGAGTTGCAACCCGCAATCCTAACTAAGGGCGGGGTTCGGAGATTGACTGCACCTTTCGGTGTTGTTACCCATTGTCCAGTCCATTGTAGCCCGCGTGTAGCCCGGATAATTCGGGGCATGCTGACCTACCGTTGCCCATTCCTTCCTCCCCTTTAGCAGAGGCGGTCCCGACAATGTCCCCAGCCATCCGGAGATGCTGCTGGCAATTATCGGCGTGGGTCTCGCTCGTTGCCTGACTTAACAGGATGCTTCACAGTACGAACTGACGACGGCCATGCACCTCCTCTCAGCTAGTCATGTAAAACCTTCAGATTGACAATCATTCAGCTGTCTTATCCGGTGAGATGTCCGGCGTTGAATCCAATTAAACCGCAGGCTCCACCTGTTGTGGTGCTCCCCCGCCAATTCCTTTAAGTTTCAGCCTTGCGACCGTACTTCCCAGGTGGTGCGTTTCACGATTTCTCTTCGGCGCATCAGTAACACGTGGTTACCGACACACCTAACGCACATTGTTTACGGCTGGGACTACCGGGGTATCTAATCCCGTTTGCTCCCCCAGCTTTCGTCCCTCACTGTCGAAGCTGTTCTGGTAAACTGCCTTCGCCATAGGTCGTCCCTCGAGGATTACAAGATTTCACTCCTACCCCCGAAGTACGGTTTACCTCTCCCAGTTCCAAGACTACCGGTATCTCTTAGACGCCTTCACGTTGAGCGCGAAGATTTCCCAAGAGACCTAACAGTCAAGCTACGGACGCTTTAAACCCAGTAATAGTGGCCATCACTCGAGCAGCCGGTATTACCGCGGCGGCTGGCACCGGTCTTGCCCTGCCCTTTCTTCACATATGATTTAGATATATGAACAGCCTGCATCGACAGGCACTCAGGGTTTCCTTATCACGATTGCTCGCATTGTAAAGTTTGCGCGCCTGCTGCGCCCCGTAGGGCCTGGATTCATGTCTCAGAATCCATCTCCGGGATCTTGCTCCCACAACCCGTACCGATAAAAGGCTTGGTGGGCCGTTACCCCACCAACAACCTAATCGGACGCAGTCCCATCCTAAGGCGACGAATCTTTCGAGGATATACCATTCCAGGATATATCCACTATGGAACATTAGCCCCAGTTTCCCGGGAGTATTCTCCACCTTAGGGCAGGTTAACCACGTGTTACTGAGCAGTATGCCGAGGTCTTACACCTCTCGACTCGCATGGCTTAGTCAAACCCTGATAGCAATGGCCTCTGGCAGGATCAACCAGAATTACTATTTTTTTTTTCTTTTCTTTCTTATAGGCACACAGTTGTTATTTCTACGAAATAATCACAAAAACACAACCGTATGAAAGGAATCAGCGGTCATTTCAATGAATGTCCGCATCGCCACAATACCAACGTCAGGACCAACAATCACTCCGGTCTTACCCGGATGATTCGCGTTTTGTCCTCCACTTAAACAGCTCTACTATATAAGCATCAGATGCTTATATAGTCTTCGAACCGAACTACCGGAACACAGACAAACAACATGCCTGCGTTCCAAGGCGCAGTTCGTGGGCCTTGTGAGATAACATAGTTACCCCCAATCACATGTAAACCCCCCGAAACAGTGAGGCGAGTTCCGGGAATTTCTCCCAAGATTTGTCGCTCGCAGATCGGTTGACTTGTGAGGTAATAATGTTAGGTAATGAGGCATATAAACCAACCGGAATGAAAATTATAACAAGACCAGAAATATCATTATCTTGAACCACGCAGAAGAAAATAAGAAGAATAAATCCGAGGAAAACATACCCGTGCCAAATGATGAAATAACCATTAGCGAAGTCCGTTCATGGAACACAACCGAAATCGTCGATCTTTATCGAACCAGTGGATGGTGGGACATGGGATGGAGCACCGACCGCATCGCGCAGATACTGCAGGGAAGCTTCATCTTCATAATTGCCCACGACACGCAAAATCGCGCAGTTGGCATGGGACGCATTATCGCAGACGGAATGGCGGACGGATATATTCAGGACGTAGTTGTCTTTCCCGAGTATCGCGGACGCGGGATTGGGGAGCGCATAGCAGCAACGCTTCGACGCCTGGGGTCGGCGCACGGGCTTACCTGGATCGGACTCATCTCCGCACCCCAAAAAGAATCAATCTACCTCAGGGTAGGCTTCTCTGAAATGAAAAACTACACCCCCATGCTCTTTGAAAATGAAAAAAACTGATTTCAAAAAAATAATGCTCGCCGACAAACCCCTTATCGACGACTACTTCCGGCGATTTCCGCAGTATCACTCGGAACACAACTTTCTCACCCTCTTTTGCTGGGAACATTACTCTCCTTGCGAATATGCTGTGATAAATGATCACCTGATTCTTTCCAACACAACCAACGGAAAATCCACATGCCATGCACCCATCGGTGAATTCGACCCGGCATTATTCGAAGAACTCCTGCAGTTCGCCAAAAAACACACAGGTGACTGCGCCATTACTTTTTATGAAGAAAAATATCTCCCTTACATGAAACTGTATCATCCCGAAACGCCGGTGTATGAATCACGCGGCTGCAGCGATTATTATTACAGAACAAAAGAACTTGCAGAACTTGCCGGACAAAAATATCTCAACATCCGCAAACAGATCAACCGCTTCACTACCAAATATCAGTACACCGTTGATCCAATCACCCCGGAAAACATCCCTGAGATTCATGAGATGCTCGATAAATGGAGCGACACCAAAAACACCGATACGAACACTGTCCTCAGCGAAGAAGTGGGAGCTGCACACGCCTCATTGAACAAATGGGATGAACTCGATTGTGAGGGACTGATCGTTCGCATCCTTCCAAAAAACAAAATAGGGGCTATCGCCATTTGGGGTGAGATGAATAATGAGACCGCCGTCATCCATTTTGAGAAAGGCCTCTCGCAGTACAAAGGCATCTATAAAGTCATCAATCAGGAGACAGCGAAATCACTCTTAGGGAAATACAGCTGGATAAACCGCGAGGCCGACATGGATGTTCCCGGACTTCGCGAGGCTAAACTCAGGTATCATCCGGAAAAATGTGCAAAAATCTGGTACATCAAACGAAAAGAGATTCTTTGACCGCAGCACCAGCATCCGTCAAAAAAAATGTAGAGATACCTGTGGAGCCCACAGATATTATTAGCCAGACGGCACATGTATAAAGCGGATGAACCTGTTGTTTGAACTTTCCGGAGAGAACCAGCCTCTGGCAGGTGCCGAGATTTCCTGTGCGGGTAACGTTACCCGTACGGAGAATGGCATTGCCATAGCTGACGTAAATGATCAGGACAGAACGACACGGCTCGCACAGACGCATGTAGTAATGCGTCTCCTTGGAGAATGCGATGCGTCAAAGGAAGACCTGGAAAGGCTCCTCGACCGTCTCGCGCTCACAGCCCCCGGCACATTCTGCTGTCGGGTAAGAAAGATTCATCCTGTCGCCGTCAATGCATCCCAACTGGAACTCGAGCGCATGATGGGACAAAAAATTCACGGGACTGTTGACCTGAACACTCCCGATATAGAATACCGTGCCGTCTTTACCAACGGCAGATGTTTCTTTGGAGAAGTCCTGCACACCATAGACCGCGGCTCTTACGCCTATCGAAACCCTCAGAGACGGGCATTCTTCCATCCAGGCGTCATGCTGCCCCTCATGGCACGAACCACGGTCAATCTGACCCATGTCGAGCCGGGAGAGATATTGTGCGACCCATTCTGCGGAACCGGAGGCATGCTTCTTGAATGTGAAATGATGGGGATTGAAGCGGTCGGGAGCGATTACGACCCCGAGATGCTTATCGGATGCCAACAGAATCTTCCAAACGGAGCCTGTATCCGGGCCGATGCAACAAAGATGCCGTATCCGGATCAAGCGTTCGACGCGATCGCAACTGACCTTCCATACGGTCAGTCGACCACGATTAGAGCCGAAAGCATCGATACCTTGTACACGGAATCTCTCAAGGAAATCAGGCGTGTTCTAAAATGGGGAGGCAGAGCAGTCATCGTGACTCATAAAGACATCAGACCTCTGACGAACAATCTCTTTGAAATCGTTGGTTACTACGAACAGAGTGTGCATAAAAGTCTCACGCGAAGAATACTCGTCCTCGCATAAAATAAAATTATGAAACAAACAAGCGGAGAGTTGTAATGCTCTCGTGGATTAGTGAGCAGTTCAGCCACTACAAGCCCGACCGGGCAATCGCCGTAAGAGCTTTGCGTCACATGCGTCCGGCCGAACGCAAAAACCTCTTCTCGGACGATATCATGCTGATGCGGACCGCCGAAGGATACTGGTTTGAAAATCTCATATACGAGCAGCTCATCCGAATCGCGGAAAAAACCGACACCATCAAAAAGATTGTAAGAAAAGGTACCGACGTCCCAAAACACCGTGAAAAAATCAGACTCGGCGTAAACGGAATATACTCGGCGGAAAAAGGCGACATCAGAGTCAGAGGAAACGGACAGGATCTGGCAGAGGTGGATCTCCTCCTCTTCGATACAGACAAACAGGTCGTCTTCAGCGAGATCGTGACCAGCCCTGCCGATCTTAAGGACCTCGAAGCTGAGATCATCTATAAGAAAAAACTGTTCGGCTACATGTTCAATCAGGAACATGTGGGATTCATGCTTTTCTCTTCCGTCGACATCTCCGGAACGCAGGTCGTGAGAAGGCTCGTAGCCGATCCCGACAATGTATACATCGGGACCCATGAATGCGAAGTCATGAAATCCTGTCTCAAAGGCCTTCGGATCACATCGTTTCAAAAACAGCCGGAAAAGAATCCGGTCCTTATCCCAAGCGAGACCCTAAAAATACGGGACTTCGATTACAAAAAACTCCACGACGACGCACTTACCAAACTCTTTTTTGCGATGGATCACAATATGACGCCGGATCAGTACTTCTCGGACCCATCCGTCTCCCCACTCGTAAAAAAAGTAATCTGCGGAGGTCTGTATCCTTCGGCGATCAAATCATTGGTTGCAAATTACGGTCTTCGTGTCAAATCGGAGATTCTCGATGCCGAATCTCTTCAGGAAAACTATACCAGAGTAATTCTCGCGGTTGATTTTCCCGAGATGTCTCCCGTAATTTATCTCAAACCGAAAAAACAGCGGACATATCTGAAAATGGTTCCGGCAAAGACGGGCGGATTCAAATACGAACGCCCCACTCCGTCAAGAGTTGGATTCTATTTATGGCTCGAGGCCACCAAACCGGCGATCGGAGCGGAAAGGGCACTTACCGTCCTGGAATACTGCAATACCCCTCTCAAGGACAGGATTGCCGAACCTGCCGGCCAACTGACAGACGGTACGGTTCCCAAACACCAGTATCGCCCAAGAAGAAAACACAAGTAAACCGATCACCCTTTTTTTACTGAAGGAGCATAACACGGGCAGCGGACAACAAGGAGTCCGCCGAGCAGCACGCACGCCCCGACAATAATGAATACACCCAGATATCCCAAGGGAATAACGATCAGACCGGTAATAAACGGCAATACCGCCATTCCGGCATACTGCATCGTTATTAAGAGACCATTCATCATACCCTGAGGATGAGGAGTTCCCGCGATATAATTCAAAACCGCGACTGAGATTATGCCAAACACGGCACCGACAAGGATCATGCCGATCGGCGTAAAGAAAACCAGAGGAACCGAGATAGCAAGGATGAATACCGAACGCCGGAGAAATCCGAGAGAATCCTGAAGAGATAACCGTGATACAGCATAAACGCAGACGGCAGTAGACACACTCATCAGCGCAGTCACGACTCCGGAAATTTCTGCAGAATACCCTGACATCTCCGGATACATACTCGTGACGACACCGGTCGCCCCTGTGAAAATAAACAGAGCCGCCCAGAGCCACTTGTGATAGAGCGCAATCGAAAAGATCATGCGAACCGTTATCTTTACAGAGACAAAACCGGAGCCTTCACGGAAGAATATCCCTGCAAGAAATGCGAATCCGGTCAGAACGCTGAACACGAGAACGCCGGCATACGGATGGATGATCGATAAGATACCGGGGATGACAAGACCAGCCACCATACCCACATTCATCAGTGCAAGATACATACCGGAGAGTTTTGTATGCTCAGGCTGCGAATTGACAAAGGAGAGGGTTGATGATATGAACATGCCGGTAAACAAACCCTCCAGGAATCTGAATCCGACGATCAAAAGAGGATCGCCCGTAAAATACCAGATAAGGAGACCGGAAGCAAATGTTCCCGCCAGACCAATCTTGATGAGCGGAGCTCGTCCGATTTTATCGGATATCCACCCGGCAGGAAATACCATGAAAAACGCGCCTAAAAAGTAGGCAGAGTAGATGGGTCCCTGAACCGCAGCATCCGAAGTGATCAGTGCCAGAATCGGGACAACGGCATTCGAGAGAGCCATGGTCGCAAAAGCTCCCAGATAGAGGTAAATCCTGGAAATGTTCATTAGCGCTTTAAAACACCTATTTCGGAGAGCATCGATGGAAGATACTCCTTTGTAACGAAATCAAGACCGCGGCTTGCAAACGCCTGCTGTTCAGACTTGAGATTCATTTCCAGCTGGAGATTGATCTCTTTTTTCCAGAAATCGGTCGCAAACCTCGGATCGGTAAGTTCCGCCTTCAGCGCAGAAACATCCTGCTCCGTGAGTTTATCGGCAGGCAGATTGTACCGCTGGATATCGGACGGTTTTACCCCGATGAACTGAGCGGAAGGCGTAGCGAGAAGTTCTGACATGTGGGCGGACTTGATTGAACCATAGGCGACCGAAGCATAAATGCGGTAGGACCAGGGATCGCCGTCAGTGAAAACAACAACAGGGATGCCCAGCTCCTCGTTCATGCGTTTCAGCATGCGCCGCGTTGCCCGGGCCGGCTGACCTTTCAGGTGAAGAAGAACCGCATTGTACTCTTCATCAAAACCGTTCTCCTGAAGACGGGAGAACATACCGCCGGTTTCTATCGCGATAACGCAGGAAGCATCATGATCCATTAGCTCGACATTCTCCACATTATTCGGAATATTGTATCCGGCTTCTCCCACATCATCCTGACAGTGAATCTCTTTCATACCACGCCGGGTATTTTCCCTGACGCGGATCGGACCAAATATCGAGGCCCCGTCCTCTTCAGGACGCATATGGAAAAATTCCCTCTGGAGAGCGGTGATGATCTCCAGATCCTCGATCAGATAGTTGCTCTCGTTCTGAGCGCCGAACTTCGCCTGTTTCCAGCCCTCCGAGATGTAATACATTTCTCTTAATGTCGAAGAGCGGTTTTCCTGCAGCTGGGTTTTAATGAACCAGATGACATATGCCATCTTAAGCATATGAGTGGCGGACTTCGCGGTGCCTGCATTTCTGACGGACTCTTTATCGCCGTACTTCCAAACTTCCGACTCGTCATCATACTCGATGTTGTACTTTGTTCTCGTAGGAAGTGTTATCGAAGGAACTTCGCCGCCCACAATCTGGTCGTACCAGACTTTGGCAATCTCCATCAGGCGTTTTTTTGTCGCTTTATCTCTTTCACTCGGGTCAGACATCGAGATCCACCACCACTTTGAGGTTTTCCGAAACACCCTGCATCTCGATCATCCCGCCGCCAAGACCGGTATAGGTCACCTCGAATGTTTCGCCCGAGGCAAGAGCAAACTTCCAGATTTTTGTGTACTCGCCGTCCATTTCGGAAACAAACGCGGGGGGAATATTTGCATCACCCGCAGCGTCGCCGGATATATCGTACAGCGAGATCTCCAGGGATTTTGTTGTATAGTTGTCGATATGGATCATAACTTTACCGCCGGCAGAACTTTTCTTGAGTACCACGCGCCGCATAATTCTTCCTTCGATGAGGGACGTATCCGGCACTGGAAGTTCAACGATCTCTCCGACTTTTGCAGCGATCAAGGGGATCACGGAACATATGGCACGCGCCCGGTCATCCTGCAGTTTGTTTCTGTCACGGCGGGAGAGAAACTTTTTCAGATCACGGCCGAGTTCCTGCAGGGCAAGCGTGATCTCACGTTCGATCTCGGGAATCGCCGCGATAGCATCTTTGGATTCGCTTGTGAACGGAACGCTTGTCGCCGCCACATGGACAAGAATGAGAATAGGGCCTGTTGGCAGTCCCGACTGGGAAACCCCGTAGGCTTTCCAGTTCACATTCTGGACGGCGTTCGTAATCGCGCAGGCCCCCTGCTGATACAAAAGCGGAACGCGGTTTGCGAACCGCAGAAGAATGGCACTACCTTCGGGGGCGAGTTTTCCGCCGTAGCCGATTGCCGCCTCCACGATGAACGAGTGACCGCCGTACACGTTTCCGGGACGGGTCCGCGCCTTAATAAAGTCCAACTCGAACTCCTTTTCCATGCCTTTGACGATCAGCTCATCGGTGATGGGAGACAGACACTGGGATGCCGACGGAGCAGGGATCTTGGTCGTCTGCATGGCATCGAGAAGAGGATTGAGCGAGTCGAGGCCAAGCGAGGCAACCTTTACCGCAGGATCGAGTCTTGCGGAACTGCATATCTCAAAAGCAGTTTTCTCCCCGACCTTCGAGAAACTTTCTACGAGAAACTCCTTAAGAGGCAGATCCGTTGCCGCGGCCATCCGTTTTAAGACACCAATTTCTATACCATACGGGTGAGGTTTGATCGCCACAGGACACGGCGGGACATCGGAGGAAACGCGCTCAAACGTAAATGACTCGTCATCAATCTCGACACGGAATTTTGCGTGAGGGTTGACGATCGAGGTGTACTTCAGATACTCGATGAGTTTTTTTCTGGCCGCGATATTGCTTTTGAATTCGAGCTGGACACGGGTTCCGTGGGGAAGAATCCAGTCTACTTCTTCGTGGGAAAGGACTTCGGGTTCATTTGTCTCCGTTTTGATGACAAGAGACATAGTATGAGCTTTGTTCTTTGCATCGGTTCGGGATGTTACAATGGTCGGCTTGCCGGTGGTGAGCTGAGCATACAATACAGCTGCAGAAATTCCGATTCCCTGCTGACCGCGGGTCTGCCTGACCTGATGGAACCGCGAACCATACAAGAGTTTGGCAAAAACGCTCGGCATTTTTTCCGGAACAATACCCGGGCCGTTATCTTCGACGACAACGCGAAACACATCATTTGAAACCCGTCTGACCGAAACGAGAATGTCGGGAAGGACCTGTGCTTCCTCGCAGGCATCGAGCGAGTTGTCGATCGCTTCTTTTATGGTGGTGATGATTCCCCTTGTCGGAGAATCAAAACCAAGCATCTGTTTATTTTTCTCGAAAAATTCCGCTACACTGATGCTTCGCTGTTTCTTGGCAAGCTCATTGGCAAGAACCATGGATTACCTCGATGGCATTGTCGATTGACATCTCAGTCTGGACGGCAGTGGCAAGATCTTTGAGCGTGATCGTTTCGGCGGCGGCCTCCTTTTCTCCGATCACCACAGCAAATGATGCCCCGGACTTCAGGGCGGAAGACAGCTGAGCCCCAAATCCTCTGTCAAGAAGATCCATGACTGCTGTGATCCCGGCACTGCGGAGAGCTGACGCCGCTTTGTATGCCGGGATACGGGTCTCCGGCGTGCAGATGACCGCGACAACCGGTTTTGTTTCGGGAGTGATCTCGCCAAGCGAGACCAGAACGCGGTCGAATCCGATACCGAACCCGCAGGAAGGAACATCCTTCCCGCCAAACAGGTGAGCGAGACGATAGGCACCGCCGCCGAGGATTTGATTTTCCGCACCGAGATTGTCGGCGAATCCTTCGAAGACCATTCCCATATAGTAGTCAAGTCCGCGGGCGATGCCGAAGTTCTGTTCGAAGGGGATATTTTGTGCTTCGAGATAGCCGAAGGTCTCCTCGATTCTTGCCTTTTCCGGAATATCTCCCGTTACTGCGAAAATTTCCGGGAGGGTTTTTGCCGTCACGAGAACCTTCAGCGGCTCAAAAAGATCTGAACGATCGAAGGAGGCTAGCGTTGTTCCAAGCAGATCCATATCACGTTTATCGAGAGCAGCCATAACCTGCTTTTGGGACGGAGCATTAAGACCGGAAAGAAGATGCTTCATCGGGGCAAGGTGACCCACTTTCAAAACAAAGCAGACGCCGGTAGATCGTAAAAGTTCATACGCAAGAGAGATCACTTCGGCATCTGCGACTGCAGAGTCGGTACCGATAAGTTCGGAGCCAAACTGCCAGAACTGCCGGTATCTTCCTTTCTGAGGGCGTTCATACCTGAAACATTCCGCAAAATAAAACCAGCGGAGGGGTTTTGGCGCCATCTGTGCTTCGTTGACGTAGGCACGGAGAACTGCGGCGGTGATTTCAGGACGAAGCGTGATCTTTCTGCCGCCTTTATCCTCGAAGGCATACATCTCGCCTATAATCTCTTCGCCGGATTTTATCGTGAAAAGTTCCAGCTCCTCGAACATGGGCGTTACGATTTCGCCATAGCCGAACGTTGCCGCGACTGAACGCATTTTTTGTTCAACAAACCGGCGTTGTGCCATTTCAGCCGGAAGAAAGTCTCTTGTTCCGCGGGGTTTCTGTATCATATTTATTTTCTCTCCTGGCGGGGCACCGATCCGATGAACCGGGTCCATGCAGATTCATTTCCAACCCATACATCCTCTTTCTTCAGTCTGGACTGGAGATACAGAGCGATCAGCATACAGCCGACGCCCAGATACATAAAGGTAGTTTCGCCGAATCCGGCAAGAGCACACCCGAACCAGCCGAGAGCAGAGTAAAGAACGCCATGATACGCGGCTTTTCGATACCCCTCCTTACCGGTTCTGACAAAGATACGGGTATCCCTTAACCACAAGAACGAGACGGATGCAGCGCCAAAGGCGATGATTATTACTATCGTGTCGAGGTAGGTCATGAATGATGTACTACTTGGTGGATGTATGCATTAAAGATGTCACCTGGATTATACCTCGAGTCTGTCCAATCGATACGTCAATCCATTGGACAGAGTTTTTTTTGATCGAGATAACTTCACCTAGGAATATCATGATTCAACCGTTTCACTATTGACATGGGATTGTGGGGGAATCTGCCAAATCAGACTTCTTTAGACTTCTTATCGATAATTTGCAAAATTCATATTCTGAAATCTATTCTGTAAATGGGCTAACATCAATAATTGGAACTTTATAAAATTCATTATTGCAGAGAGCGCTCTGTTGTTTTTCTTGCAATGCACCACATCAAATTTGACGGTTTTTTTGAGGTGTGCATGCTTGCGTTCGCACGTTCCCCGCCTTTTAATAGCATCTTTTACCTCCCTTCCATGAAGAATAGTCTGATTTCTGAGATATGCTCCTACCATCTCCCGTTTACCATTCTTGCAGAGAAATACCAGTTTTTCTGTAAGAGACATTTGGGCATTTCCTCCTTTTCTCCAGAACGTATTGATCTGTTTTATTATGGTCTTCTCTGAACCTAATTGGGACAATTGCGCGTCAGATCTCAGTTGAGTAAGGTGTTTTGCATGAAGTTTCTCAAATATTAACGTTTGTAGCTCTAGGGAGTCATATCCCGCATCCATCAATACACGATCACAGGATACGCCGAGAAGTTCGGCAATCTGAATCAAAAAATGCGCATAGGGTTTGTCATTCTCCGTTCCTTCTGAATGAATCATAAACAAGGGATAAGCCCCCAGATTCAAAATATGTGCTTTATCCATTTTAACCTGATAATGAGGGTTAAACAGACTATTGGGACAATAACGGCTTGCAACTAAAGGAGTGGAATCGATAATTACCTCGGTTTCAGATTTGAGGAAATGGACAATCTTTTTGCTTATCAAAAACATAAGAACTTCCATACCCTCCTCACCTAACCGATATTTCACAAAGTAATTCAACGTACTCGGCGAAGGTAACCAGAGTGGTAATTTTGCCGGAAGAAGGTGGCTGAGATCTTCTTGCGTTATTTTACGCCGAATATGACGATAGGCTATTCTGCGATAAGTCATGACAACAGTCAGTTTTATCAGAAAATCAATGGGATAATGAAAATAATCGCGAAGATGAGGTTAATAATAAGTTTGTTCGATTTTTCGTACAACGTCACTAATGTTGAGCTGGGACATGAGCCAGCAAATGGACATATCCGGAGGGATGACTCCATTGTTGAAAATACGATCGTATTCGTCTTGAAATTCAGATATACCACTCGGCGCAGAGATACATAAAGGTATTGTTCCCCTCCAAAAAGTTGACAAGAGTAAATGGTGGATGAGTTTATATCACAGAATCCACGATTGGACAGACTCATATTTGTAATGTGGCAACTTAGATGCCTATATATAAGATCAGTTTAAGAGTAGTTAACAACATTTGGAGATATCTATTCTGCTATCTCTTAAGGTTACATGGGGTGGAAATACTTGCTATCTGACATAGAAATTGCACAGCGGTGCAAAATGAAAAAAATCACTGAGATTGCCGCATCTCTTGACATTACGCCGGATGAACTCGAACTCTACGGATCATACAAGGCCAAACTTGCCGATTCGCTGGAAAAACGTCTGGCGGATAAACCAAACGGCAAACTGATCCTGGTTACGGCCATCAATCCGACGCCTGCCGGCGAAGGTAAGACCACGACAACCGTCGGTCTTGGTCAGGCAATGCCCAAGATAGGTAAAAAGGCAGTCATTGCGCTTCGTGAACCCTCCCTAGGCCCCGTCTTTGGTGTGAAAGGCGGAGCTGCCGGCGGTGGGTACTCACAGGTTGTCCCGATGGAAGATATCAATCTTCATTTCACCGGAGACTTCCACGCGATTACCAGCGCAAACAATCTTCTGTGTGCTATGATCGATAACCATATTCAGCAGGGAAATGCTCTCGACATTGACACGCGGCGCATCATCTTCAAGCGCTGTCTGGATATGAACGACCGTGCTCTTCGAAACATCATCATCGGACTCGGCGGGCAGACCAACGGTGTTCCGCGTGAGGATCACTTTATGATCACGGTCGCAAGTGAAGTAATGGCTATTCTCTGCCTTGCAAACGATATCGATGATCTGAAAGCCCGTCTGGGAAATGTCATTTTCGGTTACAGTCGAAAAGGAACTCCGCTGTATGCCCGCGATCTGAAAGCCTTCGAGGCGATGGCCGCCCTTCTCAAGGATGCCATCAAACCGAACCTTGTTCAGACGCTGGAAAACACCCCTTGTTTTATTCACGGCGGACCGTTTGCAAACATCGCACACGGATGTAATTCGGTTCGTGCGACTAAACTTTCGCTTAAAATGGCAGATTATGTTATCACTGAGGCGGGTTTTGGTTCCGATCTTGGTGCTGAAAAGTTTTTCGACATCAAGTGCAGGTATGCCGGTCTGACGCCGAACACCGTAGTTCTTGTGGCTACGGTTCGGGCACTGAAATACAATGGCGGTGTAAAGAAAGGGGACACTACGATCCCGAACATTTCTGCACTTAAGGCCGGGATGGTCAATCTCGAGGCGCACATCCAGAACCTCCAGACGTTCGGAGTTCCGGTCGTTGTGGCGATCAACCGGTTTGCAACCGACACGGATGAAGAGCTTTCCGTTCTTAAAGAATTCTGCACGGCGCAGGGTGCCGAGTTTGCGATCTCGGAAGTTTTTGCACACGGTGGGGACGGCGGAATCGAACTGGCTAAAAAGGTGGTTGCATCCTGCGAGAAGCCGCAGAAGTTCCAGTATCTCTATGGTCTGGATATGTCGATTAAAGAAAAGATCAATGCTCTCGCGACCCGGATTTACGGAGCAGACGGAGTCGTCTATTCTCCGGTTGCCGATGCCGCAATCAAAGATATCGATGCTCTCGGCAGAAGCAATCTGCCGATCTGCATTGCAAAGACCCAGTACTCGCTTTCCGACGATCCAAACAAGCTCGGCAGACCGACGAACTTTGTTATTAATGCAGCAACGGTACGGCTCTGTAACGGCGCAGGATTTATTGTCGTTGAGACCGGAGACATCATGACCCTTCCCGGGTTGCCGGCTGTACCTGCCGCCTGCTCGATCGATGTGAACAATGACGGATATATCTCAGGCCTTTTCTGATTGACTGGTGATTATATTTTGAGGGGTAGTATACCCCGCGATCTCTTTTTTTGTCTCAGCTAGAAGATTTGTTCTTTTTGCATGATTTTTTTATGAATAATCAATCAGATAATCTGTGATCTATACCAAGGCATATTTTATTATATTATTACGAATATAAATTATAACTTAAATGATTATTGATATGTTTTAGTTGTGAAAATTATTTAAAATAATTGCACCAATCGGAGGTAATGGACAGTCAAAGAACAAAACCATCTCATCGTTAAAAAAAGGAGAAACATTACATGAATCTTAATGAAATCAGAAAAGCATGGATTGCGCATAATACGAACGCTCAGTCCGAAGTTAAATTATGGGATTCGCAGGCAGAAGATCCTACCTATCACCAGATGCCCACGTTTCAGGAAAATAAATTCCTGCAGTTATTGGAACAGGAACACATGATAAACGGTACCTCTGACGTACTGGATATCGGGTGCGGCTCCGGTGTGTATTCTCTTGCATTGGCCGAGCGTGTACAATCCGTGATAGGCGTTGACTTTTTGCCTAACATGATCAAAAAAGCGCAGGAAAAGGTAGCGGAACATAAAAAAACAAATGTGATCTTTACCTGTAAGGATTGGAATACGGTGGATCTCAAACAGGATGGATTCAAAGAGTGTTTTGATTTTGTTTTTGCCCATACATCACCGGCCGTATCCGATGCATCCACGTTTGAAAAAATGAATGCCGCCAGCAAACGCTTCTGCGTAATATCCAAACCAACCAAAATGATCGAACAGGTCATGGCCGAGGTCCATAAAATCGCCGGAGTCAAAGAAGACGAAGGAAGCTGCGGGAACAATCTCATCTACCAGCTCGACATGCTGTTTCAGCTGGGATATCTGCCGAAACTTGCATACGAGAATCAAATCTAGAAGATAGATCAGTCTTATGAAGATGCCTGTTCATATCATCTGGGCAGAACAACGTATACAAAACAGCTGACCGAAGACGAGCAGAGTGCCGTTAAAGAATATCTTTCTTCCATTGCAAAGGACGGCCGTATCACCGATCAGATTGATGCAACGGTCACAACCATTTACTGGGAAAAATAATCTGCCGGATATCTGATTCATATGAATGATAACGGATGCGTCCGTTATCCTCTCATTTTACAAATAGTATTTTCCCGTGCAGATTTCAGGTGTGATCTCGATAACTGAAGTCTGCTTCACGGCGTTTTCCGGCATCGAAAGGCAGGCAAGCTCCGGGGTTTATTTTTTCACGACCGCATCAAGGATTTCCCGTTTCATCTGCTGATCTCCAATCAGAACGGCCGAACCTTTCACCACCAGGCTCTGATACGCTGTGTTCACACTGCAGGGTGATTTAGCTTCTGCACTGTAGAGGAGTTCTCCCATCCTGTACACGGTAAAACATACCCGGGAATCCCGCAGAATATTTTCGGTTTTTTTTGCCGGCAGTCAGGCCGTGGATGTAGATTTTTTGTCGAGATACACAAAATGTACCGGCACGCATTACGGACTACCGTCCGCATCAAGCGTTGAGAGAACGCCGCTTGCCGCATTTTCCAGAAGATACGTTATCTCTTCTTCGGATAACTGATGATCCTTCATTCTTTTTTGCATGGTTCCGTCCCTGCAAACTGCTCTTCCAAGACCGGTTCGCCGTATCTGTTGATCTCTCCCCGATAGATTCTCGTGGAAGAAACCACCTTTCCGTCCTTTGCCATAACACACTGGATCTGATAGAGATCCACCATATTTTTTCCCATCTCTCTTCTTTTGGCGTTGATGAGATTTCCTACCGGGAATGTCTCCTGACTTACGACCAGAGCATCGACGTCCTGGGTCAGGGCACTGCCGAACTGATCGAAAAGGACCTCAATCTCATACGTCGCTTCAAACTTTTTCGACTCGATCCATTTGGTCAGCTCTGCGAATCTTACATCATAGCTCCTGACCGGATGCAGTTTTCTCGAAGCAAACGAATCCGAGGACAATCCGATCACCACATGTCCTCCGGCTCCCGCAGTCATGAATGCCCGCGTGAGAAGAAGCTGGTGGCCGATGTGGAGCGGATCGAATGTCCCTCCGACCATTACCTTCATGCGTCTGCCCTCACGGGTGCGTTTCCGCGGAACCACGAGAACAGAATTCCGATCACGGCAAGGCCTGCGCATACAAACATCGAGATCTGCAGAGCCTGGACGAACTCCGGATACATGTCGGGTCCAAGCATATCCAGCCCGCCGACAAAGATCGAGATCGCTGCCATGCAGATGGCCATCGAGAGGATCATACCAAGCTGCCTCATCACCGCGACGATGCTCGATGCCGAACTGTATTCATTCTGCGGGACCGAACTCATGATTGCATTGGTGTTCGGCGCCGAGAAAAGGGCCGACCCAAGCCCGATAAACACCTGCGTGATCGCGATGTAGGATACGGCCGAGGTAAGCCCGAGTCCGGCGAGAAGGGTCACGCCTATCGCCGAGAGCGCCATGCCTAAGGTGACAAGGTATCTCGGGTCGAACCGGTCGGAGAGTTTTCCCGCGATCGGCGTCATTATTGCCTGAATGAGCGGCTGGAAAAAGATAATGAATCCTGCCTCGAGCACACTCAGCGCACCGACCGACTGGAGATACAGACTCACCATGTAGACTGCCCCGTATGTGCAGCCGTAGTTTAAAAGCGCCGTGTAGGATGAACGTGCGAACCGTTTGTTTTTGAAGAACAGATCCACATGAAGAACCGGTTCTGCAACTTTTCGTTCGTACCACATGAAAATGACAATCAGGAAGACTCCTGCTATCGCGAGGAGAAGGGATCCATTGTCGGTGATGGTGGAAAGCCCGTACATCGTGCAGAAAATCGCAGCAGCGTATAAGATCGTGCCTTTGAAATCAAAGGATTTACCTGGATTTTTAAACTCCTGTTTGAGGAATATGATCATGAGGCCTGCAGATATCAGGAGAAGCGGGATCATCATCAGGAAAATGCTGCGCCATCCGGTATATTCTGTCAAAAATCCGCCGATGATCGGTCCCATCGATGCGCCGACATAGACAATCGCCGTGTTGACTCCGATTACCATACCGCGTTTGTTTGCCGGATACACCCGTGTCAGGATCGCAAGACCGGTTATCATAATAAACGAAGACCCCATTCCGGCAATGATCCGTAAAATGATCAAGGTGGTGTAATCCGGTGCGAACAACGAGAAGAAACAGGTGACAATAACGATGATGCCGCCGATGATGTAGGATTTTTTGTATCCGATACTGTCGACAAGACGGGAAGCCGGTACCAAAAGAATGGCAGTTGCCAGAATAAATGCGGTGCTCATCCACCCAAGATCCAGCGCCGAAACCCCGAACTCAAGTCCGATCGCCGGAAGGGCAAGGATTACCATCGTTGCGATCATCGGAATGAGGAACGCCCCCATAGATGTTGCGAAGAGGATCATTCTCCGTTCATGTACACTCATTTCCGTCACTCTTCACCTCTGTTATTATATAATTGGCAGTTCTGCCTGATTATGCATTTCATACAGTCCGGCTTTTTCGCCTTACAAACTGCCCGGCCGTGCCTTATGAGGAGGTAGTTGATCCTACTCCACCATTTTTTTGGAAAGAGGGCCATGAGATCCTTTTCGATTTTTTCAGGGTCGGTGTTTTGGGTGAACCCGATCTTCTTTGAAAGTCTTCGAACATGCGTGTCCACGGCAATACCGCATGCTTCATGAAAGGCGTGATTCGTGACGATGTTTGCGGTCTTTCTGCCGACTCCGGGGAGTGTCGTGAGTTCCTCGATCGTTTTTGGAACGACCCCGCCTAAGTTTTCTTCGAGCATCTTTGCCGTGCCTATGATGTTTTTCGTTTTTGACCGGTAAAATCCGGCCGAGTGAATGATCCGTTCAACGTCCAAAGGATCCGCCCGCGCCAGAGCGGCAGAGTTTGGATATGCAGAAAAAAGTTCATCGCGCAGACCATTTGTGGTAACATCGGTGGTCTGTGCGGAGAGGATCGTCATAATAAGGAGTTCAAAAGGGTTTCTGAATTTGAGGAAGTTCATCTCGTCCTCTGTGCAGGGATACTGATGGTTCAACTCTTCGAGAATGGATTCTGCGGTTATTTGATTCATAAAAAAATGGGGTGGCCCAGATTCGAACTGGGGTCAAAGCGTCCCAAACGCTCTAGGATGGACCAGGCTACCCTACCACCCCCCTATTGCCAAATAATGTTAGTGTTCTTCCTTAAAAAGAGATGTGTATGGTGTTCCGCGGCTTGCGGATATGAAGTATTTAGACAATCGGGAACCGGATGAGTGAATCTCCAACGATCGTTCCGGCAAATTCGCCTTTGAGGAGGGCTTTTTCAATGAGTGCGGGGTCTCGTCCGTCAATTACTACAAGAGGTATTCCGCTTCGTTCGGTGATCTTTGCAGCAACGAGGTCGATGATCATATTCGATCCGGCGCACATCTTTTCTTTCATAATCAGATCGATGAGTCCCTGAAGGCTCAGGATTTCATGGCGTTTTGCCGCTGCATCCTTCTTGGGGTCGGCAGTATAAATGCCGTCAATCGCTGTCATATTGATCATCATCGAGGCCCCGACTTCTTCTGCAAGGACGGCAGCTACGGCGTCTGTTGTCTGTCCGGGGGTTACTCCGCCCATCACTACGATTTTTCCGGACACGGACGCGGTCTTTGCCTCGCGATAGGATTCGGAAACGACCGGATATGCATATTCTTTGAGGGCGCCGATAAGAAGTGCGGCATTGATCCTAGTGACCTGGATTCCGATCTCGTCCGATGAGGCCTCATCCAGCCCTATATCCCGGCAGGCTTCTATATATCTTCGGGCTTCCCCGCCGCCGCCGACAACGGCGAATATCTGTATGCCGGCATTGTTGAGGTTTATCAGTGCTTCAGACCATTCTTTCAGGCGGTGTGCGTCAAGTGACGGTACTAGGACCGATCCTCCTACAGAAATAACTACCCTCGTCATAAATTGTACTAGTTATTTGTTCCTTCCCGACATATATGTAGTGTGTGTTCAATGACCCCTTGGAGTGATCCGCTTTCCTGCAAACATTACTCTCTTAAAAAAATATGCGGAGAGGTTACTCGACAAGAATCAGAACGCGCCAGGTCTGACCGCCGAACTCAAGGGTGTCCCAGACAACGGTTTTCTGAACAACGCCATCCGACCCGGTTTTTTGGTAGGTATATTCCGTTGTGCCTGAGGATTCCTGGCATATTTCTAAAGCTGCTGTTTTGACATCGTCTGGATACGACGGATAGGTGAGGATATTTTTCCCTCGTTCACGCAGATCATAGTCATACACCTGAAGACCGTCGGTCTGCAGGACGCAGAGGTGATAGCCGTATGTTTCGAAAAGATACTTTTCCACATCGCCAAAGAGTCTCGAACTGTCGAATGACATGGAGATGTATCCCTTCCATTCTCCGTCGGCGTAGACCGGTACCGAAAGGACAGAGGCGTTCGTTACGTCGTCAAGATGCAGATATTCGGTGAGGGCGATCGTTTTTCCGCTGAAATATGCTTCGTCCGTTCCATATGCGCTTTGATCAGATCCAACGGATGAGAGGATGATATCGGGATAGATTGAGACGACGATCATATTTTCGTCCGCGTAGAGAATTGTCTGGGTGAGTGTTGATTTCTGATATAAATCCGCAAGGGCCTGTTTCGATGATTCTGTATCTGTTTTGCCAACTGCGATTCCATCGGCAGCTTCGATCATCCAGTCTGCGCTTTCGCTCAGGCTGAGATTTATCATTGAAATCGCTTCGGATACTGCGTTTTCCTGGGACGCGTCTTTTGCATCGATACAGCCGGCAGAGATCACTGAGGTGCATACGATAAGACCGATGAACAGCAGAAGGGATAATCGCATGCGGTATTCTAGGTTAATTTCCGGGAAAAGAGTTTCGAAAAACGTGGGGTCGGTGAGATTTGAACTCACGATCGACGGGTCTCTCCGACAAGCGAACATGTTCGGGAGCAGTGATTAGATCAGTGCTCCAGCGGGTCATCATCAAATCAGTAGACCCAATAGTTCATCATACGCTAAGACCGCTGGAGCCCGTCGCCATTCCGGACTAGGCCACGACCCCACCAGTTTTCTTATACAAATTCAGCGTATAGCAATTTAAGTGTTGTGTTTCCTGATTGGAGCCTCATATTTGGGTGATGAAGATGATGACGAGGAATACCGCCATAAGGATTATGAAGATCAGAAGATAGAGGAGGTCGTGTTTTGTGTCGGATGCCGTTTTATTTTGAACCGGCACGCGGATGACTTCTTCTGGAATCTCTTTGTAGGGTTGTTCCTTTTCGAGCCGTTCAAACTCGGCACGCTCTTCTTCGGTAAAATCCGGGTCAGGTTCCAGCTTTTCTTTCACGATTATGTACTTGTCTCTCACAAACCTTATTGTATCTGCCGGTCTATCTGATTTTAATGATTAAACTTGGTGAAGATTTTAAGCCGGCGGCGAAGTATACTTCGTATCTGGCACTTGCAAGCGTCATGATAGTCATTCTCATCTGGGCCTGTTGTGTCGGGTGGGTGTATTTCGCAGCAATCGGCGAACCGTTTTTGTTCTGATCGGTCAGATCTCTCTTGGCGTTCTCGCAGCGATTGTGATCTTCGTTCTGATCTGGTCGCGTCTGTATTACGCCACGGTCGTGTATCATCTGAATGATACGGAGATGACCTGGAAACGCGGTGTCTGATTTAGAAAAACCGGTATCGTCCCCTACAACCGTATCACGAATGTGGATATCGTGCAGGGTCCGGTCATGCGGATCTTCGGCATTTCGAATTTAAAAATCTAGATGGCCGGCGGAAACTCCGGGAAGAACTCGGCCGAGATCCAGCTTGAAGGCATCGCCGATCCCGACCCGCTGCGTGCCATGATCATGGATTTCGTTCGCGACAATGCCCCAAGCCCTGCGACGACCGGAGTCGATTTCGGCAGACGTTCTGCTCCTGCTGACATGCAGGCACTTCTCGCCGAGGTCACGGCTATCCGAAAGCTTCTGGAAGCAGAGAGAAAATAAGGTTCTGGGAGGAGTCTCCCTCTTTTTTTGGTGGTGGGTGCTTCGAAGAGTTTTTTTCAATTTTTTTCAATTTCCTGAAATATCTTATCAACATTTTGGATATCACACTTTCGTGAAATGATTATAAAAATATTTGATCATCCTAAAATTCACTTTGATGTATTTACTATTGAGTCTGTCCAATCGTGGATTCTGTGATATAAACTCATCCCCCATTTACTCTTGTCGACTTTTTTGGAGGGGAACAATACCTTTATGTATCCCTGCGCCGAGTGGTATGTCTGAATTTCAAGACGAATACGATCGTATTTTCAACAATGGAGTCATCCATCCGGATATGTCCATTTGCTGGCTCATGTCCCTGCTCAACATTAGTGACATTGTACGAAAAATCGAACAAACTTATTATTCACCTCATCTTCGCGATTATTTTCATTATCCCATTGATTTTCTCATAAAACTGACTGTTATCATGACTTATCGCAGAATAGCCTATCGTCATATTCGACGTAAAATAACGCAAGAAGATCTCAGCCACCTTCTTCCGGCAAAATCACCACTCTGGTTACCTTCGCCGAGTACGTTGCATTACTTTGTGAAATATCGGTTAGGTGAGGAGGGTATGGAAGTTCTTATGTTTTTGATAAGCAAAAAGATTGTCCATTTCCTCAAATCTGAAACCGAAGTAATTATCGATTCCACTCCTTTAGTTGCAAGCCGTTATTGTCCCAATAGTCTGTTTAACCCTCATTATCAAGTTAAAATGGATAAAGCACATATTTTGAATCTGGGGGCTTATCCCTTGTTTATGATTCATTCAGAAGGAACGGAGAATGACAAACCCTATGCGCATTTTTTGATTCAGATTGCCGAACTTCTCGGCGTATCCTGTGATCGTGTATTGATGGATGCGGGATATGACTCCCTAGAGCTACACACGTTAATATTTGAGAAACTTCATGCAAAACCTCTTATTCAACTGAGATCTGACGCGCAATTGTCCCAATTAGGTTCAGAGAAGACCATAATAAAACAGATCAATAAGTTCTGGAGAAAAGGAGGAAATGCCCAAATGTCTCTTACAGAAAAACTGGTATTTCTCTGCAAGAATGGTAAACGGGAGATGGTAGGAGCATATCTCAGAAATCAGACTATTTTTCATGGAAGGGAGGTAAAAGATGCTATGAAAAAGGCGGGAACGTGCGAACGCAAGCATGCACACCTCAAAAAAACCGTCAAATTTGATGTGGTGCATTGCAAGAAAAACAACAGAGCGCTCTCTGCAATAATGAATTTTATAACGTTCCAATTATTGATGTTAGCCCATTTACAGAATAGATTTCAGAATATGAATTTTGCAAATTATCGATAAAAAGTATAAAGAAGTCTGATTTGGTAGATTCCACCCAATCCCATGTCAATAGTGAAACGGTTGAATCATGATATTCCTAGGTGAAGTTATCTCGATCAAAAAAAAACTCTGTCCAATGGATTGACGTATCGATTGGACAGACTCCTATTTTAAGCTTATTTCTGTCGAAAGTATTATCATTAATTGAGTTATATGACTAGCTTGTGGTAATGTGTGTAGCGAATTTTTAGATATTCGTTTTGGTTCATCCGATGCTTATAATGAAAGGATTGATTCACCAAATTTATTGATAGAAGGCTAATTCGATTCGTATCGATACATGGATAAAGTCTTAAATGAGAGATATTTTTTAGTTCTTGGACCCAAGGGATCTAGAAAATCTGCAATTGGTGCGAAAATTCAATTATTATCTGAGTCTCGTAATAATCTTTATTCTCATCTTTACTCATTGAAGGATTTTTCATATAATGAGTTTGATACTGTATTTCCAGGCAAAGAACCACCAGAGGTTCGATATCCAAATTGTTGGGAATATCTATTTTTATTATCAATATTAAGTAGTGTTAGTCAGGATTCTGAAGCAAAAAGTACTCTCTCAAATGTCGACTTGAAAAAAGTAGTTGCGTTTTATCGCAAACTGAAATTATTGGATATTGTTGAAATCGGTGATTTGGTAAAATCAGCAATAAAAACAGATGTTAAACTGTGCATTCCTAATATTGCCGAGTTAAAAATTAATGGTGAGTCCAATAAACAAATGCCAACGCGTGATGAATTATACAATGCACTAAAGCGTGCATGCTATTCTCTTGTAACACCGAATCAACATATAATCGTTAATGATGATTTAGATTATGTATTAACCTCAAGAAAACGGCAATATGACTCGCTTATGTCATTAATAATTGCTGCGAATAAGATTAATAACGAATTTAGAATAAATCAAGTAAAGATAAAAATAGTTGTCTTATGCAGAACAGATGTTTTTGACAATTTATCTGGAACTAATAAAACTAAAACATTACCTGATTCTGGGCTATATTTAGATTGGTATCAAAATGTTACTAATATTATGGATACCAATATTGTAAAATTAATTAATTTAATGGCAAAAACATCATTAAAACGTGATGTGGATGTTTTTACAGAATATTTTCCGGAGAATTTTACGAATGCCTAATCATCAGATAAAATTGATTTAAATAGTTTTCTTACCTGGACAAGGCATACACCACGTGATGCTATTCAACGGATGAACTCAATCCAATCATATGTATCAGGAGATAAAGTATCAAAGTTGGATGTTAAAAACGGGCTACGGAAATATGCGTTAGAATATTTTTATGGAGAAATACACGACGAGCTTAAAGGATTTTTATCAGATGAGGATATCGCATTAGTGTTTCAACTAGTCTCATCGATTGGCTATCGTAATTTCCGTTTTTCGGATGTAATCAATAAAATTAATGATGATTCTCGGTTCAAAAAACTCAACCGATCTAAACTATTTAATCGTTTGTATGAATGTAATGCAATTGGGAATTATGATGAAAGAAGTAGATATTCTAATTGGAAATATAGAAATCGGTATTCATCATTTGATCAAGATAAAATAATAAACGTCCATATTGCGTTAGCAAAGGCTCTTAACATAGGTACATATAGTCCAAATCTTGGAAATGTGAAAGCCGATAATTTTGTAGACGCATCTGATAGTTAGGAAATAATATCATCAATCAAAAGCTCCTCAATTTTTGCCGCATCTGTCGCTCAACCGACAGTCTTAAGCGGCTGATATATTGTCAAACCTCCCGCCTTTTTTTTCAAAATTCCCCTGACAGAAACTCTTTTTACCTTTTCTGCTTAAATACAGAGTATGTGTAATGTAAAAGGCACCAAAACCGAATCAAACTTAGAGTATGCCTTCGCAGGGGAGTCCAAAGCACGAAACAAGTACAACTATTATGCCTCCCAGGCCAGAAAAGAAGGATACAACCAGATCGCCGATCTCTTTGACGAGACCGCCGGCAACGAAAAAGAACACGCAAAACTCTGGTTCAAGATTTTCCACGGCGGCGAAGTCCCTGACACCATAACAAATCTCCTTGATGCTGCGGCCGGCGAACACGAAGAGTGGACTCAAATGTATGCCGGCTTTGCCGTTGTCGCCAAGGAAGAAGGATTTGAAAATCTGGCAAAAACCTTCGAAGGGGTAGCCGCAATCGAAAAATTACACGAAGAACGCTACAGAAAACTTCTCGCAAATATCAAAGAAGGAAAAGTATTCGCCCGCCCGGAAAAACAACAGTGGCACTGTGCAAAATGCGGTCATATCCATATCGGGGACAAAGCTCCCGACGAATGCCCTGTCTGCAAACACCCGCAGGCATACTTCGAGATCAGAAAAACCAACTACTGATTTTCCCAACCTATTTTTTCACAACCCGTCGCTGGCCGAAGCATTCTGCATCACACAAAAAAAAGAACTGATTCTCAGAATACGAACGCGAAGGAGAGAATGATATATGCCAGAAACGAGACCACTCCAGCACAGGGGATCGTGATAACCCAGGCAGTGACCATCTGACGAACCGTACTCCAGTTCACCGCTCCGACGCCGCGGGTGACTCCCGTTCCCATGATCGTTCCACTCGCGACATGGGTTGTCGAGACCGGAACACCGAACGATGTCATAAACGAAAGTACGGCTCCGCCGGAAACTGCTGCGGAAAAACCCTGATACGGCAGGATCCTCGTGATCCCCGAACCCATTTTCTTGATCACGCGCCATCCTCCAGAGAGAATACCCGCAGCAATCGCCAAACTCGCGAGAAGGATCACCCAAAGAGGCAGGTCGTCGGTGGATACCGCAAGACCGGTCGATATCAGAATGGCAAGGATGATACCCATTGCATTCTGAGCATCGTTCCCTCCGAGACTTGCCGCCTGGAAACCGGAGGCGAGAACCTGGGCATGCTGGAACCATTTATTCAAAAGCATCGGATGCTCCGAACGCTTTGCCGTGATTCTCGTCAGGAGTGTCGTGAATACATACGATACGATCATTCCTAGAATCGGCGAAACGCAGATGAAGAGCAAGATCGCAAGAAGTCCGAAGAAGGTGAAAATCCCTAAAATCATCGCAATAGGGACGGCGACTATGGCTCCGACTCCGGCCCCGAGTAGAAGAAACAGTTTTACCGAGTCATTGAAGATGAGTGCCACAATCAGCATTACGATCGCGCCGATAACTGCGCCGAGAACCAGATAATACACCATCCCAAGGGCCATCTCGGATGTCGGCCAGTTAACGACTGCAAGACCCCCGGCGGCAATTCCCGCCCCCATAAGCCCGCCGACAAGAGAATGCGATGAAGAAACCGGGATCCCTGACAGCGAGCAGAAATTCACCCAGAAGACAGCTCCGCAAAGACCGATCAAAAGAAGAATGGGGGTGAAGATTTCCGGATTTAAAATTCCTTTTCCAATTGTTTTTGCAACTGCGGTCGAGAAGATGAACGGGCCTGCAAAACAACAGATCGATGCTAAAAGGATCGCATTTCTCGGAGACAGTGCACGAGTTGCTACGACTGTCGCAATTACATTGGATGCATCGTTTCGTCCGTTCGAAAAGTTGAATGCGAGCGCGATGATGATCCCGAGAATAACAACAATAAAAGTAATGGTATCCATGCTTTACTCACGTGTAACGGATCAGAATGGCGGAAAATACATCGGAAACATCTTCGCATTTATCGGTTGCGATCTCCAGATGTTCATAGATATCTTTGAGTTTGATGATCTCGACAGGATCATTGGATTTGAACAGGTTTCTGATCGCGTTGGAGAGGATCTCATCGCCTACATTTTCCAGACGGTTGATCTCGATACAGCAGCCCTTGATCGTCTCAGTATCTTTGAGCGTGCGAAGGCCGCTGATCCCGGTCTTGATCTCCTCTGCCCCCTGACGAATGCATTTTGCGAACTCGATCATGAACTGGTCGGTCTTTTTCACTTCGTAGATAAGAAGCATGCGGGCCCCGTCATCGATGTAGTCAATGACGTCATCCAGCGCGGTAACAAGCCGGGAGATCTCTTCCGGTTCAAAAGGAGTTATAAAAGTGCGATTCAGTTCATCATATGCTTTGTGAGTGATCGCATCGCCCTGATGCTCGATCTCCTTCATCTTCCGGTATTTTTCCTCGATACTCGTATAGTCGGAAAATATATCCATAAGCAGCTCGGCCGCGATGCAGACAGTGGCTGCCTGTTCCTCAAACAGTTCAAAAAAAATCTTGTCCTGCGGTACGATTAAACTTTTTAGACCCATCAGTTTCCCCTGATTACACATACATTCGTTTGGCATCTTACATCAAGGTTATCATATATGAAATATAGGGACGCTATATCCGAGTCTGTCCAATCGTGGATTCTGTGATATAAACTCATCCCCCATTTACTCTTGTCGACTTTTTTGTAGGTGAACAATACCTTTATGTATCCCTGCGCCAAGTGGTATGTCTGAATTTCAAGACGAATACGGACGTATTTTCAACAATGGAGTCATCCCTCCGGATATGTCCATTTGCTGGCTCATGTCCCAGCTCAACATTAGTGACATTGTACGAAAAATCGAACAAACTTATTATTCACCTCATCTTCGCGATTATTTTCATTATCCCATTGATTTTCTGATAAAACTGACTGTTGTCATGACTTATCACAGAATAGCCTATCGTCATATTCGGCGTAAAATAACGGAAGAAGATCTCAGCCACCTTCTTCCGGCAAAATCACCACTCTGGTTACCTTCGCCGATTACGTTGCATTACTTTGTGAAATATCGGTTAGGTGAGAAGGGTATGGAAGTTCTTATGTTTTTGATAAGCAAAAAGATTGTCCATTTCCTCAAATCTGAAACCGAGGTAATTATCGATTCCACTCCTTTAGTTGCAAGCCGTTATTGTCCCAATAGTCTGTTTAACCCTCATTATCAGGTTAAAATGGATAAAGCACATATTCTGAATCTGGGGGCTTATCCCTTGTTTATGATTCATTCAGAAGGAACGGAGAATGACAAACCCTATGCGCATTTTTTGATTCAGATTGCCGAACTTCTCGGCGTATCCTGTAATCGTGTATTGATGGATGCGGGATATGACTCCCTAGAGCTACACACGTTAATATTTGAGAAACTTCATGCAAAACCCCTTATTCAACTGAGATCTGACGCGCAATTGTCCCAATTAGGTTCAGAGAAGACCATAATAAAACAGATCAATACGTTCTGGAGAAAAGGAGGAAATGCCCAAATGTCTCTTACAGAAAAACTGGTATTTCTCTGCAAGAATGGTAAACGGGGGATGGTAGGAGCATATCTCAGAAATCATACTATTCTTCATGGAAGGTAGGTAAAAGATGCTATGAAAAGGCGGGGAACGTGCGAACGCAAGCATGCACACCTCAAAAAAACCGTCAAATTTGATGTGGTGCATTGCAAGAAAAACAACAGAGCACTCTCTGCAATAATGAATTTTATAACTTTCCAATAATTGATGTTAGACCATTTAAAGAATAGATTTCAGAATATGAATTTTGCAAATTATCGATAAGAAGTCTAAAGAAGTCTGATTTGGCAGATTCCCCCCAAATCACATGTCAATAGTGAAACGGTTGAATCATGATATTCCTAGGTGAAGTTATCTCGATCAAAAAAACTATGTCCAATGGATTGACGTATCGATTGGACAGACTCAGAGTGAGATTACACGTCTGCATATCTTCATCATATCCGAATACCAACAAATATAGACACTATGGGACTCGAAGAAGATATTCGTGCAATTGAGGACGAGATAAAAAATACCAAATACAACAAAGCCACCTCGCAGCACATTGGGCGTCTGAAAGCGAAACTCGCAAAAATAAAAGACGATATGGTTATGCGGGCAATCAAGTCCGTGGGCGGTGGAGAAGGGTTTGCAGTAAAGAAATCCGGTGATGGGACAATCGTTCTTGTCGGATTCCCGTCTGTTGGTAAGTCCACGCTTTTGAATAAACTTACCGGCGCGCAGAGTGAAACCGCCTCGTATGCGTTCACCACTCTGAACGTCGTTCCGGGACTGATGGAATACAAAGGCGCAAAGATCCAGATTCTAGATATCCCCGGACTTATTACCGGCGCTGCAATGGGGAAAGGCAGAGGAAAGGAAGTTATCGCGGTCGTTCGAACAGCCGACCTGATTGTAATTCTTGGCGATGTGTTCAATGCCGTGCATGTGGACGTGCTGATGCGCGAACTTTACGACTCAGGCATTCGGATTAACAGACCAAAACCGGATATTACAATCAAAAGAACCGGCGGAGGAGGTATCAGACTGAACAGGGTCGGCGCCGTAAAACTCGGACTTGAAGAAGTCCGCGCCATTCTTGCCGAAAATAAAATCATGAACGCCGATGTTCTGATTCGCGGCAGCAACATAACTCAGGATGATCTGGTGGATGCAATGCAGGGAAACAGGATTTACATTCCAGCATTCATTGCCATCAACAAGGTTGATTTGATCAGCGATGCCCAGCGCAAAGAGGTCGAGGAACACATGCGCGAGAAATACGGCGTTGATCCAATCATGATCTCAGCTCACAAAGGCTATCATATCCAGGAACTCCAGGATGCGATTTACGAACATCTCGGGTTCGTCAGAATCTACATGAAGCCGTACGGTGAAGAAGCCGACATGGACGAGCCGATGATCATGCGCAAAGGCAGCACTATCGAGGATATCTGCCACCGGCTCCACCGTGAATTCGTCGATCAGTTCCGTTACGCAAAGATCTGGGGAACCTCAGTCAAACATGACGCAGCCAAGGTTGGTCTGAAACATGTGGTTGAGGATAATGATATCGTAACGATCGTTACGAAGTTGTAATCAGCACACGAAGGTCCTGTAGTTCATGAACGGCGGCCCGCAGACCTTCAAGAAGCAGCGGGAGGTTGGCCGCTGTGAGAGAGACGAGTGAAGTTGCAAAAGCCGCATTCTCAACTATTCCGGGCCGCATATTTCGCGCAGCAAGAATCCTTCTGACAAGAAAGAGGAGAAGAGCCGACATGAAGGCAGAGGTCAAAAGAGAGAACAGCAGCCTGAAAAGGCGTTTGACCGGACCATCCAGCATCTCCGGTATTTTTTCCTCCGACTGACCCTCATCCCCGTAAATATAGGCAGCACAGGTGATGAGATAAGGCGCCGCGGCCGAAGCGAACATATCATAGGCCCCATCCTCCGAAAAAATAACTTCGGACACTGTTTTCTGCCCGACAAAAACATCTTTCAGGGTCTTTAGGAGGGAAATGTCACTTTCCGTATCCTCAGAGATTTCATCAGGCGCTGTGTAGATCGTCTGCAGGATCTCCACGATCTCCTCTGCCGAAAAAGAAGACGAGAATTTTTCAGCAAACTCCCCCACAAGTGACACAGGGATACCCGTAAGCACCAGGATAGATTCGAAGTTTTCCGGCAGAAAACCGGCACTCTCCGCAACTCTTCTTAGAACCACGGCAAGCCGGCCGTCCAGAACATCAATATCGGCTTGAGGAATCTCGGACAGGGCATCTGACCCGACATCGCACAGCAGAGATGCAGCCGTTTCAAGCGAAGCGAGCGCATCATCTATATTTCCTTCATGGAGATACTCCTCTGTGGTATCAAGTATAGCGTTAATCGATGAAAAACGGTCCAGGAACGTATCCTCTGAAGACATGGATACAGTAATGTATCCAGATTAACTTAATAAAGGATTACCAAGACTATAAAAGAGAATTATTCAGACATCGATCATTTCACTTCATTCCTGAAGTTGAATCCAACCCTTGCAGCTTTTTCACGTTTTTTGGCAGTTCACCTCCGTAAACTGTCTTACAAAAGTAAATAGATTTATAATGATATAAAGATGTTGGTCAAAAATCCAAAAAAAGCGTTATACGGGCCTGGAGGGATTCGAACCCCCGACATTCGGGTTAGAAGCCCGACGCTATATCCTAGCTAAGCCACAAGCCCACGCTGGTAACGCCTTAACCTATTTGCTTTTCACAAACATAAATCCTTCCTAAACCAACGAAGGAAAAGCACATCTTTTTCGATCAACACAGAGATAAATGAAACGGGGAAGAGATGATTACCCGTACATTATGTCTTCATCGAACGCAGTTGGGGGGACATCGCTCTTTTTCACATCCTCGGCAAGTTTCTGGAGCATGGGTTCAATGGAATCGGCCTGGGCAATGAGCGGCTCGGTATCAAGCGCAAGGCCGTAAATAGAACTGATTACGGAAAGACCGGCTGCAGAAGCCCGCGGATCGACATCAAAGTTTGTTTCAACAAGAAAACCGGTGGCTGGTATTTTCCTCAGACAGGCTTCCGTCAGAAATCCGCCGGTAATACCGGTGATATTGAGGGCTGGGAGAATTTGACATGAGGATTTGATTTTTTCAATACCTTCAGCGGTTGTTGCAGCACCGAAGACACGTTCTCCATCCCCGCCGGTAACCACGCCGCCGATCAAAATGATCTCGGTAACAACGGTCCTGGCACAGAGCCATTCAAGGATTCTGGAAGGAATCGTACATGAACCCTCATCAGAAACGGGAACATCAGAGAGAACAACAAGCAGCCGCCCTTTTTCATAAAGACGAAGAGGGGCCTGGGCAAGACCGGCGGTCGCGAGAGAAACCGCAGGAAGAAGCGGACTGGCGATATTTCCGATATGAGTAAAGGATAAAGCTTCTACAAGATATTCAACGGCAATGCTTCCGACAAGGCCTGAACCAGGGAAACCTGCAATGAGGATTGTTTCTTTTGAGGAGGGTATTTCTGCCGAGACACGAACCAGAGGATCGTCACCTGCGTGAAAGGCATTGATCATACAATGTGTACCGCTGTCACTGCCTTCTGAACTTTTTTCCATACTCTTTAGTCTCATTTTAGATGGATAATACTTCGGATACAGTCGGGAAAGAAATCCATGCCGGAGGTTCAGCCCTTGCGGGCAAGCTGCACTGGAAAGCAACTAATTTTAGACTGGCCGTCCATACTATATGGTATGCAGGAATACGAAGTAAAGCGCGGAAACACCAGCACTCTCGAAGAAAGGATAAAAACAGGGTTTTCAGATATTTTCGGCGTCAAACCAACCATAAAAGACGACCATTATACGATTTCCTACGGAAGCATGTCACGCCTTGAAGTCTGGGCCGGAGAAAAAAACAAGACTGTAATGGTGGATACGGAAACGGATGCGACCATCCTTTCGATGCCGGACGAACAGGCAGACCCGATCATTCTGGACACAAATAAGAAGTTCAGGTCCTATCTTGATTTAGTCACCTGCTTTACCACAAAGGAAAGGGTAAAACGGGCAAAGAAAGCAGCCGAGAAGGAAGAATAAGATACAAAGATCTCCTCTATTTTTTGTAATCCAGCTCCTTACAAGATTTAAAAAAAAAAGATTTGAGTGAGTGTTTACTCAATAACAAGTGCCGGCTTGAACGGTAACGCCGATTTTGCTTTCGGGTGGAAACTTCCTTCTGCAGAAACGATCTCGACAATGAGTCTGCATTCCTTTTCAATGAAGGCAGATGCAGCCTTGAAGATAGCTTCCTCGTCAACACCGTCTGCGATCGCAGATACCAGTTCTGGTGAAAGCGAGTGGATCAACTTAACGGTCTGGAGAGAAGCATCGGTCGCCTCTTTTCCTTTTGCACGGAGCGATTCGTCAGCCATTACCGTCTTGATAACGTTTCTCTTATCCTCGGCACCAGCCACAGTGGAGAAGAGATGACGTTTCCACTGCGGAGCGATGAAGAGCGTGACCTTTGATGCCTCGATCTGAACAAGTTTCAGGATCGACTGGATATCTTCAAGAGTTCTCTGAATGAGAGACTCGGAGATCTCGACCGATTTGTTAATCTTGGATTCATCAGCCATAGGCCATGCTGCGAATGAAACAAGCCCCTCGTGACCGGTTTCCTTCCAGAGTTTTTCGGCAGTGTACGGGATGACCGGAGCCATCAGACGTATCCATTCGGACATGATCTCTTTCTGGACAGCCCCACCGGAAGAGGCTTCGGGAAGCCGTCTGCGGTACCACGCAAGGTCCGAGACGACACCGTTGTAGGCTTCCTGCAGAGCCTGTCTGGTCTGGAAAGCGCAGAGACATTTTGTCGTTGCAGCGATCCGCTGCTGCATACGGGATATGAGCCAGGCATCGATGGGAGTGGTTCCGGACGCATACGAGGAATCCAGAATGATCTGCCACATCCGTTCGATCTGTTTCTTGACGGAGAGAACAAGTTCGTTTCTCCAGTCGAAATCCTGCCATGGTTCGGCAGAACCGACAAGGAACATACGAACGGTATCAGCACCGAACTCGTTTGCCGCATCCTCTAACAGGAAAACATTTCCTTTCGAGGAGGACATCTTCATACCATTCAGCAATCCCATGCCGAAGACGACCATGCCTTTCGGCTGGAGGTTATCCGGGAAGATCGCTTTGTGATGGAAGAGCTGGAAAGTCAGGTGATTGGAGATCAGATCCTTGGCGCTGAAACGGTAATCATACGGATACCAGTACAGGAATTCGAAACGGAGTTCATGTAAGGTGGCCTCGTCGACCGGCATATTTGTCGGGTCACCGATTCCAAGGAAGATAAAGTCAAATACCGCTGGCGTGAGTTTTTCAGCAGGAATCTTTGACACTTTGTAGGAAATGGTGTAATAGGCCATGTAGACGGTCGAGTCCGAGAGGGGCTCGAACAGCCATTTGGGATCCCACGGAACATGGGTCCCGAGACCGACACGGCGGGAACACGGCCACTCTTTGAGCCAGTCGACCGTCCGCTCGAATTCGGTACGAACCTCGGCCGGAACGAGTTCCACTTTTGGAAGCTGCTCGTGGACCTGGGCTTTCCAGGCCTGATCACCGTAGTTCAGGAACCACTGATCATCCAGAATCTTGACATACACGCGCCCGCCGCAACGGCAGATCACGCGTTTTTGACTCATCTCGTGGAAGATGATCGAACCGCGCTCTTCAGTAAATTCGCGGATTACATCTTCGCGTGCCTGACGAACGGTTTTTCCTGCATGGATGCCGCAGTTGACGTTGAGTTTTCCTTTCGAGAACTCTGCAGTGTAAAGCTCCTGCGTGAGATCGTCCATCCGAGGATCATCCTGATTCGGAATCTTGTTCTTCTCGACGATGTCCTGTGCGGGAATCGTTCCGTAGTTGGGAACAGTGACCAGAGGAATCGCTTTGATATCCGTATATTTTCCTTTTTCCTGAAGATCGCGAAGAGCGATGTAATCAAACGGAGCGTGGGCCGGAACACTCATTACAAGACCGGAGCCCATGTCGGGGTCAACAAAGGAAGCAGGAAGGATCGGAACATCGGCACCGGTATAGGGGTTCTTTGCGGTCTTGTCGATGAGTTCGGTTCCCTGAAGCGTAGAGAGTTCGACGACAGTGTGTTTCTGCATCCGGAGTTTTTCAGCAGCTTCCGGACTTATGATCCATTTCTGACCATCGAACTCCGCTTTTACGTAGGTGGTTTCCGGATTTGCCCAGAGGTTGGTCACGCCGAAGATAGTCTCGGGACGAAGCGTGGCGCACGGAATCTGATACTCGCCAAACTGATACATCACGAAAACAAAGTGCATGATCTCGCCAGATTCGCCTTCGAGAAGATCGTGATCACCGACCGGCTGATCGCATGCCGGACAGTATCTTACCGGATACTCGCCTTTCAGGACTTTGCCCTGACCGTAGATGTGCGTATACTGCCATTCGATGAACTTGCTGTATTGGGGAATGATGGTCGTGAACCGGCGTCTCCAGTCAATAGAGAGACCGAGTTGTTTCATCACCCGCTCATACTCATCAGCGAAGTAGGTGACGATCGTAATAGGGTCAGTAAAGTTTGCAAGAGTATCTTTTGGAACACGGTAGAGTTCGCCGTAGAGTTTGAGCGTTTTTGCATCCTTGTTTGCAATGCGTTTTGCAATTCCAAGAACCGGAGCTCCAGTAACGTGGAAAGCCATCGGGAAAAGCACCTGCTTTCCCTGCATTCTCCAGAACCGGGCAACCACATCGGGTATGATGTAGGTTCTCCCGTGCCCGACATGCATTGCACCGCTTGGATACGGAAAGGCCACGTTTACATACAGTTTCTCTTTTGATTCATCAGGATTTGATTCGAAAGCCGGGATCCACTCATCTCGGATCTCTGGTTCAATTTCGCTCATTACCAGGGTAATTGCCATTGTTGTTTTCACCTATTGTGTTAATCGACGGGACGGATTTTAAGTTCCTCATCGGCACCGTAGCGCCTTATCATTTCCATAGCGATACTAGAGTTGCGTGCGAGATGGATTTCTCCGTAATCATCAACAGTTGCAGTAAACAGGTACTCTTTTCCTGAGAAAAGATCTACGATTTTACCCGCATGATCTGGACAGATTATGGATAACTGTTTTTTCTCGCTCTTGATCTTAAATCCAGCAGACCCGCTGAAGGGCGCCGGGACGTCATTGAAGAGGACCTCCCGTCCCGGTAGGTCGCTTAGTGGGCGGACATCGATTCCAACACCAACTTTGCTGACTACGGCTGCGATGTTTTTGCCGGCTTTGCCGATAGCCGCAGGTACATCGGCATCCTCGATATAAACGGCAGCTTTCGCAACAGTGATCATGCGGACAACGATATCGCCTTCGGTGAACCGGCGGATCTCGTTCTGAATCTCCTTTTCCAAAACGACCCATGCCGGATTATCATCGGTAACTTCGAAGGTCGGCATGCTGTGAACCGGAGGTGCAGAGCGCTCTTCTTGGGCAGGCTGCTCTGGAACTCCCGGAACCGGGCCTGGCGCTTTTGATTCGGCAGCAGGACCTGGGGTCGGTGCGGGAGCGGCTTTTGGAACGACAACCGGAATGACTTTGGGCAGACCTGCAGCCGGTGTGACCATGACCTCGCCCTCATATCTGAAAGCTTCTGCGGCAGTTTCCTGCGTAATGATATTAGTGAGCCTGACGATCGGACGGATCTGGGGGTCGCCGATCTGTTCAAGAGCTTTGGGCACGCCGAATCCGGTCGACACGTTGTAGATTTCATAGATGTCGCCCGTCTTCACAAACACCATCGTGGCGACGATCTGCGGGATCAGATTCAGATCGACGAGGCTTGCAAGGCGGATCATGGTATCCAGAGCCGATTTCGCGTGCAGACCGCCGATGACTTTAATGCCTGACAGACGGAGATCGGCAAAGACCGAAAGTTCTTCGCTTCTGCGCATCTCGTCAAAAATAACATAATCCGGACGAAGCAGAGTCAGTACTTCACCGGTCGCGGCGATACTGCCGTCAAGTGACGTGTACTGCGTAATACTGTCGGGAACCATCAGATCGCGGGGAGATTCGATCGTCTTGACGATGAAGTTCTGACTGCCGAGATAGATCGCGATGTTCTGTTCAAGCGTGGATTTCCCTGAGCCGGGAGTTCCCACGATGAGTATACCGCCGGGTCCTTCCTTAAGACGGTCCTTGAGTGCCGCCGCATAGTTGTAGGACTCGAAGGAAACCTCGCGGGTCGGGCGAACCACGGTCACTTCGATGCCGTCGGAAAACGGTGGGCGGGTCGTTGTGATCCGCATCGAGCCGATCTGGGATACAGTGACCCCCGGCATCTCGACCTCGACAAATCCGTCATGATGACGTTTTGCACGCTCAAGACACTCCTGGGCGATGGCGCGAAGTTCATACTCGGTGGCCGGAGCTTCCCTAATCTGGACAAGCCGGGACTCTTTGATCGTTCCTTTGCGGGCACATGGAGCCACACGCTCTTTCAGATATACGGTAAACGTATTTTCATCAAAAAATTCGTCGATCTGGAGGGGAGCAAAGATGTCCGTTGTTTCGGACTTCAGATAAATGACATCAAGCCCTTTCGCTCTGGCAACCTCCGCCTGGACATAGTCACTTGTAAGGAACGTGGCGCCGTGTTCAATCGCGACTGCCCGGATCATGGAATCGATTTCGCCGCCGCCGGCTAATTTGACCTGTTCCAGTCTCGGCCTCTCGCCGACATATTGGAGAGTGATCCTGCCCTGTTTGGCTAGAACACAAAGTTTCTGCAGCTCGGCAAGACCGGAAAAGCCTATCTCTCTGCCCTGATTCGCCTGTGCCTCGAGTTCGGCAAAGACGGCTTCAGGTATTATTATCGTTGCGTCACGGTATTCCCCTTTCTCGATCAGGGCGGTAACGCGGCCGTCAATGACGACGCTGGTATCAGGTACGATTATCATAAAATATTCAACCAATATTTATAGGGTTTCAATAGGATATTAGTATAGTGTTCCAAAAGGCTCAGTAAATGAGTCACCGGGAGTAGATATCTGCAGGATCCTTCAATCTCGGAAGAATCACCTCGCCATCGATCGTTCTAAAAAAACAACTGGCGTATCCTTCATGGCAGGCACACCCGGTCTGTTCAACCAGATACAACAGACAATCTTCATCACAGTCGACACATACGAGAACGATCTTCTGCAGGTGACCCGAGTCCTCGCCTTTTTTCCAGAGTTTGTTTCTCGAACGGCTGAAGTAGTGGGCATAGCCGGTTGACCGCGTCAGAGAGACGGCCTCTTCATTGGCAAAAGCAAACATGAGAACCTGAAGCGTTTTTGCATCCTGAACAATCACCGGTATGAGGCCGTCATTGTATTTGAGTGAAGGAAAAAGATCGGGCATAATTATTCAATATTGATTTTTTTATGAGATAAGAAGATCTCTTCTCTGCGATTGTTCACACCTTTTATCCGAAGATCCCATGAGACCAGAGAGATATCGGACGGACCGAAAAGGGAGATGAGTTCCTCTGATTCGAAATAATGCGTAACGATCCCGTCGCCCCGCAAAAATGATGACGGCTCGACCTCTGTCCCTTTTCCATACCGGAAATCGTTTCTGGAAAAATCCTTGAAATACAAAACACCCCCGGGTTTTAGGACGCGGAGCATCTCGTCAGCCGCGGTTTTCCGTTCCTTAAAGAAAAGATGGCCGAGAACATGCCAGCAGAATATGATATCGAATACTGAATCGCTGAACGGAAGAGAACGGACATCTCCGACCAGAGCCAAAGGGCCGGCAAGTTGTACGGCGGCAAGTGAAATATCGATTCCGATCGCGTTTTGGGCGAGTAAACGAAGCGTCTTTCCGTTGCCGCACCCGGTCTCGAGGATGAGAGCATTTTCCGGTATCTCGGGCAGGATATAGGATGCCCCGGCCCACAGGGACCCGCGTGTCTGATAATCGGTCTGCCATCCCATTACAACCGAACCAGAACACCGCGGGATGCCAGATACTCCTTCACGGACCGAATCGTCATCTCTCCGTAATGGAACACACTTGCCGCAAGACAGGCATCAGCTTTTCCTTTGACGAATCCGTCGTAAAAATGTTCAAGGGTCCCTACCCCTCCTGACGCGATCACCGGAACATCGACATTTTCCGAGATGGCTGCGGTGATATCCAGATCGAAACCGGTCTTGACACCGTCTGTTTCCATTGATGTGAGAAGGATCTCGCCGGCCCCCCGTTCCACCCCGTTTTGCGCCCAGGAGACTGCATCAATACCAGTCCGCTGGCTTCCTCCGTAGATAACCACTTCATACCAGCAGACTCTCCCGTCGGCAAGATGGATCGGGGTCACACCGTCTCGCATCTCGTAATTTCTCCGGACATCCTCGGCAAGAACGACACACTGATTCCCGAACAGACGTGAACCTTCGTTAATTACGTCAGGGGTTTTTAACGCAGACGTATTCAGACTTACCTTATCGGCGCCGGCTCGCAGAATTTCCTGAATATCTTTAACCGTGCGAATCCCGCCGCCGACCGTCAGAGGAAGAAACAGCTCATCGGCTGCCCGCCTAATAACATCGATCATCGTGTCGCGATTGTCCTTGGAAGCCGCAATATCCAGAAATACGACCTCGTCGGCACCCTGTTCATTATATCGTGAGGCAAGCTCGACAGGGTCCCCTGCATCACGAAGCCCTTCAAAATTTACGCCTTTTACTACCCTTCCTGCTTTCAGATCAAGACAGGGAATGATTCGCCGGGTAAGTCCCATAGAGTATTGTTGGTGTTTTTTGGAGAAAAGCCTGTTTGAAAAAGGAGAATGAATCACTTTTCCAGAAATGCAGTCAGATCATTCATTCTGGTAATTGTATCCCGATATCCGTCATCATAAAGAGCGGCGAGCTTCGTCTTTTTTGTCTCAACCCTGCCGATGTTCACCGGTTTTTGGGGCCGGATAACAAATGCCCAGCCGGCAGATTCGTCTTGTGCAAGAAGATCCAGAGTCTGATTATACCGTATATGCCGAGTGGCTAGCTGATCAACGAGATGCGGATACTTCCTATAGAACATTTTCAGAATCAGAACGATCTTCATTGGCTTTTTTCGATAGGTGATATCCTGCGTCAGAACAATGACGTTTTTGGCATTCCCGTCGTCGATGGACCGCTGAAAAGGAATCGAATCCGCCGCCCCGCCGTCAAGGTATTCTTTTCCATTGATCCTGACGGGTTTTGCAAGGAGGGGAAGAGAGCTCGATGCCTGAAGTATATCAAACTCTTGACGCATATTTTTCAGATGGAAATATTCAGCTTTGCCTGTTTCACAGTTGGTAACGACAACAGACAATGTTCCAGGATACCTGAAAAACGTATCATAATCATACGGATCGAGTTCTTCGGGAATAATATGATAGAGCATCTAGGGACCGAATAAATTCCCAGTCGTCAAAAGATTTCGAAGACTGCATTACCGTTTATCTCCAATATAGTCAGTCGTCACCCGATACGCCCGTCCGCGCTGTTTGGCGATGAACGAAGCAGCATTGCAGGCCCCTACAGACACCCCATAACACCTGGAAAACTCCAGATCGTTGTCCAGAAAAGCATCGATGACTTCTGTCGTATATGCTCCGCGCATCCCGCCCCCTTCGAAGATCAAGCCTGCAAAATACAGAGACATACGGTATTACTTATCCAGAAATGCGATCAGATCATCAACCACGTCCGCCGTCTCCTGATACCCTTCTTCGTAGAGGGGGGCAATTCGTTTCATGTTGAAATCCATTCTGGAGACCTCGACCGGCTTTTTTGGACGGATAATAAATGTTCTGCCGGCTTTTTCCTCCCGATCAACGACTTTTAAAGCTTCGTTATACCGGATGTGGCGGGTCGCAACCATATCGACGATCTTCGGATACTTGGCGTAGGCAATTCTCAAAATAGGCACAGTTTTATCCGGTTTCTTCTGATAACCCGCAGCCTGCGTTAGAACAAGAACGTTTTTCGTATTTCCGTCGGCAATGGAGCGTTCGATGGGAATTGAGTCGGATATCCCACCGTCGAAGTAATAGTTCTCACCGACTTTGACTTTTTTCGCAAGGATCGGAAGGGAACTGGATGCATGGATCATTTCCACATCCTCCTGCATGACCTTTACCTGGAGATACTCGGCCTCGCCAGTCTCACAGTTTGTCACCACGCTGAAAAATTTTCCCGGATATCTATTGTATTCATCGTAATCGAACGGATCGAGCTCCTCTGGAATGGTATGATAGAGCATTTCCGGACCGATGAGATCACCGTTGGTAAGCAAATTCCAGTAACTGAAGTACCGTTTATCATCAATATAATCGGTCATGGTCCGGTACGCTCTCCCGTGCTGTTTGGAGAGATAGCTCGCACAATGACATGCCCCGGATGAAACACCGTAGCAGGAGCTGAATTCCAGTTTATGATCGATCAGCGCATCGATGACCCCGGCCGTATATGCTCCGCGCATCCCGCCCCCTTCGAAGATCAAACCAGCAGAATACATGTGGTTAGTAGTTTGCTCTCTGATGAATTGTATATTTTCCGCAGGAACCGCAGCCGCAGGCAACGAATAATAGCGATGCAGACCAACAGATAGGGTATGACTAGCTCGGGCGAACTGAAAATACAGTGGGCTTCCCAGTATATGCCGGTCTTATCGGCGATCAGAAAACGCTTTGAAGAGGAAAAACCTCTCAAAGGTCAGAGAATAGGAATGGCTCTGCATGTTGAGGCGAAGACGGCATGTCTTGTCAGAACACTGCAGGCAGGCAGAGCAGAAGTGTATATTACCGGCTGCAATCCGCTTTCCACGCAGGATGACGTGGCAGAGGCTCTTTCAGCAGGCGGTATCGCCTGTTATGCAAAGAGAGGTTGTAATACCGAAGAGTATTACACGGCGATCGATAAAGTCCTGGATGCAAAACCGACCCTGACCATTGATGACGGTATGGATCTGATCAACAGAGTTCATCTCGACAGAAGAGACGCGCTCCCGCAGATCATCGGGGCATGCGAAGAAACGACGACGGGTATCCACAGGCTGAAGGCAATGCAGGCTGAAGGAAAACTCGAGTTCCCCGTACTGTCGGTAAACGACACGCCGATGAAGCATTACTTCGACAATGTTCACGGAACCGGCGAAAGCTCGCTCGCCTCAATAATGCTTACGACAAATGTCCTGATTGCCGGAAAACACGTCGTCGTTGCCGGATACGGATACTGCGGGAGAGGCGTCGCCACCAAAGCACGCGCTCTTGGAGCACGGGTCGTCGTCACGGAAGTCGATCCGCGCCGGGCCCTTCAGGCACACTTCGACGGTTTTGACGTGATGAGCATGAATGACGCGGCAAAAGTTGGCGATCTCTTCATTACGACGACCGGAAACTGCGATATCATTACCGACCGTCACTTCCCTCTGTTGAGATCCGGGGCGATCCTCGCAAATGCCGGTCATTTCAATAACGAGATCTCTATCCCCTGGCTCGAAGCTCATGCTTCGTCAGTCGAACACCGCGACGGGGTCGACACCTACATCATCAAAGACAAAAAGATCCACCTTCTGGCAGAAGGAAGACTGGTCAATCTTGCGACACCGAAAGGAATGGGACACCCAATCGAAGTTATGGACCTGAGTTTTGCGGTCCAGGCACTCGGTGTTGAATACATAGCAAAGAACGGGAAAAATATGTCTCCGGGCGTTCATGACATCCCATCAGAGATCGACGAATATATCGCCCGCCTGAAACTGGCAGCTGTTGGGGCAACGATCGATGAGCTCTCCTGTGATCAAAAAGAGTATATGTGCTCGTGGAACCACGGCACATAATATTTTATTCAGCTTTTTCTTTTTTCCAGACCAGTCGTTTTTCTATGACTTCTTCAGCAAAAATCAGGAACGCATACGAAGCATACGAAAAGACATTCGTTGTCAACAGATACGTGTCGGGAATTTTCCTTGCATTGGTGTTTCCGATGATCCTGACAAAATCCAGGGCATATAAGGCGTCATCACTCAGAACACCTGTCCTGCCGATCACCCCGCAAAGAGTTCCGAACTTTGTGTTGTCGGCACGGATTTTCTGATGCTTACAGATGAGTTCTGCAATACTGATCGTGATATCGCAGAGTTTTCTGGTGGCGGTCTCTGATTTTTTCTGGCGGGAGATGGGATCGAGATCACGAAATACCGGATGGAACGCCGCGATTTCAATAAACCATTTCATGCGCATCTCATACCCAGAGAAAACGGCCGAACTTTCATAGATGCTGAGTTCCAGATTAAGTCCTTTTTCCCTTGGAAGGGAGTACCTGATCAGAAGAGATGAACCAACGCCGCCGGAAGGAACGGAGAGAATAACGTCGCCGATGTTCTGAATATCGTAGAGCGCGTTGCTGCACATTGAAAGCCTGTTGGAAGCTTTGAGTGTTTTGTGCAGTTCCCCTGCAGTAACTTCGATATGCGAGGCGCCGCGCTCCGTTGCCGCATCAAATCTGCGGTACAGTTCATGATGGAAATCAGCCGCAGTAAAGTTTCCGTTTTTTTCAGTCATGGTTCATCCAAACAGGCCAAAGAGACCTTTTTTCTTTGCAACTTCAACCTCGATGATGATGTTACCTTTCTTCTTCGGAGACAAAACGCCGAGTCCTTTTCCTTCCAGCGGTGCAAAACGATCTCCGGTTTTTACACCAGCAGGCACAGTGATCTTAATGGTTTTATTAAACAGAAGTGTGAGGGGCATCACGCCACCCTGATCTGCGGTTTTCGGCGGGATCTGCAGACGGCAGATCAGATCATTTGTAGCATCATCGATCTCCCAGTTTTCCTCCGGAATAACTTTGAGATTCACATACAGATCTCCCCGCGGTTTTCCTTCGACCGGAACCCCTTTGTTCGCGATTCTATAGCGTCTGACCCCGGGATAGACTTTGATGACAACCTTTTCTCCGGCTACCTTCATCGGGATTTTGCCTTTTCCATATGCGGCGATCGTCATGGATATCGCATAATCCGTTTCTATATCGCCGCTTTTTGTCGGCATTCCCGACATTTTTTTGCCGCGTGGCTGTGAGGAGACAACATGGGTATCAGCACGTTCGGCATCGTAGGCGGCTTTGGTTTCCGGATTGCCGAGAACCTCATATGCAGCCATTATTTCGAGCAGGCGCTCGTTGTACTCCTGCTGTTTGTCCTCACTTTCACCCGCGTGATCCGGATGAAACTCCTTTACGAGAGCAACATAGGCTTTTTTTATCATTTCCGGCGTTGCATTTTCCGCTACGCCGAGCGTATCATAGTGGGAATCGCCCATTCTACTAATCTATTGGTGTTATAAAGAATAGAACTTATCTCATATTCGAGCAATACATTCCTGTATGTATATCGGAGTCGACCACGGGACCACGTCCCTTCGGTTCGCAACAGAAACCGGAAAACATCTGAAAATATCCCGGGAAGCGGCTAAAAGTTTTGAACTTTCGGCTCTGGAGAAGATCTGCCCCATTAATGAGATAGAAGGATTCGCTGTATGTTATTCAATGGGAGACAATTTTTCCAAAATAACACCTATTGCTCAGCTGAAAAACCGAGGAGTCATAACTCGCGACGGCGCCGGCGAACACATCGGCGGAGGGACACGGGTCTTCGATGTCATAAAAGAGTCGGGAATTCCTGCAATGGTTATTCCGGGTATTCATCGCCGATCCGATACCGACCCCAGATTCAAAGTGTATTCCCATCAGACAAGTCCGGAAAAACTCGGGATAGCCTATCTTGCAAAACAGACGCTTCACGACACGTTTGTCGTATCGGATATCAGTTCCAACACCGTGTCTCTTCTCGTTGCGAACGGAAAAATTGTCGGGGCATTCGACGCATGCCTCTTCGCACCGGGAACACAGCACGGGGCACTCGATGTTGACGCGATCAGAAAAATCGATGAGGGAGAATGTACCGCAAATGAAGCGTTTACGACGGCGGGCGCCTCATATCATCTTGAGGAAAAATATCAGAAGCTGGCGATCGCCATGTGGGCCGCGATGGAATGCGCCTCGCTTCTTCTTCTTTCACGCGAGGCTCCAATTGCCTTGGCAGGTAGTCTCGCACCGGAATTGGCCAAAGAAATCTCCGCATTGCTGCAAAAACCAGTCATCGTATACAACGAATGGGCAGCATCCGAAGGACTTGCGCTTATGGCACGGGATATTTTTAACGGGGCAAAACAGATTCTGGGAATTTCAGTGATATAGACCCCTAAATAATAATTCATCCCCACACTGCACCTTTTTTTTTACATTGTGCGGTCTTTTTTCAGAAAATTTGCAAACAGTAAATTCATATTGATTAATCGTGATAAATATGAGTGTTATGAGCGAACTACGCATCCACGGAAGAGGTGGACAGGGCTCGGTGACGGCTGCAGAATTAATAGCGACGGCAGCATTCACCGCAGGCGTCTATTCACAGGCATTCCCGGCATTTGGCGTTGAACGCCGCGGAGCCCCCGTGCAGGCATTTGTGCGGTTCAGCGATGAAAAAATCCGCCTCAGAAGTCAGATTTATGAACCGGACTACATCATCGTTCAGGACAGCACGCTGATCCGCGATGTGAATGTATTTGCAGGCATGTCGGAAGGCGGAATTGCCATTATCAACACAGAAAAAGACGGGACATATAATCTCCCGAAAGGCGTGAAACTGATCGTCATTGATGCAACAAAGATTGCTCTTGAAGAAATAGGACTTCCCATCACCAATACAACTCTGATGGGAGCATTTGCTGCCGCAAGCGGGGAAATCACCCTCGAAGCTCTTGAATGGGCAATCAAAGAGAGATTCGACACGAAACTTGCAGACAGCAATATCGCCACAGCAAAACGTGCATATGCGATGGTGAAGGAGGGACGCGTATAATGGCTCTTGGAATTGGATGCACGGCACGCCCGGGCAACAGCAGAAACAACAAAACCGGTTCGTGGAGAGTATTCTACCCCGTAATGGACACGGAAAAATGTACGAAATGCGGAACATGTCAGCTGATCTGTCCGGAGGGATGTATCAATCAGAATCCTGACAAAACCTATTCTATCGATCTTGACTTCTGTAAAGGATGCGGTATGTGTGCCGAAGAATGTCCTGACAAAGCAAAGGCTATCCACATGGTTAAGGAGGAAAAATAAATGACGATGGAAATTATGGAGGGTTCAATCGCGATCGCAGAAACCGTACGTCTCTGCAGACCACAGGTAATCTCCGCATATCCGATCACCCCGCAGACCCACATCGTCGAAGGACTGGCGTCGATCGTCGCCGACGGAAGACTTGATGCAGAATATATCTGCGTGGAGTCCGAATTTTCCGCTCTCTCTGCTTGTATCGGTGCATCGGCCGCAGGTAGCAGAGTCTACTCGGCGACAACCTCGCAGGGTCTCGCGTTGATGGCAGAGGTCGTATTCAATTCAGCCGGTATGAGACTGCCGATTGTAATGGGTATTGCAAACCGCGCGGTCTCAGCCCCGCTCTCGATCTGGAACGACCAGCAGGATTCCATCATGATGAGAGACTCCGGATGGATTCAGTTGTATGCCGAAGATAATCAGGAAGCGGTCGACATGCACATCCTCGCATACAAAGTCTGCGAAGATCATGACATTCTTCTGCCTGCATTCGTCTGTTTCGACGGATTTATTCTGTCTCACGTATATGAGCCTATCGACCTCCCCTCGCAAGAATTGGTGGATACATTCCTTGAACCTTTTAATCCATACCAGAAACTTGACGTAAATGATCCGATCTCCTTTGGTATGTATGCCACACCTGAGTATTACCTTGAGTTCAGATATGAACATGACAAGGCAGTCCACCGTGCAGCAGAAGCCCTCAAGAAATATGGAAAAGAGTTCGGCGAACTGTTCGGCCGCGACTATTCTGAACTCGTCGTCGGTTACAAACTTGAAGATGCAGAAACCGCAATAGTTGCAATGGGTTCCATATGCGGGACCGTCAAAGACGCAATCGATGAGATGCGTGCTGACGGAAAGAAGGTCGGACTCTTAAATCTCCACTGCTTCCGTCCATTCCCGTCAACCGAGGTGGCAAAAGCTCTTGCCCATGTCAACACCATCGCAGTACTCGATAAAAACGTCAGCCTTGGTGCAAAAGGGGCTGTCGCAATCGAAATCAAGGAGGCCTGCTACGGCTCGAACATACCGGTCTACGATTATATCCTTGGTCTCGGCGGTCGCGACGTAAGAAAGAGAGATATCAAAAAGATCGTTGAACTCGCAGAAAAAGGCGAAGGCGATATGTTCTACGGCTTACGCGAGGAGGTGCTTTGAAATGGTAGACAGATCTATTGAAAATTTTGACTGCGGTCACAGAGCCTGCGGAGGATGCGGAGCATCTGCAGCAGTGAGGATGATTCTGAAAGGTGCCGGGAAAAACACCATAGTGGTATCCCCGACAGGATGTCTGGAAGTATTTTCCACCCCATATCCCGAGACCGCATGGAAAACTCCCTGGATCCACTCATTGTTTGAAAACTCATCGGCAGTAGCATCCGGCATTGAAGCATCCCTCAAAAAACAAGGGAGACTTGATAAAGAAAAGATCCTCGTGATCGGCGGAGACGGGGCCACGGTTGATATCGGAACGCTCTGTATCTCCGGTGCCTTTGAACGCGGACATGACTTTACGTATATCTGTTATGATAATGAGGCATACATGAACACCGGCATCCAGCGTTCCGGAGCAACACCTTATGACGCCGATACGACGACATCCCCCGCTGGTCTCTGCTCAACGGGAAATAACCGCCCAAAGAAGGACCTTCCGCAGATCCTCGTCGCTCACGGTTCTCCTTACGTTGCAACTGCGAGCATGGCCTACCCAATGGACCTCATGAAGAAAGTGGAGACCGCCATGAATACAAAAGGCCCCTGCTACATTCAGATTCACACACCGTGCTGCACGGGATGGGGATATGACGGTGCCAAGACAATGGAAATTGGAAGAATGGCCGTAGAATGCGGACTCTGGGCCAACTACGAAATCGTTAACGGAGAACTGACATCCGCTAAAAAAGTGAAGAGAGTTCCGGTCGATGATTATCTCAAAGCCCAGAAACGTTTCCGTCATTTATTCAAACCGGTAAGAAACGATGCCGAGATCGCAAAGATCCAGGCAATTGTAAATAAAAATGCCAAGAAATACGGCATAGATATTGAATAAAATCGGTATCCAAACCTTATTCAATCCTTTTTTAATAAATTCACTTCGACGAAATACACGTGCGAATCGGCCGCACATATCCTCAACACAAGTGAAAGTAAATATGAAAAATGAGAAACTGGAAGGAAACCGTTTTAGAAGTCCTTCATCGATTTTCGTTTCAGTCTGAGATACCTGACGCCTGCAATAATAAACACAACTACCCATATCCCCAGGAAAAGATAGAGAATTGGTTCGCGCACTTCGTCATAAAACGTGAGGGAGGCAGTATTCGTATTTTCAAAGGTAACCATCGAACCATAGGATGAGTTATCTGATGAAGATACGACCCCACCATTACTAACCTTACCTAAGATAAGATGCCCGGTCTGAAACCTTTCCGGGAGATAGACCGAAACATTGTACGGCTCGGCATATTTCAGATAAACCATCCCGTTCTCGATTTTCACGGAGTAATTCAGCGTGTAGTTTCCTGCTGGAAACGAAACGGTTTTTCCATTCTGGGTATACTCGACAATGCCGCTCTCGTTTTGAATCGTCAAATTGTCAACCGAAAGAGCAACTTCCTCTCCCAAGAAACCGGGTTTTACCAGCAGAAATGTGCTCTGATTGATAAGAGTGACATTCGCCGTCAAAACGGTCACGTCGTCCGATACATAATACACTGCAGAGTTTGCAGCCGCGGGGGGTGCAAACAAAGCAAGAAGAATCACAAAGATGCTTAAAATACAGCAAGCAGTGCTTCGATGGTTGGGTCGATCTCGATTGGAGGGGCGCATTGTTTAATTACAGTTTCTGGGTCTTTCAGCAGGTGACCTGTCACGACGCAGACGATCTTTTCATCTTTGTCGAGAAGTCCCATCTCCGCCATCTTGCGGATACCTGCAACCGAGGCAGCAGATGCGGGTTCTACACCAATACCTTCGTATCTGGCGAGATCGCGCTGCATAGCAAGAATCTCGGCATCGGTCACTGACTCTGCAGTTCCGCCGGTCTCGCGGATCGCACGCAGAGCTTTTTCTGCATTCACCGGAGCACCGATACGGATCGCCGAGGCAATCGTCTCGGGGTTCTGTTCAACAACAACTTCAGGAAGGTGACCTTTAATTGCAGCAACGACCGGAGCTGCGCCTTCTGCCTGGATTGCCGTCATCTTCGGGAGGCGATCAATGTATCCGATCTCCTTCCACTCCCATAATCCTTTGTAGACTGCAGAGATATTTCCGGCATTTCCTACCGGCAGAACAATTCTGTCCGGAACGCAGCCAAGCTGATCGACTACCTCAAACCCGATTGTCTTCTGTCCTTCAAGACGATATGGGTTGATGGAGTTTAAGAGATAAATTCCGTGAGAGATACAGAGCTCATGAACCATCTCAAGCGCGCGGTCAAAGTTGCCGCGAATCGAGATGACCTTAGCTCCATGCATAAGTGCCTGGGCAACTTTCCCAAGTGCAACGTGACCGGCGGGGAGCAAAACAACTGCCGGCATATTTGCCTTCGCGGCGTAAACTGACATCGATGCCGAGGTGTTTCCGGTTGATGCACAGGCAACGATATTTTTACCGAGCTGTTTTGCCATGGAAATACCAAGGGTCATCCCGCGGTCTTTGAAAGAGCCTGACGGATTCATTCCCTCGTGCTTTGCATACAAATTGGTAAGACCCATCTCTTCCCCAAGTCTTTTCAGGTGATACAGGGGTGTACCTCCTTCCTGAAGAGTGACTGGTTCGATTCTTACCGGAAGAAGCTCTTTGTAGCGCCAAAGGGAAATTGGACGCTGTAAAATTTCTTCATGGGCGATCGTGATTTTGCTCAGATCATATTTTACTTCAAGCAGATGGCCACATTTCTCACAATTGTACACAATGGCATCCCGGGGATACTCAGCGCCGCAGTGTACACAGACGAGTTTATACATGGTTATGCATTTGATTCTTCAGGATTAGAAGCTTATTCCCGAACCTCTTTTTTTTGCCGGCACGCCGGATACTCTCAGAAAAATGATCCAGAGAACAATTGGAACCATTAATGTTATTGGATAAGCCCATTGATCGGGGATTAATCTAAAAATTGACAGGGCTCCAAGAACAAAAGCAGTTACCAGAAGAATACCCGCAAAGATCTTTGGACGTGGATCGGTACCGTCCCCTTTGATTTTTCCACGCAGACGGCTGAAGCAGAATGGATAGAAGTAGTGGATCCCGGAATTATCACACGTATCTTCAAGTAAATGCAGGAAACATCCCAGAAGGATTACCGATCCGAACACATAAATGAGAGTGTTGTTGTATAATGGATATAAATACGGAATAAAGGAAAGTGCGAAGCATGCAAGCCAGATATATACGGTGACGAGAATTGAGATTCACAAAATACCAATCGGTGAGTGAGGGAGTTCACGATGCCCGTTAATGGCATATATTTTTTTACCGAAGATTATCCGGAAAAGAAACTGAAGTGGTTTGTAGCAGGTATAATAGAGAGCATAGCCGAATATCGGCATAAGTGGAAATTTTTTCCCGCGAGCACCCGGAATCTCCAAATGATATATAGCAGCTTCTGTTACTTTATCGATATCAGGAGCGAGAGATACGAAGAAAGCTCCCAGAAGGAGAATAATTACTGCGGTTATTGACTCCAGAGTCAGGAGAGAATTAGTTAAGTGTGCAAGGATAACGAGCATCGTTGCCATGGTGAGGGTGATATGAGTTATACCTTTCATTTGTTGGAGAAGCATTTCGTTTATAGGGAAATAAGGAGAGAGGTTACAGCCATTTTGGCCATGGGAGACCAAATGTAGTTACCATGCCTGAAATCTCATCCTGAATGCCGTGATCTAGTTTGAAGAGATGAAGTACATAGATGAGGGTCCCGATGACTACAGGTATAAGTGTGAGGATAACATTGTCAAGCGAAACGAATTTTATATAAATAAAGACGAAGAGGGCCATGACGAGAGAAGCGATGATGATATGAGCGATTGGCAGGTATTCAAGGCGAATGGTGATATAGCGTTCGAGGAAATGTGAGATCAGAATAGCGTTCAGGGTTTAACTTATGAGTGTGGCGATCGCGGGGCCGTTGATCCCAACGATCGGGATCAGAGTCACATTCAGAACAATGTTGAAGAGAGCAGCGATTCCGGCGGCATAGAATGCCTGATGGGCGTGATCCGATGCGGTAAGCGCAAAGCCAAGAAGCAGGGTGAACACCGCAAAGATCTGCATAACTAAAAGAGTCGAACATGCCGGGGAGCCCGCAGCGAAATCAGAGCCATAAAAAAAATACAGTAAACGTTCTGAAAGAAGGAATCCGCCAAAAGCAACCAGTATGGCCAATATTAGAGAGAAGGTGATACCTCGAGTGATCACAGGGGCTATTTTATCAATCTGATTATTTGCACTCCAGTGACTTATTTTCGGGGTGAGAGTTGTGGCAATTGCAACTGAAAGAAATGCAGCAAGTGATGTAAACTGATATGCGGTACGATAGACGCCGACATCACCGTTAGTAATAAAATAACCTATGAAAATCGTATCGGCATATGCAAAAACGATGGATCCGGTTCCGATGAGAAAGATCCAGAATCCATACACGGCAAGGCTGCTGATGTGACGGAAACTGAATTTTGCAGGTTTGAAGGTTAAGTATTTGAGGCAGATAATTCCGGAAATGATAATACCCGCAATGAATCCCCCATATAATCCGAAAACAGATAACCCTAAAATAACAGCTCCGATTTGAAAATACTATCCTGAGAAACTCACTGATGCCGTTTGCAATGCTGTATATTCCCACATGACCAAGACCATAAATTCCATATGTAATTGTATGACCAAAGAATGAAGCAGTAAGCGCAATGATGATCCATAGAACAAAATCATATGACTGCAAATCAACAAAATATGGACTGATCAAAAGAAGAATCAGGGTCGACACTATGATGAGAAGTGCACGAAGGGCTACGTATGCAGTCAAATAAGCATTTTGATCATTTCCCTCGGAAATCCGCTTAACTGCTGCATGTCCAAATCCACCATCTCCCGTTTACCATTCTTGCAGAGAAATACCAGTTTTTCTGTAAGAGACATTTGGGTATTTCCTCCTTTTATCCAGAACGTATTGATCTGTTTTATTATGGTCTTCTCTGAACCTAATTGGGACAATTGCGCGTCAGATCTCAGTTGAATAAGGGGTTTTGCATGAAATTTCTCAAATATTAACGTGTGTAGCTCTAGGGAGTCATATCCCGCATCCATCAATACACGATCACAGGATACGCCGAGAAGTTCGGCAATCTGAATCAAAAAATGCGCATAGGGTTTGTCATTCTCCGTTCCTTCTGAATGAATCATAAAAAAGGGATAAGCCCCCAGATTCAAAATATGTGCTTTATCCATTTTAACCTGATAATGAGGGTTAAACAGACTATTGGGACAATAACGGCTTGCAACTAAAGGAGTGGAATCGATAATTACCTCGGTTTCAGATTTGAGGAAATGGACAATCTTTTTGCTTATCAAAAACATAAGAACTTCCATACCCTCCTCACCTAACCGATATTTCACAAAGTAATGCAACATACTCGGCGAAGGTAACCAGAGTGGTGATTTTGCCGGAAGAAGGTGGCTGAGATCTTCTTGCGTTATTTTACGCCGAATATGACGATAGGCTATTCTGCGATAAGTCATGACAACAGTCAGTTTTATCAGAAAATCAATGGGATAATGAAAATAATCGCGAAGATGAGGTGAATAATAAGTTTGTTCGATTTTTCGTACAATGTCACTAATGTTGAGCAGGGACATGAGCCAGCAAATGGACATATCCGGAGGGATGACTCCATTGTTGAAAATACGATCGTATTCGTCTTGAAATTCAGACATACCACTTGGCGCAGGGATACATAAAGGTATTGTTCCCCTCCAAAAAAGTCGACAAGAGTAAATGGGGGATGAGTTTATATCACAGAATCCACGATTGGACAGACTCCAATTAACATGAGTTGTCAGACGGTTTTTGGAATATTCTGAAGAGACGAGATACATATCCAAGACGAGCGAAACGCGCCGGAAAGACGCAGCCCGGCGTCGGAGCAGTCAACCCCAATTATCCAATTTTTCATGCAAAAATGCCAATTAATAATAAAGTATAAATATAACATTGTATTTTAAAAAAAGAATATTTTAAATATAATAACAGACGTATTACCTATTGTATCAGGACTCAGGACTCAGGGGCTTAATGACACTGGGATGTATGAAAAATGACAAACGTAGTCGCCGAACTAAAACGGATAAGTTTTACTAGGGAAAATCATATCCCTTATCACTATTCGGAGCGCCCGACTTGTAATGCCGACACGGCAGAACTCTACGAAGGAGGGTGTGAGATATCTGTGGCGTCACTACTTTCAAAATTATTAACAGCACAAGGATCACGTTCTCCCGAACCATCTAATGCACGGCTTTTCATTCTCGAAAAAAGATACCGTTAAATAAGAAAATTTTGCTGTAATACCTGTGACCCTGTCAAACTTCTCCCTCCTTTTTTAAAATGATAATTCGATGAACTAGAACCCTCTCAGAATATGACGGGCCATCTCCTCCGCTGAAACCTCAGAATATCTTTTGCCCGCCCACTAGCCTTATCCCCTTCTCCTTCCAAACTATTCTCCATGCAAAGCCCTATCCTCCAGGTGGCCCTTGATGTAACCGAGCTTACACGGGCACTGAAAATAGCAGAAGAGGCGCTGGACGGCGGTGCTGACTGGATAGAAATAGGCACCCCTCTTATCAAAAGTGAGGGGATGCAGGCCGTTCGCTCACTTCGTGCACAGTTTCCCACCACCACTCTTGTCGCCGACCTGAAAACATCCGACACAGGCGGAATGGAGGTCGAAATGGCAGCAAAGGCCGGAGCAAATATCGTCTGTGTTCTCGCAAATACTGATAATGCGGTCATCATAGACGCACTTCGGGGAGCTGCCCTCTACGGAGTACAGATCATGGCAGACATGATGAATGTCGAGGACGTGATCACCCGTACAGGAGAGCTCGCCGACCTTGGGGTCCAGATCATCAATGCCCATGTCGGTATCAACCAGCAGATGGAAGGCAAGGATCCACTGGACCTTTTGGATAAACTCGGAAACCTACCGATCAACATAGCCGTTGCCGGAGGACTGAACGCAGAAACGGCATCCAAAGCTGCGGCACGGGGAGCCGACATCGTGATCGTCGGAGGGTCGATCATCAAAGCAGCCGACGTCACCAAAGCTGCCCGAAATGTTCGGGATGCCATCAACCGGCCGACGGAAGGGACCTCGGTAAAAATCAGTCTGGATGACACGATCCGCGGACTTCTCGAACAGGTCTCCGCCCCGAACGTGACGGATGCCCTCTACCGAAAAGGGGCGATGAGCGGCCTTACCGTTCAATATGTTCCAAAGAAGATGATCGGGAAAGCGGTCACTGTACAAACATTCGGGGGGGACTGGTCAAAACCGGTCCAGGCGATCGATGAATGCAGACCGGTAGATGTTCTCGTTATAAGCAATGACAAAAGGACCGACATAGCGCCGTGGGGCGAACTTGCCACACGTTCGGCTGAGAACAAAGGGGTCGCAGGGATCATTATTGATGGGGCCGTACGTGACTGGGATGATATCACCACACTCGAAACTCCCGTCTACGCAACGGGTATTCAGCCGAATGCAGGAGAACCAAAAGGATTCGGCGAGATCAACGCCGATATCTCCTGCTGCGGTCAAACCGTGAGAAATGGAGACTGGCTGATCGGCGATCAGTCCGGGGTCGTCGTTATTCCAAGGGAACGGGCATATGAAGTCGCACGGCGTGCAGTCGAGGTTCACAAAACCGAGGTCCGAATCCGTGAAGAGATTCGGAGAGGCGGGACACTCGGCAGTCTCTCGCAACTTCTGCGGTGGGAGAAAAAGTGAGCAAAAAACCGCGAGTAGCAAATCCTTCAGACCCGGTTCTCTAGTGTAAGGAAGCCGGCGGGCTGATAGCACGCGGTGACGAGAAAGGAGCCATCTTCTGCTATCAGGAGTCGGTCAAACTCCGCCCGGGTATTCCCGATGTATGGTACAATCTCGCCCTCCTCTTTGAGAAGACCGGCGAAAGAAAAGAAGCACTGGCAACGCACATCACGGCCGAAAAACTGTTTCCCGCAGATTACCGGTTTCCCGCAGAGCGTGCCAGGCTTCTTGCCTAATCTGGAAAATATTCCGAGGCCGTCGCCGCGGCATCGGATGCTTTGGTAAGTGCCCCGTATTCCCCGCCCCTGCTTGCAAACAAAGCAGGCTATCTCATCTTTGCGGGTAACCCAAACGAAGCCCTGCAGACGGTAGAACAGGCCCTCGCCATCGATCCGAACTGTGCGCTTGCCTATCTGCACAAAGCCCATGCACAGGCCGCGCTCGGCAATGCGGCAAAGGCAAAAGATACCCTGCGAACCGGGCTCTCGGCCGTGACGGATGACTGCCGCCTGCAGAAACTGCTGGCAAATATCCTGATAATAAATAAAGAATATGAAGAAGGTCTTGCATCAATAGAAAAAGTCCTTCTGCTCGACCAGAGCGATGCCGAAATCTGGAGCCTAAAAGGCGCGGCCAGCGCGTATCTCAACCGGAAAGAAGACGCCATCTCAGCATTTGAAACTGCCATGAAACTTGATCCAAAAGAGAAGGCCTACCGGAAAAACCGCGACGCGGTGCGGAAAGGATAGAACCCTTCACTCTTTTTTTTCAGTAGGACTTACGCAGTGTGATCCTTAATCCAATTCAGGAAGGGTATGACTGGGTATAGACACATGAGAAAAAACCAACCGCGAATCGGCGCGAATCCCGCAAGCCGTTGGCTTGCTCCCAGAATCGGATTTGCTATCCCTCACTTTCGCAATCCAGCTTCGCTGTCTTGCTCATCCCTCATCGGGAACGTTCGGGCAAATCCTATCGGCGCCCCAGCGCCTCCTGTGAGAGGAATCTCTCTCGCCCAATCATTAAAAGATTCTTTGAATATGACTTACGCGTTGTGGTCTCAAAATGAGGAAGACATAGACCAGTGGGGAGGCGCTGGGGAGGCGACAGGATTTGCCCGAACGTTCCCGATGAGGGATGAAACGGCGGGACGATAAGGACCGCCGAGTTCAAGTGAGGATCAGCAAATCCGATTCGCCTCGCCCGAAGGGCGGATTCGCACCGATTCGCGGTTGGTTTTATCTCATGTGTCTATACCCAGTCATCCCCTTCCCGAATTGGATCAACACCGCGTAACTCCTATTTCAGGATAAAAAATAGGGATTAAGTATTCAGATCAGAAGTTGTAATCTTTAGCCGGAAGCAGTTCGATGCCGGCTTCCACGATTTTTAATGCGGCTTCACGCGGGTTTGTCACTTTCACGATCAACGCGCCGTAGTCTCCGGAACGGAAGGCATACGCGTACTCGATGTTGATGCCAAGACCGCCGAGAAGATTTGCCACCTCATAAAGGCCTCCCGGCACATCCTTCATTTTGATCGCAAGAACATCCGTATACTGCAAAGCATAATTCTGCTTCGCAAACTCATTGAACGCGATCTCCGGTTTATCTACGATTGCCCGGACAACCCCGAAGTTATTTGCTTCGGCTATGTTGAATGCCTGGATGGATACGCCGGTGTCAAGAAAAATCTTCGCGATCGCGGCAAGTTTTCCAGCCTTATTCTCTGAAAATATCGACAACTGTTTGATGATGTATTTTTCCGTCATTTAGATCACCCGATGATCGATTACACGTTTTGCTTTACCCTCAAAACGCGGGAGGGAGTTTGGCGGACAGAGCTCGATCTTGGCAGAGACATTCAAAGCATCCCGAAGAGCGCGCTCGGTACGCATCTGCATCTCCATGAGACCGTTAATACTATCTGTCATCGCATCAGGCTTTAATTCTACCTTTACAAGCATGTCGTCGAGAGGGCCTTTCCTGAACACTTCGATCATAAAGTGGCTTGTCAGATACGGGTTTTTCAGGAGAGCATGCTCGATCGCCGACGGGAACACATTGATCCCGCGGATGATCAGCATATCATCGACTCTGCCCTGCAGACGATCGATCCGCAGCGACGTTCTGCCGCAGGCACAATCTCCTTCAATAATAGACGTGATATCTCCGATCCGATAGCGGATCATCGGGATCGCCTCCTTTTTCAGGACCGTGATAGTCAGTTCTCCCTTCTCTCCGTGTGGGAGCTGCTCACCGGCCTTTGGATCGATGATCTCGGTGTATGCGATATCCCCGCAAATATGCATACCGTTAAACTCACTGCAGTCCGTAAACATCGGCCCGGAAATCTCGGACGTTCCAAAAATGTTGTGCGCCGTGACGCCTGACTCGGCATAGATATACCGGCGCATCGCATCCGTCCAGGGCTCTGCACCGAGAACAGCTGTTCGAAGAAGCGTATCCTTATTGAAGTCAACACCCATTCTCTTGGCAACGTCGATCAGATGGATGAAGTACGAAGGAGTACAGGCTATCGCCGTCGTTTTAAGATCCTGGATAAGTTCGATCTGCCGCTCGGAGTTTCCGGCAGATGCCGGGATCACCGTCGCGCCGACCTTTTCTCCACCATAATGCAGCCCGAGACCGCCGGTAAACAGACCATATCCATAGCAAACCTGTAAAACGTCCTTTTTTCCAACACCGCAGGAAACGAGAGAGCGGGCGACGCACTCGCTCCAAATATCGATATCATTCTGCGTATAGGCTACGACCGTAGGCTTGCCGGTCGTGCCGGATGAAACATGATACCTTACCAGATCTTCGTGAGGAACAAAGACGAGTCCGTCCGGATAATTATCACGGAGATCCGTTTTTTTCATAAACGGCAGCTTTGTGATATCGGTAATTGAGGTGATGTCTGCAGGTTTAACGCCCGTCTCATCCATCTTCTTATGATAAAAGGCCGATGAATCGTAGAGACGCGTGACCAACTTCTTCAGTTCCTGATACTGGAGCTTCGAAAGCTCATCTTTGGGCATCGTCTCGATCTTTTCGTTATAATATGCCATGATTATATGACCCTCCGGTCAACGACTCTCTTTGCTTTCCCTTCAAAGCGGGGGAGAGAACCCGGCTCCACAAGCTCGACTCTGGCACGCAGCGTGAGCGTATCCTGCAGGGCCTTCATGATCATTGTCTGCAGTTTCGAGAGATCCTGAAGTTCGCCGGAGAAGATGTTCTTATTCATCTCCACCTCGATCATCATTTCATCAAGATGGTTTACACGGTCGATATAAACCATGAACTGATCTCCCACTTCAGGGATGTTTTTCAGCACATGCTCGATCTGGCTTGGGAACACATTGATCCCGCGAACCGTCAGCATATCGTCGCTTCTGCCGAGAAGTCTCGCGATCTTCTGACCGCGGCCGCACGGACACTCATCCTCCATGAGCATCGTGATATCGCCGGTACGGTACCGCAGAAGGGGCATTGCCTCCTTCATGATCGGCGTTACGACCATCTCACCTTTTTCTTCCGGACCGAGCACCTCACCGGTCTTCGGGTCGATGATCTCGACGATATAACAGTCATGCCAGATATGCAGACCGTCCTGTTCAGGACATTCAAAGGCAACACCGGGACCGAAGAGTTCGCTCATCCCGTAACTGTCGTAAGCCTTGAGGCCGAGACGGTTCTCCAGATCCCGGCGCATATTCTCCGACCAGGCTTCCGCTCCAAAGCAACCGATCTCAAGCGATGCCAGATCGGCATGCATCTCTTCGGCCACTTCAGTCAGATGCATCGCATAACTCGGCGTGCAGTGAAGACCGCGTACCTTGAAGTCCTGGATCATCTCGATCTGCCGTTTTGTATTGCCGACGCCTGACGGAACGACGGCGCATCCGATCTTCTCAGCCCCCATATGGATACCGAGACCGCCGGTGAAAAGAGAGTAGTTCGATGCATTCTGGAAAATATCGCCTGCTCTCAGCTCGACCATCGTCAGGTTCCGTGCGATAAGTTCCGACCACATATTGAGATCGTTTTTCGTATAGGCAACGACTGTTGGTTTCCCGGTAGTTCCGGATGTCGTATGGATCCGGTTGACCTGATTCATCGGAACAGCTAAAAATCCAAAGGGATAGCCGCCGCGATGATCTGCTTTATTCGTGAACGGGATCTTTGCCAGATCGTCAAGTGATTTAATATCAGACGGGGTTATTCCCGCATCCTTAAACAGGGTATTGTAGAAACCGATATTCTGCGTCCGTACAACCGTCTCCTTGAGACGTTTGAGCTGAAGCTCTTCAAGAGCCTGGCCGGACAGGGTTTCCATCTTCTCATTCCAGAACATATGGTTAAATCCTCTGCAGATGTGGCATGACATAGCGTGTCATGCTACACTTTAGCACCCCATTACATTGTTTTATACGAACATAATGGTTATTACTTGGACGCAAAAGCCCCTACATTACAATACTGATCAGGATAAATGTGATGGCTCCAAGAGCGAGCATGATGCATGAATACTGGATACCCCTTGATAGACCCCGTATCCATCATCCCGGCCACAAGCCCCGAACAGAACCCGTGAATAAGGATCGAATGATAAATGATCATCTGATACATCTGGGCGGAAAATCCAGACCCCGAGCTGGAGCTAAGATACGAGAGGGCTTCGGAGTTTTCCATCATGATATTGAGAAAAACCTCCGAGATGATGACCTGAACGAACACGAAGACCGCGAACGCCATGAAAACGATGACGACATACACGCCCATGTCGCTCTTTCTTTCCCTTTTCAGAGACTCACGGTTCTTCGCTTCATGATACTGCAGATCGATCGTAAGAGACAGATCATTCGTGAAATGTTCGGTCTGGGAGAGGAAAATGACCAGACGGTCGACGGACAGATTTTTCATACGGTCCGCAAACCGCTTTAATGCAGACGAGAGTTTCTCTCCCCAGAGAAGATCACGGGAGAGAATACGGATATCCTCCTGAATGTAACTTTTTCCTTCCTGTGCGGTGAGTTCAATGGCATGGATCAGTGTCATATTGTATTTTACCAGAGAACTCAGATGACGGCAGAAATCGGGAAGGGCCCATTCGACCTTGTCTATTTTGCGGACATACCGTCGATAACTTATTGCATACGGCATGAGAGCCACCAAAAGCATAACAACGACCACATCATCGACGGCCATACCCCCTTGATAGATCATATACGGATTGAAAAAGACCTTGACCGTAGTAAAGTAAAGAATAATACCCGTTATCAGCGACAGAGGGATACTGAACACGAAAACAAGAGACGGTTCCTCCCGGATGGCAAGCCCGGGGTGACGAATGAACTCCATATATTTCAGGCGTTTGTCGTATTTTCTCAGTTTTTCAAAGAGGTGGGTTTCATCAACTACCGATTCGACTACCGTAAGCTGAGGATACAGGGGAACGGTTGATCTGGGCATCTGGATGCGTTTGATGATGTAGGTCTGGCCGAGAGCATCCAGCAGAAGGAGAAAGATCACCGTTCCAATCGGAAGCATCAGATACACGACAATCGCGAGGATCATCGGGTCTGATCCCGAGATGAGCCCGATAACCATGATGACGATAACCATGATGACGATAACCATGATGACGATCACCACAAACAGGGGGCCGGCAACGAAAAGGGTGATATACATCTCGGCGATCGCCCCAAGCGAGGAGAGGTAACTTCTCTGAGCTACCTCGCTATCTTTCTGCATCTCCTGAAGTTTTCCGTGCAGAAAAACTTCGGCATTACCGATCGACCGGTATGTCGAAGATAATTCCGAAAGGAAGAACCGAAGTTTATCGGAAGGCGTGGTATCGGCAAGCCGCTGGATGGCAGTGAACTGGTCGTAGCCGCAGAAATCCATATCGGAAACTACCTGATGGAACTCTTTTGCCGCATCGCCGTAAAAATCGGCATACTTGGCAATGGAATGGATGGAGGCATACAGTGTTGCCCCGCAGTGGTGCAGAGCATACATGAACGAAATCATATCGTAGAGAGATGCTTCGATGAATCGTTTCCGGCTCCGCATTTCCAGCTTCGGATAGGAGATAATAGCGTAATAGACGGCAACATTTGCAAGAACAGCGATCCCGACCGTCAGAGGATAGGTGAAGATAACATACTCCGGGTCCGTGAACAGATTCGCAACCGGAAAGAAGAAAACGTCGATAACGACGAGAGAGAAAACAATGAGAATACTGGCAATGAAACCAAATGCCCGTGCATAACGAACAAGCCCCTTGACATCGATATCGATACGCGCCGAAAAGAGTTCCTTTTCAAGAGCTCGAATGCGTTCCGGAGATGGAGTTAAGGGATTTCTCATGGCCTACTGCTGCTTCTTTTCCGGGGCTGACCCGGAGGTCTTTTCATCTGCATACAGGTCAAAGGATGAGATATCTTTGTCCGGGGCAACTTCGAAGATCTGATTCGGTTCCGCCGGGCCAAATATCTCCTCTTCCATCGGGACGATGCCCGGAACATCATAGAAGAGATCCTCTTCAGCAACGGGATCTGTCTTTACTTCATCAACGGATTCTGGAGCAGGCTTTGAGGGAAGATCGACCACAGGCTCAGACGATTCGGAAACAGGTTCAGAGGGAAGATCAGCCAGAGATTCACCGGATTCGTCAGCAGGTTTGGGTGGGAGAACGAATGCCGGCTCAGCTGATTCGGGAACTGGCTTTGGGGGGTAGAGAGAACGCAGGTTCTGCTGATTTTGGAGCAGGCTCCGATCCGGCACCCGAGGTATCAATCGGCATGAAATCAACTTTCGGCAGCTTATCCTCGGAAACGGGCACCTGTTTGGTAGAGGAACCTGACCCTTCGGTCATGGCTTTCGAATCGCCGGAGGGTTCCGTAATATAGCACACGCGGGAGGAATCAGAGCCGTCGCCGCGATCAGAGACGGAGGATTCCACCCCGTATGCCGCATCAGACTCCACAGGTCCGTCCACCATCTCCGGATACTCATCTTTCGGAATCGGGCGGTTGGCCAGACTCTCGTGCCGCTTGCACTTACCCGGAAAAATCTGGACAAGATCGCCGACATTCGCCATAACATACTTGGGTCTTGAAAGAAACAGCCAGACGATCCGTGCAAAGTCCCGGTAATCCCTGATATCCTAATCAAGCATTGCCTGTAAAAACGCCGTGCGCCTGCGGAGATACTCGCTCATCGCGGTCATATTCATACCGGTCTTTTCAGCGATTGAGGAATAGACCTGGGATGTTACCGAGAAACTGGGTGTATCTTTCTGGAAGTTGTAGAGAAACACCGTGTTGATCTCAAGTTCGCCTTTATCGGTCATACCCACGATCTCGGTGATCTCCTTACACCGGCGAACCTGCTTCTTGTTCCTAAACATACTTCCCTGACACAAAACGATGTCGAGAGTTTCGATCGTTGCCTTGGGTACATCCAGCGGAGGGTTCTCCAGACGATGAATCGCCATTGCCACATCGCCGCCGTGCAGAGTGGAGTACGTCGTGTGTCCCGAGTTCGTCGCCTGGAAAAGGGTCTGGGCCTCGACACCGCGGACCTCTCCAAGAAGGATATACTCGGATCTCTGACGCATCGCAGCTTTCAACATATCTAACATGGAGATATCCCGCTGTGCGGTGGTGATAGCACCCGACGAAAGCGGCACGAGACTCGCAATCCAGTTGTCATGCTCCAGCATGATCTCGCGGGTATCCTCGATGGACACCACCTTCGAAAGAGCGGGGATAAACTGGGAGATAGCATTCAACGTAGTCGTTTTTCCCGAAGCCGTTCCTCCGACGATCAAAATGGTGTAGTTATACTGGACCGCCATCCAGAGATAGACCATCTCATCGATCGTAAACGTCTTGTTTACCAGAAGGTCGATCGGCAAGAACGGATTCTTTCTAAACTTGCGTATCGTAAATGAAGGCCCGCGCGTCGAGACCACCGTACTGTAGGTCAGCTGGATACGGGATCCATCAGACAAGGTCGCATCCACGATGGGATTGGAAAGGGATATGTGTTTTCCAGCTTTCTGGGCAAACAGAACGACCAGACAGTCCAGTTCCCGGGGATCGGTGAAGAAGATCGAGGTCTTGATATCCCGGTATTTACGGTGATACAGATAGACAGGCATATCATACCCGGAACAGGAGATATCCTCGATCTCATGGTCTCCGCGAAGGATATCAACCCGGCCCCACCCGAAAAACGTGCGTTTCAGATAATACCGCATCTTGTATACGGCGGAGTTGGAAATATCCAGATCATAGGAATCGAGAAGCAGGTCGATCGATTCATATAGGACCTCCAGCATATCGTTCAGTTCGATATCCTTCATGATCAGCAGATCACGAACGGCAGGCTGAAGGCGTTCGAGAATTTCGGCTTCGAAATACGTCAGAGCAGGTTCATGGGCGATATAGACATTTTCATACTCGGCAGTTCTGATGATGGTAACACGCGTGAGACCCGGCTCAATCCAGTATGCTTCGAGAATTTCGTCCGTTTTCGCAGTTTGGGAAAGACTAAGGACCTGTCCCGTTCGAAATCATACTCCGGGAGGGTCTCATATATATCCTCTTGTGCCTCTTCCTTGTTTTTTCTGCCAAACATCAGCGGTTATTCCCATATATATCCCTGCAGCATTTCGTTGCAGAAATAAAGATTAACAGTAATTTGTATGTTGCAGTTATATATTTTCCCAGGATAAAAAATAATTCCTTCGCAAAGGGAGTCTGTTCAATCGTGGATTCTGTGATATAAACTCATCCCCCATTTACTCTTGTCGACTTTTTTGGAGGGGAACAATACCTTTATTTATCCCTGCGCCGAGTGGTATGTCTGAATTTCAAGACGAATACGATCGTATTTTCAACAATGGAGTCATCCCTCCGGATATGTCCATTTGCTGGCTCATGTCCCAGCTCAACATTAGTGACATTGTACGAAAAATCGAACAAACTTATTATTCACCTCATCTTCGCGATTATTTTCATTATCCCATTGATTTTCTGATAAAACTGACTGTTGTCATGACTTATCTCAGAATAGCCTATCGTCATATTCGACTTAAAATAACGCAAGAAGATCTCAGCCACCTTCTTCCGGCAAAATCACCACTCTGGTTACCTTCGCCGAGTACGTTGCATTACTTTGTGAAATATCGGTTAGGTGAGGAGGGTATGGAAGTTCTTATGTTTTTGATAAGCAAAAAGATTGTTCATTTCCTCAAATCTGAAACCGAGGTAATTATCGATTCCACTCCTTTAGTTGCAAGCCGTTATTGTCCCAATAGTCTGTTTAACCCTCGTTATCAGGTTAAAATGGATAAAGCACATATTTTGAATCTGGGGGCTTATCCCTTGTTTATGATTCATTCAGAAGGAACGGAGAATGACAAACCCTATGCGCATTTTTTGATTCAGATTGCCGAACTTCTCGGCGTATCCTGTGATCGTGTATTGATGGATGCGGGATATGACTCCCTAGAGCTACACACGTTAATATTTGAGAAACTTCATGCAAAACCCCTTATTCAACTGAGATCTGACGCGCAATTGTCCCAATTAGGTTCAGAGAAGACCATAATAAAACAGATCAATACGTTCTGGAGAAAAGGAGGAAATGCCCAAATGTCTCTTACAGAAAAACTGGTATTTCTCTGTAAGAATGGTAAACGGGAGATGGTAGGAGCATATCTCAGAAATCAGACTATTCTTCATGGAAGGGAGGTAAAAGATGCTATGAAAAGGCGGGAACGTGCGAACGCAAGCATACACACCTCAAAAAAACGTCAAATTTGATGTGGTGCATTGCAAGAAAAACAACAGAGCGCTCTCTGCAATAATGAATTTTATAACGTTCCAATTATTGATGTTAGCCCATTTACAGAATAGATTTCAGAATATGAATTTTGCAAATTATCGATAAGAAGTCTAAAGAAGTCTGATTTGGCAGATTCCCCCCCAATCCCATGTCAATAGTGAAACGGTTGAATCATGATATTCCTAGGTGAAGTTATCTCGATCAAAAAAAACTCTGTCCAATGGATTGACGTATCGATTGGACAGACTCGACTCGACTCTCTCGGGTGTGGGAGAATTATATGGGAAGAAAAACAAAACGTAATTCACATGTTGACCGAGGAACTTCCAAAGACCTACGACTTTGCCTCTGTCGAAAAACGCTGGCTTGACCAGTGGGACGACAGCGACTTTTACTTCGAGAAAGACTCGAAAAAACCACAATACGTAATTGATACTCCCCCGCCGTATCCAACAGGAAAACTCCACATAGGACACGCTCTTAACTGGGTGTATATGGATATCATCGCCCGCTACAAGCGTATGATGGGTTTCAATGTCATGTTCCCTCAAGGGTGGGACTGTCACGGACTTCCGACTGAGGTAAAGGTCGAAGAAACTCATCATATCACCAAAAATGATGTTTCCCGTGAAGATTTCCGCAAAATGTGCCGGGAACTCACCGTCGAAAACATCACCCGGATGCGGCAGAGTCTGAGGACCATGGGTTTTTCCGTCGACTGGAGCAACGAATACATCACGATGGAGCCGTATTACTACGCAAAGACCCAGTTGTCGTTTTTGCGCATGCTCAAACCCGGCTACATTTATCAGGACGAGCATCCGGTCAACTTCTGTACCCGCTGTGAAACGGCGATCGCCTTTGCCGAAGTTTCGTATTATGATGGGGAGACCTTTCTGAACTTCTTCGATTTCGACGGCATCGAGATCGCAACGACCCGCCCCGAACTCCTCGCAGCCTGCGTTGGTGTCGCGGTTAATTCGGATGATGAGCGGTACAAATCTATCGTAGGAAAAACGCTCAAGGTCCCGATCTTCGGTCACGACGTAACCATCATCGCAGATGATGCCGTTGATATGGCATTCGGTTCCGGGGCAGTAATGATCTGTACCTTCGGTGATAAGACTGATGTATTCTGGTGGAAAAAGCATCACCTCCCGCTCCGCAAAGCTCTCACGACAAAAGGCACGATGACCGCGATCTGCGGAAAATATGAAGGCATGCCTTCCAAGGAATGCCGTGCGGCGATCCTTGCCGATATGAAAGAGCTCGGTATTTTAAAGGACCAGAAGAAGATCGAACATAGGGTCGGCGGCTGCTGGAGATGCAAGACCCCGATCGAGATTCTCTCCGAGCGCCAGTGGTTCGTGAATGTAAACGGCGGCGAGATCGTCAAGGCAGCAAAAGAGATCAAATGGTATCCCGAACATATGCTCCAGCGCCTGGAAAACTGGGCAGAACAGATGGAGTGGGACTGGTGTATCTCCAGACAGAGACTGTTTGCGACCCCGATTCCGGTCTGGTTCTGTGACAAATGCGGAGAGCTTATCCTTCCCGATGAGGCCGATCTCCCGATCGATCCGACCATCGAAAAACCCAAACACGCCTGTCCGAAATGCGGCGGGACAGAGTTTACCGGCGAAAAGGATGTTCTCGACACCTGGATGGATTCATCCATCACCGATCTCCACGTCACCGGATGGGACGGGAGCGGCAGACCGCCGTACTTCCCGGCGCAGATCCGCCCACAGGGACATGATATCATTCGGACCTGGGCGTTCTATACGATCCTTCGGAGCGTTGCCCTGCTTGGCGAGAAACCGTGGGATGGTATTCTCATCAACGGAATGGTTCTCGGCGAGGACGGATTCAAGATGTCCAAGTCCCGGGATAATGTCATCGGTCCCGAGGATGTTATGAGACCCTACGGCGTGGATGCCCTTAGACAGTGGGCTGCTGCCGGCTCTTCGACCGGTCAGGATATCCTCTTCAATTGGAACGACGTCGTCGCTGCATCCAGATTCCAGACGAAGATGTGGAACATCGTCAGATTCTCGTTAATGCAGATACAGAAAGAGTCTCCGGTCCCTGAAACGGATGCTCCGTCCACGCTTATCGACCGGTGGATGTTAGCAAACCTCTCCAAAACGGTTGCCGAGGTCACCGAGTCGATGGATGCTTATCTCTTCGACAAGGGTCTGAAGACCATCCGTGAGTTTGCCTGGAATATCATGGCCGATGAGTATCTCGAGTTCGTGAAAGGCAGACTCTACAGTGAAGATCCGCTACGTGCCGGTGCGATTTACACGCTGAAGATGACCCTTGATGCACTCTGCACAATGCTCTCACCCTATATCCCATTCTTCGCTCAGGAGTGTTATCACCATTTATCCGGCGGAAGGCGGATCATCGACCAGCCATGGACAACCTTCTCGTATGCGGACGAGGGCGCTCTTCGCGACGGTGATCTCGTTGTGAGCATCGTCAGCCTTCTCCGCAAATACAAGCACGACTCCGGTCTTGCTCTTAACTCCCCGCTTGGCAACGTTACGATCTACACGCCATCCCACGACATCGATGACTCCGGCGATCTCGGCAGGACGATAAACGCGACGGTTGTCTGGAAAGCGGAAGAACCGGCTCTTGAAAAGACGGTCGGAAAAGTTGTGTTCAACAAAGGCGTTGTTGGAAAAACCCTCCGGAACAAAGCAGGCGCATTCATGGCTGCTGTCAATGCTCTTTCCGATGCCGACAAGATCACGCCGCCAAAAACGGTCATCGTGGATGGCAAGGATATCTCCGTTCCCGAAGGTGCCTGGACCACTTCATACATCTACTCGGTTTTCGGTGAATCGGTAGATGTTATCATGCTTGATGACGTGATGATCACTGTAAAGCGCGCCTGATTTTTCAGGTCCACTACGTTTTTTATATTCTCCACTCTAACGCAGTAAGCACATGTCTGAAAGCTACGCATGTGGGACTTCCCAGAAACCTCTTTTGGGAAGTACCGTAGGAGATGTCTTGAACAGCATTGCGGCTAAATATCCCCGCACCGATGCTCTAGTCTCCTTTCAGCCGAATCCCTACAGCAAACGGTGTATGTCTGACGCGGCAAACTACTGCCACGAAGGGCTCGTTTCCGACGAGCCGAACTCGTATCGCGAGGCCGGACTAACCCTAATTACTGCCGGGTCTAAGGTCCTTCGCTACAATTGGACGGAGTTCCTCGCTGAGACGAATGCGGTGGCCAAAGGTCTTATGATGCTTGGTGTGGAACACGGGACGCGTGTTGCCATCTGGGCAATGAATTATGCCGAGTGGGTACTCGTGCAGTTTGCGACCGCCAAGATCGGCGCGGTAATGGTGAATATCAATCCTGCCTACCGTACGTTCGAACTGGAATATGCCCTCAAGCAGTCGGAAGTGGACACCCTGATCCTTCAGGGAAAGTTCAAGACCTCCGATTACGTCGGCATGTTCTACGAGGCATCCCCCGAGGCATTCGAGGCAAAACCCGGCAAGATACGGTCCGAGAAGTTCCCGTATTTACGTAACGTCGTATTCATGGGCGAGATCATCTATAACGGGATGTACCGCTGGAGCGAACTTCTCGAGATGGGCGAGTACGTCTCCGACTTTGAACTGGAAAGCCGTGAAGAGTCGGTTTCCTTCGATGATGCGCTCAATATCCAGTATACATCCGGAACGACCGGATTTCCGAAAGGTGTTGTTCTGTCCCATCACTCTGTCTTAAACAACGGACTGTTTATCGGTGACGGGATGGGTTTTACCGAGAATGACAAACTCTGTATTCCGGTTCCGTTCTACCACTGTTTTGGAATGGTCCTTTCGAATATGGCCTGCGTGACGCACGGATCCACGATGGTCATTCCCGGCCCGTTCTTCGATACCGAAGCCGTTCTACAGGCTGTAGAAGCTGAGAAGTGCACGGCTCTGCACGGTGTTCCGACCATGTTCATCGCAGAACTGGAACACCCGAACTTCGACCGGTATGATCTTTCTAGTCTTAGGACCGGCATCATGGCAGGATCCCCTTGCCCAATCGAAAAGATGCTGGAGGTTGCCTCGAGGATGAATATGAAAGACATCGTGATCGTTTACGGTCTGACTGAAACGGCACCCGGTATCACCATGTCCACCACCTCCGACACGCTCGAAAACCGTGTGGCGACCGTCGGTAGAGCATTCCCACACACCGAGATCAAGATCACCGATCCGAAGACCGGACGGATCGTTCCTCTCGGCGAGAAAGGTGAGATATGCGCCCGCGGTTACATGAAGATGAAATGCTACTACAATAATCCGAATGCAACCAAGCAGGTCATCGACAAAGACGGCTGGCTTCACTCGGGCGATCTTGGTACGATGGATGAGGAAGGCTACGTCCGGATGGCTGGCCGCCTGAAGGAGATGGTCATTCGCGGCGGAGAAAATCTCTATCCAAGAGAGATCGAGGAGTTCTTCCACCTTCACCCGAAGATCTCCGACATCTATGTTATCGGAGTCCCGGATGCAAAATACGGCGAGGAACTCTGTGCCTGGGTGAAAGCAGAACTCGGGACCACGATCACGGAAGAGGAGATCCGGGCATTTGCCGAGGGAAAGATTGCCCGCCACAAGATCCCGCGTTATTACAAGTTTGTGGATTCTTTCCCCATGACCGTTACCGGCAAAATCAAGAAAGGCGATATGCAGGAGATATTCATCACCGATCTTGGTCTCGCCGATGTTGCGAAGATAAAAACTGCGTAATCGAAAAAAGAAAGAGAGAGATACTTAACTCTCTCATTTCTCTCTTATGAAGAAAAGTCTGATTGCCGCCTTGCTGATTGCCCTTTTTATCTCTGTTGGCGCTGCCGGCTGCATCGCCAGTGAACCTATCGTTGGGAACTGGTATATTTACAGCACCGACATTCCCGTCGTGTTTTATGAGAATGGAACCGGGAGTCTGACCATCAGCCTTCTTGGCATCAATTCCACCGTTCCCATGACCTGGGAGAAAATCGAGGAAAAGACCTATACGTTTACCGGAACTTCCGTATTATTTAACGCAGGGACATATACGCTCTCTGCTGACGGAAAAACCCTCGTCGCTGTCTCTACTGGAATTACGTCATTTGTAAAGAAAGCATAATCCTTCTTCATTACTTTTTTTGGAATTCAAAGTCAGGATAATAACTTAGTTTCCAAAAATCAAAACTCCCACTTCCACCCGTCGGTTTTCATCAGTTTTTCGACTTCACGGTATTTGGGCATCAGCCGTTCAACCTCTTTCCAGTAGGTTTTTTGATGGTGGGGGTATCGAAGATGTACGATTTCGTGGACGACCAGGTACTCGGCAACGATTTTCGGGGCAAGCAGCACCCGTGCATTGATGATTATTCCATTTTTTGGTGTGCAGCATCCCCATTTTTTCTTCTGAAGCTTCATTCGCAGGTTTGGTTTCGTCACGCCGGCAAGATTTGCATATTTTTCCACATATGCATCCAGAGCAGCAGGTCCACGCCGCCTGTACAAAAGCATTACCACATCACGGACAGTCATTTCGGCTTCATCCGGCGTAAAGGAATCCGGTGTTGATATGTCAAGAACTTCTCCCGTGATCTCCGCTTTGGCGGGTCCGAAACTTCGTTGTATGGTCAGTTCCTCACCGAAAAACGGAATTTGCTCCCCATCACTGTAGCTTCTGGGTTTTGTGTCCCTGTTTTGAAACAGAGCCTGCTGTTTTGCGATCCACTCGGCTTTGCTCTGTGCGATCTCCCGTACTTTTTCCAAGGAAACTGCTGTCGGAACGCGTATCAACACCTCGCCGGTCGTCTTAACTTCGATTGCCCAGGATCTTCTCCGGTCCGAATAAACGACCTCAATGGGAATTATGTCTCCATTCCATATAACCGCCAAACCCATATGTGAAACATTATCTCTCATACTCTCCAATATAAGTAACTGAATGTTAGTCCGTGCCATAGACCGGGAATTACTTGATCTCCTTTTGGAGATGGGAAGATCAAGCTTTCCGGATGAATATATCGTCATGCTGGGCATGGAAAAGGGTGTCATCAACGTCACCTATCCGATTCCCGGGACCACAGTATCACAGGATAGCGCCAATATTTTCATGGACATGATCCCGCTCGGGATGCAGATAGCCGGGACGGCGCACAGCCACCCAAACGGTTGCTTATCACCCTCGGATGCGGATCTTGCCACATTTGCCCAGAGCGGGCAGTGCCATATCATCGTCGGGGCACCGTTCGATGAAAACTCCTGGAGATGTTACGGCAGGGACGGGAAACACAAAGTTCTGGAAGTTATACCATGAAAAGAATCGTCGCCACCGGGACATTTGATATCCTCCATCCCGGACATATATACTATCTTGAAGAGTCGAAAAAATTAGGTGACGAGTTGTGGGTCATCGTAGCCCGGGAAAAGAATGTCGTTCACAAATCCCGCCCAATCGTTTCCGAAGATCAGCGACTCAAAATGATTCAGAGTCTCAAGTGCGTTGATCATGCCGTACTTGGAGATCAGACCGATATGTACAAACCTATCCGCGAGATCGATCCCGCCGTCATCACGATCGGTTTTAACCAGAAATGGTCAAAGGAAAAGCTGAAAGCCGATCTTACTGATCGTGGTATCTGTGCGGATGTCGTGCGAATTTCCGAGTACACCGGGATGCCATTTACCTCATCATCAAAGATCATCGATGAAGCCGTTCGGAGAAGAACGCGATGAAGCCGGAAAAACAGGACCTGATTGCCGAACTTGTCAGGTTCGTTGTTGAAAAAGGCGGGGACGCGACCATGATCCCTGCAAAAGACATTGTCACTGCTGAATGGGTCCGGCAGAAGTGTTTTTTCGGCTGCGGCGGATTTGGCCGCAGGTTTTCCTGCCCGCCTTACTCTCCGACGCCTGCAGAGACGAAAAAAGTCCTTAAAGAATACAAAACAGCCCTTCTGATAAAATTTATCGGGGATGTCGGCGAAACAACGCCGGAGCGTCTCGTCTCCCGCGAAATGACTGCATATGTTCAGAACGTCATGTATGAACTTGAGACGATGGCATTCTCTGCGGGGTTCTACAAGGCTTTTGCCTACACCGGGCATCAGTGTGGGTTATGTACTCACTGCACGGCAAAAGACGAAGATGCAGATATCACAAACTGTATGAATAGAAGAAAAATGCGTCCAAGCATGGAAGCAGCCGGAATCGACGCGTATGCCACATGTGCCTCCGTTAGCTGGGATCTTTATATCCTCTCATGCACAAATGTTCCCGGCGGATCCGTTCTGGATTCTCCTATGACAACGGTCATGGTCCTTTTAATTGAGTGAATACAATGAAAAATTCTCCATTTCTTGCCCCCGTTCCGTTTTACTGGTGTGACAGATGTCATGCCCCGGTGATGGGAAAACTCTGCTCCTGCGGGGAAAAGACCCATTCTGTCTCGGTGACTCCGCCGGGAGATGTTCGCCCGGGTTTTCAGCGCGACAGAGATCTTGTGAACCGCCTCTTCGAAGAACAGTTCGGCGTTCCGCTGATCCCCGACAGATATCTCGCCCTTCTGAACAAAGTCCCTGACGAGGACCGGATGGAAGAAATCATCATCGGAGGTGCGGTGGTCTGTGCCGTTCGATATATTAAGGCAGAGTCCCGGTGGGAAGTCCTGCCAAGAGAAGCGGCAGCCTCCCTTGTCGTGCCGACCAAACGATTCATTCGGGTCACGGACGATGCCGCAGGCTATATTCGGGACGGAAGCAGCGTTCTTATGCCTGGTGTTACGTTTGTATCGCCCGATATCGCAGTCGGCGACAGTGTTTTCGTCCTTTCCGAGTCCGGTGACTGTGTGGCGGTTGGCAGAGCCAAGATGTCGTATCAGGATACGATTGGTGCAGCTCGAGGTCAGCTGGTCAGGACCCGCCGGACCCAAAAATCCGTGGTGGATGCCGCTCCTTCAACCTGGGAAGATGCGATCGCCGCCAACAAAAATATCCTTGATCTCTATGAAAGAAAATCGATTGAGTTCATCCATGATGTTATCGCCAAAAATCCCGGGGTCCAGCCGACCGTTTCGTACTCGGGCGGAAAAGACAGTCTGGTGACGCTTCTCATCACGCTCAAGGCGGGACTCCGGCTGCCGCTGATCTTTGCGGACACGGGCCTTGAGTTTCCGGAAACGATCGAAAATGTCCATAAAGTATCCGAACTGTTCGGTCTCCCGCTGATTATCGAGTCGGGGAATTCCGGGTTCTGGGAAGGATTCGAACTCCAGGGTCCGCCGGCTGTGGATTTCAGGTGGTGCTGCAAAGCATGCAAACTTACGCCGGTCAAGACTCTCATCGAAAATGAATGGGGTGAGGCGATCTCCTTCATCGGTCAGCGAAAGTTCGAGTCCGCCAAACGCATACAGAGTCCGCGGGTCTGGCGAAACCGAAACGTCCCCTGCCAGATTTCCGCAGCTCCCATCCAGCATTGGACAGCTATGCATGACTGGCTCTATCTTTTCCGGGAAAAAGCTCCGTACAATCCTCTTTATGAACTGGGTCTCGACCGGATCGGCTGCTTTATGTGTCCGTCATCCGACATAGCCTGCATGAAGGATATCGAGGCACGGTATCCGGAATTGTGGGTCGACTGGGAACAAAAACTGAAGGCATGGGGCGATGCGAACGGCAAATCTCCCGAATGGTCGGCGAAAGGTTTATGGAGAATCCGCGAAACAAATGAAGAAGATAGTGATATAGATGGGCACTTCTGAAATCGCCGTTTTGGATTACGGGTTAGGCAATCTCCGCGGTGTTGTCCGCGGTCTCGAGGCGGCAGGGGCCCGTCCGAAAATCACGAACGATCCCGAGATCATTCAATCGGCTGATGGACTTCTCCTCCCGGGAGTCGGTGCCTTTGCTGAAGGAATGAACAAGCTCTCTCCTCTGATCGACCTTGTGAAAAAAGAGGCGGCAAAGAAATCTCTTCTCGGCATATGTCTCGGCATGCAGATGCTTTTAGAGGAAAGTGAGGAACACGGTCTTCACAAAGGGCTTGGCTTTGTGCCCGGGACGGTTCGGCTTTTTCCAAAAAAACCCGGGATGAAGATTCCTCAGATGGGATGGAACACGATCTCGCCCTCGGCTCACCCCCTGTTCGAAGGAATTCCTTACGGGACGTATGTGTATTTTGTTCACTCCTATTATGCCGATACGACTCCCGAGTTCACGATAGCAAAGACCAAGTACATCGTTCCGTATGCCTCGGCAGTGGGTGCCGGCAACGTGATGGGTGTTCAGTTCCATCCTGAAAAAAGCGGGGGTGCCGGGATTCGGATTCTCAAAAATTTTGTTCAGATGATCGAGTGATCATTCCTCGTACATCGAACATATTTCCGCAAATTTTTGAGTGCGTCTGCATTTTGCTGGAAGATATCTGCAGGAACAGTCTGGTAAGTCCTGTTGGCAGCCTACAGTTTCCCTAATTTTAAACATGGTTACTGATTTGTATCCAGAACTCATCAGTTAAAATATTGCAGTAAGATCGTTGTAAATCGCATGTGTTCGGCAAAAAAAAGTTGGATGTCGTAAATGCGGTTTAACGCAAAAAACGTGAACGATTACGGCAGAATAAAGCTGAAAAATCTGCTCTGCTGAGGCCGCTCATATCATTTTATTCTGAAAACTGCCCTTGCCTTTTTTGAACATGAGTCTTGGCTCAGTTCAGTTTTCAGTTTTTTCCGGTATCATGCCGTTAAAGGACATTTTTTGAAAGAAAATCGGTCATTTCCGTAACTCCACTCCACTCAGCTCCAAGTTCGTCTCCTTTCAGTCCGGACATGGCAATAGAATTACTGCTTGGGATAACGGCGATGACCTTACTTGGATCATTAACCGCCTCTTTCATAATGGCTTCATTAGAAGCATCAACCTTGTTGAGAACATAGTAGATAGGCTTATGAATGCTTTCACTAAGCTCTGCTACTTTGGCAGAAAGTTTCAATGATTCATACGACGGATCGATGACCATCAAAATTGCATCGACGTCTGTTTCTATACCTCGTCCGAAATGTTCAATACCTGCTTCTGTGTCGGTAATAACCACGTCATTTTCATCAAGCTTCAGGTTGCTGATAAACTGTCTGGCGATAATACCCATTGGGCAGGCGCAGCCTTCATCCTTTTCATGGATTTTACCGATGGCAAGGAGCTTGATCCCGTCTTTTTCCGAGAGGAACTCTGAGGGAATGTCAGAAATTGTCCACTTGCGGTCAAAGAAATCATACTGGAAATTGGGTTTTCCCATCACATTTTTCAGGATGTCCTGCCTTCCTCCGAAGTACTCGGTAAAGTCATTTGGCAGCTCCATGCCCAGTTGGCGGTACAGACCAAAGTTGGATTCGTCGGTGTCGATGACAAGGACAGATTTCCCTTTTCGTGCAAACTCCTTTGCGAGGAGTGTAGCGGTGGTACTTTTGCCGCATCCGCCTTTTCCGCATAATGTGATAATCATTTCAAAAACCTATGTTACATGTAACGTATCTGCTGTAATAACTGCAGATACATTGTTTAGTTCTGTAAAATGCGCTCTTCCCGGAAATCCGGGGTTATGTCGCGGTCCCTTTATATCCGGGATATGTTTTTGCATTGACTCCCTTCATTTGGGCTGGTAGACAAACAGCCCACTACTTGAATTATTTGTATTACTAATATATTATATGTTTTTGTTTACCGTTTGAATAAAATATATTATATTAAAATTAAGTAACTTTAAATGAAATAAAAGTATTATTTTACTGTAGTGGCTGACAAAACTCTCCAGAAACATCTCCCCTTCCCAAATAATTTCCTGAAAAATCGCTGGTGCTGCGTGTTTTTCCCGCATTAAAATTGCCTTTTACTTTTCATTTGTATTCTCAGATCTCTCTTTCTTAAAAGAGTCTTAATAAGCAATCCGCACTAATATAATAATGTAAATATATTTTTGAAAATCGCTTTCGACAATGTTAACAATTTTCGAAAACGGCTATGCATATGACCCAAATTGATAAGGAGAACCAAACGTAGATGACTGATAATTACGACGCCTCCCACATTACTGTTTTGGAGGGGTTAACCCCTGTCCGTGAAAGACCTGCCATGTATATCGGCAGTACCGATACCCGTGGTCTTCACCATCTTGTATACGAGGTAGTTGATAACTCCATCGACGAAGCCTTAGCCGGATTCTGTAAGCATATCGTCGTCATCATCAACCCCAACGGATCGGTGAGCGTGGAGGATGACGGCAGAGGTATTCCCGTCGATATCATGCCCAAGCAGAATAAGAGTGCCCTTGAAGTCGTTATGACCGTGCTTCATGCCGGCGGAAAGTTCGATAAGAATACCTATCAGGTTTCCGGCGGTCTGCACGGGGTCGGTGTTTCTGTTGTAAACGCTCTTTCCACGCGCCTTACTGCCGAAGTGTTCCGTGACGGAAATATCTATTCCATGTTCTTTGGCAAAGGACTGCTTCTGCAGTCTCTTTCCTGCAGGCCCGAAACCGATGAAGAGTATCTTCAGCGGCAAAAGAGGCTGGACAAAGAAGGTCAGCCGAAAGAAACTACGACCGGAACACGGATCACCTTCTATCCCGACGGTTCCATCTTTGAGATGACCGAGTTCGATTATGACGTTCTTGCCCACCGGTTCAGAGAACTTGCTTATCTGAACAAGGGGCTGGAGATTCATGTTGAGGATCACCGGACCGGAGACTCGGATACCTTCTGCTATGAAGGCGGGCTTCGTCAGTTCGTTGCCCACTTAAACGAAGGAAAAGAACATCTCCATCCCGATCCGATCTATGTCGACAAATCCGATGATGTAAATAAAATCGAGGTGGAGGTCGCTCTCCAGTATAATGATACCTACGGGGAGATCCTCTATACCTATGTGAACAGTGTCAATACCCGTGAGGGCGGCACGCATCTGGAGGGGTTCCGTTCTGCCCTTACGCGGGCGATCAACAACAGTGCCCATACAAACAAACACCTCAAAGAGGATGTCTCCGTTCGCGGCGAAGATGTTCGTGAGGGTCTGACCGCCGTAATCAGCGTCAAGATCGCCAACCCCCAATTCGAGGGACAGACGAAGATGCGGCTTGGAAACAGCAACGTCAAAGGTCTCGTCGACTCGATGATTTATCAGGCTCTGACAGGGTTCTTCGAGGAAAACCCGAAGGTCATTGCCGCTATCGCCAAGAAATCCCTTGATGCGGCGAATGCCCGCGAAGCGGCCCGCCGTGCAAAGGAGCTTGCCCGAAGAAAAACATCTCTCGAGATGTCTGGTTTGCCGGGTAAACTTGCCGACTGTTCCGAGCGCGATCCGGCAAAAAGCGAGATCTATATTGTGGAAGGAGATTCTGCCGGCGGTTCGGCTAAGCAGGGACGCGACAGAAAGTTCCAGGCGATCCTGCCGCTTCGGGGTAAAATCCTGAATGTGGAAAAAGCACTGGAGCACAAGGCTTTGAAAAATGCCGAGATTCATACCCTCATCACCGCGATCGGTGCCGGATACGGGGAAAAGTTCGATGCCGAACGTGCCAGATATCATCATATCGTCATCATGACGGATGCGGATGTTGATGGGGCACACATCCGGATTCTGCTTCTTACCTTCTTCTACCGGTTCATGAAACCCCTTGTGGAGATGGGATACATCTACATCGCCCAGCCTCCACTCTTCAGAATTGCCAAAGGAAAACAGGAAAAATACGTGTACACGGAAGAGGATATGCGTCTTGCTATCGCCGAATACGGCGAGAAGGGAATCTCGGTCCAGCGGTATAAGGGTCTTGGTGAAATGAATGCAGGCCAGCTTTGGAACACTACAATGAATCCCGAGTTCCGTATTCTCAAGCAGGTCAGAATCGAGGATGCAAGTTATGCGAATGAGATATTTGAAAAACTCATGGGAGATGATGTCATGCCCAGAAAAGATTTCATTAAACGTCATGCAGGGGAGGTGAAGAACCTTGACATCTGAAGAGAACACCACGCACAAAACGGTCTCGATCAATATCGAAGATGAGATGAAAAACTGTTTCATCGATTATGCGATGAGTGTTATCATCGGCCGTGCTATCCCCGATGTCCGTGATGGTCTGAAACCGGTCCACCGGCGTATTCTGTACGCCATGTTCCACGATGAGGGGAACACGAGTGATAAAGCATACAAGAAATCCGCCAAGGCAGTCGCCGCCACCATGGGTAATTATCACCCGCACGGCGATTCGGCAATTTACGACACGCTCGTGAAGATGGCTCAGCCGTTCTCCTATCGTTATACATTGGTGGACGGTCAGGGTAACTTTGGGTCTATAGACGGTGACTCGGCAGCAGCAATGCGTTATACCGAGGCACGGCTTACCAAAGCGGCAGAATCGCTTCTGGAGGATATCGACAAGGAAACTGTCGATTTCGTCCCGAACTTCGATGAGTCTTCCCAGGAACCGGATGTTCTGCCAAGCAGGATCCCCAACCTCCTTGTAAACGGTACGACGGGTATCGCGGTAGGTATGGCGACCAACATGATGCCGCATAACCTCGGAGAGGTCTGCGATCTGGTCTATGCCTACATCGATAATCCTGAGATGCAGCTCGATGAGATGATGAAGATCCTTCCAGCTCCCGACTTCCCGACAGGCGGTAAGATCATGGGCACTGACGGGATCGTCAATGCTTATCAGACGGGTCAGGGTAAAGTTGTTCTCCGCGGCATTGCCGAGATCGAGGAACGCAAAAAAGGATTCGAACAGATCGTTATCACCGAGATCCCCTATCAGGTGAACAAGGCATCGATGATCGAGAAAATCGCCGAACTTGTAAAAACGAAGGTGATCGAAGGTATCAGCGACATTCGTGATGAGTCCGATAAAGATGGTATCCGCGTCATCATCGAACTCAAGCAGAATACCCAGGCAAACGTCGTTTTAAATCTGCTGTACAAGCATACTCAGCTCGAAAGTTCGTTCGGTATCATCAATCTCGCGATCGTCGATAAGAAACCGAAGATTCTTTCTCTCGTCGAACTTCTCCGCTATTTCATCGCACACCGTGTCGATGTCGTTCGGCGCAGATCCCAATTTGATCTGCGTAAAGCCGAGGAACGCATGCACATCCTCTCGGGGCTGCTGAAGGCTCTCGATATGATCGATGTGGTGATCGCCACCATCCGTGCTTCTCCCGAGGTTTCGGTAGCTCAGGAAGCTTTGGTCTCTAAACTTGGTTTTTCAGAAGCACAGGCCGATGCGATTCTCAAGATGCAGCTGCGTCGTCTCGCAGCCCTTGAACAGCAGAAGATTCTGGACGAGACCGCCTCGCTTCAGCTGATCATCGATAAACTTACCTGGATCTTATCATCTGAAGAGAACATCCTCTCGGTCGTCAAAACCGAGACCTCCGAGATCCTTAAGGCCTACGCTGACGAGCGCCGGACTCAGATCGATTACACGGCAAACAACGACTTCAATGTGATGGATCTGATCCCCGATGAACAGACCCTTGTGATGCTCACGACGCAGGATTACATTAAACGCGTTCCTCTCGATCTCTACCGTCAGCAGAAACGCGGCGGCAGAGGAGTTATCGGCATGACCACAAAGGACGAGGATTCCGTCGATAAAGTATTCATGGCGAGCACGCATGATTATCTGCTCTGTTTCACGAACAAAGGCAGAGTATACTGGCTCCGGGTCCACGAGATCCCCGAAGGATCGAGAACCAGTAAGGGTAAAGCTATCGTTAATCTGCTGAACCTTACCGACGAAGAGGTTTCGGCGGTCATCCCGATGCGTGACTTCGATGCTCAAAAGAATCTTCTGTATGCAACGAAGAAAGGCCGTGGGGGCAAGTTCAGTCAGGATCTGTTCTCACGGCCAAGGACAGGTGGTATTATCGGCATCACGCTTCTTGACGGCGATGAACTTGTTGATGTGGTCGTAACCGGCGGTAGTTCAGATGTCGTTCTTACAACTGCGTTCGGTCAGGCGCTTCGCTTCTCCGAGGATGAAGTCCGGGCCACCGGTCGCGGTACGCAGGGCGTTATTGGTATCAGACTGAAGTTCGAGGGCGATTATGTCTGTGCTCTGACCTTGGTCGAGACCCAGTATCTCCTGATGATCACCGACAAAGGCTTCGGCAAACGGACCGAGTTCGAAGAGTTCCGAGGACACGGCCGCGGTACGCAGGGCGTGAAGTCGATCGTGGCGAACTTCGAGCGCGGCAAGGTCGTCTCCTCGCTTGCAGTCTCCGATGAAGATCAGGTTATCATCACGACGGCTGCGGGAGTTGTTCTTAGAACCCAGGTGTCGGACATTTCCATCCAGGGACGCGGAACAAAAGGTGTTCGGGTAATTCGTGTAGACTCCGGCGATAAGGTCACGAGTGTTGCTATCGTTCCGCCAGACGAGGATGAACCAATCCTGTCGGAAGGCAAGGACGAGGCCTGATCCTCTTCTTTTTTCTCTCTATTTTTGATCCTCGTCACACGGCGTAATTCCGAAACCTTTTCTAGTATATTCACTGAGGTGAGTCTGTCCAATCGATACGTCAATCCATTGGACAGAGTTTTTTTTGATCGAGATAACTTCACCTAGGAATATCATGATTCAACCGTTTCACTATTGACATGGGATTGGGGGGAATCTGCCAAATCAGACTTCTTTATACTTCTTATCGATAATTTGCAAAATTCATATTCTGAAATCTATTCTGTAAATGGGCTAACATCAATAATTGGAACGTTATAAAATTCATTATTGCAGAGAGCGCGCTGTTGTTTTTCTTGCAATGCACCACATCAAATTTGAAGTTTTTTTTGAGGTGTGTATGCTTGCGTTCGCACGTTCCCGCCTTTTCATAGCATCTTTTACCTCCCTTCCATTAAGAATAGTCTGATTTCTGAGATATGCTCCTACCATCTCCCGTTTACCATTCTTACAGAGAAATACCAGTTTTTCTGTAAGAGACATTTGGGCATTTCCTCCTTTTCTCCAGAACGTATTGATCTGTTTTATTATGGTCTTCTCTGAACCTAATTGGGACAATTGCGCGTCAGATCTCAGTTGAATAAGGGGTTTTGCATGAAGTTTCTCAAATATTAACGTGTGTAGCTCTAGGGAGTCATATCCCGCATCCATCAATACACGATCACAGGATACGCTGAGAAGTTCGGCAATCTGAATCAAAAAAATGCGCATAGGGTTTGTCATTCTCCGTTCCTTCTGAATGAATCATAAACAAGGGATAAGCCCCCAGATTCAAAATATGTGCTTTATCCATTTTAACCTGATAATGAAAGTTAAACAGACTATTGGGACAATAACGGCTTGCAACTAAAGGAGTGGAATCGATAATTACCTCGGTTTCAGATTTGAGGAAATGGACAATCTTTTTGCTTATCAAAAACGTAAGAACTTCCATACCCTCCTCACCTAACCGATATTTCACAAAGTAATGCAACGTAATCGGCGAAGGTAACCAGAGTGATGATTTTGCCGGAAGAAGGTGGCTGAGATCTTCTTCCGTTATTTTACGCCGAATATGACGATAGGCTATTCTGCGATAAGTCATGACAACAGTCAGTTTTATCAGAAAATCAATGGGATAATGAAAATAATCGCGAAGATGAGGTGAATAATAAGTTTGTTCGATTTTTAGTACAATGTCACTAATGTTGAGCAGGGACATGAGCCAGCAAATGGACATATCCGGACGGATGACTCCATTGTTGAAAATACGTTCGTATTCGTCTTTAAATTCAGACATACCACTCGGCGCAGGGATACATAAAGGTATTGTTCCCCTCCAAAAAAGTCGACAAGAGTAAATGGGGGATGAGTTTATATCACAGAATCCACGATTGGACAGACTCTAACATATAGGGATGGTATGAGTATTTTGTGATTGAAAAATTAATAAAACAGATTCTATGGTCTGCATAAGGCCTGCAATGTATGTTTTTCTCAATGATTTGCCGTCAAAGGATTATCACACAGCACCTAAGGGAATAACATGTCAAAAAAAACTGTGATTAATTACAAGTTATCGTTAACAGCTTTTATTCTGATTATCTTCGCAGCTATTATGAGCATGCGTACTTTCCCGTCACAAAGTGTGGTGGGCTGGCAGTTCATATTTTTCTGCCTCACGGCTTTCGTCATATACTTGATTCCCGCCTCGCTGATTTCGGCCGAACTTGCTACAGGCTGGCCGCAGGAAGGTGGTGTCTATGTCTGGGTGAAAAGTGAGGTTTTACTGCCGTATGGCTGCAGTGGTTTCAGATGACGATCGGATTTATCAGTGTTCTGACCTTCATTGCAGCAACATTTTCCTACATCATTAACCCGGCACTCGCAGACAACAAATTATACCTGTTCATTTTCATCATAATCATCTGGTGGGGTCTGACCCTCCTGAACCTGAGGGGATTAAAAGCATACGCCCGCATCAGTTCGGTATCCTTTGTTTTAGGAACCTTCATTCCGGCCGCAATCCTCCTTATTGGCGGAGCGTGGTACATCTTCTCCAGACACCCCGTACAGTTAACCCTTCAGCCGACGATTACGGACCTTATTCCTAACTTTTCTTCCCTCTCCAATCTGGTGATGCTCGTCACATTCGTCTTTTTATTCATTGTTATTGAGATGACGGCAAGCCATGCCCGGGATATTGACAATGTCAAGAAAAATTATCCGCTTGGTATCTTTACCGTCGGTTTAGTCATAACAGCGGTAAGTATCATCGGTGCACTTATCGTAGCTTTACTCGTGCATGCAGGAAACATCAATCTCCTTGCGGGCGTCATGCAGACCTTTGAAGTTATCTTCTCCGCTCCGGAACTTTCGTGGCTGGTTATGCTTATTGCCCTTCTTATCGCAATAGGGGCTATCGGTCAGGTATCCACATGGATTTTAGGACCTGTACGAGGTCTTTTTGCAACAGCAAAAGAAGGAACACTGCCTCCGGTTCTTCAAAAGAAGAACAAAAACGACATCCCGGTGAATATGCTTATCCTCCAGGGAATACTGATCACGTTCTGGGGAGCGGTCTATGCTCTTGCTCCCGGAGGAGTGAACAGTTCGTTCTGGATGCTTTTTGCCCTGACGACAACCGTCTACATCGTCATGTATTTACTGATGTATGCCGCCGCGATCAGACTGAGATATACCCGTCCGGATGTTCCGCGTGCGTTTAGGATCCCCGACGGAAAAGCCGGCATGTGGCTTGTTGGAGGATTCGGATTTGTGATGATGGTCATCCTCATGATTATTGCAATGCTGCCTCCAAGCCAGATTTCGGAGGGTGGCGGCTATGTGGCATTTATGATCATCGGAACGATAGTCGTCGCAGTCATACCTTTAATCATCTATGCATTCAGAAAGCCCGAGTGGAAACTGAAAGAACCTGAGACTCAAGAGTAATTATTGGAGATACAATGACACATACTGAAAAGACCCCGTCAAACCCTTGTGTAACGGAAGATGCCCTCAAAGTGAAGGCTCTCTTCCTGGGACCAAAGTCCGAGAACCGCGAGTATTTCAAAAATATGCTCAACTTCCTGATGGATGAGCATATGCACTGGAGAAGTGATTTCCATCCGGAAGATCGGATGGTCTCGACGGCAAAAGAGATGCGAAGCGAGTAGTATCTGACGACACTCGACCGTACATCCGATGTGCTGATGCAGCTGTCGAACAAACTCAAAGAAACCTCGATGCCCTGGTTTTCATCCAGATATCTCGGTCATATGAACTTTGATACGCTGATGGTGGCTAACCTCACGTATATGGCGACGATTCTCTACAACCCAAACACCGTAGCGTATGAAGCATCAACTGCGACGACGCCGATGGAAATCGAAGCCGGCAAAGACAGGGCAACGATGCTTGGGTTTGAACCCGAACAGTCATGGGGTCATATCACCACTGACGGCACGATTGCAAATTACGAGGGTCTGTGGATGGCACACAATCTCAAATCCTTCCCGCCTGCGGTCAAGAAGATATGGCCCGATCTTGTTCCCGGGCTTGACGACTGGCAGATCATGAACATGAGCACCAAACAGGTGCTTGATCTTATCGGTAAAGTGAAGGAAGCAGGTTGCTTCGACGAGGTCCGAAATGAAAGCGCCAGAGGTGTCGGTGCAGGCGAAGGCCGTCTTGGTGTCGTACTGGTTCCGCAGTCTAAGCATTATTCATGGGTGAAGGCCGCCGATGTTATCGGAATTTGGAACAAAAATCTGATCCAGGTGCAGGTAAACGACCACTATCACATGGATATCGACACGCTGAAAAGCATCATCGATGATCATATCGCACGAAAGATCCCCATTCTGGCAGTCGTGGCCGTTGTTGGAACAACGGAAGAAGGAGCTATCGATGAAGTCGACAGGATCGTAGAATTACGAACCGAGTATGAAAAACAGGTTATCAACTTCTATTTCCATATCGACGCAGCCTACGGCGGTTATTCACGTGCTCTTTTCCTTGACGAACAGAATCGTTTCATGGAGTACGATGAAGTTAAAGAACGTCTCAGCGCCGACGGGATATTTATACATGAAACCGAATACCCGCAGAGAGAGATCTATGAATTGTACAAGGCAATTCCGGCTGCGGATTCGATAACCATCGATCCGCATAAGATGGGATATATTCCCTATTCAACCGGGGGTATTACCATAAAAGACCGGCGTATTCTTGATCTTATATCGTACTTTGCCGTATATGTCTTTGAATCGGGAGAGGATTCACCAACTCTGCGTGGCAGTTATATCATGGAGGGATCAAAGGCCGGCGCCACGGCCGGCGCCGTCTGGGCAACGCACCGACTGATCCCGCTGAACGTAACCGGTTACGGGAGAATCATCGGCCGGAGTATTGAGGGAGCGCAGATGTTGTCCAATGCTCTGACAGCGACAAAATACATCACGGTCAATGACCGGAAATTCCGGGTGGAAACACTTGCAGAAAAGCCGGACTTCAATATCGTCTGCATGGCCTTCAATGAGGTGGGAAATACCAATCTGGATGTCATGAACAGTCTGAACGAAAAAATCTATAACGAATCCTACTATGTCAGCGGGCCGGTGTATAAAAACGACTGGATAACCTCAAAAACTGCCCTTTCACGGGAAGATTACGGTGAAGCTCCGAAAAACTTCGTGAAGCACCTCGGGGTGCCGACAGGGGAGTGGGATCGTGTCGGTTCGGTGTACGTGCTCCGTTTCTGCCTGCTCAATCCGTTCATCTCCCACAATGAGCACTTCGATGTCCTGTGGGACGGATTCCTTGCAATCCTCAAGGAAAATCTTGCTGCGGCAATTGCCGGCTATGCAAAGTGCCGAGCTGATTAACCCGGCTTTTTCAGGCCTGGGTATTTTATATTTTTTATTGTGCAAATGAGCGAATGACCCGTTCATGTATTTTTCAACCAATTTCAGCGCCTTATCTATAGTTGGCATTGAGAACTTTTACCGATATTTCGCTTCGGCAATCACGTGCTGATACGCAGAAGCTTGCTGCTGTTTTTCGTCTGGATACCTGAGCTCATCCCGGTATAATTTTTAACGCTGATGACTCTTATAAATTATAATTAGAATTTGTTAGTTTACATAATGTAATATTATAGTTACATTTGTTTGGTTGTCCAGCTAACTACTTCTTACCCTGGGACACGGGTGTGTGAATTTACTAATGAATCCGAAAAATGTATTTACGAGAATGTTCTCTCCGATCTCCCGGAGACATCTGTCTGTACTTCTAATCAGCATTCTCCTCAGTGCTGCAGTATTTGCAGGCATCACTGCTGCGGATACAACAGAAGGAGATTTCCCGGTAAACGAAACTCAGATGAATCTACCCCCGGAAGGTGAAGCGGGAATGGATGGCGGGCCGGTTCCGCCCGAGAACAGCACAATGCCCTTTGATAACAGAACAATGCCTCTTGACAACAGTACACCTGAGACAGGGTTCAATACCGCTATCCCGCCGGACGGCTTCACAGAGCCTACTACTCAGTCAACAGAGACGGCCGAAAGTCCGGTTCCCGCGCTCGGGATACTTGCCGGAGTTTGCGGAGCTGTGTTTTTCCTCACAAGGAAAACCTAACGATCTTTTTTCAGCGTCACCGAACCTTGGGCGCACACATCGACTTTATATCCGATTGAGTGTTCTATGCCTGATCAGATTCTTTGAGGATGCCTTCGGTTCACTTAAAAATGACCGTTTCAAAAAGCAGGAAGTAATACAGCACGGTAATTACCTCACATTATCTGAAAAAACAAGTGGACCGGGCGGAAATTGAACCCGCGGCCTCGTCCATGCCAAGGACGCGATCTACCACTGATCTACCGGCCCAACTAACACACATAATATGTGCCTTAATCATTAAGGCAGATGTGAATAAAAAGATGTTGCTTTCTTCGCCAAAAAATCCTCTCTCTGATTTCGTCATTGGATCGCCAAAACAATAACGCTTCAGCACACACGTCATACATACCAGAGACGTGGCCGCTGTATTCGACCCTTCCCTTGCAGGTATTTTCATCTTCGGGCTTCTCGCAGGCATCTGTCCCTGCAATAGTGTCATCTGCCTTGGGCTCATCGGTTATCTTACCAGCGGTAAAACGACTCTAACCCTTCCGACAATACTCAAACTCGTTCTTGCCTCCTGCATAGGGACAATTGTTACCCTTCTGCCCTTAGGCTTCATTGCCGGATTTCTCGGCGAGTATATCCTCTACCTCAACAATTCAGTTGCCTGGATTCTTGGCGGGATTCTTATGATCGTCATGGGACTCCAGCTTCTCCATCTCTATAAACCGCCCATTCGGCGTATCTTCAACCGTTTCCGTCTTCCAAACGCTTATACCCTCATCGGGGCATTCCTCCTCGGCCTTTCGTTTGGAGCGATAACTGTCGGCCGGGGCGCCCCGATGTTAGTTATCGTTCTCACCTACATTGCCCTCTACCAGACCCCTCTTCAGGGACTCCTCACCATCTTCATATATTCAGTCGGCCTCAGCATCCCTTTGATCATTCTCAGCTCGATCGGCGGATCTCTTGGTCAGAAGATTCGCACAGTCACCAAACTGAGCGGAAACACCATAGATATCATCATCGGAATCGGAATCATTCTGATCGGCATTTACTTTATTATTCTTGCCTTCCTCTAAAATCACGTGATTGAACAGACTCTTATATATCTTCGACGGAAAATAATAACTCTGACAATGTTAGGAATCATTGGGGGGACAGCCCTCCTGCAGGCACGCCTGCCCACTCTGGAAAAAATCCATGTATCAACACCCTTCGGCCCGGCCCAGGCTCACGTAGGTCGGATCGTCTTTATCAGCCGCCATCAAAACGACACCCCGCCCCACCGGGTCAATCACCGTGCACACCTCGCTGCCATGAAAATTCTCGGGGTGGACTGGCTCATCGTTATAGGCTCGACCGGCAGTATGCATGATGAACTCCCTCCGGGCAGCATCGTTATTCCTGATGATTCATTCAGTCCCTGGGATATTCCAAGTCTGCACGACAACGACATCTTTCACCTGCCTCCGTGGATTGACGCAGGACTGAGAGAAGAACTCATCGGAATCGTTCCTGAGGCAAAACCGGGCACCTACTTTCAGACGCTCGGTCCCAGATTCGAAACACGGGCTGAGATCGCCTGTTTTGCACGGGACACCGATGTGGTCGGTATGACGGTGGCGAGCGAGCTTACGCTCGCAAACGAGCTTGGGATCCCCTGCGCAGCTCTCTGTACGGTAGATAACTATGCAAACGGCATCGGCGGGGCATCGGCCCCGGATTATGACGAGATCGTCGCCATATCCCGACAAAACGGTGACCGAATAACGGATATCATAACAAAAATCGTGGAAAAACTTGCATGACAGACACAGACATCTTTGGAAAACAGGTCCCGGTTCTTATTAGAAACGTCAGCCTGAACGGAAAAATACAGGAAATTTACCTCGACGGTACAGGAATGATCGGGGCAGTCGGAGAAAAGATCACCGATCACGACGCCGAGTTCATCATTAACGGGGATAAGGCGACCGCGCTGCCCGGCATGATCAATATGCACACCCACTCGCCAATGGGTCTGCTTCGTGGATATTCGGATGACATGCAGCTCTTCGAGTGGCTTTCCACCAAGATCTGGCCGACAGAAGCAAACCTCACCGAGGATGATATCTACTGGGGAGCAAAACTCGCCTGTCTGGAGATGATCCGCACAGGAACCACGACCTTCAACGACATGTATTTTAAAATGGAGCAGATTGCCCGTGCCGTTGATGAATCCGGCATCAGAGCATGTCTTTCATATTGTATGATCGACGGCGGGGATCATGCGAAGTTCGAGTCGGAAGCTCGTGTCATGGAGTCGACGGTCAAAAACATCAGAAATATGAACAATCCGCGTGTCATGCCTGGTGTATCTCCCCATGCGGTCTATACCGTTTCCGAAGAGGGCCTGACCTGGTGTGCGGAGTTTGCCAAAAAGGAGAATATTCCTCTGCATGTACATCTTTTGGAGACCGAGCAGGAGGTCACCGACTGTGTTGCAGCTCACGGCATGAGACCTCCGGCATGGCTGGATCACTGCGGGGTTCTGTCCGAGCAGTGCATAGCGGCACACTGCTGCTATCTGGATGCTGATGACATCTCGCTTCTGGCAAAGCGGGGAGTGACTGCGGTCCATAACCCGATCAGCAATATGAAGCTTGCCGGAAACCGTGCCCTTCCCTATCCGGAGATGAAAGCTGCCGGCATGAACGTGGCGCTTGGAACGGACGGAGCATCTTCGAATAATGATCTGGATATGTTCGGCGAGATGAAAACGGCTGCGATCCTGCAGAAGTTCTTCTGGAACGATCCAACCGTGATGCCGGCCGCTGATGCGCTGAAAATCGCATCGCCTAACGGGGCAAAAGCCTTGGGTCTCAACGCAGGAATTATTGCTCCGGGTCATCTCGCGGATATGATTCTTATTGGAAGAAATCCGCTGAACGTTCCTGCATTCAACACGGATTCGAATGCCGTATATGCAACGAGCGGTCTTGCGGTCTCGACGACGATCTGCGACGGTGTGATTCTGATGCACGATGGCGTGATCCCAGGTGCGGAAAAGATCATGGAGAAGGCAGGATCGGTTGCCTTTGACCTTGTTGGACGGGCAACGTCGGTATAACTTTTTTTTACTTTTCGAAAAAATGACTATGCCATGATCTCTCACCGCGTATCCATATGTTGATTTGTATCACACGCTCATATGGAAAAAGAACGTGAGTCGTTTGCCTCTTCAGGGATGCTTGAGTGCATATCTTACCCAATGATAGTATAGAATGGATTTCTGACTTATCTGAGTGAAGAATACTCTGTCGTCAAAAGCATTTATACAGATGCCCCGATGGTAAGTTATTTATATTTTCGCGCATATGTGTACTATTGATATGACAGAGAACATCAAAAAAATCGCCATTGCGCAGGATGGAAGTCTGATCTCCCAGCACTTTGGTCACTGTATGAGTTACGCATTATTCAATTTCGAAGATGGGAAAATGACCCGGCTTCCCGATCTGCAAAGTCCAGGTCACGAACCTGGAAAACTTCCGCGCCTGCTTGCTGCGGAAGGAGTCAACATCGTCATCGCCGGGGGCATGGGTCCGCGTGCCATTGACCTCTTCGAAGAAAACGATATCGAAGTTATCCTCGGTGTCTCCGGCGATCTCGGCCTTGCTGCTGAGGCCTTTGCCAATGGAACGCTCACTGCGGGAACAAGTACCTGCTCGCACGATGATCATGCATGCGGAGGCGAAGAACATGAACATGAACACGAACACCCGGCTCATGTCGTCTGTATCAGCTCGACCGGAACGTCCCTCGACTCTCAGGCAGATATGAGATTCGGCCGTGCCCCTTACTTTGCCGTGATCAATCTCTCCTCGAACACTACCTCCATATTCCAAAATCCATTTACCGATGCTGAAAGCGGTGTTGGTCCAAAGGTAGTACAGCTCCTTGCATCAAACGGCGTTTCTGTCTTAATAACCGGAAAAAGCGGTGTGAATGCAAGTGCAGCGTTGAAAGCCGGCGGTATCGCTGCATATGAACTCACCGAACCGATCACGATCGCCGAAGCTCTGCAGAAGTACCTTGCTCACGAACTTTCTCCGCTTCTTTAAGTTCCGATGATCATCATCGCAAGCGATAAGAGCGGGACGGATGCGCTTTGTTCGAGGAAAAAAACACCATCCTCCCGAATACCTCTTATATGACAGTCCCGAAAAAAAAGAGACGGACATAAATGCCCGTCTCTGTCTCTTTTCTATTTACTATGATTTCATTTTTTGACCTACGCGCGTAGTTAATGTATTTTGCATAAGTACATATTTTATTACACAATATTGGATTTACAAACCCACCCTTATTATCCAAAAATAAAGTAAAACGAGGTTTAGTTAACATCACAATTAAATGCTGAAAAAAATGACAGTTTTTATGGTAATATCATGAAGATGAACTTTTTGACCACCATATGCCCTTACTGCGGTACTGGCTGCGCACTCAATCTCGTTGTTCGTGATGGAAAAGCAGTAGGGGTTGCCCCTTCTAATCGTTCTCCGGTCTGTTCCGGGAAACTCTGTTCCCGCGGACTTCGTGCTGCCCAGGCTCTTGATGAAGCAAGGATCGAACAGCCTTTTGTCAAAGGAGAACCGGCAGAATGGGATGCTGCGATCGGCAAAGCAGCTGAACTCAAAAAATTCGCCGCTGGCGAAGTTGCCGTTATTACTTCAGCACGTCTCACGAACGAAAATCAGTTCCTTGTACAGAAGTTTGCCAAGGAACTGGGTGCCATGATCGGCGTTGTGAACGGCGGAACCGGAATCTCAACCACCACGCTCAATGAAATCAGGGATGCCGACGTGATTCTTGCGCTCGGCGATGTAATGAAAGCCCTTCCCCTCACAGGAAACAGGATTCTCCAGGCTAAAGAAAAAGGTGCCCGCATTCTCTATCTTGGCCCGCAGAGTTATACTGCCGTTCAGGCAGACACGGTCGAGATCAGTGACGAGTACACGGAACTGCCGCCCGGATTCAGTACACTCCTTAAGAATGCCGCCCATCCGGTCGTTGTCTATCTGGCAAACGATGCAGCCGCCGCGACCCTCGCCACCGGACTCAAAATCAATGCTGCGGTATTGTACTATACAAACAACGGCCGCGGTACTGCAGCCATGGGCATCACTCCTCTTTCACTCCCGGAGACCATCAAAGCTGCCTTCATTATCGCCGAAACTCCGGAGATGGAGCAGGATATCTATACAGATCTTCTCGAAAAACTCGACAGCCTTGAACTGAGTGTTGTCGCCGCATCTTCCGAAACGTCCCTTTCGGGAATTGCCGACATCGTTTTACCGGTCTCTGCACTCCACGAAAGCGAAGGCACCGTCACCAACTGGGAGGGACGGATTCAGAAGATCAAGCAGGCAGTCGCCTCGCCGGACGGTGTAAAACCGCTTGCTGATGTTCTCGTTGATCTTGCAGGAAAGGTTGGAATCAGCCTCCCCTCCGGCACCCCGGAGGAGATTTACACTGCCCTCGTCGCCGAGGTCCCGCTATTTGCCGAGGCATCGTATGAACAGATAACCAAACCGGAAGGCGTCTATCTTCGCGAGGCCTGATCATGTCTGAAAAAGGCGATATGTTCTATGCCTGGACGAAGTCCGACGATATCAAAGGCGAATGCGGAGGAGCAGTCATCTTGCTCCTAAAGTATGCTCTGGAAGCAAAGATCGTTGATGTTGTTTTAACGGTACGAAAGGGATATGATATCTACGATCCTCAGCCGGTATTCATCACTGATCCGGCCGATCTCGCTTCATGTGCGGGATCTCTGCACTGTGGAACGTTCCTTCTCCCGAAACTGATCAAAAAGTATCTGAACGGCGCTAAAGATCTCAAAGTAGCGATCACCGTCAAAGTATGCGACGCGAAAGCGCTTTATGAACTTGCCAAACGTCAGCAGATCAATATGGATAATGTTCTCTCTATCGGTCTCAACTGCGGAGGGTCCGTTTCACCGACTGTCGCCCGCGAGATGATCGCCGAAAAGTACGGGATCGATCCCGATGACGTCGTCAAGGAGGAGATCGACAAGGGACAGTTCATCGTGATGACCAAAGACGGTCAGCATAAAGGCATTAAGATCGATGAACTGGAAGAGGAAGGCCTCGGCCGCCGTGCAAACTGTTAGCGCTGCGAGACCAAGATTCCCCGGCAGGCGGATCTTGCCTGTGGTAATTGGGGTGTTTTCGGCGAAAAAGCAGGCAAAGCGACCTTTGTCGAGGTCTGTTCTGCAAAAGGCGCAACCGTATTCGACGGGGCTGTCAGTGCCGGAGCGATTGATGCTTGTTCTCCCGATCCAAAAGGTCTCGAGATACGTGGAAAGATCGAGTCCGTCATGGTCAAGATGGGTAAAAAGGCTCAGAAGAGTCAGTTTGCAACTCTGGGTGAAGGAACCGAGCGGCTCGCCAAAATTATGCGTGACTCTTCCCGCTGTATCACCTACCGTGCATGCATCGAAAACTGTCCGATCTGTTACTGTGTCGAGTGTTCTACCTTGAAACCCCACCTTGTCGACCAGACTCAGACACCATCCGACTTTATGTTCCATCTGATCAGATTCGCCCACATCGCCGACTCATGTGTGAACTGCGGTCAGTGTCAGGAACTCTGCCCTGCCGAAATTCCGAACGCCCTTTTCATGCATGCCCAGCAGGTAGAACTTGAAAAGATGTTCGGGCACACGCCGGGCATTGACATGAGTCTTCCAGTACTTGCGTTTGCAGAAGAGAGAGATGAACGCCAGCGTCTGAACGATACTGGATCTGATATGATCTTCGAAAATGTGTTCAAGGAGTAAAACTAAGAAAAACCTGCATTCTTTACACAGAACTGAGATGCACACCAGCTTTCATTCAGTCCAACCCTCACATATATCTCCACTCCACATACTTTTTTGACGGTTCAAATTTCCGGTCAATACCTATGAACTTTATGTCTTCTCTGCCTCCTTTAAGTAGTGTGAGTGACAATACCTCAAAACAATCAACTTCATCCAAGAATAGTGAATCAGCTCATGGGATCTACAAGTATTTTCAAACGCCGAACCGTTAGTGATAACCGGATCGCTCCTTTGCTCATCATACTTGCCGCGGTCTGCTTGGGAACGATCGGGATCTTCACCCGGGAACTTCAGGCCTCAGGATTCACCTCTGTTCAGATAACCTCAGCACGCTGCGGGGTGACTGCTCTCTGTCTTGTCACGGGTTTGCTTCTCACCGACCGGGAAAAACTTAAGATCGTTCCAAAGGATCTCTGGCTGTTTATCGGGACCGGGCTCATGAGCATCGTGTTTTTCAACATCTGCTACGTTACTTCGATCCAGTATCTCACCCTCTCGATGGCATCGGTATTGTTGTATACGGCACTGATTTTTGTGATGCTCATGTCTGTGTTTTTGTTCCATGAAGAAATGACGTTACAGAAAGGCATTGCCCTTATTCTGGCATTCAGCGGCTGTGTTCTCACCGCGGGCATCATCGGCGGCGAAGTCAGCAGCATCACGGAAATTGGTATCTTGATTGGAAGTGGTTCTGTATTTGGCTATGCCTTATACACGATTTTCGGGAGGCTGGCTCTCAAAAAATATCATCCGATTACGATCACGGCATACACATTTCTGGTTGCGGCCATCGGCATACTTCCATTCTGTGATGTTGGAAAGATGGTCTGTCTGTCTACAGGAAATCCGGGAATTCTGCCGTATATCCTGATCCTCAGCATTGTATGTACGGTACTTCCCTATTTCCTGTACACCAAAGATCTGAAACACGTGAAAGGAGGAAAAAACATCGGTGATGGCTTTTGTTGAGCCGATGATAGCAAAACTTATCGGAATCTTCCTTTTCCATGAACAGATGACTTTCCTGAATGTGACCGGCGTCGTCCTGATTTTTGCAGCAATCGTTCTTTTGAACAGCCGGACACGGTCATCCACTGCTCCTGATACTCCCTGATTTACCTAGCATCCTGCAGATCTGGTGCCGCGCGCGCAACTGCTTTTTATCAAATATTCGTGTGCTGTAATTCAGCATTTGTTCTTTGAAAATTCCAACCGCAATATGGGTTTTATATCAAAATCCATCGGCAAAATGCCAATAAATATTGATTTGTGGACATCTACAGCCTGAATTTTCAATTGAGGGACATACAGGCGAAAAAATCGCAATTCGCGTTTAAAATAAGCTTTTTTGAAAATGAGTCATTTTAATAAAGATTAACAACAAATACTAAGTTGGAGGGTTTCGTTATAGTTGAAATAGTTTGCAGCGGAGATCCGCCTGAGTCGGAGCCGATTATTCGTGTACATGGTCTGACCAAAGTCTTTGGTCATGATCCGGAAAAAGCCCTGGAACTTCACCGTTTGGGCCGCTCAAAAAAGGAAGTTCACGAAGAGACCAATGCGACGATCGCTCTGTACAATGTCTCTTTCGAGGTTATGCGTGGAGAGACTTTCGTTCTTATGGGTCTTTCCGGCAGTGGGAAATCAACTCTTCTTCGTTGTATTAATCGTCTTATTGATCCGACAAAAGGTGAGATTGAGATCGACGGAGAGGACATTATCGGCATGGATCATGAGGAACTTCGGCTGATCCGCCGACGCAAACTTGGTATGATTTTCCAGAATTTTGCACTTCTTCCGCAGAGAAACATTCTGGACAACGTAACGTTCGGTCTTGAAATCATGGGCGTTCCCAAAGCTGAATGTAATCAGCGGGCTGAACAAGTCCTCGAAATGGTAGGTCTTGGCGGTTATGGAAGCAGTATGCCCTCGGAACTTTCGGGCGGGATGAAACAGCGTGTCGGTCTTGCCCGTGCACTCACCAGCGATCCGGATATTTTGTTGATGGACGAAGCGTTCAGCGCTCTTGATCCGCTGATCCGCCGTGATATGCAGGATGAACTTCTGGAACTTCAGGAGAGGCTCGGCAAAACGATTATTTTTGTGACCCATGACCTTGACGAGGCACTGAAGCTCGGCACAAGAATCGCTCTAATGAAAGACGGTTCGATCGTGCAGATCGGCACGCCTGAAGAGATTCTGACAAATCCGGAGAATGCCTATGTCGAGAAGTTCGTCGCCGATGTGGACCTGACCCGCGTTCTCTCGGCAAAGGATGTTATGCGCCGTCCCGAGCCGGTTGCCCAGTGCACTGCCGGTCCGCGGGTAGCGCTGCATCTGATGGAAGAGCATGATATCACGATGGTCTTTGTTATCACCCGCCACAGAAATCTTCGCGGTCTCGTGACTCTGGAAGATACCATCGGTGCTGTGAAAACGGGAAAGACCATGTCGGACATTCTCAAAACCGATATTCCCATTGTTGCACCCGACGCACCTCTTTCCGACATTCTTTCTCTGATCGTCGACAGCCAGTATCCAATGGCCGTCGTGGGTGAAAACGGCAGACTGCACGGCGTAATCTCACGTGCGTCCATTCTGGCTGCGCTAGCCCGTAAAGGAGGCGATTCAAATGGAACTGCCTAAAATCCCGATTGGCGATGCCGTTGGAACGATTGTCGACTGGATAGAGACATATTTCTCCTGGCCGCTTGACACGATCAGTGATGGTCTGCGTGTTCTTGTGAAAGGACTTGAGGATATTCTCCTCGCAGTACCTGCACCGTTACTGATCGCTCTCATGGGTGTGGTAGTCTGGTTCGTTACGCGTCAAGACATCAAAATGACGATCCTCACGATGCTTGGCCTTGTCCTGATATGGGATCTCGGTCTCTGGGAGCTTTCTATGCTCACCGTAGTCCTTGTTCTCATTGCAACGGTGATCGCGCTGGCGCTTTCGATTCCCATCGGCATCGCGGCTGCGAAGAGCGATACGCTGAATGCGGCTCTCCGTCCAGTTCAGGATTTCATGCAGACGATGCCGTCTTTTGTGTACCTTATTCCGGCCGTGATCTTCTTTGGTCTCGGCAGCGTACCCGGCATCATTGCAACGGTGATTTTTGCCATGCCTCCGGCATTGCGTCTCACGACGCTTGGTATCCGGCAGGTCCCCGTCGAGCTGATAGAGGTGGCTGATGCATTTGGTGCAACACCCAGACAAAAACTGTTCAAAGTTCAGCTTCCGGTTGCGCTTCCGACGATTATGGCCGGGGTCAATCAGTGTATTATGCTTGCCCTTTCGATGACCGTGATCGCCTCCATGATAGGGGCAGGAGGACTCGGATATCAGGTTCTTGTCGGTATTCAGAGGGTTGATATCGGCATGGGATTCGAAGCAGGACTTGCGATTGTTATTCTGGCAATCATATTCGACCGGATCACGCAGAACCTTGTACCGAAGTACGGAAAGAAGTGAGAACTGACCCCACTATTCCTTTCGCAAAACGAAACTCCAAAAAACGATGAAGAAGGGTGCACAGTGCTGTGTCCGCAGCCTTCTCCCTTTATTTTGTCCGCGTATAGCCTCACCCCGTTATCCGGGGCAAGCATCCCGTCTTGTTTTGACGAGGTGGGTAAATCTATGGTAAAAATCATGATTCAAAAGAAAAAAACATTAACTCTTATCGTAATTACCGGGCTACTCTTAATGCTCGTTCTCTTCACTGCGGGATGCACATCCCAGACAACAGAACCTGCTAAAGAGATCAGCATCGGATATATCACATGGGACTGTGCTATTGCCAGTACAAATGTGATGAAGGAGGTATTTGAAAAAGCGGGTTATGATGTAACACTGGTCGCAGTTGATGCAGGCCCGCTCTTCCGGGCTCTTGCCGATGGAGATGTCGATTTTACGACGACCGGATGGCTGCCGTATACGCATGAAAGTTACTGGAACACCTATGGTGACCGGATCGATTACGTTAATGAGAACATCAAAGGCGCAGCACGCATCGGTCTTGTTGTCCCATCGTATGTGACGATTGATTCGATCGACGAGTTAAACAGCGTTTCCAATAAGTTCGGAAATCAGATCATCGGTATCGAGCCGGGAGCAGGTATTACATCCCGAACCGAACAGGCAATCGATGAGTATGGCCTGGACTATACGCTTATCACCAGCAGCAGTGCAGGTATGGCGGCCGAACTCGGTTCAGCAATCAACAAAAATGAGTGGATCGTTGTAACCGGATGGTCCCCGCACTGGAAGTTTAGCCGGTATGATCTCAAGTTCCTTGAGGATCCGAAAGGAGTCTACGGCGGAGCTGAGGATATCGTGACGCTTGCACGTCTTGGTCTTAAGACCGATGATCCAAAAGCATATGGTATTCTCAGCAGATTCCAGTGGACTACTGAAGATATCACATCGGTCATGAATGCTATCGCAGGCGGTATGTCCGAGAAGGATGCTGCTAAGGCATGGGTCGACGCACATCCTGATACGGTTGCGTAATGGATCAGCGGCACGACCACCGAACTCTCTTTTTTTCTGATCCACAATTATTTCTGAAAAAATACTGTATGCACCGAATGGTGTATACCCATTAAAAAAAGGGTTTTCAGATCAGTTTCATCTGATCTTCATGTGTTATTCTCTTTTTGTCCAAGGGGATTAGGACAAGAAGTACTGTCACTGAGAGTATTACTCCGACAACCAGGGGGTCGAGATAACACCAGGGCGACCCGACCAGAGAGTCGACGCCGAACAGGGCATGGCAGATCCCAAGCATCTTAGATTCGGCCGTGTGACAGAAGACCGCCAAAAGAAGCCAGCCGCCGGCACCAACCACCATACTCCATTTCGCAGCAAGATAAGAAGGGTTCTATGCAGTGAGCCCGTGAACAAACGCCGGAAGAAGGGCAGCAGTGCATAACCCCATGAACATGGCTGTTGCCCGTGCAATTATACTTCCCAGCATCATCACTGCGAGAATGACACTGACGATCATCATGACCATGATACCTATCTGATTCGCTCTGATTGAGTAACGAACACCTCTCATTCTGGCAAAGATATCCCAGCCGAGCGTGGTTCCCGTAGTATGAAGAAGAGATGAAAGTGTCGACATGGCCGCTGAAAGCAGTGTCAGCATAAAGATAATGACGAACAATTCGGGCATTGCCGAGTTGATGTAGAGTGGAATGATCAGATCTGCATTGCCGCCAGCTGCGTCGATTGCCAGCATCCCAAGCTTATCCATGAAATAAACATTCGTAAGAGGTCCTACGGTGAATGCCACGCCAGTCATCATCACGATGAAAAGAGCACCGATGGGAATCGCACGATTCAGAGACTTGCCGTCTTTTGCCGTCATGAACCTGACCGCGAGCTGCGGCTGGGCGAGAACACCCACGCCAACGCCGAGAACGAGGGTCGTGATAACCGTCATCCAGATCGGAGAGCCGAACTCCGGCATTGAAGTCCACCCGGTCATTCCCATCGAGGAGAGCGTGCTTGGCACAAGACCGCTCATAGATTCCAATGAACTGTGCGCTGCCGTCACTCCGCCAAAATATATATAGGTCAGAACAAGCAAGATGCCCATGCCCATGCCAACAAGCATAATGGCTCCCTGTACCGCATCTGTGTACATAACGGCCATCAGACCTCCGATGACGACATAAAGCGCGACAACACCGGCAAATCCGAGCAGGGCCGTGAGGTGTGGGATTCCAAGCGTCGTTTCAATAAAGCTTGCTCCGCCTATCAGAACGGCCGCCGTATACAGGGGCATTGCCGCGACGAAAATCGCACCGGTTGCATAGATGATCTTCTTCGATCCGTACATCTTGCCGAGGAGTTCAGGATAGGTCAGGGCCCCAAGCTCTTTTCCGATCCTTCGGATCCGTTTTCCCATATAGATGAACGCGATGATCACTCCAACAACGATACACAACACGGTCAGTCACATCAGACTCATACCGTATTGAGCCGACGTCCCGCCAAACCCGATGATGGCGGATGTGTTGATGAATGTGGCGCCGTAGGATAGGACAATTATAACCGGATGCGTATTTAGTCCGGCGACCATGTAGTCTTCTACCTTTTTTGTTCGTCTATATCCGTAATATCCGATACCTATGATCATCACAAGGTAGAATGCGACGATGCCGATTGTCAGCTCAGTGCTCACCGTCATCATAATCACTGTCCTTGTTCCAATTTATGTATCCGTAGATTCCGCAGAATAGCAGTGCTATCAAGCAGATGAGGTATGTCATCCATACCCACGGGTCACTGATGCCTAACATAGAAATTCACCTAGTTTTGGGTGATTCGGGCGTTTTCAACACCATACGGTCGCTTTATCGGATCAAGCGGAGAACCACCATACGCGAACGTAACGTTGATTCTCCTATCTAAAGAAGAAAAAGAAAACGTGGAACGTAGATAGAATGCCGCATGAATTACTCGTGCGTTCTACGTCCATGAGAATCGTTTACATGGGTTGAGTTTTACCTATAGAGTCTGTCCAATCGATACGTCAATCCATTGGACATAGTTTTTTTTTTTGATAGAGATGAGTCTGTCCAATCGATACGTCAATCCATTGGACATAGTTTTTTTTGATCGAGATAACTTCACCTAGGAATATCATGATTCAACCGTTTCACTATTGACATTGGATTGTGGGAATCTGCCAAATCAGACTTCTTTAGACTTCTTATCGATAATTTGCAAAATTCATATTCTGAAATCTATTCTGTAAATGGGCTAACATCAATAATTGGAACGTTATAAAATTCATTATTGCAGAGAGCACTCTGTTGTTTTTCTTGCAATGCACCACATCAAATTTGACGGTTTTTTGAGGTGTGCATGCTTGCGTTCGCACGTTCCCCGCCTTTTCATAGCATCTTTTACCTCCCTTCCATGAAGAATAGTCTGATTTCTGAGATATGCTCCTACCATCTCCCGTTTACAATTCTTGCATAGAAATACCAGTTTTTCTGTAAGAGACATTTGGGTATTTCCTCCTTTTCTCCAGAACGTATTGATCTGTTTTATTATGGTCTTCTCTGAACCTAATTGGGACAATTGCGCGTCAGATCTCAGTTGAATAAGGGGTTTTGCATGAAGTTTCTCAAATATTAACGTGTGTAGCTCTAGGGAGTCATATACCGCATCCATCAATACACGATCACAGGATACGCCGAGAAGTTCGGCAATCTGAATCAAAAAATGCGCATAGGGTTTGTCATTCTCCGTTCCTTCTGAATGAATCATAAACAAGGGATAAGCCCCCAGATTCAAAATATGTGCTTTATCCATTTTAACCTGATAATGAGGGTTAAACAGACTATTGGGACAATAACGGCTTGCAACTAAAGGAGTTGAATCGATAATTACCTCAGTTTCAGATTTGAGGAAATGGACAATCTTTTTGCTTATCAAAAACATAAGAACTTCCATACCCTCCTCACCTAACCGATATTTCACAAAGTAATGCAACGTACTCGGCGAAGGTAACCAGAGTGGTGATTTTACCGGAAGAAGGTGGCTGAGATCTTCTTGCGTTATTTTACGCCGAATATGACGATAGGCTATTCTGCGATAAGTCATGACAACAGTCAGTTTTATCAGAAAATCAATGGGATAATGAAAATAATCGCGAAGATGAGGTGAATAATAAGTTTGTTCGATTTTTCGTACAATGTCACTAATGTTGAGCATGGACATGAGCCAGCAAATGGACATATCCGGATGGATGACTCCATTGTTGAAAATACGATCGTATTCGTCTTGAAATTCAGACATACCACTTGGCGCAGGGATACATAAAGGTATTGTTCCCCTCCAAAAAAGTCGACAAGAGTTAATGGGGGGATGAGTTTATATCACAGAATCCACGATTGGACAGACTCAAATTGCTTCTTGCGGATAAGAACGTCCATCTGCAGATCGAATCATATGACATTACGCAAATTCTGAAATATCTTGCTGAGTCCAATGATGTTAACAAAGATGAAGTATGGGGATTAGAAGTTGCCTATTTCCCAGTAATGAATGTTCATGGACATCTTCACACAACGATTTTTGAGAAAAAACTTGCGGAAAGTCCTGAATTTTTCTGTGATATGCTTCAGCTCATTTACAAATCTAAGAATGCACAAGTTACCGATATGAAGTCTGATGTCAGCATAGATGTACGAAAAAATATTTACTCCATGTTTCATCATTGGAGAGTAATCCCTGGTACAAACAATGACGCTACATTTGATGAAAGTGCCTTCCTTAATTGGTAGCATTCAGCAATTAAAATCTGTCAGAAAAAGGGTCTTGAAGATGTAACATTCGTTGAAATTGGCCGAATACTGACATATGCTCCAGAAGATCCAGATGACCTCTGGATTCACAGAATGGTTGCGAATCTGCTCAATGAAGATGATAATGAATCATTAAGACGGCATTTCGGGATTGATACTAGAAATAAGGATGGGGTTTATATCTGCGATGGAGAATGAGAAGAACAACGAGCCAAAAATTCTAGGGAGAAAGCAGATGCTTTGGATAATGCTGGATATCCTCTATTCGCAGAACTCATGCGAGAGATTTCGGAGTCATATATTCAAGATAAGAAGAGATCAGAAATGGAGATCAGGAGTTTTTGAATCATTTTAAGTATTTTACTTGAGACTCGCCTATTTTTTTTGAATATTGTATCATCTCCTCATTAATGAATAACACACCCAAGATTTCCTCATGGGAGCCGCTGGGGCGGCGACAGGATTTGCCTGAACGTTCCCGATGAGGGATGAGCAAGGCAGAGAAGCTGTACTGCGAAAGTGAGGATATGCAAATCCGAATCTGAGAGCTCGAAGGGCTCAGATTCGCGCCGATTTGCGGTTGGTTTTTCTCTTGTTTCCACACCCAACCATGCCTTTCCGATCTTCATAATCAATACTCTCTGATTTCTCCGCCCCTGTCCCCCTTTTCGTGCATTTCGTTGGCGGGTTGGCGACGAAGTCGACGACCTCAGCCGAGCAAACCGAAGGTTTGCGAATTTGTGATTTTTGGTGTGGGGGACGGGGAAGGGGACGATATGCATACTCCCTCTCTCATCTTTTTGATTTTCGTGTTTTTGTGTATATTTTCGTGCATTTCGTGTGATGGGCGGGGTGGACGCTGAGAGCGGACGACCTTAGCTGAGCAAGGCAAATGCCTTGCGAGAATAGCGCCCACCCAAATGATTCCTTACATGAAATCGAAGCGTACAAAAAAAAAGAAAACCTTCAAAGCCCCCTGGACTTTGCGAGCTCCGCTACGAGCCGGGCGGCATTCTCCGGTTTCATCAGAAAAGCCATCGCAGCGCCCTTCAGCTCGTCTAAGATCACAGGCTTTGCAAAGATCACGGCCATCTCCGGCGTATCAGGGATGCCCGCAAGCTGCAGATTCTGTGTATGGGCATCCGCATAACTCACATTTTCAAGGAACCCTGCCCCGATCCGTTTCCCGGCAGGCGACTCGATACGAACAGCGTCATCCGAATACTCCGCCCCTGCCGAAAAAAATCCATGCTGACCGGTCGAAACGATCGGGATCATCACGAATTGTTTGCAGGAATCCGGCACCTCCACAGTTTCCACGGTGACCTTCACACGATTCGGATACCAGGCGCGGGTCGTCAGATACTGGCCGTCGGTCACCGAACTCTGCACCCATTCGGTAACCTTCAGCATAGCTTTGATCGGGAAATACTCACCGTTTTCTATAATAAACGACCCGACGACAGGAGCCGCCATAACACCCGGCGGGGTTGGCCCGGTCTGCTTAATGAAATCCTTCTGCTCTTTAGAATGAATCGACGCGAGGGTAAGCTCGGTGTCGTTATCGAACTGAACCTCCATCCAGTCCCAGCCGATGGCAGGTTTGTCATCGATGATCCCTGCCGCACGCAGGACATCGCTTCGCGGACTGCCCGCCGGCATAAAGCCGGTCCCCAACTGATGATCATACCAGAACTTACCGGATGCAAGTTGGAGCTCCTCTCCGTCGATCGAAAGCCGGCTCTTTTCCGGATCTACCAGAAGACGCGGGACAGAATAATACAGTTTCCCAACCCCGCAGACGCTCGGCATCATCCCTTCGTCCCCGTTCAGGACATAGCCTTTGGTCTGATCTACGGTGATATCGATCGAGATCACGGCCGGGACATCCTTGTGGTTGTCGATCCCCCCATGCCTGCAGTCTGAGAGGGAAGAGAGAGTCGTTCGATTGAGACTGAAGGATCTGTTTGCCAACCGAATACCGATACGGTCCGGTCGAGAAATTAATCAGCCCCGTCGTTCCCGCAACAAGCACTGGCCGCATCCGGTAATGCCTCTTTCCCGCGGAATTCACGGCAAAATGGATCTCGAAGATCTGATTCTCGATATCAGTCAGTCCGGTCTCCTTTGCCATTTCCGGAGGGAGAAGAGAGTAACGCCAGAACATCAGCTGAATACCGTACTCGCGGCCCTTAGGATCAAAAACATTTCCAACAAAGAAGTGCCAGCCGACCTGATACTCGAACTGCGGGCGGTCATCGTCTGGAAAGCTGAACTTTTTGTCGATTGGAAGCTCCTTATATCCCCGGGCACTGTCCATACCGAAGAGATTACTCATCGCATATACCTGATGAGCGGTCAGATCTCCGGCATACTTGGCGAGAGCGGCATAGCGTTTCGTGTAATCCGGGTTGAAACTCTCCGGAGCGTCGCGGAGATCGGCGATTCTCATCCGAATGCGTTCGCCGAACGCTGAGCCGAGATTCTTTTGATCTGCGATCCGTTCTCCGATCTCCTGCGGTAGTGCCTCCGGCGTATATTCATGCATCCACAGAGCACGGGCGATGTTTTCCCCAGTTTCACGGTCCGGTCCTTTGAGGTCTGCTTCCACGGTCGTCATAAGAGGAAAAACGGCGGATGAAGATAAATAGATTTTCCCAACCGGCCGGACGGAAATCTTATATATTCTTCACCCCTTCTACCCCTTACGTATCATGTCTCTGCCTAAACAGTACTCTCTGATGTATGCGCCGATCCTGAATTTCCTTGCCGACGGCGTTCCCCACAAACGAAAAGAGATCAAAGACAGTCTCGCAGCCGTGTTCAGTCTGACCCTGGATGAACAGATCATGCAGACAGGCGGCAGAGGAGTCGGGATTTTCGACAGCAAAGTAAACGATGCCCTGCTCTATCTCATAAAAACCGGGATGGTCGAGCACACCGATACGACCATCTTCAAAATAACCGATATCGGCATGAATCTCGCGAATATGAAACTCAGGGTCATCGACGACGAGATCCTGACCAAACACGGGAACGGATTTAAGATCCTGACCAAACAGCTGGACACTGGCAAACGCCCCGAGCCCGCTGCCCGGAAAGTGGTGCATGAAAAGGTCTTCCTGCCCTCGAGACCGAACGCCACCCCGCCGAAATCCTCGGCCGTACCTGCTGCGAGACCTCCCGCGGCTATTGCCCCGAAAAAGGATCTGGATTTCAGAAAGATCATAAACACTTCAAGACAGGGACCCTGGCGTCAGCGGGTCGAAAGGTTCACCGTGGCATACGGCGCGAAGATGTCGGTGGAGGAATCGGACGCGATCAAGCGGATAACCAAAAATAAGGATAAAAATCTCCCGCTCGGGTCAGAAGACGTCAAACTGATTTATCTGATGTTTGAAAAACTGTATGTAGAGGAGGGAAAAAATCTCCTTGCCGCTCTTTTCATCGATGAAAAGGGACACGATGTCCCGGCGGATGTATGATCCGGCGGACACTGATTATTTCCTCATCATACAAGAGAACCGGATCCTGAAACCCCGCTTTTTTTTATGCGCAGTATTTTCCGGAGCTCTATCCAGTAGGTCGCAGCAAAAGACAGAAGAACGATGCCGAATATCGGCAGCAGATCCACCTCAGACAACTTCAGGTATTCGATAAAGAATGCAACGTTCAGGATGATGATCAGGAAAACGATCACCCCGATCATCCAGACGTTCGTCGCTTTGCTGGAGAAATATCCGACCCTGCTTAACGGCACGCGGCTGGTCCGCATATTCATTGCGAGAAGGATGTGGCAGAAGAGCCAGGCGACGAACGCATACGTCTGCCCAGCTCCAAGGTCCCCAGTCGTAAACCAGCTGAAGAAGTAGACGAACAATACGACCGCGATCAGCGTCAGGCTGCCGGTAAAAATGCCGGAGATCATCTTTCTGTTCATGAACTTCTCGTTTGGATCACGCGGTTTCTGTTTCAAGAGATCCGATTCGGCCGGCTCCATGACAAAGGACGTGGACGCGGAAAGATCCATAAAGAGTTCCATGATGATGATCTGGATCGGGGCGAACGGGAGCGGCACGTCCAGCAGAATCGGAATCAAAAGCATGAATACCAGACCGATTTTGCTTGCGAGCGTGTACATGATGCACTTGAACATATTCTCATACAGCCGTCTGCCTTCTTTGATGGCGTCCACGAGGGCGGTAAAATCGTCGTTTGCGAGGATCATATCGGACGCTTCCTTCGCGACATCGGTTCCCGAAATGCCGAATGAAATCCCGACATCGGCGGCTTTCAACGCCGGAGCATCGTTGATCCCGTCCCCGGTGACGGCCACGACCTCCCCATTTTCGTGGAGCGCCGTAACGATCCTGAGTTTTTCCTCCGGCGTGATCCTCGCAAAAACATTACAGCGGGAAACGGCCTCGCGAAGTGTTTTTGAGGACATCCCGCGGATTTCTTCGCCGGTCAGAACGGTGTCAACGGTGATCCCCGCCTCGTCCGCCACCCTGGCCGCCGTTCCCGCATGATCGCCCGTGATCATCATGACCCGAACGCCTGCGCTGGAAAACTCGCGGATCGCCAGTATTACCTCTTCCCTGATCGGGTCGTCGAAACTGATCAGACCCGCGAGCTTGTATTTCTCCTCTGAAGATTTTTTAAACCCAGCGGCGATCGTGCGAAATCCCGCTTTTATCGAGGCATTGAGCTGATTTTCCAGATCATGATTCGGTTTCGACAAGGCAAACACGCTTTCGGGAGCCCCCTTGATGAGATCGACGGGCGTCCCGGCATGGTCATACCGCATCAAAAATATTTTTTTCGCGCCGTCGAAGCCGGCATCTTGAATCAGAGTGTACTCTGTCAAAAGTGCGGTTCGTTCGAGGCCAAGCCTCCCGGCCTGTTCGACCACGGTCTTGTCCATCGGGTCGCCCAGAAAATTCCCCTCATGATCGACGGAGACATCCGACATGAGAACGCCGATGGTAAAAAGCTGCTTTTCATTCTCAGGGGTCCATGACTCGATGCTCATCTTGTTCTCCGTCAGCGTGCCGGTCTTGTCGGTCGCAATAATCGTCACGCTGCCGAGCGTCTCGGCTGCCTTCGTCCGGCGGATGAGAACATGTTTTCCGGCAAGCTGGATCGCCCCGAATCCGAGCAGCATCGTCATGATGATGGGAAGTTCCTCAGGGATCGTAGCGAGAGCAAGAGACAGGCCTGTCAGGACCATCTCCGGGACCGGCAGTCCGCGGAGGAAACCGAGAATGGGGATCGCGATGCTGAAGATCACCGCGAGCCCGATCAGATTTTTGGTCAGGTGCAGAGTGGATTTCTGCATCGGCGTTTTCGGGTCGCTTGCTTCATGGGTAAGGCCGGCAATCCGTCCAAGTTCGGTGTCCATCCCGGTATGTACCGCGATACCCGTCCCTTTTCCTTTCAGGATCACGCTTCCCATGTGGACCATATTGGTCTGGTCGTTCAGTCCCGTCTCCTGCGGGATCACGGCCGCATCCTTGCCGACCCCCATGGACTCGCCGGTGAGCTGCGACTCGTCGACCTCGAGACCCTGTGAGGTCATGATTCTTACATCGGCGCTCACACGAACGCCGCTCTTTAAGATCATCAGATCGCCGGGCACGACCTCGGGTGCCGGGATCTCGTCTGGTTTGCCGTTTCTTATGACCCAGGTTGTCGGCGACGCCAGTTTTTTGAGGGCCTCCATACTTTTTTTGGCTTTGAACTCGGTATAGACCTCGACGACCGTGACGAATACGATGAGAGAGAGGATCGTGATCGTATCCCCGATCTGTCCCCAGATACTGTAGACGACGCCTATCAGGAGCGTGACCATGATCAGCGGTTCTTTGAGTTCTTCGAGCAGTATTCTGAAAAAAGAGACCTTTTTGAACTCGGTTATGGTGTTCGATCCGGACTCTCCGAGTCGCTTTTTTGCTTCCGCGGTATCAAGCCCGGCCTCGGTATCGCAGTTGAGGGCACGCCGGAGCTCGTCGGTATCCAATGACCAGGGATGTTCTACCTTTTCCATAACACTCTTCTATCTTTTATTCCGTCGTCCTGTATTAATATATATTCCTGCAAAGAGGGTCGTTCGGGTCAAACATAAATGAGAGAATTACCAAAGTATACCTAAAGCAGCGGAGACCATTTGTATGAACATCATTGATTTAACGCATGAGATGGAAAAAGGAATGCCCTGCTTCCATGCGGACTGGCACAAGGCGTTCTCTTCTGAAACGCTTGGAACTATTCAATCAGTCGGAAGGAACACGAAAAAACTGACGCTCGGCAGTCACACCGGGACCCACATGGATGCCCCGAGACATTTCATTCCTGACGGGATAACGATCCCCGATATCCCCTTATCCACGCTTTTCGGCGATGTGACCCTTATCGATCTCCGAAGTCTTGCAGACGATACGGAAGTGACGACGGAGATGCTTCGCGGAATACCGCTGCATGAGAGGGTCATCTGTGTTTTTGGATGGGACAAACACTGGAACACCGGGGATTATTACGCGAAGTATCCGTACTTCAGCGAAGAGGCGGCGCAGTATCTGGTCGATTCAGGCGTGAAACTTCTCGGACTGGACACGCCGTCCCCGGACGACAGCAAAACGCCCCTTCATGCGGAAAAAGATTCCGTGATCCATAAACTCTTTTTGAAAAACGGCGTGATCCTTGTCGAGTATCTGGCGGCGTCAGGAATAACCGATTACACCGCCGAGTATCAGATCGCGGCGCTCCCGATAAAAATCAAAGAAAGCGATGGAGCACCGGCGCGGGTCCTTCTCATCGAGAAGGAAAAATATTTTTTTTTCAAAATTGTGAGGTGTGTCTTAACAACACTCAGCTTGCACAGTTCGGACAGATCGGCTGATCAAGCCGCCGCAGTCGGGTGTTTTCCTGCAGGCCCATCGCAACGAGGCACAGTTTATCGTAATCCATATTCGCCTGATCGTGTTTCGAGTATTCGATGATCAGAAGAAACGGATTCACATCGAACTCTTCTGCGCAGGTGTTGATCTGATTCAGATAACTGGTGTGGAACCCGGCATACCCGCAGACGTAATCGAGCGGATCGGTGAGGTCTTTATTCGTGACCGGCCGAAGAAGATCGTATCCCGCTGAAAATAATTCCACGAGATCCACGTCGATCCGGTATCCGTTTTTCTCGAGGATCGCGAGAAACATTTCCGTGCACGCGTTGCCGGAACTCCGCCCGAGACCCTGCAGAGAACAGTCAATGAAATCGAATCCAAGCTTAGCGCATTACACGCTGTTTGTCACGGCGAGTCCGAGATTGTTGTGCCCATGGAAGCCGAGCCGGATGTCGGAATACTCGCGTATCGTATTATAATATTCCTGTATTTCATTCGGGAACATACTGCCGGCCGAGTCGACGATATACACGCAGTTAGCCCCGTATGTTTCTGAAAGCAGTACGTTTTGCGCAAATTCGTCGGGTGTTAGAACATACGACTTCATGTAGTTCGTCATCACCGTTAAGCCGAGATCTTTTGCTTCGCGGATATATGGCTCGGTCAGCGGAATCTGATCCGCATTGATGCCGATCCTGACAAACGAGGCCCCGCAGTCAACGGCAAGCTGCAGATCCTCTAACCGTGCGATGCCCGGAATGCAGAACATCCCGAATTTGGATTTCGTCAGCACCTCGCCGGCCGCACGCATATACTCCTCATCGGTCTGGGCGGCGATGCCATTTTTGGGAGAACTGGCGTTCAGTCCCATCCCGTGTCCGATTTCGATCAATCCTATGCCCATCTCTTCCAGTTTGGAAGAGATGTTTCTCACGTCTGAACAGGAGAAGTTGAAATCAACTGCATATCCCCCGTCCCTGATGGTTGTATCTAGTATTTCCATGAATCCCTTTCCCGTTACGCATGATCAGTAAGGTACCTAAAATAGTTACAAAACAAAGCTGAAAACCACTCTTGGCCGCATCTTTTTCGATCATTTGGTAACTTTTTTTGGAGATAAAATCCGAGCGGGATCTTGTTGCCCAGAATCCCGCATCATATCCGGCTCCGATTTTCAGAACCCCAGATATGTTTCAACTGGTTATTACAAAATTGGCACAAACACATATATAATTGGTGTTACGGTAAAAGGTAACAACATATGAATTATTCATCCTGAAAAATCCATACTAATTCGTGAAGAGGGAAGCATGCAGGAGTTCGTTGAAAAACTGAAATCGATCGGAATGACGGAAAAAGAGGCAAAAGTCTACGCAGTTCTTTTCGAACTGAAGGTAGCGACCGCCCGGGAGATGCACGATATCAGCAAGGTCCCGCGAAACAAAGTCTACGAAGCACTCGCAAATCTCGAGGAGAAGGGATTTGTCGGTACGGCAGAAGAAGCAGGCCCATCGCGATTTTTTATCCACGACATCACCAAGACGTTCAATCGGTTAAGACAGGAGAATCTCGAACGGCTCAACGACGTCGAACAGTATCTCCATTCGAGGATCACCTTCCAGCATAACCGCCCGCTGCTCTCACATACTCTCCAGAATACCTGGGCAATCGACAGTCATCTTCGGATGATGTTCAACAGATGCAAAAAAGAGATCGTGATGATCTGTCACGACACGGCATATGTGAAAAAACATATCTTGAACCCGAAAAATCTCCCGAAAAAGATCGACCTCTATTTAATCGTCCCGGACGACACCGATCCGGATATGTTTCCTATACGGTGCTACACACTTCAGCCCGAGATGAAGGAGTTCATGGATGCGCGAAATACCAACGGATTTGGAACCGAGCCTGAGTTCTAGCTGATCATCCATGCCGACCGGCAGGATACGCTGATCATCGGAAAACTGGACGGAAGAGAGATCGGCATCTTTTCTGCGGTCAATCCATCGGTTTCGATTCTTGTAAAATACCTGCTCAAAAACATCACACCCCTCACCAAAGAAACCGCTCCAGAACAACCGGATCAGACCGCCTGACAGGAAAAGTTATATGTGATAAAATGAGTCTGTCCAATCGTGGATTCTGTGATATAAACTCATCCTCCATTTACTCTTGTCGACTTTTTTGGAGGGGAACAATACCTTTATGTATCCCTGCGCCGAGTGGTATGTCTGAATTTCAAGACGAATAAGATGGTATTTTCAACAATGGAGTCATCCCTCCGGATATGTCCATTTGCTGGCTCATGTCCCAGCTCAACATTAGTGACATTGTACGAAAAATCGAACAAACTTATTATTCACCTCATCTTCGCGATTATTTTCATTATCCCATTGATTTTCTGATAAAACTGACTGTTGTCATGACTTATCGCAGAATAGCCTATCGTCATATTCGGCGTAAAATAACGGAAGAAGATCTCAGCCACCTTCTTCCGTCAAAATCACCACTCTGGTTACCTTCGCCGAGTACGTTGCATTACTTTGTGAAATATCGGTTAGGTGAGGAGGGTATGGAAGTTATTATGTTTTTGATAAGCAAAAAGATTGTCCATTTCCTCAAATCTGAAACCGAGGTAATTATCGATTCCACTTCTTTAGTTGCAAGCCGTTATTGTTCCAATAGTCTGTTTAACCCTCATTATCAGGTTAAAATGGATAAAGCACATATTTTGAATCTGGGGGCTTATCCCTTGTTTATGATTCATTCAGAAGGAACGGAGAATGACAAACCCTATGCGCATTTTTTGATTCAGATTGCCGAACTTCTCGGCGTATCCTGTGATCGTGTATTGATGGATGCGGGATATGACTCCCTAGAGCTACAAACGTTAATATTTGAGAAACTTCATGCAAAACCCCTTATTCAACTGAGATCTGACGCGCAATTGCCCCAATTAGGTTCAGAGAAGACCATAATAAAACAGATCAATACGTTCTGGAGAAAAGGAGGAAATGCCCAAATGTCTCTTATAGAAAAACTGGTATTTCTCTGCAAGAATGGTAAACGGGAGATGGTAGGAGCATATCTCAGAAATCAGACTATTCTTCATGGAAGGGAGGTAAAAGATGCTATGAAAAGGCGGGGAACGTGCGAACGCAAGCATGCACACCTCAAAAAAACCGTCAAATTTGATGTGGTGCATTGCAAGAAAAACAACAGAGTGCTCTCTGCAATAATGAATTTTATAACGTTCCAATTATTGATGTTAGCCCATTTACAGAATAGATTTCAGAATATGAATTTTGCAAATTATCGATAAGAAGTCTAAAGAAGTCTGATTTGGCAGATTCCCCCCCCAATCACATATCAATAGTGAAACGGTTGAATCATGATATTCCTAGGTGAAGTTATCTCTGAGTCTGTCCAATCGATACTTCAATCCATTGGACATAGTTTTTTTGATCGAGATAACTTCACCTAGGAATGTCATGATTCAACCGTTTCACTATTGACATGGGATTGGGGGGGGAATCTGCCAAATCAGACTTCTTTAGACTTCTTATCGATAATTTGCAAAATTCATATTCTGAAATCTATTCTGTAAATGGGCTAACATCAATAATTGGAACGTTATAAAATTCATTATTGCAGAGAGCGCTCTGTTGTTTTTCTTGCAATGCACCACATCAAATTTGACGGTTTTTTTGAGGTGTGCATGCTTGCGTTCGCACGTTCCCCGCCTTTTCATAGCATCTTTTACCTCCCTTCCATGAAGAATAGTCTGATTTCTGAGATATGCTCCTACCATCTCCCGTTTACCATTCTTGCAGAGAAATACCAGTTTTTCTGTAAGAGACATTTGGGCATTTCCTCCTTTTCTCCAGAACGTATTGATCTGTTTTATTATGGTCTTCTCTGAACCTAATTGGGACAATTGCGCGTCAGATCTCAGTTGAATAAGAGGTTTTGCATGAAGTTTCTCAAATATTAACGTGTGTAGCTCTAGGGAGTCATATCCCGCATCCATCAATACACGATCACAGGATACGCCGAGAAGTTCGGCAATCTGAATCAAAAAATGCGCATAGGGTTTGTCATTCTCCGTTCCTTCTGAATGAATCATAAACAAGGGATAAGCCCCCAGATTCAAAATATGTGCTTTATCCATTTTAACCTGATAATGAGGGTTAAACAGACTATTGGGACAATAACGGCTTGCAACTAAAGGAGTGGAATCGATAATTACCTCGGTTTCAGATTTGAGGAAATGGACAATCTTTTTGCTTATCAAAAACATAAGAACTTCCATACCCTCCTCACCTAACCGATATTTCACAAAGTAATGCAACGTACTCGGCGAAGGTAACCAGAGTGGTGATTTTGCCGGAAGAAGGTGTCTGAGATCTTCTTCCGTTATTTTACGCCGAATATGACGATAGACTATTCTGCGATAAGTCATGACAACAGTCAGTTTTATCAGAAAATCAATGGGATAATGAAAATAATCGCGAAGATGAGGTGAATAATATGTTTGTTCGATTTTTCGTACAATGTCACTAATGTTGAGCAGGGACATGAGCCAGCAAATGGACATATCCGGAGGGATGACTCCATTGTTGAAAATACGTTCGTATTCGTCTTGAAATTCAGACATACCACTCGGCGCAGGGATACATAAAGGTATTGTTCCCCTCCAAAAAAGTCGACAAGAGTAAATGGGGGATGAGTTTATATCACAGAATCCACGATTGGACAGACTCCAAATTACCATTTGTGCCCATTGATATCGGGAATGTTTTTGTTTCATGTGCGTTTATTTTCCCCACACGGCACGTCAATGTGTCATGGATAGCTCCATATTTATTATTTTCGTGCAACTCGAAATAAATAACCACATCATTAGCGGCGACAGAATTGGGGTTATATATCTGCACCGTTGCGCTGTAGGTTGCACCATATAGAACCTCAGACATAAGATTAACCTCTAAATCATCTTGGGCAGTAATAGAAGTAACGGTATTATCTGGAGACGACGCGTTACCCGACGCATCAGATAAAGCCACAAAAGCGACGAGAACGACAACTGCGATTATCACAATATAAATTGCCAATCCCTTCCCACCTGATGATAGCAGTTTATCTTTAATAAACATCCAAATGATCGATGCAACCGCAACCACTATAATTAATCCGATGATCAATCCATTATCAGCTCCGCCGTTTGCGTTTACTGCGTCAATAACCGCATGCCAAGGTGACATGTCAAAAATACTTGTCTTAATGAAATATAAATGACTTCCCAAATAAAATTGTTACATAAAATTGGAGGGGTGTTAATCCCCCTCTAAAAGAATTTCTCTGAATCGATCTATCAGTCCCGGCGATAAGAACGCCTGAACATACGGATCGTTCAAGTTTACATTTCTTCGTTTGTTCGAACGTTCAGGGTGAAGGGGTCGTTCTGCCTTCCGGCTCGTCCTTCAAGGCTCGGCTGATGAAGTATGCCGCATCTCCTGAGAATTCAAAAATCCTGATTTTTCTCGTGGTTGTTCATCTCAAACACGCTCTATTATAACAACATTTAACCATATAAACACTATATTTTTGTTATATCAAAAAAATATGAGTTAACCATATGTGTACCCTTTTCGGAACCCGGTCTTTATGGTCTCTCGCGCCAATATTTGATTGCCCAATTTCTATATAGGATTATATAATCACATATAGAGTGGAAATGGAAACAGGAAAAATGCCAAATCAAAAAAAGAAGAAGAATCCGAACGATTCAAAGAAACAAGTGTGTATTTATATAGATGCAGAATTGCAAGAATTTGTACATGAAAAAGGCCTAAATCTGTCTGGATTAGTAAATGAAGCCCTAAAACTAGTTAAATCGAACATATCAAGCCAAGAGAATACAAATTCGCTTAATTTGAAGCTTATTCTCCAAAAGACGCCAAATAATAGCGCAAAAGAATGGATCCGGGGCGACTCGAACGCCCGAACTTCGCCGTGTGAAGGCGACGTCATACCACTAGACCACGAATCCATACAAAAAGGATGAAAAGTGCACCGACCGGGAATCGAACCCGGGCTATTGGCTTGGAAGGCCAAAGTCATACCTCTAGACCATCAGTGCAGTCTTTGCATCAAATACATTTCTCTTTGATCTAATTAAACATGTCGAAAAAATATTGGGTAGTCAGTATCCTCTGATCTCGGCACGGACTTTTTCCAGATTGTCGATCCTCTTTTCAAGCGACGGGTGGGTGGAAAACAACTCCATAACCGACTCACCCGAAATCGCCGGGATGATGAAGAACGAATTCGTCCCGGAAACAGCCCGTTTTGCATCGGGTGAGGCCGCATTCACGCCGATGCTGATCTTTCTCAGAGCCCGGATAAGTGCATCCGGATCGCGGGTGAGATAGGCACTGCCGCGGTCTGCCGAGAACTCCCGGTACCGGGAAATTGCCATGGTTACAATCGTTCCGACGATGTACACAACAAAGGTCAGGACCATGGCAGCGATGAATATGATGATCCCGCCGCCGTTTTCACTATCACGGTTCCCGCCGAACAGCGCCATGAGGAATGCATTGTTTAAGATGATCGAAGCGATCATCACGGCAAAACTGCCGACCGTCATCGTCAGCATGTCCCGGTTCTTCACATGAGCCATTTCATGCGCCAAAACAGCCTCGAGCTCGTCATCCGTCAGAAGATACCGGATCTTCGGCGTCACGGCCACCACGGCTTTTCTCGGGCTTCTGCCGGTCGCAAAGGCATTGGGAATGTTTGCCATCGCTTTGTGCTGAATGATCCCCACCTTGGGCATCGGAAGACCCGCCTCGTCAGCCAGCCGGCGAACCATTGCATACAACTGAGGTTCCTCGTCTTCATCGACCAGCATAACCTGCATACTTCGCTGCACCAGCTTATCGGAGAAGAAGTACTGCACAAACGCCATGATAAATACCAGACCGATCAGGAAGTACATCATTGTTCCTTTCAGGAACACCATGATCACCGTCAGTATTACCATATACAACAGGAGCATGATCATCCAGGCTATAACCTGACGACCAATCAGCCCCCAGTCACGTTTCCAAATCATTGTACATAGTATGGATAATGCCGGAATAATAGGTTTCCTGACCTTCGCATATTCAATCCGAAATATAAACTACATGAAGATACAATAATGAATAATGACTGCAGATGATTTCGAAATAATCGAAGAGGGGTTCCCCGCCGACGAACTTGCCAATCTGGCATTTGGAATGTTCACCATCTTCATCGAAAAACATCAGGAATCACAAGGATCATTTCTTTTCCGCGAAGTGGAATCGGGCAGGGATATCGACGAACTCTGTCAAAAACTTATGCAGGACTTCACCTCCGAATATGCTCCTCTCGCCGACTCTCTCAGGCGTTTTGGGACCGCGCAGGAGATCGCAGACCTCTATCGTTTCGGCGAAGGCATCATCCCGTCGAAAACAGTGAAATCATATTGGATCCAGCAGGATAAACCGGGCGTTTCATCCGGGGCAACCGGCGTGGAAGAGGTGGGAAAATGGCTGATCTTTGTCGGTCCCGAAGAGGTTGATGCCGCCTGGCAGAAGATCCGCGACGCGACGATCGAGGGGCGACTCGGGATCGGAGCAACAGTGAGCACCGAAAAAGAAAACGAGGACTCTCACGATGACCGGAAAGTGATCTATGTTTTTACTGCAGACTGGGCAGATGAATCCGACGTTATGCGGGTCCGCGCCGAACTCAAAGAACTTGGATTTGTCGACAGGATAGGATACAAACGGAATCTGGACACTTATGCCGGCGAATACCGGGAAAAAGGTAAAAGGGTTGCGTATTACTCGGTCTGAAGACTTCTTTTTTTCATTACAAAGCCGAAAATCGAGATGACGATGGCGAGAAAACTGGTAATGCTGGCAACAAGATAACTCCAGGGAAATCCTGCATCGCCGAGCGCATGTTTGACGATCATATCTATGCAGATACACAAAAGACCGATGAGAAAAATAATCGCCGGCACGGTAAACCGTATGTTCCGCAGTTTGATCAGCAGACCGTAAAGTATCCACATGAAGACGATTCCCGTGGCTGAGACCGGCACGCCGATCGGAAGGAACCAGTGGACTCCCCCATCGAACTGGTCGATCACCAGAAGAAACGGCATCACAAGCGCCGTGATAATTGCAAAAGATGTTTTTATCCCGCGCTTTTTATAATACAGAATCGGCATTAAAACAAGCCACCCGAATATCAGCGAACAGATCGGATACACCAGCCATCCGCTGGTATTGGTGAAGGCCATGTTACAGATAATACAGATGAAAACAGCTACAAACACACAGATAGAGTTGATCCACATCGTCAAATCGGAAAATGATGCTTTCATGTCGGTGTGCTCTTTATTTCAGGAACGATACTTTCATGCAAAAAATGGGACGGTGCATAAATACCGCACCAGATGTATGTAAAAGATTATGCTTTGCGTTCTTTATTCTTCGGGCGAAGGGACGTCGAGCCGCATTTGCGGCAGGTCGTTGCGCGAACAGCGTTACGTGCGTTGCATTTCATGCAAACTTTAACATTAAGAAGTCTGGCTTCTGCTTCTGGGAATCTCATCTATGAATAACCCCGTATATTGAGTTCTAATATGTATGATCTTGGTGATATTAACGATTCCGTTCAGACCGTGCAGAAATATACCAGTCGCGAAAGGCTAAAAGGGCACGGGCGCGGTGGGAAACGGTATTTTTCTCGTGCATGTTCATCTCGGCCAGCGTCCGGCCCTGAACGGAAAAAATAGGATCATACCCGAATCCGTCAGTCCCCCGGGGAGCATCGCTGATCTCGCCGTCGATTCTGCCTTCGAATGTCTTGAGACCCTTTTCATCGATGTAGGCGATCGAGGTGGCGAAGTATGCACGGCGGTTGAGAGTACGTTCCATCAGGCGTAAAATGCCGGAGTTCCCAAGCGTATCCTGAACATAGGCGGCGTAAGGACCGGGAAATCCGGACAGCGCTTCAATAAAGAGGCCGGTGTCGTCAACGATCAGGGGAATTTTCAGGGCGGCATATGCCTGCTCTGCCTTTGCCTTGGCAATTTCAGATATGCTGTCCGACTGCGGTTCAATGCAGTCGAAGGAGATGTGGGAGACCTCCACGATTCCGTCAAAAAATGCAGCGACCTCCGCGGCTTTGTTTTTATTTCCGGTAACTACAGTTATCATAAGTATCTCCCACGAAGTTCGATCTCATGTTCGCGTCTTATCACGCCCGCGGCTTCGGAAAATGCCGCGCAGTATCCTTCAATGAATGCGGATTTGAGGGCCTCCGAATCTTCTGTTGTACTCTCCAAAGTCTGGAAGAGAACATGGAGATCGACCCCACGCGGTTCGATTTCTTCGGTCATCTGCGAGAGACCGAAGTCGATCAGATACACGCGGCCGTTATGCCGGATCATGTTCGAGGTCGTGAGGTCTCCGTGGGTTATTCCTGCTTTGTGCAGTTTTCCAACCGTGATCCCCGCATCTTTCGCATACTCTTCGTTCATGACGTACTTGAGCACATCTCCGTCGAGTTTTTCCATGACGATCTCGTGGTTGGTCACATCGCGGATCACCGGGACCGGCACGCCGCCCCGTCTTGCTGCAGAAATCGCACGTGCTTCGGCCCGGGTTCGTTCGGCAATGAGATGCCGGTCGAGTTCCGGCACCCGATACCCTTTAGCAAGACGGGTTTTCACCACAGCTGTATCCGTGAGATTGACCGAAGCCTCCGCACCACGCTCGGCGGTTTCCGATTGGCCGGGGGCAAAGAGCTGCCCGGCATCGTGCCGCCAGGTTACCTCGACCTGATCCGATCTGAATCCGGGATTGACCACGGATTCCGAAATCGAAATCGTGGATCCGGCTTCGAGCATGATCTTTCCGGTGTAGGCGATCATCGCGCCGTTGTCACCCATGTAGACTCGCGGCGGGGCCATGAACTTTGCTCCGCGCTCTTCACACATTTTTGCGAGCATCTCCTGCAGGCGGGTATTGGCACCGACGCCGCCGACGAGAATTACCTCATCCTTTCCCGTATGGGCGAGGGCCCGTTCGGTCACTTCCACGCACATGGCAAACGCCGTTTCCTGGAAACTGAAACAGACATCTTCCATAGACTCTCCCCGCTGAGTCGCTTCCTTTGCGGTACTCATCAGGCCGGAGAACGCAAGGTCCATGCCTTTTACCGTGTACGGGAGATGGATGTACAACCCATCTTTCGCCATTTTTTCGATGATTGGGCCGCCCGGGTGAGGGAGATTGTGACTCCGCGCGAATTTGTCGAGGGCGTTGCCGAGTCCGATGTCCAGAGTCTCGCCGAAGATCCGGTATTTCCCGTTCAGGAATCCAAGGACCTGCGTGTTTGCACCCGATGCGTAGAGCACGATCGGGTCGGCAAACTTTGTGTACCATCTGCCGATCTCTACGTGGGCCACACAGTGATTCACGCCGATAAGAGGCACGCCAAACTTCAGTGCAAGTGTGCGGGCCGTGGTGGCCGCGATTCGAAGTGACGGGCCAAGACCCGGGCCGATGGAAAATGCAACGGCGTCGATGTTCTCTCTGGCTTCATCCAGAGCTTTTTTGATAACGTCGAACGCGACAGAAGCATGATGCTGGGCAGCTTCGCGCGGATGAATCCCGCCGGTTGGGGGAACATACGGTGCAGAGTGAAGACAAACTAAATCTTCTGCAAAAACAGCGGCACTGAAGTTCCATGCAGTTCCTTCAATGCCGAGAACCCTTTTTTCGGGCATAGATAAAATATTTTATTGCTTAAACTCGGTGTATCCGCACTTTCCGCAGGAAAACCGGTCTTTGTGTTCACCCATGAAGACACCGGCTCCGCAGCGCGGGCATGCACGGTGAGAGGTGGTTGCTTTTCCCTGGGCATCAACAGTGTAAAGTTCACTGCGTTTTGGTGTCTCTTTGACTGCCTTCTTCGCTGCCATTTTTACTCCTCCTTTTCTGCCTTGGCTTGTCCGCGGGCAATCAGGAACTCGCGTTCAGTTGCTTTGAGTGCTTCGGGGGTGTCGTAGATACGAGCTACGCCGGTTACGGCTCTCGTTCCGAAACGTCCTTTCAGCTGAGAGAGGATCAGGTTTTCAACAGGGGTATTCTGCATCGCTGCAATCTTTGCACCAATGTCTGAACGTGCCGGGGTAGCACCATCATAACTTGCGGTGAATGCAAGTTCGTTACGGCTTAAAAGCTCGTTCCTGGTATTAGAGGTAATCTTAATCTCCATCGATATCCCATAATTGTTGGAATGCAGTATATTTAATACTGGCGTCATAGACTTACAAAATAGGTCAGAAGCTTTTTTGCATTCGCGCGAAGCTGCTTGTTCACTTCGCAGACAACAAGCCCTTCTTCCGGCTGACCATATAATATAACAGCGCCGTCCGGCAGGATTTCTGTGAGAGGTAGCACCGCAAGATCCTCTTCTCCGCTGACCATGACCACACAGGGGATCTTATCCATTGCCAGACGGAGCGCGGCGATCAACTCGTCGGTAATCGTTCCGGCAGGGTTTGTCACATGCAGGATATGTCCCTGAATCTCCGGCATTTTTAGATAGGGAGAGCGCTTGGTAAATCCGTCAATAACTCCAATTGACGGGATCAGACCGGCCGACAGCGCATTATGGGTCACAACATCCCCGACAGTACAGAATATCTTACCCTCTATGTAGGGAAGAACCATGGAAAAATCTGAAAAAACGGTACCGAACGGCTCTCTGAAGAGCCAACGGTTTTCTGGCGGGAGCGTTAGCATTTATCTTACCTTGAGTGCGTATCTGCCGTTATATTCAATGTTCATCTTTTCCGCAACATCGGAGTGGCGGGAGTCGATGATGACCAGATATCCGAACCATTCAGGTGTCAAAGCATTTCTCTGACATTCGGGGCAGACGGTTTTATCAGCTTCAAGAATTTTGTGGCAGTTTCGGCAGGCCTGCAGAACTTTCTTTTGCGTGGAACGTTTTGCTGTCATTACTTGAACTCCTTCTCGGCTTTCTCTTTGTTCATGTCCTCTTCGATCCAAGCAAGTGTTCCAAGGCCCGGCTGGCGCATCGTCAGACCGATCTTCGATTCGCGGGAATCACGTTCGTTTAAGGAGAGAGCAACGACGCGTGCACGTAGTGTGTCGCCGACACCGATCGTTCTGCCGCTGTCTTTACAGACCAGACGCGAGTTCTTCTCATCATAATCGATGTACTCATCGGAAATCTGACTCATGTGCAGCATGGCATCGATCGGCCCCAGAGACACGAAACCGCCAAAGCTTGTTGTCTCGACAACGACGCCTTCAATAATTTCCTGAAGGGATAAGCGCAGGACAACAGCTTCAAAATCAACATCATAGTATGCTCCTCCGTCGCTGTAAATGATCTCTCCATCGCCAACGCGGCTTACACATGTCACTGCGATGAAAATGCCCATCTCTTTGTCGACACTCCCTTCGAACTGTTCCTGAAGGACGTCCAGGATAACGGTGTTAAGATCTTCACCCATGCGTTCCGGGGGGACTCTGACTTTGTCGTTGAGTTTCAGTTTATAATACATATTTTGTCTCCTCGCCTGTTTTGCTTATTTTCCGATTAATTCTAGTTTGCAGCGCGATCTGAGAACAATGACCGGGATACGGCGTTGTCTCAGATGATTTCTTAATTCTTTATCATTGGTAACTACTACACCATTAAACATCTCTGCAGTACGAATGACTTTATCATCCACGGAGATATTTTCCGGCATTTCCGAAAGAACAGTGCAACGTGCCGCGACGGTCAAACCAAACCGCGCAGCTGCCGCATCTTTTCCGCGTCCCGTCGAAAGACCGCGCAGTTCGTACACCACCTCGGCAGGTACGAGCGCGTCATAGGCGCCCAGAAGGTCACAAAGACCTTCGAAAAGGTCAACATTGAACTGGGCCGGCATCATCAAAGCGTTTGTATCTAAGATGACCGTTACTCGGTCAGAAGACCCATGCCGATCAAACGCCATCTGCCTCCAACCTGACGGCTGATTGCGATCCTAGAACCAAGTTCGGCACAGACCGGACGTTTCAGCATTACCTCAGCCTGGTTCTTTTTCACTGCAAGAACGATACCAACGGTAACAGCCGTGCCAACGGAAAGCATCAGCGGTTCTTTGAGTCGAAGGGGATCGATGTTCAACTCGGCAGATGAACCAACGACTCTTTCCATGAGGGTGACATCGAACTTGAGTTTATCCCAAACCGGCGGCAGAGATCCTGCCATACCGCCGACCTGCCCGACAAGCGTGTCGCTTTTTGTAATCGCCGGGTCAAGTTTTGTACCAATAGCCGCCAGTCCGCCGGGGGTTGCTGTCTGAACCTTGTGAGATGCCTTGTTCATCGAGGTGATCTTGGTGGTGATCGGCTCCCACTTGGCTTTATTCTCCGACATATACTGCCTGCCGGGCCGAATCTCTATCTCATCTCCTTCGTGGAACTCCCCACGAATGAGTGACCCGCCGATAACACCGCCTTTGATATCCCGCCATGAACTTCCCGGGCGGTTCACATCGAAAGACCGGGCGATCAGCATGATCGGCATGACATCTGCCACACGCTCGACATCCGGGATCGTTGTGTTCAGCGCGTCCAGGAGCATGCCGAAATTAATTTTCTTCTGCGCAGAGACCGGGATGATAGGTGCGTTCTCCGCGACCGTTCCTTTTACGAATGCTTTGATCTGCTTATAGTTTTCCAGAGTCTTCTTTTGCGGAACAACATCGATTTTATTCTGAACTATGACGATGTTTTTGATGCCTGTCAGCTCCAGAGCCATAAGATGTTCTTTGGTCTGGGGCTGCGGACAGGGTTCATTCGCCGCAATAACGAGCATCGCGCCGTCCATGATGGCGGAGCCTGAAAGCATCGTGGCCATGAGAGTTTCATGACCCGGTGCATCTACAAATGAAACTGATCTTACAGCTTCAAGTTTTTCACCACAGGTTGGGCATGTCTCTGTATTTGTCCAGAGTTCATTCCCCCCGCATTTTGGACATTTATAAAACGTTGCATCGGCGTACCCAAGCCGGATCGAGATCCCGCGCTTCAGTTCTTCACTGTGGCGGTCTGTCCACGAGCCGGTAAGCTGGCTGACTAATGTAGTCTTGCCGTGGTCAACGTGACCAACCACGCCGATATTCACATTTGGTATTGTAGGATCATGCAAAGAAACCAAAACCTCCTCTAACCCTATATAGTTGACTTCAACACAGATATATGTGTGTGATAATGGTATTATCCGCCGCCTTCACAAATTTGGTCGGTATTTCTCCATGCATTTTCCTGCATATCGCGTATTTTTTCCTGTTCCTCTTTGAAATCCCGCGCCGAGTCACGTGTTTTTCCCTCACGTCTTTTCTCTTCTTTGATTACAGTGAGCTGATCTATGCGATAGTACATTCCTGTAATATCAAGTTCGGCGAAAGTATCCCCCCTTTCCTCCATAAACGCTACGATTTTTCCGACAGTGCCTGTACGTCCGTAACGTACGGTTTCTCCAACTTTGAACATACTTATGATTAGTATAGATAGTCGTTTGTGATAAACGTGTGGGAAAAAAGTTAGTTGATGGTCAGAGTCTGTCCAATCGATACTTCAATCCATTGGACATAGTTTTTTTTGATCGAGATAACTTCACCTAGGAATATCATGATTCAACCGTTTCACTATTGACATGGGATTGGGGGAATCTGCCAAATCAGACTTCTTTAGACTTCTTATCGATAATTTGCAAAATTCATATTCTGAAATCTATTCTGTAAATGGGTTAACATCAATAATTGGAACGTTATAAAATTCATTATTGCAGAGAGCGCTCTTTTGTTTTTCTTGCAATGCACCACATCAAATTTGACAGTTTTTTTGAGGTGTGCATGCTTACGTTCGCACGTTCCCGCCTTTTCATAGCATCTTTTACCTCCCTTCTATGAAGAATAGTCTGATTTCTGAGATATGCTCCTATCATCTCCCGTTTACCATTCTTGCAGAGAAATACCAGTTTTTCTGTAAGAGACATTTGGGCATTTCCTCCTTTTCTCCAGAACGTATTGATCTGTTTTATTATGGTCTTCTCTGAACCTAATTGGGACAATTGCGCGTCAGATCTCAGTTGAATAAGGGTTTTTGCATGAAGTTTCTCAAATATTAACGTGTGTAGCTCTAGGGAGTCATATCCCGCATCCATCAATACACGATCACAGGATACGCCGAGAAGTTCGGCAATCTGAATCAAAAAATGCGCATAGGGTTTGTCATTCTCCGTTCCTTCTGAATGAATCATAAACAAGGGATAAGCCCCCAGATTCAAAATATGTGCTTTATCCATTTTAACCTGATAATGAGGGTTAAACAGACTATTGGGACAATAACGGCTTGCAACTAAAGGAGTGGAATCGATAATTACCTCGGTTTCAGATTTGAGGAAATGGACAATCTTTTTGCTTATCAAAAACATAAGAACTTCCATACCCTCCTCACCTAACCGATATTTCACAAAGTAATGTAACGTAATCGGCGAAGGTAACCAGAGTGGTGATTTTGCCGGAAGAAGGTGGCTGAGATCTTCTTGCGTTATTTTACGTCGAATATGACGATAGGCTATTCTGCGATAAGTCATGACAACAGTCAGTTTTATCAGAAAATCAATGGGATAATGAAAATAATCGCGAAGATGAGGTGAATAATAAGTTTGTTCGATTTTTCGTACAATGTCACTAATGTCGAGCTGGGACATGAGCCAGCAAATGGACATATCCGGAGGGATGACTCCATTGTTGAAAATACGATCGTATTCGTCTTGAAATTCAGACATACCACTCGGCGCAGGGATACATAAAGGTATTGTTCCCCTCCAAAAAAGTCGACAAGAGTAAATGGGGGATGAGTTTATATCACAGAATCCACGATTGGACAGACTCTTCCAGACACACGCTTTAACTGATCATCAGTGGCTTGTTCGCGGATGTCTCACTTTAGTTGACCTGTATATTAATGAAAAAGAGATTTCCGTTGATGGTAAGATTACTAGATCGAGCATGGCATGGGGCGAAGCACTTGTTCGTGCCTACGAATGCGAATCAAATCGTGCGGTGTATCCCAGAATCATCATTGATAAGAAACTGAGAATACCTGAAAATGATGAACCTGTAAAAATATCCGATTTTATTTTTCTAGTTTTACCAGGTGAAGACGGCTTATTCTCATTAGATTACCTTGGCATTCAGATAGAGAGTGATCCGAAAATAAAACCATCAGAGCTTATCGAAAAAGCCAGAACTTCCATTGCATCAATTCGAAATGAAGCAAAAGAAGATGAAAAAATTCTGGAAAAAGTTGCTTGGACTGAAAAATATATTGACGATGTATCTAAATCCGATTTGATGAAGAGAAAGGATCCCAACCCATCCGATGTGTTATATCAGGTAGAAAAATGAATAACACGCCATACAAGTATGATGCTTCGATCAAAAAACAGGAGCTAACAATCGAAAAAACTGATTGTGTATAAACAGAGTCTCATCTACGAGTTCGTCACCGGAAAGAAGGAGGTTTTTGCGTGAGCGAAACGCTTCGCGCGGAAAAATACTTTGTCGCATACTTGGATATGCTTGGGTCGAAAGAAAAAATACGCGATGAAAAAAGACGGGGAGTGGTTGAACAAAATCAATACCTTGTATCAGGATGCGTGGAAATATTCCCTTAATCTACAGGAAACCTACACACATGAAAAACCCATATTCAAGATATTCTCTGACAATATCGTGATTACGGAGAAAGTGCATGATAAATCGGACGACAAGGATAATAGTATTTTCCGGCTCCTCACTTTACTGGTATATTTCCAAACACATACTCTGATAAATTTCCAGTGGCTTGTCCGTGGGTGTATTACTATTGGCGAGTTGTACATCCGTGATCCTACTAAGGGAGATCCCACTAGTTTTATCTGGAGAAAAGCCCTGATTCAGGCAAATTATATCGAAGAACAGATTACAGTATTTCCGCGAATCATCGTCGATTCGTCTGTTCTGAATCTGGATGATAGTATTATGCCCTATTATTTGTGTAATAGCGGGCGTATCTATATCAAAAAAGATGTTGACCAATTGACATACATGAATTATCTTGCAATAAATATTGAGTTGGAACATTGTGGACATGCAAATGAGATTTTAGATCGAGTCCGAGATGTTCTTACCAAAATGAAATCCGCATATGCAGACAAAGAAAAAATTCTGCAGAAAATCAACTGGACTGAAAAATATTATCAGGGGATTGTCGAAGATAATAAACGGTGTATACTGGGAATTCGATCTCTTTTAAGACCAGGATTCTGATGGAAAGGAGGATAAATCTGCTGAAGAAATTTATGAACATCAGTCAATGAATTACTCAATTCCAAATTATTTAGCGTTGAAATTATCATCCAAAAAACTAGATAACACAGATTTGCGATTAGTTTTTATCTCCTGTGTCCACAATAATATCATGTCCGAAACCGACGTAAACGCCAGTAAAAAAGAGAATCCCATCTCCCAAACGCAAAAATAAGATATCTCCACCGCGGGCCGCTCCGCGCCGAAGTCGCGTCCCCGCACCCCAAAATCAAACAAAGAATAACAAACAAAAAGAAAAACCGGCACGCCGGTTTTTTCCCAGCATTTTTTCCAGACGGCGTGCGATTCCTGCGCAGGCGATAAGCCGGAGCAGAGCACGATGGCGCAAGAAAAATGCGATTCGCGTGAATTCGCGGTTAAATAATCTCATACATCCACACTCATCCCAACTACTTCCGTCTCAGAGCTTACCTGTCTATCCTTCCGCCCCTATCCCCATTTTCGTGAATTTCGTTGATTTTCGATAGTTTGGTGTGGAGGACGGGGGAGGGTATCATCTGCATCTCCACCCAGTCGATTCTTTATTTTTCGTGTTTTAGTATTTTTTCGTTCATTTCGTGTGATGGATACGCACATAAAAAAAGAATCCTGTACACCAAACCGAAGTACAAAACCCAAAATAAGAATGAAACATTCTTACAGCATCCTCTGTAAGAACTGCCCCGTATAACTCTTCTTCACCTTCGCCACTTCCTCCGGAGTTCCTTCGGCAATGATCTCGCCGCCAGCATTCCCGCCCTCAGGGCCGAGATCGATCAGATAATCCGCCGACTTGATCACATCCAGATTATGCTCGATCACCACAACCGAGTTCCCCTTCCCGACCAGACTGTCCAGCACCCCGATAAGCTTCTTCACATCATGGAAATGGAGACCCGTCGTCGGCTCATCCAGGAGATACACCGTCTTCCCCGTCGCCCGCTTCGCAAGCTCCCTCGTCAGTTTGATACGCTGGGCCTCGCCGCCCGACAGCGTCGTCGAACTCTGCCCGAGCTTGATATAGCCAAGACCCACATCGACAAGCGTCTGCAGCTTCGTACTGATAGCCGGCACGTTCTCGAACAGTTCGAGGGCCTCGTCCACGCTCATATTCAAAACATCCGCGATCGACTTCCCCTTATACTTCACCTCGAGAGTCTCCTCATTATACCGGGTCCCCTTACACTCCTCACACTCGATATACACGTCCGGCAGGAAGTTCATCTCGATCTTCATCACGCCGTCCCCAGAACAAGCCTCGCAGCGGCCGCCTTTGATATTGAACGAAAACCGGCCCGGGCCGTATCCGCGGAGCTTCGCTTCCTTCATCTCGGCGAACAGTTTCCGGATATCGTCGAACACCTTCGTGTAGGTCGCAGGATTCGAACGGGGCGTTCTCCCGATCGGCGACTGATCGATCACGATCACCTTATCGATCTCCGACTCGAAGATCAGCTCCTTATAGGCGCCCGGCGTCACCCGGGACGAATAGATCTCCTTCATCAGAGCCTGATACAGCGTGTCGTAGATCAGCGTGGATTTTCCCGATCCCGAAACGCCCGTTACGACCGTCAGCATCCCAAGCGGGATCGCCGCATCGATATTTTTCAGATTGTTCTCCGTGCAGCCGTTGAGCCGGATGAACTTCTTCGCCGGCCGTCTCTTCTCCGGGACGGGGATCGACAGCTCGCCCGAAAGATACTTCCCCGTCAGGGACTCAGGGAAGGTTGGAATCATATCCGGCGTTCCTTCGGCAACAACACGACCGCCGTGGACGCCTGCCCCAGGACCTATATCCACTACATAGTCGGCCACCCGGATCGTATCCTCGTCGTGTTCGACCACGAGTAGCGTGTTCCCGAGATCGCGGAGCTTCTGCAGAGTCTGGATAAGTTTCTGGTTGTCCATCTGGTGAAGACCGATCGACGGCTCATCCAGAATATACAAAACCCCCATCAGGTTCGAACCGATCTGGGTGGCCAGCCGGATACGCTGGGCCTCGCCGCCGGAAAGACTTCCCGCACTCCGGGAAAGCGTCAGATAGCCGAGACCGACCGACTTCAGGAAGTTCAGTCTGGACTTGATCTCCCGAAGGATCAGCCTCGCGATCTCCTCTTCCTTCTCCGAAAGCGGCAAAGACTCGAAGAACTCGAGAGCTGCGTCGATCGACATATCGGCGACGTCCGCGATGGACTGATCGCCCACTTTGACCGCGAGCACGTGATCCTTCAGCCTTTTTCCGTGACAGGTCGGGCAGGGAAGAATCCGCATGAACTTCTCAAGCTCCTCTTTGCGGTACTCCGACTTCGTCTCCTTATACAGACGTTCGGTCTGGGGAAGCAGCCCCTCCCAGGTCCCGTGATAGGCCCACTCGGCATTCTTCGAGGTATGGCGGAACTTCATGTCCTGGTTCACGCCGTACATCAGCCCGTCGTACTGCTCTTTGGTGAACTCGCTCACCGGCGTCATCAGCGTGAAGCCGAGATGTTTCGCGACCGCGTCCAGATACTGGACACGGAACCCGTCGAGGAAATTTTTGTACACCGCGACGGCGCCGTCCGCAAGCGAGAGGGTTTTGTCCGGGATGATCAGATCAGGATCGAAGACCATCTGGAACCCGAGCCCGTTACAGGTCGGACAGGCCCCGAACGGACTGTTGAACGAGAACATTCTCGGCTGGAGCTCCTCGAACGAGAGGCCGCAGACGGGGCATGCCATCCGTGCCGAGTAGACGGAATCCGTCTCGCCGGCGTTTGCATACACGACTCCGTCCTCGGCATGCTTCAGCGCCGATTCGATCGCCTCGGTCACCCGGCTCCGGTCCGTGGTGTCCACCCGGTCAATGACGACATCGATGTTGTGCATGATGTATCTGCCGAGCTTGATCTCGTCGTCGGTCCGAAAAATCTCTCCGTCGACACGGACTCGCGTAAATCCTTCGGCATGCAGATCGCGGAACAGCTGTTCGTAGGTCCCTTTTTTCTTGCGGATGATCGGGGCGAGGATCGTGATCATCGTCTCAGGATACTCTTTCTGGATCGAATCCGCGATTTGTCCGGGAGTCCTCGACTCGATTTTTACGTTATGGATCGGACAGTAGGGAATCCCGATCCTAGCATACAGTAAACGCAGGTAATCATAAATCTCCGTCACCGTACCAACGGTAGAGCGCGGATTTTTCGACGTGGTCTTCTGTTCGATGGATATTGCGGGGGAGAGGCCTTCGATGGAATCGACGTCGGGTTTGTGCATCATTCCAAGGAACTGGCGGGCATAAGCGGAGAGCGATTCGACGTATCTGCGGTGCCCTTCCGCATAAATCGTATCAAAAGCGAGTGTGGATTTTCCCGAACCCGAAACCCCGGTGACGATGATGAGTTTGTCACGCGGGAGTTCTATATTGATATTCTGAAGGTTGTGCTGTCTTGCACCCTTCACGATCAGGTTTTTCATGCGGGTTACATGTTTGCGGCATGGGGTTATTATGTTTTAGAACCGGGGAGTTTGCCGTTGGTAATGGGTTTCATGACTACGGGGTGGGCAAGGCCGAGGGACGCGACCTCCATGAGCTCTTCGTAGTCCATGGTCGTCTCCACGCATCCGTCCGTTTTTGTCACGAAGCCGATCGTCATCATGGAGATCTTTCGCCCCATCTCCAGTCCTTCTTTGACTTCCATCATACAGCCGACGCCGATCATGGCCTTCGGGTTATATTTTTTTATCATCCTTTTGATGAAGGTCGAACCCGGGATGATGAACGTCTTGTATCCGGCTCCGTTGAGAGCAGGGACAGCCCTTCCAAGCCCGCAGCGGCCGCAGGAAACGCATTTGAGTCCATCAGGGGTCAGACGTGCCGGGCAGTCATGGGCCCGGAGACACTGGGGAAAGAAGACGACCCGCTGATCGACAGGGATTTTGGCGAAGTTGGAGTAGTTCATTTCGTTGTCGATCCTGATCAGAAACTCCATCAGCTCTTTTCCGTCGACGCCGAGGAGGAGACAGACGATCCTGACCGTGCCCTCCATGATCGTAAAGAACGGCCGGAGAAGCCGCGGAAAGTACATCTGTTTTTGATGGATCGAGATGACGATTAAGATCGCCATCAGAATGGAAAAGATCAGCCAGAAAGCTATGAAGATCAGAAGAAGCTCGCCAAGTATCAGTGCCAGATTATTCCAGACCAGACTGTCAAAAAATGCAAGTGAGAGGGTCGCAGCCATTTATTTCATTTCCGAAAAATCATATGGGGGATACAGGACACCCTTTTCGGTTATAATGGCGGTAACAAGATCCAGAGGCGTCGCGTCGAATGCGTAGTTGATGACCGGGACGTTTTCGGGGACGGTAGTTCTGCCGAAAAAGCCGGAGACCTCGGTCCGGTCACGCTGTTCGATGGTGATATTGGCCTCGGATGCTTCGGCGTCGAAGGTCGAGACCGGAGCCGCGACATAGAACGGGATGCCGTGGTGTTTTGCGCAGACGGCATGCATATAGGTCCCGATCTTGTTGAAGACGGCGTCTTTTGTGATCCGGTCGGCGCCGACGATAAAGGCGTCGATTTTTCCATGACGCATCAAATATGCGGCTTCGGAGTCGACGATCGTTGTCACGGGGATCTCATCGCGGGCAAGTTCCCAGGCGGTGAGCCGGGAGCCCTGGAGAAGAGGGCGGGTCTCACAGGAGATGACCGAGATCTTCTTGCCCATCTTTTTAGCGGAGCGGATGACGCCAAGTGCCGTGCCCCATGAGGAGCAGGCGAGTGCCCCTGCATTACAATGGGTAAGCACGGTCCCGATCTGCGGGAGGAGCGAGGCGCCGTTGTGTCCGAGAAGCATGCAGGCTTTCGTATCGTTCTCGGCGATGTTTTTCGCGGCAAAAAGCGCCATGATCCGTGCCATTTCCGGCGGGAGGTTCTCCATGCTGCGGAGGACTTTATCCACGCCCCATGCAAGGTTCACGGCAGTAGGACGCGTGCTTTTCAGAAGAGCAGCATCGGCCGCGATCGTCTCGTTGAACTCGACGTCGGAGACACAGCGTGCCGCAGATAAAGCGACCCCAAATGCGCCGGCAACGCCGAGAGCCGGAGCTCCTCTGACCTCGAGCCGGCGGATCGCGTCTGCGAGCCGGGATACTTCGGTGATCTCGATGACCTTATACTCGGTCGGCAGCAGCGTCTGGTCGATGAGCATCACGGAACTCTTTTCCTCGTTCCACCAGATGGTTTTGTCCTCGATCACTGTTCGCTCCTGACAACGTCGATGGAGGCTTTCATCGCGGCCGCACCGGCGGACATTACGCAGTCGGGAATATCCTTCGGCGCAAGGGCGGCCCCGGCGATGTAGATTCCCGGGCGAATCGTTCCCGCCGGGTCGAGCTTCATATCGGCCGAACTCAGGAACTGGTGTTCATCGAGGCCGAGGCCAATGGATTTTGCCAGGCGCACGGTGTCCGGTTCGGGTAGCATGCCGACCGAAAGGATGACCAGATCAGCTTCCAGATTGATGAACTCCCGGGTCTCAGTGTTTTCGACCGGAAGAACGAGTCGGCCTTTTCCATTGTCCTGGACATCGCCCGGCAGACCCCGGATGATTTTGACGCCGCCGTCGATCGCCCGCTGATAATACTCCTCGTAGCCTTTTCCGTAGGCACGGATATCCGAGTGGAGGATCGAGACCTCGCAATCCGGATAATGCTCTTTGATGAGCATGGAGTTTTTGAGGGCGTACATGCAGCACACGCAGGAACAGATGTTTCTGTTGATTGTCATGTCACGCGATCCCACACACTGTACGAAAACGATGTTTTTGGGCGTTTCGCCGTTCGAAAGCCGGCGTAAGTTGCCGGTGGTCGGTCCGCCGGCATTGATCATCCGCTCGAACTCAAGCGAGGTGATGACGTCCGGGTAGCGAAGATAGCCGAATCTGGATTTTTTCTGCGGGTCGAAGAGCGAATATCCGGTCGCGATCACGACGGCGGAGGCGTTGATCTCGAGGGTCTCGACTTTTGCATCGGCGACTTTGAGGACGGCGTCTTTGCCACAGACTCCGTAGCAGAGGCCGCATTCAATACAGTGGAGATTATCTTTGACGACGATGTTTGGGATCGACTGGGCGTGGGGTTTGTAGATCGCTTTTCGAACCCCGATGCCGGCATCGAATTTGTTGTAGACTTCGATCGGGCAGATGGTGATACAGTCGCCGCAGCCCGTGCACTCTTTTTCATTGATGTATCGGGGATATTTGGTGACGTTGACGGTGAAATTCCCAACCTCTCCTTCGATCTTTTCGACCTCGGCGAGGGTGAGGATCGTGACGTTCGGGTGCCGGGAAATCTCGGCCATCTTCGGCGAAAGGATGCACATCGAACAGTCGTTGGTCGGGAAGGTTTTGTCGAGCATGGCCATGTGGCCGCCGATCGAGGGCTCACGCTCGATCAGATAGACGTGGATGTTGTGATTGGCAATGTCCATGGCACTTTGGATGCCGGCGACCCCACCGCCAATGACAACAACATTATTCATGAAGATACCTCTGTCCGACGGAGACGTAGGTCGCAGCGTTTTTGAAGTTGCTGGCAGCCTCTTCGGGCGTGAGTTCGCGAACGACTTTGCCGGGAACGCCGATGACGAGCGAGTTGGGGGGAATCTCTTTTCTTTCGGAGACAAGAGCTCCGGCTGCAATAAGGGATCCTTTGCCGATCTTTGCGCCGTTTAAAACGATCGCTCCCATCCCGATGAGGGCGTCGTCTTCGATTGTTGCCCCGTGAATGATCGCCCCGTGACCGATCGAGACGTTTTCGCCGATCGTGACGGGATATCCGTGGCTTTCGTGGATGACCGCGTTGTCCTGGACATTGGATCCGTTTCCGATGGTGATTTTTTCCATATCAGCACGAAGGACCGCCCCGAAAAGGATGGTGACGTTGTCACCAAGAGTTACGTCGCCTTTGAGGGTCGCGTTGGGTGCGACATAGGTGTTTTTTCCGATAGAACCGCCGAAGTCCATAGTGGTTATGTAATTGCATGCCGGAAGTTATGAGTATTGTGGATAGGGATGGATGGGGGCGGGTTTGTCCGATCGTGAGTCCTGAAATATAACGCCGGCCATATATTTCCGAGGGTGAGCTTTTTTTTGGTGTACGCTTCGGTTTCGTGTATGGGATATTATTTGGGTATTATCATCCATCACACGAAATTCACGAAAACAAGACGAAAACACGAAACTCAAAAAGATGAGAGGGGGAGCATGCATATCGTCCCCTTCCCCGTCCACCACACGAAATCTGCGAAAATCAACGAAATGCACAAAAAGGGGGACAGGGATAAATTGATGGGAGATATTGGGATGTTATGAGAAGAGAAGTGGTAGGGATATGTGGACGCAAGAGATGAACCAACCGCGAATCGGCGCGAATCCCGCCCTTCGGGCTCTCAGAATCGGATTTGCTTATCCTCACTTTCGCAATCCAGCTACGCTGTCTTGCTCATCCCTCATCGGGAACGTTCGGGCAAATCCTGTCGCCGCCCGGCGGCTCCCGTGAGGTAAAATGGATGTTTTTTGTTATATCTCGGGGGGTGGGGAAGTGACTACTGGGTGAACCGTTAGGCTCGCCCTCAACTGAGCAAACCGAAGGTTTGCGATTCAGTGCGGAGCGGCCCGCGGTGGAAAAGCTTTTTTTTGATGAAGAGATGCAACTATTTTCCTCTTATTTTGAGGAGGAGGGGCGTTATGATCTCTCATATGTTAATAGATTTAAATAAGCGCCCATCTTAGAATGCATATTATGACATACGTTCTGGATAGGGGATGGAGATGACCTATTATCGTAGAATTACCGAAGAAAAACTGCAGAGTTGGGTTGATCAGAATTCACGAAGAGCCCAGGAGATTATTGTCGAACTTGTGGATCGTTTGGTTCGGGCATCCGTATCTAATCCAATTGAATGTCGATTTCCAAAAGTAATTATGTAACATGGTTTTGACGGAGAACTCAACGTCAAAGAGTCTCCAATCCAATATATTCCAAATGGATATTTTTGCTGGGAAATTGGAACGAACAAGGATTCTAGTAACAAATTCAAGAGTGATCTGCAGTCATCTGAAAAAAAATTTCAGAATGATCATTACGATAAATAAGATTCAACATTTGTGTTTGTAATACCACGTTTTGCAACGGGTAAATTTTTAGATAAAACTTACCGTGACAAGTGGATCCTTGATGAGATCAAAAAGAGTGGGTGGAGGGATATCAAAATTATTGATGCTGACTCCTTATGTGATTGGCTTTCCATCTACCCAACAGTTGCAAAATGGATGGCACATGAGATGAATATGCCCTATGAGGATATCCAGCCAATAGAAAAATATTGGGATGATGTGAAACGGGCTACAAGAGAACATCCATTAACCCCAGAGATATTTCTTGTAAATCGTGCGGAAGCAAAAGAGCGTGTTAACCAATTCTTTGATGAGAATCAAAACAGTCTCAAACTGACCACCTATTATCCAGCTCAAATTCCGGATTTCATTGCTGCTGTCTTACAAAACAGAGATGACGGGAAGACATGGTATTCAAAAACATTGGTCATTGATACACAATCAGCTTTTCAAAAAATGGTTAGTGAATCTGGAGCCCATGTATTCATCATCACATTCGACGTTATTGACGAAGAAAAATTAATTAGAGAAGCAAATTCAAGAGAACATTCAGTAATTTACTCTAGTAAACCAAGTAAAAATCCAATTACAAACACTTACACAATCACTCTCCCAGATATTCCACCAGAATATATCTCCACAGAATTAGATAAACTTGGATATGGGAAGTTAGAAGCATTCAACTATGCATACAAATGTTTCGGAAATCCAAGCAATCTTCGGACTCTAATTTCTGGTTATTCAATCAGTTCAACATGGAATTTGGGAAATATCGATGTGAATACAATATTATCTGCATGTCTCTTTGGGAAGTGTAACGGAAGTTATGAAGGGGATCGAAAAATAATTTCGAATTTTGTCAAGAAACCATACGAGGAGTGGATACGGGAAATAACCAACACTCTCCAGCAGTCTCCTCAGGTTCCGATTGATGAAGAAAATAATTTCTGGAGAGTAACACGAAAACTGGAAATCTGGGATGTAATCTGGGAAAGAGTTAGAGCTGAACATATTCAGAAGTTCTGCAAACATGCGGTTCAGGTATTACAAGAGATTGAACCGAAATATGAGCTTGAACCGAATGAAAGATTCATAGCCTCCATGCTAACGAAAAGTCCCACATATTCTTCTATGTTGCGTGAGGGGATGACGGATACCTTAGCATTTCTGGCGAGTCCTCTCTGTCAAAAAACAGCGGACTAGATATTGATGTTCAATCACTAATTCAAATGTCGGTTTGTGAAATTCTTTCCCCACCCAATTGGAAACTTTACGCCACACTTGACCAATCAATATCAATCTTGGCAGAAGCGTCCCAAAGAGAATTTCTCAACATACTCCGGAAAAATCTGAAAACGTCTCTATTGAAGGATTTGATTCGAGAAGCACCAAATCAATTTGGTCAAACATCATATTTGCCAGGTCTTATCTGGGGTCTGGAAAGACTTGCATGGAGTTATGATTATCTCACTCAGGTGATAGCCATTTTAGGTGATATCATTGAGCTAGAGGGGACCCCGTATCGTGAAAAAATGGCATTTCGTGCTCTCAAATCAGTATTGTGGCCACCAAGATCGCATACATCTGCCGATTCAATAAAATGTAAAGCCGCAATATGTAGTCTTCTAAAAAGCATCCAGCTATAGAAAGCATCCTTATCTGTCAGGAGACATCCCTCCAGAATACGTATTGCGATGTTGGCAGTAAACCCAAATGGAGGGGTAATTTCTTTGGAGAAGGTTCAAACGTTATGCCATTATATCCAATATATTGCGATATAATTCATGATTTCACATCAAATATTCTAAGTGAATATGTATTTCAGATCGGTTGCGTGCGCAGAAATATTCTGGAGTATTTGGAAAATAATGACTTTTCTACCATATTGAAATCTGATAAATTCCAAATTTGATTGGAGATCAATGAAGCTCTTGTGTGGTTATCACGTATCCCAGCTGATAATAGATATCCCAAAGAGGAAGTGGATAGAGTCTGTCCAATCGTGGATTCTGTGATATAAACTCATCCCCCATTTACTCTTGTCGACTTTTTTGGAGGGGAACAATACCTTTATGTATCCCTGCGCCGAGTGGTATGTCTGAATTTCAAGACGAATACGAACCTATTTTCAACAATGGAGTCATCCCTCCGGATATGTCCATTTGCTGGCTCATGTCCCAGCTCAACATTAGTGACATTGTACGAAAAATCGAACAAACTTATTATTCACCTCATCTTCGCGATTATTTTCATTATCCCATTGATTTTCTGATAAAACTGACTGTTGTCATGACTTATCGCAGAATAGCCTATCGTCATATTAGGCGTAAAATAACGGAAGAAGATCTCAGACACCTTCTTCCGGCAAAATCACCACTCTGGTTACCTTCGCCGATTACGTTGCATTACTTTGTGAAATATCGGTTAGGTGAGGAGGGTATGGAAGTTCTTATGTTTTTGATAAGCAAAAAGATTGTCCATTTCCTCAAATCTGAAACCGAGGTAATTATCGATTCCACTCCTTTAGTTGCAAGCCGTTATTGTCCCAATAGTCTGTTTAACCCTCATTATCAGGTTAAAATGGATAAAGCACATATTTTGAATCTGGGGGCTTATCCCTTGTTTATGATTCATTTAGAAGGAACGGAGAATGACAAACCCTATGCGCATTTTTTGATTCAGATTGCCGAACTTCTCGGCGTATCCTGTGATCGTGTATTGATGGATGCGGGATATGACTCCCTATAGCTACACACGTTAATATTTTGAGAAACTTCATGCAAAACCCCTTATTCAACTGAGATCTGACGCGCAATTGTCCCAATTAGGTTCAGAGAAGACCATAATAAAACAGATCAATACGTTCTGGAGAAAAGGAGGAAATGCCCAAATGTCTCTTACAGAAAAACTGGTATTTCTCTGCAAGAATGGTAAACGGGAGATGGTAGGAGCATATCTCAGAAATCAGACTATTCTTCATGGAAGGTAGGTAAAAGATGCTATGAAAAGGCGGGGAACGTGCGAACGCAAGCATGCACACCTCAAAAAAACCGTCAAATTTGATGTGGTGCATTGCAAGAAAAACAACAGAGCGCTCTCTGCAATAATGAATTTTATAACGTTCCAATTATTGATGTTAGCCAATTTACAGAATAGATTTCAGAATATGAATTTTGCAAATTATCGATAAGAAGTCTAAAGAAGTCTGATTTGGTAGATTCCCCCCCAATCCCATGTCAATAGTGAAACGGTTGAATCATGATATTCCTAGGTGAAGTTATCTCGATCAAAAAAAACTATGTCCAATGGATTGACGTATCGATTGGACAGACTCATAATAATAGATTACGCCTTACCCAATATAAATATCATACTAAATAATTTGTTGTGTGCTTCGAAAGCAGACGAAATGGAAATACATATTATATGGTGTGATTAATTAATTATTTGTTAACACCACGGAGAGATTATTTACTGTACTTTTATTGCTTGCTCTCGCTCTCGTATGTGTATCTGCAGGCTGTGTGACCTCTCCGGAAGATTCAGGAGATGGAACGATTACGATCACCGATTCTGCCGGCCGAGTAGTTGTTGTTCCAGACAATCCAGAAAGGATCGCCGTCAGCGGCTCTGGTTCTACACGTTACTTTGCTTACCTCAACGTAACGGACCGTATTGTGGCAATAGATTATCAGGACAGCAGTCTTCTTAATTTTGACAAGGATGTCTGTCCCTACATGCTTGCCAATCCGGAAATCAAAGACCTCCCGGCTCTTGGAACCGCAAAAGGCGTAGTTGATGCAGAGAAACTTCTTTCAATCAATCCCGATATTGTGTTCATGGCAGGCTACAGTGATACAGCAATCAAGTCAGCAAACGAGATCCAGGAAAAAACCGGGATACCTGTTGTTTTGTTCTATTCGGGAGATTATGTTACGAGTGGTGACAAAGTTGCCTCATCGCTTCGAATGATCGGCGAAATTCTCCACGCCGATAAACGGGCAGAGGATGTCATACAATACTTTGCTGATGTTCGAACCGATCTTGAAACCCAAACTGCAGGGATTTCCGATGCGGATAAACCAACCGTTTATGTCGGCGGTATCTCCTACAGCGGTGCCCACGGGATCGACGGGATCGACGGGACCGACCCGGCCTATTATCCATTCACCGTCCTTCATGCAAAGAATGTCGCATCTGTAGTGAGTTCGGGCACGAGCACCGGATATGCGGCGGTCTCGAAGGAGCAGATCCTTGCATGGGATGCAGACATCATCTTTGTCGACCTCGGCACAATGACAGCTGCCGGTGGAAGGGCGATCTATGAACTGCAGACCAATCCATCCTATCAGAAACTGACTGCGGTCAAGACCGATGAAGTTTATGCGGTCAATCCCCACACATCGATGGGTACGAACCACGAAACGAGCATGGCAAACGCCTACTACATCGGAACAATTCTCTACCCCGAACAGTTTGCAGACATTGACCCGGCAGAAAAAGCAAATGAGATCTACAAGTTTATTGACGGAGCACCGGTTTATGAACAGCTGAAAGCAAACCTGAACAATCTCTCCTACACAAAATTCGTGTTGTAAATATGAACAAAAAAATACTCACTTTATTTTGTGCAGGTCTCTGCGTGCTTGCACTTTGTATGTGTGCAGGATGCGTCAGCACCCCCTGATGCAGGAGATGGAACAATAAATATCACTGACTCCTTTGGCCGCGTTGTGACCATTCCCGACACCCCTGATACAATTGCCGTCAGCGGTTCCGGATCCATGAGATATTTTGTCTATCTTGGGGTTGATTTAGATCGTGTAGTTGCGGTTGATTATTCTGACAGTGCTCTTAACATTTATCCAGAAGACCCGCGCCCATATATGCTTGCAAATCCTGAAATCCTCAACATATCTGAGGTTGGAGCCTCACGAGGCGTTGTAGACGGGGAAAAACTTCTGACATCCGGTGCTGAGATCCTGTTTATTGCAGCATCAAGTGAAGCGAGTATAGAATCTGCAAATGAGATCCAGGATAAAACTGGCATTCCGGTCGTTCTCTTTTACACTGGGGATTATGTGACCCAGAAAGAAAAAGTCTGCGACTCACTTGAAATGCTTGCTACAATCCTGCATAGAGAAGACAGATATCATGAGCTGATTGCCTACTTCACAACAGTGGAAAATGATCTAACCTCCCGTGTCGCAAATGTTCCAACATCTGGTGAGCGTGCCTATGTTGGCGGCATATCCTACAAAGGAGAAAATGGACTTGATGGTACAAATTCCACCTATTATCCGTTTACCGTTCTTCATGCAAACAATGTTGCATCCAACATACCCAATGTCGGCCAGACCGAATATGCACAGGTTTCAAAAGAACAGATTCTTGCCTGGGATCCAGAAATCATCTTTGTCGGATTGGGTACGCTCAACGCTGCAGGAGGAGGGGCAATCTATGAACTTAAAAACGATATCTCTTATAAGACGTTGACTGCAGCGAAGACTGGAGAGATCTACACAGTAAACCCTGACATCTCAGCAGGTGCAAACTATGAAACGCAGCTGGTCAACGCCTAATACATAGTAACAGTGCTCTATCCGGACCAATTTGCAGATGTTAATCTCGCCAAAAAAGCTGATGAGATTTACAACATAGTTGTTGGCGGAGATGTGTATGAAGAATTGAAAGAGCACATGAATGGGCTCTCTTATCAGAAAGTGGATCTTTCCACCATCTGATTTTTTGGAGATATATTATGGCTGAATTATCTATGAATTGTGTTCCTATCGGTTTTGTTTCATCTTCGTTCAAAACACGTGAAGATGCTTCCAAGCATGGAAGACATACCGAAGCACTAAGTATCATCACACTCGAACCTGCATTTCTGGATGCAGCCGAAGGACTTTGCATTGGGAACGATCTGTTTATTTTTTGCTGGTTTGACTGGTCTGACAAAACGATTTTGAAGTTTCGAAGACTCAGGGAAGAGAAAAACCCACTCCGATGTGTATTTTCAAACCGCTCTCCGAATCGCCCAAATCCAATCGCATTAACACTGGTGAAATTAGTGAATATTGAAGGCAGTATTCTGACAGTTCAGGGACTGGAAGCATTGGATCATACACCAGTTGTTGACATCAAACCCTATTCGGAAGGGATTGATACACCAAGATATGGATAAAAAAATGACAAAAGAAGAAGAAAAATAAAACATCTACAAAGCCTACGTCAGCAAAAAAATCACGATTATTTTAATAGGGATTGTCGCTACTATCGTTATGTTTCTCGTTTCCGTATCGGTAGGTGCGGTTTCTATTCCGATACCTGACATCATCGCAACAATTTTCGGCGGCGGGGGGATAAGTCTCTATGAAAGGATCATCTGGAACATCAGGATCCCGCAGGCTTTAACAGCCATTGTTGCCGGGGCTGGTCTCGCGATCGCCGGCGTTTCCATGCAGTCCGTTTTGCGTAATACGCTTGTCTCTACGTTTACCCTTGGTTTATCCAGCTCTGCGGCATTCGGGGCAGCTATCGGCATTCTGCTTTTTGGGGCCGGAACGACAGGCAGCAACATCGCCGATGTCGTTGTAATAAACAATCCGTATCTTACAACAATGTCGGCATTTTTCTTTGCCATTCTGACAACGGTAATAATTCTGTTCATCTCAAAAATCCGTTCATCAAGTCCTGAAACCATGAATCTGGCAGGTGTTGCCATCAGTTCGCTATTTAGCGCAGGATTAATGGCGATCCAGTACTTCGTTGATGACACACGTCTTGCATCGATCGTCTTCTGGAAGTTTTGTGACGTTGCCAGAGCAAGCTGGTCAGAACTTGGCCTGATTACCCTGATAACAGTTATCTGCTTTATTTATTTCATCTACAAATGCTGGGAATACAACTCGATTGATGCCGGAGAAGAGACCGCCAAGGGGCTTGGCGTGAACGTTGATCGAACGAGAATTCTGGGTATGATCGCAGCGTCACTGATCAGTGCAACCGTTGTGGCATTTCTAGGCATCATCGGCTTTGTCGGTCTCGTCTGTCCGCACATGATGCGGCGTATCGTCGGCGACGATCACCGGTTTTTGATCCCAGCGAGTTTTGTCTGCGATGCAGTTCTTCTGCTTGTTTCTGATACTGTTGCAAGAACAATGATCGCCCCGACTGTTTTGCCTGTCGCAGTCATTACAGCATTCCTCGGAGCTCCCGTGTTCCTGTATCTCATTATCAGGGGGAGACGGACATGACTGATGATATATCTCACGAAGAGCACAGCCATGATGAAGAAATGCATGTCCATCCTCATGTTCATTCTGAAGGATATGTCCACACGCATGAACATCTCCACGGTGTTCCGCATGATCACTACACCGATTCGCCGGCACCTGCTCTGCTGAATATCAACGGTGTTAATTTTGAGTACAAAACAGCCAGGGTCCTTGATGAGATCTGTGTTGGTGTTGCCCACGGCGAAATTCTTGCGATCCTTGGTCCAAACGGTGTCGGAAAATCAACACTTCTTAAGTGTATGAACCTGATCCTCCAGCCAAAAACCGGAACTGTCATGCTTGGCGAGCTGAATCTGACGAAGATGAGCGGAAATGATATCGCAAAAAATGTCGGCTACGTTGCCCAGAGGAATGAATCAGCCCGTATGACGGTTTTTGATTCGGTCCTTCTCGGACGAAAACCGCATATCGGCTGGCGGGTCACTGATCACGACTATACTATCGTGGAAAAGGCAATAGAAAGATTTGGGCTTGCCGACATGCAGCTCAGATATATTGACGAGCTCTCCGGCGGTGAACTGCAAAGAGTCTGTCTTTGCCTGGCAATTGTTCAGGAATCCTCCGTACTCCTTCTGGATGAACCGACAAGTGCTCTTGATCTGTGCAGGCAGATGGAAATATTACGGGCCATTCGAAATGTAGTTGATCATCATGATGTGGCAACCGTAATGACAATGCATGATCTGAATCTGACTCTTCGGTTTGCAGACCGGTTTATATTTATGAAAGAAGGGAAAATTTACTCGACGTGTGATAAAGCCAGGGTGACTGAAGAGATGATCGAGGTAGTATACGGCATTCCTGTAGATGTGATCTACCATAATCACATGCCGATCGTTGTGCCATGTGAATAATCAGCCATGCAAACATCTTTACTCTACAAAAAACAGGAATTATTATGACTGGACAATTTGAGTGCAAACCCATAGGATTCGTATTATCCCCGTTTAAGGAAAAGGGGGATGCCCCATCACAGGGACGTGAAAATGAACAGAGCAGTCAGATCACCATCTTTCCGGAGTATGCCAAAGGACTTGATGGTCTCTCCCCCGGCAGACAGATATTTGTTATCTGCTGGTTCGACCGTTCAGATCGGCATGTAATCGAGGTGCATCCGCGGGGTAATCCCGCGACCCCGCTGACCGGAGTCTTTAACACTCGTTCACCTGCACGTCCAAACCCTGTTTCGCTGACATTGGTGATTATAGAATCCATCAAAGATAATGTGCTAACGGTATGCGGATTGGATGCTCTGGATGAAACACCGGTCATCGACATCAAACCGTATTCCCGAGGTATTGACGAGGCAAAAACAGTTTCTAAAGAATGAGATATCAAACATAAAGCCAATTTGATTTATAGTAAGTGAATTCAGCCTCTCATCACTTTTTCATCAATCAGATCAAGTTTACCTGCCACGTGGATCATGTCCACAGGCACTGCGACCATGTTCAGCGATGTGCTAAGGAAGTCGAGAACGATCTCCAATACTACGGCGATCCAAAGTGCTTCTACCGGTATCCCAAGCTGAAGGAACAGGATCGAGTAGCAGGCAATCCCCCCTCCTGGCACCGGAAGTACTGCAAGAGCAAGAAGGCCGCAGGTTAGGATGGCGGCAAATATCCAGGAAAACGTGATCGGCACGCTGTAGGTATCGGCCATAAACAAACAGACGCAGAAAAATACTGCAGCATGTCCCGGTCTCGAGAAGGCAGTCCCTAGTGGAACACCAAAGTTCACGAGTTTACGCTGTATGCCCAGTTTTTTCGCGCAGCACTCCATGTTTATCGAGAAGGTAGCCGCAGAAGATGCGGTCGTAAGGGCTACCAGAAATGAGGGTAAGAGTTTTTTGACCAGAATGATCGGGGAGATCTTCCTCCGAACTGATACGCTCATGACCATCAGCACGAGGTTTGCACCGACACAGAGGAGGATGATCACGAACAGTTTTACGAGGCCGGACATATCCGAAAGCATATCCGTGAGCATCAGCTGAAGAATACTGATGAAGATGATCAAAGGAAGGAGCGCCGTGATCCATTCCACGATCAGCTGAATGATGTTGTTTGCCTGCCCGACGAACTGTATGATCACCGGGATCTTTTTGTTCAGGATAAGCATGGCAAGACCAAACATAACTGCGAGAAAGATGATTTGGAGAGAATTTCCTTCGACGAACGGAGAGATGAGATTGGAGGGAATGATATCAAGAATCATGGAAAAAATCGCCGTGAATTCCCCGCCGCCAACTGTTGTCCCTCCGGCCGCATACTCAAAAAACGAGACACAGACCAGTGTGCAGATGACCAACGTGAAGTAGATCCTGCCAAGGTATCTGCCTATAACGCGTTTTCCGATATTTCCAAGCGTGGCTGTATCGCCAATACTGTATATTCCCCAGATAAGGGACAAAAACATCATGGGAAGAGCGGTTGCGATTAAAAGTCCAATGAAAGTGTCAAACAGGGGGACAACTACAACCTCGGAGACAGTGTATCTGATGTCATATGGAAGTTCACGGCATACAAGTCCAACAAATACTCCCGCAAAAATCGAGCAGATCAGATAAGTCAGCGGATTGATTTTCTTCCACTTCGGCATGAGAGAGATCTGATTTTCGCCGTTTACGTAATGATACGACGGGGTAAGTCCGATATTTGCCAGTAATGTCTGGACCGAATTGCCGCCGTTTAAAACACAGTCCCCTCCTTCTTCACCGAACGGATTGACTCTAGGTCCTGAAACCGAGAGATTGATATACTGACGACCCAGACGTTTGCCGCTCCGGTATGTGCCTTCGGTTCCCTCTCCGAGAACCGCGAGCCATTTCAGGAGGACCTGTTCGACGGCAAGATGAAGACGTTCGATGTTGTATTCTTCAATATTTCCTTCTTTGAGTGCTTCGGCTGTCAAAGAACTGATCTGCCCTACCGCATCTTCCGGAAAGATGAAATGTGAGTGTTTTTGCGGATACTGCCATACTATTATGTCCCAAACCTGTAACCGATATCCACACAGGTTGTCTTTCCGGACATATAATTGCTCTATTTCTTTTTGGGTGCCGGTTTTCCGACTGAACGTTGAATTAGTTTCACCAGAGATAGAAATAGGCTAACAGCGAATATTTTTTCTGGAAAGTTCTTATGGCAGACAAATTCATCCCCTCCGCAAAACTCGATCGTTTTCAACGTAAATTCAATGATAACCGGTTCTATTTCATCTCACTCCAACTGGAGATGAACGGATATATCGATCTGGACCGCCTGGAAAAAGCTGTTGCAAAAGTTGCAGATGCCGTCACAATTCTTAAATGTTATTATACCGGAAGTTTTGAGGAAGAGGATAGCGGGTGGGTGCTGCTGACCAGGGAACCGCAATGGGTGAAAGCGGCCAGTTCCGATCTTGCGAATGTAACCGATATTCTGCAAAATCTGCCTGACGAACATTCTCCACTGCATGTGACCGCAGATCAGAACGGGCCGCAATGCACGCTGGTTTTCTCGATTGATCACACGGTAACCGATGCACATGGATTATGGGATATTGTTGGAATGATCTCGACATGTTATGTAAATCTGGGTTGGGATCCGGATTACACACCGATTCCAATCAAAGAATGGGGAAATCGGTCGATGGATTCTCTTCTCGATTCTTATTCCCGTGAAGCATGCACCGTAATGTGCCGCGCTGAAGCGTCAAAACGTATTCCTGTCCATCAATATCAGAAATTGTTTATCTTCCCGCAGGAAAAACGCGGAATGGCGAAGCTTTTTGTCGAAAAGATACAACCTCAGGTGCTGAAGAATATGAAAGCGTTTGCCCGCCGGCATAACGCAACGGTGAATGATGTCCTGCTCACGGTGTATGCAGCTGTATTACAGGAGTATGTACTGGACAAGTTCCAGACCTCAATGTCTATTGTGCCTATCCGTGGGGCTGTGGATCTCCGACGACATCTGCCTCCGTATCTTCGAAACGAAATTAAAAACTACTCGGTTTCGTACTGGTCAAGAGCACCTGTCCCGAAGTCCGGAAATATTTTTTCAATTCTTCATGAAGTTACTGCATTATCAAAGATGCATCGGACGACAGCTCCGGATATAGGGGAACTTTTCGCTATCGAAGAACCGGAGTCAGAAGCGGCCAAGCCGTACCTTGAACCTGAGTATTACTCAACGCCGTTCATGTCGAATACCGGAATCCTGCCGAAAGATGTTGTGGATTTCGGCACTGATGTTACGGTGACAGATGCAGTGAATTATGCAAATATCACCACAGGAAATCCGTTTGTAATTGTGGTCATTACCTGGGATAATACGATATCACTTTCTATATTCACCGATGGCGAGTATAATACAGCTCAACATATTTTAAAACGAATGAACGAGCTTTTGAGTGAACTTAACTAATCTAATGTATTAAATCCGATAAATTTTCGAAAAGATTGCCACACTCTGACATATGATCAGGAAGGGTATCACTTTTTTTATGAGCGTAGCGCTGCAGATTTTTCCTTTGCAGAACTGTTGAAAAAAGAAAAAAAAGTGAGTGGTTAATTAACCACTTACTGTGCCGGGATGATGAGAGATCTCTCGCCGGCCGGCATGAATTCGCGGATTGCTCCCTTGGCGAATTCTGAACGCGGGTGAGCGAAGTCGAACTTCAGGGCCGGGTCTGCGAAACAGATCTTGATCAGAGGTGAGAGCGTCCATGCGTCGCCGCGGCCGAAGTGTGCGGAGGCTGCAATAGCTGCGTATTCTCCCTGGTGACCGACGTTCATTGCATAGTTCGGGTAATTCGGTCCACGGAACTCGCCGATACAGCCTTCATCAGGTCTGATGGAGAGTGAGTTTGCGGAACCGCACTGGTCCTGCAGGTCGTAGCCGAAGAAACCAAGTCTGGACCATCCGTCTTTGTGCATAAGCATGGACAGATACCAGCCGTTGAGACCGGCGTTGGAGTTTCCGGTTGCAATCGATGTGGTTAAACCGCATGCTGCACCAAGAACGGCTGCACGCTGGGAACCGCCGAAGTGGTCTTCCATCATGGTCGGGAACTGTTCATACTGCTCCATACCGTAAAGGTTGACTTCGGTTGCAATGTCGTTAACAACTTCCTGCGTTGCTTTGACTTTGTCTTTCGGGTTCGGATTCTTCCAGTCGATCTTGTACTTGTCGTGGATGTAGTCCATTCCGTGGTAGGTGAAATCATCAAGGATGTTATCCGTGTAGGCTGCGGTTGCATACTGGGTGAAACCGACACCGCCGGACATATAGGATCCGAGCCAGATCTGGTCGAAGAGCATGGCGCCTGCTGCGACATTTTCCAGGGATGCTTTTGCCGGGTCGTTCGGGTTGACACGGTCTGCCTGGATCATATCGGAGAAGTTACCAAAGAGCATTCCTCCGGGCTCATTCGGGCCGCGGGCACGGCGGGCAGGCAGGTGGTGGGCCATGTTGATGACACCAGCGTGCTTTGCTGCAAAGGAAAGGTCGGCGACTGCTGCTTCACCGGCGCACATACGGTATGCGGCAATGAAGGACATACCGATCTGCATGGCAGACCAACGGGAGGTCGTTCCACCATCACAGGTACGGCCGACGATGGTCGGCATGTGGACGCACTGCCAAAGGGATTTGCCGACTGCTGCCTGGAGGGCTTCAGCCTGCTTTTTCGGGAAGAGCTTCTCGACGTCGATAACGAACTGGGGCTCAAGGTTGTCGGCGAGTTCCTGGTCACCGGTAAACACACGGACGTAACAGTCGTCGGTAAGTCCCGGGTTGGTCTCGACCATGTGTTCCTGAACGACAGCGCCTCCGGGCATTGCGTGGTTGACAACGTGGAGATACTCGTTGATGGTTTCCGGAGTAACTTCCTTGCCGAGACGCTTCTGCAGGGTCTGGTGGGCCATATCCATGGACACGATTACGGTTCTGCGGATATCATCCCACATCTGCTGCATGGCAGCATTGTTGACGAAATGCAGGTCATCACCCTCAACGAAGGTTCCGGTGCCGGAGAGTTCGTATGTCATCAGCTGGCGCTGACCCATCGGGATACCGCCAAGGTGGCAACGGTTCGGGTCGTACATGGAGATGCCGCGTTCAGCTTCGATCTTCTTGTTCTCGGCCATGAACTCCCTCTTACGGGGAGACTGCTGGACGCCGTTAAACTTGTAGAACTCTGTCTGAACAGATGCAACGTCCTGTTTTGGGAACTTCTGCTTGAGTGCATCAAGGAAAAGTTTCTGGGTCTTTTCTACTTTTGCCATATTACTCAGGCCTCCTTGGGCATGAATCCGTATTTGGTACGGAGGGCGTGGATACGCTGAACATATGCAACATATTCACTGTCGGAACGGAATGCAGTTCCGACAAGGGAGTGGAACATCGGGGTGTTCGCTTTCAGCCAGGCTGCATCCATCGGTTTACCGACAGCGACTTTGCGATCAAGTGGGACACCGACCTGGTCTTTAATGTATTTGACAACACCGTCGGTGTCGAGGATACAACGCTGGAGCATATCGAACATCATACCGTTCTCTGCGAGACGGAGTGAGTGTCCATGCACGGTTGCACCGCGGATACCGGTGGTTGCCGGGTCGAAGATAGCGGTCTCGATAAGCTCACGTGCGTATCCTTCAAGGTCACGCTCGCGGCACTCGACGATCTGACGGCCGGAGAGAGTTCCCGGGTCGATACCACGGAAGCGGTAGCATTCGAGATAGGTTCTCTGGTAAGGCTGACAGGGACCGTTCAGCATAGAGTCAGCGAACTGAATGTATCTGACACGGTCACCGGCTTTTGCGCCTTCAGTCGGTTTAACGAGTTTGCGGATCGGGCATTCTGGCTCTCCCTGCTCTGCGAGTGGGGGGTGTGCCGACGGGTATGCCTGTCCTGGTGCACGGTGTCCCATAATAAGGACGATGTCCTCATCAGTGACGCTGCGAATCTTTTCGAGCTTTACGTTCGGGTTCATCTGGTTGCGGCGTACTTCCGCGACGCGGGAAGTTCCCGGCCCGTATTGTGGTGTATATGCCATTTTTATGTTCCTTCGTGATTGTTTTGGTTATTCACGGATGAAAGTTATGCAACTTTTGCAATTGCCTGGATCGGGCGTGCAAACTCTTCGATCTTACCGAAGGTCTCACCGTAGATCTTTGCGGTTCCTTCCGGAGAGAACATTTGAGTACCTGCATCAAGTGCACATGCTGCAACTGCACAGGGCATTGCGACACCTGCTGCGTGACGGGTAACGACATGGTTTCCGTTGAAGATACCCGGTCCTCCTCCACCATATATAGAGTGGCTGAAGAAGGAGAAACCAACACCAGCTCCCATAACTCTTCCAAAGTCAGATCCCGGAAGTCCGGTTTCGTGCTCAAGAAGGTCGTTGAAGTAGAGTAAGGTGGAGGATGCTGCCTGTGCCATTCTTCCTGCTCCTGCATTGACCATGGTTGCGGCGAGGGTACCGGCGGATGCATAGGCATTCCAGAGCATCGGATCCTTGGTCTCGTAGGGTTTGAAGTAACCGCTTGGGGCTGCTGCTGCCTGAGTGATGACTTTGTCTTCCATTGCACGCTCGACTAAGGACTGGACAACATTACCGACAGTACCGGTCTGGCCGTTCTCTTTTACAAGGTCGTAGACGATGTTGTTTGCGTTAAGACCCTGGTAGGCAAAGAGTAAGAGCTGGGCACGCTCGAATGGACCGATTGCGTTACCCATCTCAAACTGACCTGCATGCTCGAAGGTGGATGCGAGGGCTGCACCTTGCATTGCGTTTCTGTGGGTCATCATTACGGTCTGGTTTGCCGGAATGTTACGAAGTGCGTATCCGAGAGATTCGTTGTTCTGCGGGATGGACATGATCATAGAACATGCTCCGCCTGCAAGATCCATCGTGACAGGGTAGGTACCGAATGCTGCTGCCTTGACAGTGTTTGCGTTGAACATGTCAACGTTGAACTGCTCGACAACTGCATAGGTGGTTGCTGCTGCGACAGAGGTCAGAGCTGCATCGTAGGTTGCTGCTGCTGCGATACGTGCAGAGGGGACTTTGACGAGCAGGAGTTTTCCACCGTTGAAGCGTTTGATCTCGGTGTCGTCGCCGGATTCTACAGAGACGTACTCTTTGATCTTTGCTTCGATTGCGTCGATGTTTCCAAGGATATCAAGGTCAAGTTCGCGTCCAAGGATCTGCTGGTGCTTGCCGATCTTACCCGACTTCAGACCATCCTGCATGCCGCCGAGGTTAACTGCAACAGAACGTTTCGTGTCGTCAATAATTTTCTTGACTGCCGGGTTTACAAGCGGGCTGATCCGCTCAAGGGATATATTACTCCGTATGAGTTTACCATAGTCATCATATAAATCGATGACATCCTTGTATTTTGCCATAATGTTTACCTGTTTTTTTTCATGCAAATCGCATGCTTTTTACCGAATGGAGTTTTATTAAATAGAACAAAATCTGTTCCAAGGAGGTTGGACAGACTTATTTTACTAATACAGTTAATTAACACGGAATACTATTAATCAATATATTAGTTATAAAATAATCTCCAGTTCTCCATATTTGTTTTTTGTTAAATGATTTATATGTTGCTTTATTGGTCAAACTTACCTCAATATAAGTATTTTATTGAGGGGCACCGACAAACACACTGAGAATCAAATCTTATTAATTTATATCAAATAAAGTGCTACGATTAACTACAGAAATATTACAAAATAGCTAGCTCTAAACTTCCTGCCAGATGTCTTGGTCCCGTGATAAGGGATATAATTCATGCGGCCGTTATAGATGATTCTCCATAGAATATGTCACGTCCCCTCTCGACTTCATGCCGGCCGTGTGATTTTTTAGCGTCAAAAATGTATATTTCTGGTAATGCTGGAATTTTTCCAGCTTTTTTGGATATTACCGTAAATGTGGATTGTAGTAAATTTCCACATAATTAGGTAAAATTTTCGCGCATGTATCGTACATAATTCGTAAATCAGCCCTCCTCCAGAAAAAATGGAGCGCATTACATGCGCTCTTTGTCCAGTTGTTACTTGAAAGACCCCACCGCGCTGGAGATATGCACATACATCGCAACGTGTCTGGAATCACGCTGATAGAGTAAAGGCCATAAAACGGATTCGTTACTCGATAATGACACAGTCCGGCTCAACACGTCTGCAAATAACTTTTGCTTCTTTGAGAATGTCGGGAAACCGTTTATCATCCGCATCGAGAACAAGCCGTCTGGTCATGAAACTAATACTTGCTTCATGGACGCCATCGATTTTTCTTATACCGTTTTCCATAACAGCTGCACAGTGTGCGCAGTCAAGATTTTCCAGTTTGAAACTCTTTTTCATAACAGTCTCCAAATACATCTCTTCGTTGGATTTCTGGAAACATTAAGGAAAAATTGAGTCGGAAAACAGGTAGTTTCCTGCAGTAAACCGGATGAGTGATTGATATTTAGAGTCTATCCAATCGTGGATTCTGTGATATAAACTCATCCCCATTTACTATTGTCGACTTTTTTGGAGGGGAACAATACCTTTATGTATCCCTGCGCCTAGTGGTATGTCTGAATTTCAAGACGAATACGAACGTATTTTCAACAATGGAGTCATCCCTCCGGATATGTCCATTTGCTGGCTCATGTCCCAGCTCAACATTAGTGACATTGTACGAAAAATCGAACAAACTTATTATTCACCTCATCTTCGCGATTATTTTCATTATCCCATTGATTTTCTGATAAAACTGACTGTTGTCATGACTTATCGCAGAATAGCCTGTCGTCATATTCGGCGTAAAATAACGGAAGAAGATCTCAGACACCTTCTTCCGGCAAAATCACCACTCTAGTTACCTTCGCCAAGTACGTTGCATTACTTTGTGAAATATCGGTTAGGTGAGGAGGGTATGGAAGTTCTTATGTTTTTGATAAGCAAAAAGATTGTCCATTTCCTCAAATCTGAAACCGAGATAATTATCGATTCCACTCCTTTAGTTGCAAGCCTTTATTGTCCCAATAGTCTGTTTAACCCTCATTATCAGGTTAAAATGGATAAAGCACATATTTTGAATCTGGGGGCTTATCCCTTATTTATGATTCATCCAGAAGGAACGTAGAATGACAAACCCTATGCGCATTTTTTGATTCAGATTGCCGAACTTCTCGGCGTATCCTGTGATCGTGTATTGATGGATGCGGGATATGACTCCCTAGAGCTACACACGTTAATATTTGAGAAACTTCATGCAAAACCTCTTATTCAACTGAGATCTGACGCGCAATTGTCCCAATTAGGTTCAGAGAAGACCATAATAAAACAGATCAATACGTTCTGGAGAAAAGGAGGAAATGCCCAAATGTCTCTTACAGAAAAACTGGTATTTCTCTGCAAGAATGTTAAACGGGAGATGGTAGGAGCATATCTCAGAAATCAGACTATTCTTCATGGAAGGGAGGTAAAAGATGCTATGAAAAGGCGGGGAACGTGCGAACGCAAGCATGCACACCTCAAAAAAACCGTCAAATTTGATGTGGTGCATTGCAAGAAAAACAACAGAGCGCTCTCTGCAATAATGAATTTTATAACGTTCCAATTATTGATGTTAGCCCATTTACAGAATAGATTTCAGAATATGAATTTTGCAAATTATCGATAAGAAGTCTAAAGAAGTCTGATTTGGCAGATTCCCCCCAAATCACATGTCAATAGTGAAACGGTTGAATCATGATATTCCTAGGTGAAGTTATCTCGATCAAAAAAAAACTCTGTCCAATGGATTGACTTATCGATTGGACAGACTCATATTCTTTTATCCATCTATTAGGTGAAGGTATCTATGATGAAAATACGAGGAGTAATCCTGTTTTTGGTTCTAATTTGTGTTGGAGCTGCTGTTTTTTGTGGTGGCGTTTCAGCTGAAGAGACAAAAACATTTGTCGATGACGTCGGTCGTGAAATCACGCTGCCGGCAGTAATTGACGCTGTATCGCCTTCCGGTCCTCTTGCGCAAATTGTGCTCTACTCATTCAATCCTGATTTATTGGTGAGTATATCCAGCAAATATTCTGCTGATCAGCAAAAATACATCGATTCACTTGTTCTTGCTTTACCGGTGACCGGTCAGTTCTATGGAGCGAAATCGACAATGAATGCCGAAGAGATCATGGAGCTCAATAAAAAGCTCAACAATGATGTCGTTTTCGATGTTGGTGAGGCAAAATCCACGATGAAAACGGATCTTGACACTATACAAGCAACCAAAGGCGTTCCTTTTGCATTCGTTACGCAAAATAAACTCAGTGATATTCCGCAGTCCTATCTCACACTCGATTCTCTTCTTGGAAACGAGACACGCGGAAAGCAGCTTTCCACGTATGTTTCAAATCTTCTGACAGAGTTTGATACCGGAATGGCAAAAGTGGGCGACAAGAAAGTCTCTATGATTTATGTCACCGGTGTTGACGGCAACTCGGTCCATCTGATCGAATCCGGCGAGAATTCGTATCACGGCGAAGTAATCAACTATCTGGCGGATAACCTTGCAGGACCTGCTGTTACAGGCAGCGGATTAGGTGATGAGTATACGATGGAAGATATCCTTTCGATGAATCCGGATTATATCATTGTAGCTTACGATGCTGATCATGCTTACTATAATGCAATTATGAACGGTGAGATGTAGAAGTCACTTTCTGCTGTGAAGAATGGAAATGTCTACGAAGCACCGTACGGTCCCTACAGCTGGATGGGCGGTCCACCCTCGGTTCAGCGGCTTCTTTCCATGATCTGGCTTGGCAATATGTTCTATCCTGACGTGTTCAATTACAACGTCGATGACAGAGTCAAGGAGTTCTACTCAATGTTCTTCAGATATAATTTATCTGATTCGGAACTTGACGATCAGATGATCTATGCAAAGAGCAATTCATCTGCTGGTTCTACCCAGACACCTGTTCCAGCGGTAGGAATCCTTGCAGGTCTTTGTGCAGCATCAGTATTCGCTTTTGCAAGACGCAAAAACTAACCGGAACTCCCAGTAGACACCTTTTTTTGAAAAAATAATTAGTTATCCTTTTTCTGTACAGGTACTTGAATCTCGGTGAGCCAGTCATCTTCGGTTTTCTGATTCCAAATCCCGTCAATATAACTTTCTCTCGGGTTATCCGTAACTGTGTAGCCGTTCTCCTCGATCCATTTGAATATGAATGCATAGGCCTCGCGGAGAGCACTGTAAGGTCCTTTGTGCATTACGGATACTGCGGTGATGGCCGGCATCTTTTTGAATTTGATGCCGCCCACTTCTTTTCCGAATTTGTCAACCGCTTCACAATACTCGACATTAATGTCTTTTTCCCGGTATTCTCCATCGAGATACACGACAAAACAGTAACCCGGCACTGTGCATTTGATGTCTGGGTTTGCAGCCGCATATTCCGCACCTATTGCCGGAATCTCGGTAAAGTATGCGTCATAGTTTGGGATCGTCATTTTTTTCGAGTAGACGATACACTCTGGAATTTCTTTGATAGTTGCCTGATAATTCATAAAATACTCATCCTCTTTTCCTTGTAGAATGAAATCGATTCGGGAGAGCTGGTCGGTTTTTTTCCCTTAGTTCAGTTTCAAGTCCGATTCTTCTTTTTTCCAGAATTTCTGCGGCATCCTCTCCGGAGATTATTTTCTTAATATCGTCCAGGGATAGGCCTGCCTGCTGAAGCGACTGGATTTAGTGGAGCTTGACAAGCTGACCGGTTTTGTAGTAAAGGTAGCGTGCAAGATCGACCTTTTCCGGTTCAAGGATCCCGATCTCGTCATAGTATCGCAGAGTTTTAACGGTGTTCTTGCTCATTTTCGAAAACTCGCCGATCCGAAACATTATCTCTCCCCAAACATACGTTTTATTTGTTTGATAAATTCTGTATCTACTCTCCGGCAACAGGAGAGTTGCAATCCTTATACGTTGTTTTTTCCAAAAAGGACAATCAAGCGCTTTCACGCATACCCGGGCGGGTGCTCGTCCTCTTTTCTCTCCTCATCTTTGCCTTTGTAGAACTTTTCATAAAATGCGGTGAAGTTCTTTTCGCATTTGGTGATGAGTCCTTCGTCCACATTTTCCTTCGGGATATTTTTTGCAAATTCTGCGGATAGGATCTCGACCAGCTGAAAGACGGAGTCAGGAGTCATGGTGATTTTGGTCTCGGTCCCATTGTAGAGCACGAGTTCAAGGCTAAGTATCCAGAGAGGCGTGTCGCCTTCCCGCTTATAGGTGTTGACGTCGATCATGTGCCAGTCTTCATCCATCGTGCCGGCGGAGAGCGTATATGCCTGCTGGACACGGTTCCCATACAGCGATGTTAGATGCTGGATGATCCAGACGGCACTTTTCTGTTTATCTTCTTTGATTGAATGCAGCAAATCTTCGAAAAATGCCGATGAATTAACATGGCAGGCCGTCATGAGAACCATTGTCGCATTTGCCCCAAGAAGCATCGACATGGCATTCACGAGTTTCGGGAAGGTTTTCCGATCGATCGGGTCGACAAGATGGTACTCGAAGACCTCACGAATAGGTTCAAGGATAGTCGGGTTCGTTTCGAGAATTTCTGCAAGCGAGCCAAGATCCGTCAGGAATTGTTCGGGAACGAGTTTGTGCGTATCGGCCGGCTGCTCTTCGGACTGAGCGGCCATCTCATCTGCCTGGAGATTGTTCTCCGGGGTTTTTAACGGTTTTGGTTCAAGTGATTTATCCTTTTTGGATTTTACCGTTCTTTTTTTCGGCGCAGGCGCGGAGGTATCGCTCATGATAAAAAGGTACATCCTTGAGAGATGAAAAGATGTTCGTTTGAGATCGCCCTATGGAAAAATTTTCGTCAAAAAAAAGTGTACCCGAGAGGATGGGTACATGTCGTAATCCATTATACACTGTTTAGATGTAGGGGTTACGGAGTGGTTTGAGAGCAGCGTGGTCCTTGTGGGATCTGTGCTCAAGGTACTTCTGGTTTTTGGTGATCTTCTCGGTTGCAAGCTTCTCGACGAGTTCAAGACCCGGCTTGACGCCGTCCATTGACTCGGCAATGATCCAGCCTGCTTCGACTGCCTTGTTGAAGGCTGCCTCACCTGCGGCGGAGCGGACGAAGACGGTTGACCATCCGTCCGGAGTTCCAACGGAACCGGTTGAGATATCTGCCATGTTTGCGACGTAATCGAGACAGACGTGACACCCGGGCTGCTCATACTTGTGAGTAACCTTTAAGGGGATCTGTGCGTTTACACCGCGTTCGGTGTAGACAGAGAATTTGCCCTTTCCGATGTCCATCTTGGTGACATTGTCGATCTTGGTTGTACAGTGGTCTTCGACCATCTGGAAGAGTCCCTGGTAGGGGAAGTTTTCCATACAGAAGATACCGAGTGCAAGGGCGATCTTGTCGGGGACGTCACGCAGACCGATCGGGTAGAGCTGTGCTTTGCGCACTGCCTGGATCTGGCACGGAGTTCCGACGATACCGATCTTGTCAAGACCATAGCTGCGGGTTGCTTCTTTGATCAGTGCAAGGTTCGGTGAGACTGAGTATTTGGTTCCACGGCTAGCGAAGAGCTCTTCGACCGTTGTGGCGATCATTGGTTCAGGCTTGTACGGCTCTGATCCTGGTCCTGCGACGATTGCTCCGTCAATAATGCCTGTCTCAAGTGCGTAGGCAAACATTGATGTGACGATTCCTCCGTCCTGGGCCTTTGCGAGAATGTCTTCACAGCCGGATTTGGCTTTGTAGACTGCCTTGTATTGTCCAAGATATTCCATTTTTTTCGCCTCCAGGACCCTCAGGGTTTCATAACCTCTCCAATGAGGTTAGTGATTGCTTCATACTGTCCACATACGTCGAAGCTGAAGAAGCTTCTCGGGCACTGTGCGTAGCATGCTCCACATTTGATACAGAGATCGCGTTCGATCTGCGGTTTGCCGTACTGGATCGTGACTGCACGGACCGGGCAGGCTGCTGCACAGCTGCCGCATCCGCAGCAGAGACCCTGGTTGATAACTTCGATCATCAGGTCGCAGCCGCATGCTTCGGTTCCTGCTGCTGCGAGGTTCATGAGGGGCGTAAGGTATGCGGTTGCAAGTGCCTTCTGCTCGTCATTTCCTTTGAGTAACAGGTATGCCATAAGACAGACGTTTCTGATCTGCTGTGGTGTCGGTGCACATGCGGGGATGTACACGTCGACCTTGATCAGGTCGCCGATTGGCAGGAAACTCTCATGCTGGGGTTGGTTCTGCTGGCCGCCGCGGCAGAAACGGGTCGTGTTTCCGTAGCAGGCGCAGCCTCCGAGAGCTACAACAATTGCTGCATTCTCACGGGTTTCTAAAATCTCTTCCATTGAGCACTCGTCGTTGATACAGACGGAACCCTCGACTAATGCGACATCCATTTTTGGGATGTGGCGCACATCGGCGAGAGTCAGACAGTAGACGAGGTCAGCGTATTTGTCGAGGATTGTAAGTAATCCTTCGTAGTTATCTGCAAGGGACACGAGACATCCGGTACAACCGCTCATGTGTACATGTCCTACAGTAATCTTGTCAGCCACTGGCTTCTCCTCCTTTGGTTTTGTAATAATTGGCTTTTGTTCGACCTTTGCGTCAGCTGGTGTTGCACCAGGCTTTGCGTCCTGTTTTCCCTCGCTGACAGCCTCATTACCGAACAGTAAGCCTTTGAGTTTATCTAATAATCCCATTTTTCAGCTCTCTAATTCCTGTAAGATGACAGTTACAGTTTTGGGAACAGCTCCTTGGACTTCCGGAGTTAATTCGAGGGCAAAGTCCTCTGAATCCGGAGCAGGAATATATCCGGGCTGGCACCCGATAATAACAATATCCATTTTTCCTTTCAGTCTGCCGATCGGATCGAGCAGATTTCCGGAATGGGCATCCATGTAACGTTCTCCTCTGCCTTCAGGAAGAAGATCGGCGGGGATTTTCGTGACGTCTCCGGGTTTTCCCCCGAAGTCCATTGCATCCACAATGATCAGTTTCTTTGTGACTTCCGGATCCAGCATCGAAAAGATGAGGTGAGGGCCGCCAAGGCCGACATCCATTGCTTTTACATTGTCGGGAAGTTCGTAGTCAGCTAAAGCTCTGATCACTACGGGACCAAATCCGTCGTCGCCAAAGAGTTCGTTACCGACACCGGCGATTATTATTTCTGGAAACAGTCCTTCCATGGTATATGCTTACTCAAGGAGCTTCTGTGCAACGAGCTTGTTGTTTTCATCCAGCACAATCATGTGGGTTGCGCAGGAAACACAGGGGTCGTATGCACGGACGATAACTTCTGCAAGTTCCCATGGTGCGCCGGTAAGTGCACGGCTGCAGACTGGGAAGTTCCAAGTGGTCGGGACAAGCATGGAGAACCACTCGACTTTGCCGTTGCGTACCTTTGCAAGGTGCACATCACAGCCACGCGGTGCTTCGTTTGCTGCCCATCCGATTTCACCGTCACCCTGAGGGATGACGTCTGCACAGACTGGGGCGCTGGTGTCAATTGCATCAACTGCCTCGATCATCTTGTACATACAGTCCATATACTCCATCGCACGGGCAATGTTTAATCCCATTGCACCTTTGCGGTCATAGTTCTGGTATTTTACAAGACGTGCACGGGGACCAACCTCAACAGGCTGTCCATCGTACAGAGGTACGCCGGTGCATGCCTGCATCTGCGGCCAGGTCTTTGCGCCTGCTTTGGTGGTTCCGCCAACTGGGTATGCGGGGTCTTCGAGAGTGATCTCTTCTTCACCCATGTACCAGTCCCAGGGTCTGACTTCAAGCCAGCGTGACGGGTCCCACTCGGGGTTCTCGTCAAGGGAGGAGCTGCCGTACATTGGAGCTGCTGCCATATATCCCTGGTTGTGGTAACCAAGGGTTTGTGGAATGGCAACTTCGCGGCCGCACATCTCTGCCCAGTCACGTTTCATGTAGTTCTCTTCGAGAGCAATCATGAACTCCATCTGTTCACGGGCAAGCTGAATACCCTGCTTTGCAAGATCGTAGATCTTTGCTTTTGCACGGGGGGTGATGTTCTTGTACATACCTCCAACACGGGGGTTGGATGGGTGTACTGCTTCGCCGCCGACGATCTCGCCGACGGTCTGACCGATCATACGAAGGGTCTGAATACGCTTTGCGACAGATCTGACCGGCTCTTCTGGGCTGAAGGGGTTGACCTTGATGTCGGTTCCTGGCAGATATAAGTCAGGCAGTGTCAGAATATCATGCAGTGCATGAGAGTGCAATCTGTTACCGCACTGTAAAATCATACGCAGGAGATATGCGTCGTCTGGGATCTCAACACCCATTGATGCTTCCATTGCCTCACTTGCGGCAAGCGTGTGGGCAATCGGACAGATACCGCACACACGGGAAGCGATCTTTGGGACCTGCTCATAGGTTTTACCAATGGCAAGTTTCTCTACTCCACGAACCGGGGTGATAGAAAGCCAGTCTCCGCGCTCAATGATGCCTTCATCGTTTACTTTTAAAACGAGCTTGGAGTGACCTTCATGTCTGGTGGTCGGGGAAATTTCTACTACTTTCGACAATGTTTTCGCCTCATCCTAAATTATTTAGGTTTTCAAACAGCTATACAGGAATATTACCATTGTCCTTTTGGATTAATGACACGTACAGAAGTACGCTAATCTTTATTTTTCCTGCGAGGCTAATTAATGATTCCCTATTTTATCGGAAATCGAAAGGCTTAATTTCAGGTTGATTTCAAAAAATAGTATAAATATTAAAAATATTTATATTAAATTGTACTTAATTAAAAAAAATTAATACCGGTGGGTCAAATCGGCCGATATGCGGTTTATTCCTCTCTTACTGAGCACGCGCTCTCTCTGAGGCCTATCTTTATGAAAAAGTAACTCCATTTTTCTTACAAATTATCAGAGGCAAAGAGTTGTTGTTCACACAAAAATCAAAAAAGTTCAAATGAATGAACAGATGCATGAAACCGCGGTTTCATCCATTAATCATCTTTGGGATCTGCCTCTGTACTTCTGCCGCCACATCTTTCAAGGGCACGTTCAATTTTTGTGCAGCTTTTTTCATATCCTCAAACTCGGGTTTTGCCGCAATAATGCGTCCGCAGTGTTTTGATACTTTGACCCGCACGGAAAACTCCTCACCCATGATCATAAACAGGTATGAGTTACTGACACGGTCCGCAACGATCCGTGGTTCTTCCTTGATCCGCACGCCAAGAGTTCCTGTCTCTTCCATTAAAATCTCCACGAGATTTTGGTACTTTTCGAGAGTCGTGATCACGGATAAAACAAATACCGGCCGGTGTTTTTTGCCGAACCCCTGCGTAACGAACACATCGACGGCCCCGGCTGCCAAGAGCTTCTCGATGGCATATCCGATGATCTCTCCAGAGACATCGTCAATGTTTGTCTCAAGAATGATGATCCGCTCTTCCGTCAAATCGGAAATCTCTCCCTCGACAACCAAAAGCCCGTACTCATTTGCATATCCGGTTTTCACCGGCGTCATCGAAGGAATCGACTGCCGAAATACCGCAAGATTTGCCAGAAGAGCCGCACCCGAAGATGTGGTTCGTTCAAGCCCGACTGGACTTTCCGCTACCGGCATTTTGTGCCGGGCACAGATCTCCATCGTCTCCGGCCGGTAGTTTCCAAGAGCGGGCGACACTGCATAGATCGGACATGAAAGAAGATCCATCGCATCCAGTAATGTTAGAGGGCACAAAACTTCCTCGACTGCCTGACTGAGAGAAGATTTTCCCACATCATACGTTGAGAACGCGGATTCCAGATCCGAGAAAACGGCATGAGCTTTCTCTTGCGCTGCGCCCGACAAGCTCAGTTCGCCGATAACGACCTCAGGCTCCTGTCCCTTGAATCTCGATAAAACATCAACGGTAGTTTTTTTCACATCTTCAACATCCTCAAGATCAGAAAGAGCCGCCGTTAAGGCAGCTCCGCTGATACCTCCGAATCGCGGATCAATGAATAATGTTTTCATTCTGGAAACGGCTCTTCCAATTTTGCATAGATCAGCTTGGCAAGTTTTGCAACCTCGGTCGCCTTTTCTTTTGCACCGGGAATTGACCGGGTGAGATATGCTCCATCTTCTGCCTCTTTTGCCGCTGCTTTTGCGTCCATAGCAAACAGACAGCCGACGGCGGCCGGAACCGTGATATTAATGATCGTATGCCCAATATACTGAAGCTCCTGGGCAAGGATCGCACCGCACTGGAGAGCGGTACCCCAGTTGGGATCATCTTTGTTTTTACCTTCGAGTGCAAAAGCAGGAACCTCTTTTCCACTAAGATTTTCTATATGGTAGGGTTTGCCGTCGATGTTTACGTCATAAGAAACATAGGAATCAAAACCCCAGTAACGCTCGGTGAACTTATCCGTTCGTCTTCCGTGAGACCTGAGCTCCGTGAATTTCAGCTCGATAGCATGACCGGTGAATCCGGAAAGAATCGCAGATCCCCTCTTCTCGACATACACTTTGCGCTCTTCGTCCAGATGTTTTGCTGCATCGCCTAAAGATTTTCCACTTTTCATCATATCATAGGTCTTTTCCGCACGGCGGTAGATTGCTCTGTCGCGAACCCCTTCGGATGCTAAGATGCAAGTATTCGTAATTTTTCCTCGTGACACCTGTTCGGCTTTCCGTGCGATGGTGTTCAGACTGCAGATGGCGAGTTCAGGGTCGATGAACGAGTTCATCTTGTATTCTCTGATGACATCCGCTGCCGCAAATACATCACCGCCGTTCTGCATTAAAAGGCGAAGAGCAGGAACAATATCTCCAATCACGTGACCTAAAGGAGCATTGACCGGCCCTCCGGAAAATCCCGCACCGATCATTGCTGCCTCTTCAAATCCGGCAAAGATCTCTGAAAATGCCATTGATCCAATCACCGAGGACCCGCCGACATCTTTGAGAATAAGACCGAAGTCTCCTATGAGAGTTGCCGTGTCATATTCTTCATGTGTACCGCGGATATGCAGTTTCTCCGGGAGTTTTGCTGCATCACGTGCGCCTTTTCCAGCCATATACGAGGAGTTGACCGCTCCGAATTTTCCAAACTCTTCACCTAAAATCGCATCCGGATGAACGATTTCCATCGTCACCGCTGCCCCGATCAATGCCGGCCAAAGTCCAAGAGGGGTGACCCCGGTCCAGGCCATTGCATTCAGCATCGCCTTTGTTCCGACCATTGCCGCGTTGTAGGCAAGTTCCGGTATGTTGTTGTCCTCGCCAAGTGCAGAGTGGCCGTAGATCGTTCCGCCTGAAATAAATCCGGGAAGAGTCGATCCGTCGACGCTGGTCAGTTTTTTCTCATCAAGGGCTTTGTAGATCGCCATGTAGGCGGGAAATGCCTGGACCCTGTGTGTGGATTTCCCGGTTACCAAGGCAATCGCGCTTGTTCTGGCTCCGCCGGCATGCATTCTTGCCATTGCGCCGAGTTTTCTGTTTCCGAGAGGAACGCCCGACCGTGCTGCCGATCCTGCAAAGTATGCAAGAGATGCAACGATCAACGCTGCATTTTCAGGAGCAGCTCCTGAATTCATTGCCGCCTTAACAGCTTTTTCGATGACGGTATCCAGAGGAAGCTCCCCCATAGCTGCGTCAAGAACCGTCATTTTTTCCGCACAGTTGGTCTGCTTTCCTGAAATCGAGCAGAAGATGTCATCTGCGATTGAGTTTGCAGCAGCATAGACTTGAAGTACAAGTGCGCCGTGACCTTTTGTGGCAGCCTCCAGTTTATCGTTGGATAAAGAGTCGGGTTGATAGGTTGCCGCCATGGATGCAGCGTAAATGATTTTTTGTTTTGTGTCGTTGTTCATGAAATTCCACCTCTAATTTTGTGAGAGTTAGAAGTTCAAACCATATATACATTTCACAATATGTCATAAGTACATAAATTTGTCTATATTATTGTGATGAAATAACGTGCGGACAGAGACTAACAGGATGAAAAAGTATCAAAAAAGTGATTGTAATTATATGCTGAGCTCTTCGCGAAGTTCGGCAAGGGTTGCCTTTCTCTCGGCGTAGGCATCATGTTGGTGGATGCTTTCCTCATTGGTCTGCCGGATCGTGATGTGCGTGTCCCCCGAAAGGTCGCCGAACGTGGATACTACTCTGCGTGCCATCTCCCGAACGCAGTCTTCGACGAATCTGGCGTTCTTGTGGGCTGCCATCACGACGTAGCTTTCATCGCCGCGCTTCAGGAGTTCGTAGATCTTTGCGCTCATCGATTCTTTGAGAACGGTAACGATCTTTTCAAGAGGGACGATAATGTCGCCGTCTGTTTCTACACACAGGAAGCCGCGTCCGCGCTGGTTGTGGCTTGCCATCGGGATTTCGTTGAAGAATGCAGCGATCTTATCCTCAGGGATCTCGAGTTGTTCCATCACATGCATCGCGTGATCCTTCATGATGTTTTGAGCGCACGGACATGCAGTGATACCGGTAACTTCGGCCCCGACACTTTTCCTGACCATCGGTTTGCCGTTCGTTCTCTGGGCGATCGCATGTGCATAGACATTGATGACTTCCTGACACGATGTCTTCGAGACAGGTGTCTCCCGGTTCATCATGTAGAAACTTCTCATAAAAACTTCCGTGCGGTCAGCATATTCATGATGGTCGAGAAGTTTTCGTGAAACGATCCCGCACACATCCTCAATACCTTTGACATCACCGCTCGTTGCCTGCTGGAGCACCTCATCGATCACTTCAAAGTTTCTGGAAAGGTTCGCTCCTTTCAGACTGCTTGGAAGGTCAACGAATACATCAAACTCTGAAATAAAGATCGCCGGCCGGGTCTTCCCGGGTCTGCCGACCTCGACAAGTTTTCTGACATTTTTCACACCAACACGCGTTAGGCTGATTCTCACATCCGGGGTGGTGGACTGCACATCTGGTAATGACATTATATATCGTGTCCTTTTTTCGTTAGTATGCCGTTTTCGATTTAAGGCACGTCAACGTGTAACTATGTGTATGGGGACGAGGGTATATAATTTTATACGTATTTGTATTCCAAATACGAGTCTGTCCAATCGATACGTCAATCCATTGGACATAGTTTTTTTTGATCGAGATAACTTCACCTAGGAATATCATGATTCAACCGTTTCACTATTGACATGGGATTAGGGGGGAATCTGCCAAATCAGACTTCTTTAGACTTCTTATCGATAATTTGCAAAATTCATATTCTGAAATCTATTCTGTAAATGGGCTAACATCAATAATTGGAACGTTATAAAATTCATTATTGCAGAGAGCGCTCTGTTGTTTTTCTTGCAATGCACCACATCAAATTTGACGGTTTTTTTGAGGTGTGCATGCTTACGTTCGCGCGTTCCCCGCCTTTTCATAGCATCTTTTACCTCCCTTCCATGAAGAATAGTCTGATTTCTGAGATATGCTCCTACCATCTCCCGTTTACCATTATTGCAGAGAAATACCAGTTTTTCTGTAAGAGACATTTGGGCATTTCCTCCTTTTCTCCAGAACGTAATGATCTGTTTTATTATGGTCTTCTCTGAACCTAATTGGGACAATTGCGCGTCAGATCTCAGTTGAATAAGGGGTTTTGCATGAAGTTTCTCAAATATTAACGTGTGTAGCTCTAGGGAGTCATATCCCGCATCCATCAATACACGATCACAGGATACGCCGAGAAGTTCGGCAATCTGAATCAAAAAATGCGCATAGGATTTGTCATTCTCCGTTCCTTCTGAATGAATCATAAACAAGGGATAAGCCCCCAGATTCAAAATATGTGCTTTATCCATTTTAACCTGATAATGAGGGTTAAACAGACTATTGGGACAATAACGGCTTGCAACTAAAGGAGTGGAATCGATAATTACCTCGGTTTCAGATTTGAGGAAATGGACAATCTTTTTGCTTATCAAAAACATAAGAACTTCCATACCCTCCTCACCTAACCGATATTTCACAAAGTAATGCAACGTACTCGGCGAAGGTAACCAGAGTGATGATTTTGCCGGAAGAAGGTGGCTGAGATCTTCTTCCGTTATTTTACGCCGAATATGACGATAGGCTATTCTGCGATAAGTCATGACAACAGTCAGTTTTATCAGAAAATCAATGGGATAATGAAAATAATCGCGAAGATGAGGTGAATAATAAGTTTGTTCGATTTTTCGTACAATGTCACTAATGTTGAGCTGGGACATGAGCCAGCAAATGGACATATCTGGAGGGATGACTCCATTGTTGAAAATACGTTCGTATTCGTCTTGAAATTCAGACATACCACTCGGCGCAGGGATACATAAAGGTATTGTTCCCCTCCAAAAAAGTCGACAAGAGTAAATGGGGGATGAGTTTATATCACAGAATCCACGATTGGACAGACTCAATACATCAGCATATATGATGTAAAAATACTCCGTGACTGATGAAGATATCGGTTTTATTTCTGAAAAATGCGTCGCTGTGCTTGGTTACGGCTATCAAGGGCGTTCCCAGGCAAGAAATCTTCGCGACAGCGGGGTTGCTGTCATCGTCGGGAACCGTCCTGGAAAAAGCTTTGATTTAGCGGTTTTTGACGGGTTTCCGGTTATGTCCGTGCAGAATGCGGTCATGCGCTCCGATATTCTTGCCGTTTTTTTCCCGGACGAATCCGATGCGGATATATATATATATATATATACAAAATATATCGCCCCGTTTCTAAAAGAGGGCCAGTGTCTGGTCTTTGCCCACGGTTTCAATATTCATTACGGCTTCATCGTTCCGCCGAAATTCACGGACGTCGTTCTGATTGCCCCAAAAGGAGTCGGACCGAAGGTTCGAAAACTCTACGAGAACGGATCAGGCGTACCCTCTCTCGTTGCCGTTCATCAGAATCACACGGTGCGCGCATTAAATCTGGCCCTCGGGTTTGCGGCAGTTATCGAGTCTTCCCGTTCGGCTGTTTTAGCCTCCACATTCAGGGATGAAACGGAGACGGATCTCTTTGGAGAGCAGGCGGTAATCTGCGGCGGTCTCCCGGTATTGATTTCTGCGGCGTATGATACCCTCGTGGATGCCGGCTATCCTCCGGAGCTTGCTTTTTCCGAGTGCGCCCACGAAGTAAAGCTGGTCGTCGATCTCATTTATGAAGGGGGATTTTCAAAAATGCACGACTTCGTTTCAAAAACCGCAGGCTATGGAGAGATTACCCCGGGTCCCCGGGTCATCAGAGATGATTCCAGAAAACAGATGACCGCGATCTTAAACGAGATTCAGAGCGGGGAGTTTGCCGAAGAGTGGATGGCCGAGAAGCGTTCCGGGAGTAAAACGTATGCAGGTCTTGTTGAAGAGGTCAAACAAAGCGAGATCGAGACCACCGGTGCAGAGTTTCGGCGGCTGCTTATCTAAATCAATTTCCAGAACACAGTTTTCTGACGGTTTTTCCTTCGAGGCGGAGCCTGCCCGACCGCAGAAGGCTGCTGACTTCTTTTTCAATTTCCTCTCTCTCCCTTCCTTTCGCCGCACCGAAGAAAGGGTGCGTGTTCAGCTGAAGTTTTACCGTCTTTGCCCTTTCGAGACCAAGAAGGAACGAGATGAACTCGGGCGTCGTCAGGATACCGTCCACATTCTGCACTCCGGCAAGGATCATCTTCGAGAGATTTCCCGCCGGTCTGACCGGCGTTATCTGCCGGTCCCCGCAGGTATCACAGTTCCCGCAGGGCTGTATTTCTTCGTCGAAGTAGGAAAGAAGCAGCTGTCTTCGGCACGATTTGGCCGTACAGTAGACATACATCTGATCCAATTTTTCCCGGGCGATCACGGACTTTTTCTTATCTGTGAACTCCCGTTCGAGCATATTTTCGATCTTGCGCCGGTCGCCGCCCGAGTAAAACAGCAGACACTCCCCGGGTTTGCCGTCCCTGCCGGCCCGCCCCGTTTCCTGATAATAGGACTCGATGTCTTTTGGCATATGGGCATGAATCACATATCTGACGTCGGGTTTGTCGATCCCCATCCCGAAGGCCACCGTTGCGCAGATCACCCTTATTGAGTTGTTCAGAAATCCCTCCTGAACCCTGCTCCGTTCCGGGGTCGGCAGACCGGCATGATACGGATTTGCCAGGATATGCACCTTTCGGAGACGTTCCGCCAGTTCCTCGGTAATTGCCCGCGAAAAACAGTAGATGATCCCCGGATCATCTTTGTGGGCGGTGACGTAACTGATAATTTTCTGCATCCTCACCTGGGCATTCGGCTCGGCATAAGCCGCATACCGGAGATTTCTCCGGTCGAAACTTCCTATGAACTCGGCAGGATCCTTAAGCCTAAGCTCGTTTATGATATCTTCGCGTACCCTAAGGGTAGCCGTCGCAGTAAAAGCGGCGATCGGAACGCCCGGGAATTTGTCCCGCAGATGCTTGATCTCCCTGTATTCGGGCCTGAACTGATGGCCCCACAACGATATACAGTGCGCCTCGTCCACGGCAAAAAGCGCCACTTTGCAGCCGGAAAGCGTCGCGGTAAATGCCGGAGTTACGGCCCGTTCCGGCGAAACGTAGAGAATTCTGATTTTTCCCTCACACATTTCCCGCTCGACCCTTCGCCGTTCGTCATAGGTCTGCAAACTGTTTAAGCTCTCGACCGTCACCCCCTGGTTCGAGAGCGAGTCGACCTGGTCCTTCATCAGGGCGATAAGAGGGGAGATAACAATCGTCATCCCGTCAAGCATCAGGGCCGGAAGCTGGTAACAGAGGGATTTTCCCCCGCCGGTCGCCATCACTGCGAGAACGTCCCTCCCGCTGACGATCTTTTCGATGATCTCCTGCTGGTTAGGGCGGAACGTCTGGTGGTGGAAGTATTTTTCCAGTGTCTGCTGTATCCCTTTCGTCATGAATTTTTGGAGGCGCCCTTTCCTTAACGTTGGTACGGGCTGGGTATTCACTTTTCCTTTATGCACCGTTCGCTGCCGGATCCGAATTATTCGAGCAGGTACTCGGAAAAGTCGGATACCAGCGCCCCGTCAAGTTCCTGTTCGTTCCCGACGCTTGTCTCCGTAAACATAAAAGCAAACAATCCCATTTCAGGAGCTTCAACTTTTCGGATGTCCAGAACATGTTCGAACTCATTGTAGAGTCTACCGTAGTCGAATCTGCCGCTGTCTATTTCTTTTCCGCCCTTGTCGATCAAGATCATGCTGTATATCTTGCCGGATTTTTTGGCAAGGATCTCGGTAAAATCCGGCTTAATCTGATTCAGATAGCAGTCGACCGCGTTTATGCCGTAAGCATAATACGCAATATCGGTTGAACAGGAACCTGCGAACCTCAGCGGATTGAATTCGATCGGGATGATGTCGTCTTTTGTGACTCTGATTTCGATATGCATCGGAAAATCGGTTATGTGCAGTTGAGTGTTGATCCGTTCGAGGAATTGGGTAAACGGTTCAAGATACTGCTCCATGATCTCTGGGGATGTGTAATATATCCGGTCTCTCACATCGGACTCTGAGGCAAACCGGTGGGTCAGGATATCCAGTATGACCGGCTTTCCTTTTGTATCGTAATACGCATCGATCGCATATTCCGTACCTCTGATGTACTGCTCGAGAAGGAAGGTTGACCCGATCACGGTTTCAGGGAAATTGGCCGCCCATTTCTGGAAATTTGCCTCGATGTATACGACCGCATTTTTCAGATCATTCTCATTGAACAGTGCATAGACGCCGAAACTGAAAAATCCAACGGAAGGTTTCAGAATGACCGGATACGGAATTTTTGCATGATCGCCGTTTTTCAGTTCGTCCAGCGTAACCTCTTCAAAAAACAGATCAGGATAGAGACCCGAAACCGTTTTACGAAACAATGCCTTGTCTTTGAGGATGCCGATATTGCGGACAAGTTCGCTTGCAGGCAGGTTTTCATAGATCCAGTCAAGGGCATGTTCCGATACGGTGTAGATCCGTTCGCCGTCCTGATACCTCTTTACCGCTTCCTGCGTATCTATGAAATGCAGGGCGTTTCCTCTGCTGGTGGAAGCCGCGTACTCGTTTGCCAGCACGGGAACTTCATGTGCCGCAAGATATTCAAGCAGAAAATAGGAAATGTATGGTTCTTCTAAAATTATCACAATATTACCTCTTGAAATGATATGAAAAAATGGGAATCTGATATCAGATCCCGGGAATGTAGGAAGACTGTTCTTCATAATACGGGATGTAGACAATCCGGGAATTTTCCACCGTGAAGTTGTATCTGAGGACCTGCAGGACACCCGGTTTTTCCGTCTCGTAGCGAAGATACAGAAACTCCGTAAGCTCCCGTGCCGTTTTCTTGTTGATCAGGATCGGCAGATAATTCCCTTCATATCCGGCAACGGCTTCGAAGATCTCGGGGTTTCGGATCGTCATGTCGATCTCCCAGGGCTAGGCAAGATACCGGGAGATATCGGCTGCACAAATATAGTAGCTCCGTTTTCCGTCAATGTCCGGAAGACCGGTTGTCGTATCTCCGCCGGCGAGTTTGTCCGTCACTTCGAAGTTCACATCGAACCGCCAGAACGGAATGAAGTCGGCTTTCACGCCTTCCATCGCTACTTTTGCCAGAAGATCGGGTTTGGCCACATCGTAAGGCACGATTTTGACCGTATCCGCGGTGGTATCCAGCAGGTTGGAGCATTTCTTGCAGGGGGTGATAACCTCTCCCCAAGGCTGCTCCACTATTTCCACGCAGAGCGGACACTGCAGGATCGTCGAGTCATGGTTCAGAATCTCCTGATCGGTCAGCTGTTTTGGGACTCTTACCGCAGGACGGAGCGAGGAGATGTGCTGCATCGTTCCCGAGGCAACGAAGGTCTTTCCCTCTTTGAACGCGGGATATCCAGCCATACACATGGCAATACCCAGCAGAAGCAGGATGATCTGGAACATCTCGGCCAGCTGATACGGCCCCGTATGAATGAGCATGGCCACCTAAGATCCGATCATAATCCCTCCTACAGCAAGGGAGAGGATCATCATCCGGGTACGTGCGGTCAGAATGATCGGACTTGTCCCGCCCAGAACCTCGCCGCGCACGGCATCCACGTTCGCCGTATAATGGCCTCCTTTATAGGAGTAATGCGCGATCCAGACCGGTGCATAGACCAGTTCGAAGACTTTTGGAATCAGAAACGACTTTTTTCAGCGTGAGCGTATCGATCCGTTTTTCGACAGCGGTCTTAATCATTCCGTGGACCGCTTCCCTTCCCCGTTTGCTCGCCTCGACCGCGGATCCTCCGGGCTCCATCGAAACGACCGATCCTCTTACGTAAGGAGCCTCTCCTCTGGGGTCAAGCCAGAGTTTCTCGATACCGTATTTGCCGGTATCGCAGGCACACTCCGTCCAGATGAACTCGTCGTCGATCAGCTCTTCGAAGATATTTCTGATCACGTTGCCGGTTTGCTCGGTATATTCCGAGTAGCCGCAGGCGACGGCTTTACCCTGGGCAACGAACCTCCAGAACGGCAGATAGAGAAGGTACATTTCGCTGACTTCGGCGCACTTTCCGAGGTCGGGCGCCTTGATTCCTTTTGAAAACCAGGTCCGGAACGTCCGGTCGGCGACACCTCTGGTGATCTTCGCCTTGTAATAGAACTCGGCGACCTGATCTTCGACTGAGCGTTCAAGCCCCATCTTTTCCCTCCTTGCGTTTGAGATTTATCACACCGAGCATCTCGCTTTGATACAGGAAAAAGATCAGAACTGCGGCCACCTGGGGAAACAGCCACGGACTGAAGTAGACGGCGATAAGCGAGAGGATCATTACCGGGATTCAGGCGATGATTGCGTTTTTTCTCCAGTTGACCGGCTCTTTGATCGGATGCCACTCTTCGTAGATTTTGCCGGATGCCGCATCCACCTTGACCATGTAAATGGAATTTTTAACTTTGTAGCTGATTAGCCAAAGCGGGATGCCGATCAGCTCCTCCGCCCGGGCGATCCCGTGCAGCTCGGGGTAATATACACATGATTTAATGGTGGCAGGCAGGATATTTGCCTCCTCCGGGACCGGCGCGATCTCGTTATCTTCTCTATGCATATTCTGCAGACCCGAAAGGAGCGTCCCGCCGGCCGGCCGGTAGACCGTCACATCCAAGCACCCGTCTTCTCTGATATATTTCCAGAAAGGGTAGTAGAGCATCACGGCTTTCCCGAACCTGATCTTATCTTTGGGAATGAACGGGTTGGTGTCCGACTCCAGCCACTCGCGGGCGAGTTCCCGCGCCCGTGCCTCATCGATCTGAGGGGCGATAACGCCGGAGCACTGCAGAGGTACGGGTATTCCTTCTGGTGTTTCTGCCATAAATGATTCAAAATATTTACGTACGTTCTGATAGATGTTTTCTTGCCTCACCCTATAGCAGAGCAGTTCTTCCAATCAATTGGGAGCATATTTATACCCATGATGCACACAATTATACATTAAAGTATATTGTTGTGGTAATTAATGTTGAATATAACAACCTTCCTTGATGCAAACTCCTGCCGTCTGGAAAAACCGGTCTTTTTCTGTCCGGAAAGAAACACGTCATACACCTCTGCCGAAATATGCTCGATAAGTTCCGAGATCGCCCGCCATCTCCTCTTCCTCGGCGCTGTGAAAGGCGACCGTATCCTCCTCTATATGAACAGCAGCCCCGAATATCTCGTTTCCTACTTCGCCGTCTGGAAGATCGGCTGTGTGGCCGTTCCAACAAATCGCGTCTATACGCCAAGCGAACTTGCCTATATGGTGGAAAACTCCGGGGCAAAAATCTTCATCACGGATGCCCAAGGCGTATTTGCCGCCCGCGATCTTCCGGTAAATACCTATGTGCCGGGAGACATCGAATCTCTGCGCGGTGAACCCCGCCTATTACCGGAACATACGGAGCACGACGATCTCTGCCAGCTCCAGTATACCTCCGGGACCACCGGCAAACCCAAAGGCGCGATGCTCACCCATGGAAACTGGCTCGCTGCGATCCACAACATCTGCGATGTTTTGACCCTCAAACAGGACGACGTTTATCTCGGCATCTACCCGATGGGTCACGTGGGCCTCTCGTGGGGAATCGCCGCGATGCGGGCCGGTGCTCTCTTTGTTATGATGGAGAGATATGAGTATCAAAAATATCTGGATCTCTGCAAAGAGCACAAGGTGACCGTTCTCGCCGGTATGCCGCCGGTGATCCACTCGCTCACCGAAACACCCAAGGGGCCCGAGGAAAAACTTGCGACCGTCAGAGAGATCATCTCCGGCGGCGGCCCTCTCCATCACGATATCTGGAAAAAATTCTATTACCGGTACAACATCCCGGTCATCAATGCCTACGGTCTTTCAGAGACCGTCGTCATAGGCACCGGAACCGTGATTCGCCCCGAGGATTACGCATCCGCCGACCGGTTCCAGAGCGTGGGGCATCCGGTCTGCTTCTCCGAAGTCACGATCGTTGACGAAACCGATCCGTCGATAGAACTGCCGGTCGATACCCCTGGCGAGATCGCCCTGCGTGGTCCGGCGGTTGCCAAAGGATACTGGAACATGCCCAAAGAGACTGCCGCGTCGTTTCTTGAGGACGGCTGGTTCCTCACGGGAGATGTGGGCTATCTCGACAAAGATCTGCGGCTTTTCCTCACCGACCGGAAAAAGGATATGATCGTCATGTCCGGCTGGAAGATCTACCCGACCGAGGTCGAAGAGGTCCTCATCGGTCACGAAGGTGTTGATGAGATCGCGGTCTTCGGCATCCCCGACGAACATCGGGGCGAGATGCCGGTCGTCGCCGTTGTTTGGCGGAAGGGCTGGGACAGCTCATCTAAGGAAGACTCTCTCAGGGCATATGCAAAAGAGCGTCTTGCGGGATACAAAGTTCCCCGCAAAATCATCACGGTGGATGCCCTTCCCAGGGTCAACGGCTGGAAGCTCCTGAGACGGGAACTTCGCGAACAATACTCATAACAAGATACCCATCATGAAATCACGTGATATAGCACTCGTCGGCATTTTACTTGCCGCCGGAGCAATTGCCCGGTACATCTCCTTATTCGTACCGGGAGCGATCGTCGCGAATCTGACGATCGCCTTCTACTGCCTTGCGATCATCCTCGTCGTCCCGAAGTTCAAAGAAGCGCTCGGGATAGGCGTTGTAGCCGGAATTATCTGTGCAGTTTTTTCGCACTCGATCTTTCCCTTGGGAAACCTGATCTCAGAGCCGATCGGCGCCGTGATCAGTTTAGCGGTGTATAAACTCGTCAAGGATCATACCCGCCTTGCCCCGGCAATTTCAACTGCGATCGCCACCCCTGCGAGCGGATTCACCTTCATCACCGTCACCTGCTTCGTGATGTTCTTCACGACAGAAACCACCGTTGCGACCGTTCTCGCATTCGCGATTGCACTAATCCCGATCGTGATGAGCGCAATGATCGTGAACGTTATCATCGCCCAGATCATCGCGATGCCGGCGACCTCAGTCATGCAGAAGACGAAGACCGTCATCAAAACCACCCACACGGAAGCTGCACCCAGTGATTCGGTCGCCTTGGACAAACTTACGTTCACCTATCAGGGTGGAGATACCCCCGCCCTCGACAACGTCTCGCTCAAAATAAACCCGGGCGAGTTCGTTGTTGTCAACGGACCTTCCGGAGCTGGAAAAACCACGCTTGCCCGTGCGATCTCCGGCATTCTTGTTCACGCATACGGCGGGACGGTTGTTGGAAACATTTCTCTTTACGGAAAATATGCCGATGAATACAAAGACGTAACCGATCTTTCGTCAAAGGTCGGCATGGTCTTTGACGATGCCGATGCCCAACTGATCTTCACCACGGTCGAGGAAGAGATCCTCACCGGTCTGGAGACCCGCGATCTCCCAGAGGACGAAGTCAGAAAGAAACTTGATGAGATCTACAAGATCACCTGTACGGACCACTTAACGGACCGTGCCCCGCACAACCTCTCCGGAGGTCAGAAGCAGCGGGTCGCGATGGCCGCGGCGCTTTCCCGCGAGACCCCTCTCCTCGTTCTGGACGAGGCGACCTCCGAGCTGGACAAAAACGCCAGATGCCAGGTGTACACGCTGCTGAAAAGCATGACGGCGAAGGGTCATACGATCGTTTTGATCGAACACATGATCGATGAGACGATCGGGTATGCCACCCGGATGATCACGATGAACGAGGGAAAAATCGTGTACTACGGCGTTCCAAAGCCCGAGAACACCAACTACCCGGCACTCGAAAATACTGCCCCGACCCACGAAGTCGTGCTGGAAGCGACCCATGTCACTCACAAATTCCCCGAGGTCCTTGCTTTGGATGATGTTTCGGTCTCCTTTTACAAAGGCGAGATCGCGGCGATCATGGGTGAGAACGGATCGGGTAAGACGACGCTGGTCAAACATCTGAACGGTCTTCTCCGTCCGGATGCAGGATCGGTCCTTCTGAAGGGTGAGGACATCGCCTGCCGGTCGATCCCGGAGATCGCGAAGCATGTTGGTCTGGTGTTCCAGAACCAGGACACGATGCTGTTTGAAAATACCTGCGAGAAGGAGATCATGTTCGGTCTGAAGAACATCGGCAAATCCGATGCTTCACCGGCGGCTTCTCTTGCGGCCGTGGGCCTTCCCAGCAAAGCGAAGATGAATCCCCGCCATCTGAGCCGCGGGGAACGCCAGAAACTTGCTCTTGCCTGCGTTATTGCCACAGGCCAGGAGATCGTTATCATGGATGAGCCGACGACGGGTCTCGACCCGAAGGAGTCGTATGAGATCATGCGTGTTCTGACCGGGATGCGGAATGATGGTAAGACGATCCTTATGGTGATGCATGACCCTGTGCTCACAGGTCGGTATGCGGACCGGATCATCGAGATGGAAACGGGTAAAATAACCGCGGTCCGCGGAGGTGAGTGAAATGGAAGATATTATGCAGTATATCCCGGGGAACCGGTTCGTTCACCGATTGTCGCCGATGACGAAGATCTTCTTCGCGGTCGGTATGATGTTTGCGGCGATCTTCACGTCGAATCCGCTGCTTCTGGGCGGGATGGTCATTTTCGTTCTGGCATTCGCGGCGATCGGCGGGTTGTTGAAGCCGCTGACCCGTCAAGTCCCTCTGCTGATCATTCTCGGTCTTGCTCTGGTCGTTTTGACGGTCCTTACGAGTGCATCGGGCGATGTGCTGTTTGCGCTTCTGCCAAACGGGATGTTCCCGGTGACGACGGGCGCGATCATGTTCGCGGTGCAGATGGCTCTCCGGTTTGCGGTGCTGATCTTCTCGTTCCAGCTGCTGGTTATCTCGACCCAGCCGCGTGATCTGGTGAATGCCCTCTATAAGCTGCGAATCCCGGGCGATTATGCTTTGATGTTCCTGATTGCGATCCGGTTTATCCCAACTCTGCAGAGAGAGGGTGTCCGGATCATTGAGGCTCAGCTCTCCCGCGGGTACTTCCCGGGAGGCGGGGTCATCGGCAAGCTGAAGCAGCTCGGCCCGGTTATGCTGCCGCTGATGCTGAATTCACTCGCAAAAGCGGATACGCTTGGTCTGACGATCGATATGCGGGGCTACCGGAAAGCGTCGGAGCACCGGAGAAAGATGGTCTACCATGCGGCGGATCTCGTGACGGTATTGATCGTCGCGGCGATCTTTGCCAGCATTGTGTATGTGACGTTCTTCCTGTGAGAAGAACAAAATCTTTTTTTGAGTCCCTTTTTTTATGGTTCTCGATTTCGTTTAGACAATTCATTGGTATTTTGAGATTAGACCACCCTTGAATAAGCCCAAACGGGCAAAACTGTTTGAGGCGGCATGCAAGCTTTTGGTTTACGTGCCTTCGCGATGTATGTATGAGACTGATATCCTCAGTCGTCGAGACACTCATTATATTAAGCTGGTTAGAGTAATTTTTATGGATATCAAATAGGTTGATGTGACAATCAATACTTTATCTTATGAATTAATGGGAAATAGTTGACATGGAGTAAATATTTGAGGAATGGAGTGTAAATATGAATTAGTATGTGGAGATATAATGAATTTACATGAAAGTTGGTACACAGCCGATATATGAGGTTTAATTTTGCATATCTACATAAATTCTATCAATTATAACAGATCTATATCTGATGGTCCGGGCATCAGAACTGTTGTGTATTTACAGAGATGTACCCTGCATTGTAAAGGATGCCACAATAAGAGTACATGGGATACGAATTGCGGTCTGAAATATGATGTTACTGAACTGGCATATGAGCTTATTTCGTGGGAAACCGTTTTTTCAGAAGGAAGCAGTTATTGCCCTAATTAAAGAACTTGAAGGATGTGACCTATGTCTCTATACCAGTAGTAATTATGACGAAGTTCCCATAGAAATCCTCCCTTATTTACACTATCTCAAAGTGGGTAAATACAAGCAGGAATTCCGATGCACCACACTTCCGTACATCGGGTCAAGCAATCAGAAATTCATTGATCTTAAAATGGAGTATTAATCATGGGAGAGACATATGAGAACGCATCGGACAGGAAAAGTTATGTTGGTACTATCTTCAATAAAGGATCTGATTTCACAAAAAAAGAGATTTTACATAACCTTCCAAAGGAATGGAGTGATCTACATACTAAGGGATATATCTACATACATGATCTGGACGCATATGGAATAACTTATAACTGCCTTAACTTCAACATTCTGAATAAATTTCCATTTGATGAATTGAACCATTACAATGATACTCTGAAAATTCTTGAAATATTCGGTCACTTCAGAAATATTATTGCAAAAATGGCCAATGGACAGTCTGGAGGAATGGAATTTGCTAATTTTGATGAGGATATATCAACCATCTTTGAAAAACTTCAGATTAAATACAACGAAAAAAATATGGAATTGCTCTCAGCATCCATACTTTCCTTTATAAGATGGATAAATGGCGTGCATGAAAGATGTGGCCTTACAAGTTACTATGTAACATTGAACCTTGGCTTATCTACAAATACTCTCGGACAAAAAATAACCGAATATGTTTTAAAATCATTTCGAATGGCTGGTCCAAAAGTATTTAACCCTAATATCGTGTTTAAAATAAAAGAGGGTATCAATCTAAAGAAATCAGATCCTAATTATTATCTCCTTGAATTTGCCCTTGCAACAACTTGTGAAAAAATGATACCCACTTATGTTCTTTGTGATTCTGAATCAAACAGAGAATACGATCCAAAAAATCTTTCAGTAATGGGATGTAGAACCCGCGTTGTTCAAAACATCTTTGGAGAATCTACTGGAATCGGGAGAGGGAATATTTCAAATATTACTATTAATCTTCCAAGAATTGCACTTGATATAAATGTTGCTCATCCATCAGTTGAAGCTGAACAGAAAGTATCTTTATTTCTTGAAAAGTGGAGGAAAATAGCCTCAATAACAGTAAATATTCTTCTGGACAGATACAATAAGCTTATTGGAATGGACAAAAGCTATTTCCCAACTAATATGGCTTTTGACTTATGGATAGGAGGCTTCTCAACCGCCACATCATTGGAAGAAATATTTCGTAATGGTACCCAGGCACTAGGATTCATAGGATTATCAGAAACCATCGAGATCCTTATTGGCTCCCGATATTATGAAACGAATTTTGGAACAGAGCTTGCATTGAAAATCGTCAGAGAAATGCGTGCTTATACTGATAACCTGATAAATATCTATAATCTCAACTTCTCTCTTTTGGCAACTGCAGGTGAACAGATTTCCGGAAGTCTGCCGGAAAAAGATTGCAAGTATTATGACCACCCTGTAATGAAAAAAGGATTCTACACGAATTCTTTTCATGTTGAGTCTGTCCAATCGATACGTCAATCCATTGGACAGAGTTTTTTTTGATCGAGATAACTTCACCTAGGAATATCATGATTCAACCGTTTCACTATTGACATGGGATTGGGGGGTAATCTGCCAAATCAGACTTCTTTAGACTTCTTATCGATAATTTGCAAAATTCATATTCTGAAATCTATTCTGTAAATGGGCTAACATCAATAATTGGAACGTTATAAAATTCATTATTGCAGAGAGCGCTCTGTTGTTTTTCTTGCAATGCACCACATCAAATTTGACGGTTTTTTTGAGGTGTGGATGCTTACGTTCGCGCGTTCCCCGCCTTTTCATAGCATCTTTTACCTCCCTTCCATGAAGAATAGTCTGATTTCTGAGATATGCTCCTACCATCTCCCGTTTACCATTATTGCAGAGAAATACCAGTTTTTCTGTAAGAGACATTTGGGCATTTCCTCCTTTTCTCCAGAACGTATTGATCTGTTTTATTATGGTCTTCTCTGAACCTAATTGGGACAATTGCGCGTCAGATCTTAGTTGAATAAGGGGTTTTGCATGAAGTTTCTCAAATATTAACGTGTGTAGCTCTAGGGGGTCATATCCCGCATCCATCAATACACGATCACAGGATACGCCGAGAAGTTCGGCAATCTGAATCAAAAAATGCGCATAGGGTTTGTCATTCTCCGTTCCTTCTGAATGAATCATAAACAAGGGATAAGCCCCAGATTCAAAATATGTGCTTTATCCATTTTAACCTGATAATGAGGGTTAAACAGACTATTGGGACAATAACGGCTTGCAACTAAAGGAGTGGAATCGATAATTACCTCGGTTTCGGGTTTGAGGAAATGGACAATCTTTTTGCTTATCAAAAACATAAGAACTTCCATACCCTCCTCACCTAACCGATATTTCACAAAGTAATGCAACGTACTCGGCGAAGGTAACCAGAGTGGTGATTTTGCCGGAAGAAGGTGGCTGAGATCTTCTTCCGTTATTTTACGCCTAATATGACGATAGGCTATTCTGCGATAAGTCATGACAACAGTCAGTTTTATCAGAAAATCAATGGGATAATGAAAATAATCGCGAAGATGAGGTGAATAATAAGTTTGTTCGATTTTTCGTACAATGTCACTAATGTTGAGCTGGGACATGAGCCAGCAAATGGACATATCCGGAGGGATGACTCCATTGTTGAAAATACGTTCGTATTCGTCTTGAAATTCAGACATACCACTCGGCGCAGGGATACATAAAGGTATTGTTCCCCTCCAAAAAAGTCGACAAGAGTGAATGGGGGATGAGTTTATATCACAGAATCCACGATTGGACAGACTCATGTTAATGTGGATTCCGGCCTTACACCCTTTGAAAAGGTTGAAAGAGAGGGACCATTTCATACTCTATGCAATGGAGGATGTATCTCATATGTAGAGTTCAGTTCAGCCCATATCTCAAACACCGATGCACTTTATGAGCTGATCTGTCACGGCATTAATTGTGGCATCCATTATCTTGGATTTAACTTTCCAATTGATGTATTCAATAAATGTGGAGAAAAGGGAATTTTTGATATTTGTGATTCATGTGGTAGCAAGGATATTATCCGCATTCGCAGGGTTTCAGGATATCTGGAAATATTGAATTATTTCACCTGTGGAAAAAAGAATGAAGTCAAAAATCGCAGACCGAACGATTAAATGAGGATAATCAATGGAAAACAGACCTAAACTTCACATATCAATAGAGGGAATGGACGGTGTCGGTAAAAGTACTACCTCAAAAATGCTAGCTGATAAACTTGATTTTATCCTTGTTGAAAAACCCCTTCATTACCTGTTTGATAAGAATGGCAGTATGGAAAATTATCTGAAAATCCGTTATTATGTTAATATACAGGAAGATCGTGTTTTCACTTCATGGTTTTACGGACTTGGAAATGTATATCTTTATCATAAATTTAAAGGACAAAACATTATAACTGACAGACATCTGCTATCAAACTATTGTTGGAGTGGGACCCCCTAAAAGTGAAGTTGTATTTGATACACTGGTTCATGTTATTGGTCAACCGGATTTCACCTTTGTTCTGCAAGCAGATGAGCAAACTGTAAGAAAGAGACTTATTGGAAGGAACATAAGTGATCCTGATCTTCTTAAGATAAATTTCCTTCCTGAAGCCTATAGAAAGATGAAAGAGTTCCTTCAGAAATACCAGATGAAACATGAAATAATAAATACAACATCACTTAACCGTGAAGAGGTGTATGAGCTTATCATTTCAAAACTTAAATAAGAAGGTCTGGTATAAATGGCACATGAAAAAAATTGTCGGTGATACACTTTTTGTTGATATGAAATATGTTATTTTGTATTATAAACTTGGATATAAGGAGACTTCTCCAGATATATTTGAAAAAAAAATATGCTGACTGTACAATAGTCATATACTCAGAAAAACAGATTTTTTCCTATAAATATGCCATTTATAGCCTTCTTGATCACAAGGATTTTGTAATTCTGGAATGCATTAACCGGTTATTAGAACTTGGTTATTCCTCAAATGAAATCCAGCTTTCAGGAGATGATTGTGATATTGAATTAATAGAAAACAAAATATCACGGTTGAATATTATTTGTGAACAATGGGGAGATGATTTCAAAGAAAAAAATGCCTCTTTCCAACCTGAGAATCATCTGCCTTGTGTGATCTATACATCAAAATTTTCAGGTGGCCTGATTGACGTAATCAGTTCCATCTATTATGGAAATAAAACATATGATCATGGGATTTTTGAAGAAGGATGCACCCCTTTTAAATTTGATGATTCATATTTATGGAATTCGATTCAAATAAAAGAATATGGTGATGAATTTATAGTTAAAAGAGTCTGTCCAATCGATACGTCAATCCATTGGACAGAGTTTTTTTTGATCGAGATAACTTCACCTGGGAATATCATGATTCAACCGTTTCACTATTGACATGGGATTAGGGGGGAATCTGCCAAATCAGACTTCTTTAGACTTCTTATCGATAATTTGCAAAATTCATATTCTGAAATCTATTCTGTAAATGGGCTAACATCAATAATTGGAACGTTATAAAATTCATTATTGCAGAGAGCGCTCTGTTGTTTTTCTTGCAATGCATCACATCAAATTTGACGGTTTTTTTGAGGTATGCATGCTTGCGTTCGCATGTTCCCCGCCTTTTCATAGCATCTTTTACCTCCCTTCCATGAAGAATAATCTGATTTCTGAGATATGCTCCTACCATCTCCCGTTTACCATTCTTGCAGAGAAATACCAGTTTTTCTGTAAGAGACATTTGGGCATTTCCTCCTTTTCTCCAGAACGTATTGATCTGTTTTATTATGGTCTTCTCTGAACCTAATTGGGACAACTGCGCGTCAGATCTCAGTTGAATAAGGAGTTTTGCATGAAGTTTCTCAAATATTAACGTGTGTAGCTCTAGGGAGTCATATCCCGCATCCATCAATACATGATCACAGGATACGCCGAGAAGTTCGGCAATCTTAATCAAAAAATGCGCATAGAGTTTGTCATTCTCCGTTCCTTCTGAATGAATCATAAACAAGGGATAAGCCCCCAGATTCAAAATATGTGCTTTATCCATTTTAACCTGATAATGAGGGTTAAACAGACTATTGGGACAATAACGGCTTGCAACTAAAGGAGTGGAATCGATAATTACCTCGGTTTCAGATTTGAGGAAATGGACAATCTTTTTGCTTATCAAAAACATAAGAACTTCCATACCCTACTCACCTAACCGATATTTCACAAAGTAATGCAACGTAATCGGCGAAGGTAACCAGAGTGGTGATTTTGCCGGAAGAAGGTGGCTGAGATCTTCTTCCGTTATTTTACGCCGAATATGACGATAGGCTATTCTGCGATAAGTCATGACAACAGTCAGTTTTATCAGAAAATCAATGGGATAATGAAAATAATCGCGAAGATGAGGTGAATAATAAGTTTGTTCGATTTTTCGTACAATGTCACTAATGTTGAGCAGGGACATGAGCCAGCAAATGGACATATCCGGATGGATGACTCCATTGTTGAAAATACGATCGTATTCGTCTTGAAATTCAGACATACCACTCGGCGCAGGGATACATAAAGGTATTGTTCCCCTCCAAAAAAGTCGACAAGAGTAAATGGGGGATGAGTTTATATCACAGAATCCACGATTGGACAGACTCTAAAAGAGTCTGTCCAATCAATACGTCAATCAATTGACAGAGTTTTTTTTGATCGAGATAACTTCACCTAGGAATATCATGATTCAACCGTTTCACTATTGACATGGGATTGGGGGGTAATCTGCCAAATCAGACTTCTTTAGACTTCTTATCGATAATTTGCAAAATTCATATTCTGAAATCTATTCTGTAAATGGGCTAACATCAATAATTGGAACGTTATAAAATTCATTATTGCAGAGAGCGCTCTGTTGTTTTTCTTGCAATGCACCACATCAAATTTGACGGTTTTTTTGAGGTATGCATGCTTGCGTTCGCACGTTCCCCGCCTTTTCATAGCATCTTTTACCTCCCTTCTATGAAGAATAGTCTGATTTCTGAGATATGCTCCTAACATCTCCCGTTTACCATTCTTGCAGAGAAATACCAGTTTTTCTGTAAGAGACATTTGGGCATTTCCTCCTTTTCTCCAGAACGTATTGATCTGTTTTATTATGGTCTTCTCTGAACCTAATTGGGACAACTGCGCGTCAGATCTCAGTTGAATAAGGAGTTTTGCATGAAGTTTCTCAAATATTAACGTGTGTAGCTCTAGGGAGTCATATCCCGCATCCATCAATACATGATCACAGGATACGCCGAGAAGTTCGGCAATCTGAATCAAAAAATGCGCATAGGATTTGTCATTCTCCGTTCCTTCTGAATGAATCATAAACAAGGGATAAGACCCCAGATTCAAAATATGTGCTTTATCCATTTTAACCTGATAATGAGGGTTAAACAGACTATTGGGACAATAACGGCTTGCAACTAAAGGAGTGGAATCGATAATTACCTCGGTTTCAGATTTGAGGAAATGGACAATCCTTTTGCTTATCAAAAACATAAGAACTTCCATACCCTCCTCACCTAACCGATATTTCACAAAGTAATGCAACGTACTCGGCGAAGGTAACCAGAGTGATGATTTTGCCGGAAGAAGGTGGCTGAGATCTTCTTCCGTTATTTTACGCCGAATATGATGATAGGCTATTCTGCGATAAGTCATGACAACAGTCAGTTTTATCAGAAAATCAATGGGATAATGAAAATAATCGCGAAGATGAGGTGAATAATAAGTTTGTTCGATTTTTCGTACAATGTCACTAATGTTGAGCTGGGACATGAGCCAGCAAATGGACATATCTGGAGGGATGACTCCATTGTTGAAAATACGTTCGTATTCGTCTTGAAATTCAGACATACCACTCGGCGCAGGGATACATAAAGGTATTGTTACCCTCCAAAAAAGTCGACAAGAGTAAATGGGGGATGAGTTTATATCACAGAATCCACGATTGGACAGACTCACTAATGTAACTATCATAATGCATGAGAAGCAAATATTCTCCAAGAATGGCACGGGTATTTATTGCAGTTGAACCTGCAAAGGAGATAAGAGATATGCTGGAGATGGTCGGGATGTCGCTTCGCGGGTCGGTGGCACGACTGACTCTGCCGAAATCGGATCAAATACATATAACCCTGAAGTTTCTGGGAGAGGTCCCGGAGAATAAAATCCCGAAAATCGCGGGGGCTCTGGAAAAAGTGAAGAGCGCCCCGTTCCAGCTGCAGGCAGCACGTGTCAGTATGTTTGGACGGCGGGTCATCAAAGCTGAAGTTACCGACTTGGGATGCTGTGCGGATATTGCAAGACAAATCGACGAATATCTGCTCCCGCTTGGGTTTCCCAAAGAAGCACGCCCGTTCTACCCCCATATCACCCTTGCCCGAATCAAAGAGTACGCACCGGATCTCCAGGAAAAAACGGATGGGCTGAGCAATGCTGAGTTTGGTACATGTATGATTGAAGAAATCCTCCTAAAACAGAGCACATTAACCCCACGGGGATCCATATATACAACACTTACCCGGGTGAAGTTATGAGAGACCCAATTGAGGAGGAAGTATTACAAAATATCCGGCCCACAGAAGAGGAGCGGCTCGAAGTTTTTGAGATGGGACATAGACTCATCGAAGCCGTGAGAGAGATCGCCGGCGTTCCGGCCATGATGACTGGATCCGTGGCCCGCGGAACATGGGTGCGGGGCGACAAAGACATAGATATTTTCATGCTGTTTCCCCCGACACTGCCAATGGAAGAACTTCAGGAAAAAGGACTTGCCGCAGCATACGGCGTGGTAGATAAATTCAAAGGTTCATCCGAGGAGAAATATGCAGAACACCCCTATCTGAATGCCGTCATCGAAGGATTCGACGTGGATCTGGTTCCCTGTTATCATGTTGAATCCACCGCTGAGATGAAATGCGCCGTTGACCGGACCCCATTCCACACACGCTATCTGCTTGACCGAATAGGCGGCCTTCAGGACGACGTCCTCCTTATGAAACAGTTTGCAAAAGGAGGAGGAGTATACGGATCGGATCATATGACGGGGGGGTTCTCCGGATACCTCTGCGAACTGCTTGTCCTTGCATACGGGGGATTCAACGCGCTGCTTCAGGCCGCTGCAAAATTCCGCTACGGAGAAGTCATCGATATCGAGGGGTTCTATCCAGACAAAAAAACGATTCGAAAACTCTTCTCCGAACCATTAATCGTCATTGACCCGACCGATAAAACCAGAAACGTAGCGGCGGCACTGACCCCCACACGGTTCTCCGAATTCATGGAACTCGCCCGAAACTACTGCACCAGACCCGATTCCTGCTACTTCATTCCAGATTCCCCCACCTCGATTTCAAAGGAGGAGTTCGCAGCAGCGCTGGAGAAAAGAAAGACAGCAATGCTGGCATTGTCATTCAAAAAACCCGCATATGTCCCCGACACCGTCGTTCCTCAGTTGAGAAAAACGATGGAATCAATCAGGAATCAGCTGAGCGCAGAAGACTTCCACGTTCATCGTGCGGAAGTGGCCATGGGGGCAGAGCACTGCCTTATCCTCTTCGAACTGCTGGTTGCCGACCTGCCGGCGATCACGCTTCGAAACGGACCCCCGGTTTGGGTACACGATAACGCGGACAAGTTCGTGGACAAGTATCTTCGGGAAAATCCCTTTGCCGGACCTTGGATCGGTGAAGACCGGTATTATACCGAAGTGGAACGCAGATACACGCATGCATCCGAGCTTCTGGCGGATAAGCAGACGATCCTTGCGGGATCGATTGGAAAACATGTCAGAATATCGATGGAGGAAGGATACACAATTCTCAAAGACGGTGAGATTTGGTCGCCTGAATTCACCTTCTTCCTGTCGGCATACTTTGCAAAAAGCTCTAATGTGGTCAGAAAACTCCGGGTACTTGAACAACGATGACGCTATCCGAGATTATAAGAGAACATTCACCAGCCCTTGTAGCTCTTTCCGGCGGAACGGACAGTATGACCCTTCTTGCGGCATTCGTTAAAGAGGGGCTTCCGGTCTGTGCAGCTACCATCAGATCAGAGTTCACTCCTCCAGACGAAGTCACGAGAGCGGAGCATTTCGCCCGCAGACTCGGGGTAAACTGGAGGGTCATTGATGTGTCGGTTTTATCCGAGGAACATCTGCAGTTCAACCCTCCAAACCGGTGCTATATCTGCAAAAAACTCATCATGACCAAAATACTCGAAGCTGCAGACGGAAAAACAGTCTGCGATGGAACCCACTCAGATGATGCGGCAGAAGAACGTCCGGGAAGAAAAGCTCTCACGGAACTTGGGATCGTCAGTCCGTTTACGTTGGCAGGTATCAGAAAAAAAGAGATATACGCACTCGCAAAGGAGCTTGGCGTACCGGTTATTCCCTCATCATCGTGTCTCGCCACGCGGATCCCATTCGGCGAAGAGATCACCGAAGGCAGCCTGAAAAAAATCGCAGAAGCCGAGTCGTTTCTGCGGGAAAAAGGAATCACAGGGATGCTTCGGGTACGTCTTTCATCAGGGCGTGCCGTCATCGAAACCGAAAATAATGAGAAGGCCCACGCAGAATTATACGCAGATGATCTGAAAACCTTCGGGTTTTCCACAATAACATTTAGAGAATATAAAACAGGAGGAGGAAACTCATGGAACAGAATCGAGCAGTAATGGTCAGGATCGGGGAACTCTGGCTCAAAAGCGAACCGGTGAAAAAACAGTTCATGCTTGCGCTAACGCGGAATATCAAAGCCGCTCTGGATACGCAGGAGATCCCATATACGTTAGAGGAATACCGGGGAAGACTGCTGATCTCCGGCGATGCCGCAAAAATCGCACCGGTTGTTTCAAGAATATTTGGGATCGTTGACGTCAGTATCTGCGAGATCACCACAAACCATCCCGAAGACATGGCAAAAACCGCCCTGAAGTTTGCAGAGACAAAACTCAAGAGCGGTATGCGCTTTGCGGTCAGAGCACGACGCCAGCATGTGAGCGGATTTACAAGCCAGCAGCTTGCCGGCATGATCGCCGACACAATTTGGGAAACGACCCCGGATTTCATGGTCGATCTCGATAACCCGGAGTATGAGATTTTTGTCGAGGCACGCGAATACGGCGGGATCGTGTATGACGAACGGATCGCAGGACAGGGCGGACTTCCTCTCGGGACAGCTGGACGGGCAGTAGCTCTTCTTTCCGCAGGCATCGATTCTCCCGTCGCCGCCTGGCTGATGATGCGAAGAGGCGTGGTCATTTCCGGCGTATTTATGGACGGAGGAAGATGGGCTGGGTCTGCCACGCGGGATCTCGCCATGGATAATGTCAGAATCCTTTCCACATGGTGTCCCGGCCGGGGCCTTCCGATCTGGATCGTAAACCTTGAACCGTTCTTTGATTCGATGACAAAAACCTGCGACCGGCATTACACCTGTCTTTTCTGTAAGAGATTCATGATGCGGGTGGCCGAAGAGGTGGCAAAGCAGAACAAAATGGAGGGAATCGTCTCAGGAGAAAATCTCGGGCAGGTAGCGTCTCAGACATTACAGAACATGGGCGTAATTACCGAATCGGTGAAACTACCCGTCCTGCGGCCTCTGCTAACCTACGATAAGGAGGAAATCGTAGCAATTTCCCGAAGAATCGGCACCTATCACGAAAGTCCGGGTGATACCGGATGCCTCGCGGTCCCGAAAAAACCGGCAACACGCTCCCCACAGGACCTGATCGACACTGAAGAAGACAAACTAGACATGAACGATCTTATCCGGCAGGCTGTCCTGTCGGCCGAACTCTGGATCGCAAAAGATGGGGTGATTTTTCAAAAAATACTTTGTGCATGATCAGACAAAAACGCTGATCAGCAATACACAAGAGTCTGTCCAATCGTGTATTCTGTGATATAAACTCATCCCCCATTTACTCTTGTCGACTTTTTTGGAGGGGAACAATACCTTTATTTATCCCTGCGCCGAGTGGTATGTCTGAATTTCAAGACGAATACGAACGTATTTTCAACAATGGAGTCATCCCTCCGGATATGTCCATTTGCTGGCTCATGTCCCTGCTCAACATTAGTGACATTGTACGAAAAATCGAACAAACTTATTATTCACCTCATCTTCGCGATTATTTTCATTATCCAATTGATTTTCTGATAAAACTGAATGTTGTCATGACTTATCGCAGAATAGCCTATCGTCATATTCGGCGTAAAATAACGGAAGAAGATCTCAGACACCTTCTTCCAGTAAAATCACCACTCTGGTTACCTTCGCCGAGTACGTTGCATTACTTTGTGAAATATCGGTTAGGTGAGGAGGGTATGGAAGTTCTTATGTTTTTGATAAGCAAAAAGATTGTCCATTTCCTCAAATCTGAAACCGAGGTAATTATCGATTCCACTCCTTTAGTTGCATGCCGTTATTGTCCCAATAGTCTGTTTAACCCTCATTATCAGGTTAAAATGGATAAAGCACATATTTTGAATCTGGGGGCTTATCCCTTGTTTATGATTCATTCAGAAGGAACGGAGAATGACAAACCCTATGCGCATTTTTTGATTCAGATTGCCAAACTTCTCGGCGTATCCTGTGATCGTGTATTGATGGATGCGGGATATGACTCCCTAGAGCTACACACGTTAATATTTGAGAAACTTCATGCAAAACCCCTTATTCAACTGAGATCTGACGCACAATTGTCCCAATTAGGTTCAGAGAAGACCATAATAAAACAGATCAATACGTTCTGGAGAAAAGGAGGAAATGCCCAAATGTCTCTTACAGAAAAACTGGTATTTCTCTGCAAGATGGTAAACGGGAGATGGTAGGAGCATATCTCAGAAATCAGACTATTCTTCATGGAAGGGAGGTAAAAGATGCTATGAAAAGGCGGGGAACGTGCGAACGCAAGCATGCACACCTCAAAAAAACCGTCAAATTTGATGTGGTGCATTGCAAGAAAAACAACAGAGCGCTCTCTGCAATAATGAATTTTATAACGTTCCAATTATTGATGTTAGCCCATTTACAGAATAGATTTCAGAATATGAATTTTGCAAATTATCGATAAAAAGTCTAAAGAAGTCTGATTTGGTAGATTCCACCCAATCCCATGTCAATAGTGAAGCGGTTGAATCATGATATTCCTAGGTGAAGTTATCTCGATCAAAAAAAAACTCTGTCCAATGGATTGACGTAACGATTGGACAGACTCGATTGGACAGACTCCACACAATCTATTTTTACCTCAACAACCTATATAATAAGGTCCGGAGCCGAGATAGTCTAGTCCGGAAAGGCGGTGGCCTTGAAAGCCTCTGGTAGGAATACCTCGGGAGTTCAAATCTCCCTCTCGGCGTCATTTTGAGCCGGTCTCTTTTCGCTTTCTTTATCACTCATATCAACCAATATACTTTCATATGTGTATTGCAGTTCCCGCAGAAATTCTAGAAATCCGCGACGGAAATGTCGCACTCGTTGATTACGGTGAACTCCAGCAGGAGGTCCGCATCGATCTGGTTGACGTAAAAGTAGGCGAGTTCGTTCTTGTACATGTAGGATTTGCCATCCAGCGGCTTTCGCGCGAAGAGGGACTGGAAACGCGGGAACTGTTTAAAGAAGTCTACAAAGCGATGGAAGAATCGGACCATGCATGAATCCGGCATTGCCTACGATGTATACGTGACTTCAAAACGAGCGGCCGAAGAGAATCACGCAAAACTGGTGAAGACCATTTATGTGGATGTCGGATCCATGGCTATGGTAAACCCCGATCAGGTGGAGTTCATGTTCCAGACTTTTATCACCGACGACCCGATGTTCGCAGAGACAAAACTCGTTTTTAATACCATTCTTCCTATTGCCGAGTGTACATGCGGATACAAGGGGCCGGAGATCTTTGTCTGTCCCAACTGCGGCAAACTGCCCCATATGATCCAGGGAAGAGAGATCTTGGTGAAAAATCTTGAAATCGAAACAGGTGAATCAGAATGAAAAAGGATACCGAAGTAAATATGATGCATGGTGCCGGCGGAGAGGTTATGGGAGAACTTCTCCAGACGCTCACAGCATTCAAAAACAATAATGCAGGCGGAATAGGACTTGAATCACTCGATGACGGATCGACCTTCACCATCGGCGGAAAAACCGTCGTTTTAACGACCGACTCACACGTGGTCAAGCCGATCTTTTTCCCCGGAGGGGACATCGGCAGGGTCGCGGTCTCAGGAACGGTCAATGATCTTGCCGTGATGGGTGCACGGCCGATCGCCCTGACCTGCGCAATGGTCATTGAAGAAGGATTCCCCATCACTGATCTTGAAAAAATCGTTGCTTCGATGGATGAAGCCCTAGGCGAAGTCGGCGCTTCGATCATCACAGGAGACACGAAAGTTGTAGAGAAGGGAAGTCTTGACGGAATCGTGATCAACACGGCAGGGGTCGGCATGATCGAGGACGAAGGGTTCCTGATCCGTGACAAAAATCTCTCGGTTGGCGACAAGATCATCGTATCCGGTACGCTCGGCGATCACGGACTCACAATCGTTTCCTTTAGAGAAGGTTTCGATCTTGGCGATCAGCTGAAGTCCGATGTTGCTCCGCTTTGGACGATGATCGAAGCGGCGATGAAGGCGGCCGGTACTGATAATATTCACGCAATGAAGGACCCGACCCGTGGAGGTTTTGCGGCGTGTATCAACGAAATGGTGAGCAAAGCTGAGGTAAAAGTCGTAGTACACGAAGAGACCGTTCCCATCAGGGAAAGCGTTGCCTCAGCTGGATTCCTTCTCGGGATTGACCCGCTGCAGGTCGCAAACGAAGGGAAATGCGTGATGGGCGTTGCTCCCAAAGCGGCGGATCGTGTTCTGGCAGCCTTGAAAACCCACCCCTACGGGAAAAATGCTGCGATCATTGGCGAAGTGGTCGAAGGGTCAGGCGTCGTCATGCAGACACGTATCGGCGGCGAACGGTTTATCGAACCACCGCTTGGTGATCCGGTTCCGAGAGTTTGCTGAAATATGTCTGAGCTGATTCTTTCAAATGCGCGATTGCCTGACGGAAGGATCGCAGACATCTCTATAGATCAGGGAATCATCACCCACATTGGAAGTTCCGGACATGCAGAAAGAGTAGTTAACTGCAGAAACCGGCTATGTATACCTGCCGCTACTGACATGCATGTCCATATGCGTGACGGGCCTCAAGCGGCAAAAGAGACCTGGAAAACGGGTACACAGGCGGCGGCGGCAGGAGGAATAGCTACGGTCATTGACCAGCCAAACACCATCCCCCCGATGGAAACCGTAGAAAACTTTCAGAAGAGAGCTGATCTGGCCATCAAGGAATCCTTCTGTCACTTCGGCATCAACGGGTCGGTTACCGAACAGGCGGATATCCCAGGCCTCGCGGAAGCTGGAATTCTTGCGTTTGGCGAGATGTTTGCAGCTCCATCAAGTTACGGCAGCGCCCTCACGGTTGAGGTGATCCGGAATTCACTGAAAACCATCGCTGATCAGAACATGCTGGTAACCGTACATGCGGAAGAAGTTATTCCCGGAGAGATACATTCCCTTGCCGAGCATTCCCGTTCACGTCCGATATCCGGAGAGAGAGAAACCATCCGGCTTGTTCAGGATCTCGCTCCGGCAAATGCAAAACTGCACATCTGTCATGTCAGCGGCGCCGAAGCATTCGAAGCAATCAAAGGCAGTTTCGAAGTCGCGCTCCATCATCTTTTTTTGTCCTATGAAGATACGGATCCGGAAAATACCTTCTGGAAAATGAATCCGCCGCTCCGCTCAAAAAAGGAGCGACTGCATCTCATCCAAAACTTCACGAAAATTCCCGTTATTGCCTCCGACCATGCCCCGCATACAATTCTGGAGAAGTCACAGCCATTCTCCGCCGCAGCACCGTCGGGAGTCCCGGGTGTTGAAACGATGCTTCCTCTTCTGATGGATGCCGTAACAGAGCGAACAGTCACATTGGATGATGTAATTAGGAAAACCGTAATGAATCCGTGTCGAATACTCGGCATATCTGTTCCCTTGCTTACTCCGGGCAGCCGGGCAGATCTTGCTGTATATGCCGATATCCCGACAAAGATAACAGGCGAATCTTTGCACAGTAAATGCGGGTGGACCCCCTATGAAGGAATGACCGGGCTTTTTCCCGTGACTACGGTTATCGGCGGTGTCCCTGCATGGCATGACGGGGAATTCACCTTCGGCGGCGGACATATGTGGAAAAAAACCCAAACTGGACAACTTCGCCGAAAAGAGTAATAAGCTTCAGGACAAACAAAATATTCGTGCCGAAAATACCAGACATGTTTTAGGCCCCCGTACGATCAATACGCGATCGCGTGAAATGAGTTTCGGGACAACAGAACATGCCAAAGGCGCCTCCTGCCAGGTCAAAGATCCACGAGTACATGCAACAGCATACGATGAACGGGCTCGGTTAATGGCAGGGGACACATATCTTTTCAGTAATGGACCGACGTTTGTCAGAAAAAAGCGACAATGGTATCTCTCCCGCTATTGCCACACTGCTCATTATTGCCCTAACACTAATTCTTTGTGCTATTCTCATAGTCTACTGTATGGGGCTCGTCAACATACAATGGGAACAACCGCTCAACACATCTCCACCTGAGCTTCTTGCGATTGTATCTGTGAATCATTACGATGATAATGGCAAACTAACATACGAAAGTATCGTGACCTTGCAAAATATAGGGACACATCCTCTCAGGAACTCAGATTATCGTGCAGAGATATATATCAACGATATAAAACAGTATATCGTCATCAAAACACTACAGGCCCTGGAGTTTTTGTCAACACATCATAATGGGATTCAGCTTCACTATGGAGCTGGACCTAGGGGAGATATTTGGGAAGTCGGTAACTCCGGTGTCTTTGATCTGAACGACCGAACGATCCATCCAGGCGACCTTCTTCAGATCTACATCATTGATAACAACGCATCAAGTTCTTCTTTTTCCAAAGTTATTTCACGTTCGATAAAATTGATCGAATGAATATTTTCAACATGTTGCTTAAGTAGTAGAAGAATAAATATATCCCTTACCTATGGATTTTCATCACATTCACTCACACATCCATGGAGGCTTTACATGTATTCAATCGACAGTATCAAATATCTTATTCATATCCATATCGAAGCAGAAGGGGTGGTCGAAAAAACTGACGTAGTCGGGGCTATATTCGGCCAAACCGAGGGCCTTCTCGGCGAAGAGCTCGACCTCCGCGATCTGCAGCGGAGCGGTCGGATCAGCCGGATCGATGTCCAGATAATTAGTAAACACGGAAAAACAGCAGGAGAGTGCTACATAGCATCCTCACTTGACCGGGCGGAAACCGCAATACTAGCTGCCGCTCTTGAAACGATCGACCGTATCGGTCCCTGCATGGCAGCAATCCGTATTCAGAACATCGAGGATCTTCGGGCAATCAAACGCCGGCAGATTGTCGAACGGGCAAAGGAACTTCTCCTTGAATCCTTTGACGAGATAGGCATCTCCACCTACGATATCCTTGCAGAGGTAAGAGAAGCCAGCAGGGTAGAAAAGATCACGACAATAGGACCTAAACGTCTGCCCGCAGGACCCGCGGTTTTAGAGTCGGACGCAATCATCATCGTCGAGGGAAGAGCGGACGTCCTCAACCTTTTGAAATGCGGTATTAATAATACCGTGGCTGTTGAAGGGACCAGAGTCCCGGAAATGGTCATTGATTTATCTTCCAAGAAAAATACCACCGTATTCGTTGACGGGGACAGGGGAGGAGATCTTATTCTGCGGGAACTTCTTCAGGTAGCCGACATCAACTTCGTGGCATTTTCTCCCCGCAGAAGAAGCGTGGAGGATATGAGCCGAAAGGAGATCGTCAAGTCTCTTAGAAACAAGGTCCCGGCATCTGTCCTGAGGAGCCATATCGAAAAGGACGAACCGATCTCTGACCTTGTCTTCGAGATCGAAGCAGGGGAAGAGGAACGGAGTCCTGTTCTTCAGAAAGAAGAGACAAATACTTCAGCCCAGAATCAGCCGGAGCAGATACCCACAGAACCTTCGCAAATTCACAACGAGGCGCCGGCAATCCCAACGGCAGAAAAAAACGAACCACTTCTGGTTAAGCCGGAGAATCCACGCACCATCAGGGAACACACCGAGTACATGAAGCACACTGGACGCAGCAGAGTCCTCGCGGAGGATGCAGGCGTCATCGGCGATTACTCACTTCAGGAACTCAAGGCGATCCTGCCGAAACTGAATGACGATGCGGCCGGGGTTATTGTGGACGCTGCCGTCGATCAGAAGTTCATCGATCAGGCGTTTGCAAAAGGGCTGACCTATGTCGCTGCGAATGCATTTGAAGGAATCGTCAGAAGACCCACAGGTCTTCGAATGATTCCTTTCTGATTCAAAAACGTTTTCTATCCGCACAGAACCGGCCGATGACATCCATATACTCTTCGGGCCGGTTCATAACATCCAGCGTATCAGTCGTGCCGATCATGCCGTAAAGACCGCGCCCCGGAACAAGACCCAGCTCCGGAAGGGGGAGAGGGAGAATCACATGCATAGGGATTCGGTCACCGTAATGAGGATTGGGGACCCAGCCCTCCTTTTTCATATAATAGTATGCAGCTCCGTGCATCTCATTGATCTCGCCGTATTCACTGGAGAAGTCAGTGGAGACCAGATTCGCCATAATCAGTTCTTCGCGTCCCGGATTAATGGTTACATGGCCGTATCCGGGAGGTATGAGAACGAGATCCCCTGTGTGAGCTGGAACTAATATGAGGTCGGTATGATCGCGTTTTTGTAAAAGGTAGTAGGCATATCCGGAGAAAACCTCATACACCTCGGGATACGGGACCCCTGCAGAGTTGGAGGGATGATAATGCCCTTTGGTTTTCGTATATTCACCATTGATAACTCCGGCCGGAATCCGGGTAATATCATATCTGAGATGATGACGTTCGAGCCAGGTGTGGTCCCCGTGCGTCTGGTAGAGGTCCCGGTACATATAATAGAGCGGAGTATCGGGATCGCGGTTCGAGGGACGGGAGGCAAATACATTCTCCATATCCTCCACGGTCCGGACAGACGGATTTGGAAGTGAGCCGGGCCAGAACAATTTCATGGAATAATGATATGCGGTTCATGCTATAAGGACATGATTATTTCCCGAACCAACCGGAGATACTTTTTATCGGGAAAAGACAATGGTATATCTATGCAGATCGCAATAACCCGGGTCGCGGAAAAAGGTACGAAAGATCAGGCATTGTGCGAAAAATACGGCCATTCAGCCAGGATAGTCTCGCCTCTGCAGGCGGAACTTAAGGCAAGTCTTGTCCAGACCTTTGTTCTTGCCGCAAACGACGGAGAGTTCGATGCGATATTCTTCACAAGCGCCTATCCGGCAAAACATATCGGGATACTTCTAAACAGGGAGATCACCAAACGATGCCGGGTCATTGCAATCGGGCCGCAGACCGCAAAGATCCTGCATGAGCAGGGCATTGCTGCCGAGACACTGCCAACATTTTATTCACGGGACTTCGTTCCGTATCTCGGGACATGGATCGAAGGAAAACGTATAGGAATCCCGCGGGCGGATGTTCCAAACCCTGAGCTGATTCGAGCGATAGAAGATGCAGGGGGCATGGCATTCGAGTATCGCTGTTACGGACTTGTGCCTACCGGCGAGTTACTTGATCTTGAGGGAGCTGATGTGGTCCTGTTTACGAGTTCAAACTCCTTTTCGCAGGCACATCTGCCGAATATGACAGGAATCATTCCCGCGGCGATCGGCGAGATCACGGCACAACGCATGAATGAGGGGGGGGTCACGCCGGTTGTGATCGGAGACGGATCTCTGGAAGGAACGCTGATTACACTTAACGCATATTTGAAAAAACAATAACCGTTTTTCTCTCTTTTTTTACAAAAACTCGTGATGATAAGCAAATTCCTGACAAGACTAAGAGTGATAATATCAACAAATCAGATAAAAAAAACAAAGTGCATCGACCGGGACTCGAACCCGAGTTTAGGCGTTGGCAACGCCTAGTGATAACCACTACACTATCGATGCTAGTGTACCCTATTCTATTACATAAATTGGTATAAATAGGTTTCTACCAGACAAGCCAGCCCCAGGAACCTGCAATAAGGCAGCAGAGGAAGAAACCGATGATTGCACACCCGTTAATCAGAGGAAGTCCAGGCTGGGGTTTTCCGGTATTTACCGGCACCATAAGGATCAAAAGACCGCCAATTCCGCCAATTAGAGCTCCTAATGCCGGCAGATAGAGACCAAAAAGAGAAAGAACTTCCTCGCCTCCGGCAAACACCTGTGCCGAGACCACAAGGATTGCCGGCATGATCACATCCCCCATACCGATCATGTACGCGCCGCGTTCTCCTTTCGAATCACGGATGTATAAACCGTTTTTACGGTACGAGTAACCTTTCGTCTTCGGAACGAGAAACATAATCGGCATCTTCTGACGAAGCACGCCGTCAGCAAGGGTCAGCATATGCTTTGACCGTTTTACCGCGATAAAATCATATACCATCAGCAGAACAAGAAGAATAAGGACGGGCAGAAGCGAGAGCGACACACCAAAAATAGCTGCACATCCTGCCGCCACAACGATTCCGGCGATGTTGATCACATACCACTCGGGATACAACCAAAGGAGAGCAATGATCCCGATTCCAACAATCACACCCCCTATATCGGCCCAGATACCAAGTCCGAGCTGCCGCAGGAGAGCCATTACCACATAATAGATCACTGCTGCCAGAGAAAAACCGATAATCAGACTGATCACCTGCTGTGCTTTACTTTTGATCAAAATCAAAAGCACCGCAGTGACCACCAGCATCGCAAAGATGAACAGAAACGCATTGAAAACCGAGTCCGGGTCCTCAAATGCACCCAGATCCGCTGCCGTCACCGGACCTATTAGAAGGACAGCAAGAAAGCTGGTCACCGCCATCATCAGAATAAGACCGGCATATGAAGCCGCTGAACGCAGAGTATGTTCGCTCATATATAGTTAAGTTAATATTAACCATCACCTTAGTTAAACTATGAATGTTCGCGACATTATTCCGGAGATACTGCTTATCCTTCTGATGGCAGTATCCGCGATCGTGGTTGTCAGCAGATTATGGCAGGACGCCATCATATCCATCGGGATTCTGCTGCTTATACTTTCATTCGGCGGGCTTATCCTGCAGGTACTTGTTCGTCTCCGCCGGCTGGAGGAACAGGCAGTTCAGTGTGAGCGCATGCTGAGAAGCAATCTGGAAGATCTAGGCAGACAGCTGATCGCCAAGCAGGACCACATTTCGCAGACGGTGATCGAAGCAGTCGAAAGTATCAAAATGCGGATGTACCGTTAGATGGGTGTTGCCCTCCGGCCGCTTCTTGCGGAGTATAAGGAATCGCCCGGATGGGAAGGGCTTGGCGGGATTGCGGCAATCGACGCATTCAATGCTCTCTATCAGTCCCTTTCCGGGATACGGCAGGCTAACGGCGCGCCCCTAATGGATGGGCAGGGGCGCATCACTTCACATCTGAGCGGGCTTCTCTTTCGGAATGCAAACCTGATTGAAAAAAATATCACCCCCGTATACGTTTTTGATGGAAAGCCTCCGGTTTTCAAAGCATCAACACTCGCTAAGCGGCGCGAAGTTCGGGAAAATGCCGCAGATGCATGGGAGAAAGCCCTGAAAGAAGGAGATGAAGAGAGTGCCAGAAAATACGCGATGGCTTCTTCGAAAATCGATGAATTTGTCATAAATTCTGCAAAGGAACTTCTTTCGGCGCTTGGGATAGCCTGGATACAGGCACCAGAAGAGGGGGAGGCACAGTCCTCCTTTATGACGCAGAACGGGGACGTTACCTATGCAGTGTCGCAGGATTACGACTCGCTCCTGTTTGGTGCGACAAATCTGGTTCGAAACATCACGGTCTCGGGCAAGAAACGAATTCGGGGAAAGGTACTCTCAGTGTACCCGGAACGGCTGAGACTGGAAGAGGTACTCGCAGGACTTTCCGTGACGCAGGAAGAGCTCGTACAGATAGCTCTCCTGATTGGAACAGATTACAACAGCGGAGTTCCTGGCGTCGGGCCAAAGACCGCTGTCAAGATCGTCAGAGAGGGTAAATTTTATGATCGGATCGATGAGTCGGAAAATGCCGCAGAGCCAGATCAGCTGATCGGATACTTTATGGATCCTCCGGTCGAGCGGTCCTATAAAATTGAAAGCCAATCGCCGGATCCGGATCGGGTTATCGATCTATTGTGCGGGGAGCATGGATTCACGCAGGAAAGGGTTGAGGCAGGGCTTGAACGACTTGGTGCGAAAAAGGGCCAGGCAACTCTGGATTCCTGGTTCTAACTCATATTTTTGATCGATACAAAAAAAATGTTGTTTTAATAGAGTAAGATTTCTCAAAAAAGTTGAAAAAGTATCAGGCGCTTTTGCCGACAATGATGACTGTTTTTTTAGTCATTTTTGCAAAGATACCATTTTCCAGCACGCCGGGGATCGCATTGATTGCAGACTCGAGCCCGAAAGGATCGTCAACTTTTCCAAACTCACAGTCAAAGATATAATTTCCATTGTCCGAAATTACCGGGCCATCCTTTTTGACGCCGTTTCGCATCACAGGCTCACCGCCAAGTGAAGCAAGTTTCCTACAGACGCTCCCGTAAGCAAAAGGCAGTATTTCGATTGGCACGGCAGCATCCAAACCCGAGACCTCCTTTGCCGAATCGATCACCACGACAAACAGCTTTGCCGCATCGGCCACGATCTTTTCTCTGAGGTGGGCAGCGCCTCTTCCCTTGATCATCTGCCTGGAGGGAGTCACCTGGTCCGCCCCGTCGATGGCAATATCCAGAACCGGGTGCAGAGACAGGGTCGTCAGCGGAATGCCGTAATCTTCGGCACGCATCGCAGTCTGATTAGAGGTCGGAACACCAAAGATCCTGATGCCCTCCGACGTAATACGTTCTCCCAGACGTTCCATCGCAAAAAACACGGTAGACCCGGTGCCAAGGCCCACGATCATCCCATCCTTAACCATATCAGCCGCATGATATCCGGCATTTCTTTTTGCTTCAGTCACAGCATCCATTATGCGCACAAATATGCGTGACATCCTAATAATGACTTTGGATAAGCATCTACCCGATTGATTTATTATAAAGAAAAATCTTTTTTTTAACATCTATGAAAGATCCTCTCCCATCCGGAAAAACCCTGATTTTCATCCTAATCGTGGCATCCATCGCATCGTTCATGTCAGCCCTCGACGGGACGATCGTCAATATCGCTCTCCCAAGCATCGCGAAAGCATTCGATCTCCCTACTTCCTCCGTCGCCTGGGTTAGTACCATATATCTCCTCGTCATAGCCGGTCTGCTACTGATTATCGGGAAAATTACCGACACCATCGGCCTCAAAAAAATATTTCTGGGAGGATTTGCCATCTTCGTAATCGACTCTTTTTCCTGCGGATTTTTCCCTGACCTCCTGAACTCGTTCAACATTCTCCTAATCTCCCGTATCGTTCAGGCAATAGGCGGCGGAATGATGATAGTAATGGCGCCGGCCATGCTTTCCCTGTTCATGCAGGGGGACAGACGGGCAAAAGGCCTCTCACTCATAATGCTTTTTTCCGCCGTTGGGATGGCAATTAGTCCGACTCTTGGAGGGTATCTTACCGAGTATCTTTCCTGGCACTGGATCTTTTTCATCAACGTCCCGGTTGGTATTTTTGCCGTTATTCTGGGACTGATCGTCATCCCGGAAAACAAACCAGATTCGTGCTCACGCAAGAAATTTGACGCCCATGGAGCAGTCCTGATTTTTGTCGGCCTTGCGGCGCTGCTCTTCGCCTTCTCGGAAGGATTTTCCCTTGGGTGGACCTCGCCACAGATCATCGTCTCAACCCTCCTTGCCGTAATCTTTATCAGCAGCTTCATTCGACGTGAACTGCACTACGACAACCCGCTGATTGACCTTGGCATGTTCAAAAGCAGATCGTTTGTTGTCCTGAACATCGTCTACGCACTACTCTATTTCACCTTTGCCGGAGCGAACTATATTCTCCCGTTCTACCTTGAATATGTACATGGTTACTCAACCTCAAACGCGGAACTCATCCTTACAAGCCTCTCGGTCGGGATGATGATCACCAGTATTCTATCCGGTCTGATCTATGCAAAACTGGTCGGTAAAATAAAATATATGGTCATGACAGGTGTTGTTCTGGTTGTTGTGGGATATTTCCTTCTCTCTCATTTGAGCCCTTTCACGGGACTAGGAGTCATAATCACCGCACTTTCGATGATTGGGCTCGGCCTTGGTGTAACAATCACGCCTCTTACTACGCTGATCATGGGGATGGCGCCTCCATCTAAACAGGGAATGGTCTCAAGTCTGACCGGTCTTGAGCGCTATGCTCCTATGACGATCGGTGTGGCAGTCTACAACCTGATTGTGATCGTAGGAATTGTCACAATCATCAAGGACTCGGGAATAACCTATAAAACACCCGCAGATATCAGTCCATCCATCCTCTCACTCGGATCCGATCTGGCATTTGTAATTTCGGTGATTCTGGCCGTGATAATTCTGGCTCTCTGCTTCTTGATCAAAGAAGAAAAAGCGGCAGAAGAGTAATCCTTTTTTATCATCATACATAAATATTTGCAAATGCAGCCAAATAACATCGATGAAGCAAAACACATTACAGAGAGTTCTTGGCCACAACATCATGGCCTTTGACAAGTATTTCCGAATCTATCTAAAAAACAATCTAAAAGACCATAACCTCAATGCCGCCGAGGGAATGGTTCTCCTCTCCCTTTTGGAAAATGAACGAAAAAGTGAGGGCGAGATTTTCAATAGTATACATACCAGCGACTCGGAAATAACCCAGGATCAACTAGTAAACGAACTGCATTATGATAAAAGTGTTATGACCCGAACAATGCAGTCGCTTGAAGGAAAGGGATATGTTATCAGATCCGTGAACCCAAAGGACAGCAGATCATTTATTTTCAATCTGGCGGAAGCAGAGTTGGGATTCAAAGCAGTGCTCATGACCATCATGATAAAATGGAATGCCGCCATACTGGATGGATTCACACCTGAGGAAATCAAGTCGATGAACGATATGCTTGCACGACTTGCACAAAATGCGAAAGCAGCCGGTACCTTGGAGAAAGAATGAACAAACACGCAAAAATCGCAAAAAAAGCAGGGAAGGGTCTTGCCGCATATCTGACCGACTGGAAAAATCTCCTGGTGCAAGCTCTTCTTGGGTGTCTTCTGCTTCTCATTGCGATTATTGCCCGGGTCCCGATATGGGCGAAACTTCTGCTGATTGTCTGCCTGGTGACACTGAACATCATACGCATTAAATGGTCAAAGAGCCGAAAGATGCAGAATACAGTGAATAGATGAAAAAAAAATACCGCCGCCGCAATTACCTTTAAGTGTACTTGGGATGATGTAGTTAGTAACGAAAGCGGAGACAGGATCATGACATACGCAGTAATTTACTTTTCACGAACCGGAACCAGCAGGAGGATTGCTGAAAAAATCGCGAAAGAACTCTCCGTCGAACCGGTAGAGGTGACCGACAACATGGACTGGGACGGTACTCTCGGCTACATGCGTGCAGCACGCTATGCGATGAAAAACAAAGATGTCGATATTCAGATTCGCGGAACGATCGGCGAGGTGGATGAGTATATCATCGTGAGCCCGATGTGGTGTGGGAAAATCACCCCGGTAATCAGGATTTTTCTGCAGGAACTTCCAAAAGAGAAAGTCCGCCTGATTGTTTCTTCAGGAGGCATGATTTACAAAAGAACGGGATGGATATCTGTCCGTTCTCGACATCATGAAGAAAGACAAAAACGAAGATCAGCTGATCGACGCATTCGTCAGCGGTCTGAGAAAACCCTAATCAAATCACCTTTTTTTTATCACGGAAGCAGCATCCGGATAGCGATCACCAGCATCAGGATGAAAAATATGCGCCGAAGCCAGACCTCAGGCACGCGGTACGAGATTTTGACGGCAAACAAAACCATCGGTATCGCCGTAATGACGAGGATTGCCCACATCAGGACGTCAATGTAGCCAATTAGGTAAAATCCGTATGTGGAGAGATCGATCCCAGCCGAAAAACCATTCACCATATACGAGAGAATCCCGCCGAGTGTTATAAATATGATGGCCGCAGAGGAGGTCGCAGCCGCTTTTTTCATCGAAAATTTCCCCAGAAGTACCATTAGCGGCACTAAAACATTACCGCCGCCTACCCCAAGAAGGCCGGACATGAAACCGGAGATCCCGCCGATCCCGCCGGCAAGCGGCGCGGCCATTTTCTCACCTGTTCCGGACGGAAGAGAAGTTACCAGACGGACTGCACCGAGGATCAGCATTACACCAAAAAGAATCGTGAGAATCTGTACCGGAAGATACGTTGCAACAGTGCCGCCGATGAATCCGGTTACCGTGCCGCATAACCCCATGATAACGGCGTCCCGCCAGACAACATTTCCCTTTTTTGTGTGACCAAAAGCACCGGTCAAAACGGTTGGGAATGCCGCGGCAAGACTGGTCCCGAATGCCACCAAAATCGCCGTATCATCGGGAACCCCGGACTGGCGAAGAACAAAATACATCACCGGCGCATACAAAAATCCGCCGCCAACGCCCAGGAGGCCGGACATAAAACCGGCAAGAAGGCCGGTTCCGATCAAAATACAGATGAAGATTGGGTCCATGGTATCAGGGTATTATCTCGCAGCCGTTATACCGGGTGTGAGAAAATGCATTCATTTTGAGCCTGCCTTCATCCAACATCGCCTGGATTCGGGGCAGATTTTCCATAAGAGCATCGTGCAGGTTCCTGACCGTGCCACAGACGAGTTTGTATTCATCACGCCATGGTCTGATGATGTTTGAGTAAAGACACCGTCCTCCGCAGAATCCGTATATGTCGCAGGAAAGACAGGGTTCCCGAACCGGTATTTCCGGAAGGGAGAGCGGATCGGCATCTCTGATATCGCCCGCATAATAATCCGCCATCCCTACCATGATCGGACAGGGAGCGATCCGGCCGTTGGTCATAATGCTGTAATTTACGTACCCCGAGCCGCATCTGAGTTTTGAGGAGCGGCCAAGCAGGAGATCCTCAGTAGTCGAAAGAAACGGATACCATTTCGGAACAACACCCGTTTTCTCGATTCGCAAGACCCACTCGGAAACGAGCCGGCGTATCCCGGCATTGTACTCCTCAATCCACGCGGTAAACTTCCTGCGGTAGAAATCTCCGGTAAAATCCGCATCCATCTGCCAGTGGATCGAACTGAAATGTTCTGCAAGATGAGTGACGGCAGAAAAAATATCCGTGTCTTCGGCCACGGTCATTCTGGCAATAAGCTCACCCGTGTATCCATTGGAACGGATCAGGTCAGCGGTACCAAGCACAAGATCATACATTCCCACCCCACGATGCCTGTCGGTCAAATCCTTTTCCCCGTCAATAGAAATAAGGATCGTCTCAAACCTGTTTGTGTATTCTTTCGGGAGCTTCCCAAGAAGGGTGCCGTTTGTCTGGAGCATGAACCGTTTCACCGGCGCATGGTCCATAATCTCCATAACCAGATCCGATTGGATAAGCGGCTCTCCGCCGATAAACGTGAGAACGGTATTTTGATCCTTGGCAAGAAATGCATAAAGCTCTTCCAACGGAAAAGCCAGATCTTCGCAGATCGTTTCATCGATCGTTCCCGGAGAATGACCTGCAGGATCTTCCTCCTCAAACATCTTTCCCCTGCAGTACGAACAGCAGAGGTTACAGTCATCGGTCACGATCAGATGGAAAAACATACGTCAGTTGATGGTAAGACCATTCGTTTCCGCGATCTCAAGATATGCATCTGCTACATATTCGGCCTGCTTTCTGGTCATACCGTAGGTGTTGAACTTCCACACCTTGGTGGCTCCGGGAATGATTCCCGTGATCCCCTTCTTTCCAAGGGCACTCGATAAGAAAAATCCTCGTTTCTTGTGGGTCTGCGCGATCAGATCAAAGGAGCCGGTGGTATCGATCCGCGTAAGCGTGTGTTTTCTCGGATGCTCGGACACGATCTTCGTTCCCTCAATGGATCTGAGAGCCTCGACAACGATCTTACTGTTGGCAAGCTCTTCGTCGAAACGTTCAACGCGGGCCTTTACCTTCGGGAAGGAGGCAAGAAGTCCGACGATCGGAGCACCCATCAGGGAACATCCGAGAATGCCAACCTCTTTTATACCGAATTTCCTCCCCGTGAGGTCACCTTCCATCTGGGTTGTGCGGAAAACCTCGTCGGCCCGCTCCTCGGTAGCGGCAAGAATTCCCGATGGTGCGGGGGCAGCCATGCTTTTGTGACCGGACCCAACGATGAAGTCGACCCCGAGCTCTTTCCCGTTCACCGGCATGATACCCACTGTGTAAACACCATTGTAAAGGACAGGGATATCATAATGGTGAGCGACCTTTGCGATGCCTTTTACATCATGCATGTTGCCGAACTGATAATCCACATGATCGATATAGAGCAGCTTCGGCGCGGTGCCGAACTCACGAACAACATCCTCGATCCGATTCGCGGTATCCTCTGCCGTGATATGGTTGTCGGCAGTTTTTGGAATTTCGCGAACGATTCCCTTCTGAAGTTCGACGGACAGATACGAAGTATAGTGGGCAAGCGCACCGATCAGAACAGGATCGCCTTTCTCCACATATGTTCCGGCAACCTGCTGGAATCCGCGGCGTGCTCCGGGAACCGTGCGTGCCTGGGCTATCCCAAGCCACTCGGCGACATCCACATGGAAATCCTTCAGCGGCGGATTCTCGATATAATCCAGGCGGAACGGTTTTCTGCAGTTGTCACAGACCGAGTACCCGTCGCCCCAGCAGATCATTGCCTTCATCGCTTCAAGCGTCAGACGGCCGCCCACCTGAATCGGATCAAGATTGATGGAGATCTCATCCACCATGCGTGCATCGATATTATCACAGCATTTCATAAGAGTTCCTCTCTGAGTATGGATATCTGTTTCTCCACCGATGCAAGGGCCTTTGCGGTTTTTACCTTCTGGTCCTCGTCGAGGGAATGATCCGGGGCAGTAGTCCGGAGGAGGGGTCTGATATCCGTTAAGGAGAACAAAGCCTGAAATACTGCATCTGCGGCTCGCTGTGACATGATGGTATGTACGTCTACTCCTGGACAAAAGAAAATATCGTTACAGGCTCACGAAACCGAACAGGAATAAGACCGCGATGATGATCGGAACATGAACGAGATAGATGATCAGCGTGTGACGTCCAAGAAAGCAAAGAGGAGCAATTAAGCGGGGCATTTCGCCGATCCGGGTGAGTATCCCGCTGCGAACACCATCTTTATAGATGGTCAGGCAGAGCGCTACTCCGAGAAGAACGACCCCGAACCAGGGGATGAGCGGCTCGTAATCCAGAGTGGCAAATCCGTTATAGGTGATACCGAACGGAATCAGAAATGCCGGACCCCTAAGCATTGAGACGAGAGGAGAGAGCAATATAGATTATGCCAAATACGAGCGGGACATACGGTTTGACTTTCAGCACGACAAATGGGATGGCAAGTATTGTGGCAACGCCGATCAGATGAAGAATGCCGAAAACAACCGTTTCCGCAGGATAAACGAGCCAGGTAACTATCGTTATGACAGCGGCAACGCAGAGGAAATAAAGAGAACGGAAAAAGAGCTTCTTCACCGCCCTTACGGGACTGGTCTCGCGGCCGGTGGAAAGAACGAGAGATATACCCGCAATCACGATAAAAAGAAAAGTGATCGGCGCACCCGACATGGTAAACGGATTGAACCAGTGGACAAGTCCCGTGCCGAAAAAGTAGAGACAGAAGAGAATATGATATATGATCATTAAAATGAGGGCGATTCCGCGTGCAGCGTCCAGTTCGAAGTAGCGCGACCCTCTCATTGGATTTATGTTGATGCGGATATCATATCTATCCATCGGAAATGAAAGACGAACACATTATCGAGGCAATCGGGATGACACGCATCGTCATCCGGGACGGAAAGGTCGCAGAGGTCGGAGAACCACAGGTCCGGTTCTGTCCGCTTGCAAAACGGTTTGCAGTATCGGTCGATCCGGTCACAAAGGAATCAGTTCAAAAGAACATCGAGTCGCGAATCAAAAACTTCGGGATGTGTACAAAAGAGCGGCAGGTTCTTGACCGGGAAACCTTCGTTCTCTTCGGCGCATCAGAACTGATGAGCACAGGCCTCAGAACGAAGACCCTTGACGCAGCGGTCATCTGCTCAGACGGCGCCGAAACGGTGATTGTTCGAACACCCGACCTTGTCCAGGGTCTCGGCGGAAGGATGTCCGGTCTTGTTTCAACGACTACCCATCCGGACGTGATCGGAAAAATAGAGGCGGCAGGAGGCATCGTCATCGACAAAGAGACCGCGAAACTTGACGTGCTTGCCGGACTTGCCCGGGCAAAATCTGAAGGATGGACAAAAACGGCAGTGACGATTGCGGGATTCCAGCATGAACTGGCAGAGGAGATCCGCACAAAATATCCGGAAGCTTTAATCATAGCAGTGCATACATCAGGCGTTACAAGCGCCGAAAATGCAGAGAGACTGGTTGCCGCCTCCGATATGGTCTTTGCCTGCGCCTCGAAGTATGTCCGTGCTGCCGTTTCCAAAACCCTGGTCCAGGGAGGAGTAGGGGTTCCGGTATATGCCATGAGTCAGGCAGGTAAACGCATGATTATGGAGAGACTGATCGAAACGGATCAACAGATTCTCTTAAAAAACATCAAACTTCCTGTCGAGGATATGGGAAAACAGCCGGAACCTTTAGTCTAATTCTTTGCCGGACGGATACCGGACATTCCGGTGGACATCGGCGGAAGAGAAAGCCGAAAAATCTATCAATTTTACTATTCAGAACCCAAATTTTGCATATTTTTAGATTCCGGGTGGTTATATCCGGATTGTGGCAAAAGGTTTAAAGCCTAAGCCCAAAGGTAAAAGTGTTCATCGGACGGGGCAGCCGTCTGCCGATGATTTTTAGTTTTTTCACAGCGGCTTTGGCTCCAAGAGACACGGCTCTGTCACGTATTAACAGAGAAGAACACAGACTTGAGGCGAAAAAATGCATTCACTGTATATTTCATCATGGATCCAGCTTGATAATGAGCTGGAACGAGTTTTGCATGGAAACGAACTGCGAATAAATCCGGTCACCGGATGGGTCACAGATCATCACTATGAATTGAGTGACTCCGGGCCATCTGGAAAAGAGGGAGGGATATAATGACACTGCCACCTGAGTCAACAGACAATACAGCAAGCGGAATTGCGGCGACGAATGAAGCAGGTTCCTTTCCGAAGGGGGGCTATGCAGGAATAGATTCTAGTGAATACTGGAAAAACTGGAAATGGCAGGTTCGGTATGCGATCAGAAGCATCTATAAGGTCCAGCAAGTACTCGGGATCAGGTTTGACCCTGAAGAACGAAAACAGCTCCAAAAAACAGTCGAGAAGTTTCCTCTCTGTATAACACCATATTATCTCTCGCTTATCGATACGGATGATTACCGAAACGATTAGATCTTTCGTCAGGCATTTCCCTCTCCTGCTGAACTCATCGTGGAGACTTATGAACTCAACGACCCTCTCTCCGGGGATAAAGACAGTCCATGCGAGTGTATTACCCACAGATATCCTGACCGTGTTCTGTTTCTAATCAGTAATACCTGTGCGATGTACTGTAGACACTGCACAAGAAAACGGAAAGTCGGCGACGTAGATTCGATTCTCGACCGGGAGAAGATCATGGAGGGCATCACCTACATACGTGAGAATCCCCAAATCCGTGATGTGCTTCTCTCAGGATGAGATCCGTTTATGCTGAGTGATGAAGTTTTGGACTGGATACTGACCGAACTCAACGCCATATCTCATGTAGAGGTCATACGTATCGGGACGCGTGTCCCGGTAGTCCTGCCGTTCAGGATCACCGATGAACTGGTCAACATCCTCAAAAAGCACCATCCGATCTGGATCAACACTCAGTTCAATCATCCAAAAGAGATGACAGAATCAGCCCAGGCTGCCATTGCCAAACTTGCCGATGCCGGCATTCCGCTTGGAAACCAGTCGGTCCTGCTTGCACGAATCAACGACTGCCCGATCAATATGAAAGAACTCGTCCACCAGTTGGTGAAAAACCGCATTCGTCCATATTATCTTTACCAGTGCGATCTTTCTGAGGGGATCTGTCATTTCCGAACACCCATTGCCAAAGGGATCGAGATCATGGAGAGTCTTATCGGACATACCAGCGGATTTGCCGTGTCGCGTTATGTGGTCGATGCACCGGGATGGGGAGGAAAGATACCCGTTTCCCCGAATTACCTACTCACTTGGTCAGTGAACAAAGTCGTGCTTCGAAATTATGAAGGAATAATCTGCACCTATCAGGAACCTGCGCACTATGATCGGATTCTTTGCGATGAAAACTGTGATGCCTGCAAACTCCAGCTGGATATCGAACGTGCCGATGAATCTAAGGTAGTTGGAGTCGCGAGACTTCTCGCCGATTATGATGAAACGACGACCTTGATCCCTGAGAATAATGAACGTGTTGAGAGAAGAGATGATGAATCCATCTGATTCTGTGATAGAGTATGGAAAAAGCATACTCCAGCACGGTCCTTTCAATAACCGGGTATATATCATAAAACTCGCACAAGACGATCTCCCGGAGATCATCAGATTTGCCGACGATCTGGTCGAGAAGGAAGGATATACCAAAATCGTTGGAAAAGTTCCAGCATCATCTGCAGATCTATTTATCCGTGCCGGTTACGTCATTGAGGCGTCCATCCCCTCATATTTTCAGGGTAAAGATGAGGCGGTATTTATTGCAAAGTACTTTGATCTTGACCGAAGCAAAGCAGTAAACTCAAAGGAAGTCACCGAGATACGTGAAGCAGCACAGGAACATACTGGACGAAAAGAGGGGATATCTCTGCCTACGGGATTCACGCTTCGGCCCGCGCGAACAGAGGATGCTGAAAATCTGGCATATCTGTTCCGTAACGTCTTCCCCACCTATCCCTTCCCTATCACAAATCCGGCGTACATCAGAACCACCATGCAGGATAAAGTACGCTATTTTGTGATAAAAGAGGGGGACAAAATTGCAGCTGCATCATCCTGTGAGGTCGATAATGAGAGCCTGACGGCGGAGATGACGGATTTTGCAGCAGACCCCACATTCAGAGGCAGGGGATTTGCACGGATCCTGCTTTCCGAGATGGAAAAAACGATGCAAAAAGAGGGTATCATCACAGGATTTACCATTGCGAGATCGGTCTCGCTCCCTATGAACGCTGTTTTTGCGGATGCAGGATACCGATTCGGCGGGATGCTTCCAAATAATACCAACATCAGCGGATCGATCGAGAGCATGAACATCTGGTACAAAAAAAACTTTAGAGAAAAATCCAGAAATTCTCTATTTTTTCGCACACATTTCCACATTTTTAGATATATTCAAATGCTTTCCCGAAGATTTACCCATGTTAAGACAAAAAGGCGGAAAAGGTTTAAACGATTGGAACCAAACAGTAACTGTTTAAAGAATTGTGCATCAGGTCACTAAGATCTTCTGTTTAACGGCAATGTGACCAGTCTTTTTGCGCATAGTGAATCTGTTCCTTTGGACAGATGAAACCTTCAATCGAGGGAAAGAAATGAAACCAAAGTACATTACATCGATTTCTGCGCTTGACAATCTCGTCGGGCTTGCTCCCAAAGAAAGGGAAATGATGGAGAGAGTCACCGACGTATTCCCGTTTAGGGCCAACGACTATTATCTATCTCTGATAGACTGGAAAGACCGGAGGGACCCGATCAAAGCTATCATTGTACCAGATCCCCGTGAACTGGAAGCCGGCGGTTCTGCCGATCCATCCTGCGAAAAGGATTATACCAAAAAACCCGGTCTCCAGCACAAATATGATCAGACCGGACTTCTTCTTTTAACCGATGTCTGCGGCGGGATCTGCCGTTTCTGTTTTCGAAAACGCCTTTTTATGTCCTGCGAACGCGAGACTGTGAGAGACGTATCCGAAAATATTGCATATATCAGGGAGCATTCGGAGATCACCAACGTTCTTCTTACCGGCGGGGACCCGCTGACCCTTGATACCCGGCATCTTGAATCTGTAATTCGTGAACTCCGCGAGATCCCGCATGTGAACATCATCCGGATCGGGAGTAAAATGCTCGCGTACAATCCTTACCGTATCATCAACGATTCTGAACTTCTTTCTGTCCTTTCCCGGTACAGCACCCCGGAGAAACGGATATATTTAATGGCGCACTTCAATCACCCCAACGAGATCACTGATGTCTCGATTCAGGCGGCGGAGATGCTGCAGAAATCAGGCGTCATTGTTGTCAACCAGACACCCATCCTGAACGGGATCAATGCCGAACCCGAAACACTTACGGCCCTGTTTCGAAAACTGTCCTTTGCAGGAATCTCCCCCTATTATGTCTTCCAGTGCCGGCCGGCAACCGGGAACGGACTGTTCCAGGTCCCGGTCGAGACATCCTATGATATTCTCCAGGAATCCTGGAAAAATTGTTCCGGCCTTGCAAAACGGGCACGGTTCATTATGTCCCACTCGACCGGAAAGGTCGAAGTTGTTGGTAAGGATGAGCAGAATGTCTTCATGCGGTATCATCAGGCAGCCGAGAACGATGATATCGGGAAGTTCATGACGTTTCCTACAAATCCGAAGGCAGAATGGTTCGATGACTATCTGACAGATCAAATCACGGGAAAGAACTGACAAAATCCATTTTTTAGGATGGGACAGGGGGCAAGCGCCTTATAAGGCATCGAACGATACGTGTCCGCCTTTTGTAAAAGTAAAATGAAAGAGTCTTAAAAAAGGGGAGTATTATCCCTGGTGGAAACCCCGTCCACCGCCAAATCTCCGCCCATTCCCACAGCCGCACGGCATCCCGCCGCGGCCTGCACCATAGAAAGGTGCCTGCAAAACAGACAGATCATGGCGTTCTCCTGACTGTACTACACCCTCGGGTGCTTGTACCGTTGACGGTACAACTTCAGTGCGCCCAGGTCCAACCCGGCATTTACCAAAGCCCCGTCCGGTCATCGACCCCATTCCCAGGGGTCCTGTACCATCTAATCTTGGCATGTAATATATTCCTAGATGCTATTCACAGCACCATATGTACTCATATGTATATAAATACATAAAGTTATCTTTTGTGGCAATATTTACGATAGACATCCACACAACCTATTTATCAACAATCTTTTCAGACGTCGGAGAAGGGCGAGGACAAAGTGTCTAATCCTGCTTCGGGCAAAATCCATTCATCCTACTCACACATTCCTTCATGAGTATCACTTTTCCATTAATTATTGCGTCAGCAACCTTGCGGCGGGCTGAGTGGACATCACGCCACACAGTCTTACGAGAAACTCCGAGAAGGATCGATGCCTCTTCCTGCCCAAGCTGCTGGATATCAATCAGATCCAGTGCAGCAATTTCTTCAGGATAGAGAAAGATCACCTCCTGCTGTTCATCGATGTTACACTGAGGGGCATAACATCTCCCACGAGAGTGACCATAGGAACCGGGATTCGTCCGTGGTCGCCCTCTGCGGCGCCAACACTCTCCGTTTTCCTCACCGGCTGCCAAGATGTATCAACTCCTTCTCCAAATCATCTGCAAGTATACGGATGGCCTGTGATGCAGGAGATGTACCAAGGTCCGTGACCGGGACCCCCGCGCGCACGGCATCTATGACCGCTTGATCGAAGGGGATCCGGGATAGAAGAGGCAAACCTTCCTCACAACAGTATGTCTCGATCTCGTTCATGTGCACTGGGTCCAGATCATATCGATTAACGACAACAAAGATTTTCAGACGGAACTGGCGACATACATTAATGACTCGTTTAAGATCATGCAGACCCGATACACTTGGTTCCGTGATCACAAGCACCGCATTCATACCGCTGACTGAAGAGATCAGCGGACAACCAGTTCCGGGCGGACCATCAACCAGAAACTTATCGGCATCCCCGTCCCGCTCAAGTGCTGTTTTTTTCACTGCGTGGACAAGCAGTCCTGAGTTTCCTGCACCAGGTACAAGCCTTGCATGCACCAGATGACCACATGAAACCTCCGAGTACAGGATTACTCCGGTTTGTCTCGGCTGCATGCTCACGGCATCGGCCGGACAGACAAACGTGCAGACCGCACACCCTTCACAACGGGACGTATTGATCTGGTAAACATCATCATCAATATCAACAGCATTAAACCGGCAGTGCTCCTCGCACGCGCCGCATTCTGTACACAAATTTGGATCAATGACCGCCGCCTTCATTCCCATGAACGGATCGGTCTGGAGCAAACGGGGACTCTGGACAAGGGCAAGGTTCGCAGCATCCACATCACAGTCTGCAAGTACGAGAGAACCTTTGAACAGACGGGAGAGAGCAGCGGTAATCATGGTTTTTCCCGTACCGCCCTTTCCGCTGACCACAGCGATCCTGATCATAACTCCACCCCTGCAAGTACTTTAGACTTGGTAAAGAGAGAACGAAACTCCTTGTGCCACTCAGGGTGTACCCGGCATAGAAGATCGCCCCTGCTCTGAATAGAAGCGATTTCACGGCTGAACGGGATCGTGATCATGACATCAAGATCATGCTCAGCACAGAACCGCAGAGTTTCGTCATCCTTTCCGTCACTCCGATTGATGATGACACCGGCCGGGATACCGAGCCGCTCCGTAACATCAGCGGCGAGGCGTAAATCATGCAGACCGAAAGGCGTAGACTCCGTTACGAGAATACAGGCATCGCACCCCTCCAGCGCCTCAACAACCGGACATGATGTTCCCGGAGCCGTATCCAAGATCACAATGGGGTCATCCGATGTCTCTTTTTTCACCTCATGAATGATAGGGACTGAAAGAGGGCTCCCAGTATCCAGCATCCCGGTAACAAGCTTCAGACCCGGAAGCGGTGTTGAAATAGACAGAGTTCCGATTTTTTTCGGTTCTTCATGGATTGCTTTTTCCGGACAAACCAAGACACACCCTCCGCAGGAGTGACAAAGATCGGCAAAGAAAAGAAGTTTCTTCGGCAGTACAGAAATGGCCCCATACCGGCAGAACTCTCCGCACGTTCTGCAATAGGTACAGATGGACTCATCAATCACGGGTATCGGCAGCGTTACGTCACGCGTCGCGGGATCTGAAGGAAAAAATAAATGAAGATTTGGCTCCTCCACATCACAGTCAACAAGACTTACCTGACTTTCCATCGCAAGGGTGAATGCTAAGTTTGCTGCCACCATACTTTTACCTGTACCACCTTTTCCACTGGCAATTGCTAATTTCATAATCTGATTCTCCGATATTAAGTGAAACACATATTGACTCCTCTCATAACAAGGAGTTAACTCACCTGATCAAGGGCGTTATTCCTAAACGCATCCAAGGCGGCACGTACCGTTCCACCGCCGTGGTAAACATACTGGGCAATACCTGCGGTGTCAAGAACAGATTTTGCATTTCCGCCCAAAAGACCACAGATAAGAACACCTACCCCATGATCAATTATCAGCTGGGCCGCCTTTCGACCCACACCGCCGGAACCATCTATATACGGATTTGCGATCGATTCAAATGACCCGGTTTCACTATCCGTGATAATGAAATACGGAGCTCTGCCAAACCGTTCCTCGACTTTGGCATCAAATGTTGCACCTTGTGCAGTAATACATACTATCATACTCGATATAACCCCAGTATTATTTACTCATATGCGCACAAGTAATTTAAACTATCTCATCATACACATACTATCCTCTGCAGAAGATTCCACAAACTATCCAATACGATTGGCGAGCTCGGCGAATCGGCTCTGCGCCAGGTGGTGAAATATCCCATGAGTAAAACCCATATCATCGATGAACTTATTGCAACACTCCCGGAAAAACTAGTTCCCGTTCGATCCATAGTAGTTGGTGCCCACTGGACTGCCGTATGCAGTGATCACTGCGGTCTTGCCACAACAATAATCGGAGATACGTGCCACGATCACAAAACCGTTGTGCGCGATGCCGGGTCTCTACACCTGAAAAGTGCGCAGGAGCTTGCCGAGTATGCAAAATCGGATTATTCATTGGGGGCAAGTATTGGCATAGCTGCCATCAACTCGCTTCTGAACATGGACGAACAAAACGCTGTAGAGATGAATGCATCTCAAGTACTTATGGAAAAGGGAGCCGGAAAAAATGTGGCACTTGTCGGACATTTTCCCTTCATTCCCAAACTCCGGAAAAGTGTGAAAAACCTCTGGGTCATTGAACTTCATCCAACCGAAGATGACTACCCTGCGCAGTCTGCCGCTGAGTTGATCCCTCAGGCAGATATCGTCGCACTTACCGCGAGTTCCCTGATAAATCATACAATGGATGATCTGCTCTACCTTTGCGACCCAAAATCACTCGTTATGATCCTTGGACCAAGCACCCCTCTTTCACCCGTATTATTCGATCACGGAGCAAACATCATCGCAGGGTCGCGTGTTCGTGATGAAGCCGCCGTTCTGCATGCCGTGGGACAGGGCGCAACGTTCCAGCAGGTAACCGGCGTTAAGCTCCTGACCTTCATGAATCCGTAAATAGTCCAAAACCATATGGAAAATAACGATGACACAGAAACCAAACCAATCAGTTATCCCTGGAGATAATGAGAAAGCGGGTATGAAATCACCTGCAGAGACAACGGAGTCATTCACATATACGCCGATCGGCATCGTTCGCTCACCCTTTACAGACACTGCCGGGATGCCGATCCAGCCGACCGGAGCGGATGGCGTGCGCGGCACCATTGTTGTACGCCCGGAGGTATCTCCGGGTCTCAAAGACCTTCAGGAGTTCTCTCACATTATTCTTATTTATGCATTTCACCGTTCATGCGGATATTCACTGCAGGTCACCCCGTTTTTGGACACGGTTCAGCACGGAGTCTTTGCCACCAGAGCACCAAAACGGCCGAACGCGATCGGTCTTTCGATCGTCAAACTGATCGATATCCACGAGAACATCGTAACGATAGAAAATGTGGATATTCTTGACGGAACGCCGCTTTTGGATATCAAACCCTATGTACCGGCGTTCGATGCATTTTGCTCGGCAAAAGCAGGATGGCTCGACCAAAATTCGAGAAATGTGGGATCGGCAAGATCAGACAAACGGTTCAGCGAGTAACTGATCCCTGCAGTAACGCGGAAGAGCGTTGGAAAAATCGTATTATTATGCATAAGGACAATATTAGATATATGATTCACATCACCGCCGACCGTATATTCGGGGATTGGACATGACAGAGAGCCATATCTTCGGCCCGGTCATGTCCCGCAGACTCGGCCGGTCGCTGGGTATTGATCTTCTACCCTTCAAGACTTGTTCCTATAACTGTGTTTACTGTGAATGCGGAGCGACCACCCATCTGACGACAAAAAGGGCCGAGTTTTTTCCAACCGAAGAGGTGATCGCCCAGCTGGATAAGATCCTCACAAAAAGGCCGAGCTTGGATTACATAACGTTTGCCGGATCCGGCGAGCCGACCCTTTCCCTGTCAATCGGAAAAATCATCAGACATCTGAAAACAACCTATCCGCAGTATAAGGTTGCCGTCCTCACGAACGGAAGTCTGCTCGGCAATAGGGAGGTCATTGCGGATTTATCCGGGGCAGATCTGATTATCCCCACCCTGACCAGTACATCGCAGGAAACGTTTGAAAAAATCCACCGCCCATGCCCTGGCCTCTTAACACAAACGATCATCAATGATATACTGGAGTTTCGAAAGGAATTCCGGGGAGAGATATGGCTGGAGATCTTTCTCATACCGGATCTGAATACCACTGCAGAAGAGCTGACGACTCTCAGAGAGGTCATTCAACTGATCCGGCCCGCACGCATTCAGCTGAACACGCTTGATCGGCCGGCGGCAGAGGATTGGATCACGGCCCCAGGTCCGGACGAGCTGGAGAATATCAGAAAATACTTTGCCGAACTCAAGATCCGGGTAGATGTTGCCGGAGTCTGTTGTGAACAGCCGGACTCCTGCATCGCCGGTGAAAGCACGCATGAACTGATCAAAAAAACGCTGCAAATCCGTCCCTGCACGGTCGAAGATCTTGCATCCATGACCGGACTCCATCATCACGAAGTGGCCAAATACTTATCAGGGCTTCTCGAGGAGGGGACAATTCATATCCAGAGAGGAAAGAGAGGCGTTTTTTACTCGGCGGGACCAGATCCTGACCGAAAATAAAAATAACAATCTCACCTTTTTTTACGTACGTTTCAAAATGATCCGGCGGATACGCTGAGACCGGAATAATAAATCATACATCAAGACTGAGAAAACAAAAGAATGCGGGATAATAGTTACCCCAAATCAAATAGATTATAAATCTCTTTGGACAGATAAACAGTGTATGGCCGTAATACAAGAAGGGGCACTAACACTGGAAAAGTTACGGGACCAGGAATTAGGTATTCCAACAAAACTACCTGCCTTTAATCCAGATACGGATGTCCCGGCTCCTCCAGATTATACAAATCCAGACAGCTGGCTATCTATGCCCGCATACTTCAGCACGGAAAAGCAGCCGGTCGATGTGTTCTGGTTGTATCCAACTATCCTCTCCGACAATGTTACATACCTGATGGACATCAGCGATTCGAAGTTACGGGAGAAAGCGCACTGGACGCTCGTTGAACAAGCCAGCATATTCGATGGGCAGGCAAATATTTAACCACCGTTTTACCGGCAGAACAATGTGAAAATAAATCCTTTGATGCTGACCGGTGCGAAACCCATCTTTGATCTGGGGCAGCAGGATCTCATCCGTGCTTTTGCCTATTTCCTAAAGCATTTCAACAAAGGAGAACGGCCCATTATTCTCGCGGCACACAGTCAAGGGTCGATCAGGGTCGTTCAACTCTCAAAAGCAGGAGAACTCCTGACCGGCGATGCCGAATCACTGAAGAGAATGGTGGCGGCTTATGTTATCGGGTATTCGATTACACCAGCAGATCTCGAACAAAATCCCCTGATGAAGATCAGTCAAAATGCGACGGATACGGGATGTTTTATAACGTATAATACGATATCCGATGCAGACGGCAAAGAAAAAGAGGGGCCGACCATCATTCCAGGAACGTTTGTGGTAAATCCCCTGACATTGACAACCGATACCACGTTTGCACCTGCCTCGGAAAATATCGAAGCAGTGTTCTTCAAACATGAGCATCCCGAATGTCCGGACAGGTACCCGAGTTTTGCAGCAGCACAGGTTGTGGACAACGCATTGGTGATAACAGACATATCAAACCCTGAATAGTTGCCCGCAACCAGTGTCACCTTCCCAGAAGGTGTCTATCACATGTATGATTATGCGATTTTTTACGGGAACCTCAGAAAGAACGTCGGCGATCGAATCCGTTCATATCTGGAGAGGGAGAACGTCACACAAAAAATAAAATAACCCGTCTCCTTTTTTTCTGAAATCTGATGGTCAGCAGTGTTTTTGAGTATGGTCGTTATCAGCTGGGACTGGATACCAAGTTTTGTGAAATGGTTATGACATTTGACAAAAAATCAAATTATACAGTTACTTCATCCGGCGAATGATCCGCGTACGCTGCAGGAGGAACAGATGACGGCGGTTGAATCCCTGCATTTTTGAACTCCGCCAATGTCCTTCGGGCAACTTCCGATTTGAACTCAAATTCAAACCGGAGATCATTGACATATCCCTTTGCACTGACACGCTTGTAGAAAGGAAAATCCTCAAGCAGAACTGTATTGGTATATCTTTTTGAGATGATCACATATTTTGATGTGATAAGGGCCTCCGGGAGAATTTTCAGAGCCATATCTGTATCAAAATCCGGGTGGATATAGAGATCAATGACGACCATCATGGCAAGGTCGCCCGCATTGCCGCTGGATACTTGCTGGGTGAATATCGCACCATTCGGAACCGACACCTGTTCATCGACAGGAGTCTGTATGCGGGTAGAGCGGATCCCGATATTTTGTACCTCCCCGTAATGATCTCCGATGGACACCTTGTCGCCGATTTGATAGGGTTTTTCAAATATTATGATGATACCCCCGGCGAAATCGGCAAAAAGGTCTTTCAAGCCGAGCCCGATGCCAGCGCCAAAGAGTCCCGAAAATGCGAGTAATAGGGTCAGCGAAGGTTCGATAATAGCAAGGATGACGTAATAGAGGGCGGTCAGATACACGGCAAGCTTCAGCAGGGGGATCAGCATTGTGATCGTGGTCCGATACCGGGCCAACCGTTCCGAGATACGTGTCAGAACAAAACCGACAAGCCAGTTCAGGACATACGCGAAGATAATGATGAAAAGAACATACAGGACAAGGTTCAAATCTATGATTTTCAGCGGAAGTTCAGCCGCTGCCTCCGTCGTAACATTGGAAAGCAGAGTATCAGCCATGATTACCACAGCCTCCGGGTCTTTTTCAGGTACTCTGCAACCGGCTCAAGTGCAAACGCCGAAATACTGTAATACCCGTCGTCATTCCTCACAAGCCCCTCCTGGACAGGACGGTAGAGCACACGCTGAATATCCACCTCTGACCCGACGATCGATATCAGCTCTTCCTCCTGCAGGGATTTCATGGATAGGATGATCGTGACGATGAATGATTCGTTGGTATCGAGATTGATGGAATAGGTAGTCTCAGTGATTGCGTTCAGAGATATGGTATTATCTTTCAGGCTCGACTCCCAGAGAATGAGGGACAGACCAGGGTTTCCCCGGGAGATCCTTTTGATTTTTTCAAAGATCAAATCTTCGATGGACATCTGTATGCATTTTTTTCCGGGGGAGCCGGCGGAACATGAGAATAAAGTTCAGTTTTATCCAGGGAATTGAAACTTCGGCATCCTTCAGCGGCAAACGGATCTGTTTATGGACCAGAGAGAAAAACATTGAGCGTTCGCCAACCCCGTCGTTGATAAACTTGATCTCCCCGGGCTTATGCCGGGACATGATTACCTGCTTGAGCTCCGGCATGTCCATCTTCTTGAGAACGATAATGGTCGGGAAATATGCCTCAATGTTCATGACGGCCGAAAGATACTGCCAGCTGTACAAATTCCATGTCGTGATAAAAAAAAGTTTCTTTGAAGAGATCAGTGCAAGCAAAAATGCATCAAGGACATCAAATCCACCAATCCTCCGCGTTACAAGGAGCCGGCAGTTATCTATCAGGATGATATCCCCGGGACAGGCAGAAAAATCCGGGAGGGATGGGGGCGACATCACGAACTTCAGCGGAAGATAGTGTACCCTTTCACCGTAAAAGAGCAGAATCTCATTGGCGATAGTTGTCCGGCCGCCCAGCGGTTCGGCAACAATGGCGATGTGCGCCGATGCACCTTCCCCATACCGTTCAATGGTATCTGCGATTTCCTGAAGCTCCTTCTCAAGACCGATAATGGGTCTGTAGGAAACCGCCTTCGGGTTTTCTGCCATGGTAATTTTATTCCTGATAATAAGATATCCGGAGAACTATTAAAGGATATGTAGAAACATGAGTCTGTCCAATCGTGGATTCTGTGATATAAACTCATCCCCCATTTACTCTTGTCGACTTTTTTGGAGGGGAACAATACCTTTATGTATCCCTGCGCCGAGTGGTATGTCTGAATTTCAAGACGAATACGAACGTATTTTCAACAATGGAGTCATCCGTCCGGATATGTCCATTTGCTGGCTCATGTCCCTGCTCAACATTAGTGACATTGTACGAAAAATCGAACAAACTTATTATTCACCTCATCTTCGCGATTATTTTCATTATCCCATTGATTTTCTGATAAAACTGACTGTTGTCATGACTTATCGCAGAATAGCCTATCGTCATATTCGGCGTAAAATAACGGAAGAAGATCTCAGCCACCTTCTTCCGGCAAAATCACCACTCTGGTTACCTTCGCCGAGTAAGTTGCATTACTTTGTGAAATATCGGTTAGGTGAGGAGGGTATGGAAGTTCTTATGTTTTTGATAAGCAAAAAGATTGTCCATTTCCTCAAATCTGAAACCGAGGTAATTATCGATTCCACTCCTTTAGTTGCAAGCCGTTATTGTCCCAATAGTCTGTTTAACTCTCATTATCAGGTTAAAATGGATAAAGCACATATTTTGAATCTGGGGGCTTATCCCTTGTTTATGATTCATTCAGAAGGAACGGAGAATGACAAACCCTATGCGCATTTTTTGATTCAGATTGCTGAACTTCTCGGCGTATCCTGTGGTCGTGTATTGATGGATGCGGGATATGACTCCCTAGAGCTACACACGTTAATATTTGAGAAACTTCATGCAAAACCCCTTATTCAACTGAGATCTGACGCGCAATTGTCCCAATTAGGTTCAGAGAAGACCATAATAAAAAAGATCAATACGTTCTGGAGAAAAGGAGGAAATACCCAAATGTCTCTTACAGAAAAACTGGTATTTCTCTGCAAGAATGGTAAACGGGAGATGGTAGGAGCATATCTCAGAAATCAGACTATTCTTCATGGAAGGGAGGTAAAAGATGCTATGAAAAGGCGGGGAACGTGCGAACGCAAGCATGCACACCTCAAAAAACCGTCAAATTTGATGTGGTGCATTGCAAGAAAAACAACAGAGTGCTCTCTGCAATAATGAATTTTATAACGTTCCAATTATTGATGTTAACCCATTTACAGAATAGATTTCAGAATATGAATTTTGCAAATTATCGATAAGAAGTCTAAAGAAGTCTGATTTGGCAGATTCCCCCCTAATCCCATGTCAATAGTGAAACGGTTGAATCATGATATTCCTAGGTGAAGTTATCTCGATCAAAAAAAACTATGTCCAATGGATTGACGTATCGATTGGACAGACTTAACAAGACAGACCCCTGCGGTTTCTTTTATGAAAATTTCAAGGAAAATATTCAGAGAAAGCCATCGAAGAGGAGACTCGGATTGGAAAAAGAACTGCCCGTAAGCAACTGAACGAAAGCTTACATAAGAAATACAAAAGAAAACTGGACGAATATAACATCAAATCCAGATGCGAGGGATGGGATTCGAACCCAAGAACTACTACTAGACTAGCCCCTCAAGCTAGCGCCGTTGACCTGGCTTGGCTACCCTCGCAATGTGCTACCTATACATGTGGGTCAGTCAAGTAAATAAATCTGCTGGATTTACACGGAGTCCTTGGACATCACTGTGCAAAAAACAAGGGAATCGTATTTATGTGTTCCGTGATAGACACAAAGATACAATGTGGCGGAGAATACTCGAACAATTTCAGGACTCACCCTCGCAGCAGAGAGTCGTCCGTTTTCTTCTAGAGAACGGTTTCGGTGTATCCACCGAGGGAAAAGCAGTAGTAAACGGCATAGAAATTTCTGCATCCGCGCTCGCACGCGTGATAAAAGTCGACAGACGGGTCGTAGATTCCACCCTGCGCAGAATCTGCGAGATCGATGAACTGCAGTCTCTTTTTTCACATCTCCGGGTCACTCCGGACCTCACAGACGTCGCCAAAAATCTTGGTCTCTCGGTAATCACCATCCTCCCGAATAACGCCGGCGACAAAAACATTGTCGCCTCGGCAGTCGACGTCCTCGCATCCTACGATCTGCCGCTTCGGCAGATCTTCGTCACTGATCCCTATGTGGTCGAAACACCGCGCCTTGTCATCATCATCGACGGAGTGATCCCGGCAGAGGCCATACAGAAACTCCGTAATCTCCCAACAGTCAGATCGCTCATCCTGTAATTATGTAAGTTTATCTGGTTCGTGTTCTTCAACATATGAACCCTCCAACCCACTTTTTTCTCTCGATTGTTTGTTAGGAAAGGGCGCATTACTGACAGTTTCATTCACGTAAATCCGAGTCTAGTCATTTCAAGACGAATACGAACCTATTCTCAAAAATGAAGTTGATTCCGGCACCCCTGTCTGCCGCTCCTTTTCAGAAACAACATCACATGTATTGTAACACATATATTACATTTGTTGGTTGAAAAATTATAACTATAAATTATTTGTAACAATAAAAACGATACTATTATTATTTTAGTAATACTAATTAATCATAAATTAAATTTAATGGTTGAGAATTTCTAACAACCTTTTTTTCGACAGAAATTACTTTCTTTTCATACGTTGAGTAGTATGTATGGGGACTTTCAGCAGCTTTGGTCTCAACCAGGCATATCACGAACGTTATGAAAAACTTGGCGACCATCTCTCCGACGTTGGTAAAACACTTGATTGGGATGTGTTTCGCCCTCTTCTTGAATCCATGTATACAAATAAATCCGGCAAGGGCGGTCATCCCAATGTTGATGTAATTCTCATGTTCAAGATTCAGCTTCTGGAAGTCTGGTATAGTCTGTCTGATCTCGCCGTTGAACGTGAAATCTATGATCATCTCTCCTTTTGGCATTTTCTTGGCTGTCCTGACAAAATACCCGACAATTCAACGATCTGGTTATTTCGGGAGCGCATGTCCGAATCTGGCGTTGATACATTGGTTTGGCAGGAGTTTCAGAGACAACTTGACCTGAAAGGTCTCAAAATTGAACAAGGTATGATCCAGGATGCAACGTTTGTATATGCTGAACCTGGTCATTGTAAGAAAGACACGCCGCGAGGAGAGCAGGCAAAAACACGACGGGATAAAGATGGAAAAATCATGTCCAAGAACGGCAAAATGCACTATGGGTATAAACTTCATACCATCATGGATACGACGCACGATCTTATTCGACGCATTGAAACCATCACGGCAAATGTTCATGATAGTCAGGTGGATCTGTCAGAAAAAGGGGAAGTGGTCTATCGGGATCGGGGATATCAGGGAGCAAAATGCAAGGGATATAGTGCCACAATGAAAAGGGGAGCAAGAGGGCATCCCATTGGCATGCGAGATAAACTGAGAAATCTGAGAATAAGTAGGAAGAGATCAAAGGGCGAGAGACCCTATGCAGTGATCAAAAATGTTTTTCATGCAGGGTTGGTGAAGGTAACAAAACTACAAAGAGTACGAGTGAAAAATATGCTGGCTGCATTTTGTTATAATATCTATCAGGTGAAAACGATTCAAAACAGAGTGTAAATTAAAAAAAAAAACGTCAAGGAATAATGGGTATTTTTCTTTTTTTTGGGGGGATGAGGGTGTAGGGATGTAGCCAATCTTCCTTAAATCATGATTCACGTTAAAAAAATGGGTTGATAGATGTTCTCTGGTTACTAATGATTATGGAGCCCGTATTTGAAACCCCAGATTCTCCAGACAACGTACTGCACAAAAACCAACGAAAACATATCAATTATGACCAGTAACATGAAAAAAATAGAGATACTACTCGCATTATTATGCATAACCGCATTCTGTTTTAGTGCAGTCTGTATTGATTCTGGAAACGGACAATCGGATAACGGAACAATCACCATCACCGATGCACTCGGACGGACAGTCACGATTCCCGATAATCCGGAGAAAATCGCTGTCAGCGGATCAGGCGCACTCAGATATTTTGTGTATCTCGATGTTGATCTGGACCGCGTAGTAATAGTGGATTATGGAGACTGCAATGAAACGACGACCGTTGAAGACTCAAGACCCTACAGGCTTTCACACCCGGAAATGCTGACAATCCCGACACTTGGATCCACATGCAGTAATGTGGATGCTGAAAAACTGATGGCATCCGGGGCTGAAGTACTCTTCCTCTCGACTTTTAGTGCAACGCTGGAAAATGCCAATGAAATCCAGGAAAAAACCGGAATCCCAGTAGTTATGTTCTACACTGGAGACTATGTGACCGATGCAGACAAAATTCAGGAAAATTTCCGCATGATCGAAACAATCTTCCACAAACAGGAAAGAACTGAAGCCTTGATAAACTACTTCGATGCCATCGAAAAAGATCTTCAGTCGCGTGTACCCAACGTACCGGATGATGAAAAACCGACAGTCTACATCGCCGGCGTTTCCTATAGAGGAGGACACGGAATAGATGGAACAAATCCCTACTACTACTCCTGTGCAGTACTTGAAGCAAACAATGCTGCCGGAAATGTCAATGGATCTGAAAGCATCGGATATGTCCAGGTAGCAAAAGAACAGATCCTGGACTGGGATCCCGACATCCTCTTTGTCGATCTTTCAACACTCAACGCTGCCAACGGCGGAGCGATAGCTGAACTGAAAAAAGATCCATCATACAAGGAACTCACAGCAGTAAAAACAGGCCAGGTGTATTAGGTTAATCCGCACACATTCTATGTAGTGAATTATGAAACCACCCTCACAAATGCCTATTACATCGGAACGATCCTTTACCCCGAAACATTTGCAGACATTGATCCTGCAGCAAAAGCCGATAAGATATACACATTTGTCGACGGATCTCCAGTCTATGAAAAACTAAAGGCAAATCGCGAAGGACTCTCCTATCAGAAACTGGAGATCTGAACCATCATTTTTTGAGGTAACACTATGAACGATGCAAACACTGAATAGAATGAAAATTATCGAAATCAGGAAAACAAACCCAGATTCAAATAAAGCGCCCAGCATTTTGAAGAAAAAGAAAATGCCGAGAATATGGTCAAAAGGCTGATAGAACACCCAAGCACGCACATCCAGGACCAGCTTCAATCTCTGGCATTCCCCCGGGGAAGTACCATACTGGATATTGGTGCAGGACCTGGAACACTGGCCGTACCTCTCACAAAAGAAGGTCATATCGTAACCGTTGTAGAGCCCTCCAAAGCCATGAAAGATGTAATGGAACAATACAAACAGTATTGCGGTGTCACAACAGACATTCCCATAATTGAAAGACTCTGGGAAAACGTAGATCCCGCGGAAATTGGTACATACGAGTCTGTCCAATCGATACGTCAATCCATTGGACATAGTTTTTTTTTGATCGAGATAACTTCACCTAGGAATATCATGATTCAACCGTTTCACTATTGACATTGGATTGTGGGAATCTGCCAAATCAGACTTCTTTAGACTTCTTATCGATAATTTGCAAAATTCATATTCTGAAATCTATTCTGTAAATGGGCTAACATCAATAATTGGAACGTTATAAAATTCATTATTGCAGAGAGCACTCTGTTGTTTTTCTTGCAATGCACCACATCAAATTTGACGGTTTTTTGAGGTGTGCATGCTTGCGTTCGCACGTTCCCCGCCTTTTCATAGCATCTTTTACCTCCCTTCCATGAAGAATAGTCTGATTTCTGAGATATGCTCCTACCATCTCCCGTTTACCATTCTTGCAGAGAAATACCAGTTTTTCTGTAAGAGACATTTGGGTATTTCCTCCTTTTCTCCAGAACGTATTGATCTTTTTTATTATGGTCTTCTCTGAACCTAATTGGGACAATTGCGCGTCAGATCTCAGTTGAATAAGGGGTTTTGCATGATGTTTCTCAAATATTAACGTGTGTAGCTCTAGGGAGTCATATCCCGCATCCATCAATACACGACCACAGGATACGCCGAGAAGTTCGGCAATCTGAATCAAAAAATGCGCATAGGGTTTGTCATTCTCCGTTCCTTCTGAATGAATCATAAACAAGGGATAAGCCCCCAGATTCAAAATATGTGCTTTATCCATTTTAACCTGATAATGAGAGTTAAACAGACTATTGGGACAATAACGGCTTGCAACTAAAGGAGTGGAATCGATAATTACCTCGGTTTCAGATTTGAGGAAATGGACAATCTTTTTGCTTATCAAAAACATAAGAACTTCCATACCCTCCTCACCTAACCGATATTTCACAAAGTAATGCAACGTACTCGGCGAAGGTAACCAGAGTGATGATTTTGCCGGAAGAAGGTGGCTGAGATCTTCTTCCGTTATTTTACGCCGAATATGACGATAGGCTATTCTGCGATAAGTCATGACAACAGTCAGTTTTATCAGAAAATCAATGGGATAATGAAAATAATCGCGAAGATGAGGTGAATAATAAGTTTGTTCGATTTTTCGTACAATGTCACTAATGTTGAGCTGGGACATGAGCCAGCAAATGGACATATCTGGAGGGATGACTCCATTGTTGAAAATACGATCGTATTCGTCTTGAAATTCATACATACCACTCGGGGCAGGGATACATAAAGGTATTGTTCCCCTCCAAAAAAGTCGACAAGAGTAAATGGGGGATGAGTTTATATCACAGAATTCGCGATTGGACAGACTCATACAAAGAAAGTTAAACAGGAGTAGCTAAAATATCTGAGTATGAGTGAATCAATAATCTGGCTTTCGGGCACAGGCTGGAGAGCGAACTCCTATATCGCAGGAAACATCCTTGTCGATGCAGCCGTATCGGTTGATGCGGTACAACCATACAGAGAACAGATCGACACGATCATTCTGACGCACGGACATTATGATCATATAGTAAATCTGGTTCAGCTCGCGGAGTTCTGTAATGCGAAGGTCATGATCGGGGAGTACGAGCTGCCGTTTTTATCCGATGCAAAACTCAGCCTCGCAAATCAGTTCGGAGAACAGCCGCCGAACTACCCAGCAGAGATCTTAAAAGACGGAGACATGGTCGGAGACTTCATTGTGTATCACACGCCGGGACATACACAATGGAGCATCTGTCTCTTTAGAGAAACTGACGGAGCTTTAATCGCCGGCGACACGATCTTTCCAAACGGGTCATTCGGGCGCTACGATCTGCCGACGGGAAACCATGCACAGCTGGTCAGCTCAATCAACAGACTTGCGGAACTGCCGGTGGAATCTCTTTGGCCCGGACATGAGATGCCGGTCGTAACCAACGCAAAACGCCATGTTCTCCTGTCGAAATACGATGTTGTACGATATGGATAAAGGCATTTACTGTCTTATCCTCGAATGTGCCGAACCCTGTACGGTCAAAATCGGGGCGCTGGGGCCAACAGAATTCCAAAAAGGCTGGTATCTGTATGTCGGTTCGGCGCTTGTTTCGGGCGGACTCTCCAGGGTCTCCCGACACATTCGGTTTTTTCGGGAACGATACCGGAAACCGACAACGCAAAACGCCATGTTCTCCTGTCGAAATACGATGTTGTACGATATGGATAAAGGCATTTACTGTCTTATCCTCGAATGTGCCGAACCCTGTACGGTCAAAATCGGGGCGCTGGGGCCAACAGAATTCCAAAAAGGCTGGTATCTGTATGTCGGTTCGGCGCTTGTTTCGGGCGGACTCTCCAGGGTCTCCCGGCACATTCGGTTTTTTCGGGAACGATACCGGAAACCGAAATGGCACATCGATTATTTGATGGCGGCGGATGAAATCACCCTTTCAGGAGTTATCTGCGCAAAAACCGAAGAGCGTCTGGAGTGCACTCTCGCAAAAAACATCGGAGGAGCATGCACGGCAGATTTCGACTGCTCGGACTGTTTCTGTGCATCGCAACTTTTCTACCGAAAAGACGTGCCGGAGACTGAGGTCGCCCGTGCATTTGAGAAAACGGGACTCAGGCCCGTATGTCATCTGATCCGGTAGGGCGAAAGAAGACTGATTTTTAAAATGATCCGGGCGATCTCCTCCGGAGGCTCCCGTTCCGGTTTCTCTTTCTGGATCCAGGTCAGAAACACATTGAAATGCGATGCGTTGATGTATGCCAGAAGATAATCGAGCGGGACGGAAGAACTATCCTGCAAAGCCACCGTCACGAGTTTTTCAGCAAAAACATCATGCCATAGACGGTCTTTGAGTCTGCTCTGGAACGAACAGGAGCCTTTCTCTCCGAAAAGCGCCCGCATAATCAGGGTGTTGTCTTCGAAATACGTGAAGAGAGCCACGACCGTTTTCGTAAGCGTGCGCCCCTCTGTAAGCGGAAACACCTCTCCCCGGATGATTTCCCGGAGATTGGTGCCGATCTCGATCTCGAACGACTCGAGAAGATCATACTTGTCCTTATAATGCAGATAAAAGGTCCCCCTGCCGATATCGGCGGCATCGACGATATCTTTGACGGAAAGCTCGTCAAATCCTTTTTCCGCCACGAGATCTATGAAAGCGGAACGGATCGCCCGTTCGGTTTTCACAAACCTCCGGTCTCTTTGGGTCGGGTCTGTCATAAGGATATCATACTGCACATATCTGCAGGGAATTTGATTGACACACGAAATACACTGCTGAAAGGATGCTGCTTTAACGGAAGTACACCCCGACATCCTTCAGGCCGTTTCTCATGGCAAGGGTAATGACGAGCGGAGTGATGCTCTCGATGGTCGCAGCACAAGCAAGCGGGCCGGCATCCAGCGGAACGAGTTTTGATACGCTCGCGACAAGATCCATAACGATCCGTTTTGCGTCCTCATCATCCCCGCAGACACAGACGGAGTAATCAAGTTCCTCATCAAGCTCCATCCATTTGCCGGAGGCGACATTGTTGAAGGCGGTCGTGAGTTTTGCCGATGCCGGAAGCATCTTTTTTATCGCAAGAGCGGCCGAGCCTTCTGCAGGCCGGTCCGGCAGGAAGTACTTCTCTTTGGGGAAGCGGAGCATCGGATTGATCAGCGAAACCACGATCTTATTCTCGAACACGGATTTCCCGATGGTTTCTATGGTCGATTCGATCTTATCGAACGGGACGGAGAGGATAATAATGTCTGCATCGCACACGCTAGCATTCGATCCTCCGCTGCACGCTCCGCCGATCTCGCATTTACGCTCAGAAAGACAGCAGGTCACGCCGTCAGCGGTAGTTGCTGCTTTTGCCGGGTCGCGGGATCCAAGAGATACATCGTATCTACCGCTGATACAGATACAGCGGGCAAGACCCTCACCGATATTGCCGGTTCCGCCGATAATTCCAACTTTATACCGGGTTGCATTTTTTTCCATTTCGGTCATGAATAACACCACTAAATTTCACGCCAGGGATTCTGACATGATGTTCATTAGTCTCACATAGATATATTAGCTTTCCGGCATGAAATGCAAAAGACGCCGCTTGCAAATCCACAAATACACGAAGTTTCGGTTTTTCCTGATTTTCGAAGAGATTCTGCAGAAAATCCCGGCACCAAAAGAAAGTATTCAATACCATAGAAAGTATTTATCCCCCCCACCCACAACTCATTAAGAATAAAAATAAGCTAAAGGTTTTCCATGAACAGAAATAATCTTCGACACCTACTTCTTACAGCAGTCATCGTCTTCACGCTGATCATTTCCAGCACAGGGGCGGTATCGGCTGAAACCCAGTCCACCTTCGTAATCAAGGATTTCTTCATGTATCCGACATCCCTCATGTCGGGCGACTCGGGGATCGTCACGGTCACGATACAAAATACCGGAACAACATTCATCCCGGTCAACCAGATCTTCATCAAAAACTCGGAAGGAATTAAATCATCAGTGACCCCGTATCAGAACCCGATCGGCGGCGTTGAAGCGGGAGATACCTTCACCTTATCTCTGCCGATCACCTCGACAGGCGAAACCGGCACCTTTTATCCGGTCCTTTATGTGGACTTCGGCAGCAACAACGGAGATTATCTGAAATATCCGTTTGCAGTCATCGTTGACGACCAAAGCGTCGTCATCTCGATCACCAACCATCCCGATGTCTTCGAGCCGGACACAACACATACTGTCGCTTTCACGATCGGAAACCTCAGAACGAATACGATCGAAGCGGTCGAAGTCACGGCGTCAGGAACCGGCGTCACCTCCAAACAGACCTCGGTCTTCCTTGGAACGATTGATGCAAACAAAGCAGCAAGCGGAAACATAAGCGTTACCACAACTTCAGAGACGAAATAAGTCACCTTCGATTTGACCTACCGGAACGGAGCCAGCTGGTATACCGAGAGCTTCAAACTTCCTCTCGAATCGGGCATTTCAAAAACCGGCGCCGAACTGATCGTCAACAACCTCGAAGTCAAGAACTCGGGAACGTATTATACGATCGTCGGTGATGTAAACAATGCAGGCCTTACAACGGCAAAGGCACTCGTCGTCTCGACCGAAGGAGCGACAAAAACGGGACTCTATCCATCATATGTTGTTGGAGCCATGGATGAAGACGGCCTTTCCTAGTTCGAAGTGACCTTCAGCAACCCGGTAAGCGACAATGTGACACTGGTCTTTACGTATAAGGATGCGAACGGAAACGTCTACACGCAAAAACAGACCGTTCCAATCACCACCGCAGTCACCGAAGCCCAGACGGCCGGCGAATCAAGTCCAGTCGCCACCGTTCTGATCTTTATTGTAATACTCGTCATTCTTGCCGGCGGTTTCGTTGCCTGGAAGAAAGGTAAAATATTTGCACGGAAGTAAGCCATGAACTCGATCCCTGTGGTCGAACTGCATGACGTCTCAAAAATCTATCCGATGCCCGCCGGAGACGTCCATGCATTAAACCACATAAATTTCTCCATTCAGACGGGAGAATTTGTGGCCATTATGGGACCGTTAGGTTCTGGCAAATCGACACTGATGAATATGATCGGGTGTCTGGATGTCCCGACTTCCGGCGAGATAAAAATCAACGGGAAGTCGACCTCGGAGATGACGGATGACGAGATGACACTCCACCGGAGAGAAACGATCGGCTTCATTTTCCAGAAATATAACCTGATCAGTCTCTTGACGGCATATGAAAACGTCGAGTATCCGCTGATCTTAAAACACGGACACAAAGACACGACGACACGCACAGCTGATCTTCTCAGGATTGTCGACCTCACCGACGGTCAGGTGCAGCACACACACCCTAAGAACTTTCCGGCGGTCAGCAGCAGAGAGTGTCCATTGCCCGGGATCTTGCAAACGATCCGACATTCCTGTTGTGCGATGAGCCGACGGGAAATCTGGATTCGAAGATGAGTATGCAGATCATGGATATCCTGACCTATCTGCACTCTCAGGGAAGAACGGTCGTTATGGTCACCCATGACCCGAAAACGGCAGAATACGCCGAACGTATCGTAATCATCAAGGACGGTGAGATCGTCGATGAGTGAAGAAAATACCTCGTTATGGCAGAAGATCTATTCGCCGATGATCCTCTCGCTTGCTGTCAGAAACCTGAAATTGAACAAATTCAGGACTATCCTTTCGATGATCGGTATCGTGATCGGCGTTTTCGCCATATGCGGAATGGGAATGATCAGTGCAGGGTTCACCGAAGAGATGAACTCGATGATTTCCGACACGGTAGACACTCTGACGATCACCCCTATCGGCGAAAAGGTCATTGACGGAACGACGACAACGGGATTCTCCACCAAAGATCTTCGAGACATCGAGTCTGCGGTAAAATCGGTCACTAAAGAGTATGAATTCATTCCGATGTATTCGTCGAGTAAGTACATATATATCGGAAAAGAGACCACGATGGCCACGATATCCGGCATGGATTCAAGTGACATCACGAAGCTTGCAACACTGAGCCAGGGAATCCTTCCGCGCGGGGCGACCAACGTTATCGTCGGGGAGACCTTTGCCAATGACAACAATCTCAGGCTCGGAAGCCGAATGATCATGCTCGATTCGAGCGGTTATGAAGTTACCTGCAGAGTTGTCGGTATCATGGAGGATACCGGATAGCTGACGTTTGGATTCTCCACGAACAATGCGGTCGTGGGTTCGATCGAGTGGTATACGGCACTCGTCAGGGACAATCACGGCCTGTATGACAAGGTCATCGTGAAAGCATATGACCCGATGGAACTGAACGCGATCGATGCTGCGATCGAGAAGAAGATGAACGGCAAGGAGGACAAGGACTCGGATGATACGGTCTACATCCTGAACTCGTATGAGATCATGGCAGTCTTCGATGATATCATGTCGATGTCCAGTATCTTCACGACCATCATCAGCGGAATCTCGCTTCTGGTTGCTGCTGTCGCAATCGTTAATGTGATGCTTATGAGTGTGAAGGAGCGGACACGCGAGGTTGGTATTCTTCGGAGTATTTGAACCTACAGAAGCCAGATCCTGCAGATATTTTTATATGAAGCAGGATTCATCGGTCTGATCGGAGCAATTGTCGGAACGCTGCTTGCACTGATCGCAGCCCCGATTATGCTGATGGCAATGATCGGATCACTCGACGCGATGCTGACGATCTCCGTTCTAGTCTATGTGCCGATCGGTATTCTTATCGGCCTGATCGTCTATCTGATATCCGGTCTCTATCCGGCATGGAAAGCAGCCAATCTCAATCCGGTCGAAGCAATGTCAACCGACTGAGCATTTCTTTTTTTAACGAACAGCAAGAAAAATGCCTGGAAAAAAGTGTCGGGTGCTCAGAGCCGGTCGCCGACTTTCAGGTAATGCCCGTTCACGATCTCGAAACCCGGCATCTCGCGTTTGCCTTCGGGTTTTGCAAAAAGAATGCAGACGGCGCCGTCCCCCGTCATCACGACGGGTCCCTTCTTTTTGATCACGTCGACGACCATGCCCGGCTCTCCAGAATAATCCCAAAAAACCTTCTCGGGTTTGTAGATCTTCAGAAGTTTTCCGTCGGGAAGCCTGGTGTTTGCTCCGGGAATCGGAGAAAGACCCCGGATTCTGTTATGGACCACTGCCGCCGGCAGAGTCCAGTCAATCACGCACTCCTCTTTGGAAATGGACGGGGCAAACGTTACCTTCGTCTCGTCCTGGGGAATCCGGACGGCTCTCCCCAACTCGATCATCTCGAGAGCCTCGATGAGTGCTTCGGCCCCGAGCTCCGCCAGAAAATCATGAACATCTCCATAAGTGGCACTTTCGTCCAGCGGGAGCGATTTTGCATGAATCACATCGCCGGCATCCAGACGGGCAGTCACATACATGATCGAGACACCGATCTCGGAATCGCCGTTTAAAACAGAATACTGCATCGGAGCCGCGCCCCGATACTTCGGGAGAAGCGACCCGTGCAGATTTATTGTGTTGTGTTTCGGGAGATCAATGATCGTATCCGGAATCATCATCCCGTATGCCACAACAACGGAGATGTCCGGTGAGAGCGCCTTCAACTGCTCGAAAAGAGCAGGATCCTTCATATTTTCCGGCTGAAAAAACGGGATCTCATGTTCGAGGGCGAACAGCTTCACCGGCGAAAAATCGATTTTGTTTCCTCTCCGGTTCGGTTTATCGGCCCGGGTCAGAATCCCGACGATCTCGTGTTTTGCAAAAACTGCACGAAGAGAGGTAAGGGCATACTCGGGCGTCCCCATGAAAAGGACACGCATGTCACGCCTCCTTTAAACGGAGATCCTCGAGCTGCTTTGCGATCATCTTTTTTGCGATCGGCGAGATCCGATCGACGAACAGGATTCCGTCGAGATGATCGTATTCGTGCAGAAAAACCCTTGCCGGATAATCTTTGAGCTCCTCTTCGATCAACTCACCTGCTTCATCGGTATACCTGACCGTGATCCTGCGCGGCCGGCGGACTTTTTTATGGATACCGGGAACCGAAAGACAGCCCTCTTCCATCTCAGAGAAGGCGTTACCGGTTTTCAGGATCTCCGGGTTGATGACTCTGCGGACCTTGTCGCCCGGATTCATCACGAAGAATCGTTTTCCGATCCCTACCTGAGGAGCTGCAAGGCCGACCCCCCGGTGTTCTTTGAGCATCGGGACCATCTCCTCGAGGATGGCCAAAAGTTCGGGGGTTATTATATCGACGTGCTCGGCCACTTTTGTAAGCACTGCTTTTCCGTATATTTGAACTTTCATTATAATTAGTTTTGGATTTTTTTCTTGATGAAGATGTCTGATGCTTCTACTGTATGCAGATGGATAAACGCAGGATACGAAGGCATTTGGACACGTTAGAAATTACGCAATACAGGATGGATCGATTGTAAAAAAATGATGTGTTGGGACAGTATGTCCGAACAGTATTAGAACCGATTTCGTGGGGTCCGGTGTTTTGGAAGGCATTCCTGACAGTAGACTGGTCTGCCTTCTGTTGGCTTAAACGGTACCTCACATTCTTTTCCACAGTCTGAGCAGACTGTTTTGGTCATTTCGCGTGGGCCGTCATTAAACTGGCGTGATCCGCCAAAATTATTTCTTCTTTCCATGATAGGATTTCCTTGGAGCATAAATGCTCACGAAAAAAACAATGAGACAAAAAAGTCTTACTGATATTTCCCACAGATAACTGCAAATCTTTATACGTCTCACCGGGATAAATAGTTGTGGTTCGTGGATGAAAAAAATACAAAAGAGATGCGGGCAGAAAATCCATGTCTCCCAGTTTTTCGGGTTTTTCGAAACGCTAGGTTTTATCCGCCTGCTGCCGGCGGGGATAAGGCGATCATATCCCCGTAATTGAGAGGCGTGTCCAGACCGGCGAGAAAATGAATGTTTCTGCCGTTTTTAAGGATGTTGACAAAGTCCCGGAGGATGTCGGGCGCGGAAAACATCAGCGTATCCAGGCCTGTGTACCGAGCTGCGAGCTCGGTGAGGAGTGTTCTGACCGTTGCGCCTGCCGGTAATTCAAGTTCCACCTGCATATCCATCACCTCCCGAAACGTGGCAAATGCCTTTACCGTGATCTTCATGTAGACGACCTCCGGCTATCCGGTTCGTCCTCTGAAAAACCGCAGTCAGTGCAGTCGGGAGAGTTCGTGATTTGAATCGATTCAGCCTCCCCTCGCAGGCCGTCCCAGAGAAGCAGCCGGTTTTCGAGCAGCTTTCCGGTTCCGGTGAGATATTTTACCGCTTCGGGTGCCTCGATAGAGCCGATCGCTCCGCAGGCAACCCCGATAATCGCGTTATTGTCCCAGGTAGGGGTCATCGAAACGATGCAGCGGAGACAGGGGGTGACCCCCGGAACGAGGGTCGTTACCTGCCCGTAGAATCCGTTTACGACACCGTGGATAAAGGGAATTTTTGCATAGAGACAAGCACGGTTCAAAACATAGCGGGCGGCGAAATTATCCATGCCGGAATTATCCATGCCGGAAACGAGATCATTGACGGATTTTTCGTCGATATGCCGGCAGACTGGATCGATCTCGACATCGCTATTGAGAGCATGGATCGTTTTTTTCGCCGCTTCGACCTTGCATGTCCCAATATCCTGTTCATGATACAGGATTTGCCGGTTAAGGTTGAACCGCTCGACAACATTCTCGTCAACGATCCGGATATATCCGACACCGGCTGCCGAAAGATAGGTCGCGATCGCCGAGCCGAGACCTCCCGCTCCGGCAAGAAGGATACAGGCATCTACAAGTTTTTTTCTGTCCCTCTCTTCCAAAAAGAGGGATCTGTCTCAGGAACCGGGAATCCGGCAGTTCTACTGACATTTCTGGATGCTCCAACTGGGTCCGACGGATCACATCAGTCCCAGCTCTTTGAATTTTGCTTCGGTTGGAACACCGTCTGCATCCCAACCCCTCAGAGCGTAATACTCATCGAGCATTTCATGTACCCGGGACACCTGACCAGTCGGCGCACCTTCTTTTAAGGGCTCGTTAAGGAGCCGGTCCGGCAGCGTGTCGTCTTTACGGCCGAATCCCCGCCTGATATTGTAGAGCTTCTGGAGATTCCATATCCGCTCGCCGGTCTTCAGTAGTTCTTCTGCATCGGTCTTGATCCCGGTCGTTGCAGTGAAAAGATCCGCGTAACGGTCTTCAGCAGTTCTTCTGCATCGGTCTTGATCCCGGTCGTTGCAGTGAAAAGATCCGCGTAATCCTCTGCGTCGAGAGCAAAGGAGGTAAAGAGACACATACCCAAGGAATCGATCGCAGCGGTCATATCCTGGAAGGTCTTGACCCATTGGGGTTTTCCCGTGAGCAGATAGGGATCGAGTTTTTCGCGGGCTCCGAGGATCTCTGGAGAGATCATGTATGCATAGACATGGTCGCCTCCGCGAACCGAAGTAGCGATCGCAAGACCATATCCCTGGATTCCCCGGGGATCGTAGGCAGGCAATTCCTGCATCTTGGAACTCATCGAAAGTTCCGGATGACCATACTTCGTCGCAAACCGGAACGAGCCCTCGGCAAGTTCGTCGCCGATGCCTTCGCGTTCTGCGATCTGCTCCACGAGTTTCAGCATTCCTTCTGTATCGCCGAACCGGATCGGGTGATCAACATACCCTTTCTCCGCCATCTCCATAAAACAGGCGATCGTCGTCGGCACCGAAATAGAGTCGAGTCCGTATTCATTGCAGAGATTGTTTGCTCTGGCGATCATTTTCAGATCGTCAATACCACAGTCGGCACCGAATCCCCAGTCCGGTTCATACTCCGGCCCCTCGCCGCTCTCGCCGTCGAACTCATGGACACGCCCGCACTGGATGATACAGGCAAAACATCCTTTGGGTTTTTTGAGAATCGTCTGCGCCATCGTTTCGCCGGAGATCTTCTTAGCTTCCGGGAAGTGGGCAGTCTGGAAGTTTCTTGTCGGCAGAAGGTAATTTTCGTTCAGAATGTTGACGAGAACAGCCGTCCCGTACGTGTGCAGCGACTTGGCAATCCCGTTCTCCTGGATCTTGTTTTTCACCCGTTCCTTAACGGTTTTGAGGAGCTCTTCATCCGCTGCCTTGATGGGCAGATCGCCCCGGGCCGCGATCGCTTTCAGGTTCTTCGAGCCCATTGCGGCCCCTGCTCCGCCCCGGCCGACGGCACGTGTCTTTTCGTTCATAATACAGGCAAAAAGCACCTACTTTTCTCCGGCCGGTCCGATGCAGGCTACCCGCACGGTCTGATCGCTCAGCTCGTCCAAAAGAGCATCGGTTGTCTCGCCGGTGGTTTTTCCCCAAAGGCGGGAAGCATCGCGAAGTTCGGCTTTGCCGTCGTCGAGATAGAGATAGACCGGTTTTTCCGCTTTGCCGGTGATGACAACCGCATCGAACCCGGCCTTTTTCATCTTCCAGCCGAAAACCCCACCGCTGTTTCCGCTCATCGCCGTTCCCGTAAGAGGCGAGACGGCCGATACCTCATATCTGCTTCCAAGGGATATCCCGGTCCCGGTCAGTGGTCCGGCCGCAAACACGAGAATGTTCTTATCTCTCAACGGATCGATCTTCGGGTCAACCATGTCGGTAAGTAGTCTGATGCCAAACCCACGTCCGCCGATATATGATTTTTTGAGTTCCGGGGGTGTCGGCTTGACTGCCGTTGTTCCGGACGTGAGATCGACATAGACCATATTCCCTGCATATCCGTCCATGATGATTACCAAACTGATACTTCGTGGTCATCGTTCGTAAATGTTCGAGTAGGGGATAATTTTTCCAAACAAAACACCACTAAGGACATTTCCGGAAGATTGAGGAGATACTTCACCGCAAACCAAAAATCCGAACGCTCTTTCGGAAAACACACGGGGAGAGGATACTGCCGGAATATAAAACCCCTTATGTATAAGGGCGACCAATAGTTACTCAAATATTGAGTGAGGGAAAACTTGTGAAAGAAATATCAGAAAGTTATATACCCGCCGTTGTCGAAAACGAGGTCCGGGAGTACTGGAAAAGAAATGATACCTATCGTGAAACACGCAAACTTCACTTATCAGGCCAGCCGTGGCTCTTTGTCGACGGACCGCCCTACACCACAGGCTACATCCATCTTGGAACAGCCTGGAACAAAATCCTCAAAGACGCAATCATACGATATCACTCAATGACCGGCCAGCATATCATCGAACGTGCCGGTTACGACATGCACGGTCTCCCGATCGAGGTCAAAGTCGAGGAGAAGCTCGGATTCAAAAACAAGGCCGACATCGAGAAATACGGGGTCGCAAAGTTCATCGAAGAGTGCAGAGAGTTCGCTCTCGCCCACAAAGATCTGATGAGCGACCAGTTCCGGGGACTTGGGACCTGGATGGACTTCGACGACCCTTACCAGACGGTAGACAAAGGATACATCGAAGCTGCATGGTACACCCTGAAACGCTGCGAAGAAGAGAAGATGCTCGAACGGGGATCCAGAGTCGTCAACTGGTGTCCCCGCTGCGGAACGGCGATCGCCGATGCCGAAGTCGAGTACTGGGACGAGACCGATCCGTCGATCTTCGTCAAGTTCCCCATTCAAGGAGCTGGGAACGAATTCCTCGTGATCTGGACCACGACCCCATGGACTCTTCCGGCAAACGTGGCAGTGGCCGTTGGAAAAGAGTTCGTCTACGCAAAATGCCGGGTATTTAAAGACGGAAAAAGCGAAGATCTCTGGATCGCAAAAGACCTCGCCGAGCAGATCCTCAAATACGGAAAATATCAGGACTACTCTATCATCGAAACGAAGACCGGAGCCGAACTTGCCGGAACGAAATATATTTCCCCCCTCGCTTCCGCCGTTCCGCTTCAGGAAAAAATCGAACACCGTGTCGTCGTTGCCGATTACGTGGCGATGGAAAACACCGGAATGGTCCATATCGCTCCGGGTCACGGCTGGGATGACTACCTCGTCGGTCTGAAGGAAAATCTCGCAACCGTCTGCCCGGTCGACGGAAACGGAAACTTCACCGAAGAAGCCGGCATCTTTGCAGGCAAATACGTCAAGGATCCAAAAACCAATCAGGAGGTCATCGATGTCTTGGGAGACGCCATGCTTGCAGTCCGGAAGATCACCCACCGTTACGGGCACTGCTGGAGATGCAAGACCCCGATCATCTACCGGGCAACTTCCCAGTGGTTCCTCAAGGTAAAAGACATCATAGAGAAGATGCTCGAAGAGATCGCCGACGAAGTCACCTGGTTCCCCGAGTGGGCAGGTTCCGCACGATTCCACGACTGGGTCGAAGAGGCACGCGACTGGTGTATCTCCCGGCAGAGATACTGGGGTATCCCGATCCCGGTCTGGGTCTGTCCGGTCTGTAATAAATATCATGTCGTCGGCAGATACGAAGAGCTCGAGCAGCTCTCCGGTCAGAAGATGACCGATCCCCACCGGCCGTACATCGATGACATCATGATCCCCTGCGAATGCGGCGGAACGATGAAGCGTATCCCCGACATCTTCGATGTCTGGTATGATTCCGGCATCGCTTCCTGGGCAACCCTCCGGTTCCCGGAAAAAACCGAAGACTTCGGCAAATACTGGCCGGCGGACTTCATTCTCGAAGGACACGATCAGACCCGGGGGTGGTTCTACTCGCAGCTCGCCTTATCCACGATCGCATTCGGCAAAGCCCCGTACAAATCCGTTCTCATGCACGGATTCTTACTGGATGCCGAAGGAAAGAAGATGAGCAAGAGTCTGGGAAACAACATTGCACCCGAAGACGTCGCCAAACAGTTTGGTGTGGACGTTATGCGCCAGTACATCCTTTCGGCGAATGCTCCGTGGGATGACATGCGCTTCTCCCTCGAGGGCATCAAGACGAACCACAGGATGTTCAATGTTCTCTGGAACGTCTACAAATTCCCGCTGCCGTACATGGCGCTCGACGGTTACAAGCCGGCATCCAAAGACGGTGTCTGGGATCCGTCCGCCGTCGAAGACCATCTCTCTGAATTCTGCAGAGAAGACCGCTGGCTCATCTCCCGTGTGAACTCGCTTGCCGAGCAGGTCACCAAAGAGATGGAGTTCTGCAACCTTCACCGGGCAACCAGACCGATCAACACGTTCATCCTCGATGAACTCTCCCGCTGGTACGTCCAACTGGTCAGACCGAGAATGTGGCTCGAGGAGGAGTCGGTCTCGAAGATGCAGGTCTACGACACCATGTATTACGTGATGCGCAGACTCGTCACCATCTTTGCTCCGTTTGCTCCCCACATCACCGAATGCATGTATCAGAACCTGAGATGCGAAGGTGACCCGGCATCGATCCACATGGTCGACTGGTTCGGCGGAAACGATTCGCTCCGCGATCCCGTCCTCGAAGAGGAGATGGAGATCGTCCAGGAGTTCGACGAAGCGGTCGCCAACGCCCGCCAGAACGGAAAACGCAAAGGACGCTGGCCGGTCGGAGAGGTCGTTGTCGCAACCGAGTCGGATAAGGTCGCCGCCGCCGTCAGCGCGATGAACGATCTTTGCTGCGACCGGGCAAATGCACGCAACGTTACGGTCGACAAAGGCATCTGGGACAAACTCGAATGGACCGCCGTTACGGTCATGAAAGTGATCGGCAAACAGTTCGGACGGGACGGACCCAAAGTCAAGGCATTCATCGAAGAGGCGAACGGAAGTCAGCTGAAAGCTTCCCTGCTTGCAGATGGAAAAGTCAGCATGGAAAAGGACGGATTCACTGCCGAACTTACCGATGAGCACATGATCTTCGAAGAGAAGATGCCGGAAAACATCTTCTCCTCCCCTATTGGGAATGGTATGATCTATGTTGACGTGACCCTCACGCCGGAACTCGAAGCCGAAGGATACTCGCGTGAAATCATCCGTAGAATCCAGGAGATGCGAAAACAGGCAGGCCTTGCCGTAGACGCAAAGATCAAAGCAGACGTCGTCATCGATGATGCACGGGTCACGCCTCTGGTGGATTCACTGCATGATGTTATCGAAACCGAGGTCAGGGCAAACTATCTCTGCATCCGGGGACCAGAAGAGAAATCCTGCGGGTGCGGTGTTTTGGAAAAGGCAGACCTTGCAATGGACTGGAAAATCGACGATCTCAAGGTCAGAATCAGCATCGCAACATCTGAATAATACCCTCTACTTTTTTTGGCGGACTGCCGCCTGCGACACTAAAACACTTATTCCATCACAACCTATTCTCAATACAGAAGGGATAGTCTTGAGCACAGTCGTCATTTATAAATCAAAATACGGATCCACGGAACATTACGCAAAATGGATCGCAGAAGAGCTGGGTGCAGACCTGAGAAATGGGGAACACACCAAACTGAACGATCTTCTGCCGTATGACACGGTCATCTACGGAGCCGGCGTGTACATCGGATGCATCGCCGGAATCGCGCTGATCTCGGACAACTACGAACAGCTCAAGGACAAAAAGCTTATCGTCTTTACCGTCGGGCTGACCGACCCGGCGGACAAAAAGAAATACGATGATCTCATAACCAAAAACTTCACCTGGACGATGAAGGATACCATTCCAGTCTTCCATTTCCGCGGAGCACTCGATTACAAAAAAATCGGGCTCGGCAACAAACTGATGATGAAGAAGATGAAGATACAAGAGGCGGATTTCGTGACGAGAGAGCAGATCAAGCCGCTGGTTGAATTCGTAGGATCATCGAAACCGGTGAACACCGCAACAAAAATCTACGAAACGCCAAGACTCACCATCGAAACACGGCACGTCCATCTCCCGAACGGAAAGGATAGAAACTACCTCTTTGTCCAGCCGGTCCCGGCCGTGTGCATCCTCCCGACCAACGAGACCCATGTCTATCTGATCAGACAGTACCGGGCAGTGATCGATGAATACATTCTCGAGGTCCCGGCAGGCGGCATGGACAACGGAAGCGAAACCCCGCTGGAATGCGCAAAAAGAGAACTCGCAGAGGAAGCAAGGCTCTCGGCAAAAGAGTTCGTGCCGAGAGGATACGTCTACTCGACGCCCGGATTCTGTACGGAAAAACTCTGGCTCTTCGAAGCCCGGGGACTTACAGCCTGTGAGGACTGTGCCAGAAACGAGGACGAGATCATCGATGTCGTGAAAGTCCAAAAAAGCGAAATCTTCCCCATGATTCAACGCGGAGAGATCGTCGACGCAAAGACAATCGCCCTCCTGACACGGTCGCTGGGGAAACTTAATAGCGACTGAATAGAAATATTATTCGACATATATGGATATGAAAAATGCAGTCAAATACCTGCTTTTTGATCAAAAGCAGTTCTTCGAAGAGGCTCCCAAAGGTCTTCTGATCCCGGCGCTGATTACTCTTCTCTATTCCCTGCTTGTCGTTGTCTTCATCCTCCCCGGAGATGTTTTCACGGCGGTCATCACCGTAATCGAAGGAATCATCGGTGTCTTCATCTCATGGGCAGTTATCGCCGGAATCTTTCTTGCCGGCGTAAAACTCATCGGCTATGCGAAATGCACCTTCAAGCAGATGCTTGCAGTAACAGGGTACGCTTCGGCGATCCTCGCTATCGGCGCTCTCTTAATCGGACTTGTAGGGCTTGTTGGAACGGTTGATCCTCTTGTAACGCTCGCCGTTCAGGGAGCAGTCCTCTTCTGGTCTATCCCAATCTGGATCTTTGGTATCGCCTCCATCACCGAACTCCCGCCGAAAAAGGTCTTCACCTGCATCCTCATCCCGATCATTCTGATGATCGCGATGACTGTCGTCTCGTATATCCTCACGGCCTCGCTTACAGAAAGTGCTGCACTCTACGCCGGATCTGGATCAGGATCAGGGTTTAGAATGAGCTAATCTTCTCTCATCTTTTCTTTTTTACAGCATATCTTTGAGATGCTTATCCTCGCCCTTCTCCGTAAGGATTTTCCTGAGCGACCGGATCGAGAGCCAGAAGCAGATTGTGCATAAAACCGGTAGAAGAACTCCTGCACCAGGAGCTTGTTCATGATAAAAAGCAGGAACTCGCGTTTCAGTTCCGGCAGATCCCCGGGCCCAACCCGGCTTACTTTGGGCAGAAGATCGTCTTTTAAGACTGAAAGATGATACTCGTTGAGAGAATTCATCAGTTTTCTGCTCTCAACTCCCTGGAAATACCGCAGAATCAGACCCTGGGTGATGAGGGTCAGCGCGAGAAGGAGCGGATATTCTCCTGGAACGACTGAGATGTCGCCGAGAAACTGTCCAAGCGTCATGCCCGGGAAAAACATCGACCAAACTATGATAAGACAGGTGAATATGCAGAATATCCCGACATACAGCCAGGCTTTCAGACCTTCGGGGGATGAAAATATCATTTTCGGAAAGAGGTTTCCCGACGAAAAATCCGGGAGTTCCGGGTTTTGCAGCAGTGATCCTTGAATAAAAAATCAAAATCACGCCGATCTGCACAACGAGCAGAAAAAACATCATCCAGTCGATCATGCCGAAAAATTTCATGACTACCGCGCAGAGAAGATCAATCAGATAAAGAATCGTAAATTCTTTCACGAGAGGTTTGGTATTGATGAGAAAGGCATTCCAGAAAAAATTCAAGGATCGTCAGCCGGTTTTTCCGCACGGTCCGCAGAATATTCGCGAGTCTGAGAAACTCCTGCACATAGACCTGGAATTTTTTTATCGAAGATTTTGATCTTTGGATCCGACCCCACAGACGGGATCATCATCAAAAAGAAGTAGAACATATAGAGATAGAAGCTTCCTTCGATCCAGATCATGAGGATCTGACCGGGATTCTGGGATCTCACAAGAGAGAAGACGGCCGTGATCACAAATACGGCGAGCGGGATCAGTGCCAGATACTTCAAGCGGACCAGCCGGTGCTTTCCATCTTTGAGCATCTGCGTATACTCTTCTTCGACCCGGATCTGGTTTTGGATCCTGGTGATAAACTCCTCCTTCTAATACATAGGATTGCTATTTTGTATGTCTGAAAGTGTGAGTCTGTCCAATCGTGGATTCTGTGATATAAACTCATCCTCCATTTACTCTTGTCGACTTTTTTGGAGGGGAACAATACCTTTATGTATCCCTGCGCCGAGTGGTATGTCTGAATTTCAAGACGAATATGATCGTATTTTCAACAATGGAGTCATCCCTCCGGATATGTCCATTTGCTGGCTCATGTCCCTGCTCAACATTAGTGACATTGTACGAAAAATCGAACAAACTTATTATTCACCTCATCTTCGCGATTATTTTCATTATCCCATTGATTTTCTGATAAAACTGACTGTTGTCATGACTTATCGCAGAATAGCCTATCGTCATATTCAGCGTAAAATAACAGAAGAAGATCTCAGCCACCTTCTTCCGGCAAAAGCACCACTCTGGTTACCTTCGCCGAGTACGTTGCAATACTTTGTGAAATAACGGTTAGGTGAGGAGGGTATGGAAGTTCTTATGTTTTTGATAAGCAAAAAGATTGTCCATTTCCTCAAATCTGAAACCGAAGTAATTATCGATTCCACTCCTTTAGTTGCAAGCCGTTATTGTCCCAATAGTCTGTTTAACCCTCATTATCAGGTTAAAATGGATAAAGCACATATTTTGAATCTGGGGGCTTATCCCTTATTTATGATTCATTCAGAAGGAACGTAGAATGACAAACCTTATGCGCATTTTTTGATTCAGATTGCCGAACTTCTCGGCGTATCCTGTGATCGTGTATTGATGGATGCGGGATATGACTCCCTAGAGCTACACACGTTAATATTTGAGAAACTTCATGCAAAACCTCTTATTCAACTGAGATCTGACGCGCAATTGTCCCAATTAGGTTCAGAGAAGACCATAATAAAACAGATCAATACGTTCTGGAGAAAAGGAGGAAATGCCCAAATGTCTCTTACAGAAAAACTGGTATTTCTCTGCAAGAATGGTAAACGGGAGATGGTAGGAGCATATCTCAGAAATCAGACTATTCTTCATGGAAGGGAGGTAAAAGATGCTATGAAAAGGCGGGGAACGTGCGAACGCAAGCATGCACACCTCAAAAAAACCGTCAAATTTGATGTGGTGCATTGCAAGAAAAACAACAGAGCGCTCTCTGCAATAATGAATTTTATAACGTTCCAATTATTGATGTTAGCCCATTTACAGAATAGATTTCAGAATATGAATTTTGCAAATTATCGATAAGAAGTATAAAGAAGTCTGATTTGGCAGATTCCCCCAAATCACATTTCAATAGTGAAACGGTTGAATCATGATATTCCTAGGTGAAGTTATCTCGATCAAAAAAAAACTATGTCCAATGGATTGACGTATCGATTGGACAGACTCGGTGTGATAATCCTATTCATACAATAAGCTTTAACATAAAAGTACCACCAATAGGTGTTTATAATGGCTAAGGGGGATGAACCGATCTACAATGTCAGAGACAAGGTACCGCTTGGAACGACGGTTCTGACGATCCTCCAGCATTTCGTTGTTTTAGCCGTGTACATGACGTATCCGGTTATCATCAGCAATGCGATCGGCGGCTCGACGGATCTGACGATGTTTTTGATCAGTGCGACCCTGATCGGTTCGGGGATCGCGACGATCCTCCAGTCGTTTTCGAAGACGGGAGCGGGATATCTTCTGCCGATGGTGCCGAACTCGTCGTATCTGCCGGCTTCCCTTCTTGCTGCAACGGCTGGAGGGCTTCCTCTCCTGTACGGGATGCTGATCATCTCGGGATTTTTCGAGATGGTTATCAGCCAGTTCACGAAGTTTTTCCGGATAGTGTTCCCAAACGAGGTCACGGGCGTTGTTTTGTTTCTTCTGGGGATCGCCATCGTTCCGTTCGCATTCCCGCTGTTTTTCGGAAGCACGGACTCAGGCCCGCTGGACCCCGCTTCGGCGGTCGTGGGCGTCATTACGCTGACCTCCACGATTCTTTTGAGCGTGATCCCAAGGCGGTTTTTTAAGTTCTATGTGATCCTGATCGGTATCGTGATCGGGATTGCGGCTTCGGTGTTTCTGGGCGTGTTCAAACTCGAAACCCTGTTCCAGATCACGAGCCTTTCAATCTTCTGGATCCCAAATCCCATCGGAATCGTGTCGTATTCGTTTGATTTCGCTCTGCTGATCCCGTTCGCGATCGCGATGATCTGCGTGATGCTGAAGTCGGTTGGAAACATTTCGTTGCTGAACGCCTACACAAAAGAGGGCGAGAAGAATACGCTGAAAAACGGGCTGATGTCGGAAGGGGCAGGTGTTGCGATCGCCGGAGCTTTGGGCGGGATCGGGATCGGATCCTCGTCCGGAGCGACGGGGCTCGTTGTGGGAACCGGGATCGCAGCAAAACGGGTGGGCCTCGGCCTTGGGATCTTTCTGATCCTGTGCGGGTTTTTGCCGGCGATCGGCTGGGTGTTTCATATTCTCCCTAAGCCGATCCTGGGAGCGACCCTTTTGTATGCGGTGACGTTTGTGATGATCACCGGCATACAGAGTATTGCATCAAGGATGCTGGATCCCCGCCGGAAGTTCGTGGTGATCCTGCCGATTTTGATCGGGTTCTCATCGGCTGTGTGTCCATATCTGTATACTGACCTCCCGAAAACGCTGGCACTGTTCTTTGCGTCGCCGCTGACGTCCGGGTCGATGGCGGTTTTAGTGCTGGGATTAGTGCTGAAAATCGGTATCCGAAAGAATCGGTCGTTCAATTTTTCGAAGGATACGAATCTGCAGAGATTCCTGATGGAGTGCGGACGTCAGTGGACGCTTGAACGCATGCAGGTTTTGTCGATTGTGAATCATCTGCAGAATCTGGCAGATGCCGGCAAGCCAGAGAGGCTGGATGTACGGTTCGAACCGACGGGAATGCTCCGAGCAGAGATGGTGTTCAGGGAGCCGGTTGAGGGTGTGCCGAAGATCAGCGGAGGGCGGGGGAATATGGAGGTTGAGGGAAAGGTCGTTCGGACGAGCTATCCGCTGATGTGAGGGGCAACCGAGGTCTCACCCGCAGGAATGGGAGAAGCAAAGCGTGCGGCAACGAATTTTAGAAAAATCGTTGATGATGAAATCTCTTTTTTAGATAAGTTTTTTCCGATGCCGCCGATGTAATTCAGCATCGGAGTGCCGAGACGTCAGCATAAGGATATTTTTGAGAGGGCGGGTTATATTGTCGAACTCCCGCAATGCGAGAATGGCGTCGCTCTGGGTTTCGATGGCAGATGCCTGTTTAATCACGTTGGGTAAAGCCGGATGCAGAGTCTTGAGACATGTCGTGCGTTCGTCTGAATTGTAAATATCATGGCTCTCCAGTTCACTCAGGCGGATACCGACCTGCTCAAATTCTGCAGCATTAGAGGCAAAATCTTGTTTATACACCGCTCGTTCCTCTGGCGTTGTCGGATTTTCCTGAATAGAGTAGACTTTGGCGAGCAGGGCGCTCATGCATTTTGCATATCTGCTGTAGCCCTCACTGGAGGTGTCGAGCAGATGGATCAGGTCAGTTTTTTTCTTGGACCAGAGATTGAATAAACTGTAGATCACAGGACGAGTCATGATACCGGATCCAAGAGCCAAATTTGTCTGGTTGCACAGAGATTCAGGAATTTCATCTAAACCTCTTGTTTCATTATTTAACAAGTTATTGAAGGAGGCAATCATCTTGTTTACTTCATCTGAAGGAAAGCGATTGATTGTAATATTTGTCATTTTACCATCAATATCATTAGTAGTAGCTTTAATTACTGTACGTTTATCCACTATCAACATATCAGGGTATTTTGGAAGAACTGCAATTAAATCATCCATTTTCCAAATATGACACTGAAAGTTGAGGGAATATTGTTTTTCGATATATTTTACTACATCATCATAATTTTCCCGGTAAACGGAATCAGCAATTAAGGTAATGAGAATTTCTAACAACCTTTTTTTCGACAGAAAGTACTTTCTTTTCATACGTTGAGTAGTATGTATGGGGACTTTCAGCAGCTTTGGTCTCAACCAGGCATATCACGAACGTTATGAAAAACTTGGCGACCGTCTCTCCGACGTTGGTAAAACACTTGATTGGGATGTGTTTCGCCCTCTTCTTGAATCCATGTATACAAATAAATCCGGCAATGGCGGTCATCCCAATGTTGATGTAATTCTCATGTTCAAGATTCAGCTTCTGGAAGTCTGGTATAGTCTGTCTGATCTCGCCGTTGAACGTGAAATCTATGATCGTCTCTCCTTTTGGCATTTTCTTGGCTGTCCTGACAAAATACCCGACAATTCAACGATCTGGTTATTTCGGGAGCGCATGTCCGAATCTGGCGTTGATACATTGGTTTGGCAGGAGTTTCAGAGACAACTTGACCTGAAAGGTCTCAAAATTGAACAAGGTATGATCCAGGATGCAACGTTTGTATATGCTGAACCTGGTCATTGTAAGAAAGACACGCCGCGAGGAGAGCAGGCAAAAACACGACGGGATAAAGATGGAAAAATCATGTCCAAGAACGGCAAAATGCACTATGGGTATAAACTTCATACCATCATGGATACGACGCAAGATCTTATTCGACGCATTGAAACCACCACGGCAAATGTTCATGATAGTCAGGTGGATCTGTCAGAAAAAGGGAAGTGGTCTATCGGGATCGGGGATATCAGGGAGCAAAATGCAAGGGATATAGTGCCACAATGAAAAGGGGAGCGAGAAGCCATCCCATTGGCATACGAGATAAACTGAGAAATCTGAGAATAAGTAGGAAGAGATCAAAGGACGAGAGACCCTATGCAGTGATCAAAAATGTTTTTGATGCAGGGTTGGTGAAGGTAATAAAACTACAAAGAGTACGAGTGAAAAATATGCTGGCTGCATTTTGTTATAATATCTATCAGGTGAAAACGATTCAAAACAGAGTGTAAATTAAAAAAGAAACGTCAAGTAATAATTGGTATTTTTCTTTTTTTGGGGAGATGAGGGTGTAGGGATGTAGCCAATCTTCCTTAAATCATGATTCGTGTTAAAAAACGGGTTGATAGATGTTCTCATAATAATAATAATAGACCAGGCGCCCGAAAAAAAGTGATTGATGAGAGTTTTTTCTTCCGCTGTAGCTACATACGTAGGTAGGTAGTCCGGAGGGGGTTATCGTTTTTTTCAGGCGCTTGGGCATTTCTTTATAAAGTTTTGGTTTTTTGCCGGCCAAATCGGCAGGATTCGATGTATTTTTTGTTTGAGGTATGGTTTTTTGATGTCGGCAAAGGGGTATTTTTGATCATCGGAGGGTTCTTTTGGAATCGAAATGGTAGTTTTCAAGTGGAAGCGTGGAAAAACTCGGGGTGTTGATGCGGGAGATGGGGGAACATGAGCGGAGTGGAAGAGTGAAGCGTGCCTCTCCCTCGCAGAATGTCTGCAAAAATAAATCTTGTTGTGGTATGTCGGCTGGTTTTTACATCTCGTGTTTTTCACCGGCGGGCATCACACGAACAAAAAAGAATGGGATGGATGGGAAACAGGCAGTACCTTCCCCTATCCCCCTTTTCGCGGCATAAGTTGATGTGCGGCTTGGACGCTGATAGACGTGCGATCAAATCTCTGATGTGCGAGAGGTATAAATCCAACGAATCCCACAAACATACATTGACCCTTCCAGAAAATCACAATACTTCCCTTAACAAAAGGTATAAGAACTTTCCCTTTACTATTGTTCACTAAGGAGTCCAATCATGATACACCGTACTTTTTCAAAGATTCTCTTCATACTGATAGTTCTTCTTCTTTTCATCTCCGCATCTGGCTGTATTACTCCCGTTCAGGAAACACCGACACTAGAGCCGGTTTCCGAGGAATATTATGCTGATATGGACACCACCCTCTACCCATATATGCAGAGCCTCGATAAGCAGATGAAGGATATCACCGCATCCGTGTGGAATGCGGCGAGAGAACTTAACGGTATGCCAAAAGAAGGCCAGGCGGTCAATCTCGCATTACTGAAACTCAAAAGCGAGATCCCCCTGTCCTATGAAGTCGGCCGCCTCGATAAGGACAACATTCTGACAGCTATTACTGGGGAACAAAATTGTCAGCAGCTCGTTGGAACAGAGATCATAACCACCCCGTACACCGAAGAAGAGCTCAAGGCTGCCGGTTCTGCCTGTGTAATATCCAATTACGTCGCATTCCAAAACGGAGAAAGAGGAATAAAAGTTATTGCTCCCGTCTACGACGCAGATGGCAATTATGATGGGACCTTACAGGTATCTCTAAATATAGAATCCCTATTTTCCGGGCCGGCAGAGAAACTGAGGACGAAATACGGATACACCATCTGGGCCGCTCAGGAGAACGGTGTCATGCTCTATAACGAAGATATGACCGATATCGGAGCCGACCTCACGAACCCTTCATCGGCGTACACACCGTCATTCACTTCAGCAGCCAAAGATGCTCTTGCAAACGAATCGGGACATGCATCCTACATTTTCGATTCAGCGGCCTGGAACAACATCTCCCAGACGAACGTCGTCTGGAATACGCTCAAGCCCGGATACGGACAGACCTGGTGGGTCGTGCTTACGGACAATACACCAATGCCCCATGAGGCCAGCGAACTGACAGTGACCCCTGAAGAGCTGAAAGCCTTCGTTACTAATGCATACCTCTACGCTCAGAAAGAGGGAAAAACCGCGGCGCTTGCAGCATTCAATGATCCAAAAGGAGAGTTTATCGATGGAGAACTCTACATATTCGCCGGAACAATTGACGTTACCGTGGTGTCGGTTCCGTATCAGCCGGATCTTATCGGAGAAAATGCCTGGCTTGCAGAAGATCCTGCCAGTGTAAAATATGTACAGAGAACGATTGCCCGGGCCCAGCAGGGCGGAGAGTATGTTCTCTATCTGTATCCAAACCCGACGGTGGGTTACTCAACCGAACTGAAGCTCTCCTATGTTATTCCGATAGACAACGAATGGTACATCGGTGCGGGATTATACGAACATGATGCTCCGTTTTCCCATACGGTCAGTATTGACTGGCGGTTACGAAACGAGCTCATTAAGCAGGTTCGGACCATGCGGTATCTTGCAGCGGTCGAGGGTATTCCTGCAGTTACCTAAATGATCATGGATCAAAACAGTTCATTCCAACAGGAAGGCCTCTATCCGTTTGCGATCACCGGAAACGGCACCATTCTTGCATTCGCAAATAATCCGGCGATTGTCGGGATCAATCAGCTCGGCAGTCTCAACAGTTACGGGATGTCGTTTGTCAGAGAAGGAATATCCCTGGGCAAGTCGGGCGGCGGCCTGATGTATACTCTTGCCTGGGACTCGGGAAAACAAAAAGAGGTGTTTGTTCTGGATTATGTGGAACCGGCAGGGAACGATACCTACTTTGCCAGTTATATGATCCTGGAGTGAGATGGCAGCGATGATACGTAGATATAAAACATCTCCCCCCGTATTGTTCACATACAGGATCCGGGTGAGAATATGATACGACATCTGAGTCTCGGTGTTATTGGGATACTGCTCCTTCTCATTTTTACCTCGGGGTGTATCATTTCAGCACAGAACACCACACAACTGGAACCGGTGCCCGCCAAACAAATCAATGCAATGGATGCGGCTCTTTATACGCTGACCTATCTGATCACCAAAGATATGGAGCAGGCATGCTGTTTAGTGGGGAAGACCGCGAGGGAACTTGACGGCGTACCGGCCGATGATCCTGCTGTTGAACTTGCCCTGCTCAAACTAAGACGGAACATCCCGTTTTCGTTCGAAGCAGAACTGTTCGATACGAATGATACGCTCATTGCCTCAACCGAAGATCTGGGGAAAACCATGGAGATCGGTGGCGGCAAGGCAACGAATAATTATACCGAAGAGGAGCTCAAAGCTGCCGGACCCGCGTGTATCGTATCCGGATATTCACGCTTACTCTTTAAGGATAACGAAGTAACCATCACCTCTCCGGTGTATGACGACGAAGGGAACTATAACGGAACACTTCGAGTCGGGATAAATATATGGTCGCTTTTCTCGGGACTCAATGAATATCTCAGAAATGAATACGGCTACACCTTATGGGTTGCCCAATCCGACGGTCTGGTGATCTATTATAACGACACAGAGGAGATTGGGCTAAACCTTTACACAGATGCTCTCTATCAGACCAGTTCCCTTCAGAATGCGCTGCAGACCATATGTGAAGACCGGTCAGGAAATGTTTCATACTTTTTCTATGATGCCACCTGGGTAAACCTCAGTCAGAGTAACGCTGTATGGGACACGGTGTATCCCGGATACGGCATGGAGTGAAGGATCGTTCTGACCGATAACGTGCCGGCAAAGACTGCAAACGAAACCACGGCGACCCTGACAACAGAGGAACTGAAATCTTTTGTTGAAAAGGTGTATGTATATGCCCAGACCCATACCAAAGAAGAGGCCTTACGTGCATTCAACGATCAAAACTGCGAGTTCGTCGACGGGGAACTGTACATCTTTGCCTACAGTATGGACGGAGAGACATTGTCTCTCCCGTATCAGCCGGGTCTTATCGGGGTTAACCGGTGGATCAGAGAAGATCCCAACGGAATCAAGATCCTGCAGAGAATGGCCGCCAGAGCACAGCAGGGCGGGGGATACGTGTATTATATGGGGCCAAATCCGGACCATCAGTATGCTCAGGAGTTTAAACTCTCGTATGTGATACCGGTGGATGATACCTAGTTTATAGGTGCAGGCATATATGTGCAGGAAAACCCCTTGTCCCAAACTCAGTACGTCACCTGGACCAAAAGCGAGGATCTGACATATCAGGTGAGAAACATGCAATATCTGGCAAAAACCAAAGGAATCCCGGCGGTTGTCGCGATGATCAATGATCCAAACAGCGACCTGCAGATCGAAGGATTTTACCCATTTGCGGTCACAGAAAATGGAACGGATCTTGCCGATCTGATGAACCCGGAATTGGCGGGCACTAACCGGCTGGGTATGACGAATTCTCTTGGCATGTCGATCGCCCGCGAGGTCATTTCTCTTGCTCAGGCTGGCGGGGGTTGGATGTATTGTCTATGGGGGATCCCTCCCGCGAACGAAGAACAATACGTAATGATCTACGTTGAACCGATAGATGCCGCCACCTATGTCGGCAGTCTGATCATCCTCGGATGAACTGAAATGGTTATTCGCTACAAGAAAAAAGCCCAAAACAGAGAAGTATGGTTATGGCGATATCTCTCTTGATAACCATTATCCTAATTCTGGTTGCATCTCTTGGCGGATTACTGTTCGGCGCATCCTATATTCTCGATCAGTCCCTCAGCGACCCTAATGTTCTGGTACATCCTGCGCTTTCAGGAAATGACATCGTTGTGACGATCTATGAAGGAAGAAGACTGACCGAACTGATGCAGCTGTCCCTGGAGATCGAAGGCTACACTCCTGTCGTAAAGGATGTGCCGAGCGGAGCAAAAGAGGTAATATATGTCGGCGTTGCCTCACAGATAACGTGAACACGAACTGTAGGCGTCAGGGGGATCTTCACGGACGGCTCAATAATCCTTCTGAAGGTAATCGTGCTGAGATTTACGTGAGCCGTGCAAAAAGAGGGGGAGATTTTCCCGAAAAAATCAGAGCATCAGTTTTTCGACTGATTTCTCAACTCTTCCAAAAGAAGAGGCATAAATGTTCCGGCATCACTGATCAGGCCGATCGCCTGAGAGGTTCCTCTGTCCATGAGTTTGGTGACCGATCCAGGATTTATATCCACACAAATGGTTTTGACATGGGACGGAAGCAGATTTCCAACAGCAACGGAGTGCAGGAGTGTGGCTACCATCAAGACCATTCCCAGTTCCGGGATATGCCGACGCATGGCATCCTGGGATTCCATGACATTCTGAATAACGTCGGGCAGGGGACCATCGTCACGGATGGAACCTGCAAGCACATAAGGGACATTATTTTTGATGCATTCATACATGATCCCGCGGGTAACCAATCCGGATTCAACGGCGGCACGGATCGATCCCGCGTTCATTATATTATTGATGGTATACAGGTGATGACGGTGTCCTCCGCTCACGAGTTCGCCGGTCGCAAGATTCATTCCAAGGGATGTTCCAAAGATGCTGCTCTCGAGATCGTGGGTCGCAAGGGCGTTTCCGGCGAAGATGACGTCCTGATAGCCTTCACGGATCATGGCGGCCACCGAGTCGGATGCTCCGGTGTGCACGATCGCGGGTCCGCCGACAAGCGCAACCTTTTTTCCCGAAGCTTTGACCGCGAGGAGTTCTTTGGCGATCCGGCTGATGATGGTCCGGCTTGGCCGCTCGGAAGAGACGTTCCCGCCCATGAACTCGAAAACACCGATCTCACGCGGACGCTCGGGGAAATCGACCTTAACGCCTTCTTCGCCGACGACCACGGTGTCTCCGGGCTGAAGTTTTCCCTGCACGACGCATTTTGCCGTCATGTTTTTCGTATCGACCGTGATCAGGGCGTCCATTTTCATGTTGTCGACTGGAATCCAGGTGTCCCTATAATGGACATACGTCGGGTGATTGGTTGTTGAGTAGAATCCCTCCGGCGCTACTTTTGCTTTTATGACGGAGACGAGCTCGGCCTCGGCTTCCCCTGAGACAAGGACACCTAGACGGCGAAGCTTGCTGATCAGGGCACTAAGCTGCTCAGGCGTCTCTGCAGAAATCTGCATTCTCGCATAACTCGGATCCATCTTCAGCCGGCCTAATGTGAACTCTTCCGTTTCAAAATCACCATTGTATTCGACCACGGTGTCCATAACCTTAGCAAGGATACCGGAATCTACAATGTGGCCCCGAAGTTCAATTTCCCGCGAAAACTTCATGCTTTAATATTTGGAAGTTCTATGACATGAATTTAGGGGAGGATACCCGGGGGTCTGCAAAGGGTGTACGGCAGTTCTGGTATGGAGTTAAAACCCGAGTTTGTCAGTAGTGGAAATACCACATCATGAGTACCCCAAGCATTTTTCAAACGCCAAGTTAAACGCTCTCGCGAGTCACTTACATTTCAGAATAAATCTCTAATATTCCATATATTCTTCGGATTATGGGGTGCGGGAGGGCGACTCCGGCGCGGAGCCCAACGCGGCGGAGGTATCCAATTTCAAAGGCTCAAGTTAACGGTCTTCATAGCTAATTTATTGTTGAATAGTCAAAAAAGAAGGGATTGATAGGTATGAGGTATATTTTGAAGGGAAGTGGCTTGGGAATATGATCATGATCTAATACTTCCTGAATTGGATCCACACCTCAACACAGAATACTTGATATCAGAATATTCCATCTCCATCGAACTACCCGAAAACATATGGGACCACGGTAGATAGGATATCCCCCGCGTCGCTCCCCGCGCCGGAGTCGCCCTCCCGCACCCCCCAACAATCAGAAAAAAAAAGGAATGAGAGGTGGGAGAAGTATATTTGCCAACTGCCAAATTCAGGTTCAAAAGAATACGGGATTGACGAATCGGTTTTTGGCGGGGAGAGTATACAATGCCCGTATCTTTTTTTACCTTATTTGACCTAAAATACATCATGCTACCTGCCGCCTACTTTCTCGGGTTCGTGTTTTACAGTTTTTCTTGGATGGATCTAGGAGACGACATATTGCTCGGTGAAAACCAAACATTTCATCAACCGCGGATTTTTAAACGGCCCGATCATCCCGATTTACGGATTTGGCGCCGTGCTGATCATGATTACCGTGAATGCACTTGGGCCGCTTTCTTCTCCGGTCCCCACATTCAACCTCACCATCATCAATATCATCCTCGTCTTCCTCGGAGGAATGCTCCTTGCAACGATTCTCGAATACACAGTTTCAGCGATCTTGGAAACATGGTTCCATATGAAATTATGGGACTACTCCAAAAACAGATTCAACTTCAAGGGAAGGATTTGTCTGAAATGTTCACTGTTCTTTGGTCTTCTTTCCGTTCTTTTTATCATGATCATCGAACCGCTGAGCACGCATGCAGCAACCCAGATCCCGGATAAAGTCATAAACATCGCGACCGGAATCATTTTCCTGATCTTATTACTGGATATTGGTATCTCCGCCTTCTCTCTCCTGAAACTGAATGAGCAGCTTCGCGCAGCAGAGGGGATCATCAACACGAAAGTAGAGACGACCCTTGTCGAGGCAGCGAAGATCCGTAATACCCTCCACGAAAAAATCGTGGAGGGGCTGGATGAGAATCAGCTTCTTTCCAAATTCCATTACCAGAGCCGGCGTATGGCCAAAGCCTACCCTGGCTCGGTCTCGCTGAAACATACGGAGATCTGGGAGAAGCTGAAGACTCATGTGAAGAAACCGGCAAAATAATTATTTTCTGGAGTGGGGGTATTACGCTAATATGCCATTTGACGAAGGATATCCTCTTAACATTGCATGTTATTTCCTTCCCTCAGGACAAATCCATATCTCCGCCTGAATCATGATTCCGGGAATCCCATCAAAAAATATGATTGGCAGTATCCAGAGTCGGTAACGGGCAGCTGCAGTTTCCAGATGTGTCCATGTTCCAACCTTAGGCATTTTTCCGTTCAGCGCATTTACATACTCAGGCAGAGCAGTTATTATGTTAAATAACTCAACATTAAGTTCCTTATAATTTTTCCCGACAAGGTTTTTTTTGTATCAATCCCAAGGTTATTTCCGAGACTCTCCTGCATGTATGAATTTAATGCAAGAATAATGCCTTCGTTATTGACAATGATCGTGGGTTCGGGTTGTATTGCCAGAAACTGCGGCGAGATTGGAAGACGTTCGGACAACTGATACACATGTGAAGGACCAACAGTGCGTATCTCGACCTGACCCAGTGTTGCAAGTACTGTTAGATATCGGGATATCGTATTTCTATTCAATCCTGTTTTTTTTGCAATGTCGGATATTGAAAGCCCGAACTTGCTGTTTCTTAAATGAAACATTATCATATTAAGTCCGGACTCTTTCGAATTTCTTAGGGAGGGAACATTCACCGTATTTGTATCCATAATCGCGCAGCGCTCATCCAACTATATTTAGTTAAATAAAAATTATATGCTTAATAGTATATATATTGCTTATAATCCCTTAACAGACACATGAACCTGCCAAACATAAAAACTGAAGTATCGGCAATATTTATGAAAACAGATACGATTTTCAGATTACCATGTGAGCAACGTTAAATAAATTACATTTACTATGGATGATGCATTATCAAAATGTGCGCGCATTTTATGTTCCAATCAAGGTAATGTAGATATCAGGTATCACGGATACGTTGCCAAGGTCTGCCATCTGTACAGTTCAGGGTTCCAACCATTACTGATAAGAAAAAATACCAGCCGGAAACACGCACAGAAAGTAAAATACATCCATGTATCCCTGCATGGAAGATCCGCACATAAATGAAGGGGATGTGGAGTTATTTTTTGGATGAAAAAATGTTGGTGAAGAATGGACATTCTTCACCCTGTTAATCTGTTTTGAGAGCGGATTTGGATTAAACCGTTGCGATCATATCCGATTCTATCAGCGTGTGTCTTACATACACGTATCCGATCTCAGCATTGCTCAGTGTCAAAATTGCATCGCCGTTTGCACCGATTCCAGCGCTGACGACTGTGTTGCCGTCTGCATCATCTTTTCTCAGACCGATAGCGAGACTTGGACTTGAGGGGTTGACGTACTCGCATGAAACAATGAACATATCTCCCGAGTCTGCGATTGTGTTATGAATATTCGGTTCATCTTCACTCAGGCCAAACAATACGATACGTTAGCCTCTCATGTATTCCGGAGGGAGAATTATCTGACTCCTTGAATTCCACGTACTGCCTCCTGGAAGATAGTATGTTGAAACCGGATCATCATAGCCAAGGTCAACCGACCCGCCGCCGCCGGAACTCTGTCCGCTTGCAAGATAGAGTTGCATCTTCGTCAAATCAACCGGCTTGTCGCCGACGACCTTAAATAAAAGACCCGCTGCTTCCGTCTGATATGTCTGCTTGGCAATACTACTTACCGTTGCTGCTGTGTATCCTGCAGTATAAAGACCGACAAACTCGATTTGAGGCTCGTCTGTCTGTGTACCGGTTGAATCCATAAAACCGGCTGCCGTCAGGCTGACAATGCCTGCAATAATGATCGTCACAACAAGCATAAGCATAACACCGACAACCGGCGATACACCACCTTCTTTTTTCCCAGAACGTCTCATTGAAATCACCATAATGCTGTCACATCCTGATCGCTGAGTACGGTTCCCGTGGGGACATGAATCACCGTCATGTGAACAACAGACCCTTCGGTAAATCCGTAGATTGTTCTTTCTGTGTTTGGAAAACCAAGGAAACGATCGATTTCCTTAAACCACCATTCAGTACCGCTTGCAATTGGAGCATTATCGCCAAAGTAGAGTAAATCATTAATTCCATAACCCCATGTTAAACCATTTCCGGTGGTTGCGACAATTGGAGCATTATAAACCTGCGTTTTTGAAACAAAGGGGTCATCAGATGCAGATTAAAGCGGTGATGAAGCCCAATTGATCATGGCACTTCCACCGTTCAAATCAACGCCGTAATCCTCGACCTGACCCGTAATAGTATGGGTAATTGTCTTTCCTGCATTCGTGAGAGGAACCCCATTGTAGGTGTCTGGAACAACATAGGTCGTGATAATCTTCAGCTGGTTTGACGTAAACTCCCCAGTAGCAACCGGTATTTCACATACAACGCCAGGATATGATGCAGTTTTTCCGCCGGCATGAATGGTGAAGTCAAAGCCTGCGGAAGGGGCAGGGGTAGCTGCAGAGCCGAGTCCTCCTGCAAATGCTGCGACCAGTGCTGCAACAATGATTGTTACAACCAGCATCAGCATAACACCGACTACCGGGGATACCCCGTCATGTTTTTCATTATCTGTTCGCATTCTCTTCACATCCATTCAGTTGATGGTGATTGTCCCTTTCTGGATCTGTTTGTCGGTGATTGTGTCGAATATCGTATAGGTTACCGGAACATGTTCCTGAACGACAAATCTGCTACCCGTTTCCGGGATCCAGAGAAGGAGTTTGCCCATTTTAACAGCAGGTCCATCATCTGTGTTGTCGTAATATCCGTCAGCAAGAAGAATAAATGACTCACCAACCGAAATTGTGGTGTCAAGATTATTGGCAACCGCAAAGTAGGTCTGCTTCGTATTATTTGTAACAGACATTACTTCAATAGCTGCCTCATTTACGACAGGACTCGTTTCATCACGATAGATACTCGGATCAAATGTGATCGATAACCCGTCGCTAGTCAGCATGATTTTTATCTTATCAAGCTGAACAGAATCGCCCCCAAGAAGTTTGAAGACAAACCCGTTGTTTTTTGATGCCGACGACGAATAATCAGGCACGCTGTTCGTTTTATCGGTATCTGAAATACCCGCCACATACGAAACATCAAAATTGACGCTTGGAGCGATCTGTTCATTGCTCGTAATACCGCCGGCAAATGCTGCAACTACTGCTGCAACAATGATTGTTACAATCAGCATCAGCATAACACCGACAACCGGGGAGACCCCCTGACTCTTTGTTTTTGGATTTCATTGGATTCTCACATCCTTGTCATAAATGACGGTGCTGGTCGGAATGTGAACGATCGTTACATGTAATATTGTTCCAGTGTCAATACCGTAGGTTAATGCTTTCTTAGTATCGAAACCTGCAAAATAATTCAAATCAAAAGCAATGGAACTCCCTGAAACCAAATCAGCCTGACCAAAGAGCTGATTGTTTACCGTCCGTTTACCGACGGTCTCATTGTTGTTGGTGATCTGATACACAAACGGATAGCCCGCCAATGTTGTGTTAAGGTCGTTTTCAGCTATAGGTTCGAGTCTGCCGTCGATCGTGTGGATGATCGTTTCTCCGCCGTGAGCCAAAGCCTTATTGGCAAACTTTACCGGAACGTCATACGATACGGTGATCAGCAAATCTTTCGTCGGCAGCGTATCCCCGGCAATGTTTTCAATCATGGCAGACCCCGGTCCGATGAATAGAGAAACATCAAGTGAGGCTGTAGGTGCAGCTTCCGTTGTTGTTCCGATACCGCCGGCAAATGCTGCGACAAGGGCTGCAACAATAATTGTTACAACCAGCATCAGCATAACACCGACAACCGGAGATACTGCAGAATCCCGATCGGATCTGTGTTTTTTCAACATCTTTGTTTTTTTTTTCATACGATTTTCCCCATCCAATTAAATCATATTAATTGAGTATAACCAAAATAATTTTTTGCAGTCACATATTAGATGAAAAACAATATAAATAAATTGCAAATCAGGATTGGAATCATATTTGGTGATTAAATATGATTATCAGACATGATTTCAGACATGCAAAGCATATCTAACGTACAAATAATTAATAAAATAAAATTCACAATAAATGTTACAAACTCAAATTAACTTGCTCTCTACGTTTTGATGCAGATCGTATGCATCCTTTACATCGGAAGCAGGAGGACAATGTCTGTGAATACGAAAAATATTATTTCAATTATACTCCTTGCAGGAATCATACTTTGTCTGTTTACTGGAACGGTATCGGCAAGATATGCAACTGCAGCGGGTGAGAATGCAGGAATAAATCTGAGTGATACGGTGTATCGAGGAGAAAATAATCTGGATTTTTTAGCATTTTCAAGTGGAGGTTATACTGTTGACTACCTTCAGCATGTAACTGACGGAGATCAGATTGCCCTCATAAATCAGATCGCTTCGGTTGGACAAACACAGGCTCCGGGAACATATGGAGCATGGAATAATTCCATTGGCAGACTGGGATTTGCGGTATGCACTATCGCGGAACTTAATCTTGGGAAAATCGCAGTGACTCCTTATGCAACTACTGTTACCGACTCAAATCCGAACTCGATCTCAAAAGTAGCTCAAGTTGTCTTTTATATTTCCGGAAGTAATCTCCATCCTGATCAACTAAATGGAAACTGGAACGGATTCACTATCACAAATACCCAGACGGGTGTTCAGACGCAGGAGATTACAAATATCGGGGGCAGCACTCAGTCACTCCGAAATGTACCCGATCCGACCGATAAAACCAATGCGAATTATGCATTTAACTGGTTGACCAGTCCCTGATCCCTGCCGGAGATTCAACACCGGTCACGATTTCATTTAGCATAGAGTTGAACGGTCTTCCAACACAAAAAACACAAATTCAATACTCCTTTACTGCATTACAAAATACTTTCAGTCTTACCGGAGCAAATATTGCTGCAGGCAACACCGGCACAGCTGTATTGACCGGCATCCCCTTTACTGCCTATACTGTTGTACTTTCTGAAACCAGAAGCGACACACCTTATTTTAATCTTGCCGAGGGAGTGGTCATCATTGATGCTCATACAATTACCGCGACACCCGGATGGAATGGGACCGTGTCCCTTCCAATAACGGCACCCGCCAATGCATCGACCGGCAATTATCCGATAGCGGCCTCGGGATCGGGCACAGTAAAAAGTGCATCAATTACTGTTGCTGCAACCACCATTTCGCTGATATTTGATGCCCCGCCAAGTGATGCCGTATCCGGTCTCTTTGCAGAAGGCGATTACATCAAACTTTCCGGCACGGTAAAAGGTGCACTATCCAATGTTGATATTTATTTCTATATAACCGGACCAAACCTTCCTGAAAATGGTGTGAGTCTGACCGGAACACCCGTCGTTGACGGAGATCCATCAACATTTACCATATTTACCTACAGCATAGTGCTTAATTTATGGGAGGGAGGGTGGATCACCAGCGGATTCGAACCGGGAACCTACACGATACATGCCAATCTCCAACCCTATGGATACATAGAAAGCAGCACACCGAAGGGGAAGGGATACAGCAGTGATATTTCTCATGATTATGTGATAAGTGACCAGAGCATTCACGCAAAATCCGACGAGACCAATAGTAGTTACTTTACCCAAGGCGATTACCTTCGCTATAATATCTCTGCGAGAGGGATTCCGGGAACAAAGGGAGGTGTGTATGGTGACGTCCGCTGGTACATCATTGGATCAAACTTCAGATATGCGGATATGAAATCAAAGTATCTGCTGATTGAAGACACCTCAATGTTCGGACTTTTTGCCCCTCAGGGAACAACGAGTTTTGAATACAACCGGTCGTTTTCCTATGATCTCGGTCTGGGAACATACTATCTTATCCTCCAGCATCCCGGTTCAAACGTTGTATTTGACGTAAAGCCGGATATAACCGGAGGATCTTTCAGCGTAATTAACACAGCCTGGGGCAGCAGTGCCAATCTTGGAACACAGCAGTCTGATAATGCTGCATATACCTTAACAAATGCGATCTCCGATCCCAATTCAGACTATTTGTATGTTATCACGGAATTTACTATTTAAAAACCAAGGATCGAAATAACCCAATTGGGAACCATCCCTATTGGGACCACCATAACAATTCAAGGAACTACGAATTACTACACCGATGACACCTTCAGTCTGAAGATTCAGAAACTTGATTTTGAAAATCCGGACAACAACATAGCAATGATGATCCCAACAGAACGGGTAAAACCGTCATCTGTATCTCCCTATGCAAAGTATATGTCGCGTCCCTTCTCGTTTGGTGAAATTGATACGTCAACCTGGTTCCCGGGAACCTATGAAGCAAAAGTCACCAACATCGACACAGGTGTTACAACCGCAATGACATTTACCGTTGGAGGAGAATCGGAAGTTGACTCAACTGTTACCGGTGAAACATACGATCCAGCCCTAACCACCCAGCAGACACCGGAACCGACGCAGACAAATCTGCCGGTTTCAACCCCTATCCCTACCCAGACAAAATCATCCAGCTTTATTTATGTTGTCCAGGTAATTTTTGTGGGACTTATCCCCCTATCTCAGGAGGAAGTGAATGGCATCCATACAGCTTAGCAAAAAAACATTCCGGAATCTGATCATTGGAATGGGAATTATTATAGTAATAATGGTTGCCGCCATCATATTTTTTGGAAACGGAGGATTTTCCCAATTTACACCAGAACAACACGCAGATAATCTGGAAAACATAACGGAACAAACCGGACCCTGGGGAGTAAAAACATTTGAATGGGAGTACAACGGTGTTAAAAACATCGTAACGGTGCTGGTAACCAAAGATGTATATAATATGTACAACACCGACTTTGGAGGGATAAACATCCCGAATGATTTGAGCAACTATATCATCATCTCCGGAGACGGGGCTGTATTGTCGATATAGCATGGCAGCTTTCCGATATTGCAGAGGAAAATGCGTATGACAGCGAAGAAACAATAAATCTCGTGCTTTCATTTGTTAAGTCTCTCTCTTACTAGACAGACAGCGAAAACGGATATTCATCGAATTATCCTCGGGCACCGGTAGTTACCCTTGCGGATGAGACGGGTGATTTCGAAGATCTGTCTATTCTGGCATCAGCTCTTTTAGAAGAGATGGGATATGCATCGGCTCTTTTGTATTATCCGCTGAAATATGACCGCCTCACAATGATTCCGGAAGCAACTGCTTTTGGACTAATTGGAACTGACCCGGAAAACGGAATGATCTACGGAGTAAACACGACGTATCCTAAACAGACAGTCAGCGTCAGCGTTGAAAAAACATCCACATATCCAATATACGGAGTTACTAACGCAGTAAATCCATCCGGTGGAGATACTGAAGGATGGTATGCAGGTAATGGGACCTGGAATAGAGAAAATCTGTCCGGATCCCTTGGATATGCACGCTATGTTCCCTCGTCCAATTCCTTCTCGGCAGAATTCACGCCGGACTTCCCGAAAAGCATCGGTGCCAACGAAAAAATTACCTACACGATCGAAAATTCTTCGTGGACCGTGCCGGTAAAAACAGTTTGGATTGCAGATACCGCGACGAAAGGGACATCGGTCTCTGCGTATAATTCACAGACACCAATTGTCATTCAGACCGACATACTCTGGAGCATGAACTCAGGCGACTCTTCACATAAATACCAGCTTGACCTCGGATTAATCCTTGATCTGGACCTATCAACAGAATTTCCAACAACGGACTCGAATCTTACCCGGGGAAAATTCTGGGAGGCAGGGCATCCGGTTTACTCGCCGATCTATGTCTCTGAAATGAATGCCGCTAATTACCTGGGGATCGAACAGCAGAAAAATGCACAGAAATATCTGGAAAGCACGTGGTATCCGTCAGGCGTCTCATGGGATGTCCTCTACGACAAATGAAAACTCTATGAACATTTCCTCACGGTAAAAGGAACTCCGGGAACGTTGTATACCCCAGCCGGGACAACAGAGCAGGTAATCGAGACACCCTGGAGAATAACCTACACGATCGATGGAATCTATGATCAAAACGTTCTGGATACGGATATGGACTATATGACGCCGTATGCCGATCTGAACATCGCAATTTATAAAATCGGCGATGACGGCAGTATTGCATTAGTGGAAATTACCGGATGGCAGGGCTACGCAAATGCAGATACGTATGATACAAGCAGAATGTATCCGCCGGGACATTATGCCATAGGTATATTTTCCAGAAATGTATATGCCTCGGTTGTAATCGAATACTGGGGTAAAAACGAAAACACAATATATGCAGGAGGAATCTGATGCGTTTGCCTCAGTTTAAAAAATCGGCGGAAACACCATTAGTTCCTCCTGTGATCGATGAAGAAGATTCCGCAATAATAAAAGAAATACTCTCAGAAAACACCGGAAATTCAACAGATAAAATATCTGCTCCTCTGAAGACAAAAAAAAGTAAGAGAACATCTACCAATCCATTTTTAACGCGAATCATGATTTAAGGAAGATTGGCTACATCCCTACACCCTCATCCCCCAAAAAAAAGAAAAATACCCATTATTCCATGACGTTTTTTTTTAATTTACACTCTGTTTTGAATCGTTTTCACCTGATAGATATTATAACAAAATGCAGCCAGCATATTTTTCACTCATACTCTTTGTAGTGTTGTTACCTTCACCAACCCTGCATGAAAAACATTTTTGATCACTGCATAGGGTCTCTCGCCCTTTGATCTCTTCCTACTTATTCTCATATTTCTCAGTTTATCTCGTATGCCAATGGGATGCCCTCTCGCTCCCCTTTTCATTGTGGCACTATATCCCTTGCATTTTGCTCCCTGATATCCCCGATCCCGATAGACCACTTCCCTTTTTCTGACAGATCCACCTGACTATCATGAACATTTGCCGTGGTGGTTTCAATGCGTCGAATAAGATCGTGCGTCGTATCCATGATGGTATGAAGTTTATACCCATAGTGCATTTTGCCGTTCTTAGACATGATTTTTCCATCTTTATCCCGTCGTGTTTTTGCCTGCTCTCCTCGCGGCGTGTCTTTCTTACAATGACCAGGTTCAGCATATACAAACGTTGCATCCTGGATCATACCTTGTTCAATTTTGAGACCTTTCAGGTCAAGTTGTCTCTGAAACTCCTGTCAAACCAATGTATCAACGCCAGATTCGGACATGCGCTCCCGAAATAACCAGATCGTTGAATTGTCGGGTATTTTGTCAGGACAGCCAAGAAAATGCCAAAAGGAGAGATGATCATAGATTTCACGTTCAACGGCGAGATCAGACAGACTATACCAGACTTCCAGAAGCTGAATCTTGAACATGAGAATTACATCAACATTGGGATGACCGCCCTTGCCGGATTTATTTGTATACATGGATTCAAGAAGAGAGCGAAACACATCCCAATCAAGTGTTTTACCAACGTCGGAGAGACGGTCGCCAAGTTTTTCATAACGTTTGTGATATGCCTGGTTGAGACCAAAGCTGCTGAAAGTCCCCATACATACTACTCAAAGTATGAAAAGAAAGTATTTTCTGTCGGAAAAACGGTTGTTAGAAATTCTCAGTAAAACAAAGAAATCAGCAAATCAGAAAAAACTGATTGAAAAAGAGGAGCTTTCATTCAATTTCAAATCCCTTCTCTCCGGTAAAAATGAAGAAAAGAAAGTCTTTGAAGAACCGCCTCAGGTTCTTCACCTGTCGCCGTTTGAAACCAAATATGAAATTCTCGACAGATACTGGCTCACCCCGCCGTATGCATACGACAACATTTACCGCGATGAGTACGACAATGTCCATTACCAGATGATAGAGCCGAAACTCAATGAAAAAGAAATCGTTGTCTTAGAGTAAACGTTCGAACATCTCAGAAGTATGCTTGTCTACGACACGGTGCGAAAACGCGGAGAACTTGAAATTGATCCATATCTCCTCAGAGAAGTCATAACCAATTTCGACCCGGACATAACGCCGGAAAGACGTGACACGCTAATTTATTATCTCAACAGAACCTTTCTGGGATACGGCAAACTTGACCCACTGATGCATGACGAAAAGATTGAGGATATCACCTGAAACGGGACAAACATTCCTGTCTTTCTTTATCACAGAAGATTTGCCAACGTTGAAACCGATGTCATTTTTGACTCGACCGAACTGAACAAATATGTCTTAAAACTTGCATAGAAAGGAGACAAGCAGCTCTCCTTAACATCACCAATTATTGATGCAGCTTTGCCGGAAGGATCGCGTATCCAGTTAACCTACTATGATATCATTTCATCCAAGGGAAGTTCCTTTACCATCAGAAAATTCAAAGCCGAACCAATGACTCCGGCAGATCTTATCATCTCGAATACCTACAGCAGCGAACTCATGGCACATATCTGGCTTGCTGTAGAGAATAGAAAAAGTCTGATTATAGCCGGCGGAACAGCCAGCAGAAAAACCTCAACGATGGATGCGGCGTCGTTTTTTATTCCGGCAGTTGCCAAAATCGTTTCTATTGAAGATACACCCGAGATCCAATTGCCGCATGTCAACTGGCTTCCGATGAAAACGCGTGAGAGTACGTCAAATGTTTCCGGTGTTGGAAACGTCAGCATGTTCTCACTTTTAAAAGCTGCCCTCAGACAAAGACCGGAATATATCATTGTCGGAGAAGTCAGAGGAGAAGAAGCCCAGACATTATTCCAGGCGATGAACACCGGACATACTACATACTCAACCCTGCATGCCGGTAGTGTCAAAGAAGCAATCAACCGACTTATCAATGATTCGATCAATGTGCCCGTGGCAATGTTTGGAGCTCTTAACCTTGTAGTTATTCAGAGCCTTCTTTACGGGGAGGGAAAAGGATTCAGGCGCTGTTTATCCTTAAACGAAATCATAGTCGATGATGAAAAAGTTGAATGGAAACCCCTGTTTCAGTGGAACCACACAACAGATCACTTTGATAAAGTCTATACCCATTCCATCGTTTTTGACAGCATTGCCTATCAGAACGGCTGGACGGATGAACAGCTGCAGGAAAGACTCAGCAGCAAGAAACAGGCACTTGATCAGATGGCTGCATCGGAAAATATCAGCCTGAAAGCTGTGGAAAAGGCAATTATTGAGACAATTCTGCGTGAACGAAAAGTATAGTGAGACCAGAGCATGAGACAGAACCCCGATATCCTAGATAAGATCCTTTTCAATAATAAACTGGAAAATTGACTGCGCTCGGCACACATAATTGTCCCTGTAGATCAGTATATGATGCTTGCAATACTGATAACCGTGTTTTCCGGCATTATGATCGCCCTTATAGGCATTCTCATAACGGTTATGGGAATTACAATTCCTGTTATCTCATTTTTACCGGCATGGGTAGTTATCTCCATCAGCTGTATACTCATTCCAATTGGCGTCTTCATCTGATTTTATTACTATCCGATGCTTCAGGCCCAGGGCAAAAAAAACAAAATTGAACAGGATCTGCCCTATGCAATAACCTACATGCAGGCATTGTCTTCGACGATAAACCTGTATGCAATTTTTCGAAGCGTCTATGAAGCAGCTGACCTCTATGGAGAAGTTTCACGGGAATGCGGACCCATTGTCTGTGATGTGGAATTGTTTGGCGAAGATTTGCTGACGACAATAGAGGACACCATGAAAATAACTCCTTCGGAAAATTTTGGGGAATTATTAAATGATCTTGCCCTTATTTACAGAAGCGGCGACAATATGACCAATTTTTTCAACTCCAAATCATAGTCATATCGTGAAATTGCCAGATAGCAGCTGGATGCACTCTTACAGTTTTTGGAAATGATAGCAGAAATTTATATTACGGCGTTTGTTGCCGGACCGATCGCTATTATGATAATGCTCGTTGCCCAGAACCTTTCGGGTCAGAATACCATGGGAAATATTATGCCGATCATGCTGATTTTCCTGCCGCTTGGTGCGATAATATTAATTGTGATCCTGTATATTCTCCTACCTCCAGACAATCTCGGAATTGCCAGCAGGGAGATCAGAGATAGTGAATACGGAGCTGATCTTCTTGATACGAAAATAAAAACCGAGCCTGATGCTAAGTTCATCAAGCATATAAATGCAAGAAAAAAGATTATCAGATATCTCGATATCTTAAGACATCCAATTAAATTTTTCATTTCGGATTATGCCATTCCGGGAATCATCGTGGCAATTCTCGCAACACTGATAGTTGTATCTTGGATCACCGGCACATTTGCTAACGTTTTCCCTGTAATGACAACGGAAGTTCTCATTTGCATCATAATTATTGCGGCCGCTCTTCCGTTAATGACTGCATATGAGATCAGAAAAAACTATGTGAACAAAGTAGAGAAGCAACTTCCGGAATTCTTACGGGAAATTGCCGATATGCGTGATATCGGCATGACACTCCAGGGAGCAATAGCAATGATTTCCGGAAACAAAACCGGTGTCCTTTCATCTGAAATCAAAATCGTCACGAAGGAACTTTCCTACGGAGCTCATCTTTCAAATGCTTTGGTCAGGATGGAGGAACTTATAGGTCTTGTTTCGGTAAAAAGGGCGAGTTCACTTTTAGTGAAAGCAAGTGAAGTCACAGATTACATCAGGGAAATTCTAACGATTGCAATCTCAGATCTGGAACATTATGTAAAGATGAAAAGCAAGCGTCTGAATGTTTCGTTTGTCTATCTTGCGGTTATTTATCTCTCATACGGGATTTATCTTTACTCGGCATATCAGATGAACGTTGTATTCATCTCTAGTTTCTCATCATTTGATATCACCTTTGATCTGACATCAAACAAAACAGACATGTTTCATATCGGCATAATTCTTGCATTTTTTCAGGAATAATGGCAGGACATATGTCATCCAATAGCGTTCTCTGTGGTCTGAAACATTCAATTATCCTGCTTATTGCAACCATTGTAACATTTGTATATATTATCTAGGTGAAATCCATGGAATTAACTAAAAATGATGAGGGAATCACATCAGTCGCCTGAGAGATGCTGATTCTGGCACTCATACTGATATTGGTATCCTTGTTTGCTATGTCTGCACTTAATCTGTTGCCGGGCGAACGCGACACTATTGTCGATGTTTCGATGAATAAATCAGTTGATACGATATATTTCTGGCACAAAGGCGGAGACTGGGTTGAAGGAAAAGAGCTTACAGCAGTATTGACGCCTACCGTCGGCGGAGATAAAATTGTTCTTGAGATAATTTCCCTCACAGACTGTTTCGGAAATGAATCTGCAGTTTTTGATCTGGGGGGGTGTTATGCAGTTGATCTCTCGACGATATCGTCCGATAGCTACAGTCTGAGGTTAACAACGGCTGATAGTGTCATTTATGCAAAAGACGGGTGGGTGATTTCATGAAAAAAACACAGGAAGAAGCGGTTTCAACGGTAATTGCCATGATGTTGATTCTCGCAATTCTTTCAACCTGCATCGCGGTGTATACGACGACCTATGTTCCGGGACCGAAGCAGCAGTCCGAAATTATCCATAGTGAGTATGTGAAACTCGTCTTTGACAGATTTGCATCGGATGTGGAGAATATGTACAGCCTTGGAAAACCGGCGCAGTTTGCCGAGACATTCGCACTTGGAGGAGGAAATGTTCCTCTCTCGCCGGTAAAATCGAGCGGAACTGTTGAATCAGAGAATATTGTGATTGGAATACTCAAGATCCCAGGTTTATCAGAATATAAAATAACGCAGGTGAATCTCACATGCACTCCGTCATTTACTTCATGGGAAAAACAGGGATATGCTTATGAAAACGGTGTTGTCTGGATCACGAAAGATACTAAAAGGACACCGACATCCCAGACATTATTCACAATTGAAAATGGAATCAGCAGAGAAGAGAGTATGGTAAGAGACAGACTTTCAGGGAAATACATCACTGTGACAACCGATGAAAACAAAAATGTCACAGTAACGATACCTAAGATGAGTGTTACTGAAAAAGATAGTATTACCAGCAGCGGAAATGCAAATATCCTGATGAATGCATCGATTGCGCCGATTGCAGATACTTTGCTCACTGCCGGAGAATGCATCGAAATTTTCGACACAAACGACACGTCGATTTTCAGATATCCCGAAGTACCGAGTTCGAGTAATATGAATCTGAGCGTCAGATGGCTGAATATAATGGTGAGTATTGAATGAAAGAGAAAGAAAGTGCAGTTTCACCCGTTGTCGGTATAATGCTTTTACTTGCCATCACAATAATTGCAGCCGGAGTTTTTGCAGCATTTGCAGGAGTGATTGGGTCAGTTTCAGAACCAACACCATCGGTAGATCTCTCAGTATCATCATACGGTTCGGGGGATAATCTCAAACTGCTCTTTGAACACAAAAGCGGGAGTGGATTGACCCCGTCTGATATCAAAGTATCATTTCTGGTGAAAAATCATGATAAAAATGATTATGGAGGTTCATTTATGCTGACTGAACTTACAGACGATACGGCATGGTCTGCCGGAGAGATAATCACGACGGAGAATATCACTAAAACTTCGGAAATTTTCGGAATATCATCTGATGAGTTAAAAGCAGCTGCAGACATTTCCATTCCGATTGAAATCAAAATCTATCACCTTCCTTCCTCGACAATCATTTATCAGTCAACTATCCTTTTGGAGGAAACATGAATCTCAAAAAAGAGAATGGAATCTCAGAAGTTGTGGGTGTGCTGTTAATGCTCACTGTAACAATTCTGTTGGTCAGCAGTGTTGCTATCATCATGAATAATTCGATTGAAACTACGGAAAAACCTATTACGGCAAATGTTGTGGCAACCGATATCGATGACGAGAATGTTATTTTGGAACTCATTTCGGGGGATTCATTTTCTCTTGATATGATAAGTATCAGACTCGGCATCCGTGAGGAATCGGACAAGTCCATTATCCTCAAAGGAGATTCTTTCGAGGCATATACCAACAGCAGAATTATTTCTCTTGGAGACAGGTTCAAAATACTTGGTGAAAATGACGGGACGATTATCAAATTTGATAATTTCATCGTATCAAAGGGAAAACATCTGATGTATACAATCTATGATTCAGAAGGAAAACCGATCTCATCCGGGAAAATATTAATTACCTGTGTACAGGAGTAGCAAACCATATTTTATGGTTTGCTCCCGGGTTCGGGCTTTCAGCCCTGGCTTGAATCGGCGCAAATCCACCCATACCAACACCGCGTAACACCTATTCTAAGAATACATTGTACACATATCCTATCATGAATTTGTGTAAATACGTCAATATCCAGATGCACAAAACGTAACACGCAGCATAATTACGCAAAACAACATACATCTAAACATGCCCCAACTATCCAAAGGAGGAAAGTTTGTCTTTGGAATCTCAAAATTACGCTCTGACTTCACGGTAAGGATCCCTCCGAAAACAATTGAAGAATATAACATCACTGCAGACGATGATATTATTTTGTTCACCGGCAGCAACTCGACCGGAGGATTGTGCATAACCTGCCGCAGCCTTCTTGAAACATCAAAATTAAAACACATCCTTAATGAATGTCCGGTAATTGGGCAAGATACAGCGTTGCCTCTTGTGTTTGTCCGCTACAAAGGCAGGGGCTACTGCAGGGCAAAGATTAACGAAAACGGCATACTGCAGCTGATCGATGAAGCTGCCGGTTATCTTGGACTGGAAATCGGCAATGAACTCATGGTTATCCGAAGCAGTAATATTGCTTTTACCATGGGGGCAAAAGGGCCGCTGATGGATGCAGTCCATGCATATCAGGGTAAGATAGACCAATTCTGACATATTCAACCCGCTCAAAAGAAAAAATAGTGGGTAAAAGAGAGGAAAACATTTCTCTTACCAGTATAGAATCGCGAGCAGATGCTAAATTGAATCTATGAAACAAACCGACCAAGACTCTTTTTGTCCGCTCTATGCGAAACTGACCTTCACTTAAATGCTAATATCATCCCTCATTTTCCGGATGAATCCAGTTTTTTGAATCGTTAAAATAATCAAAATACTGACGATGTTAAATTCCACGCATCGATTTACAATCACAGAGATAGAAGCAGATTCAAGTAGATGTAATCCATAAATGAGGTTGATTTGCTAAACAAAAAAATAGTGGACCCGCTGAGATTCGAACTCAGGACCTCCGCCATGTCAAGGCGACGTCATAGCCAACTAGACCACGAGTCCAGGTTTAAGCACCTGTGTGCCTTACTTAATTGTCACCCGACATATATAAATTTTTTTAACTTGTGCTGGAAAAAGAAGGGGATATCCCCATTCAGAGTCTGACAAACTTCGCAGCAGTAATCCCGTCGCTTGACGCGACCTCTTTCATCACTTCAGGAGAGACCACATCGTCGACAGCGAGGATCATCAAAGACTCCGACCCGACATTTCTGCCGCCGACCTGCATACTGGAAATGTTCACATTATGCTTGCCGAGGATCATACCCACCGGACCGACAACGCCCGGACGGTTCACATGATCTGCAAGAATAACATATCCGCTTGGAACGAGATCCGTCGCGTATTTGCCGATCGAAAGTATACGGGGGCCGGCACGGGTTACGATACCGGAGATCGACTCGCTGCCCTTCTCCATCTTGAACGTCAGCGTCACAAGAGATTTGTAATCGCCTGCCTCACTCGAGGTCTTCTCGAAGATCGTAATTCCGCGTCCTTGGGCGATGTTCTCGGCATTGACGATGTTTGCCGGTTCGTGAATGACCTGCTCAAGCATACCTTTGATCCCAAGCCGGGTCACATACTTCAGATTCTGCTTCAGGTCAGCGATCTCACCGAGATAGGCAAACTCAACTTCCGTGATCGCGCCGTCGGCGATCTGGGCTGCAAGGCTTCCCATCTTCTCGGCAAGAAGCGCATACGGATCGATCTTCGACTTGACTTCCGGCGTTACGAGCGGTGCATTCACCGCACTCTTGGCAGAGCCGCCTTTCAGAACATCGATACACTGTTGGGCAACGGAGATAGCCACATTCTTCTGGGCTTCGACCGTGCTTGCTCCAAGGTGAGGAGTAACGATCACCGAATCAAGCTTTAAAAGCGGAGACTCCGTCGGCGGCTCGACCTCGAACACATCAAGAGCAGCCCCGGCAACTTTGCCGGCGACGATCGCATCGTAGAGATCCTTCTCATCGATGATTCCGCCGCGGGCACAGTTGATCAGCCTAACACCGGTCTTCATCGTCGCAATGGATTCCTTTTTCACGAGATGGGTCGTTGACGGGATAAGAGGCGTGTGGACCGTGATGACATCCGCTTTCGTGAAGAGCTCGGCAACGCTCATCATCTCGACACCCATCGCTGCTCCGACTTCTGCCGGAATGAACGGATCGTAGGCGATGACCGTCATCTGAAGGGCCTGGGCACGCTTTGCAACTTCACGGCCGATACGTCCGAATCCAACAACGCCGAGGACCTTGCCGTTCATCTCGTTGCCCATAAACTTGGAGCGTTTCCACTCGCCTTTTTTCAGGGACGCGCTTGCCTGGGGGATGTTTCGGGCCATTGCCATCATCATCGCGATCGTGTGTTCCGTCGCTGCCAGCGTGTTTCCTTCCGGCGCATTGGAAACGATGATACCTTTCTTGGTCGCTGCTTCGCAGTCGATATTATCGACACCGACACCGGCACGGCCGATGTACTTCATTTTGTCAGCCGCTTCAATATTCCGGGCAGTAACCTGGGTCCCCGAGCGGACGATCAATGCATCGTATTCACCGATGATTTTAACGAGTTCATCTTCAGAGAGATCAGCTTTCTCATCGACTTCGCAAAAATCCTTTAATATAGCAATACCCTCTGCTGCAAGAGGATCAGATACCAGTACTTTGAAGCTCACGGATTATCGATTACTTATTTGGTATTCACCCGTTTAGTATGTTTCTGTGCAGACGAAAATCTCCCACCAGAAGCAGAAAAAACCATCATCTCAATACCCGGTCTTCCATCCTGCATCCCTATCTCTCTCTGAGACCGCTGGTCATACAGATGCAGCCCCTACAACAATCTATTATTGTTAAGAGAGCAATAATAGGATGAGTATCTATGGACAAATCACCCAATATTCTCTGGCTGACTGAAATCCGCAACACTGACATCCCCTCAGTCGGCGGGAAAGGCGCTTCCCTTGGGGAAATGACCCATGTCGGTCTGCCTGTCCCCCAGGCGTTTGTAGTTACAGCCCAGGCATTCCGCCGGTTCTTACAGCTGACAAAAATGGAAGAACCCATCTTTTCCATTCTCGAAAAATTCGACGTTGACGACAATGATGCGCTCAACGCCACTTCCGAAAAAGTAAAGGCAATGGTCAGTACGGCAAAAATGCCGGCAAAGATCAAAACCGAAATTCTCGAATCCTACAAAAAGATGGGCAACGAAACTGTTGTTGCCGTACGTTCGAGTGCAACAGCTGAAGATCTGCCGGATGCATCCTTTGCAGGTCAGCAGGACACTTATCTGAACATTCTCGGCGAGAAAGATCTGCTGGAAGCAGTCCAAAACTGCTGGGCATCGCTTTATACCGCCCGTGCAATATATTACCGTTCAAAGAGCGGATTCGATGACCGCAGCGTGAATATCGCGGTCGTTGTCCAGCAGCTCGTTTTTTCCGAAAAAGCTGGTGTTATGTTCTCATCCCACCCGGTCTCCGGGGCAAAAACCGTGATGATCGAAGCATCGTGGGGACTTGGCGAAGCGATCGTTTCAGGAACAGTCTCTCCCGACAACTATGTCTATGACAGAAAAGGCCGGAAAATCATCCAGAAAACCATCGCTACCAAATCCGTTGAGATCATTCCGGACGGAAAGAAAGGCACCACAGTTTCCAACGTTCCAAAAGACCGGCAGGATGCCCAGGTTCTTTCCGAAAAAGATATCCTCAGACTTGCAGAGTTCGCAATAAAATCCGAAGAACACTACAAGAGTGCTCAGGATATGGAGTGGGGTATGGTCGGCGACACGATCTACATCCTCCAGTCCCGCCCGATCACGACAATCCAGAAAAACCCTTCCAAAACCAAGGCACCTGCTTCATCCGCCAAGGGAACCATCATCCTTCAGGGTTACGGGGCATCCCCGGGTGTAGCTTCCGGAAAAGTCATCATCGTCAATGACGTGAAAGACACCTCCAGAGTTCAGGAGTTAGATGTGATGGTTGCGACCATGACGAACCCCGACATGGTCCCGGCAATGAAAAAAGTCGTAGGTATCATCACCGATGAAGGAGGAATGACCTGCCACGCTGCGATCGTTTCCCGTGAACTCGGAACCCCTGCGGTCGTTGGAACCAAACAGGCAACTTCCCTTCTCAAAGAGGGACAGATCGTTACGATCGACGGCGAAAAAGGTCTTATCTACGATGGAAAACTTTCCATTTCCGAAGAATGCGGAGCTTCACCAAAAGGCGCGGCCATCGCTGCGTCTCCGATCATCACCGGAACTTCTGTAAAGGTCAACGTCTCTATGCCCGAAGCCGCAGCCCGCGCTGCCGCCACCGGAGCAGACGGCGTAGGTCTCCTCAGAATCGAACACCTTATCATCGGCATGAACAAAACCCCTTCCTGGTATATCAAACACAATAAACAGGAACAGTTCATCACCGAACTGATGGATGGTATCAGAACCGTTCTCGATGCATTCCGCGGAAAATCGGTCTGGGTCAGAACGCTCGACTCGCCGACCGATGAGTTCCTCAATATGGAAGGCGGCGAAGACGAGCCCCACGAACACAATCCGATGCTCGGATTCCGCGGTATACGCCGGGATCTTCGCCAAAAAGAGCAGCTCAGAATGCAGGCTGAATGTTTCCACCGTCTCTGGGAAGCAGGCTACCACAACCTTGGCATCATGTTCCCCCTCGTTCAGCACCCGCGCGAGTTCCTCGCTGCAAAAGAAGCATTCCGCGGATGGGGTATCGACGTGGAAAACATGGATCTTGGTATCATGGTCGAGATCCCCGCATCGGCGATCATCATCGGCGAGTTCATCAAAGCCGGCATCGACTTCTGTTCCTTTGGAACGAACGATCTCGTCCAGTACACGCTCGCGGTTGATCGGAACAACGGTCTGATCGGCGAGATGTACGAACCCGAACACCCGGCAGTCATGCGTCTGATTGCAAACTGTGTCGCTCAGTGCAGAGAAGCCGGTGTGGAGTGTTCCATCTGCGGTCAGGCAGGCTCCGATCCGAAGTTCGTCAAGTGGCTCGTAAACCAGGGAATCTCCAGCGTTTCGGCAAACATCGACGCCATCCAGAAGATCAGAGAGACCGTTGCAAAAACGGAAAAACAGATTCTGCTCAACGCAGCCCTGAAGAAAAACTAACCCCACATAATTTTCAGCGTGATTATTCATGGAGGAGAAAGGATGCAAAAGGGAGGAGGTCATCTCCTTCTTATCCAGATATCGGGCAGAGAATTTGCATCACGACCATATCCTCAGTTCGATGTGTACGATTCCGCACGAAATGGCGGTTTTTGTACATGAAATGTTTAGTGCAACGAATCTCGGCGATCCGGGACTTTTCCCCGGCACAGCAAAGATCGAAGATCTTCTGGTCCATTCGCTTGGTGAACTCATGCATCACCCGGGAGCCGGAGGGTATGCGACCTCGGGCGGAACCGAATCGAATCTTCAGGCGATCCGTATCGCAAAAAAACTGAAACCCGAGATTAAAAAACCCAACATCGTCGTTCCGGCATCAGCGCACTTTTCTTTCGATAAGAACTGCGATATGCTGGGAGTTGAGATGCGGATTGCGCCCTACGGCAAAAATTACACCGTCAACTGCGATAAGATGGCAGAGCTGGTCGATAAAAATACCATATCGGTCGCAGCGATCGCCGGTACGACCGAGTATGGTATGATCGATGACGTCGAACGAATGGGAAAGATCGCTCTTGAAAACGATCTGTTCTTCCATGTTGATGCAGCATTCGGCGGAATGGTGATCCCGTTCCTGCCAAACCCGTTACCATTCGACTTCGAAGTCCCGGGAGTCTCCTCGATCTCGCTCGATCCACACAAGATGGGGATGAGTACGATCCCCTGCGGTTGTCTGCTCCTCCGTGAACCTGAGCAATTTGGAACTCTCAACGTCGATACGCCATATCTAACCGTAAAGAAGGAATGCACCCTTGCCGGAACCAGACCGGGAGCGGATGTCGCCGGCGCCTATGCTGTCATCAAATTCCTCGGACGAGAAGGATTCCGTGCAGTCGTCGCCGGCTGTATGGAAAACACCCGCCGTCTGGTCGAAGGGATGGAGGCATTCGGCTATACCCGTGCTGTCGATCCGGTGATGAATGTTGCCACGTTTGAAGAGGGGCCGGTGCCGAAAGGATGGATCGTCTCGCACACCCGTGCAGGCCATCTTAGATTTGTCGTGATGCCGCACGTGACCCGCGATGTCATAGAGAATTTCCTCGCCGACGTTGCAACGATCAACTAATTTTTTTTAAGATACGTTATGCGGTGCGATCTCAATCGGGAAAAACTGACGTACTTATGAGATGCACTTCGATTTCGTGTAGGTAAACGTGTGGATACATGAGAAAATTCCAACCGCGAATCGGCGCGAATCTGCCCTTCTGGCGAAAAAATCGGATTTGCTAACCCTCACTCTCGCTCATCCCTCATCGGGAGCGTTCGGGCAAATCCTATCGCCGCCCCAGCGGCTCATGCAAGGGAGATGTACATTCAGCATTACTAAATGTGAAAATTGTTCTATTCTGACAATCTGAAAATGAGAGAGGGAAATCACCATTGGGAGGCGCCGGGGCGCCGACAGGATTTGCCCGAACGCTCCCGATGAGGGATGAGCAAGGCGGCGAAGCTGGATTGCGAAAGTGAGGAATAGCAAATCCGATTCTGGGAGCAAGCCAAAGGCTTGCGAGATTCGCGTCGATTCGCGGTTGATTTATCTTAGGTTTCCACACCCAAAAACTCCTTCCCGAATTGGATCCACACCAACACCGCATAAATCCTATTTACAACTCTTCTTTTACGAGAGACGATCCGTCCCAGACAAACACCGTCGCTTTGCCTGTTTTCAAAAATGCCCTGACCCTGACATCGTGATCCTTTCTCACAAACCGAATACCTTCTTCTGAAAACTTCTGCAGAACGGCTTTGTGGAAAGCGATCTCCTGTTCCAGAAACGCAGTCTCGTATCCGATCGTCTCTTCAGCGATCTCTGCACACTCCTGATCGGAGATCAGATGGTCATACTCCCCGTGTTCATCCAGACCTGATATCTGCCGCCAGTCGATTCTTCCCCGGGCATCGTGTTCGCGGTGAAGCATATACGGATACACCCGGCAGATGGCAAAACGTTGATCATAGATTTTGCACCGGCGATTTTCGTCCAGAAACACGCAGTCCCCATTCTCCTTTGTTTTGAGAGCATATCCGGATACATAGAAGTTCCCGGACGGATCCGAGTAGGGGAAGTCGGGTGCCGGGATCATTGACTCAGGCGAAAACGATTTCAAACGGTTGGCATCTTCTGAAAGAAGAAACACATGACCGTTGAACGCTTTTGTACAGCATTTCCCGCAGCAGTTACAGGAAAACCCGATCTCTTTGATGATTTTTTCCAGGTCTTCTTTTGGATATTTTTTGAGAAGGACAAGCTCCTCCTCAAGCTCGGCAAGATTCTGCATCGGTGATGCTGCCATTCAGAACTCCTTTTTCTCATAAAGCCTGACCGACACGAAGTACGAGGCGATGAATGCGCAAATCGAGCCCGCCGCCGTGATCAGAATATAGAGGAGGAGATTCCCGGTGAGGGCGTCTCCAAAGAGCGCAAACCAGCCGACCAGAAGGATCCCAATCACGGCCATCAGAACAAACATCATATATCTGGCTTTTTCCGAACCGAACTTGTAGAGAAGCGGAAACAGAAGTGCTCCGTAGAATAATCCAAGGGCACCTACGAGAACGATGAACCAGAACGGGGTCGCGATTTCCGGCGTCAGATAATACGAAACACCGGCGATGATTCCCGAAATAACAATCGAGACGCAGAAGAAGAGGATCGTCATCAGATACTTGGATGCAACGATATCCTTTCTCGTGACCGGCAGCGTTAAGGCGTATCTGTCCCACTTCGCCATATCATCCATCGTGAGGGAGGTCATGGGAAGGAGAGTGGCGAAGATCATCAGCAGGAAGTACACGGTCATGGTATTTCCCATCGGAATGAAAACGATCCCGAAGATTATAAACATCAGGACCAGAGTCTTGGTCATCGGGCGAAGGTTCAGCAGATCCTTCAGCAGAAGACCTGGTAAACCTGATGGTATCATACGGTTTTCCCCCGTGCATAAAACACCATAACTGATTCGGTAGAGACAGGATCTACGATCATATCCGGATACCGGGAAATTAAGTTCATCTTATCTTTGATAAGGACCTCACACCCGAACTGATTTGTCCGGTAGGTGAGGAAAGAGGATTTGTTAAGGGCATCGAACTCCTCGAGACTGCATTTGAGAATGCCCATATCGTCCAGAATCTCGTCTTTGGATTTGGAAAGCACGATCTTTCCTTCATGGATAAATGTGAGGTAATCGGCGATCTTATTGAGATCGCTCGTTATGTGCGAGGAGAGGAGGATCGAGTGCTCTTCATCCTGAATAAACTCAAGGAAGATATCCAAGATCTCTTCACGGATGACCGGGTCGAGTCCGCTGGTCGGTTCATCAAGGATCAACAGATCCGGGTGATGGGAAAGAGCCGCGGCGATCCCAAGCTTCATCTTCATGCCCCGGGAGTACTCTTTGATCTTTTTCTTTTCCGGAAGATCGAACTGTTTGAGATATTTGAGATAAAGAGAATCATCCCAACCCGCATAAATTTTCCCAAGGATCTTCGCCACGTCGAGCGCTGTAAGCGTGTCGTGAAAACTGCATTCATCGAAGACGACACCTATCCGGTTCTTGATCTCCTTTTCGTGATCCGCAAAATCCAGCCCGAACAGTTTCAACGAACCGCCGGATTTTTTTGCGATCCCGAGTATCGTTTTTATTGTTGTTGTCTTTCCGGCTCCGTTTTCCCCGATAAAACCGATGATGATTCCTTTCGGCAGACAAAATGAAACGTTCTGCAGGGAGAAGTCGGGATATTCTTTACATAATTTATCTACACAAATTGCGTCGGACATTGTTATTCTCCTTCATAGATGATCTCAAGCATTTCCGTAAGTTCCTGTTTGCCGATGCCGAAACTTTTCGCCGCATCAACTGCCTTTTGCAGATGTTCTTCTGCAAGGCGCAGCTGTTGTTCCCGGATAAGTTCGGTATTTTTTTTGGCGACAAAACTTCCTTTTCCAGGCACAGTTTCAATAAAACCGTCCCGTTCCAAATCGGTGTACGCCCGTTTCGTGGTGATTACGCTGATCCGCAGCTCTTTTGCAAGAAGACGCATACTTGGCAGAGGGTGCTCAGGCATAAGCTCTCCGCTGATGAGCATAGCTTTGATCTGCGTTGTTATCTGCTCATAGATCGGATTTTAACTCGCGTTGCTGATAAGGATCTTCAACTTTTCGTACCTGTTCGAATGTATATAACGTATATACACGTTAAGCTTTCCAAAAATCGATGATCCAATAAAGTAACCGACGTGTTTGAACCCCGGAATCATGAATTAATCTTTCACCAAACGAGAAAAAGATCTAAACAATGAAAGAGGTATTGTTTGTTCTACTGCATTCAGGAGGAAGCAGCAGACCAATTGTACAGGTTTTACAAATTGAGATACGGAAGCCATGAAAAATATGTCTCCCCATCGCCAATAGACCCTTGAGATCGGGCGAAATCAGCTGAATAACGAGTTTTCTAATATAAACAGAGTCTAAAAATACCTCTTTGCCCGGGAGGGCTCAAGTGCGGAGTGTTTATCAAGTTTCAAACCCTATAATAAAGTACTATAGGGGAAGTATGACTTGGGAAGAATAGAGAATGCTAATCAGGACGTATCAGATGATGGCAGCATTATCCGTGTAAAACTGCCGAATAAACGTATACGAGAACAATTTGCACAGGCAGAACTGATGCTTGGATCAAACCACATCAGAGTACGATGCTCAGACGGCGTAACGCGCCTTGGGCGGATCAAGGGTAAAATCAAGAAACGGGTTTGGATTCGTGAAGGCGATATCCTTATCGTTGTTCCCTGGGATTTCCAAGATGACAAATGCGATATTATTTATCGATACACTACCCCTCAGGTAGACTGGCTTCGCAGCCACAAATATCTCTAGCATTTTTTGATTATGACAGAAATTCCAGATTTTACGAAGATAGCAAAAGCGCATGGACATACCTGCCCTGGAATTGCGCTTGGTTACAAGATCGCTGTAGTTGCTGCAAAATGGTCGGGAACTGAAACAAACATCAACGTGCTGTCTCATTCAACGCGCTGTCCGCTTGATGCCCTCAAACAGACATTCGATTTGCGGACCCACCCGGAACGGCTTATCGTAGAAGACACAAATACCGTCAGTTTCATTTTGGAAAAACCGGACGGCAGCAAATTATTCATTGACGAGATCCCGGGAACAAAGGTCACAAGCGATGAACTGCACATGTTAAAAGGAAAAATCTCGGCAAAAACCGCGACTGAAGATGAAATCAGGCGACACACTGAGATCCAGAATGAATTACTGCAGGTTATGCTTGACACGCCGGATGAAAAACTGTTCACCGTACGTGAAGAGTAATAGAGAGATTACTCTCTGAACGGAAGAACATCTTCTACAGATATTACATTCCAAGCCTCTTTTTTAAAGCCCGTTAATGATTTTTCCGAGTAGAGAGTTGCCGCCGCCGGCAGTCCTCCATTTTCGTTGAGAGCAAAAAGCCGGTCGGCCGTTTCATCGCGCGGGTGTTCTATTACTGCCTGGACGGCTTTACGCATCTCCTGATAGGCAGTATTGACCGGATGATGTCTGATTGCATTTTCAATCGCAGCCAATGCTTCCTGATATTTGGCCTGACATACGCATGCCTTTGCAAGACCTGCCCATGCTGCAGGGAACCGATCGTTCATTTTCAATGCAGACAGATACGCTTCCGACGATGCATCATAATTGCCGGTTTCGTACTCCAGCATTCCAATCTCCGAGAAAATACGGGCACGAACCGGATTGGAGGGATTTGCACGAAGAGCAAGACGGAACATCTGACGTGCTTCGTCAGGCATTCCAAGTGAGATGTAAGAACCCCCGATCCCGGAATATACCAGCGCCTTTTCATCGTCGCGGGTCGAACGGTCAGTGAGAATATCACAGACAAGCATTCGGTCTTCGCGGGAAAGCATTGACAAAACCGGGCTGATGATCGGCTGGATATCCTTCCCGGCTTTCCATGCATCCGTGACGGCAGTGTGAAGTTCACGGGCCACGATATGCACGGGGGTATCTCCCATGATCATGACCACGGCATTTTCTGCAGGCGCGGAGGCATACTCTTTTGCATCGGCATACAAACCTGCAGCGACGGCCGCCTGGAATTTTTTTGCGGAGGAATTCTCACCGCTTATCGCGTCCAATCTATTATACCAGAACAAAGCACATACGGGATCGAACCCGAAATAGGCGGCATCCCCTCTTGCAGTCAGTATATCCGCCTGTTCACGGATATCTTTTTCCCGAAGAACGGCATTGTCGGGTTTTCCATCAATATCCAATGTCAGGTTCATCTCGGAGATTCGGGACATTGCTCTGGAAAAGAGCGATTCCTCGACACCTTCTTCGCTGATCATGCGTTCAAGATAGGCATACTCATCCAGATAATTATATTTTTTTCTGGCAGATGAAGCGAGATCGAAGTAGAGTCTCACCCGGTCAGGAGATGGGAGTTCTTCTGCGATCGATGCGATACGAATGTAATAATCCCGCATATCCTCTCCGAGATCTTCTCCGACTTCACAGAGATTTTTCAGACCGACGGCGGTCTCGTAGGGACCTTCGTTTCTGGCGAGAAGGAAGGCGCTTTTATAGGACTCGAAAGAGTAATCGAAGTCACCGAACTCTGACAGAATAGCGCCCATGAGTTCGAATGCCGGTTTTTCTACCGGTGTCTGCGGGAAAGCAAGCGTGATGTTCGCATACAGATCAAGGGCAGCATCATGATTTCCCGAGGCATACAGCCAGTTTGCCGTGGATAATGCAGGACCCGGATTCTCAAGGGTCAGGAGGGGTGAGGCGAACTGTGCCCATTCATCGGGCGTTGTCCTTGGCATATTCAGCCAGATGATCTTTTCTTCGCGGGTCAGCGTGGAGAACCAGGCTCCGGCAACGCAGATGATGATATCGTAGATGATCTCGGGAGGGAGCGTTTCCGCACCGCCAAGTACGGCAGCATATTCATCGAGCGGAAATGAATACCAGAATGGACGGCGGCCAACGCCAAAATAAAGGTCGGGATTTTCGATCTCTTCAACTGTCAGCCTGCGGCTTTGAAACTGCCACCAGCTCTCGGGATACGGGCTTTTATACGCGGAAACGATCTCTGCAGCCATATTTGTTCCGGATATCTGCGAACGAAGAAGAGCGGCGAGAGCGATTTTTCGAGTCGGGTCTGCGCTCTGTACTGCAGACTCATACTCTGATTTCAGCCATTTGTCGAGTGGGAGAGGAGCGTACGCTTCGCCGGAAACTTCTTTGAAAAGATCGAGGAGGAGAGACCTGTCTGATTCGTGTCCGAGAATTGCAAGGATTACTCTTGCATGAAATCCGCCGTCAACACTCATTCGATGCAGAAACAGATTCAACAAAACGATTTCTTCACCTGATTCCTTTGCGGATGCATCACCGGCAAACAATGTTAGATAATCGCAGAAGTACTGCTGTGTTAGGTTCCCCTCACGGACACGCATAATTATCAGTGTTAAGTTGTCAGTCTATGTATTTCTTCTGATGCGAAAAGGAACTGACAAAAAATAGTGTAAAACGGTTGAGGGAGGAGATCCCCTCTCCGGTTTTTAAGTTTAAACGAGTTTGGAGATCGGACCGTCTTCGACGCCGATCGTTCCGCCGAAGTCTCTGAAAGCTTCGGCAAGGACAATGTCGGAGAAGGCTGCTGTAGTTGCTGCGCCTTCCATGTTCTCGATTGGACCGTACATGATTAAGTCTGCACCAAGGGTCATTGCCATAATGTTACAGCCGATATCTGGTGAAGACCATGCAGCCTGACGGACGCCTTCGATGCCGCCGTAGTGATGGTGGAACATCTGCTCTGCAAGGAGCGGCTTGTCTGCGTACTGCTCGTGAATGTTCTTTCTCCAGCGTTTCAGCCAGGTCCAGGACACAGTCATGTTGTGGTATGCACCACCGGTCGGCATACCGTGGATTGCCTTGCATGCAAGGATTTCACGGTAGGAACCGAATGAGCCGAGACCAAGGGGAGTTGCTGCAGTGTCGAGAATTGGACGGGTGATACCGCATTCTTCTGCGATCTGAAGCATACCTTTTGCCTGACCTGCGACACCGCCATCGACGAGTGCTTTCTCACGACCGGCAACGGTTGAGTCTCCGGGGTTAAATGCCAGAACAATTGCGGAGTTCACATCGGACTCTACAAGTGCCTGAATATTTTCCGGCAGGATTGAACCGTTGATCGAGTTGTAAATAGCGCGGTCTGCAAGACCAACTTCCGTAACGTATTTGGTTGCGTGGACAAGTGCTGCCGGAGCAGAAGAGTCCATCAGGAAAGCGGTTTTGTTGTCGATACTGTCGAACCAGGAGAAATACGACTCAAATGCCTCAGCGTGTTCTGCGAGGATCTGGAGGAAGTACTTGTTGCCGGTAATGTCAGAAAGTTCCTGACAGCGGTTCCAGAGTGCTTCTGCTTTTGCTTTGTCAATCTCACCGGTGTGATCGTTTAAGACGATCTCGTGTTTGCTGTAGAAGATGGATGGTGAAAGCACACGTGGATACTCTCCGGGCTGTCCACCAATCTTCGTTCCATTAAAGTCAAAGACCTGCTGTTCTTTTTCAAACTTGAACATATTGGCACCTCATTACATGAATAATAACCCTGACATCCAGTAAATGATTACCAGGAAGGCAATGATACCTGCTACAAGTCCGTAGAGGATACCGATGTCACGGCCAATTTTTCTTCCGACACGCATCGCAATTTCTGCGTCCGTGAACTCAATCTTTTGCTCGATTGCATCAAGACGTTTCTCGATCTCGAGGAACTGGGGGTTGGCGCTTGCAACCGTTGAACCGTCTTCTGATCCGCCGGCATCATCAGTTAACTGAATGACGACCGGGTCAGCAGCAAATGCTCCGGGATCGCGTGCCTTGAGCTCGTTCATTTTTGCGGAGATTTGACCGATGTCTTCGGTCTCCATAATATTTACGAGTTCAATCTGTTCCTGGAAACGTTTGATGTGTTCTGCCGTCAGGTTCTCAAGGAACGGAATGGCACCGGTAGAACCGACGATCTTTCCGCCCTCAACACCATTTTTGTGCATTGCTTCGATGGACTGACCGGAAAGGTGACCCTTAACTTCAGTTCCACAAAGCAGAACAAACCGGATGTTCGGGTTTGAAATGACGTTTACAACGACCTTTTCGATACCGAGGTTTTCAGTCTTACAGGAACCTGCAAGAGCTGCACCTGCAGCACAGAGTCCAGCCTCATCAAGGTGGGAACCCATGGTGATGACAGCGACTGGGCTGTTTGCATCACCAGTTTGGTAATCACCCTGAATGATTGGCCATCCGCTTGCGGGGGATTTCTTGTCTGCCATTTTAGACACCTCCAAGGAGGATCAGCACTGGCACAAGGATCAGAACAAGGGCAATAACGACACCTGCAGCAAATCCAACAATACCTGAACTTGAAATTGCAGAGTCGACCTTGTTTGTTCTGGCAAGAATCTGGCCTTTGTATCTGATATCATCCACCATCTTATTGATGGGAACCATTCTAATAATCGAACCTGCCATTTTAGATCACCTGAACGCCGATAAGTGCGCCGAGAATAACCAGAGAGACTATCAAACCGATCATGATACCCTCGATCTTGCCTCCATAGAGACCGGATGCGAATCTGTTGCGGTAACCAATATCGGTGACCATCATCTGGATAGTTTTGATGCGGGCAGTAATAAGGGCCATTTCTCCGCTCAAGGGTTCTTCCTCGCCGGATTCGGCACCTGATGCTCCATCTTTATAATCCTCAGATAACTGAATAACAACCGGATCTGCACCGAAGGCTCCGGGATCACGTGCCTTGAGCTCGTTGATTTTTGCTGCAATGACATTGAGATCTTCAGTTTCCATGATGTTGATAAGTTCAACCTGTTCCTGGAAACGTTTGATGTCGGAATCGCCAAGGTTTTCAAGGAACGGAATTGCTCCGGTAGAACCGACGATTTTTCCGCCTTCAACACCATTTTTGTGCATTGCTTCGATAGACTGACCTGAAAGGTGACCTTTCACTTCAGTACCGCAAAGCAGAACGAAACGAATATTCGAGTTTGAAATGACGTTTGCAACGATCTTTTCGATACCGAGGTTTTCAGTCTTACAGGATCCTGCAAGAGCTGCACCTGCAATACAGATGGCGGTCTCGTCAAGGTGTGAACCCATGGTAATAACAGCAACAGGGCTGTTTGCATCACCTGTGTGGTAATCACCCTGAATGATCGGCCATCCGCCTACCGGGGATCTCTTGTCTGCCATTTTAGATACCTCCGAAGTAGAGGGCAAATGCGAGGACGAAGGCTACAAACAGACCAACCGCAAGACCATACCAGAGAGAGGTAACCATACCTGCTTTCATGAGAGTCTTTTCACGGCCCGGGAAGCTGTTTAAGAAGTTGCCTTCACCCGAAAGCATACCGACAAGATCTTCGGCAATCGTTTCGAGTTCTGCCACCTGATCGATAACCGGCTGATAGGATACACCGGCAGTCGTTACGATACCTGCTATGGGGTCAGCTACGAGGCCAAATTCCGGTAATACTAATACATATCCCATTCTTGTTTTCTCCTAACTTACTCCTCCGTATCGGAGAACGGCTTGGCATCAAGCCAGGCTGCTGCGTCGCGCTTGGATAAGGCGAGATATTTGACATAGGACACGAACCATCCAATGATGGCCACGATAAGTGAGATCCAGGCTGCTGCCAATGAGACAAAGACGAAGGACATCACTGCCATGATGATCATGGAAAGGAAACCGCACTCGATAGCGAGCATGTTGGTTCTGTCCTGTTTCTCGCCTGGACCGAGACACGCGTTGAACGGGTGCTGGAGAGCGATCGCACCGAGCATGAATGAAACTGCAATGACACCTGCACCAATGTAGGATGCGTTGTAAACAGTGACACCGAGGATCTCGATGCTAGCAATGGCCTTAAAGCCGACGGATCCGGTTGTAACGACGCCAAGACCCATAAGAGCAAGGGCACCGACTGCGGCGAGTTCTGCGATACTTCTGGTCATCACCGGGATCTTCATGTTAAGAACGGAGTTTGAGATCCATCCAAGGAAAATACCGACGATGAGAGCAATGATTAATCCTGCAACCGGTACGATCCAGATGCTGATTCCGCCAAGGGTAGCTGCAAAGAGAAGGGCAATTACACCGGACCCGAATGCAAGCATACCGGCAGAGGGAACACCAGTTCCGATACCATAGCTGCAAAGCTTTTTGATTGTACTGTTACCCCAGATCAGGGCACTGACTGCTGCAAATCCACCAAAGAATGCGAGATAGTCAACACTGATGACTGTACCAATGATAGCGATGTAAAGGGATACCAGTGAAATAACGGCTCCAATGACCATAACTTTGTCATGCGGAATTCCGTCTTGGGATGCTTCAACTTTTACTGACATTTTTTACACCTCAGAATAATGCCACCACCAGCATTGCAACGAGACCGCAAACAGATGATGCTAAGATTGCGGCGACGATTGCACGGGGGAAACGTTTGAACTTCGGGTCGTGAGGACCTTCAATAGTTCCGGTAATGTTGTATGAAGAAAGTACTGCGATAACAAGGAACATACCGATTGCAAAGATGCCTGCAAGACCAACAGAGAGCATGTTGATGTCTGCTGCGCCAACAAAACCAAGTGCCGGAAGACCAGCATTGTAGAAGTTGAGAAGTTCAATGTAGATGAGTGTTCCGCCAAGACCACCTAAGAAACCACCGATAATACCGCCAACATAAGAGATGAACGGTAAACCGTGACCTTCGGTTCCCTGGGATTTGTATGCTGCCTGTAAGTCACCAGTAATTGGGTCTTTTTCGACCTTACCGGAGGCTGCCGGGATACCCATGCCAAAGACATAGGAGATGTTCACCATAAGACAGGTGATTGCCATCATTAATGCACCGCCAATTGCTCCACTGGCGAGTGCGACTCCAAGACCTAACTCTGCTGCCCATGCTCCGCCAAAGAGTCCTGCAAGACCTGCACCTGTTGCAAGCATTGCGACACCTGTAGCGATACCGGGTGCCTGACCCATTGCTGCCGGCGCTCCGCCGACGGGAACAAAGTGAACACCAAAAGCGATTAAGGCTGCACCAAGGATGATCAGACAGATTGTCTGAAGAACGTACATTGCCCCCCCTACGAGGATGCCGGAACTTCCGAGGAAGTACGCAACAACGACAAGGATGATGGCGATGATGATTGCAATGACCGAAGGAATTGGCTGGAATGATCCGGCATTTGCTCCGGATTTAGCTGCAATTGCACTCATATTCAGGCCTCCACGGTGTAGGGTCCGTAATTCTTACGTGCCCAGACTTCAACGTAACGGTCAATGATCATGAAGACGATGATAATAAGTGCTCCGACGATTACTGCACCCCATCCTGCGAGGAAGTCCTCGAAGATGATGGTACGCCAAAGTTCGAAGAAAACGATTAATCCGAAACAAAGACCTGAAGCGGGTCCACCAAATTTTGCGGTGAAGAAACCGTTGTCGATCGAGCTTCTCTGTCCTGCTTCTGCATAACGAACGATGTTACCGGATGCAGATATCGGGACACCAGCACCGAATTTCTGATTCTGATACTGACGCTCTTTACCATAGTACGGGTTTCCGGTTGCAGAACCTGCTGCACCAAGAGCAAGACCCCATACGATACCAAGAAGCGGAAGAGCAAACGGATGACCGATTACTGTCATCATAAGGTAACATACGGTTACCGTTGCGAAGATAGCTACGAATGCGTGAGCCATAGTCACGGTCGTTACTGATTTAACAACATCAATAAAGACCGGCTGTCCAAACTTGGAAAGACTTGCGGTTCTTCCAAGGTATGCAGTAGTTGCGTAAACTCCCTGCACAAAGGTTGCGAGAACTGTTCCGAAGATGATTGCGAGGATTGCATTGACTCCTAACATAAGGAATGCCCATGCAACACCACAAGCAAGGGTCACCCACAGGGTGTATGCCGGTGGTTCTCCACTCACTGCTTTGTTATAGATACGGTGAGTGTATCCCATCTGCGGTGCGAGCTGAACCTGAGAGTTCGGGTCACCTTGTGATCCGATGTTGGACTCAGTATCTTCGGCTGCACCGGCAACCGCTGCGAGAGCTCCCGCAAGGGCAGTTACTCCAATGCCGATTATAATTTCTTGCATGTAAGATTCTCCCTTGAGTTTTGTTTCCCGATTGTGGATAACTAATCAGGAACCTAATATGTTTCAGCACCACAGGCTGAAACGAAGGATGCGTCTCAAGTGTTCGTAAAACGTTACCACTCTAAAGAATGGAGTACAAAGTGTGGACAAGTATTCTGTTTACTTTCAGAGATATATAAGACATGCGAAAAATGTGTAAGAATAACACAGAGATTCTTGATTTTACAAAAATAGCGCCGTAAAAACGCAAAATCAAAATCGATTTATTTTGCTTAAGATTATAAAACTTGATTAAATCAAGCGAAGTTTACTCCAGAAAAGGTAATCCCTATAATAATTACTTTATAATACCTTTGTTGTCGTGATTTTTTGGATCAGTATATAAATAAAGAACAGATCTGCGCGTTTCATAGAAAAAAGAAAAAAAAAGTGAGTGGTTAATTAACCACTTACTGTGCCGGGATGATGAGAGATCTCTCGCCGGACGGCATGAATTCGCGGATTGCTCCCTTGGCGAATTCTGAACGCGGGTGAGCGAAGTCGAACTTCAGGGCCGGGTCTGCGAAACAGATCTTGATCAGCGGTGAGAGCGTCCATGCGTCGCCGCGGCCGAAGTGTGCGGAGGCTGCAATAGCTGCGTATTCTCCCTGGTGACCGACGTTCATTGCATAGTTCGGGTAATTCGGTCCACGGAACTCGCCGATACAGCCTTCATCAGGTCTGATGGAGAGTGAGTTTGCGGAACCGCACTGGTCCTGCAGGTCGTAGCCGAAGAAACCAAGTCTGGACCATCCGTCTTTGTGCATAAGCATGGACAGATACCAGCCGTTGAGACCGGCGTTGGAGTTTCCGGTTGCAATCGATGTGGTTAAACCGCATGCTGCACCAAGAACGGCTGCACGCTGGGAACCGCCGAAGTGGTCTTCCATCATGGTCGGGAACTGTTCATACTGCTCCATACCGTAAAGGTTGACTTCGGTTGCAATGTCGTTAACAACTTCCTGCGTTGCTTTGACTTTGTCTTTCGGGTTCGGATTCTTCCAGTCGATCTTGTACTTGTCGTGGATGTAGTCCATTCCGTGGTAGGTGAAATCATCAAGGATGTTATCCGTGTAGGCTGCGGTTGCATACTGGGTGAAACCGACACCGCCGGACATATAGGATCCGAGCCAGATCTGGTCGAAGAGCATGGCGCCTGCTGCGACATTTTCCAGGGATGCTTTTGCCGGGTCGTTCGGGTTGACACGGTCTGCCTGGATCATATCGGAGAAGTTACCAAAGAGCATTCCTCCGGGCTCATTCGGGCCGCGGGCACGGCGGGCAGGCAGGTGGTGGGCCATGTTGATGACACCAGCGTGCTTTGCTGCAAAGGAAAGGTCGGCGACTGCTGCTTCACCGGCGCACATACGGTATGCGGCAATGAAGGACATACCGATCTGCATGGCAGACCAACGGGAGGTCGTTCCACCATCACAGGTACGGCCGACGATGGTCGGCATGTGGACGCACTGCCAAAGGGATTTGCCGACTGCTGCCTGGAGGGCTTCAGCCTGCTTTTTCGGGAAGAGCTTCTCGACGTCGATAACGAACTGGGGCTCAAGGTTGTCGGCGAGTTCCTGGTCACCGGTAAACACACGGACGTAACAGTCGTCGGTAAGTCCCGGGTTGGTCTCGACCATGTGTTCCTGAACGACAGCGCCTCCGGGCATTGCGTGGTTGACAACGTGGAGATACTCGTTGATGGTTTCCGGAGTAACTTCCTTGCCGAGACGCTTCTGCAGGGTCTGGTGGGCCATATCCATGGACACGATTACGGTTCTGCGGATATCATCCCACATCTGCTGCATGGCAGCATTGTTGACGAAATGCAGGTCATCACCCTCAACGAAGGTTCCGGTGCCGGAGAGTTCGTATGTCATCAGCTGGCGCTGACCCATCGGGATACCGCCAAGGTGGCAACGGTTCGGGTCGTACATGGAGATGCCGCGTTCAGCTTCGATCTTCTTGTTCTCGGCCATGAACTCCCTCTTACGGGGAGACTGCTGGACGCCGTTAAACTTGTAGAACTCTGTCTGAACAGATGCAACGTCCTGTTTTGGGAACTTCTGCTTGAGTGCATCAAGGAAAAGTTTCTGGGTCTTTTCTACTTTTGCCATATTACTCAGGCCTCCTTGGGCATGAATCCGTATTTGGTACGAAGGGCGTGGATACGCTGAACATATGCAACATATTCACTGTCGGAACGGAATGCAGTTCCGACAAGGGAGTGGAACATCGGGGTGTTCGCTTTCAGCCAGGCTGCATCCATCGGTTTACCGACAGCGACTTTGCGATCAAGTGGGACACCGACCTGGTCTTTAATGTATTTGACAACACCGTCGGTGTCGAGGATACAACGCTGGAGCATATCGAACATCATACCGTTCTCTGCGAGACGGAGTGAGTGTCCATGCACGGTTGCACCGCGGATACCGGTGGTTGCCGGGTCGAAGATAGCGGTCTCGATAAGCTCACGTGCGTATCCTTCAAGGTCACGCTCGCGGCACTCGACGATCTGACGGCCGGAGAGAGTTCCCGGGTCGATACCACGGAAGCGGTAGCATTCGAGATAGGTTCTCTGGTAAGGCTGACAGGGACCGTTCAGCATAGAGTCAGCGAACTGAATGTATCTGACACGGTCACCGGCTTTTGCGCCTTCAGTCGGTTTAACGAGTTTGCGGATCGGGCATTCTGGCTCTCCCTGCTCTGCGAGTGGGGGGTGTGCCGACGGGTATGCCTGTCCTGGTGCACGGTGTCCCATAATAAGGACGATGTCCTCATCAGTGACGCTGCGAATCTTTTCGAGCTTTACGTTCGGGTTCATCTGGTTGCGGCGTACTTCCGCGACGCGGGAAGTTCCCGGACCATACTGTGGTTTGTATGCCATAGTTTTTTCACCTAATTTGTAGATTTGATTATTCTGAGTACGTCATGAATGACATCTGACATGGCCACACGACTGGGCGTCTGTCCCCGGGTGATGCCGGTAACAAGTCCCATTACTGTGCCTTTGGTCCGAATGTCTTCTGGTTTTGGCATGACGTACGCGGTCTTAACTCCGGCTTTTGCGAGATCCTCATAATCAACTGGAGCCTGACAGACGATTACAGCATTGACGCTGCATTCCTGCAGGATCTTTCTTGATTTGTGGACCACGTGAGACCGTATGTTGCCGTGGTGAAGAACGGCCACTTTATGCCGTTCTATCTGTTCTATCTCGCGATCGAGAATTCCGAAATTTGAGCCGAGTGATATCCCGCCGATATCCGCATCAGGCGGTACGCCGCTGCCTGCGTTCAGCACCAAGGTACTTACGCTGTATTCTATTCCCTGCTGCCGCAGTGCTGACGTGATATCGCAGACAGGTTTTGTAATATGTCTCCTGCCGGGAGACATACCCACTATGATGACATCAGGATTTTTACATTCAGAGATGGTTCCCCTCTGAGCAAGAGATCCCCCCTTACCCATACCCATACTCTGTCTGCAGTCGACGATTTGTGTTACACGACCAAGCGGCATGTTTATTTAGTTCCCTGAAGGATGATAGGGCGCTGTTTGCTTTTTGGATCGCTCATTCCGAGAATTCGTTTATCATCGACAATACCGTATTTGGCATAGTCGGTGGTCGTCATATTCGACCGCATGTAGGTACCTTCGGTGATTCCATACGGGAATTTGTCAGCGAAGACCTCATCGCATGCCGCCTTGACAAGCGGAATCACAGAAGCATCTTCCAATTCAAGAAGAATTGCACCGACCTGAACGTGGAGAAGATAATCTTCACCGCAGACCTTTATGACACGCCGGAGTGAGTTATCATTGACCGTGCCTCTGGCCGGACCGTAAGGTACGGTAGCCGGAAGGTTTGGACCATTGAGCACAAGGCGGCGTATCCCATCTATTGTGTAGATTTTTTCGAGAAGAATCTCGGTGGTCTCAGGATTCAGGAATCTCGTGGGGACGATTCTTAGTTGTGGGTATGTTGATTCTGTCATTCTAATTCCTTTCCGCTTACGCAGAAATCAATACAGGTTTAAACTGCTTTTGCAATTGCCTGGAGCGGGTGGGCAAACTCGTCGATCTGACCAAAGGTATCACCGTATACTTTTGCGGTTCCTTCGGGAGAGAACATCTGAGTACCTGCATCAAGTGCACAAGCGGCAACGATACAGGGCATACCAACACCTGCTGCATGACGGGTAACAACGTGGTTTCCGTTAAAGACACCCGGTCCTCCACCACCATAGATGGAGTGGCTGAAGAATGAGAAACCAACCGCAACACCCATCGTTCTTCCGAAGTCAGAGCCTGGAAGTCCGGTTTCGTGTTCGATAAGGTCGTTGAAGTACAGTAAGGTTGAAGATACTGCCTGGGCGAAACGTCCGGCACCACAGTTGACCATGGTTGCTGCAATCGTTCCTGCAGAGGTATATGCATTCCAAAGCATTGGGTCTTTGGTTTCGTAGGGTTTGAAATATCCGCCCTTTGCGGCTGCACCTTGGGTGATGACTTTGTCTTCAATCGCACGCTCGACTAAGGACTGGACAACAGTACCAACAGTACCGGTCTGGCCGTTCTCTTTTACAAGGTCGTAGACGATGTTGTTTGCGTTCAGACCCTGGTATGCGAGCAGTAAGAGCTGCGCACGCTCGAACGGACCGATTGCACTGCCCATTTCGAACTCTCCTGCCTGTTCAAAGACAGAAGTAAGTGCTGCACCCTGCATTGCATTACGGTGGGTGATCATCACAGACTGGTTTGCCGGAATGTTACGGAGTGCGTAACCGAGAGACTCGTTGTTCTGCGGGATGGACATGATCATGGAGCAAGCTCCGCCTGCCATATCCATGGTAACCGGATAGGTACCAAATGCTGCTGCTTTGACGGTGTTTGCGTCGAACATGTCAACGTTGAACTGCTCGACAACTGCATAGGTGGTTGCTGCTGCGACAGAGGTCAGAGCTGCATCGTAGGTTGCTGCTGCTGCGATACGTGCAGAAGGCACCTTGACTAGCAGAAGTTTTCCGCCGTTGTAGCGTTTAACAACAGTGTCGTCGCCTGCTTCAACAGAGACGTACTCTTTGATTTTTGCTTCGACAGCATCGATGTTGCCGACGATATCGAGGTTGAGTTCACGACCGAGAATCTGCTGGTGCTTACCGATCTTACCGGTCTTTAATGCATCCTGCATACCGCCAAGGTTGACCGCAACGGTCCTCTTGGTGTCGTCGATGATTTTCTTAATTGCCGGGTTAACCAGCGGGCTGATCTTTTCGAGTGCGACATTGCTCTTTAACAGTTTGCCGTTGTCGTCGTAAAGGTCAATTAAATCTTTGTATTTTGCCATAATTTTTCCTCGTTTGTAAGGTGATTTGATTGGCTGTTTTACCGTTACTTTTCCTGAAAATTGCTTATTGTCGCTGATAGAATAACTGATGGTTAGTGACGGTTACTTTTTCACGTCCACGGCCCGGTTTTTTGCAAAACCTACTGGCCAGGCAGATATGCATAGCTATCATCTCTGCCCCCTCTCGGGACATTTTAAATGTATCTTTGTGTCGGGATATAAGTATTCTCTTTACAAATGAGGGTATCGAGCTAATCATCCAAAATCATTATTTCAGCCATTTTTGTCAATTTACGTGATTTTAGAGCGCATTTGATCCAGAGAGGAATTTTGTTGTGTGTCCGCAACAATATTTGTAATACTTTATTAGATTATTGAAGAGTGTGTGTGATACTCATGTGTGCGCCCTTAGAATACAAAGAAATGAGGATTTTCCATAAAACCCCAGATGAACTTTTTATTCCACACCCCCTACCATACTACCACAATGTTAAGATTTGCAGTAATAGGACACAAAGCGGTCACAACACCGGACTTCTCCCTAAATGATATGCCGGGCGGAGCCGGACGTATGGATGTATTATGCAGATGCATCAACGCCTCCTTTTTTCTGAGTCACGACCTCCGGCGAAACACCGAATGCTTTCTGATTCTGAAAGGAGGTGAACATGCGGATCCTGCAAACACGATCACGCTGCGATTTTCGGGTGAAAAAATCAAATCCCTTAATCCCGACGAGAGGAGTGCGGGAGCACTGATAAAAAAAGCACTCGTACCCATCCCCGAAGAAGAATATCAGCGGGCGGCACCCGGCATCTCCATCAGAAAAAGCGACCTTGCCAAACTACTTCAAGAACATCCCTTCGCCGTCCTTGACGAAAACGGAGAGGATATCAGAACCGCAGAGACCCTGCCGGAGAATTTCATATTGAGCGATCATCAGAACTTTACCGAAGAGGAGATGGAACTGATTAAAGACCTCCCGAAATACTCTGTCGGTCCCCGTGTTCTCCATGCCGATCACACAATTATAATAATCTTCAACGAGTTCGACCGGAGAGGAGAACAAGCCTAAATGGTTTCCCGTCCAACAATAATGAATCAAATGCTTGAACTCGTCAACGCCATATTAGAGTACGGCGATATTTGCGATCACTGCCTTGGGCGGTTGTTCGCAAAAAAATCCTTCGGACTCACCAATGAAGAACGCGGCCGTTCGCTGAGAATAGCCCACGCTCTTGCATATAATATCCTCTACAAACCATACGAAAAAGGAACCTGCTGGGTCTGCAACGACCTATTCGATACGATTCCCTACTGGGCCGAAAAAGCAGCTGCGGCAGTACAAGGAATCGAACACGAAACATTCGTCATAGGCACCAGAGTTCCCCCAATGATGGCGGAATCGGAAGAGATGCTCTGGTCCGACCTTTCACTCGAAAATCCCGAACCCCTCAAATCCGAGATGAACCGCGAAGTCGGAAAGGCAGTATCCGCCCTCACGGGAAAACACGGAAATCCAAAAAATCCCGAGGTCACCATCGTCCTGAACATCGCCGACGACTGCGTCGAGGTTCAGATCGCATCACTCTACTTCTACGGCAGATATCTGAAATATGAACGCGGAATCCCGCAGACGCACTGGGACTGCCGCGCATACAAAGGGAAAGGCTGCGAAATATGCAACTTTACCGGCAAACAATACCCCACTTCCGTAGAGGAACTCATAGCAGAAGCACCAAAACGGATTTTTGCCAGTGACTGCGGGGTTCTTCACGGAGCGGGAAGAGAAGACATCGATGCGGTGATGATTGGAACCGGAAGACCCTTCGTAATGGAGATGCAGAGCCCGAAAAAACGCACATTTGATTTAAAAGAGCTGGAAAATGCAATTAATGCATCCGCCAACCCGCGGGTAGGAGTGGTACTGGAAAGCTGGTCCGACAAAAAAACAGTGGAAATGCTTAAATCAAACAAAGGGCATAAAACATACAGGATTCTAGTCTCAATAGATGACCGTATATCTCTGGAAACCGTGCAAAACGCCGTATCCCAGCTCAAAGGAGCCAGGATTGATCAGCGCACGCCTAAACGGGTCTCCCATCGACGTGCAGATCTCGTTCGAAAGAGACAGGTCATTGATATAGGAGTTCTTGGTGAAGAAAACGGTCTTTACCGGCTTGAAGTGGTCGGTGAAGGCGGCCTCTACATCAAAGAGCTCGTATCAGGAGACGGGGGCAGAACAACGCCCAGTCTTGCTGAAATCCTCGCCGTACCCGCTAAAGTCGTCGAATTAGACGTGATGCAGGTCGACGGATTACCAAATATTGGAGATGAGTAAACATGGCAAAGCACAATGGAATTAAAAAACGGACAAGATATAAGTTACAGAAAACCCTGCGTACCCGCGGTATGCCCAACGTGACCAAGGTCATTCAGAACTTCGATGAAGGACAGAAAGTTCACCTTGTCTTAGACTCAAGCGTTCAGAAAGGACAGCCCCACCCGAGATTCCACGGTAAAACCGGAACAATCGTCGGCAAGAGAGGCAGAGCCTGGCTCCTTGAGATCAAAGACGGCAATGCAACCAAAACTGTCATTGCAAGACCGCAGCACCTCACGGCGCAGAAATATAATTAAACCCCCCACATACTTATTTTATATTTATCAGGAGTCTCGCATGAAAGTAAAGAAAATTATCAGTGAAAATATGATGACCCTCCCGGAACTTCGCGAAGAGCTAATTGCGATCCGTGAAAACCGTTCCAAGGGAGAAGAGGGTGACGACACCGCCAGAAGCATATCATACGAACTGCGTAAGAGTATTGACCATGCAGACATTCTCAGTAAATGCAGCGTTGAAACGGCAAAATCCCTCCTAAGTATCCTCGGATCCATGGAGAAGACAAAGCCGGAAATCGCCTACAGGATAGTAAACATCATGCCAAAGAGCCGTGATGAGATCCGGGCAATTTACGCAAAAGAGCGGTTTACTCTTCTCCCCGAAGATCTAGATCAGATTCTTGACACTCTGCATAAATTCGAGTGAGTGGTAGATATGCCGCCTAAGACTGAGAGGACCGATAAAAAGGAAGTTGAAGCTATAGTTCTTGACTATCTCCAATGGGGATATGCAAGCGACCGGCGTCCTTTGAACCAGCGTGAATCCATTATTCTCGCAGTAGGTACTGACCAGTTCAAACTCCTCGAACTCATCGCAAAAAAAGACGTTGCGATCAATCTGCACGACAAAGTCTACATCGGTGAAGATGAAAGAAAACATGTCGAACGGGTAAAACGCCGATTATCCTACGATGAGCTGACACCAACTGCAAAAGGCGAGCTTGAGCCGGTAGTCGAGAAAATCATTGCAGAGTCTGAAGCACGGTTCGTGGAGTTTTACAACACCGCGGTTCCCATCAGTCTCAAGATGCACATGTTAAATCTCCTCCCGGGTTTCGGTAAAAAAACACTGACCAACACCTTAGAAGAAAGACAGAAAAAACCGTTTGAAAGCTTCGAAGACATCCGTAACCGGGTGAAGACCCTCCAGAAACCGGAGAAGTTTATCCGCGAACGGATCATGCTTGAACTCGAAAATCCGGAAGAGAAGTATCATCTCTTTACCTCTAAATAATCTTTTTTTATGAAAGCGCCAAAGGATCAGCATTTTCTGATTGATATAGACGCCGTGGATTTTATCGCCGATTCGGTCCCGATTCACGGGAGGACAGTGCTTGAGGTCGGACCGGGGGGCGGAGTTTTGACAGCAGCACTTCTCGGGCGGGGAGCAAATATCAGATCCATCGAACTGGACGGAACACTTCTGCCAAACTTTGAACGACGTTTCGAAGACGAACTGTCCGCCGGTCAGCTGACCATCACCCGCGGCGATGCATCCAGGGTCCCGCTTCCCGCATTTGATCTGGTCATTGCAAACCTTCCCTACTCCATCTCCTCGAAGATCACGTTCCGGCTCCTCGAAACCGGATTCGAGACCGCTGTTTTGATGTATCAGTGGGAGTTTGCCAAACGAATGGTATCCCCGCCGGGCGACGGTGAATACGGCAGACTATCTGTCATGGTGCAGACCTATGCCGATGTTGAACTCATCCTCAAACTCCCGCCGCAGGCATTCAACCCGCCGCCGGAAGTTGATTCGGCGGTCGTAAAAATCATCCCACATGAACCGCCGGTAAAAATTCTCAACCGCGACGTACATGCCATCCTCGTTCGCGAACTCTTCTCCCACCGGCGAAAGACGATTCAAAACGGACTGAAAGGGATGAAAAGCATCTACGGTGAAGAAACCATGACGAAACTCATCAGCAGTCTCCCAAAAGATCTGCTTGGCAAACGCCCCGAAATGCTCTCAGTTTTGGATTTTATCGAGCTTGCCAACCGGCTTACCGACCTACTGTAATGGATATCGATACAAACCAGATTTATTTTACCGCAGAAGATACGTATCTCCTGATAAAAGCTGCCCGTGCAGAAGTACAACCAACCAACCGGGTGCTGGAGATTGGGACCGGATCGGGAGCCGTGGCAAAATCTATGGCGGAGATAACGCCGAGCGTTCTCGCTGTGGAAATAAATCCCCACGCGGCAAAATATGCACACGAGGAAAACGGCATTGAGATCATCAGAGGGAATCTCTTTGATCCGATCTGCGGAGAGTTCGATCTGATATTATTCAATGCACCCTATCTCCCAACAGATCCTACCGAACGGTTTGACGACTGGCTAGAGTATGCTCTCGACGGCGGACCTTCGGGGCGTGAGGTTGTTGAGCGGTTCCTTCGGGAAGCTCCATCACGCCTCGCACCGTTTGGCAGAATCCTCCTTCTCATCTCCTCCCTTACCGGTATCGATGAAGTGCTGAAAATTTGTCACGCAGAAGGATTGATCGCTCTAGTGACGGCAGAGGAGCGGCAGGAAGACGGCGAGACTCTCTACGTTCTTCGGATCTCGCGGGATCTGTGTTCTCTTTGCGGAACCTAATTAATCCATGAATCCCCAATGTAAAATATGTCTCGCATATTATCAGAACACGATATAGCTCTTCTGTTAAAACTTGCACCCGAGTGCGACACGCTTGTCTGCGGAACATCGGAGAATCAGTACCGTTCGATTCTTCCGCCGGTGGCAAACCATTATGCAAAGGATGCCGACGATTTCGCGGCACGGCTTAACAGACTCACAGAGGAAGAGTTTGTCTCGCTTATCGAACTCATCCGCGTGGGAGAAGAGGGGATAACCTGCCTGCCGACGGAGTGTGCAGAAGTGTTAATCGAACAGGCGATGCAGCGTGCCGGAGCAGATGCGGCAAATGAACTGTATGCACTCTACGAAATGGGCACTCAGTGTCAGTAATGTCTAAAATCAGCGGGGATCGCGCTCAGTAGATACTCATACGAAAATGAGATGAATATCTCATTCTTTTTTTTTTTTGACAACAGCCGGCTGTTTTCCGGCGTTCGGAGAATCCGTATCAATATCGACGGTGATTCCGATAAGGAAGGCATTCATTCTGTCGATTGCTTCCCGGTTCTGCGTATTGGCTGTTGCAGCTTTCTGATAACACAGATACGCCGTGTCCCGTTCATCGCGAAGGTCGTACACCTTGCCCAGTTCGACCAGAGCACGGCTGTCTTTCGGATTATCGGCAACATAATTCCCGAGGATCTTTAATGCCTCGTCATACTTTCCGGCACGACGAAGATCGACGGCGCCTTCGATGATAGTGACCGGATCACCTGAAGGACCGGCTTCGGCCCCCTTACCGGAAACACCGGTTCCTTCACGCGGTTTTCGCTTCGGCGAAGGGATGAACTGAGAAGCCTCACGCTTTTTGCGCTCAACCCGGTCTTCCATCTCTTTGCTCGCACGGCGCGGAAGTTTCGCCGCTTCCACCTCTTCCTCTTCGCAGCGGAGCTTGCGGGTTCCGGCCTTTTTGCGCCGTTCATCATCGTGGACATGCTTTTCCACCGCATGAATCTCTTTCTTTTTCGCGAACCATGCAGGCTCGGCAGATGGTTTTGCAGCGGCTTTTTTGTCGCCGATCCAGGCAGCTTCCTTTCGCTCGGTAAAACGGCGGTCGGTCCGGCGCTTCTCTTTCTCCCGTTCCTCCTCCATGCAGAAAAGTTCGGCAATCATTTCCAGAGGATCATCCATCACGCGGACGAGTTTATCGATCTCCAGGAGCCTCTCCATGCCGATGAAATGCTCGGCCATGACTTCTCCAAGCGGAGAGAGTTCCAGAAAACCGCCGGATTTTCTGACGAGTTTGTGTTTGAGAAGTTCCTGGATCGGATCATCTCCCACACCAACCATACTGTTTCCAACCGTGATAATGTCGGCCTCACGGCCGCGGCAGGTTATGGCATTTGCCGCAAACTCTTCGGATGTTTCCTCGATGTCGTAGACCGGCGAGACCTCTTCCATATCTCCTTTCAGAAGCTGGATCGCAACTTCCTCCTCAGTGAGTTTTGTTTCACGCGAATAGGAGACACCAGGTTCGGCGAGAACAACAACACGGCCGAGATCGTGGAAATCCGGACGGCCGGCACGGCCCATCATCTGGTGGAACTCCTGAACGGAAAGCCAGTCGATCCCCATCGCGAGAGCGTCGAATATGACCTGACTGGCAGGAAAATCCACACCGGCCGCCAGTGCCGCGGTCGTTACAACACAGGCGAGTTTTCCTTCCTCGAACTGCCGTTCGACGGCCCGGCGTTCCTGGGATGTAAGTCCGGCGTGATACGGGGCGGCCGTCCCGCCGATTGCCTCGGCTACATTATGACACCGGCTCCGGGCATTCGTGAAAACGATCGTCTGACCTTTGTACCACTTGGAAGAGGTCTTGTTGAACTCCTCGAAAACCAGTTTTTTGATGAACGGGATCTTTCCGTCTTTTTCCGTAAAAATCAGATGGCGTTCCAGAGCAACCGGACGGTCTGCATACGAAACAAGAGCGGCGTTCAGTTTTTTTGCGAGAAGGTTCGGTGAACCGATCGTTGCCGAAAGATAGAGAAACTGGGCTTTTGGAGCGACGTATTTCAGCCGTGCAATCAGCCCGTCGAGCCGATGTCCCCGTTCAGGATCCTCGAGCATCTGGACCTCGTCGATCACAACCGTCCCTATATTGCTGACCGGCATGCCCTTTCTCAGAAGATTGTCCATACCTTCATAGGTTCCGACAACGATCCCGCCGCCGGCGCCTCGGTTTCCAACCGGGCTTGTTTCCGGTAGATTGACACGGGACACACCGGTCATTATGGATGTCTGGGTTATGGTCTTGTATTTTTCAGAGAAACGGTCATACTTCTGGTTCGCAAGAGCGACGAGAGGGACCAGGAAAAGCATTCTCCCGCGTTTTTCGAGATAATTTTTCAGCCCCGCCATCTCTCCGATGAAGGTCTTGCCGCTCGCCGTCGCGGCGACAACGAGCAGATCTTTTCCATACAAAAGACCTGACTCGACCGCACGCTGCTGGGCAGGCATGAGTGTCTCAACACCGCACCGCTCGATAAATTCCCGGGGAAGCGGAAGATTTTCGATACGTTCGGTCGGTGTCTGATCATGTGCCTCGAGCCGGTCGAACATCGTTTTTTTGGTGTCGAGAGACTCCGGCTGAAGAATCGCGAGCACCATATCCAGATCACGATACTCTTCCAGCAGATTTTCGATATGGAGCTGGGTCCGTTTCCCGAGATGTTTAATATGGCCAAGTTCGCGGCGGAGCTCGCGCTTTGCACAGATGAGACAAACATACTCCTGCCCGCATCTGATCCGCGTCTCTTCGGTAAGAGGGGTTATACGATCGTCAAACAGACAGGTCCGGCAAAGAATCGTTGTCTCCCAGGATAGCTGCATGCCTCTGAGGAAATCCTGAAATTCCGGCATGTTCTGGGTAAGTTTGATCGGCCCGTTTCCCCGAAGAACCGTAATAAACTCCTTTGTGGGCGTCTTCTCGGCGTGGGATGTTCCGGGTCTTCTGACAAAAAACTCGGAGGGACGCATCCCTTTGGAGGTTTCTTCGAGTTCAACAGTCCCTACATGTTTGATTTTGCCTGCCTTTGCGTCGTCACAAAAATAGACTTTATACCCCTTTTTCCAGGGTTGGACGATGGTCGTCACGTTATTCTGTCACCAGTTCATGGATCGTATAGGAAAGACCCGCGGTTTCCAGACGTTTCAGGAAATCGGTGAACTCCTCGTCAACAACCAGAATCAGACAGCGCATTCCGTGGAACGCCGCCTCGACGGTTCCTTCCCGGGCCCCGAAAAACATATCCGGTTTGATGCCCGAGTTTTTACAGGCCAGATAGGCTTCCAGTCCGACTGCAGCAACGATATCGGTATTTTTTGCAAGAGAGAGGAATTTTTCCGTCGAAACCATCTTCGAGCCGCCGCGTTCGATCCTTGGAACTTTCGCAACATCCACCTTTCCTTCGGTGTGCTCGATGATTCCCGCAAGCCGCGCTACGCCGACATCCATGCCTTCCGAGGCATCGGCCGTGACCATACCCATCGCAATCTGGGGACGTTTGCCCGCATACAGCCAGCCGGATTTCATGTACACGCCGACCGAATCGCCTGCTTTCAGATCCGAATCCGCAATGGCGGCCCAGGTTACGACCTGATGAATGATATCCCGGCGAACGTGGCGTGCATAGGACTCCAAGATCTCCGCATTATTCAGGACCCACTCGACCCCTTTGTGGGTGACATAATATCTTCCTCTTCCTTCAGCACTGATGTACCCATCTTCGGCGAGATCACGGACGTATTCAGATATTGCCTGGGGGGTCACGCCGAGTTTTTCCGCAATTTCCTGCTGGCGGATCGACGGCTGGTGTTCGGCAACCTCAACTAAGACCTGGAATCTGGTCGTTTCACGCTTGCTACGAAGGATGTTGGTTAATGGATCATCAGGCATGGTATATCTCCTATTCTGTAGTATGGGCGCTCCACAAAGAAAATATGTGGGGCACAAAACCCTACACTTATATTGTCTGTGATTCTATAATCCTTTTTGAGAAGGATTGATGAAGTCTGGTAAAATAATCCTGCGCGGGATTGTACAGGGAGTAGGATTCCGCCCGTTTGTCTATGCTCAGGCACAACGGTTTGGAATAAAAGGGACGGTCATCAATCACGGGAGCGAAGTGGAGATCGATGCTGCTGGCGAGGAGTTCGATGTGTTCTGTCGCGAGGTAAAAAAAGGATCGAAGATGTCGGTGATCGACTCGGTCTCTGTCGAGCCGCTGCACGACTGGAATCCTCCGGCGGGTTTTACTATTCTGAAAAGTCAGGACGGGGCAAGGACGGGATTCGTGCCTGCAGATATTGCAACCTGCGAACACTGTCTGCACGATATTATGGATTCAAACAGCCGGTATTTTGGATACTGGGCAACGTCATGTACCGACTGCGGACCAAGATACAGTATCATTAAATCGGTTCCCTACGACCGGGAACGAACGAGTATGGATAAATTTCCGGCATGTATGGATTGTCTGAAAGAGTATGAAAATCCGGGAAACAGGCGGCACCATGCCCAGACGATCGCCTGCAGAGAATGCGGACCTAAACTTTCTCTGCTGAAAGGATCAGGGGAGACAATAGAAGCGGTCGATCGCATCTCGGCGGCGGCAGAACTGCTGGATGCGGGAAATATTGTTGCCGTCAGAGGGGTTGGGGGATTTCATATCTGCTGTGTTGAAAAAACGGCAGAACGCCTGAAACAAAATCTCGGACGGCCGAACCAGTCGCTCGCCGTGATGATGAAGCCAGAAACGCTTGGCGGGTTTGTGGTCGAGCCGACAAAGGAGGAGTGGGATCTCCTCAAAGGATCGGTTCATCCGATCATGATCCTCGATAAGATTGATCCTCTATCCCACACATCTTTGTCCCGGCTCCATAATCTCGGTGTTATGCTGCCGTACACGGGACTCCATCACCTGCTGTTTGCAAAACTCCGGTCCCCGCTTTTGATAATGACGAGCGCGAACGCTCCCGGAACACCGATGATCACCGAGACGAAAACCATCATCGAAAAGATGGGGCGGGTTGTGGATTATATTCTCACCCACGACCGGGAGATCGTGAACCGGTGCGATGATTCGGTTGTAAGAGACGGGTATCTGATCAGAATGTCGCGGGGTTTTGCCCCGCTCAGAACAAGAATGGATCTCGGGGATGGGCAGATCCTCGGCGTAGGGCCGGAACTGAACGCGAATGCAACGATCTATAAGGGAGGATTTCTGATAACGTCGCCGCATATCGGAAACATCAGAAATCCACCTACTGTGGCATATTTAGAGGATACGATCGAAAAACTGACCTGTCTTACCGGATCGGTTCCCGAAATCATTGCTCACGATCTCCACCCGCAGTTTCTGAGTACACGGGTCGCTAAGGAACTTGCCGAGCGGTATGGAGCAACTCTCTGCCCGGTCCAGCATCACTGCGCACATATCGCCTCGGTGACGACCGAGGAAGTTGTGGGTATCGCGATCGACGGGGTCGGATACGGAGAGGATGCGACCATCTGGGGAGGGGAGATTCTTGCGGGATCGCCGAGATACGGATATATGCGGACCGGGCATCTTGATCCGGTTCTTATGCCCGGAGGGGATCTCGCAACAAAATTCCCGGAGAGAATGCTCTACGGCATTCTTCCAAATGAAGACACCCAGTTGCTTCTCCAGAGCAGAGGATGGGACGACACGGCTCTGAGAATCCTTGCCCAGCAGACGGAAAAACGATTCAACACTCCCGTCACGACGTCGACGGGACGGGTTCTTGACGCCGCGGCGGCATTACTCGGGATATGCCGTGAAAGAACATATGACGGCGAACCGTCAATGATGCTGGAAGCATATGCCGCACGGGGCGTAGCCCAGCCGATGGAGATCACTCTCGAATCACGGGACGGCCGGGATGTTTTGCTGACATCTTCCATCCTTCGTGAGGGAATGGAGATGCTTTCTGACGGCATATCCGTCGAAGATATCGCCGCGTCGATCCAAACCACGCTGGCAAAGGGTATCGCGGATACGGCGCTTGCGGGAGTCGAAAAAACCGGCATACTTACAGCGGCACTCTCCGGAGGCGTGGCAATCAACCGCTCCATTCGCGAGACAATTATTGAAACGCTCAAAGAGTCAGGTGTTGTCTGCCTCACGAATCCGAGATACCCATTCGGCGACGGATGCATCTCCTGCGGACAGGTTGTTACCGCCGGGATTCTGGCAAAGGAGGGACGCATATGACGTCATGTGAATTACACGAGAAATGGAGCGATATCGAACTGAGGATAGCATATCCCGCACAGTTTTATAATCTGCTCGACCCTGCGCCAAACGACAAAAAGGAGATCAATCAGGCAACCGAGTCCTACATTATGGACTCGCTTGAAGACATGCCAAACGATAAACGCGGCTCAGCGAGGATCATATTATATCTGGATGAGACTCTTTACGAGGATGAAAAGACACGCACGGATATGGATCAGGCAATCCATTCCCATTTTGCTCTGAGACTCTGTTCGGCAACCCAGAAAATACAAACAGGCCGTGAACAAAGGAAGAAGATATCTCGTTCGGGGACTGATATTTCTCTTGGTTTGCCTGATACTCAGCATCGTGGTTACCAGCGTTCACAATCAGAATGATATCATATACGCCATCGGACAAAGTTTTGTTATTATCGGCTGGGTCGCCCTCTGGAGACCCGTAGAGTTCTATCTCTACGATCGCAGGGACCTCGTTAACGATAAAAAAATGCTCTTGCATCTGGAAACGATTCAGATCGAAACCCGCAGATGGGATAAGAAAACCTGATTTTTCAACAACAGACTCCCTTCGTGAACATATCCGAAACGATGGAAAATAGATCGGGCGACGATGCCGGATTACTTATTAAAAAAAAAATTAGCCGAAGAGTGCGCCAAGGCCTGCCATGGCGTTCTCTTCTTCTTCTTCTTCCTTGTTCTCTTCGGGTGCTGCTGCCTCTTCAACGGCTGCTGCGGCTTCAGCGGGTGCTGCCGCTGCAACTGCTACGGGTGGTGCTGCTGCCTTGGAGATTGCTTCCTCGATGTCGACACCGTCAAGTGCTGCAATTAATGCTTTGACACGGGAGTCGTCGACTGCGATACCTGCGGCAGAGAGAACTGCCTTTACCGATTCTTCATCCACAGTCTTAGCTGCGGAGTGAACTAACAGAGCTGCGTAAATATACTCCATTTTGATTTCACCTTTGTATTTGTTTAAATTGCCTTCAGGGCGTTTGCTTGTCTGTATGCCTTGCTGATGATCAGCTCGATGACACCCTTCTCATAGATGGATGCTTCTACACCAAGGTTTCTTGCCTCACTTACGGCCTTCGATATCTGAGCTTCAGTAACACCGACACATGCCGTTGGAACTGCTGCGTTGACTGCGAGGTTGAATGCCTGCTGTGCTGCGAGAGTGATCTTTGCCTTGTATGCCTCGTCGTCTACAGAGAGGACGTCCGGCAGATACATGTCTCCCTCGTAGCATACTGCGAGGAGGGAGAGACCGACCGGCATTGGTTTAATGCCAAGCTTTGAAAGCACATCGGCCTGTTTCTTGTTGATAGCCTGACCGGCCTTAACAACAGTCTTGGTCTCTTTGATTTTGACCTTTCCGCCGTCGATAGCTGCCGGGATACCAGCCTGCTGGAGTTCTCCTACGATCGGTCCTGGCTTAAAGGTAGTTGGTCCTGCCGGAACAACAATGTCTTCAGGAGTGATCTCGCCTGCTTTTGCGGAACGTTTTGTCTTCGTCTGCTCAAGGGACTTGAACAGCTTAAAGGGATTGCCGTTTGCAAAGATGAGGGCGGAGTGTTCGGAAACCTTCCCATTCAGGTCAATGAAGTGACCGCCGAGTTCATTCATGGAATGCTCGACAAGGGTGTTTCTTGCAACCTTCACAACTGCATTGCTGCGCAGATTTCTGCGGATCTGCTGGAACTGTCGTGCGGGAATACCGTAGACATCAACTAAGCCGACGAGTGTATACTTATCGGCGAGATCTTTGATCTGCTCAACTTCTTCACGTTTCCATGCGGGAAGATAGTGGGTATAAATTGCCATACTTACATCACCTTCACTGCTGGACCCATCGTGGTTTTGACGTAGACGGAACGGATGTTTAACTCTCCGCTTTCAAGTTTTCCTACAACCCTCTTTACGACGGCGTCAATATTTTCAGAAACTTCCTCAACGGTCATGCCGGTGTTGCCGACTTTAACAGACATATTAAGTCTATCTTTTGACCGAATCTTAACGGAGTTTCTCAGACGCTCGACGATCGGAGTGATGTCCTGTGTCGGCGGAATCGGCTGCGGCATTTTACCGCGGGGACCGAGTCTCTGACCAAGCCAGCGACCAACAAGGGGCATAACCGCAGTCTCTGCAAGGAAGAAGTCATACTGTCCGGCCATTTTGCGTGCTTCACGCGGAACGCCGCCCAGACGCTCGATCTCGTCAGGACCGATAATTAAATCGACACCTGCGTTACGTGCCTGGGACACAATATCTCCCTTACCAAGAACGGCGATTTTTTTGACGCCTATTGCCTGTGGCAGAAGAATCGTCTCATCAATACGGTTTTTTGGCTGGGCCATGTCAACGTGTTTCAGGTTGATAGTAATATCAATACTTTCCTGGAACTTACGCTCGGGGGCCTGCGTGATTGCTGCCGTAACAGCATGTATAATTTGGGTTCTTTCAACCATTTGATGAAGCCTCCCATAGTTCTTCGACTGGAGTATTCCCCAATCTCCTATGGTTTTGTTCTCTACTACTGTACATTTTTTTACGTGGGAAATCCACGTACCCGTTTGAAGCGGTGCGAGTCAACTCGCTTATGCGAGCTGTTCGTCCCACTCGCCTGCATTGACGGCGGCAATTGCCTGTTTGGCAGTTTTGCCTTCGACGGTTACACCAACGGAAACGCAGGTGCCCATGACTTCCTTTGCGGCCGTTTTCAGGTCGTAGGAAAGCATGGATTCCATCTTCATCTTTGCAATGCGAATGACAGCTTCAAGCGGCAGATTACCAACTACCTGAGTGTTCGGAGTGCCGGAACCCTTCTCAACACCCGCTTCTTTCATTACAAGAGCGGTTGTCGGGGGAATACCGACTGTTAACGTGACGTTCTTTTTGTCATCGACCATTACCGTTACCGGAACGGACATGCCATTGAACTCAGCGGTCTTTTTGTTGATATCATCAACGACTGCCTTTACGTTGATCCCAAGGGGACCCAGTGCCGGACCAAGTGGTGGTCCTGCAGTTGCTCTACCGCCGGGTACCAGTACCTCGACAGTTTCTGCCATTGTATCACCGTATGTTGGCGCATACCCAGAGGTAGCCCAACATTGGTTCAATAAAGTCGACCTCTGAGAACATAAACCTACTGGATAAATGTCCTTAGAAAAAGAGATTGATTAGAGAATAGGCAGGGATTTTTTGCATTCACGCGAAGAAATCCGCGTTCAATCCTGATTACGATCGATCACACGCACGTTATCGCCGCGAATTGTGATCGGGATCGGAACGATCGACTCGTAGAGTTCAACAGTGATTTCTTCTTTGGTGTGATCAACGCGCTTGACCACAGCCTTCTCACCCTTGAACGGACCGGCGATCAGTTCCACGATGGTTCCCTCGTCGATACCGGATACAGCCGGCTTTGGAACGAGGAAATGTTTGATTTCTTCCAGAGATGTTTCATTCTTCAAAACGATCCTGGCATGAGCAATCGATTCGACAAGTTCTTCGATTCTGGCATGCTCTTCGGGGCTTTCCACAAAGACGTAGCCTTTGATATCTTCCGGCACGATTACTGCGGTGACGACGACGTCCGTCATATTGTTCTCGATTGCCTCGCGGATGTTATCGGCAACTGTCCGCTCATGCTTGGATGTCGTCTTTAAGATATAGTAGTGATTGCCAAACTTTGATTCAGTCATGTTATGGAAGGAGATATTTAAATATCAGATATATCAGGAAGCCGAGAACGCCGATAAGTACGATTCCTACTGCAGCGACTGCGGAAATTTTGCAGAACTCCTCTTTGGTGGGCCTGCGTGCAAGTTTCAGAACACGGATGTATTTTCTGAAAAATTCTGAGACACTTGCTTTCGTAATCTCCGGTTTCTTTATCTGAATGGAAGGGAGTGCCTTTTTTTCATCGGTATTTTTCTCGTTTTTAGCCATGTATTCACCTCAGGAAGTCAATCTCAAACTTTGAGCGCTGGACCTGACTTGATTGTGATGCCCTAGATGTTTGTTCCTGCTTACCATAAATCTGTGGTGACTGGACACCCGTAACGATAAGCATAGTCCGCATGCGGCCTTCCATCTTCGGATCGACCTGAACACCCCATATAATACGCGCAGACGGATCGATTCTCTGATAAACTTCCTGAACAACACCTTCCGCCTCAACCATCGTCATATCGGGTCCGCCGATAACGTTGATGAGAGCAGCGGTCGCGCCGGCGATGTCGACATCCAAAAGCGGAGAACGCAGAGCTTTCTTGATCGAGTCGGTTGCTTTGTCCTCGCTGTCGGAATCGCCGACACCGATCATGGCAATACCGCCCTGTTCCATAACGGTCCGGACATCGGCAAAGTCAAGGTTAACAAGACCCGGGAGCGTGATTAACTCAGTGATGCCCTTTACGGCCCGCATCAACACCTCATCAGAAACTTTGAATGCCTGGGCAAGAGGAAGTCGCGGAACAACTTCCAGAATGCGGTCGTTGGGGATCACGATAACCGTGTCAGCAACTTCCCGGAGACGCTCGAGACCGATCTCGGCGTTTTCCATTCTGGTCGCACTTTCACTGGTAAACGGCAGAGTAACGATCGCGATCGTCAAAGCACCGATCTCTTTTGCGACTTTGGCAACGACCGGGGCAGAACCGGTACCTGTTCCTCCGCCGAAACCGGCAGTCACAAACACCATGTTGCTGCCGGCAAGGGCCTGGCGGATAACATCCTCGCTTTCAATGGCAGCCTCTTCGCCGCGCTGGGGGATTGCGCCGGCGCCGAGACCTTTGGTCGTCTGGCGGCCGATAAGGATACGGCGGCCGACTCTTCCTCTCAGCATCGAAAGGTGTTGGGCATCGGTGTTCAGTGCGTAAATGTCCGCACCCTCCACTCCTTCCTCATAGACGCGGGCGACGGTGTTGGACCCTCCGCCTCCGCAGCCGATAACGGTGATTTTTGTCCGGAGAGCATCAAGGATCTCGTCGAATTCGTCATCCTCGTCCGTCGGTGTCGTCTTGGCAGCGGAAAAACTGTACTGACTCGAGTAGTCAACCTCGGGTTTCGGCTGCTCTTTCTTCACGGCGGGAGCCTGAACCGGGGCTGCTGCCTGAACCGGGGCTGCTGCCTGTGGACGGACTGAGTAGGTTTTTGCACCGAGTTCAGCTTCGGTTTCTGCGTCGTAAATTGCGGAAACCGGCGTGTCGTCGCGTGCAACGTCTTCGAACCGTTTGCGTGATAATGCTTCTTCTACAATTGATCTCATGAGTAATTCTCCAATCCCGGTATTTTGATGGATGTCCTGACCACTTTCTTGACCATATCCGGCGTGATCATTTTGCCGTCGGGAAGAGTCACGGATTTTCCGGCAACAAGCTGCCCGTACAACGGACCTGACGGAACCCCGAGCGTGCGCGCGAGCACGGGGTCGAACTGCCGGCGGGCTATCGTGATTTGATCACCTTCCACCAAACTATCCTGTGTACGTGTTATTTGTTGAACGGATAAGACTATTAAATCACCTGATACCTTCTGCCTATTTTCGGCAGAGGTTAACAAAGTCGGCATAATTTTTCCGCCTTTACCGGTCGTGTGAAAAATATTTCCCATTTTGTCCAGCTCTGCCAAAAAAATCTCCTCATACCCGAGAAACGCTGCGGTAAACAGATCCGCGGGAAGTTGCACCACTGCTGGCTCTCCGTCAGATATTCTGCCGTGCGGGAAGATTTTCAGATCAGGAGCCGTCAAAGCGGCCAGATCGCGGTAGGCGACCCAGGTCGCCAAAGAGATCGCATCCATTTTCCGCAGATCACCTTCGGTGATCTCTTCCAGCCCTACCCCGGCAAGAATACCTTCGACATGGGAGATCTCCTGCTTCGACAGAGCTTTGCGGTCAACATGCGCGGCAAACACCCCGCCGGACTTTGCGATCATCTGGGATACCACCTCCTTGGAAACCAAACCGACATCCCGCGTATGCATCATATGCCCAAACGCCCCCTTCGTCTCGAGACCGATCACCGTCTGACGAACTGCATAATGCGTACCGCCAAACCCGATCAGCGGGATCGGATTCGGCGACGGACAGGCATACAACACACTCTTTGCCGCCGCAAGGCAGGCCGCGGAATCATTCCACTCCTTTTCCGTACTCCCCACCTCGACGAAAAAGAACGGAACCGGAAAATCCGTTGGGCCGTGATGCGTGATCTCATACGAGACCCGGTACCCCTCCGGAACGAACTTTGCATGATTCTGCAGAATCGACTTCATCCAGGCAGGATGCGTCAGACCCAGTTCCCGGTCGTTTCCGCCAAGCCCCGCAACCCCGAAGTTTCCTGTCGGATGGACCGTCAAAACTGGAACCGGGTTCACACTTGAATGGCGCGAAACAACAATGATAAGATCCGCATCAGGGTTCACCGCGGTTTTTTCCGCATGAATGATCCGGCCGGAAACGATGTGAAACGTCACCTCGTTCCCATCGAAAAGAGGGAACCCCTCCTCCGGCGGATTTTTCAAAAGTTTGTCGATACCCGAGCGGATATTTCGCCCGGCCGGGTCCGAATCGGAGTTTACTATATCGACAATCATACTACAAATACCCAATTCCCGTCAGGGAAGAGAAGATCCAGAGAATAACGAATATCAACGGGATATGGACGAGATAAATAAACAGCGTCACCGCCCCGTTCCCGAGTTTGGCAAAAGCCTCCCCGATTTTATCCGGCTCGCGGATGGTAAAATCCCGTCTGCCGTTTGGATAGAAAGCACTGCCGAGACCGACTCCCAAAAGAAGCACGCCAAACCAGGGGAACAGCGGGAAATAATCCTGTGTATACTGCATGAAATCCTCCGCATGAATCCCCTGTGGATAGAGCCAGGACGGATCATTGATGTAGGGGAAATGAACGCCCCGATCGCAATAATGATCATACCAAGAATGATGTTCCATTTCCCGTATCTGAGAAGAGGGGTCGCAAGCAGCATGGACACCCCAAGCATATGCAGAAAGCCGAACTTGATAAATGCATCACTGCCGAGGAAAAGCGAAGCCCCGATCCAGCTGCCGATGGTAATACAAAAACCAAGATCCAGATAGTACTCCTTCGTGGTTCTTCCCCGCATCCGTTCATGACGAAGAATCATCGCGATACCGGCAAGAAGAACGAACACGCCCGACCCGAACATATATGTATTATAATAGGAAAGGAAGTTCGGATCCTCGACGATTATATGGAACAAAACGAGACAGGTGAGGAGATGGTAAAACAGCATACCGAGAATGGCGATCCCGCGGATAGCATCGATCTCCCAATACCTCCCGCTCTTGGAATCCTGCGATTCCTCAGACACCGTCAGGATCGAATCCCAGTATTCTCGCACTTCACCCATTGTTCCACTCATATTGGTTTTGCATATCTAAGTAATTTCGGAACAGCTAAACATAGCCGATTCCGGTCGTAACGCTCAACACCCACAGCATAACAAAGAAAATCGGCATATGGACAAGATATACGATCAGCGTTGTTCTGCCGTAGCCGAGCCTGGCAAAGAATTTTCCAAGGAGTTTCGGCTGCCATACAGAAAACGCCCTTACGCCTTTCGGGTAGAAGATATTGCCAAGACCGATGCCTAAGAGAATAAATCCGCTCCACGGAAAGAGCGGGAAGTAATCCGGCGTATGATCCATAAAGTCCGCCCCGTGAATACCGAGAGGATAAAGCCACCCGGGATCATGGATACCCGGAATGATGAACACCCCGATCAGAATGATCAGAATGCCGAACAAGATGTTCCATTTGCCAAACCTGATTAAAGGTATCGCGATCAGCATCGATATGCTCAGCATATGGAGAAAGCCGAACTTGACAAACACGTCATCGTTAAAAATAACCACGGAAGCCAGTCAGGTCGGCGCCGTGATGCACATGGCGATAAAAAACAAAACCAGAGCTTTCACGGCGATATCGCGGTAATATGCCTGCATAGGCCTTCCAAGCATCCGGTTATATCTGAGAACGATCGCAACGCCGGCAATGAAAATGAACGCTGCGGACACGATCACAATCGGACTGTAATAATACAGAAACTCGGGAATCTCCTGAAGAATGTGAAACAGCACGAGACAGGCGAGAAAATGGAAATAGAGCATTCCAAACAGGGCAAGACCGCGGAAGGCATCGATCTCCCAATACCGTTCACTCTTTACTGAAGGGGGAGTTCCCGAAGTTCTGCACTGAGTCTGTCCAATCGATACGTCAATCCATTGGACAGAGTTTTTGATCGAGATAACTTCACCTAGGAATATCATGATTCAACCGTTTCACTATTGACATGGGATTGAGGGGAATCAGCCAAATCAGACTTCTTTAGACTTCTTATCGATAATTTGCAAAATTCATATTCTGAAATCTATTCTGTTAATGGTCTAACATCAATAATTAGAACGTTATAAAATTCATTATTGCAGAGAGCGCTCTGTTGTTTTTCTTGCAATGCACCACATCAAATTTGACGGTTTTTTTGAGGTGTGCATGCTTGCGTTCGCAAGTTCCCCGCCTTTTCATAGCATCTTTTACCTCCCTTCCATGAAGAATAGTCTGATTTCTGAGATATGCTCCTACCATCTCCCGTTTACCATTCTTGCAGAGAAATACCAGTTTTTCTGTAAGAGACATTTGGGCATTTACTCCTTTTCACCAGAACGTATTGATCTGTTTTATTATGGTCTTCTCTGAACCTAATTGGGACAATTGCGCGTCATATCTCAGTTGAATAAGGGGTTTTGCATGAAGTTTCTCAAATATTAACGTGTGTATCTCTAGGGAGTCATATCCCGCATCCATCAATACACGATCACAGGATACGCCGAGAAGTTCGGCAATCTGAATCAAAAAATGCGAATAGGGTTTGTCATTCACCGTTCCTTCTAAATGAATCATAAACAAGTGATAAGCCCCCAGATTCAAAATATGTGCTTTATCCATTTTAACCTGATAATGAGGGTTAAACAGACTATTGGGACAATAACGGCTTGCAACTAAAGGAGTGGAATCGATAATTACCTCGGTTTCAGATTTGAGGAAATGGACAATCTTTTTGCTTATCAAAAACATAAGAACTTCCATACCCTCCTCACCTAACCGATATTTCACAAAGTAATGCAATGTACTCGGCGAAGGTAACCAGAGTGGTGATTTTGCCGGAAGAAGGTGGCTGAGATCTTCTTCCGTTATTTTACGCCGAATATGACGACAGGCTATTCTGCGATAAGTCATGACAACAGTCAGTTTTATCAGAAAATCAATGGGATAATGAAAATAATCGCGAAGATGAGGTGAATAATAAGTTTGTTCGATTTTTCGTACAATGTCACTAATGTTGAGCAGGGACATGAGCCAGCAAATGGACATATCCGGAGGGATGACTCCATTGTTGAAAATACGATCGTATTCGTCTTGAAATTCAGACATACCACTCGGCGCAGGGATACATAAAGGTATTGTTCCCCTCCAAAAAAGTCGACAAGAGTAAATGGGGGATGAGTTTATATCACAGAATCCACGATTGGACAGACTCAATATTACGGCTAAATTATCCGATAGAAAGCCCTTATAACCTTGAGGCTCGAATTATTGTAATACCTTAGATACTAAGGCAGGATTGATTAAAAATGGACAAATACCGTTGCTCGGTCTGTGGATACGTCTACGACCCGGAAAAAGGTGCAGGGATCATGTACCCGCCAGGAACCGCTTTTGAATCACTTCCGGACACATGGAAGTGTCCTGTCTGCGGTGCAAGCAAATCGCAGTTCAAAAAGGTGTAACCGTTTATGGCAGCCCGCGAGATTGTTGAAAATATCTATGCGGTCGGTACGATCAACTGGGACCTCCGGTACTTTGATGCGATCATGCCGACACCGAGAGGAAGCAGTTACAACGTTTACCTCGCAAAAGGCAGCGAAAAGACCGCCCTCGTAGATACAGGTGAACCTCACGTAGAAGCAGAGTTCATCACCAATCTCATGAGGCTGGACCAGCATTCGCTGGATTATGTCGTCTGTCTGCATGCAGAACAGGATCATTCCGGGATGCTTCCGCTGCTTCTCGAAGTGTATCCGATGGTAAAGGTCGTCACGAACGAGGTCTGTAAAGGCCTTCTGATGGCAATGCATAATCTAGAAGAACTCGACGAGCGGTTCATCGTGATAGGAGACAAAGAGACGCTTTCTCTTGGCGACAAGACGCTGAAGTTCTATCTCGCACCCTGGGTCCACTGGCCCGACACGATGTTTGCAGAAGTGGTCGAAGATAAAGTTCTGTTCACCTCGGATTTCCTTGGGACCCATTACGCATCACCGACACTTTTCCAGGATAATGATCTCCCCGATTATCTGGAAGCAGCAAAACGCTACTATGCAGCGATCATGATGCCGTTTAGAGCATCGGTCCGCGAGTATCTGGATCTGGTTGACGAGATCGCGCCGAAAATCATCGGTCCGAGTCACGGTCCGGTCCTAAAGCTTCCTGCAAGGATCATGGATCTCTACCGCGAATGGGCATCTGACACGCCGAAAAACATTGTCGTTGTCGCATATGTTTCCATGCACAGAAGTGCCGAAATGATGGTGAATTTCCTTGTTGACGATCTTGTGCAGCGCGGGATTCCCGTTCAGCAGTACAATCTCCTTGAAACGGATTCGGGTGTTCTCTGCAGTTCGATCGTTGATGCAGCAACAATTATTCTTGCAACACCGACCGTTCTCTTCGGCCCTCACCCGGTCGCCGTAAACGCTGCGTATCTGATTAGAGCACTTCGGCCGAAAGCGAAGTATCTGGGCGTGATCGGTTCATACGGCTGGGGAACCAATGCCGTGAACTATCTCGCCGAGATGCTGTCGCCTCTTGGAGCCGAGATGCTTGAACCGGTTTATATCAAGGGTCTTCCCGATGAACCGGTAATCGCGGATCTGCACAAACTGGCGGATTCGATCGAAGAGCGTCATAAAACGCTCTGAATCTCTTTTTTTATTCCCCGATACGTACGTTTTTATTTCTGGTTGACATAAGATTCTAGTATGACAAAGGCAAAAGAGATCTACAAATGTGCCATCTGCGAGAACACTGTCAGAGTTATCGGAAAAGGCAAAGGCGAACTCGTCTGCTGCGGTCAGCCGATGAACCTGCTTGCGGAAAACAGCACCGACGCTGCGCTCGAAAAGCATGTTCCGGTCATCGAAGAGGTCGCCGGAGGATACAAAGTAACGGTCGGTTCGGTTGCCCATCCGATGCTTGATGAACACTACATCACCTGGGTCGCTCTCAAAACCGATGATGAGGTCGTCCACGAGAAGTTCCTTGTTCCGGGTGAAAAACCCGAGATGGTCGTAAAGACCACGGCAAAGGCAACGAAAGCCGCGGAATACTGTAACCAGCACGGACTCTGGGTCAAAAAAGTATAACCGGTCTCCCCACTCATTTTTTTTATTTCTGCCGGCTAATTTCAGGCAACTACTATTATTATCAAACACCTAATTGTAATACAAATGGGGTATCTTAGGGAACTTCCGGCGATTGGTCGTGATATCGGATCAGTGCTTCTGCTCATAGGCGCCGCAACCCTTGTTCCGATCATTGTCGGGTGTTTCTATCAGGAGTGGTATGCTCTGCCGTGGATGGCAAGTTCCACGGTCGCGATGCTCGGGCTTGGCGGACTTTTGCATCTTCTGCCGAAAAATACGAAACCTCCAAGGGCCAGCCTTTCGATCTCTGCAACCGCCGTTATCTGGGCATTGGTCGGGTTTCTCGGCTGTTTTCCGTTTATTTTTGCAGGTATGCCGTTGATCGATGCAGCGTTCGAGTCGATGTCGGTGTGGACGGGGACAGGATTTTCCATTGCCGTAAACATCGAGGAATGGCCGAAAACGATTCTTTTGTGGCGTTCTCTTATGCAGTGGATCGGCGGTCTTGGTATCGTTGCATTCACGCTTACGGTTGCAAGCCGCTCGGGGCTTGTCAACCAGAATCTCTACCGGTCCGAAGGCGGATCGGAGTCGTTCATGCCGAGCGTGATCGCGACGGCTTTTCAGATGTGGAAGATCTACCTCACTCTGACGCTGATCGCGATTTTGGCTATCCTTCTGACGGGCCTTGATCTCTGGGACGCTGTCAATGTGGCATTTTGCGCGATCGCGACCGGAGGTATGACTATTTATGCTGCAGGAATTACGCATTTCGACAATCTGGCTCTGGAAATGGTTTTGATTCCTATCATGCTCGCCGGAGCGCTTCCCTTTCGGCTGTATTACGTGGTATACGTCAGCAGATCGTTTCGGGAGATCCTGCACGACCGGATCCTGCATCTGATGGTCGGTGTGTATCTGTTTGTTTCCGCTGTTTTGATCGTCGAACTTTTCACCGCCGGGATGCCCCTTATGGACACTCTGCGTGAGAGTCTCTTTATGGCCGGCTCGGCTGTGAGTTCCACCGGATTCCAGAACACGACCTTTGCCGGATGGGGTCTCGCACCGATTCTGTTCCTTTCGATCTTTCTTATGATAGAAGGAGCCCAGGGAAGTACGTCAGGAGGTATCAAACTGAATCGTGTTCAGGTTATGCTGGAAGCCCTTGGCTGGTGGTTTAGAAAAACCCTGCAGAGTCCCTGGGCCGTGGTCCCGATGCGTCACGACGGGAAACCCATCTACGGAAAAGAGGGGGAAACGCTGATCGCAAAATCCCTGCTGATGATACTGCTGTTTGTTCTGCTTTTGCTTGGAACGCTGATCGTGTTCCTGCACGACCCGTACTTTTCACAGAATCTCGCCGGGACAATCTATGATCTCTGCAGCTGCATCGGAAACAACGGTAGCTCGACCAGCGTTGTTGGCCCACTAATGCCGGATTATGCAAAAGTCGTCATGTTCTTTATGATGTGGATCGCGAGACTGGAGATTATCCCGGTGCTTATTCTGATATGGGGTATCCTGCGGGGATTCGATACGCAGAAGAAATCGGATAGAAGAGAGTAGAAGAATCCTTGCGTGTCGTACGGCTTTCCCAGACAACAGGGATTTAACTCAAATTATATGTATCCTGCAGATCAATATATACGTGAATGAGACAGATCGCCCTCTATGGAAAGGGAGGTATTGGAAAATCCACTACATCGGCAAATCTTTCGGCGGCATTTTCGGAGATTGACCTGGATGTCATGCAGATCGGCTGCGACCCGAAACATGACAGCACACGGATGCTCATGCACGGACGCTGGATCCCGACCGTTCTTGAGCAGATGTATGATCATAAAGAGATCAAAAGCGAGGACATCATCTATCAGGGATTCGGGAACATACGCTGTGTCGAGGCTGGAGGACCGGAGCCTGGGATCGGATGTGCCGGGAGAGGGATCATCGCAACATTCCAGCTTCTGGAAAAGATGAATGATCTTTACGGGGACGTTGTCGTATACGATGTTCTCGGGGACGTCGTCTGCGGAGGGTTTGCTATGCCGATGCGGGACGGATATGCACAGGAAGTTTATCTCGTCACCAGCGGAGAGCTGATGAGTCTCTATGCTGCGAACAATATCTGCAAAGCGATCGCCAGAATATCCAAACGAAGCACAGCAAAATGCCGGCTGGGGGGCGTGATCTGCAATGCAAAAAATATGGATAATGAACGCGAACTCGTCGAGGAGTTTGCAAAACGGATCGGATCAAGACTTGTCTGCTATATTCCCCGAAGCAAATCGGTCAGGGCAGCGGAGGTGAACTGTATGACGGTCCTCGAACATGATCCGACATCGGCGCAGGCGGCAGTCTATCGGGACTGTGCTAAAACCATTCTGGAAAACACCGATCTTCGGATCCCAACCCCGCTTGCATTAGAGGAACTGGAAGAACTTGCAAGAAACTATCTCTGAGTCACGGATGGCCGGGTGCACCCTCACGGGCGCCCTTTCCGTCGCCTGTTTTATTCCCGGGGCAGTAACGGTAATTCATGCTCCCAAAGGCTGCGCCCATCAAACATTTTCCATGCTCCATGCGATGATGAACGAAGCGGAGACGAAAGTCGTTCCGGAGATCCTTGTGTCGGGGCTTTCTGATAAGGATGTCATCTTCGGCGGAGAGGATTGTCTCAGACAGGCTCTCGACCTTGCAGCTGCAAAAGATCCGGAACTGATCATCGTTGTAACCTCCTGTGTCCCGGAGACGATCGGGGACGATTGTATGGCCGTCTGCCGGGAACACGCCTTTGCGGATCGAACCATCTATATCCCGACCTCGGGTTTTCTCGGGGGAAGTGCAAAGGACGGCGAGAACGCTGCACTGATCGGGCTTTCGGCGCTGGCAAAACCGGCAGAGCCAGTTTTCGGGAAGGTCGCAGTCATCGGCGAGAAAAATCTGGAGTCCGAGGTCGAGGAGAATTTCGCCGAGGTATCCCGGCTGCTCAATCTGCTGGGCCTGACCGTTTCGGTCAGATTCTGCAGAAATGCCGATGTTGCAGAACTTCGCAAACTTGGAACTGCTTCCTGTTTTATTTTACGAGACGGACGCTGCGCTGACGCAGGACGAGAACTTGGAAAGAGCTTTAACCGGCCGGTGATTCCCGAGTTTCCGCGGGGACTTTCCGGATCGATCACATTTCTTCAGGAGACCGGAAAGGCCGCCGGAGTTTCTTCAGAAACAATCGAAGAGGCAATCATACAAGAGACCGAACACCAGAAAAAGATGCTGGAAAAATTTGCGGATCTTGCCGGCCGCGAGGTCTGCCTTGGGGTCGAACCGTCCGAAGGGACCCTAGCCGTGGCCAAAGAAGCGCTCAAAAAACTGGAGATGACCGAGTCGCCGGCAGAAATTACGGTCAGGCTTCCGTTTTATCTGCCAGTCGGCGTGTCCGGGACCGTAAAGATGCTCCATCTCTGGAGGAGGGCGATCCTGCATGGATGAAGGGCTGTGCATAAACCCGGTCTGGCCGTGTGCCATGACCGGGGCCTGTTCGGTACTTGCCGGCTTTTCAGGGCTGAACGTGCTGATCCACGGCTCTTCCGGCTGCTATTATTATCCACGGTCACTGCTGAAGGTCCCTTTGTTCAGCACGTATCTTCTGGAGTCGGAGATCGTGTTCGGGATGGTTGACCGCCTGAGAGAGGTCGTGAACACGCTTTCAATGTCGAAGCGGCCGATCGCCGTTTTGAATACCTGCATCCCGGCGCTCACCGGCGAAGATCTTTCGGGAGCATTTTCCGGAGAGGAGACGCTCTTTATCGATGCACCCGGATTCATCGGAAGCGTCGAGGAAGGAACAAAGATCGCCTTCGAAAGGCTGGGAATTGAAACGGATGCATCAATGGAAGGCGTGAACATCGACGGAGTTTCCCTTCTTGATCTCTTCTGGCGGGGGAACCTGCACGAAGCAAAACGGATTCTGACAGAGATGGGGATCCCAACCGCTCTGTGCCTCGCAAAGGACAGCTATGAAAATCTGCGAAAGGGAGCTGCTTTGCATACCATATCGGTTAACCCGTCATACCCGTCTGAAGTCGGGACGATGCTCGGATCGTTTTTGTTCCCCGATCTGAAAGAAACCTGTGCAAAACTTGCGGATACATTTCCCAACGCCTATATCGACCCAATCCTCGAAGAGTGGAAACGGGCCGACGAACAGCTGTTCTACTCAAGCGACAAGTATCTGCGAAAATACGAACCACCGGTAGTCGCCGTCTGTGCCCAGGAAAGTTATGCCCTCTTTGCAAAATCGATGATGGAGCGGTATTTCGGCTCGGATGTTCCGGTGACCCTTGCACGAAACCGGGATGCGGTAAACATACCCTCTGAAACCGATCTAACTAAGATCACCCGGCATATTGCCGGCTGCAGCCCGGATCTCATCCTTGCATCAACGTTCGAAGCCAATGCCTATCCTAAAGCTGCATTCCTCGGGATAACGCCGCCGGACCGAAGCCGTGTCTCCATAGCAGCCCGGCCTATTGCAGGAATTGAGGGCGGGATCATGTTTATGGAAAACGCGCTCAATACCCTGATAGATGCAGCTTTGTTAAAACAGAAAAAGTAATTGAATTTCGTATTTTCTTATAATAAGGGTCAGTCGATCTTGATTGTGGTCAGTTTGACCGACTCAACGCCTTTCAGCGACATCAGACGTTCCGCGAGCTGTTTGAGCTCTTCGCCCTGACCACGGACTAAAATGACTTCGAGACACCGTTCATCGCTGACATGCGAGTGGATCGTCGACTGAACGATCTTCCGGTTTCCATGCTGGATCTCCGTGATCGCTTCCATAAGCCCCCGGTGATCGTGATCATAGACCATCGTTATGACGCCCTGACGCTCGCCCGAGACATCGTTCATCCATTCATAGTAGGTGATATAGGAACGGATCGCATCGCGGATGCCTTCGGATCTCGAAGAGTATCCGCGTTTCCAAATAATATCATCAAATTTATTCAGAAGATTTTCAGGAAGCGATATCCCAATACGTGAAAGATCTGACTCTCCAACCATGATGAAGTATTTGTTCGTTTCTCTATATTAGAGTTCTTACATAATCAGAATAAATCGGAAGGTTGTACGTACTTTGAATGAGAATAAGAGAGATTAAAAAAAGAATTGTTAACTACTCTTCCCCGAAGAGGAAGCGTAGACGATCTTTGCCGCGATAAGAATCACAACGAGAGCTGTAAATATTCCAATAATCAATGCTATGAGTCCGCCGGCGATACTATCCCCGAGTTCATAGTCGGGCATTGGTGCTTCCCAGCCGATCGGATCCTCAGCCTTGACGATCTCGCCACCCGTGGCAGGAGCAAAGACTTCCTTCACGCCCCCGCTTACAAGGAGAGTACTGTCGAGTCCGCCCGGATCGCCGGATGCGAACAGGACCGTACATCCCCCGATGATGAGTGCAATGACAAGACCGAAGACCAGAACATTCTTGATCGGGACGGCCTTTTTGGTTGTATCTCCGGTGAGCTCCGGGCGAACATTGAATATGAGTGTAACCACAACTGCGGTTATGATACCTTCAATGATACCGATGAGTGCATGGTAAATAAACATGGTCGGAAGACCGATGGAAATTGGAACGGCACCGAGAATGGCGATCTCAACGGCAGCGCAGCATGCAGCTATAACACATGCAAGCCACGCAGCAATACCTGCAGGAACGGCAACCGGGAGATTGGGGAGAACCGATTTGATTCCTTTGAATGAGTAAAATCCGGCGAATCCGGCGATAATACCCATATTGATGATGTTTGCGCCAAGCGCCAGAACACCGCCATCGCCGAAGATGAGCGCCTGAATGATCAGAACGATCGTCAGAACAAAAACGGCCGCAAAAGGAGAACCGAGAATGATGGCGGCAAGAGCACCGCCGACCAGATGCCCGGAAACACCGAATCCGGTCGGAAGATTGAATGCCTGAAGGGCAAAGATGCCGGCAGCAATGACGGCAAGGATGGGGATCTTTGCTTCGTCAAGATTTTTCCTTGCCCAGTTAATTGCAAGAACAATAAAAACAAGGGCAATTATCCAGAATACGATACCAATAGGGACGCCAAGTCCGCTATAGCCAAACAGAAAATCAGGTATGTGCGTAGTGTTTCACCTGTGTATTACAATAACACGTATTCCATAATAAGTATTACGGTACATGGGTGATGATAGCAATGGTATTATTTTAACATCAAGGATGTAAAAATCGTATTATTTCTCATATATCACCATCTCCAGAAGATCCTCGCCGTCCTCCACATCCTTGAGACGTTCTTCACCGATCACGAGCGTTTTGCCAATTTTCTTTTCCTTGCGATAGTCGGAAACCACGCACAATGAATGAGTGCTGGTGATCTGGGAGATGTTTCCGACAAGCTCCGCACGCTGAACGGTTTTCTGCGGAGATCCGTAACAGGTAAGGATCGTTTTGTTTTCAAAAACCGCAAATGCGTGGAACGGTGCCCTTCTCAGTTCCTGCACATTGATGCCAATCGATCTGAGATGATCTTCGGGCCGTTTCAGCTGGGCGTCGGACTCGGGATTGTGTCCGGAGGCAAGCGATGCCGGAACATGTTCCTCCTCGGCAGGCGTGTAATGCAGCAGGTCGATCGGGACCACGATATCGTCGTTGAAAAACTCCTCGAGCCTCATCGCCATCTCGAGCGTCGTGCCCATCCCCCTTTCGTATTTACCGATCGTCCGTCTGGAGACTCCAAGGGCATGGGCGAGATCACCAAGAGACATTGACTGTTCTTCACGCAGGGTTCGAAGTCTCTCTGCATCGATGTTTACGTAAAGACCTCCCGGGGAAGCATACACGAGAGGGAGTTCGCCCTCTGCAAGATAATCATACAGGGTTGCAGACGAGACCGCATTGATCCCGTATCTCAGATAGATCGCTCCGCGTTCCAAAGACACATCACGCGCGCGCTCCCCGATGATAAGCGGGACCGCGTGGAGATGCCGGGCGATCTTATCCAGATCCCAGGCAATATCTTCGTTTACACTATCTATTTGTGAAACGACTTTGATAACCAGCAGATTCTCTCCTTTCGATGTCATCAGATCGAAACTTCTCGGGCGAATTTCGCAGCGTTCCGAGACATTGTATCCCGTCATCAGGAGGATACTGACCACATGTTGGAGGAGTCTGTCATTGGACATAGATGTATAATCGTAATAGTAATGCGGTTCTATAAAATAATATCATTTATGCTACTCGGCCTTGACGACACGGATTCACCGGACTGGATGTGCACCACATACCTTGGGGCACTGATATCCAGCGAGCTGAAAAACCGTGGGTTTACTGTCACGAATCATCGTCTCGTCAGGCTGAATCCAAACGTTATCTGGAAAACCCGGGGCAATGCAGGGATCAGTATCGAGATCGCAGAATGCGATCCAAAGGTTGTTTTTGAAATCGCCTGCGGATTCGTGGAGCGGTTTGCAAGATTCGACTGCGAAAAAACGAACCCGGGAGTTGTTGTGGTCGAGACCCCGCCGGATCCCGCATTCTATTATCAGGCTCTGCAGAGATTCTGCACGATTGAAGAGACAGTCGACCGGCTGGAAACAATCGGTGCCCTGTATAAAGGATATAAAAACGGAAGGGGATTGATTGGGGCGCTTGCAGCCGTATCATCGGTCCTGCCTGACAAGACCTATGAGTGTCTGGCATACCGAAAGGCAGAGGTGCTCGGGACTCCGCGTGTTTTTGAAAAAAAGGGATTTTTTACCTCAGAAGAACAAACGGCGCCGCATACCTGGGACACGGTGGATTTTATCCGAAGAGAGGTCGTCTGCATTCCCCACGGCAAAGATCCGGTTCTGTATGGAATACGCGGAGATACGCCCGAGTGGGTCAAAAAAGCGACCGGATTTCTGGAGACCGAGGAACCGGCATTCTCGCAAATCTGGAAAACGAATCAGGGAACGGATGCGCATCTTCTTCCGCTCCCAAGTGAAGGGCCGATTGAAGGGGAATCCTACCGGATTTCCGGGGTTGTCGAATCTCTTCCGGTCACGAATCGCGGAGGCCATGTGCAGTTTACGATCTTTTCGAACGACGAGAGTATCTCGGTGTTTGCGTTTGAGCCGACCAAATATTTCAGAACCGCTGTTCGCGAACTTTTAGTCGGCGACGAGATTACCGTCTGCGGAAGTTTCCAGAAAGACGTTTTCCATCTGGAAAAGTTCAGGCCAATACTGCTTGCATCACAGAAGAGCCGGTCGTCTCCCCGCTGCCCGGTCTGCGGAGGGAGGATGACATCCGCCGGAAAAGACAACGGCTACAAATGCCGTGAATGTTCCGGGAAGGTTCGGGATGTTCCGTACCAGGCACGAACGCTTCAAATGAAGTGGTATGAAGTTCCGCCGGGATCGAGAAGGCATCTGGCAAAGCCTGCCGTCAGAATGAAAGACGATATCTGAATTCAGCAAAAAAGATTGGAAAGGGAGAGGGTTGGAGAGGGGATTATCCGGTGATGTACTCATCGGTCCTGACCCATGCCGCTGCCTCAACCGGCAGAACAAAGATCCGGCCATCCCCTTTCTTGCCGGTCCGTGCATGCTCACGGATGACTTTTGCCAGCATCTCCACATCTTTGTCCGGGACGACGATCTCGAGTTTGGTCTTGGGCAGGGTGTTCACCTGCATTTTCCCGGCCCTGTACTGAAGACAGACGCCGCCCTGTTCACCGCGCCCGAGAACTTCGGTGATCGTGACACCAGGAATGTTGTTCTGCTCAAGTGCATTTAATACCTCATCCACCTTTTCAGGCCGGATGATAGCTGTTATCATTTTCATGTTCTGAAACCTCGTTTTGCTTATGCCTGCTCACCGTGCTGGGCAAGGTCCATACCATTGTATTCCTCATCCTCCGTAGCCCGGAGTCCCATGGTCTTGTTGATGATCCAGCCGATGATGAAGATCATTCCAAAGGCGTAAACCACTGCAATCACCGCATCGAGGATCTGAATTCCAAACTGCATCACATTTCCTTCGAGGAGTCCGCCGACTCCGGCGATTGCAGAAACTGCAAAGACACCCGTAAGGATTGCACCGGCAAAACCGCCCATACCGTGGATTGCCCAGGCATCGAGAGATTCGTCGACCCCGGCCTTAATTCTCCAGGACAGGGCTGCGTAACAGACAGCGGCAGTGATGATACCGATCAACAGTCCGCCGCCAACATTGACGTAGCCTGCTGCCGGGGTGATACCGACTAATCCGGCGATCGCTCCCGAGATGAAACCGAGCAAGTTCAGCTTTCCGCTCTTCCAGGAAAGAGCCATCCACGTGAGAGCTCCGGTTGCAGCAGAAGCAGCGGTGACCAGGAATGCACTTGCAGCGAGTTGGTTTGCAGCAAGGGCAGAACCTGCGTTGAATCCGAACCAGCCGACAACCAGGAACATTCCGCCGATAAGTGTCAGCGGGATGTTGTGGGGTCTGAACATCTGTTTGCCGTAGCCTACCCTCTCACTGATGACTATAGCAAGAGCTAGGGCTGCAAATCCTGAACTGATGTGAACGACCGTTCCGCCGGCAAAGTCGAGAGCACCAAGGCTGTATGCCCAGCCGCCTCCCCAGGCCCAGTGAGTGAGAGGAGCGTAGACTAAGGTCAGCCACAGAAGACCTACAACTATGTAGGAGGACATTTTCACCCTTCCGACGATACCTGAAGTCAGGATCGCAAGTGCCAGACAGGCGAACATCATCTGGAAACAGATGAACAGTATGTCAGGTATTCCGCCTGTCACGCCGTCGATCGGGACCCCTGAAATACCTACGTAGTCCAAAGACCAGCCGATCACTCCGGCTACGTCAGCACCGAGGGCAAGCGAGTAGCCGATGATGATCCACTGAACAATTCCAAGGGCAAGAGCCACAAAGGACAGCATCATCGTCGAGATGACGTTTTTCTTCCTTACCATTCCGCCATAGAACAGCCCTACTGCGGGAACCATCATCAACACTAATGCTGCTGAAATGAGAACCCATGCTGTTGCGCCAGTATCAAGATCCATGAGTAATTCACCTAATCAGCACAACCAAATACAAATAACCCGAAAAACAGTCCCGCCGATAATCCGTGGTAGTTTGCACCACCCCGGAAACCGAACTGTATTCCGGATTTTAAGTGGTGTTGATGTGCACTTATAATGTTTGTTCTCCCTGTATAAAATATTATGCTCCGTGTTAACAAGTGTCATGATCGAGCAGAATTAATAACCATAAAGAGAACATACCAAATAACCAGATGACACTGGAAGAAAAGATCACATTTTATTCCCGCGAAGACGCATCGGCGTTTCAGAAATATCTACGGGAAAAGGGATGTCCGTCACGGATATCCGTCGAGTACAGCTTTTCGGGAACACCCTACTTCGAGGGAAGCATATCTTCGATCCTGCAGCTTATAGATAAAATACATGCGCGGGAGTCAGACGTCGATCTGGAGGAGCTGAAAGCGGATCTTCTTGCACGCAAAAAGACCCTCGAGGCGTTTTTCCAGTCTCACAATGCAGGCGACTGTCTGACGGATGCAACTCCGTCACAACTTCTTGCCCAGGCGGAGTCGATCGATGCTATGGGGGAGGATGTCCAAAAACAGGCAACCGACAAGTTCATGAATGCACTGATGATCCTTGGAACTCTCGAGGACAACGAACTACTGGAGGTAACGGAGGAGAAAGAGTGCTACACGCTTCTTGAAACGAAGGAGGTAGGCGATCTCCGAGTTATGTATGCATATACCGACTTCAGCGGCGTAACGGAAGAGGATCTGAACGAAACGGACCTCATTAGCCACATCAGAACCTCGTCGACCACCGAATTAATTATCACCGCCGGTGCGGAGATCCTGTTCGTATCCGATATCGAGGATCTGACCGATATGCTGGATCATATGGATGTGGAAGACGACGAAGCTGCAAGATTCGTGGATGCAGTCTTTTTCAAACAGGCTCTGGTCGGCCAGATTCATAAACTGGTGTCGGAAGGAAAGCAGAGCGAGGCCGATCTTCTTGCTGCGCTGGATGCACCCGCCTTCCCGCTCGAAGGGACAAAAGATGTGATTTCCTTTGATATATCTCCGGAGTATCTGTCAGGAGTCGTCTCCGGCCTGAGAAAACAGGGTATTCTGTCAGGGAAAGACGGTAAGATTAAAAGCAGTTAACGTCATATAATACTGTTAGGTGGGGGATGTGGAGTACAAAGCAGTGTGGATACTGCTGCCCTCACCAATTATCCTGGATACCATTTTGCAGTAATTTCGGTATGTTATTATTTTTTAACGGATTTTAACTCATCCTGGGTCAAAATACCCTGATAGATACTTTAATACTTACAGCCCCCTATCCTAAATTATCAGTCGCCGTACGCGGAAATTCGGCCCGTCAAAGAATCAGTGAAACGACAAAATCCGTATATACAATATCTGGAGCCTGATCAGCATAAAATAGTATTGACAATCCGTTGGAATTTAGAAAAAACCCAAAAAATCCGGAACATCATGGATTCAGAAACAGCATTACTCAGGTAACCCTATCATGAGAAAAAAAGTCGAAGCCAGAATTAAAAGAGGGAAAACCATGACCTCAGCGGGGATCATCCTGATAGCTCTCTTACTCCTGATCATTTTCGCGGCCGCAAGCACCGGCTGGTTCAGCAGCTGTTTTGTGATGCAAAACCCGTTTCACGGAAAAGATGTACAGACGGTTGTCTCAGTGTATGTAGATGATGTCGTGATCTATGTGTCAGGCGGCAGCGATGTAGTCGAACTTCGTGAGATCATTATCAGCATCAACGGCGTGTAGCTTACGGAGGAACAGGCAAGAAAGCAGATTTCCACCGGCACCTGCGTTTTTCCGGGAGCTGTTGAAGGCATCTCCGGAACCAGGGACATTTCAGTAGAGGGAGTATTCTCCGACGGAGCGACCTCCACACTGAAATGCTGCAGTATAGATTGCAATTGAGAAACCGGATTCGATTTTTTCATCGGCAAGACATACCTATATGGGTATACCCGACCAACCATATCTAGCATTAAGGTCAAAATCATGCATAAACATTGTAGTACCCCGGTCAAGCAGTTTATCCCGCGCGGCGACATGACCGTAAACGAACTGGTCTGTGAAATGGGAAAAGCAGGAGCATACAACGGAGGAAGTCTCTTCCACGCCGTTGAAGTCTATGAAAAAATGCTTTCCGATCCGGACATGACCAAGTTTTTCGCTCTTTCAGGAGCGATGGTCCCGGCAGGGATGGGAGGAATCGTATCGACATTGATAGAAAAAGGCCACATCGATGTGCTGACCTCGACAGGTGCCAATCTCACCCACGATGTGATCGAAGCAATCGGCTGTCATCACTATCACGGCAAAGCGGAGTGCGATGATGTCGAACTCAGAAACGATGAAGTAAACCGTATCTACGATGTTTTCCTGCCGAACGATGCGTTCGAGGATCTGGAGGATTTCATTCGGGATATATACTGCGGACTTCCCGAAGAGCCTATCACGATCAGCAATCTTCTGAAAACAATCGGCGAACAGCTCGACACGGGAATCCTTGCAACGGCGGCAAAACATTACGTCCCAGTCTACTGCCCGGCGTTTCAGGACTCGGTTCTGGGCCTCCAGTATTGGATGTTCTCCCAGTTCCACAAAAAGAAGATCCTTGATGCGATCGGCGATATGCACGTCCTCATGAATCAGGTGTTCAATGTGAAAAAAGCCGGGGCTGTTTTAGTTGGGGGAGGAGTCCCGAAGAACTTCACGCTTCAGAGCATGCTGATGACGCCAAACGATTTCACCTATGTGATCCAGCTTACCGGAGACCGTCCCGACCTTGGCGGACTTTCCGGAGCGACGCTTGACGAAGCAAAGTCATGGGGTAAGATCGGCGAAGGAGGAACCGGCGTTACCGTGTACGGCGATGCCACAATAACACTCCCGGTCCTTACCGCTGCAACGCTGGAACGCATGGAGAGAAAATAAATGGCTGAACTTCTGCTCGCACTCGATGTAAAAGGTGCAGAGGAAGCGATCCGCATATCACGGGCATGCGAAGGGGAACTCGATGCGATAAAAATCGGCTATCCCCTAATCCTTTCAACCGGGATGGAGATCGTAAAAGAGCTTGCAAAATCCAACATCCCGATCATCGCCGATTTCAAAGTTGCCGATATTCCAAACACCAACGCCCTTATCTGCGAAGAGGTCTTTGCAGCAGGATGTTCGGGTATCATCACCCACGCATTCTGCGGATCGGACTCTCTCCAGGCAATAGTCGACGGAGCGCACGATCACGGGGGACGTGCCTTTGCGGTCTGCGAGATGAGTCATCCAGGCGCGCTCGATTTTCTGAGCGGCGAGAATGCCGAGCGAATGGCTAAAATGGCAAAAAAAGCAGGAGCCGACGGAATCATCGCTCCGGCGACGAGACCGGAGAGGACCGAGATTCTCCGATCCATCATCGGCACTTCGATGAAGATTTATTCGCCGGGGGTGGGCGCTCAGGGAGCACAGCCCGAAGATATCAAAAAATATGTGGACGGGATCATTGTCGGCCGTGCCATCTACGAATCGGCAGATCCGGGGAAGGCAGCGCACGAATTCCGCCTGCGTGCCCTCTGATTTTTCCTCATTTTCTCGGGAAGTACGACAGCAGATCCCACGCCAGGGACTCCGCCTTCTTTTCATTGGTCATCATAGTGTCCAGACGATGGGCCCCGGGCACTTCTATTGCCGTGTCCCTGACATCCTGAATAAAGAGATCCACCACATCTTTGTAGACCTTCCAGGTTCCATAAGACGTGGATTCATACCCCCACGCCTTCATCAGGGCTGCAGCAGGCCCGCTGACCGGGCGGTTTCCGATAAAAGGACTTACTGCCGCCGTAAAAGTTTTTTGGAGAGCCTCGCGGACCCCGGCACACTCGAGGATCGGGCCAATGCTCGTAACCGGATTCGAAGGGCCGATGATAACACCGTCGCTTTCTTCGATTGACGAGATGACCTCGGACGTGGTTTTCAGCGGCAAACCGTCGGTTGTTTTTCTGACGACGCCTTTGATATTCACGTTTCCGCGTCTGCCAACCCAATATTCCTGATAATGCATCAGGGAATCATCCTCGCAGACCACGTATGTTGCTGTACTCTGATCCGACATTGGTAAGATCCGTGCAGAAATGCCGTAGCCTCTCGCGATCTTTTCGGTCGCTTCGGTTAGGGTCATTCCCTGTCTGAAAAACTCTGCGCGGGCAATATTGGTGGCACGGTCTTTGTCCCCGAGAGGGAGGAGTTCGGTGTAGCCGAGTTTTTCCATTGCATGGAACGTCTCGAACGAGTCGCCGCGAATCCCCCACCAGGAATCGGTGTTCAAAAGACCGGAGAAAAGATACTGAACGGTATCGATATCCGGGGATACATACAGTCCCGACATCCAGAGATCCTCGGCCGTATTCACGACGACCGTTATCTCGTGGTCGTGCAGGATCTGCCGAAGACCACGGATGAGTTTGGGTGTTCCTGTTCCACCGGAAAAAACGGTAATCATGGTAAAGGAAGTTGGACGGGGGATGTTATGAAAATTATGAATTGGCGGGAAGCTTTGCTTTCAGTGCAGAGATGAATTCATCGGATCCAACAACACCGGGCGGAATGATCGCACCCTGCAGCGAATCCACGTAAATGTATACGGCTACGTTTTCATTCACGATATCCCGTATCGATGAATACGGCGATACGGAGCGATTTGGACCAAGCGAGAAGTGCATGCCGTCGTCTTCAAGCGATAGATGCGCATCTGTTTCCCATGGAGAACCGGATTTACCTTCACGCAGAATTTTTCGCAGATTTTTTTCGATGATTTTCCAGTAGAACTTCGGATAGATCCAGTAAATCGCGGCTAAAAGAGCGATACCTCCTAAAACGCCCGCCCAGATATAGGTAAATCCGGAAAATATCACTGCAATCAGAACCGGCAGGAAAAAGCAGACGATCGCCATGTAGACACGCGAGCGCGAGAACTGTTTTCTCATGCTTGGTGAACGGGAGTAATGGGATTTATTGAACGCAATATAATCATTCTCTGTTAAGGTATACGCTAAATGCATCACCATTCGGTGGATTGCAAAAATACAAGAAGCTTCGCTAAAAAATTATTTTGTGACCGGCGTGATCTTTCTGCAGCAGCCGGTACATTCGCCCGGAATATCGAGCGGGAATCGACCGCTCGAACATCCCATGCAGAGATCCTCTACCGGAATACCTATCGAAGCCACGAGATCTTCAGTCGATACATACTTAAGGGTCGTGGCATGGATCTTTCCCCGGATCGATTCAACATCGAGCCCAGCTGCGATCAGTTCCCCCCGGGTGGCAAGATCGATCCCGAAGTAGCACGGAGCAACGATCGGGGGCGAACCAACCCTCAGGTGGACCTCTTCGGCACCGAAATCCCGGACCATGTCAACGATTCGAAGAGACGTCGTTCCCCGAACGATACTGTCGTCGACCAGAATTACCGATTTTCCGGCAATGTGGCGGCGTACCGGATTCATCTTCATCCGTACGGCATTTTCCCTAAGAGTCTGGGTAGGCATTATGAACGTCCTGCCGACGTACCTGTTCTTGAGCAGTCCCTCGATATACGGGATACCGGATTCCGATGCATAGCCGGTAGCAAACGCAACGCCCGAATCGGGAACCGGCGAGACGAGATCGGCTTTCGGCGGATTTTTTGCAAGACACGCCCCGATCTTTCTCCTGGCATCATATACTAGCACGCCGTCGATTACCGAATCGGGTCTTGCAATATACACGTATTCGAACACGCAGTATGCTTTACGATCGGATTCAAGGACCTGACGGTGGGAAACGCGGTCTTCTGTTATCGTGAGAAGTTCGCCGGGGCGAACGTCCGCTTCAAACGCTGCCGAGAGAATATCCAGAGCAACACTCTCGGAAACCACGACGTGACCATACTCGGTCCTGCCATAACAAAGCGGTTTTGTTCCAAGGGGATCGCGGAACGCATACAAAACCCCGTCAAGAATGGCGACGCCGGCATATGCGCCGGAGAGCTGCTGCATCGTGTTCACAAACGCCTCTTCGGCAGAAACGCCGGCTATAAGCTCGTGCGCTATCATGGCCGCTATCAGTTCGGCATTCGTCGTCGACGAAAAGATGTGTCCCTTACTCTCGTACTCGCCCCTGAGTGCCTCGCGGTTGATCAAAGCAACCGAAACGGTAATAGAGAGCTGGTGGTCTTTGAAATTGAAGTTGAACGGCTGAATATTTTCCGTTCTTCCCCGGTGTGCCTTCTGGGTGTACAAAACCTGTCCCACACCAACGTTACCGGCCAGTCGGTTCATTACCTTTTCGCAAAACACGTCGGAAAGCTGCCCGGGCCCTTTATGCATAAAGAACGCACGCCCGTCAAAAGTAGATATGCCCGCTGTTTCCTGCCCTCTGTGCTGAAGGGCGTGCAGGGCATAATAAAGGGGGTAAGCGACACCTCGAGAGTCGACGATGCCTGCAATACCGCTCATATTACAACAACCTGCTTAATTATCTGCTGCTTTTTTCGTCCAGTTGTACCCACGGGTTTTTGAGCTTTTGCCAAAACCGCATGATGAGCATACACCGTGCCGTGCGTGGAAAGACTGTTTGCCACAGCGGCGGCAGATGATATGGGAGTGCTTGTTGCGCAGACCCATTGATGGAGTGCCTTTTGTCATTGGTTAAATTCACCTCGATGTTATTCTACGGAGGGGGAGATGTAGATTACATTGTCTCCACGCACGATCAAAGTGCCCAGTGAAACTGTATCATTCTCCCCTTCTTCCTCTGCCTTGTCAAGAACCAGGTTCATGTGAACGTCGTATCCCTGAAGAACTCCACGGATCTCCCGTCCACCTTTCAGTGAAATGATTACCGGCTGGCGGTTCAGAACCTGATCTAAAATTTCAAGTGGTCGCTTTGTCATTGGATTACCTCTCGTTTCTCACAGGGAGAGAGTCCGAAACGAAGAGTCGGGCACACAAACAGTGCCCGGCAGGATACAAGCCGAGGCTCATACGCACGTTTCGAACGTCACACAAGCTTAGAGACTCATGGACGAGTTCTTAATGTATATGCCACAGAGACACATAAAGATAGCGGGAATCAAAGCCGGAAAAATCGAGTCTGTCCAATCGATACGTCAATCCATTGGACAGAGTTTTTTTTGATCGAGATAACTTCACCTAGGAATATCATGATTCAACCGTTTCACTATTGACATGGGATTGGGGGGGTAATCTGCCAAATCAGACTTCTTTAGACTTCTTATCGATAATTTGCAAAATTCATATTCTGAAATCTATTCTGTAAATGGGCTAACATCAATAATTGGAACGTTATAAAATTCATTATTGCAGAGAGCGCTCTGTTGTTTTTCTTGCAATGCACCACATCAAATTTGACGGTTTTTTTGAGGTGTGCATGCTTGCGTTCGCACGTTCCCCGCCTTTTCATAGCATCTTTTACCTCCCTTCTATGAAGAATAGTCTGATTTCTGAGATATGCTCCTAACATCTCCCGTTTACCATTCTTGCAGAGAAATACCAGTTTTTCTGTAAGAGACATTTGGGCATTTCCTCCTTTTCTCCAGAACGTATTGATCTGTTTTATTATGGTCTTCTCTGAACCTAATTGGGACAACTGCGCGTCAGATCTCAGTTGAATAAGGAGTTTTGCATGAAGTTTCTCAAATATTAACGTGTGTAGCTCTAGGGAGTCATATCCCGCATCCATCAATACATGATCACAGGATACGCCGAGAAGTTCGGCAATCTGAATCAAAAAATGCGCATAGGATTTGTAATTCTCCGTTCCTTCTGAATGAATCATAAACAAGGGATAAGACCCCAGATTCAAAATATGTGCTTTATCCATTTTAACCTGATAATGAGGGTTAAACAGACTATTGGGACAATAACGGCTTGCAACTAAAGGAGTGGAATCGATAATTACCTCGGTTTCAGATTTGAGGAAATGGACAATCTTTTTGCTTATCAAAAACATAAGAACTTCCATACCCTCCTCACCTAACCGATATTTCACAAAGTAATGCAACGTACTCGGCGAAGGTAACCAGAGTGATGATTTTGCCGGAAGAAGGTGGCTGAGATCTTCTTCCGTTATTTTACGCCGAATATGATGATAGGCTATTCTGCGATAAGTCATGACAACAGTCAGTTTTATCAGAAAATCAATGGGATAATGAAAATAATCGCGAAGATGAGGTGAATAATAAGTTTGTTCGATTTTTCGTACAATGTCACTAATGTTGAGCTGGGACATGAGCCAGCAAATGGACATATCTGGAGGGATGACTCCATTGTTGAAAATACGTTCGTATTCGTCTTGAAATTCAGACATACCACTCGGCGCAGGGATACATAAAGGTATTGTTACCCTCCAAAAAAGTCGACAAGAGTAAATGGGGGATGAGTTTATATCACAGAATCCACGATTGGACAGACTCAAATCAGGGATTTGCATTAGAGAGAATACGAAAGACCACATCCCCGCAAACGGATAATCCGATAAATCATCTGTCACGGAGTCTATTTAATTTCACGGATCAAACAAAAGTATAACATATGGCAGACCTTATCATCAAAAAACGCCACGCCATCAAAAAAAGTCAGCTTGCAGCTTTGATGACAAAACTTACCGAGAATATTGGAGAAGATGCAGCTTTGTGCAATGCTCCCATGATCGAGATCGCAGAGACCGCATCCAAATTCAACATCTACATCATCGATAAAAAACCGCTTATCATGGAGAAGGATAACTGGGCGTTCCCCACGCTTCGCGGAGCGGTTTCCCGGCCGTTTTCGGGACGACGGATCGTGGTCGATATGGGGGCAATCCCTTATATGATCAACGGTGCAGACGTTATGCGTCCGGGAATCGTATCGGTCACGGATGATGTAAAGGCCGGTCAGCCGGCGCTCGCCGTTGACGAGAGTCACGACAAACCCCTCGCGGTTGTGCTTCCACTCTATGATGCGAAGGATATCATCGCGCTTGAGAAGGGAAAGGCGGCAAAAAATCTGCATTACATCGGTGACGAGCTCTGGAATCTGGAGATCTAAGCACCTCACACAGATAGAATTAAATAAGCAACAACTAAACTATTTTTCATATGGGATTTCTTGACGGAGTATTTGGCTCAAAGGATAAATCAACAGACGAAGATATCTACATGAAGCTTGATCTGCAGGCATACGAAGGGGCTGTCGGAGAGAACGAACCGGCAACGATGTATGTCAAGATTGCAAGCATCTGCGATATCAAAGACTGTCCAAAGATAAAAGACGAGATATACAACGGAAATATTGTCATCATCGATATCACCAAACTGAAGCTCGACAAGATCATGTTCGACCGTGTGATGGGCGATCTGCGTGCCGTTTCCCGCGATGTGAACGGTGATATCATCGGCCTTGGAGACCAGCGCTATGTGATCGTTGTACCAACCGGCGTTCGTATTTCCCGCGAGAAGCTCGGCGGGTACTAAACCCCGATGCGTCAGATAATTCCAGCCCCCTGCCCGGACTGCGGAGAGGAGATCGAATACATTTATGATACGGAAAATATCCCGTATTTCTCCGATATTCTCCTCATCTGCGGTGTTTGCAACTGCGGCTTTAAGATCGTTGATACGATGATATTGAACGATCACGAGCCGAGTCGTTGGGAAATGAGAGTAGAAACACCCGAGGATCTGGATGCCCGGGTCATCCGGAGCATGCAGGGCGAGATCGATATCCCGGAGTTCGGCATAAATATCCGTCCGGGTCCGTCCTGCTTCGGATTCGTTTCAAACATTGAAGGTATTCTTGAACGGGCAGAGGATGCAGTAAAACGCGCCGCGATATCCTGCGAAGGAGACGAGATCTGCTGGGCGGCTGAACTTCAGGAAGAGATCGTACAAGCACGAAAATCCGAAATACCCTTTACCGTCGTCATCACGGATCCCAGCGGAAACTCTGGGATCGTCTCATCAAAAGCCAAAAAGACCAAACTCGATATTGAGCCGGAAGCTGACGGATATTCAGTGAAACCGCTCGTGTAACCCAGAATGGATAATCCACGATACATCCCTACCGCTGAGGAGATAAAACGCCTCAGCGCTTTTTTGAAAATACGCAGCATACCAACCCTTGAAAAGCAGACGATCCAGTACATTGAGAGGGTCACCGGCAAATCCTGGAAAGACGAAACCGTCCTCGAGAAGATAAGAAACGCCGTCATCGCTCAAAAAGAGGCATACTGGAAAGAAGGAGTCCAAAAGAACGTCTCTTACAAAGGAGCATACAGCGTTCTCGGCTATATGGCATACCAGATGCCGGGTTATGTTCTGGAGTTCTCCGAGTTTTTTTCCGGACTCGTGACCTTGGGACTGATCAGAAAACATGTGAAGGTCCTGGATATCGGATCGGGACCCGGAACCGTTTCAATCGGGATTGCCCGTGTCCTTTCCTGTCTGGACAACATGACGGCCGAGATCACGTCCCTTGAGCAGTACGAGACCCATATCGAAGCATATCTGGCGATCGTGCCGGAATTCCTGAAAAATACCGGGGATAAAGTCACAGCGAAAAAACCGCTCGCACAGGATATAACGAAGGAGATCCCCGATGGGGAGTTCGATTTGATCGTCTGCTCGAATGTCATCAACGAATTGAGCGGTCTCGATTCCGAGAAAAAAGCGGACCTTGTGATGGCTCTCTCGAAACATCTTGTCCCCGACGGAAATCTCGCCATCCTTGAGCCTGCGGATCTGGCAAATGCAACGATGCTCCGCGACCTCTCGCGGGATGTGAAAAAACGGGGTCTTACGATCTACGCTCCATGTAATGATCTCCGGGGCGTGTATTGTACCGTTTCACCCTGCTGGTCGTTTAGGTCGTATGCCGACATTAAGCCGACGGAGCTGATGTTCGCACTCGTCGGTGCCGAAGAGAAGTTCCGGTTCGTGAACACGGATGTGAAGTTCTCGTATGCGATCCTTCGAACCGACGGGCACAGAAAATGCGGATACAAAATCCCGGCGGATGCGAAGCGAGCAAGACTCTCGCAACTCAAAAAACATCTGGAGAGACGGATTCACATCACGGTTTCCGTTATGTCGGCCGACATCGGGAATGTGAAAAATTATCTGTTCCTTGTCTGCGACGGGACGGGCACAACGCCGACCTACGTAGCACTTCCGGCATTTCACCGGACGCCGGAGCATGAAGCCCTGCTTACGGCATCCTACGGATCTGTGGTCGCGATCGATTCGGTAATGGTACGGTTCAATAAACAGCAGAACGCCTACAATCTGCTGATGGGCCGGGAAAGTTTTACGAGAATGATTGCAGGCACTCCGACGAGAAACAAAGCGCCGGACAAGATCGCATTACTGAAGGAAAAATACGGCAGAAAACCTTCGCCAAATTATCGCGGAAAAAAGACGAGGGAACCATCGTCAAAATAATTTGTGAAAACTCTTTTAAAAAAATTAGGTGATCTCCACGCCTTTCAGCGTGACTTTGTGTTCTTCGATCACACGACCGACGACTTTCGCTCCATCGACCATGGAAAGAACGGTCTCGACACTCTCTTTTGGCACGATGAACGCAAAGCCCATACCCATATTGAAGGTACGGTAGAGTTCATTCATCTCGAGATCGCCCTTCTCGGCGATCCATGCTAAAATCTCCGGAACCGGAAGGGGATCTTCGATCGCAAAACCGTAACTCGAGATCCTCAGGAAGTTCAGCAGACCTCCGCCGGTCACGTGGCACATCCCGTGAACGACCGCTTTAGTGCAGACGTCGAGAACCTCAGAGTAGATCCTTGTTGGAACGAGCAGAGCCTCGCCGACGGTTCTGCCGGACGGAATGATCGTCGAATACCCGCCGTTTTCTTCGGCGACTTTCCGTGCCAGCGTATAGCCGTTTGAGTGGACGCCGGTGCTTGCAACCCCGATGATGATATCTCCCGGAGCGGCTTTTTCGCCCGTGACGACCTTGTCCTTATCCTGAACGCCCAGACAGGTCCCTGCAAGATCGAGTCCGTTGATCATTCCCTTGAGGGTCGCCGTCTCGCCGCCGACAATATTGATGTTGGAAAGGCGTGCACCTTCGTTAAGGCCGACACCGATCTGGATCATCTGCTTGGTATCGATGCCTTCCGTTGCGATGTAATCGACGAATGCGATCGGCTCGATGTTCATCACATACATGTCGTTCACATTCATCGCCATACAGTCGATACCAACCGTCGTCCAGTCACGAAGATCGTCGGCGATCCGCATCTTGGTCCCGACACCATCGGTACACAGCGAAAGAACTTTGCTGCCGAAATCGATCATTCCGGCAAAGTGGCCGACATCGCTGACCATACCGTGTTCGCCGGTGCGTTTGTAGCTCAGCTGACGGATCAGCGCTTTGACCCCATCAGCCTCAAGTTTGATGTCGACCCCGGCTTCTTTGTACGAATACTTTTTAGTCATGCTTCCTCCTTGTCGAGATTATACTCCTCGTGGATGGCTTTTACGGCACGAACGCCGTCTTCTTCCTTTACCACGAACGAGACGTTCACTTCCGAGCCTTGAGAGATCATCATCACATTGATTTTTGCAAGACCGAGCCCGTGGAAAATCCGGTAGAGAGTGCCGGGTGTTCCCGCCATTCCCGCACCGACGACCGAAACCACGTTCACATCCTTGGAAAACGTGTACTCGCGGATCAGGCCTCTTTCTTTGATCATGATCAGGGCTTTGTTTACCGCATTCACTTGTTCTTCGTTGATGATCAGCGAGATGTTCATCTCGGACGATCCCTGACTGATGAGCATCACGTTCACGCCGGCCTGAGCAAGCGAGGCGAATATTTCGCCCGCCACACCGGGTTTACCGGTGGCAAATCCACTGATGCTTATCATGCAGCTGTTTTTGATCAGTGAGACGGCTTTGACGATGCGTTTGTCGGCATGGCTTTCTCTGATAACCAAGGTTCCCGGGTGAGTCGGATTGAAGGTATTCTTAACGTAGACCGGGATGTTTTTCTCCATTGCCGGAAGAAGAGCACGCGGATGCATGACTTTTGCACCAAAGTAGGACATCTCCATCATTTCCAGGAAGGAAAGCGAGTCAATGACACGGGCCTCGGGGATCAGTCTCGGATCTGTGGTCATGACTCCGTCAACATCGGTCCAGATGATGATCTCTTCGGCATCGATGCCAGCGCCGATGATTGCCCCAGAGTAATCAGATCCGCTCCGGCCAAGGGTCGTTACGGCCCCTTCGCCGGAACAACCGGCGAATCCATGAATGACCGGGACCTGCGCACCAAGCTTCGAGCCGATCCGTTCCATAATCCTTGGATAGCTTTCGGGAAGAGCAGTTGCTCCGCCGTGAACGCCGTCTGTTAAAATCCCTGCATCACAGCCGCTTATCTGGAAGGAGGGGATGCCGGCCTGCCGAAGCGCCGCCGAGACGATCGGTGCAGAGAGTTTTTCACCAAAGGAGATGATGTAATCCCGGGAACGCGGAGTAAGCTCTCTGAGGTGATTGACGGCGATGAGGATATTTCTGAACCGCTCGAGTCGTATGTTTATGTGAGCGGTGACGTCTTCGACATAATCCGGTGCAACAATCCGAAGCGCCGTTAAGTGCCGGTCCCTGAGATTATCAATAAACGTATCCAGATTCTTCGTGTCAGTACAGCTGACAATCCCTTCAGCTTCCGTGATTATCTGGTCGGTAACCTTCGTCATTGCCGAAACGACGACTGCGATTTCATTACCTTCCTCACGGGACTTTTTGATGAGATCAACGACTTTCGCAATACAGTCTGCATCGCCAACCGAAGTTCCACCGAATTTCATTACGAACCGCATCTTATTGGTAACACCTTTGGGTAGTTGTGTAGATTATGGGTTGTAGCAAGAGATATAGTCTGCGGGATTGGGAACAAAGGCTATCAATTATTCGGATCAACACTCCTGCATGAAGAAAATACGAATCATCGGTATAGCTCTTATAGCCCTGATCCTGCTGACTTTTTCGGCAGGCTGCACGGCACAGATAGATGACCCGTCGTCATATACAGACAAGGAGGGAAATATTTTCACGGGTGATGAAACTGCAAGCTCCATCCTTTTCACGGACGGATCGAAAACCGAGTAGTTCACCGATAACGACGGAAACATCAGGTGTACTGCAACAGAACCTGATGGAACCGTAATAAAATATTACACGACACCAGACGGAGATACGATTCTCGAGGTATAACTTTCCTTTTCCCTCGCTTTTATCCCCTCCCTCTTCCAATAAATATAGTAAAGGATTCGAAATGAGCATCGAAAACACAAAAGACTGTCACGTACTTGTCATAGGTTCAGGCGGCGCCGGAATACGTGCCGCCGTTGAGGCGGAAACATTTGGCGAGACCATAATTGTCTCGAAAACAATCACCGGGAAAGGCGGGTGTACAGTCATGGCAGAAGGCGGATTCAATGCAGTGTTGAACGAAGAGGATTCGATACAGACCCATTTCGAAGATACGATGAGAGGCGGAGCGTTCCTAAATGACGAAGCTCTTGTAGAGACGCTCGCTGCGGAAGCCCCAAAAAGAATACGCGATCTCTTTTCATGGGGAGCAATCTTCGATCTGAAAGAAGACAACACAATAGCTCAGCGGCCTTTCGGCGGACAGCGATGCGCCAGGACCTGTTATGCCGGCGATCACACCGGGCATGAACTGGTCATGACCCTCCTCGAAAAACTCCGGGGTTCATCCGTCCAAATCGAAAATGAAGTGACGGTCCTTGACCTGCTTTCAAACGATGGAAAAATAAACGGCGCAATCACGTGCGATAGGGAGGGAGAACTCGGGGTCATTACGGCCGATGCGGTGATTCTTGCAACCGGCGGAGCAGGCCAGGTCTACGACACGACGACCAACTCGACGGCCGGGACCGGAGACGGATACGCTCTTGGCTACCGGGCCGGAGCACAGCTCATCGATATGGAACAGGTCCAGTTTCACCCGACCGGAGCCGTAACCCCTTACGACTCACGCGGAAGGCTGATCACCGAAGCGGTTAGAGGAGAGGGAGGAGTCCTGAAAAACGCACTAGGCGAACGGTTCATGGAGAGATACGATCCGGCACGGGTGGAGCTTTCCACCCGCGATGTCATAGCACGGGGCATTGCCACCGAAGTCCTCGAAGGACGAGGCACCCCTCATGGCGGTGTCTGGCTGGATGTTAGCCATCTCCCGCGTGAACAGATCGAGACACGCCTTCCGATCATGCTCAATCAGTTCCTGAAGTTCGGGGTTGACATCAGAAACGAACCGATGGAGGTCGCACCGACCGCCCACCATTTCATGGGCGGGATAAAGATCACGCCAGAGGCACAGACAACGGTGTCCCATCTCTATGCAGCCGGGGAAATAACGGGCGGGGTTCACGGAGGGAACCGGCTTGGAGGAAACGCTCTTGCAGACACGCAGGTTTTTGGGAAAAGGGCCGGGATCTCGGCAGGAAAAACCGAACGGACGGCAAGAAGACACGATATGGATCAGATCAGGGTAGCTGAAAACAAACTTACATCCTATTACGAAGGTACGGCGAAATCCGGCGATATCAGGCGGGCCATGAAGACGACGATGTGGAACAATGTCGGGATCTACCGAAACGAACTCGACCTGAAAGTTGCCGAGCGGGAGATCAAAAAACTGCAGAACACACGGCTTCTGATCGCTTCGCCTCGCGAACTTTCCGATGCCGTGATCACGGAAAACATGCTGCTTGTCGCACAGCTCGTTATCGAAGGAGCCCTCCTTAGAAGAGAGTCGAGAGGTGCCCACACCCGGACCGATGTGAAGCAGAGCTGGACGAACGAGACTTCGCCGTTTGGCCACACCTTCTTTGTCAAAGGCAAATCGGGGATCGAGATTCTGGAGGATAGATTATGAAAGTAACCATCTCCCGTTTCGATCCGGCCACCGGCGAACCACCAAAATTTGTAGAGTATGATGTCAGTGTAAAAGATTCGGCACGGGTGCTCAATGTTTTGGACGCAGTTCACGATACGATCGACCCGGAGTTCGCCTATCGACACTGCTGCCGGGGAGGGCAGTGTGGCTCGTGCGCCGTTCGCGTGAACGGCGAACCTGTTCTTGCCTGCATGCAGGAAGCAAAGGAGGGAGACGTCATCGAACCCCTCGAACTGCCTAGGATCAGAGATCTGGTCACTGATATTGCCCCGGTCATGGCACAGATCGCCTGGATGAACAGAGGATGCGACTGCACGCCCATAACTCAGCAGGAGATCGAGGAGATTAAGCCTTTACGCGAATGCATCGAATGCTACTCCTGTATCTCAGCCTGTCCCGCGATCGCGGCCTCGGATTACAAAGGCCCGACGATCATGCGGCAGGAGCAGAGACTCAATCTCGATCCCCGGGACAAAGGAGACAGGATCCTTGAAGCGATCGACAAGGGTCTGTTTTCCTGCACGACCTGCCATAAATGCGTCGAGGTCTGCCCAAAAGATATCGAGACGCCAAGAAAAGCTATCGAAAAACTCAGAGCCGAAGCAGCGAAAAGGGGGCTCTCCCTTCCAGCACATAAAGCTCTCGCCGCTCTTATCGAGAAAACCGGCCGCTCGGTCGAGCGAAAAGAGCAGACATTCCTGGAGAGTGTGGCAGATGTTATCGAGCCTGACGGCGAGGTCAAATCAACGGTCGGATTTTTCGTTGGATGCATGTTCAACGGACGGGTCATTCAGCCGGCTTTGGATACCATGGAACTCCTTCGCGAAAACGGAGTACGGGTGATCATTCCAAAAGATCAGGTCTGCTGCGGGTCTCCGCTGATCAGAACCGGCCTCTCGGGATTCGTTGCGGAACTGCAGAAACGAAACATCGATGCGTTCGTCAAAGCAGGAGTGGACACCGTTCTGACGATTTGCGCAGGATGCGGCTCAACGCTGAAAAACGATTACGACACGCCGTTCAGAGTGATGGATATTACGGAATTCATCTGCGAACAGGGATTCAAAATCCCGGAAAAAGTGGAAGGGACCTATACGTATCATGATCCGTGTCATCTTCTTAGGGGACAGGGAATCTCGGAACAACCCAGAATCCTCCTGAACTCGGTCGCTGAAAAGTTCGTGGAAATGCCTGCACGATGCTGCGGGGCCGGCGGAGGGGTGAAGTCAGGTCTCCCGGAACAGGCGGCTGCAATTGGAGCCATTCGTGCCGAGATGGTGAAAAAGACCGGAGCCGATTACATCGTTACGGTCTGCCCATTCTGCGAGTTCCATCTTCATCAGGTGACGGGTCTCCCTGTCAAACAGATCGGGACCCTGCTTTTGGAAGGGTATAAAAACAGAAAAAAATAAATAAAAATAAATAATTACTCTTTTTTCTGGCCGTTTTTCGCGGCAAGAGCACTCATATAGGCACTCACTGCCGCCGTGACCGCGATGGTTTTCTCTTTTCCGGGACGCAGAGAATCGCCAAGCTGATTCATCCGGGTCTCGCTCTCGCGCATGTATCTTGTGAGAGACTGGGTGATTTTTGGATCCTGAAGGAAATGCGTGTGGGTATTTCCTGCAATAAACTCCGGATTGTTCATGACAGCGTAATGGAGAGGAAGTGTCGTTTTTACACCGATGATGACGTATTCCGTGAGGGCACGGCGCATTCTTGCAACGGTCTCTTCACGGGTCATTGCCCGTGCACAGAGTTTTGCGATCATCGAATCATACAGAGGCGGGATCGAGTACCCAGCATGGATGCAGCTGTCGATCCTGATGCCCGGCCCTCCCGGAGACCGGTAGCGGCTGATCTTTCCTGCATCCGCCTGGAAGTTGTTCATCGGATCCTCTGCATTCACCCGGCACTCGATCGCATGCCCACGGCAGGTGATCTGATCCTGGCCATACTGCAGCGGTTCGCCGGCCGCAACCTGAATCTGCATTCTGACCATATCCAGTCCGGTGATCAGCTCGGTCACGGTGTGTTCGACCTGCAGACGGGTGTTCATCTCCATAAAGTAGTACTTTCCCGAATCATACAGGAACTCGACAGTCCCGGCATTTTCATAATTGCAGGTTTTCGCAACGATGATCGCAGACTGGGTCATTCGTTCGCGGAGTTCCTCGGTCATGATGGGACACGGCGCCTCTTCGATGAGTTTCTGGTGGCGTCTCTGGATCGAACACTCGCGTTCGTACATGTGGATCACATCACCTTGTGAGTCAGCGAAGACCTGAACCTCAATGTGTCTGGGCTTTGCCAGATACTTTTCGATGAAAACCGTCGAGTCGCCGAATGCTGAAGCCGCCGTCCTGCTGGATTTTGCGATCGCTTCGTCGAGTTCGGCTTCATTGTTGACGATCATCATACCGATACCCCCTCCGCCGGCGGATGCTTTGACGATCACCGGGTAACCGATCGATTCGGCAAATGCTTTTGCTTCATCATGGTCGGTACTCTTGGTCCAGGGAAGGACAGGAACTCCGGCATCATGCATCGCCTGTTTGGAGTCGAGTTTGGATCCCATCATCTTGATGGTAGCTTCCGATGGACCGATGGACGTGAATCCGGCTTTTTTTACCGCTGCGGAAAAAGCTGCTTTCTCTGCAAGAAATCCGTATCCCGGATGGATCGCGTCGGCTCCGGCCATATCGGCGACCTCGAGGATCCTGTCCATATTGAGGTAGCTTTTCGTCGGGTGGGCAGCCCCGATGAGAAAAGCCTCGTCGGCATACTTCACGTGCAATGCATTCGCATCGGCTTCCGAGTAAACGGCGACCGTTTCGATACCCATTTCCCGGCATGCACGCATAACGCGAATGGCGATCTCTCCCCTATTCGCAACCAATACTTTGTCAAAGTATTCGTTTTTACTCATTGCACCACCACTAAAACATCGCCGCTCTGGACGACTGCTCCGTTCTCGACGAAGATCTCGGTGACCGTACCGTCGATCGGACTGACGATCGGATTCTCCATTTTCATTGCTTCGAGAACAAGGAGGGTCTCGCCTGCAGATACTTTCTGTCCTGCCTGAACTTTGATGTCGAGAACCATGCCCTGGATGCTGCTCTTCACGCCGCCGGGAACATCGCCGCGGTGACGGGTCTCGGCGGACTTCACGGAACTGACGACGGCTTCTCCCTCGACGGAGAGGATTCGAACGGCATAAATCTCGCCGTCGACCTCGACTTCCATGGATCTTGGGATGTCATAGTCTGCCGGGGCAATACCGCCGACCGAGGTCGGAACAACCGGGAATGCTTCGGCTTTCTTCTCGCCTTTCAGGAATGCCGGGGCAATTGCGGGATAGAGAATATAGGTGAGAACATCCTCCTCTTTTTTGACGAGACCCTGTGCTTCTGCGTCGACTTTCATCTTGTCATAGATCGGTTCAAGCGTATCTGCAGGCCTGCAGGTGATCCGGGGAGTATCGCCGATGATCGAGGTGACCAGAGCTTCGTCGAGCGGTTTGGGGCTTTTTCCGTATAAGCCTTTGAGATAGTCGCGGACTTCGTTGGTGACGGTCTTGTAGCGTCCGTCCATTAAAACGTTTAAGACAGCCTGGGTCCCGACGATCTGGGAGGTCGGCGTTACAAGCGGCGGGAATCCGAGATCTTCTCTGACTTTGGGGATCTCGAGAAGGACCTCTTCCATTTTGTCGAGAGCATTCTGCTCTTTCAGTTGGGAGACAAGGTTGGAGATCATGCCGCCCGGGAGCTGATAGATCAGAACATCGCTGTCGATACGGACACTGATCGGATCGATCAGGCAATCATATTTTCCTCTGATAGTTGCCGCGGCAACTTTGATCGAACGGAGCGTCGAGAGGGAGATGTTCGTGTCGCGGGGCGTTCCGATAAGAGACGCCACGATGCTTTCCGTTGCGGGCTGGCTTGTTCCTCCGGCAAAGGGAGACATGGCAGTGTCGAGGATATCGACGCCTGCTTCGATGGCCGCCTGATAACTCATGGGGGCTATGCCGCTTGTCGAGTGGCTGTGGAGACAGACCGGAATGTCGATTCTGTCTTTGATGCCGGTGATCAGTTCACGGGCAGCCTCGGGCATAATGAGCCCGGCCATGTCTTTGATGCAGATAGAGTTGCAGCCAAGACCGTAGAGTTCCTCGGCCATCGTAACGAAACCTTCGATGCTGTGGACCGGGCTGGTCGTATATGATATCGTGCCCTGAAGGTGATTTCCGGTATCGATGACGGCCTTCATGGCCCTCTCCATATTTCTGATATCGTTCAAAGCGTCGAAGATTCGAAAGACGCGAACGCCGTTTTCCGAAGCAGAAGAGACGAATTTATCGACAACATCATCCGGGTAATGACGGTAGCCAACCAGATTTTGTCCCCGAAGAAGCATCTGGATCGGCGTCTTGACAAAGATTTCACGAAGCGTTCTGAGACGATCCCAGGGATCATCGTTCAGATACCGGATACAGGTGTCAAAGGTCGCCCCGCCCCAGGCTTCAACGGACCAGAAGCCGGCTTTTTCCATTTCGCGGGCAAAAGCGAGCATGTCTTCGGTCCGCATACGCGTTGCCGCCAGTGACTGATGAGCGTCACGGAGCGTTGTGTCTGTAATATTGAGTTTTTTCATAGTGTTCTCCTTGCTCATACGAGTTATCTAAACCTTTATTATTTTGTAGTGAAAAGTTAAAAAAGTAGTCCCTTGGGAAACCCGTTGCCCGGAAGCAGAGATTAAGGTTCATTGTAGGTAGTGGGGCCGACGATCACTGCAGTGTTTCCAGAGTAATAGATATTCCCACTACCCGGAGTAGTAACACTGCCCCATCGTGCTTTGTAAATTCCGCCACCGTAATTTGCAGAATTGGAATTGGCCCGTACCGTACCTCTAACTATCAGTTGACCTCCATCATCAACATATATTCCTCCGCCAAATCCATCTCCATACAGATTCAGGTTTTTTTCCACAAAAAAGGGTTGCACCATTTTGGACAGTTATGAGACCCTTTGAAGTAATAACGAGAAGGGCAGATGTAACACCGTCAATATTTTTACCATTCAGGATCAAGGGATCACTTGAAAATTTATTAATAGTGACTTGAGTCGTCCCAAAGTCGCTGGCGTTACCTATCTGCAATAAGGCATCAGCATACCCAGGAGCACGCTCGAAATTCCCAACAGCATCAATGAGAATGTTAACATTGAGAATTTCGAACAACCTTTTTTTTCGATAGAAAGTACTTTCTTTTCATACGTTGAGTAGTATGTATGGGGACTTTCAGCAGCTTTGGTCTCAACCAGGCATATCACGAACGTTATGAAAAACTTGGCGACCGTCTCTCCGACGTTGGTAAAACACTTGATTGGGATGTGTTTCGCCCTCTTCTTGAATCCATGTATACAAATAAATCCGGCAAGGGCGATCATCCCAATGTTGATGTAATTCTCATGTTCAAGATTCAGCTTCTGGAAGTCTGGTATAGTCTGTCTGATCTCGCCGTTGAACATGAAATCTATGATCGTCTCTCCTTTTGGCATTTTCTTGTCTGTCCTGACAAAATACCCGAAAATTCAACGATCTGGTTATTTCGGTAGCGCATGTCCGAATCTAGCGTTGATACATTGGTTTGGCAGGAGTTTCAGAGACAACTTGACCTGAAGGGTCTCAAAATTGAACAAGGTATGATCCAGGATGCAACGTTTGTATATGCTGAACCTGGTCATTGTAAGAAAGACACGTCGCGAGGAGAGCAGGCAAAAACACGACGGGATAAAGATGGAAAAATCATGTCCAAGAACGGCAAAATGCACTATGGGTATAAACTTCATACCATCATGGATACGACGCACGATCTTATTCAACGCATTGAAACCACCACGGCAAATGTTCATGATAGTCAGGTGGATCTGTCAGAAAAAGGGGAAGTGGTCTATCGGGATCGGGTATATCAGGGAGCAAAATGCAAGGGATATAATGCCACAATGAAAAGGGGAGCGAGAGGGCATCCCATTGGCATACGAGATAAACTGAGAAATCTGAGAATAAGTAGGAAGAGATCAAATGGCGAGAGACCCTATGCAGTGATCAAAAATGTTTTTCATGCAGGTTTGGTGAAGGTGAGTCTGTCCAATCGATACGTCAATCCATTGGACAAAGTTTTTTTTGATCGAGATAACTTCACCTAGGAATATCATGATTCAACCATTTCACTATTGACATGGGATTGGGGGGAATCTGCCAAATCAGACTTCTTTAGACTTCTTATCGATAATTTGCAAAATTCATATTCTGAAATCTATTCTGTAAATGGGCTAACATCAATAATTGGAACGTTATAAAATTCATTATTACAGAGAGCGCTCTGTTGTTTTTCTTGCAATGCACCACATCAAATTTGACGGTTTTTTTGAGGTGTGCATGCTTGCGTTCGCACGTTCCCCGCCTTTTCATAGCATCTTTTACCTCCCTTACATGAAGAATAGTCTGATTTCTGAGATATGCTCCTACCATCTCCCGTTTACAATTCTTGCAGAGAAATACCTGTTTTTCTGTAAGAGACATTTGGGCATTTCCTCCTTTTCTCCAGAACGTATTGATCTGTTTTATTATGGTCTTCTCTGAACCTAATTGGGACAATTGCGCGTCAGATCTCAGTTGAATAAGGGGTTTTGCATGAAGTTTCTCAAATATTAACGTGTGTAGCTCTAGGGAGTCATATCCCGCATCCATCAATACACGATCACAGGATACGCCGAGAAGTTCGGCAATCTGAATCAAAAAATGCGCATAGGATTTGTCATTCTCCGTTACTTCTGAATGAATCATAAACAAGGGATAAGCCCCCAGATTCAAAATATGTGCTTTATCCATTTTAACCTGATAATGAGGGTTAAACAGACTATTGGGACAATAACGGCTTGCAACTAAAGGAGTGGAATCGATAGTTACCTCGGTTTCAGATTTGAGGAAATGGACAATCTTTTTGCTTATCAAAAACATAAGAACTTCCATACCCTCCTCACCTAACCGATATTTCACAAAGTAATGCAACGTACTCGGCGAAGGTAACCAGAGTGGTGATCTTACCGGAAGAAGGTGGCTGAGATCTTCTTCCGTTATTTTACGCCGAATATGACGATAGGCTATTCTGCGATAAGTCATGACAACAGTCAGTTTTATCAGAAAATCAATGGGATAATGAAAATAATCGCGAAGATGAGGTGAATAATAAGTTTGTTCGATTTTTCGTACAATGTCACTAATGTTGAGCTGGGACATGAGCCAGCAAATGGACATATCTGGAGGGATGACTCCATTGTTGAAAATACGATCGTATTCGTCTTGAAATTCAGACATACCACTCGGCGCAGGGATACATAAAGGTATTGTTCCCCTCCAAAAAAGTCGACAAGAGTAAATGGGGGATGAGTTTATATCACAGAATCCACGATTGGACAGACTCGAAGGTAACAACAATACAAAGAGTACGAGTGAAAAATATGCTGGCTGCATTTTGTTATAATATCTATCAGGTTAAAACGATTCAAAACAGAGTGTAAATTAAAAAAAACGTCAAGGAATAATGGGTATTTTTCTTTTTTTTGGGGGGGATGAGGGTGTAGGGATGTAGCCAATCTTCCTTAAATCATGATTCACGTTAAAAATGGGTTGATAGATGTTCTCGTATTTTATAATTTTTTTGAAACACTGCTATTTGATTTTTAGACTTCCGATAGACGTCTGTCCAGTGTCAGCACTTAACCCGCCCACCAAACGAAACACACGAAAAGGCGTACTCAGGCGGATGAGAGAGGAAGATTCTACCCCCTATAATGGGGTGCGGGGAAGTGACTACGAGGTGGACGCTGAAAGCGGACGCCCTCAGCTGAGCAAATCTTTGATTTGCGATCCGGCGCGGAGCGTCCCGCTGTGGAGATATCTTAATTCCTGGGACTGATGAACGATCCGATCTGCTCGCCAATAACGGATATTTCTCCTATTTTCTAAAAGAAACCGTTCCAAGAAACCGGGAAAAAAGGAACAAAAATCATTCGCATCCACCCGCAAATATTTTTCATATTCTTTCACCGCAGGGCGTCACTTTAAAAGGGGTCAGCACTATCACGGCAGACTTATTACATCGCCAAAGCAAACACAAATTAATGATTCATATTATCCCTAAACCGACCGATACTCCAACCGACAACTCCACCGGCATGGTCCAGGAAGAACTAAGACGACGCGGCGTTCCATTCGTCAACCTCGACCTTGCAGCCGTCGATCCTTTCGATCTTCCGGTGTTTGGAGAGACGATCTGGGCCTGCGGGATAAAACAGGACGGCGTCCAGTTCGAACTTCTCAAAGCCATCGAACTGGAAAACCGCGTGATCAACTCCCCCGAAGCCATCGCAATCTGTGCAAGCAAAGTGACGACGACCGCAAAAATACTCAGAGCCGGAGCACCAAGCCCGGCGACATGCTTTACGAACAGTAAAGAAAAGGTCCAGAAATTCGTCGACGCACACGGCGGGAAAGCGGTCTACAAACCGGTCTACGGATACGACGGAAACGGGATCTATCTCTTCAATTCCGCCGACGAGATCAAAGAAGAGCCGCCGTACTACGTGCAGGAGTATGTGAAAAACGACCGCGACTACCGGATCTTCGTCATAGATTATGAAGCGGTCGGAGCAATCAAACGGGAATCTGCACATCTTACTCACAATATCCACCAGGGAGGATGCGGACAGGTCGTCGAGATCCCAAAGGAGATGGCAGACGCAGCAGAAGGAGCAGCCCGGGCGGTCGGCATCGACTACTGCGGCGTCGATCTTTTACCTCTCGATGACGGCGGCTACACCGTTCTCGAAGTGAACGGCACCCCGAACTGGCACTGCATGACGGCGCCAATCCCCAAACTTCTTGCCGATTATCTGATCCGTCAGGACAAAGAAGGTAGGAAATAATTAAATAATTCCCAACTCTATTTTTGGTATGAACAAAACTCTTCTCATTTCCCTGATTTCAGGGATCATTTTCCTCTGTCTCGTCACCGCGGGCTGTGTGACCACGTCGGATTTGACCGGGACGGAGACGCCGGGAGCACTGGATCCGATCTTTGGAACATGGACCGGCCAGATTATGAATGCCGGATACACCGATTACTACACGATGGTCTTCAACGAGGACGGGACCGGTGAAGTCACCGTGAAAAGCATGGGGACCGAACTGCCGTCAGACTTCACCTGGACCAAATCGAGCAACTTAAACTACAATCTGTTCTTTACCATCGTTGCATCCGGATTCTCCCAGCAGAACAAGCTCGTTATGAAAAGTAACGAGCAGAGCTTCTCGGTGATCGGTATCGAGTTCATCAAGAACTAAAAAAGATTAAAGAAAAGGCGGGTTATGGGGGAATCCCCGCCTGTTTTTATTTTACTGTTCCTTTTCGGATTCCATTTCCTTGAGCGTGCGGTCGGCAAGCTCTTTCATGCGGGTTGGGATACCGCGGGAAGAGATGGTCTCAATCTCTTTCATGGCTGATGCTATCTCTGAGCCGAGAATGAAGATCGCATATTTGTGTTCGAGTTTACTACGGTTGACCATGTCCGGCGTAATTTTCAGTGCATTGTATTGGGGAAACTTCAGATCAGGGTTTAATGACTCGTAGTATACTTTGATGTCAAAAAATATCTGATGAAGCTCAAGTAGTTCTTCCTTGTGCATGATGCCAAATAAATAAGGGGTGAAATGTCTTAATAATTTGCGTTAGCCTAAATCCCGGCCGGAAAAAGTCTATCTAATTTACCGCCAAACTATACCCATAATATCGTCAGGAGAGTCTCAGTTGAAGTCAATATATGTAATGGGCCATCGGCACCCGGATACTGACAGTATATGCAGTGCAATCGGGTATGCGGCATTTCTGAACAGGGACGGGAAGGATACGTATATCGCGGCACGCTGCGGCGACCTGAACGCCGAGTCGAAGTATGCTCTCGCGAAGTTCGATATGGAGGGGCCGGCCCTTGTCCTGAGCGTCGAGCCGTCGGTGGCGGATATTCCGTTCACGCACCCGGAGAGCGCGAATGCGGAAACGCCGACGATCGATGTGATCGAGCTGATGGATAAAAACGATCTGCGCAATCTGCCGATCACCGATCCTGAATGGAAGCTGATCGGTCTTGTGAGCGAGCACGGTCTTGCCAGGGCGTATGTTTCGAATACGAAGATGGAGACGCTCGCGGTTTCGCCGGTGAGCGTGGATACGCTCGCACGGATCCTGCACGGAACGGTGCGGGTGAAAAACCACACCGTCCTTGAAGGGGCGGTGTATATTTCGATCGATGCCCTGCACGTGATTCTCTCCCGCATCACGAAGAAGGATATCGCGATCGTCGGAGATGACGAGCCGACGCAGCTTGCTTTGGTCTCGGCAGGGATCGCGGCGCTGATCATCGCGGATTCGGCTCCGGTCGGGCAAAGACTGCTCGCGTCGGCCGCGGAAAAAGGGGTGACGGTGATTTCGACCGAGGTCGACGCGTTCGGGGTCGCGAAGATGATACACTTAACGCTCCCCGCCGAGACGATCATGACGAAGGATGTGCCGACGGTCCGGATCGCCGATACGATGGAATACGTGAAGCAGATCGTTTCGAACTCGAAGTACCGGACGGCCTGTGTGGTGGATGAAAACGGCAAACTGCTTGGGACGATTTCGCGGAACTCGCTGATGGAGGATGTGGCGAAGTCGGTGATCCTCGTCGATCACAACGAGTACAGTCAGGCGGTGGAGGGGATCGAGACGGCGGATATCATCGAGATCATCGATCACCACCGGCTTGGGGCGATGGCGACGCTTCGCCCGATCCGGTTCGATATGGAGCCGGTGGGTTCGACTTCGACGATCGTGACCAGGCGCTTTATGGAGGCGGGGGTCAAGCCGGATACGAGCGTGGCAGGGATCCTTCTTTCGGGTATCCTTTCGGATACGCTCAGTCTGAAGATGTCGACGACGACGCGGCAGGATGAGAATGCGGTTAACTTCCTGTCCGAGATCGCCGGGTTGGATCCGGTCTCCTATGCAAATGAGCTGATCGCAGAAGGGATGTCTCTTTCAGGCGTTTCGCAGGATGAACTTCTCGAGCGGGACACAAAGGAGTATAACCTGTCCGACAAGCGGGTGATTATTTCGCAGGTGCTTGTCCCGTCGTATGCGTATGCGAAGACGAATGAAGAGGCGATTTTTGCGGCGCTGGAGGCGAAGCTGCGGCAGCCGCATGCCCCGGATATCTATATTGCGTTATATACGAGTGTTTCGGAGATGGGGTCGGATATGTTTACGGCGGCGGATGAGGCGACGATGCTTGCGATGAACTGGCAGAAGACGCCGATGCATCTGCCGGGAGTCGTTTCGAGGAAGAAGGATTTCGTGCCGCATTTCGGGCGGATGCTGGATTCCGTTTTCTAACTTTTTTTTTGGCGGGGACGGGATATCCTCATTTTGGACGCAGGAGAAAACCAACCACGGTCGCATATAATAAATTTGCTCTCCGACTCGCTTCGCTCGCTTGAATCGTCGCGAATCTTAATAGAATCGGATTTGCTTTTCCCCCATCTCCCTCATCGGGAGCGTTCGGGCAAATTCTGTCGCCGCCCCGGCGGCTCCCATGCAAATAGTTTAGCACGACAAGACAGAGAGATGAAATACGCCTTAGGCTTGATGAACTCTGAGGAAGGATTCCCCTTCATTCCAATTCATAATAGATAGGATACAGCGAGAATAAATCTAAAAAAAACGTCATCCCACTCAATTGTAGTCTACATTTATATGGAAGATGCCTTCAAATACCAATATCATGTATCTTTCCCGGGTAATAATTAGAAATTATCGTTCAATAGAATATCTAAGTGTTGAATTTAACAAAGGAAAGAATGCAATTGTAGGTAAAAATAATGCCGGTAAAACAAACCTCATTAATGCAATCAACTTGGTTCTAGGTGAATACTCGCCAAAATATATAAAATCAAGAAATGTCGATGAAAAGAATTTTTTCAATGTTGACACTAATAGGACCATCTCAATATTTTGTGAACTTACTCGTGATGAAAATGAGATATTTGATTTTTCTGCAATAAGATAGGAAACGAGCGGTTTCTACAAAAATGTCTTCCGGTTGATCTCTCTGTTAGCACAATCGATACTAAAGACACTGAGTTTGATTATAAAGTAGCTGAATATGATGGATCAATTGAAGATATTTGCAAGAACGACCCAAAAAATGGATAATTATTATATTAATTCCAAATATTGTTCAAAAATACCCACAGATAAATATAAGATTTATATAAATGATAAAGAGTTTAATAAAGAATTAGATTCACAATATGTATTTGGATATTTATTCACAGCTAAATCTCTCGATCATGGTATAATAAATAAGGAGATGAGATTACTTTACAAAGGAGAGTCTGTCCAATCGATACGTCAATCCATTGGACATAGTTTTTTTTGATCGAGATAACTTCACCTAGGAATATCATGATTCAACCGTTTCACTATTGACATGGGATTGGGGGGAATCTGCCAAATCAGACTTCTTTATACTTCTTATCGATAATTTGCAAAATTCATATTCTGAAATCTATTCTGTAAATGGGCTAACATCAATAATTGGAACGTTATAAAATTCATTATTACAGAGAGCGCTCTGTTGTTTTTCTTGCAATGCACCACATCAAATTTGACGGTTTGAGGTGTGCATGCTTGCGTTCGCACGTTCCCCGCCTTTTCATAGCATCTTTTACCTCCCTTCCATGAAGAATAGTCTGATTTCTGAGATATGCTCTTACCATCTCCCGTTTACCATTCTTGCAGAGAAATACCAGTTTTTCTGTAAGAGACATTTGGGCATTTCCTCCTTTTCTCCAGAACGTATTGATCTGTTTTATTATGGTCTTCTCTGAACCTAATTGGGACAATTGCGCGTCAGATCTCAGTTGAATAAGGGGTTTTGCATCAAGTTTCTCAAATATTAACGTGTGTAGCTCTAGGGAGTCATATCCCGCATCCATCAATACACGATCACAGGATACGCCGAGAAGTTCAGCAATCTGAATCAAAAAATGCGCATAGAGTTTGTCATTCTCCGTTCCTTCTGAATGAATCATAAACAAGGGATAAGCCCCCAGATTCAAAATATGTGCTTTATCCATTTTAACCTGATAATGAGGGTTAAACAGACTATTGGGACAATAACGGCTTGCAACTAAAGGAGTGGAATCGATAATTACCTCGGTTTCAGATTTGAGGAAATGGACAATCTTTTTGCTTATCAAAAACATAAGAACTTCCATACCCTCCTCACCTAACCGATATTTCACAAAGTAATGCAACGTAATCGGCGAAGGTAACCAGAGTGGTGATTTTGTCGGAAGAAGGTGGCTGAGATCTTCTTCCGTTATTTTACGCCGAATATGACGATAGGCTATTCTGCGATAAGTCATGACAACAGTCAGTTTTATCAGAAAATCAATGGGATAATGAAAATAATCGCGAAGATGAGGTGAATAATAAGTTTGTTCGATTTTTCGTACAATGTCACTAATGTTGAGCAGGGACATGAGCCAGCAAATGGACATATCCGGAGGGATGACTCCATTGTTGAAAATACGATCTTATTAGTCTTGAAATTCAGACATACCACTCGGCGCAGGGATACATAAAGGTATTGTTCCCCTCCAAAAAAGTCGACAAGAGTAAATGGGGGATGAGTTTATATCACAGAATCCACGATTGGACAGACTCTGTATAACCTATAATGCGAACGGAAACCAAATAGGTACTCATATATGCACTCCATCATCCAGAACTGCCTTCACGGGGATGTATCCAGCATCGTCGAGGCTGCAAAATCCGAGGGAATGACGCCGGAGGCCCTGTCCAGAAATATCATCGCGGGCCGGGCCATTCTCCTGAAAAACGAGGCGCGTGAATATAAACCGTGCGTGATCGGCGAGGGGGCAACCGTCAAGATCAATGTAAATATCGGAACATCCGGCGTCACCTGCCATCCGCCAAAGGAGATGGTGAAAGCAGAGGCTGCGATCGATAACGGTGCCGACGCCATAATGGATTTGTCCACGGGAGGCGATCTTACCGCGATGAGAAAAGAGATTCTCAAACTCGCGATCCCTGTTGGGACCGTTCCAATCTACGAAGCGGTTCGCCGTGCAGGAAACGTCGTCGACTTAACGGCGGATATCCTGTTTTCCGTGATCCGCGATCAGGCAAAACAGGGCGTCGATTTCATGACGCTTCACTGCGGGGTCAATCTGGAGGTTGTGGATGCCCTGACTCTCGATCCCCGGGTGATGGGGGTCGTGTCACGCGGAGGATCGTTCCATACGGCAATGATGCTTTCAAGCGGCGAGGAGAATCCTCTATATAAAGAATATGATTATCTTCTCGAGATTCTCGACGAATACGAAATCTCTCTCTCGCTTGGCGACGGTATGCGTCCGGGAGCCTATGTCGATTCAACCAAACTTGCCAAATCCCAGGAATATCTGACGCTTGGAAAACTTGCCAGGCGTGCCAAAGACAAAGGGATTCAGCGGATGATCGAGGGTCCTGGACACATGGACTACAACGAGATTCCCTACAATGTGAAAATGATCAAGGAGATCACGGATTATGCACCGCTGTATCTTTTAGGTCCGCTTGTTACTGATATCACTCCGGGGTATGATCATATCACGGGCGCGATAGGGGGAGCTACTGCTGCCTGTGCCGGAGCTGATTTCCTGTGCATGGTCTCTCCGTCTGAGCATCTTGCTCTCCCTAACGTCGATGATATCATCGAAGGTACCCGGGTCTGCAAAGTCGCTGCCCATGTGGGTGACCTTTCCCGCCGGAGGGATGTCGAACTTCCCCGTCAGGCAAAGATGGCGGAGGCCCGTAAGAATCTCGACTGGCAGGCTCAGTATGATCTCTCCCTTTTCGAAGGACACGCCAAAGAGATTCATGACCGGGACGGGGACTGCGAAACCTGTTCGATGTGCGGGGACCTTTGTGCAATAAAGATCGTCGAAAAAGCTCTGCAGAAAAATATCTAAAAAATTTACACTACTTCTCCGGATGAAACGATGCCTGCGATACTTCCGCATTCTTCATGAAGCGGATTATTTCTCCATCTGAGGGTCTTTTCCGTCCCGTCTTTACAGCGGACTACACCCTCGTACACATAATCATCCTCGTGGAAATTTCCTGCGATGAGTTTCTGGAAGCCGTCCATTCTTTTTTGTCGGGCTTTTTCCGGGATCACGGTCGTAAACCAGTTCTTTCCCATCAGTTCCGCTTCGGTATAGCCGAGAATTTTCGTAACGTATTTATTGAGCATCTCAACGTTTCCCTCGCGGTTCACCGCAACAAGCAAAACACCTGCCACATCCAGATAACTTCGTGTCCGGTCTCGTTCCCGCTGGAGTTTTTCCTGAACAAGGCATCTGGATGCAACCGTGCTGATCTGGAATACCGTGGATAAGAGAAGTGTTCTCCTCACGGTGTCCGGCGCGAGTGCCGTTTTTGAACCGAGAATCACGCAGGCGACTGCCCTTCCTTCTAAAAGGACCGGCATAAAGACCAGTGATTTTGCCTGATCCATCGGTGAGACGGTGTTTTCCGGCAGAAGTCTCATCCGATGTTTGTCGAAGATGACCGGCTCGCCTTTTCTGATGATCCGATGGATCATGGAGTTGGTGTGGATCGCGGGTGCGAATCTGCCGTTTCTCGATCTGAACATGGTGTAGTCATCGAAGATGCTCAGCTGATAGACCGCCACCGACTCGAACCCGGAGATCTTCGGCAGCATATCGAGCAGGGGGTCCCACATCTCCTTGGTCGAAGATATACCTTCCAGAATGAAGGCAAGTTCCCTGCTCATCATTTGCCGCTGCCGGTCTGCATCCTCTTCGGTGATGTCGTTGACGATCGTCAGCAGATATTGCCGGTCGACCGAGAGGTTCATAGGAATGATCTGGGCCGATATGTATCTGGTCTCTCCGTTGACCACGATCCGGTCTTCAGAAACCCTGGCCTCTTTACCGGTCAAAGCCACTGTGTCGTGTGCTTCCGTCAAACGGACCGATCCGATTTTTCTCAGGATCTCTTTTGAAGTCATCTGGGAAAGTTCATTTCTCGGTATTTGAAGGAACTTTTCCGCAGATTTATTGACGTAATAGTATTCCCGCGACTCCATGCCGATTACGGTGATGATCGCAGGGATGTTGTTCATCACGCCGTCCAGGAATCGTTTCCACCGTTTCGCTCCACGCTCCGCATCTCTGCGGTCGGTCACGTCACGAAGAGCGCCGTTGTATCCAAGGAATATCGAGTGTTCTTCTTCAAGAAGGACCGGAGATCCGGAAAATTCGCAGTAGATTTTTCTTCCGTCTTTGCAGATGAAGGGAAACTCGGGCATTGTGAATCCGTTTTCCCGCGAGATTGCCGAGGCAAGTTCCCAATTGAAACGGGCTGCTGCTCCCGCCGGTATGAACTCGGAAAGTTTGCGGCCGATGAGTTCCTCGGGCGAGTATCCGGTCACATAGGTAATCTGGGGGCTGATGTACTGGAGACCGAAGGTTTCATCTAGAGACCAGATGACGTCATGGATCGTTTCGACGAGACGCCGAAACATTGCTTCGCTTTGTTCGAGAGCATCCGCCGAATTTACATTTTCCGTGATGTCGTCCCAGACAACCGTTACGCCGGGTCTTCCGTCGGGGAGGACCATGGGATAGATCCGCTGATCCAGATAGCAGTTTGTTCCGTTTTTCAAAAGACGCAGTTCACTTTTCACCATCTCGCCCTGCAGGGCGGCTCTGATCTGGTCAGTGAGCACATCGTTGCAGAAGGTTTTGCAGGCACTGTCATAAACGTATTTCCCGACGATCTCCTCGCTGTCTGCGGAGAGGAACGATACTAATGACTCATTTGCCTGAATGACTTTGAGATCTGCGTCTATCAGGAGTACCATCTCGGATGAAAGGTTAAGCATTGCCGATACGGGGACCCGTTTCGATAAAAAAAACACCTTCGCTTTTCCGAATGTGCGCATCTCGACCCGTCCGGACACGAGCAGGTTATCCATATATCGTGCTATGGTGTTCCTGTTCAGGTGCGTGGCGTCGGCAATTTCTGTGACGGACATTCCGCGCGGGTTCTCCCGTAAAAGTGTGAGAATCTCGGAGAATTCGCCTGTCTGCTCTACCATTACACTTTATCCGACTCCGGAAATTATAATGCTTTGCACTATATCTGATATTGATGCAAAACATCAACGCCGTGCGTTGAGCGTTGTGTTTAAATACAAGAATGACAAATAGAAATGTAGCAGCTTGTGAGAAGAGCACAAGCGGCAAACAGACCCGTGAACAAAATCAGTTCTGTAAAATGGGAAACAAGGACACATCACACACACACACCGGCCTTTTCCACAGAATATACACCTCACAAACACACCACACCACTACTGTTTTCGATTCTGTTCCATATTAATACTCAGGTTAATGACACGTAACACTCTCTCTAAAAACCTCTCAAAATTTTTGTATGTTTTTCCCTTATTTGCCGGGAGCGGAAAAACACTATGTTTACCTAATTTTTCTTCACTTATTTTTCCCGTTCCTGTTGTTCGGTTACCCTGTTTGAAACTGGTTATCTCTTAAAAAAGCAGTGGATATGTTTAGGGACAGGAGTAGGAGTCTACCATTTCTATCTCGCGGTCGTCCTCTTTTTCCCCCGGGATTGCAAGTGGGTATTTTCCGGTCAGACATCCAAGACAGAGATCTTCCCTTGAAATACCGATCGCTTTGATGAGTCCATCCAGTGAGATATGGGCAAGACTGGTTGCGTCGATCTCCTTCTCCACCTGAGACACCGATTTCGTCGAGGTGATCAGTTCATCTCTTGTGGGAAAATCCGTTCCTAGATAACAGGGGGCGATGATCGGCGGGGATGCGATTCTGAGGTGGAGTTCTTTTGCACCGAACTCGCGCACGAGAGACAGAATCTTTTTCGAGGTTGTCCCTCTCACGATACTGTCGTCGACTAAGACCACGGATTTGTCTTTGATATGGCCCCGGACCGGATTCAGTTTCATCCGGACCGCGATCTCGCGTTTTTCCTGGCTCGGCATAATAAACGTCCGGCCCGTGTACCGGTTTTTGATCAAGGCTTCACGGAATGGGATGCCTGATTCGCGGGAAAATCCGGTCGCCGCCGCCGTTCCTGAATCCGGAACCGGCGAAATCAGATCCGCTTTTGCCGGAGCTTCCTTTGCAAGCAGCGCTCCGGTCTTTCTGCGCACATCGTAGACCGAAATACCGTCGATGACCGCATCGGCCCGTGCGAAGTAAACATACTCGAACATACAGTGCGCACAGGATTTTGCCTTCATCATCTTTCGGGAAAAAACTTCGCCGCCATGGAGTCCCACGCTCTCACCTGGGCAGATGTCTCTGACGAACTCGGCACCGATCGCATCCAAAGCTACGCTTTCGGAGGCAAGGACATGGCCACCCGTCTCGGTTTTTCCAAGGCACAACGGTTTGATGCCGAGCGGATCGCGGAATGCATACAGAATTCCGTCCAGCATAAAGATCACGACATATGATCCGCTGATCTTTCGCATACAGTAACTGATCGCTTCGTCAGGCGTGTGGTCATGGATGATCTCGTTTGCGAGGATAGCTGCGATGACTTCGGTGTCAGACGTTGTGGAAAAAATATGGCCGTGCCCTTCGTATTCGTATCTGAGTTCGTCGTTATTGATCAAATTCCCGTTGTGGACGAGCGACAGCGAATGTCCCCGGAACATAAAATGGAACGGCTGAATGTTCTCAGGTTTCGATCCGCCGGTCGTTGGATATCTCACATGACCAATGCCTGTTTTCCCTCTCAGACCATCGAGGATTGGACCGCTAAACACTTCGGAAACGAGACCGTATCCTTTGTATTTATGCACGGTCTCACCATCATACGTGTAGATACCGGCGCTCTCCTGACCCCTGTGTTGGAGGGCATATAATGCCAGGTACAATGATCCCGATACATCCGTTGAATCGGTAATGCCAGTGATGCCGCACATGTTGTAAAAATATTGGTTGTATTCAGATATAGGTTTAACAGACGAAGACCGCCGTCGCAACAACAGTCGTCCAGTTTCCGTCTCTGTCCGTCTCGGCAGCAATGCTGATATTGCTGGTTTTCAGAATATTGCCGCCCTGTTTCTGCATAATGGTATCAAGCATCGTTCTTGCGAGTTCCTCGGCATATGCTCCGCACTCTTTTTCTGACATCCCGATGCAGTGATGCTCCGAAAGATATCCGTGCTGCTTATCATGGATCTGCGGTACTGCAAGTCCGATAGATGCGGATATTTTTAGATTCGGCTCTTTTGATGCGTTTTTAGCCATCACGCAGTACACGATTTCTCCGGGTCTCAGAGCAGCGAGCCCCTCATCGCGCGAGATGATATCTGCATCCGGAGGCATGATCGAAGAAACATACACTAGATTGAACGGAGCGATTCCTGCGTTTCTGAGGGCCATCTCAAACGAAACGAGCTGATCTTTGTGAACACCCCTTCCTTTGGTGAAAAATACTTTTGCGGGAACTACCATCGTAGTTAATTGGTCTCATTAACTAGCTGTTAAGCGTTTGGTTCAGAAAGCCAACATAACCTCAGCACCCAATGAAGTAAATTAAATACGGGTATGTCCAATTAATTCTTACGTACAAAAAATCAGTTGGGGTACGCAGTATCCCAATTTGGGATTTTGAACAAAACACCAGTAAATCGAGGGATTAATTGATGGCGGACTCAGTAGTTGACAGTATTTTAGCGGCAAGATATTACCGTACCGGTGAGGCATCTTTCGAAGATGTCTGTAGACGAGTTGCAGATGCATTAGGTGAAACACCGGAAGAGACGAAGGAATACTTTGACGCCATGATGTCGTTGTCGTTCCTTCCAAACTCTCCCACACTGATGAACGCAGGAACACCGCTTGGGCAGCTCTCCGCCTGTTTCACGCTCCCGGTGAATGATTCCCTCCCGGAAATTTTTGATGCTATCCGCTGGGGAGCGATCATTCACCAGTCGGGAGGAGGAACGGGCTATAACTTTTCCCACCTGCGTCCCGAGGGATCCCCGGTCCGTTCAACGGAAGGTGTAGCATCCGGGCCGGTCTCCTTTATGCGGGTGTTCAATGCCGCGACCGATGTCATCAAACAGGGCGGCAGAAGACGCGGGGCAAATATGGGTATCCTGAATGTCTGGCACCCGGACATCATGAAGTTCATCAAAAGCAAAGCCAAGGAAGGCGACTTCAGTAACTTCAACATCTCCGTGATGGTCTCGGACGCATTCATTGATCATGTCGCGAAAGGTGAGATGGCCAAGGTCTGGGTAACCAGTACCGAAGGTGTCGGAATTACCGTTGGGGAAATCTGGGAAGGCATCATAGAAGGTGTCTGGAAGAACGGCGAGCCTGGCATTCTTTTCTACGATACCATCAATCAGAAAAATCCCACTCCCAATCTCGGCGAGATCGACACCACCAATCCCTGCGGTGAACAGCCTCTCCTGCCGTTCGAGTCCTGCGTTCTTGGAAGTATCAATCTGGCAAAATTTATCCGGGCGGATGGGATCAATTACGAGGCTCTTGATAAAATGACCCGGATGGGTATCCGGTTCCTCGATGCAGTCATCACGAAAAACGTCTTCCCGATCCCGGAGATCCGCGAAGCCACGAACCGTATGCGAAAGGTCGGTCTTGGTCTGATGGGTGTTCACGATGCGATGCTCATGCTCCGGATCCCCTACGATTCGGAAGCCGGCAGAAACTTCTGCATCGAAGTGATGGAACGGGTCAACAATGCTGCCGTCGAAGAGTCCATCGTTCTTGGGAAAGAAAAGGGCACGTTCCCTGCATATGAAGGAAGTGTCTGGGACAAGCAGGGGCTCATCATGCGAAATTCTGCCCTCACTACGATCGCTCCGACCGGAACCATCTCGCTCCTCGCCGGCTGTTCGTCCGGTATCGAGCCGGTGTTCTCGTTTGCCTACACCCGAAGGAACACGGTCGGCAAAACATTCGTGATTGTTCATCCATACTTTGAATCGGAACTCAGGCGTGTCCTCACGTCGATGGGTCTTACGGGCGCAGAAGCGGAAGCAAAACGCGACGAAGTCATTAACCACGTGCATGAAACCGGCTCGGTTCAGGATGTTGAGTGGCTGCCCGATACGTTCAAAGCCGTCTTCAAGACTGCTCTGGATATCGGATGGAAGGATCATATCTTAATGCAGGCGGCATTCCAGAAACATGTTCACGCCTCGATCTCGAAGACGATCAATATGCCCGTCTCCGCTACCAAAGAGGATGTCGAGAAGGCGGTCCTTCTTGCATGGAAGGAGGGTATCAAAGGGATGACTCTCTACCGCACCGGGTCAAGAGAGGATGTCGTTCTCGCTCTCGAGAAACAGGAAACGGCAAAGCCTGCCGATAACCCGGAGAAGCCGGCCCCCGGCATCGTCCCGCAGTTACATTTCACCCGTCCGCGGGAACTCGTTGGAAGAACCTTCCTTGCCCAGTCCGGCTGCTGCCGTCTGTATATCACGGTGAACACGATGGACGGAAAACCAATGGAGGTTTTCATCAGAACTGTTGGAGCGGGGTGTGAAGCAAGCAGCAATGCACTTGGCAGAAGTATCAGCACAGGTTTACAGAACGGTGTTCCGTATGAGAAGTTCGTGAAGCAGTTTGCGAAAGTGAACTGTGTCTCGGCGATCAAGAACAAAAACTCAGAAGGTCTGTCCTGTGCCGATGTCGTAGGAAAATGCATCGAACTTGCGGCAACCAATCAGGCGATCACGACTCTGGACAACTGGTCGCTGACCCCGGTGACGCCCGGAGAAAAGAAGAAGCCCGGAGAAAAGAAGAAGCCGCCGTGCCCCGAGTGCGGGGAGCCTCTGGATTTCGGTGAGGGCTGTAATCAGGGGATCTGCAAGCACTGCGGATGGAGCGGCTGCAGCTGAGCCTCCCCATCACTTTTTTTAAAATCTTCCAATATCTGCTGTTTTTGAAAAGAGTTGTATGATTACGGGTGAGTTTGGGTGTTCTTGTATCCGATCCGGCTACAACCCGGTCCTCTTAAAAAGTCCCAGACACCGTTTCTTATACTCATCCTCCGTGATAATCCCGTTCTCCCGCAGATACTTCAGCGCCTCGAGGGATTTATCGATCGCCTCATCATCCAGCCCTTCCCGCGGCTCCAGCGTCACCGGCGAAATGGGTCTCACCGCCGGCGGTCTTTGGATATCAGGTCTCTTCGAGACATACACCTCCGAGTCATCATCCGCCGGCTGACTCTTTGGATCATCATTAAGATGTTTATACCGCCCTCCGCCGACCCGGGTCCGTCCCCCCGGCAGGATCATCGCGTCCCCTTTCCCCTCGTCATGCCACTGATCATCCCTCTTCCCTGAATCGGTTTCGAACACGATCACATCGTTCAGCGGTACTTCGACCTTCTCCTCGATCTTTTCCTTCGGCTCTTCTTTCGCAGCAGTGGATTCGATCATCCGGAAAGCCCAGGCAGCCTTAGCCTCCTCTTTTTGTTTCTCCGTAATGACGCTTTTCTGTTCGAAGATATCCTCTCCCGAGCCAGCATCTCCGGCTCCCGGTGCCGGCGTATCTTCGAATACATCATCCTCTTCCATGGCGGCCGGCCCTGCCGACTTCGGTCCCGTCTCTCGTAACAGATACTCTTCGGTAAGCAGATTGCGTTTCATGGCGATGTCCCAGATTCCCCCGACTTTCCCGTTCATCATCTCGCGCAGCGTCAGAAGTGCAGCTCTGACCTCCTCCACGGAATTTTTCACGCTGTGGAAGATATATTTGTCATTATTCACCGTCTTGAGCGTCAGGGTTGGGGCGATCGCGGCCGGGAACCGGACGGAAGCCTCCATAATGTCAATATAATTCATCTCATAGATCCGGTACACCGTTTCACGTTCGGGATATCCCCAGAGCATGCGAAGACGTGTCAAAAGGATCGGGATCAGAAATTTATCTTTACTTCGTGCGTAAATAACATTCAGGACCTCCTCGGTCCTGGGAATGTCATCCAGAATCTCGATCGGGAGATCGTACTGATACAATATTTCATGACGCACGGCAAAGTCCCTCAGATACTAGTACATCATTGGTATTTGAAAATAGTTAAAGGTCCTGAATGATGAAAAAAATGATGAGGGAGTATTCTCCCGGGGCATGTCTGCCTTTACATCATTCCTGGGGGCATGCCGCCCATTCCGCCCATGCCTCCACCCATGCCTCCGCCCATTGCGGCCATCTCTTCGGGTGATGGTCCCGCGGACTTTGCGGATGCGATTACATCATCGATTCTGAGAATCATGACGGCGGCTTCTGCTGCTGAGGAAATTGCCTGGGTCTTCACACGGAGCGGCTCAACAACGCCAGCTTCCCACATGTCAATTGCCTTTCCTTCAAAGACATCGAGACCGTAGGTCTTCTTGCCTTTCTCGTGTGCTGCACGAAGCTCTACGAGTTTGTCGATCGGGTCGAGACCTGCGTTCTCTGCAAGGGTTCTCGGGATGATTTCCAGTGCGCCTGCGAATGCTTCGATTGCGAGCTGGATACGTCCGCCCTGCGTTGCTGCGTATTCACGGAGTCTGAGGGAAAGCTCAACTTCCGGTGCGCCTCCTCCGGCGACAACTTTCTTGTCTTCAACGACACAGGCAACGACACGGAGTGCATCTTCCAGAGCACGGCCGAGCTCGTCGACAACGTGGTCGGTTCCGCCTTTGATGATGATCGAGACAGCTTTCGGGTTCTTGCATTTCTCAACGAAGATCATCTCTTCGCCGCCGACTTTACGCTCTTCGACGACACCTGCAATACCGAGCTCGTCACCGGAGATTGCGTCGATCGAGGAAATAAGTGCTCCGCCGGTTGCACGTGCAAGTTTTTCCATATCGGATTTCTTTACACGGCGGGTTGCAAATATACCTGCCTTGGAGAGGTAGTGCTGTGCAATGTCGTCGATACCTTTCTGACAGAACAGGACATTTGCGCCGGATGCTTTGATCTTCTCGACGATGCCTTTGATCATGCGCTCTTCCTCATCGAGGAACATCTGGAGCTGATCAGGGGAGGTGATGGAGATCTCTGCGTCGACTTCGGTCTTCTTGTATTCGACTGCTGCGTTGAGCAGAAGGATTTTGGCGTTCTTGACGGATTTGGGCATGCCCGGGTGGACACGTTCCTTGTCGATGATCATACCTTCGATGATCTCTGACTCGTCAATCGATCCGCCGACACGCTTCTCGACTTTGACGTTTTCAGTGTCAACAGTTCCGTCTGCGTCTGCAACGAGTGTGATTGCACGGACGATAAGGTCACAGAGTTTGTCCTTGGAGGATTCTGCATTCTTACCGGTCATTGCGGTTGCGGCGATCTTGGAAAGGACTGCGGTGTCTTTTGCCTTCACGTCGATTGAAATGGTCTTGAGAAGTTCCTGTGCTTTCTCTGCTGCCTGTCTGTATCCAAGGGTGATAACGGTCGGGTGAATGTCCATCTCGAGAAGCTCTTCAGCTTTCTTTAAGAGTTCGCCTGCAATGATGACTGCGGTGGTGGTTCCGTCTCCGACTTCGTCATCCTGGGTCTTTGCGATCTCGACCATCATCTTTGCTGCCGGGTGTTCGATGTCCATCTCTTTAAGGATGGTCACACCGTCATTGGTGATAACGACATCTCCGATGGTGTCGACGAGCATCTTGTCCATTCCTTTCGGACCAAGGGTGGATCTTACGGCACCGGCAACGGCTTTTGCTGCTGCGATGTTCATGCTCTGTGCATCCCGTCCGCGAGTACGGTTTCCTCCTTCTTTGAGGATTAAAATTGGCTGTCCGCCAAGTTGTGCTGACATAGTATAATCACCTATACCCTGTTTTAACAGAGTAATGTATTGAATATGTTGTTTAGTAGTTCTATATAAACATGATTATTTTTGACGATCATCGGCGATGTTTCCGCGGAGTATCCCCAATACGTAATGGAGGATACCCGATACGCGCCGAAGAAAAAAAAGAGCTTTGGGGGTTTGTGATACCGATCTCCGGACATATGTCTTTCTTTCTCTTAATTATTGAGGGTCCTGTCTTTGCAGACAGTAATGCATATGTTTTTCTCTCTCTCTCGTTTGGATTGCCTCGATATTGTTGATCAACAGTGACGAATTTGCCGTATTATACATGAATCTCCCCGGATTCAAGAAGCGATTTTGATTCTATATCGTAGAATTGGTATGTGATGTATTCTCCCGGCGAGGCCAGTGTGCTTGTGTCAAATGAAATCAGTATCCGGTCAGCTACCTGCACGGAATTTCCACCGGTGCTTGTAAATGAAGATGCATTCAACGAAATGTTTCGTGTCATGTTGTCACGGACCCCGAGAACGAGTTTCAGGCTGGAAAGAGTTAAGGGATCTCCTGCACGATGCTCGAATATGAGGTTATTTCCGGAGTCTTCGACGAACACAAGTTCAGCCGAGACAGGCGTTTTGTTGTCCCCGATAAGTCCAGATGCGCTTGCTCCGACGATACTTACGAGAAGGATGGTCACCACAAGCATGATCATAACCCCCATTACTTCGGAAACGGCGTCATCGGTCATCGGACACTCACCTTTGCCGAGATGATGTTAAGAGTAACGGTCGTCGTGTCATCCGTTGCCGGATACCAATCCTCGATGCCATCAGCGGATTCGAATTGAATCTTTTCTCCCAGTGCAAGAGTGAGTTCCGTCTGATTTTTCGTAGCTTCGATGATCAGCTTGACTGATCCCGATCCGGTCACATAGTTCGCACTAGGATCGGGATCGGTATAAAGCTTCGTTAGGGTAATCGTCACATTGTTGTTATCGATTTCCCGTGAGTCCTTCATCGTATCGATCCAGTCTCTTGCATGAGTCTCAGCGTAGGAATAGCCGTCGGCTGATGTGAAGAGTTTAAGAGAAGCAGGCGTTTCTATTGACCCAAGCGTCACCCAGACGAGCCCATTTTCGTAGAGTTACTCTTGCGGTTTACAGACGGTTAAGTACGGTGTGTAACTTACGTTCACCGTTGTCAGGGGGATCTCGTTACTGCCTACGTGGAGAGTTCCAAGAGACACATCTTGGATCTCCACGGTCCCGCTTGATTTGGACGGCGAGAGCAGGATATCTCCGCCGCCAAGTTTGAATGTTTCGGAGAACACGGCGCTTCGGTCAAGAGCATACACCGAATCGACATCTCCTGAGAATCTCATGAATGCTTCTTGAAAATCTTCAGAATGGATGATTTCAGCGTTTTGCTTCAGCCCCGGAAGGTAGGTTGCAGAAAATGTTGCCATGCAGATCGCCAAGATCACTAATATCAGCATCACGGAAACCACCGTTGATATCCCAGCATCTTTTTTCATTATATGACCCCCGCAAAGATGGTTGTTCGTTGTGTCGAAAGGCGGACTTCGTCTCTTGACGAAAGCGAGTCGACTGTGAATGCAAGGTATCCGCCGAGTTGAAATATTTCCACCCTATCATCAGTTTGATTTCTGCATTCCAGTTCACTAATGTTACGTTTATCGAATTTGTTGGTTCCGTTGTACACCGAGACCGTGAGAGTGCCGTTTTCGATCCAGTCTCCTCCTTTGTGCCAGAGCTGGATCGTTCCCGTAGCCACGGAAGCATTCATGCCTACATTTACGACCTCCTCACGATCGCCCGGAATGAGACCAAGGATCGAGACTGCAAAGACCGATGTCAGGACCAAAGCAATGACGAGGAGGAGCATCTCTCCTACAACCGTTGATACTGCATCTTCTTGTTTCATTTTTCACCAGATTCTCCTAAATTAGATATACGAAGACGAAAACCGTCATTATCAGCATAATAATGACGTGTTTCAGTCCGGACAGGATGTTGTTCGCAGACATTTAACCTGCCATAATTCCTGAGAAAAAGGCGAGGATAATACCGATGTTGAACATATCGAGTTTGTTTGCCGTCAGATCGAATGAGATATCAAACGAGGAAATACTCGAAATGAGCGCGACATTCATCTCATATGCAGCGAACAGATATATCCCGGACGAGAGATAAATGACCGCGAGGTACACAAACGAGACGTTCATCCGCTTGTTCTTCATTTTGAGATAATGTTCAAGGTCGGCAACCGCGATGCTGAGGATCTCGCGGATATAATCCGTGACCTCGCTTGCCTTGACGATAAGTGAGATCGCCCGCTTAACCGTCGTAAGGCCGATTCGTTCCTCCATCCGAACCAGTGCCCCGGAGATGGATGATCCATATTTGAGTTCTTCTGCCACAATCGAGATCTCTGTTGAGAGAACTCCGCTCTTATGACCTGCTATCATGCCGATAGCTCCCGGAAGCGTCATCCCTATGTCACACATATCAGCTATCTCCCGGAGAAATTCCGGAAGTTGTTTCTCGATACGGGTGATATAGCGATTTCTGAGTTCGTAGGAGGTCATGAGAGGAAAAATGGAGGCTATTATAAGTATTCAGACCAAGACCTGCAGAGTAAAGACCAGAAAGATCTCTGCAAATACCCAAATGTACCAGAGAAGAAAAACGATGAGTGCAAGAACTCCTCCCATAACGGCGGCTATGGAGTAGTCTGAGATGAAAAATTTGAGCGGATGCTTAAAAATTTCCTGTATCTTCAATGCCTGCTTTCGTTTTTTGATCAGTTTTAACTCATTCTCATCGTCAGGATTATGACCGGATGCCAGAATCTCTTTGCTGTATTCGGTTTCGGTGATCTCTTTTCTCGTGATTTTGAGGTTGTCCGGCGGCAGAATGATGTAGAGAATCACGATCAGCACAATTGCCCCAAGCGGGAGCCCGATATACAAAAGAGGCATAATGTTTCCAAGCGTGTTTTGACCCGTGAGATTCTGGGCAACAAACATAATAATAATAATAATAATAATAATAATAATAATAATAATAATAATAATAATAATAATAATAATAATAATAATAATAATAATAATAATAATAATAATAATAATAATAATAATAATAATAATAATAATAATAATAATAATAATAATAATAATAATAATAATAATAATAATAATAATAATAATAATAATAATAATAATAATAATAATAATAATAATAATAATAATAATAATAATAATAATAATAATAATAATAATAATAATAATAATAAGAGTCTGTCCAATCGTGGATTCTGTGATATAAACTCATCCCCCATTTACTCTTGTCGACTTTTTTGGAGGGGAATAATACCTTTATGTATCCCTGCGCCGACTGGTATGTCTGAATTTCAAGACGAATACGATCGTATTTTCAACAATGGATTCATCCTTCCAGATATGTCCATTTGCTGGCTCATTTCCCAGCTCAACATTAGTGACATTGTACGAAAAATCGAACAAACTTATTATTCACCTCATCTTCGCGATTATTTTCATTATCCCATTGATTTTCTGATAAAACTGACTGTTGTCATGACTTATCGCAGAATAGCCTATCGTCATATTCGGCGTAAAATAACGGAAGAAGATCTCAGCCACCTTCTTCCGGCAAAATCACCACTCTGGTTACCTTCGCCGATTACGTTGCATTACTTTGTGAAATATCGGTTAGGTGAGGAGGGTATGGAAGTTCTTATGTTTTTGATAAGCAAAAAGATTGTCCATTTCCTCAAATCTGAAACAGAGGTAATTATCGATTCCACTCCTTTAGTTGCAAGCCGTTATTGTCCCAATAGTCTGTTTAACTCTCATTATCAGGTTAAAATGGATAAAGCACATAATTTGAATCTGGAGGCTTATCCCTTGTTTATGATTCATTCAGAAGGAACGGAGAATGACAAACCCTATGCGCATTTTTTGATTCAGATTGCCGAACTTCTCGGCGTATCCTGTGATCGTGTATTGATGGATGCGGGATATGACTCCCTAGAGCTACACACGTTAATATTTGAGAAACTTCATGCAAAACCCCTTATTCAACTGAGATCTGACGCGCAATTGTCCCAATTAGGTTCAGAGAAGACCATAATAAAACAGATCAATACGTTCTGGAGAAAAGGAGGAAATGCCCAAATGTCTCTTACAGAAAAACTGGTATTTCTCTGCAAGAATGGTAAACGGGAGATGGTAGGAGCATATCTCAGAAATCAGACTATTCTTCATGGAAGGGAGGTAAAAGATGCTATGAAAAGGCGGGGAACGTGCGAACGCAAGCATGCACACCTCAAAAAAACCGTCAAATTTGATGTGGTGCATTGCAAGAAAAACAAAAGAGCTCTCTCTGCAATAATGAATTTTATAACGTTCCAATTATTGATGTTAGCCCATTTACAGAATAGATTTCAGAATATGAATTTTGCAAATTATCGATAAGAAGTCTAAAGAAGTCTGATTTGGCAGATTCCCCCCAAATCACATGTCAATAGTGAAACGGTTGAATCATGATATTCCTAGGTGAAGTTATCTCGATCAAAAAAAACTCTGTCCAATGGATTGACGTATCGATTGGACAGACTCATATTAACATCTGTAAAAGCCAATTAACAAATACATTATGGCGAGTGTAAGTCTTCGAAGATATGGTCAGATTGCTGATGTGCTAGTCAAATACGGGTTTGGGTACTTCATCAACGAACTGTTTCCCGGTTTTATCAATACTAAAAAAAACGGCTGTCGAGGAGTACAGCGGATACTCGACGTATGCCAGGATCCGTATGGCTCTCGAAGAGCTTGGTCCCACGTTTGTAAAATTCGATCAGGTGATGAGCACGCGAACGGAACTTTTCCCTGCCGAGATGATCGAGGAACTGTGCAAACTGCAGGACAGGGTGGGTGTGTTCCCGTTCGACGAAGTCATCCCGACACTGGATGAATACATCCCTGACTGGCGTAATGTTTTTACCTCCGTCGATCCGAAACCGCTTGCCGCCGCCTCTATTTCGCAGGTCTACCGTGCCATTATGCAGAACGGAACGGTTCTTGCGCTCAAGATCCAACGGCCAAAGATCACTGCACGGGTCGAACAGGATGTCGTTCTGCTTAGATCCATCGCCCAGCTGCTCGAAGACAAACGTCCGGAACTCCGTATGTATAATCCGGTCTCTCTTGTTGACGACTTCACTACGCAGATCAGAAAGGAACTCGACTTCACCCGCGACGGGATGAATGCCGAACGCCTTGCCCGAAACATGAGACTCTCCGGGATCCCCGGCATCAAAGTCCCGAAGATCTACTGGGACTACTCGGGAAAAGAGCTGCTCGCGATGGAATTCGTCGCCGGATGCAGAAGCGATGACGTCGATGCGATCCTTGCGATGGGCATGGATCCAAAAGAGCTCTCGAGCCGTGGACTGAAGGCGTTCATGGTCCAGATCTTCCAGAACGGTTTTTATCACGGCGATCCGCACGCCGGAAACCTTAGAATCTCGCCGTCCGGTGATCTTGTCTTCCTCGATTTCGGCGTCTGCGGAGTCGTGATGAAGGATATGAGAAACAAGTTCATCTCGCTTATCCTCGCTCTTCTCTCGGCGGATACCGACATGACGATCCGGTACATCAAGAATCTGGGCGTCCAGATTCCCCAGACCGGGATCGATGAATTCCGGGGCGAGCTGTATCTTGCCCTGCAGGATTACAAAGAGATGGGTGCCCAGGTGAACTTCTCAGGGCTTCTCGGCTCCATCCAGGATCTCTTCCAGAAAAACAACATCCGTGTCCCTCCGAACATCATGCAGCTCTTAAAGGCCCTGATGCTTGTATCCAACGTTGCCTTCACCCTCGATCCGGATCTCGAATTCACCAAAGAGTTGGAACCGTTCTTAAAACAGATCGTCGCCGACGAGATGAGGGATCCCGCCAACCTGCAGAAAAAAATGCTGGATGCCAAAATGCGATTCGAAGACCTTGCCCGGGTCCCAAAACAGCTTGGCTCGGTTCTCGAGATGGCTTCGGAAGGCAAACTCAAAGTCGACATCTCCGCAAAAGAGGTCACTCATCTCAGCGACACAATCGAAGGTGCTGTCGACAAACTCGTGATCGGTCTGATCCTTTCTGCGATCGTGATCGACTTATCGCTTGTCATGATGAGTCAGACCTTCACCTCGGAATTTCTCCCGGTGATCGCTTACATTGCCGCTGTGTTGGTCATCATCGTAATCTTCTACAAGATGCGGAGCATAAGCAAAAAACACGGCGATTAACCGTTTTTTACCTTGAATCCGTGACAACAAGTATATCAAAGAGAAGGAATGATAATTATAGTTATTCACTACCCATTTGGGAGTTGACCAATAATGACACATAGCACGTTAAAAGAAAAACTGCAGGCGATCGGTATCAGGCATGTTTTAAGCTACCTGGACTCAGACCCTGACAAAAATATCCCCAAGCTCCTTAAGTGGGTCGAGCTTCTGGATAAAAACAACACGCTGGAGGGTCCTCTTCCGACCGTTAAACGCGTGCTTTCCGACAAAGACGGGGTTTGGTACAAGTTCATCACAGATCTCTACACCGACATCGACCCTTCCGTCCGCAAAAAGATCTTCGAGAACTTCATCGTCAATGCCGTTGTTCTCGGCAGAGACAAAAAAATCAAGCTGAGAGACGAGGAAGGCTGCAACATCCCCTGGGCCATTCTGATGGACCCAACTAGCTCCTGCAATCTGAAATGTATCGGCTGCTGGGCGGCCGAGTACGGCAACCGGATGAATCTGTCCCTTGAAGAGTGGGACTCAATCATTGAGCAGGGAAAAGCTCTCGGTACCTACTTCTATCTCTACTCCGGCGGCGAACCTCTAGTTCGGAAGAAAGACATCATCAAGATGTGCGAAAAGCATAGCGACTGTATTTTCCTGTCCTTTACGAACGGCACCTTAATCGACGAGGCATTCGCGGATGAGATGCTAAGAGTCGGGAACTTTATTCCGGCGATCAGTATCGAAGGCAACGAGGCGGCGACCGATTCCAGGCGCGGAGCCGGCGTTTATCAGAAAGTCATCAAGGCAATGGCAATCCTGAAAGAGAAGAAACTGCCGTTCGGCATCTCCTGCTGCTACACGAGCGCAAACAACGATGTTATCGGCAGTGACGCCTACATCGACGATATGATCGCCCGGGGAGCAAAGTTTGCCTGGTTCTTTACGTACATGCCGATCGGTGTGGACGCCGTTCCAGAGCTTCTTGCAACACCCGAACAGAGAGAACATATGTACCATCAGGTCAGACACATCAGAGCCACCCGTCCGATCTTTGCCATGGACTTCTGGAATGACGGCGAGTATGTTGACGGCTGTGTTGCCGGCGGCAGATTCTATCTCCATATCAACGCAAACGGCGATATCGAGCCGTGTGCCTTCATCCACTACTCGGATTCGAACATCCGGACCCACACCCTCCTCGAGGCGTACAAGTCACCGCTCTTTATGCAGTATCGGGCGAACCAGCCGTTCAATCCGAACCATCTCCGTCCCTGTCCTCTGTTGGATAATTCGGAGAGACTTGCCGCGATGGTGGATGCTTCCAAAGCAAAATCCACGGATATGGTCAACCCGGAAGACGTGCACGATCTGATGAAAAAGACTGTCCCGGCAGCAGAGAAATGGGCGCCTGTCGCCAATGAGCTCTGGGTGGAGAACCGTGCCGAGAAGGCTGCAAAGGCTGCCTACCCGGGCGGATGCAGATGCGGCTGTCAGACCCCGGAACACAAATAATCTCATTTTTCTAACCTTTTTTTTATGAGGCGCGAAGCACCATCTCATATACATACTCCCGGTTGTACGGTTCTGTAATTATGAGATTGTAGATGGCTACATACCGGTTCTGTTCGTCGACCGTGCTGCTGTATGTTTTGTGGGTGAGGGAATATTCTGAGAAGTAGGCTTCATACTCCTCGAACAGGGCATCGTATTCTGCACGATACGCCGTGTACTCATCCATCACCGACACGGCAGCCTCCAGAAGTTTTGTCTGTTCCGCTTTCAGGAGATCCCACTGCTGCACATACTCGTCATAGGTTATTTTGTATGAAGCTTACTCCCTGTTCAGCTTTTTCTGATCTGCCGTAAGAGCATTTGCCGAATCGACGTATGCATTGTAGGTGGAGATCTTTTCATCCATCAAAGCTGCGATCGCGTTCAGTTTTGTCTCGTATCCGATCACGGTCTCTTCCATCGATTCGATTTTCCCGGTGTTCGATTCGGTTTCTGAGGACAGGAGGCTGATCTGTTTCTCGGCTTTGTCCCGGTAGGCGATGATCGCCTCGACCTGATAACCGGCGGTGTAGGGTTTGCTTCCCGTCCCGACACTGACGATGACCGGCGTGCTTTCAAGCGAAGTCCCCTCTTCGAAGGTGAATGATTTGTCCGTTACGTAACTGTAGTCGGTGGTTTCGATGAAAGAGTAGCCATCGGCGTTTGGATAAACGGTCGAGTCGTTGGTTTTGATCCCGACCGCTGCATGTTTTTCTTCTTCGAAGACGAGGCGTACGGCATCAAAGCCGGCACGCGTCAAGAGGCCGGTAAGAAGCATGCTTTTGTCGTCGCAGTCGCCGAATTTGTCGATGACGGTTTCAACCGGGTAGCGGTAGTCCCCTTCCGTTTTGTAATGTATGCTCTGGACGAAGTTCGCGAGAAGTTCGAGGTATTCGTCATCGGTGAGGTCTTGTGACAGTCTGGCTTCTTCGGTCTGGCTGAGGATCTGGGCGTACATTTCCTCCTGCAGGGGGTCGTTTATGATGTCTGCGTAGTAGGAAAGCGTGGATATTTTGATATAAGGGATGGTTTTTGATTGGGTGCCCGCCGCTCCGTAATAGACGGATGTGGGAACGGAGACGGATAGATTCACCGTACCGTCTTTTAAAGGGAAGGTGTAGTTTGCGGTGAGGTTTCCGGTGTAGGTGTCGTCCGGCGCTATGTGGGGATTTTCCTGGATGTAATACACGCTGTATCCAATGAAGGCGATGAGTATGAGGATTACGGCGAGGAGTATGGGGATTATGATTTTTTTTCATGACGTAATGGTGATATGTTTTTAGTTGTTCTTTTGGTTTATAGGTTCTGTGAAGGTGGGGGTGATGATTTTGGTTCAGGTTTAGATTCGAAGATTGGGCCCCGCGTGGAACAAGTTTTTCTCCTCAGGTTGCTAATGCTAAAGACGCGAAAATCGGGGAGCAGTTTTGCAATATCACACTGCTTTTCTGAATACATATCAATGATGAATAGTCCTCTCCCGAAAGACGAAGCACTCCTGCAGCAGATCCTGACCTCATGCGAGGCGTCCCGCCTGCTTGAAACAAAACAGTTTATGCAGCATGGAGACACGAATGTTTATGATCACTGTGTTGCTGTGGCCAAAGTCAGCTGTGTGCTAGTAGATAAGATGGGGTTATCGGTGGATCGCGAATCTCTTATCCGGGGTGCCCTGCTTCACGATTATTTTTTTACGACTGGCATGTTCCGGACCACGGACACCGTCTGCATGGGTTCACGCATCCGAAGTGTGCTTTGCAGAATGCGATTGATGATTTTGCCTTGACTACGGTTAAGCAGGATATGATTCTCCGCCATATGTTTCCGTTGACGCCGACCCCTCCAAAATTCCGGGGGGGCTGGGTTTTGTGTCTGGCGGATAAGCTCTGTTCTACGTTGGAAACAGCACGGTTTACCCAAAATTCGTTGGTAAAAGGATTTTATGCAGGCGAGGGGGAGCTGCAGTGATCCGGCGTGTGTCTGTGTTTCATCCGAGAGATGCTGTTTCTCTTGAAAATCGGTCTTTTTCAAGCAGGTTTTGATCTGTTTTGAGCAGTGCACAATCCTCGTCATTTGGAAAATACGCTTGATCCTGCCGTGTTTTCTGAAAAACGAACTCATTTTATATAAATACCGCAGACGTATGGTACAAGATCCGTATGGGGGGTAAAACTCCGTCCGTCCGTAAGTAATTACAGGAAGAAAACTTTCTCATCAATCACTTTTTTTCACACGTGTAGTCTCTTAGTATTATACTTATTTTTAGCACAGAAGAGAGAGAGAGAGAGAGAGAGAATTGCTTTGCAAAAGAAGCGATATATAATATTTTCCGCCCTTCCAACCGGATTCTCTTCCCCCTTATCGTTTTTCTTTCGCACGTGTGCTGGGTTTATATATTATGATTTTTTTGCAAAATCGGTAGGAAATTGGGTATTTTGATTTTGGACATAACAACTCATCAAAAAATGCGGGTGAAAACTGGGTTGAAATAGATCATAATGGAGTCGAAATAGTGGTTTTCGAGTTGAAAGTGAGAGGTTTTTGGTGTGTTTTTTCAGTTACGTGTACGGAATGTTTTGGGCGGTCGCATCCATCACACGAAATTACCGGCGAGACAAATCCCCTTGGCCTCGCCGAAGTCGAGCTCGGGAAGCAGACCTACAAGACGTATGTCGGCTACTTCGATCCGAACACCAGCGAGATGAACGGCAAGGTTCAGGTGACGGCATTCAACAGAGCTGAATACACGGCTGTGATCACCGCTCTTACCGGCAGTGCGGATCTCAAGACCGCATTTGGCAACGGCGGTACTGCCGAGACCTCGGAGATCGGTAACGAAGCGACCTGGAACATCCGCATTTCTGCGAAGCTCGGGACCGATACCTTCCAGATCAGTCTCAACCGGGATTCGATGACCATTTCGGGCTATGCCGACGACGCCACCTTCGCCGCAGTCGACACCTGGGCAGACACAAAGCCGGACCTGAACTAACGGGAGGCGGAGATGCAGATCTCCCGCCGGCTCCGGAAGCTGATCCTTGTGTTCCTCGGGTTTCTCATCATGCTTTTTGGGAAACTCGTTTATGGGTGGGTTGGACGCTGAAAGCGGACGACCTCAACTGAGCAAGGCTTTGCCTTGCGAATGGCGAGGTAAGCCGAAAGGCTCGCCCTTAGCGGAGCATATCACTGATTGACGCGTTTCTTGCAGGGCAGAGGTGACTTCATCTCTGCCGGCGTTTTTTCTCTATTTTTCACATTTACTCCATACAAGAAATCAGCTTACATCCCGCATAAAAGAGAATACCTTTTTTCTAAATGCAAAATCATGAGATATCTCCGCCGCGTCGGGCTCCGCGCCGGAGTCGCCCTCCCGCACCCCAAAAATAACAAAAAAAATCATTTATCCTTACGGGAGCCGCTTAGGCGGCGACAGGATTTGCCCGAACGGTCTCGCAAATCTAACGATTTGCTCTGCTAAGTTCGTCCGCGTTCCGCGTCCAACCCGCTCCCGATGAGGGATGAACCGGCGGGACGATAAGGACAGCCGAGTTCAAGTGAGGATTAGCAAATCCGATTCTGATAGCAAGCCATCGGTTTGCGGGATTCGCGCCGATTCGCGGTTTTTTTTTATCTCATGCATTTACGTTCAACCGTACCCTTCCCGAATATCACACTTACCCCATTCTTCCGCCCATGTTCCCATTTTCGTGCATTTCATTCATTTTTGTGAATTCTGTGTGAAATGTGGCATTGTCCACAAAAATCTCATATACGATATCGTTATGTCCAATCAAAAAACTGATTCATCATCAAAAGAAATACTCTGTTAAAGAGACTTACCCCTCAAGTCTGTCCAATCGATACATCAATCCATTGGACATAGTTTTTTTTGATCGAGATAACTTCACCTAGGAATATCATGATTCAACCGTTTCACTATTGACATGGGATTGGGGGGGGAATCTGCCAAATCAGACTTCTTTAGACTTCTTATCGATAATTTGCAAAATTCATATTCTGAAATCTATTCTGTAAATGGGCTAACATCAATAATTGGAACTTTATAAAATTCATTATTGCAGAGAGCGCTCTGTTGTTTTTCTTGCAATGCACCACATCAAATTTGACGGTTTTTTTGAGGTGTGCATGCTTACGTTCGCACGTTCCCCGCCTTTTCATAGCATCTTTTACCTCCCTTCCATGAAGAATAGTCTGATTTCTGAGATATGCTCCTACCATCTCCCGTTTACCATTCTTACAGAGAAATACCAGTTTTTCTGTAAGAGACATTTGGGCATTTCCTCCTTTTCTCCAGAACGTATTGATCTGTTTTATTATGGTCTTCTCTGAACCTAATTGGGACAACTGCGCATCAGATCTCAGTTGAATAAGGGGTTTTGCATGAAGTTTCTCAAATATTAACGTGTGTAGCTATAGGGAGTCATATCCCGCATCCATCAATACACGATCACAGGATACGCCGAGAAGTTCGGCAATCTGAATCAAAAAATGCGCATAGGGTTTGTCATTCTCCGTTCCTTCTGAATGAATCATAAACAAGGGATAAGCCCCCAGATTCAAAATATGTGCTTTATCCATTTTAACCTGATAATGAGGGTTAAACAGACTATTGGGACAATAACGGCTTGCAACTAAAGGAGTGGAATCGATAATTACCTCGGTTTCAGATTTGAGGAAATGGACAATCTTTTTGCTTATCAAAAACATAAGAACTTCCATACCCTCCTCACCTAACCGATATTTCACAAAGTAATGCAACGTAATCGGCGAAGGTAACCAGAGTGGTGATTTTGTCGGAAGAAGGTGGCTGAGATCTTCTTCCGTTATTTTACGCCGAATATGACGATAGGCTATTCTGCGATAAGTCATGACAACAGTCAGTTTTATCAGAAAATCAATGGGATAATGAAAATAATCGCGAAGATGAGGTGAATAATAAGTTTGTTCGATTTTTCGTACAATGTCACTAATGTTGAGCTGGGACATGAGCCAGCAAATGGACATATCCGGAGGGATGACTCCATTGTTGAAAATACGATCGTATTCGTCTTGAAATTCAGACATACCACTCAACGCAGTGATAAATAAAGGTATTGTTCCCCTCCAAAAAAGTCGACAAGAGTAAATGGGGGATGAGTTTATATCACACAGACTCATATTAAAAAGATACTAAGGTGAAAAAAAAGATGTACTGTCAACAATGTCAGGAAGCAAAATCTCCCGCCTGCACATCAGGCGGAGTCTGTGGAAAAAACGCCGTGATCTCAGCATATCAGGATGCTGTACTCTTTACCCTGTCCGGACTTGCCTATCGGCTGGAATCAGCGGACAAAAGTCTGGAACCCTGCATTCTTGAAGCCCTGTTTTCAACGCTGACCAATACCGGGTTTGATAAAAACCGGTTTCTCAGCTACCTTGCCTGTATTACATCTCACAAAGATGCACTCCCGACAGTTCCGGGAGAGCCGGCGGCATGTGCATGGACGCCAAAATCCGAAGAGGAGATCGTAACCTCCGGCCTTACCGGTCTTGACACAATTGAGGACGTCAATACCCGATCCCTTTACTCCCTTCTGCTCTTCGGCATCAAAGGACTCGCTGCCTACTATTCCCATGCAGTCGTTCTTGGAAAAACCGACGAGACGATTCTGCCGTTCATCACAAAAGCACTCGCTTCCAGATTCAAGAACATGGATATCCAGGAAAGGATCGGCCTTGTTCTGGAATGCGGAGAGATCGGTGTGAAAACCCTCGCTCTGCTGGATTCTGCAAACCAGGCCTACGGTATCCCGGAGATCACCAGCGTGTCGAGCAAGATCGGGACGAATCCGGGGATCCTCGTGACCGGTCACGACTTAAAAGACCTGGAGCTTCTCCTCAAAGCCACGGAAAATACCGGGATCGACATCTACACCCACGGAGAGATGCTGCCTGCGCATGCATATCCCGGCCTGAAGAAGTATCCCCACCTGAAAGGCAATTACGGATCGTCCTGGGGAAATCAGCGGATGGAACTCCCGAAATTCAACGGACCCATCCTCTTTACGACAAACTGTCTCGTCCCGCCGGCAGCTTCCTATGAAAAGTATGTGTTCACCACCGGAGCGGTCGGATTTCCCGGATGCCCCCACATAGAAGAAAATCCCGACGGAACCAAAGATTTTAGCGCCCTCATCAGCCTCGCAAAAACCTGCCGGGCGCCCGAAGATCTGCACACTCCCGCGCTTTTAACGGGATGCGCCCATGATGCGGTCGTTTCCCTTGCACCGAAAGTCCTTGAGCTCGTCAATGCCGGAAAAATCAAAAGATTCGTCGTTATGGCGGGCTGCGACGGACGTGACAAGAAACGCGAATATTATACCGAGTTCGCCAAAGCTCTGCCAAAGGACACGATCATCCTCACCGCAGGATGCGCCAAATACCGATACAATTTCCTGGATCTTGGCGACATCGAAGGCATCCCGCGTATCCTGGATGCCGGACAGTGCAATGATTCCTACAGTCTGGTCGTGATCGCGCTCACCTTGGCAGAAGCATGTAAATGCGGAGTCAATGATCTGCCGATCTCCTACAACATCGCCTGGTACGAACAAAAAGCGGTTCTGGTTTTACTGGCACTGCTGCACTTAGGCATCAAAGACATCATGCTCGGGCCGTCGCTCCCGAATTTCATCTCCCCGGAGGTATTGGATATCCTGGTTAAAACATTCGGTCTCCAGCCAAACTCTTCGGTAGAAGAGGATCTGGTCAAACTGAAGTGCGTTTGATCACGCACCTTTTTTTAATAGGAGTTACGCGGTGTTATTCTCAATCCAATTCGGGAAAGGGTATTACTGGGTGTGGATACAAGAGATAAAACTAACCACGAATCGGCGCGAATCCGCCCTTCGGGCGAGGCTAATCGGATTTGCTGATCCTCACTCTCGCTCGTTGGGCCTGGTCGCAAATCAAAGATTTGCTCAGGCTTTGGTCGTCGACTTCGTCGCCAACCCGCTCGACCAAACGGCTCGTCCCTTCATCGGGACCGTTCGGGCAAATCCTGTCGGCGCCCCGGTGCCTCCCGTGAGGGAAAGATTCATTGAACAGTTCTTAATCTGAAAAATATCCATTTTACTGATAATCACGACATAAGATCAAGAGGCAAATCAATAATAGGAGCCGCTGGGGCGGCGACAGGATTTGCCCGAACGGTCCCGATGAGGGGCGAGGAAGTCGAGGAACGAGACTTGTGAGAGTGAGGATTAGCAAATCAGATTCTGGGAGCAAGCCATCGGCTTGCGGGATTCGCGCCGATTCGTGGTTGGTTTTTCTCTTGGGCCCACATGAATACCATATACGAAATCGAAGTACATTTCATAAGGACCTCAGTTTTTTTCGGTTAAGATTACACCGCGTAAGTCCTATTTTAAAAAGATTAGAGAAGCGTTGCTTTTACGATCACAACGCCTTCTAAGGGTTTGTCTGAGTAGTTGATCTTGACCTTGCCGAGTTTTTCAACGACATCCATACCCTCAACCACTTTTCCAAAAGCAGGGTGGGCTTTGTCGAGGTAGTTGTTGTTCGCAAGGTTGATGAAAAACTGACTGCCACCGATATTTGGTCCGGTATTTGCCATAGAGATCGTACCTTTGTTGTTTTTGTTGTCTGGCATGAACTCGTCGGGGATCTTGTAGCCCGGTTCGCCGCGGCCGGTACCGGTCGGGTCGCCGCCCTGAATCATGAATCCGTCGATGATTCGGTGAAAGATGACGCCGTCATAGAATCCGTCAGCGACAAGTTTTGCAAAATTGCCGGCGGTCACTGGCATATACTCACGGAGTTCGAGGACGATATCCCCGTGATTAGTGGAAAGAAGTACTTTCTGTGCTGTCATGTAGAATCTGTCCAATCGTGGATTCTGTGATATAAACTCATCCCCCATTTACTCTTGTCGACTTTTTTGGAGGGGAACAATACCTTTATGTATCCATGCGCCGAGTGGTATGTCTGAATTTCAAGACGAATACGATCGTATTTTCAATAATGGAGTCATCCCTCCGGATATGTCCATTTGCTGGCTCATGTCCCTGCTCAACAATAGTGACATTGTACGAAAAATCGAATAAACTTATTATTCACCTCATCTTCGCGATTATTTTCATTATCCCATTGATTTTCTCATAAAACTGACTGTTGTCATGACTTATCGCAGAATAGCTTATCGTCATATTCGGCGTAAAATAACGCAAGAAGATCTCAGCCACCTTCTTCCGGCAAAATCACCACTCTGGTTACCTTCGCAGAGTACGTTGCATTACTTTGTGAAATGTCGGTTAGGTGAGGAGGGTATGGAAGTTCTCATGTTTTTGATAAGCAAAAAGATTGTCCATTTCCTCAAATCTGAAACCGAGGTAATTATCGATTCCACTCCTTTAGTTGCAAGCCGTTATTGTCCCAATAGTCTGTTTAACCCTCATTATCAGGTTAAAATGGATAAAGCACATATTTTGAATCTGGGGGCTTATCCCTTGTTTATGATTCATTCAGAAGGAACGGAGAATGACAAACTCTATGCGCATTTTTTGATTAAGATTGCCGAACTTCTCGGCGTATCCTGTGATCATGTATTGATGGATGCGGGATATGACTCCCTAGAGCTACACACGTTAATATTTGAGAAACTTCATGCAAAACTCCTTATTCAACTGAGATCTGACGCGCAGTTGTCCCAATTAGGTTCAGAGAAGACCATAATAAAACAGATCAATACGTTCTGGAGAAAAGGAGGAAATGCCCAAATGTCTCTTACAGAAAAACTGGTATTTCTCTGCAAGAATGGTAAACGGGAGATGGTAGGAGCATATCTCAGAAATCAGACTATTCTTCATGGAAGGGAGGTAAAAGATGCTATGAAAAGGCGGGGAACGTGCGAACGCAAGCATGCATACCTCAAAAAAACCGTCAAATTTGATGTGGTGCATTGCAAGAAAAACAACAGAGCGTTCTCTGCAATAATGAATTTTATAACGTTCCAATTATTGATGTTAGCCCATTTACAGAATAGATTTCAGAATATGAATTTTGCAAATTATTGATAAGAAGTCTAAAGAAGTCTGATTTGGCAGATTCCCCCCAATCCCATGTCAATAGTGAAATGGTTGAATCATGATATTCCTAGGTGAAGTTATCTCGATCAAAAAAAACTATGTCCAATGGATTGACGTATCGATTGGACAGACTCATGTATCTAGTTGTGCGCAGACAAAAATAATAAACATGTATCATGACAAATGTAGTGACACCAATGAAAAATCCGTTTCATGTCATGATCATCCCGACACTCGGCTGCCCCGGACGCTGTAAATACTGCTGGAGTTCGGATGAAACATCGCCGAGAATGTCGCTTGACACGATAGACGATATTGTCAGGTGGCTCAAACCGCTCGAAGATCAGCGGGTTACATTTACCTTTCACGGCGGAGAACCGCTGCTTGCCGGAGCGGAGTTTTACAGGAAGGCGCTCAAAAGGATATCCGAAGGACTACCGCATCTCTCGCCCGAGTTTGCCATTCAGACCAATCTCTGGCTGATGGATGATGAACTCGCCGAAATTTTTGCAGAATACCGGGTCCCAATCGGTTCGTCCATTGACGGACCAGAGGAGCTGACGAATTATCAGCGGGGCGATGAATACTTTGAACGCTGCCTTGCTGGTTACAAAATCGCCGTAGACCACGGGCTTATGGTCAAGTTCATCTGTACATTCACCAACTCTTCCGTCAAGCAGAAGGAAGCAATCGTGAACCTTTTCAAAGAACAGGGCTGGGTCATGAAACTCCATCCGGCTCTACCGTCGCTGAAAGGAGAGAATCCGAATGCATGGACCCTTGAACCGGAGGAGTACGGCGAACTTCTGATCTATCTTCTGGACGAAGCGATCGAACATGCAGACGATCTTGAGATTATGAACATCAATGATCTCTGCAGGTGCGTGTTTGCCCGGGCAGGGAGCGTTTGCACCTATGCAGACTGTATGGGTACGACGTTTGCGGTCGGACCGGACGGGGATATCTATCCCTGTTACCGATTTATCGGGATGCCGGAATGGGTAATGGGGTATGTGATAGACGCCCCGTCGATTGAGAGCCTGATGGAGAGCCACGCAGGAAAACGGATGCTGGCGTTCAAGGAATTTGTGGATACGGCATGCAAAGACTGCGCACATATTTCTTACTGCAGAGGAGGATGCCCGTACAATGCAATTGCACCGAGCGGAGGATCCCTCGAGGGAGTCGATCCGCATTGTATAGCCTATAAACGGATCTTCGATGAGATCACAACACGGCTGAATGACGAGATGAATGCGGCGCCGGTGAGCAGAGTTTCACGGGTGAAGAGGCAGATAAAGCCAAGCGTGACGAGACTTATTCAAAAAATCGTTGAGGAATAAACCGCAGCAGATATCTGTCCATCTCATTTCCCGTAGAGATGTTTGCTGACCCGCGCTGCACGGAACGTTTCTTTTTTCTTCAGGACTGTGAGATCGATAGGTCCATCATGGAGGAGGATTGCGAGATTGCTTCACTGACGGCGGGAGGGTTCGGCCAGCTTGTGGCGGCATTGTTCAGGTAGATGAAAGGGTGGGGGTCATGTGCCATGTCATTGAAAATATCGTAATCCCCGCAGGTATAAATGGCTGGATCAAAGGGTGATTATGTGCGGAAGGAGATTCCTTTGAAAATAAGGTTCAGCTATGATCACCAGCATCGCTGTTTTTCAGCCGCCAAAAATCCTTCAGCCCGGCAGAATATGCGTGGCATCAACACGCCAAAACGACACGTGTGTTTTCCAACCAAAACGCGCAGTGACCAGACATCCAAGATAACTCAAATCTAGTTTGTCACTCATTTTTGATGACTTTTTGATGAGTATCGTATCAATTATCGGTAGAACCTCAGCATTTCCATTAGATTGCGAATTCCTGCCGAAATTCCCCGTTGGATTATAAGGTTTCCCTCTCTGTATCAACGACATTCCAATGCAAAAACAGCACAAATCCGCCCTGAAATGGAAAACTACAGCTCAAATGCATACAACGACAGAGCCTGATGCTCCTAGCAAACTGGACAAAAAAGTCTGTCCAATCGTGGATTCTGTGATATAAACTCATCCCCCATTTACTCTTGTCGACTTTTTTGGAGGGTAACAATACCTTTATTTATCCCTGCGCCGAGTGGTATGTCTGAATTTCAAGACGAATACGAACGTATTTTCAACAATGGAGTCATCCCTCCGGATATGTCCATTTGCTGGCTCATGTCCCAGCTCAACATTAGTGACATTGTACGAAAAATCGAACAAACTTATTATTCACCTCATCTTCGCGATTGTTTTCATTATCCCATTGATTTTCTGATAAAACTGACTGTTGTCATGACTTATCGCAGAATAGCCTATCGTCATATTCGGCGTAAAATAACGGAAAAAGATCTCAGCCACCTTCTTCCGGCAAAATCACCACTCTGGTTACCTTCGCAGAGTACGTTGCATTACTTTGTGAAATATCGGTTAGGTGAGGAGGGTATGGAAGTTCTTATGTTTTTGATAAGCAAAAAGATTGTCCATTTCCTCAAATCTGAAACCGAGGTAATTATCGATTCCACTCCTTTAGTTGCAAGCCGTTATTGTCCCAATAGTCTGTTTAACCCTCATTATCAGGTTAAAATGGATAAAGCACATATTTTGAATCTGGGGGCTTATCACTTGTTTATGATTCATTTAGAAGGAACGGTGAATTACAAACCCTATGCGGATTTTTTGATTCAGATTGCCGAACTTCTCGGCGTATCCTGTGATCGTGTATTGATGGATGCGGGATATGACTCCCTAGAGCTACACACGTTAATATTTGAGAAACTTCATGCAAAACCCCTTATTCAACTGAGATCTGACGCGCAATTGTCCCAATTAGGTTCAGAGAAGACCATAATAAAACAGATCAATACGTTCTGGAGAAAAGGAGGAAATGCCCAAATGTCTCTTACAGAAAAACTGGTATTTCTCTGCAAAAATGGTAAACGGGAGATGGTAGGAGCATATCTCAGAAATCAGACTATTCTTCATGGAAGGGAGGTAAAAGATGCTATGAAAAGGCGGGGAACGTGCGAACGCAAGCATGCACACCTCAAAAAAACCGTCAAATTTGATGTGTTGCATTGCAAGAAAAACAACAGAGCGCTCTCTGCAATAATGAATTTTATAACGTTCCAATTATTGATGTTAGACCATTAACAGAATAGATTTCAGAATATGAATTTTGCAAATTATCGATAAGAAGTCTAAAGAAGTCTGATTTGGTAGATTCCCCCCCAAATCACATGTCAATAGTGAAACGGTTGAATCATGATATTCCTAGGTGAAGTTATCTCGATCAAAAAAAACTCTGTCCAATGGATTGACATATCGATTGGACAGACTCTAAAATCTGTGTGCCGGCAACAACACATGTTTATATTCGGATACGTCACATTACAGCGTAGTTTTCATGGACATTCTCTACGCTGTAGTTGTCATCATCGGTCTTGTCGCCTTCGAGACCGTGGCCAGCATAGATAATACCATTATTAATGCGGATATTCTTTCCACGATGAAGGCCTGGGCCCGCCGCTGGTTCCTAACCTGGGGTCTTATCATCGCGGTGTTCGGCGTCCGCGGTCTTCTGCCCTGGGTCATTATATGGGCATCGGCGCCGTCACTCGGTCCGATCGGAGCTCTTACCGCGAATTTTTCCGGCGACGTGACGGCGGCACTCGCGATTGAGTATAGCGCTCCGGTCCTTCTTCTAGCTGGAGGGGTGTTTATGATTTTTCTGTTTCTGCACTGGTTCATGGCAGAGCAGAAGAACTGTATTGTGCCGGGAGAACTTGCATTCTCCAAAACAGGCCCCTGGTTCTATGCGGCCGCCGCGATTATTCTTCTGGCAATCGTTTACTCCACCATTCAGATAAATCCGTTCCTCGCTGTGGCGGCAGTTGCAGGATCTGCGATCTTTTTTATCATGCAGGGATTTCGGCTGTTTGCAGATGCCAAATCCCTGGAGCTTGAAACGAAAACGGTTGACGTGAATGAAACGGGACACAAGTCCGACATCAGCAAACTGATGCTTCTCGAAGTGATCGACGCGACATTTTCCATCGACGGCGTTGTCGGGGCATTCGCATTCACGATGTCGGTTCCTTTAATCCTTATTGGAAACGGTCTTGGAGCGTTAGTGGTCCGTGAACTGACGATTCGAAATGTCGACAGCATCCGGAAATATGCCCATCTTAAGAACGGAGCGATGTACTCGATATTCTGTCTGGGTATCATCATGTGCTCGGAAGGATTCGGCCTGGAACTGCCGATCTGGATCGCACCCCTGCTTACCGTGAGCATCGTCGCGGTTTTCTTCTGGCTCTCCCTGAGAAAAATCAAGAGACACGACTACGGAAAGTGTCCGGCGCCGAGAAAAGAGTAATTATTTTGGCGGGTCAACCGACCCCCTCAGGTTTTTCTGCAGAGAATAGCCGCGTGATCTTTGTGATACGGATCAAGCCAGACGCTTTTTTCAACCACATACCCGCCTTCCTTCAGTTCTTCACACGTATCGGCAAACACCTCGACCGCGGACTTTCTGATATCCACGCTCCGGGTCTTCAGCATCAGAATGAGACGGCCGCCGGATTTTACAAACGGCAGATTCTTCACAGCGATGCCTGCCTGATTTGGCTGGGCGACATCCTGATACAGCAGATCTGCCGGCTCGAGGAGAGCGGCGTATCGAACAGTCCGGGTCGCATCCGCGTAGATCGGAACGATGTTCTTGCGTTTCTTCGCGACCGCCAGAAGATCCTCCATCGGCCGGGGGGCAAACTCCACTGCGTAAACCGACTCAACGTAGTCGGCCACGTGGGAAACGGTCGTGCCGTTCGCCGCCCCGAGATAGAGAACGACCTCGTCCTTGCCAAGAGTGGTCGTTTTATCCAGATACCAGAGGGCGGCAAGTTTGCTCCTGTACGGATCCCAGACCCGGACGTTTCCAAGCATATGCTCATTGTACACTCCTCCGGGACCTTCCGAGACGAGCGTGCCGTTGATCTGAATCATGATTCTCCTCCGAAAATACTATCGATTTTGGCATTCGCCTGCTCGACAAATGCAGGATCCAGTTCGCCCCGGTACATATCCAGACGGGCGGCGATCGCAAGTTTTGCGGCAAGCTGACGGGCAACCTTTCCCCTGACCTCCTTTTTGGCGTTGTGAACACGCCGGTGCTGGAAGATGATTCCGTGCTTCGGCGAGGAAGAACCCATTCTGATATGGGAAAAGAGGGCGGATTCGGCACCGATCACCTGAATGGACGAACCCGGCATTTTTGCCGCCGATTCGAAACCGCCGGCACGGGCAATCAGGCGTGCGGCAACCAGACCGCCGACGAGGGCACTCATGTTCGGAATAACGGTCACGGCTTCCCGGGATACCTCCTTCATCAGATCCGTTCTGACCCCAGAAAGAGAGAGTATCTCTCTCGCTACACGCTTTAGGGAAGGACTCCCGGATTTTGCGATCTTCTGAACAAGGCGGGGACCGTTTGCCCGGGTATATTTATGCGAGGTTCCGGGCGTTGTCGCCGCATGCCAGTCGGTCACTCTTTCCGTTAAGAGATTGATCACATCATCCATCTCATCAAGGGTCCGAACCATCTGGAGAAGAGCCGCGTCTTTTTTATCAAGATCGGCGGCGATGCCTTTTTCCGCGAGAGAGAATGCGACCTCCCTGACCGCCCGGATATATTCATCTCTGGTTGAGATCAGCCCGGCCGCACGGAGATCCTCCCAATTACAAAGAACGGACGGTATCGTAGTAGTATTCATTACTCGTTCTTCGCATGCGGCCGTGTCCGTCGACAGATCTCCAGCTTCCCCATACCAGTGCATATATTAATGTGGGAGGTTTTGGGGGATATAGATAGCGTGAGGGAGGCGGGATCGCAAGTTTCCTTCGAATACTTGGTCGCAAGGCAAAACCTTGCTCAGCTAAGACCGCCACTCGGTGACGGTCCGCCTCGGCTAAGAGAGCTAAAGCTCCCCGCTTCGAAAAACCAACCATAACAATTAACACAAACCTCTCTCAATAATACATCATGCTTAATAACTACAAAGGATGCCTTGTAGGAGCTATCCTTGGTGACGCCTTTGGCATGCCGAGCGAGACGAACACCGCACGTTTTTCAAAAGAACCCTCCTTTTCAAGTGCATAAAAAGGCCATCCGAATCATAATCTCCTCCCGGGTCAGTACACTGACGAAGGTCAGCTGATCTTAATATCCTAGCGTATTCTTGCAGAAGATTCCTGGGACAATACCAATTATGCAAAAGAACTCCTCAGGACCTATACCTTACAGAAATTCAGATACCCTGACGGGACCACGTTTGTCTCATGTAAAAAAATGGAGAAAAGCGGAGACCTTACCGGATTCGGCATCTATTCCGACATTACCGGGTGTATCGGCCTTTCGATGCCTTTTGCCCTCGCGTTCAAAGACCGAAAAGAGATGGCAAAGGAGCTTTTGACCGTCTGCACTGTGACCCACACGCATCCAGGGGTCCAAGCGGCCGTGATCGGATTCGCCCTTCTTTTGAACACGCTCCTTGAAACCCATGATGTAGAAGCAGGATTTACGGCGCTTTTCACCGCAGCGGAAAATATGGATCCCTTGCTTGCAGGAAAGATTGCCAATACCGTAAGAATTGAAAAAACGGGCATGCCCACGCCCGATGCCGTGAGCATTATTGGAAACTCCTCCTCAATTTACCAGACGCTCCCCCTAACGGTTTTCTTCTGCAGACGATATTATATTCCGCGTGAACTCCTTGGGATATCCTCTACCTGCGGCGGGAACGCCGACAAAGTCTCACTTTTGTGCGGAGCATTTTGCGGGGCCATATTTGGGATATCGGCCCTTCCCGAGGAGCTGATCCCTTCCTTGGAACGGGCGGGCATCTTTGCAGATCTTGCAGAAAAACTCATGAATCGCGAGTCTAAAGTTCCGGCGGAAGAGTCCGGGGAATAACATCTTTAAACTAGTTATAAACCAATAATTTACGTATGGATATAGCGATTATCGGAGCATCCGGTTATGCCGGGGGCGACCTTATCAGACTGCTGCTGACGCATAAGGAAGCAGACATAGTCTGTGCCACGTCACGGAAGCTGGCAGGCACCCCGGTAACCAAAGATCACATCCACCTGAAAAATCTCATTGACCTTGAGTACACAAACCCTGATGTCGAAAACATCGACGCGGATTTTGCTTTCCTCGCGGTTCCCCATACCGCTGCCATGCAGTATGCCGGAAAACTGAAAGAATGCGGCATCAAAACCGTCGATTTCTCTGCAGACTACCGCCTTCCAAGAGACATCTATGAAAAGACCTACGGGGTGAAACACTCGGATTACTTCAAAGCACCCTACGGCATACCCGAACTTCACCGCGAAGATGTGAAAAACGCAAGCTTTGTCGCAAACCCGGGCTGCTTCCCGACAGGGGCGACCCTCACGGCAGCTCCGGTAGCAAAACTCGCCCACACGATAATTTATGATTCGAAGACCGGAGTTTCCGGAGCGGGCGATTCGATCTCGGAGACCACGCACTTCCCAAACGTTGCTGAAAATATTCTTCCCTATAAAATAACAGCCCACAGGCATCTGCCGGAGATGCGTCAGGAAACGGTGTTCCTCGGATCGAAAGCACATGTCTACTTCACCCCCCATATCCTCCCAGCTATAAGGGGGATCATAACAACTGCGCATATTCTCTTCAATGAGCCAATGGAGCTGGAAATGATACAGAAACTCTATCAGGACTTCTACAAAAACGAACCGTTTGTCCGACTTCAGCCTGCAAAACTCGGAGGAGTCAGAGGGTCGAACTTCTGCGACATCAACTTCGAGCTGGAAAATGACGGAACGAGACTCGTGGCCGTTTCGGCGATCGACAACCTTGTGAAGGGAGCCGCAGGCCAGGCGGTCCAGAATATGAACATCATGTGCGGATTCGATGAAGCCGAAGGTCTCAGAATACCGGGGATGTTCCCATGACGCAGGATTTCAGAAGCATCTGCGGTGTGGAAGGAGTAAACGCCTGGGGTATCAAAGAGGGTAAATACGGTCTTGCCCTCATCCAGGCCTCCGGAACCGGAGCTGCGGTCTTCACGAAAAACAAGGTCCGTGCCCCGGTCGTCAACCTGATGGCGGAGCGAACCAAACGCGGAAAACTTGCAGGGGTCATCGTGAACTCCGGATGTGCCAACGCATACACCGGAAAGCAGGGTCTTGCCGATGCGGAAAAAATGGCAGCGATCGGAGCGGAAGTCCTTGGGGTCAGCGAGCTGGAGTGCGGGGTCGCGAGCACCGGGGTTATCGGACGATATCTCGATCTTGACCTGATCATACGGCAGGCCGGAGACGTTGCCGGAAAACTCGCACACTCACCCGAAGCGGAGATCGCCGCAGCAAAGGCGATCATGACGACCGACACGAGAGAAAAGCATGCGATCGTCCGCCGCGAGGGATTTACAGTTGCAGGTATCTGCAAAGGTTCCGGTATGATCGCCCCAAATATGGGAACAATGCTCTCGTTCGTCTACACCGATGCCAGGGTCCCGGCAAAACAGCTTCAGGACGCTTTGAAATCCGCAGTAAAACGGAGTCTGAACAGAGTCGTCGTAGACGGGGATGAGAGTACGAATGATTCGCTCTTCTGTACCGCAACCGGAGAAGCGGGACAGGTCCCGGCGACCGAGTTTTCCAAAGCTCTCGAGACGGTCTGCATCAGCCTCGCAAAGCAGATCGCAGCCGACGGAGAGGGTGCGACAAAGATGCTCGAGGTAAAAGTCCTTGGCTGCAAACGTGAGCGTGACGCCGAAAAGATCGCAAAAACGATCATCACTTCACCTCTCGTAAAAAGTGCCGTCTACGGCGAGGATCCGAACTGGGGCAGAATTGTCTGTGCCTCAGGATACTCCGGCGTAGAGTTCACGGTCGAGGAACTTTCGCTTTCGATCGGTGAAGGCGAAAGTGAGGCACAGTTAGTCAAAAATGGTGTCATCACGGCCGACCTTGCACGGGCAAAAGCCGCGATGGCAGGCGACCATGTGGTGTTCACCCTTATGCTTGAATCGGGAAACAAACAAGCTACCGCTTGGGGCTGTGACCTCACGGAAAAATATGTAGAGATCAACGGGAAGTATACAACATGAACAATAGACAAAGTGTGCTAATGGAAGCACTTCCGTATATCCGGAAGTTCCACAAAAAAACGATCGTCGTCAAACTCGGCGGACACGCCATGGTCGATGCGGCCATAATGAATTCAGTCGTTCAGGATGCGGTCCTTCTCCACTATGTGGGAATGCGTGTGGTCCTTGTCCACGGCGGCGGACCGGAGATCACCCTCAAGATGAAGGCTCTCGGAAAAGAGGCGAAATTTGTCGGCGGCCTTCGTGTCACGGATGAAGAAACTCTCGAGATCGCTCAGATGGTCCTTGCCGGAAAGATCAGCACTATGATCGTTTCGATGATCGCAAAGAACGGTGCTAAAGGAGTGGGCATCTCAGGAAACGACGGCGGTCTGGTCATTGCAGAGAAGATGCCGCTCAGAAAGATGATGGTCGGTGATGAGGAGATCGAGGTGGATCTCGGCTTCGTTGGAGACGTCAAGGAGATCAACTCAAACCTTCTCGAGACTCTTCTGGATGCCGGATATATCCCGGTGATCTCGCCGCTCGCTCTCGACCGGAAAGGAAACGACCTGAATATCAATGCCGACACGATGGCCGGAGAGATCGCAGTTGCATTAAAGGCATTCAAGCTGATTTCCCTCACCGATGTGGACGGAGTAATGAACAAAGACCGGACCGAGATCTTCCACAGACTCACGCTGAAAAACGTGGATGCCCTCATGGCAGACGGCACGATCTCCGGCGGGATGATCCCGAAACTCGAGGCGAGCGTGAACGCGGTCCGCCACGGTGTTGAAGGCGCACATATCCTGAACGGAAATTCCGAGCATAACCTGCTTCTGGAACTTTTCACCAACGACGGCGTCGGGACGATGATCACGGCCTCGATGATCTCGTTATAATCAAATTTCACCTCCCTCTTTTTTCCCATACGTCGATTCAAGGACTCGGATTTCGATGCATATCTATGACCTGCTGTCCTAGTTCTCAGTAATGGGTTTTATTTGTCCTATGACACAGGAGAGATGCATGGGCAAGCAGTGCAAGTTCTGGCTTGCCAATGCGAAAATCGATAAAAAAGCCGATACCTTTTATGAGCTTATTACAGGAAAATGTCTGTTTATAAAACTGGCAAACCATCTGCTGATGAAGTAGATTCAACAGGCTTCATCATCATCTCTTTTGTGGATTCTGCTGATCAAGCGTGGATTCCGATAATGAACATTTAAATAAGACGGAGGGGGCGAAGCCCCTCATTCGAGGATCAGCATACTGCCGAAATACGTTGCATCGTCCGCCGGCTCCACGTAGATCAGGACATAGGTTTCCTGCATCGTCTTCGGGTTCCAGACCTTGCTGTACATCAGTCCGCCGCCTTCCTGGGACAAAGAGATGACCTCGCGCATGACCGACATGCCGTATGAATTACGCATACTCAGCTGATTCGTGCCCACAAGAGAGGGATTCATCGCGTATGCCAGCATCGTGCCGTCTTCCGTAATTGCAAACGGATACGGTCCCTCCTGCCCATTCAGCTCGCTCTTTGGATCATTGATCATATTCAGAACGGCAGGGATTCCTTCAACGATCGTGAGATAATCCATGCCCCGCACCTGACGGACAAGGTCCTCGAGTTTTTGCCAGTTGATATAGAACGTGTCGTAAAACGGCTGGTCCTCAAGATAGATGCCCGAGCCGATGAACCATGTATCGTCGACTGCCATCACGTAGGAAAGCTTCACTTCGCTCGCAAAATTGTCGAACGGATTTTCATACAGGTAAAGCACAAAACCCGCCCCAAAGGTTTGCCCGGGCAGTCATGCTCTGAATATACTTTATCCTGGTTGTATCCTGGAGATATCAGCGGTTTTCTCCTACCAGATCCGGCTGGTACGGCAGAGACAGGACGGTACCGTTCATATCATAGGCAAAAATATACAGCTCTCCGTCGATGAACTCTCCTTTAGGATCATTAAACGCGGAGAGAGCCGCGGTCTTACCCATTTTATTCGCATACACATAAGCATTCTCGACAAATGCCTTCAGCTCCTCGATGGTAACGCTGGACCCGCCGGTTCCCGTAATCTTTGGAACGTTATCGGTGAGAACGACACGCCACTCCTTGCCGCATCCAAGATCCACCGTATTCCAAACCGCATTTATCTGGGTTTTTTTCGCCTCTGGATGTGTCATAGAAGGGATAGGAGATGTTTCCGGATGTGTTCGTCAACACGGCGTTCACCATATTCTGAAGCTCCGGTGTTTGATATTCCGGATCATCCCCGTCAGATACTTTCCAATCTCCACGGCATTTTCATCATAGAACTTCAACTCTGTGGTATGCATGGCCCACAACGTGTAACCGTATTCGTTTTTGAGATATTCAGTCAGCTCGGAGAATAAACTGTCAATATCATAGGAGAGTCTAAGGACACCGTCATACTCGCCGTTTTCATCATAGACGGGCGTGATGATCATAAGTCCGCGGTCTCCGTCCTGATACTGGTAGAAATCCGAGACCACACAGCAGGGACCTGCGGCTTCAAGCACCTCCACCGGATAATTGAGTCTGGACTTGGTTTCACCCTGGACCTACCATGGATCAAAGTATCTGGTCGTGGTGATCAGCGTATTGTTTTTGTCGAATCTGCCTATCTCGATCGAGAGCGGGATCTCGCTTCTGAGTTTATATAACGCAAGCGTCACAGCCGGATCATCTGCCGGGATTCCATCCAGTTCACGGGCAGTATTCCACAGAGAAGAAGTGACATTCCCCATCTCATCCTCAACGGTATTGATCACCGGAAGAAGAGCCTCGTTCATGTCGCTTATCTGCTCATCGGAAACAGATGTCAGATCGGCCGATTTCGGTGCTATGCAGCCGGCAGCAGGAGTGTGAAACACAAGAGAGTTATTATTGAAAATGCATGTCGGACCAAGCTTATCACCACTATTCCTATACACATATGGATGTGCAGTAATTATAGTTAAGCATTAAGGAATTGGCTTTCAGGCCCAATATACACATGAATAATCATGATAATTGCCCAAAATCTACAAATTCCAATCAAAATAGATGAGAGGGATGATGAGAGAATACTGCCCTAAAATCCTTTTTTTGCGAAAATGGAAAGCATTTCTGGCTAAATAACACCCCGAATTCGCCTGATTCTCTTATTTGATGCTGTCGATATTTTTTGTCAGCCTGTTTCTGAAAGATCTCAACTGTTCTTCGGTATGAAAATAATGTTCTCCCCCTTCCATAACATCAAGGACGGCCGAATTTTTCTCGGCAAAAGCGGAGACTTCATCCAAGGGAATCAAATCATCTTATGTCCCGTAAAGAATCCATGTCAGTATATTCCAGGCACTGATTGGGTGCGTTTTCACGTAACAGTAGTAGTCCCAGTAGAGGGTTATGCCTACCGGCAATGCGATCTCCTGTTTTTCTTCCAGGGTTTCTGCAGGAATCTAAAAGCCGGTCATAAGACCGTCAATAATTCGTTCCATATCAACCAGAGGTGAGAGAAACAGGCTTTTTTCGATCGGCATACCGGAATAGGCCAGCAGTCCGAAATAAACACCCATACTGCAGCCGAAAAAGCTGATATTATCAGAAATGGAACGGGCATACTGATAGACCGCCGTCAGGTCGCTTACGCAGGCATCCGGTTTGCAGGGATACGTATCTTTCGAACGTTCGCCGTGTTCGGGAAGATCGAAACTCAGGACCTGGTATCCTTTTTTGACCGCTTCCTCTGCAAAGATCGCGATCGGCTCATCCGCTTTGTTAGACATGTTTCCATGTACGGCGATATAGAGGTTTACGGTATGTTCTCCCCAGAGAATCGCCGGGATGGTGATGGTTTTATTCTGTATAGTGATGGATTTTTGTAACATTTACCTGCCTGCCCAAAAGATTTGATATATCTATCTGTACGATTTTCAATGTAAAATACATCCGCGTTTTGCGTGGAGGTATATCTGGAAACCACTCCGGATAAGGGGAGAAACACATTACTATAATTGGGAATGATGCCGGGCGGAAAAAAGAGAGAAGCTTATACCGCTTCTTTTCCGAGATCAAATGCCTTTTCGTTTATAGAAACGGTCTTTGGCGGAACATTGCGACGGACCGCTTCGGATAAAGATTCGGCGGCAAGCGGGAGTATGTGCGATGCGGCACCGAGAAGAACGATGTTTGCCGCAAGCGGATTTCCTGCCTGAGCAGCAATACTCGTCGCATCCACAAGGATCACCTTTGCCTTGCCGAATTTCAGCTCGGCCTCGACCTCATCGATTGTCGGAACCGGCTGCTTTCCCGAAAAGACCGAGGTCGGAACAACGATCTCACGGTTCACGACCATTACGCCGTCCGGTTTGAGGAAGTGCCGGTAGCGAACGGCCTCAAGGACATCGAAGGCGATCAGAAGATCTGCGGTGCCCGGAGCGATCAGAGAACCGAACTTACCGTCGATACGGATGTGTGTTTCCACCGAACCCCCGCGTTGGGACATCCCGTGCGTCTCGGTTCCCCGGACATGACGACTCTCGATCACACAGGCGTCGCCCAGAACATTCGAGGCAAGTATCGTTCCCTGTCCGCCGATACCGACGATCAGAATATCAAAACTCTTTTTCATTGTCTCGCACCTCCGCGGTGGATCGCTCCTGTCGGACAGATATCAGCGCAGACGCCGCATCCCGTACAAAGAGTAGTTATCTTTGCGGGGCCGGTTTCATCCGTCTCGATCGCCGGACAGCCGTACTTCAGGCAGGCTCCGCATTTCGTACATGCCTCGGCATCCACGACATACCGGTTACGTTTGATCCCGAGCCGTTTGTTCATGATAACGCAGGGCTGTTTGGCGATGATGACCTTGACGCCGGGTTTTTCCTTGGCTTCCCGGAGAGTAGCAAGAAGATAGGTCAGATCATACGGATCGAGTGACTCAACATAAGAAACACCGCAGGCTCTCGCAAGCTCTTCGAGCGAGATCTTCGGCGACTCGTCACCGGCGGCAGTGATACCGGTGTTAGGGTTCGGTTGGTGACCGGTCATAGCGGTGATCCGGTTATCCAGAATGATCACGATCTGATTCGTATTATTGTACACCGCGTTGATGAGACCGTTCACACCGGTGTGGAGGAAGGTCGAGTCGCCGATCGTGGAGACCACGTCGGTTCCCGGGCAGGAGTGGGCGATTCCCGAACCGACCGTGATCGAAGCACCCATGCAGATCGTCGTGTCGACCGCCCCGAGCTGAAGACCGAGCGTATAACAGCCGATATCGGACGGGAACACGCCGTCTTTGAAGACCTTTTTCATGGCGTAGAAGACCGAGCGGTGGAGACACCCGGCACAGAGGATCGGCGGGCGGACCGCGACCTGGGTCACTTCCGGTGCGGCAGGATAGGTGTTTTTCGCAAATCCTGCCTTTTCAAAGGCTCCGGCGATCAGTTCAGGGGAGTATTCTCCCTCGTGAGGCAGATAGCCGTCAAGTTTTCCGTGGACGGTCGTTGAGGTCGCTGCCTGAAGCGCCGCTTCTTCGATAACCGGCATAAGCTCTTCGACAACGAGAACCTCGGTGTGCTGAGCAAGAATCTCCGCAAGCCAGTTTCGGTCGATCGGATATGCGCTGATCTCGATGAACGAAACGTCGTCAGGTATGATCTCCTTGACATAGGAGATGGAAATGCCCCCCGCAATGACGGCTTTTTTGCCGCGAATCTCTGCAGAGTTGAGACCTGCCCCCACTAAGTATTTTGCGACCTCTGGCCGTTTTTTCGTGAGCGCGGCGTGCAGCGGACGGGTGTGTGCCGGAATCACGACATACTGCTTCGGGTTTTTGACAAACTCGCCTTTCCGTGTCGAAGGCAAGGGTTCGCCGAGACGGACATCCCCTTTCGAGTGGCAGATCCTCGTTGTTGGACGAAGAAGAACCGGAAGCGCGAACTTTTCGGAGAGTTCGAATGCGGCTTTGGCAAAGTCATGCGCTTCCTGGGCGGAAGAGGGATCCAGACACGGAATCTGGGCAAACTTCGCATACATCCTCGAGTCCTGTTCGTTCTGCGAACTGTGCGCGAAGGGATCGTCGGCTGAGAGAACGACGAAGCCGCCTTTCGTTCCGGTGTAGGATGAGGTCATAAGAGGATCTGCCGCAACATTGAGGCCGACATGCTTCATCGTCACAATCGACCGAAGCCCGCACCAGCTTGCCGCCAGAGCATTTTCAAACGCGATTTTTTCGTTAACTGACCATTCTACGTAGTACCAGGGTTTTTTTTCGGCACGCAGTCGGTCAACTACCTCGGATGACGGGGTTCCAGGATACCCGGAAACAAAGTCGATTCCCGCTTCGAGACAAGCGTGGGCTATTGCGTCGTTTCCAAGGAGGTATTTCTTGGGTGTCTCTTCTGCCATATCTCCATAATGTTTGGCATGATAAGAGAATAAGGCTACGTCAGAGGTAGGAAATGGTTTTCAGAACATATTTATACGGCAACATCCTATGTAGTAAGGTAAAAGGGGGCCCGTAGCATAGCTAGGTGGTGCGCCCGGCTGATAACCGGGAGGTCATGAGTTCGAATCTCATCGGGCCCACTGTTTTTCTGATTTTTGTATTTTTCATAAAATGTATTTTTCATCATTTTCGGTTTGACGGAGAACATGCGCTTTTCTGAAATGAAGCGGAAAAAGAGAACAGGTTTTGATTTGGACTGTGATCAGTCTTATTTTTGCTGAAGATACCCGAGCGTCAGACTGAGAGCTTCCAGAACATCTTCTTCTGCAAGGGCATACTCCCGTATCGCAGAGTAGAGCATGTACAGGATATCATAGCCGTAGAAAGCAAGAGCATCCTCCGCTGAAAGCGGCGAAGCATAGGTGTCCACCACAAAACCGTCATTCGAGAACATCAGTTCGAACAGTTCACCCTTCTCCGATACCACGCAGAACTGCTGGGTGACCTTCTTTTTCGGATCATCGGGTCTAAAACTAGCCGGCTGCTCGTTTTTTCCAAGGATGATCATCTTGTCGGAGTAATACACCTGATCGTAGAGATCCCCTTTGGTGTCCTGTTTTGCCTTCTGCAGGAAGACTGATCCGGCAGCCTCGACCACGGGAACAACCGCAGAAAGCATCTTTTCGAGAAGGACCTTGTCCTCATGGATGATCAGTTCTGCAGTCTCCTGCTGTTTTGCCTTCGTTTCCTTGATGACATCAAGGAGACGGTCAAATCCCTGTTCTACAATAGGGTCCATGCAATATAGTATGACGGTCCCGATAGATTAACTACATGAGTCTGTCCAATCGATACGTCAATCCATTGGACAAAGTTTTTTATGATCGAGATAACTTCACCTAGGAATATCATGATTCAACCGTTTCACTATTGAAATGGGATTGGGGGGAATCTGCCAAATCAGACTTCTTTAGACTTCTTATCGATAATTTGCAAAATTCATATTCTGAAATCTATTCTGTAAATGGGCTAACATCAATAATTGGAACTTTATAAAATTCATTATTGCAGAGAGCGCTCTGTTGTTTTTCTTGCAATGCACCACGTCAAATTTGACGGTTTTTTTGAGGTGTGCATGCTTGCGTTCGCACGTTCCCCGCCTTTTCATAGCATCTTTTACCTCCCTTCCATGAAGAATAGTCTGGTTTCTGAGATATGCTCCTACCATCTCCCGTTTACCATTCTTGCAGAGAAATACCAGTTTTTCTGTAAGAGACATTTGGGTATTTCCTCCTTTTCTCCAGAACGTATTGATCTGTTTTATTATGGTCTTCTCTGAACCTAATTGGGACAATTGTGCGTCAGATCTCAGTTGAATAAGGGGTTTTGCATGAAGTTTCTCAAATATTAACGTGTGTAGCTCTAGGGAGTCATATCCCGCATCCATCAATACACGATCACAGGATACGCCGAGAAGTTCGGCAATCTTAATCAAAAAATGCGCATAGGGTTTGTCATTCTCCGTTCCTTCTGAATGAATCATAAACAAGGGATAAGCCCCCAGATTCAAATTATGTGCTTTATCCATTTTAACCTGATAATGAGGGTTAAACAGACTATTGGGACAATAACGGCTTGCAACTAAAGGAGTGGAATCGATAATTACCTCTGTTTCAGATTTGAGGAAATGGACAATCTTTTTGCTTATCAAAAACATAAGAACTTCCATACCCTCCTCACCTAACCGATATTTCACAAAGTAATGCAACGTACTCGGCGAAGGTAACCAGAGTGATGATTTTGCCGGAAGAAGGTGGCTGAGATCTTCTTCTGTTATTTTACGCCGAATATGATGATAGGCTATTCTGCGATAAGTCATGACAACAGTCAGTTTTATCAGAAAATCAATGGGATAATGAAAATAATCGCGAAGATGAGGTGAATAATAAGTTTGTTCGATTTTTCGTACAATGTCACTAATGTTGAGCTGGGACATGAGCCAGCAAATGGACATATCTGGAGGGATGACTCCATTGTTGAAAATACGTTCGTATTCGTCTTGAAATTCAGACATACCACTCGGCGCAGGGATACATAAAGGTATTGTTACCCTCCAAAAAAGTCGACAAGAGTAAATGGGGGATGAGTTTATATCACAGAATCCACGATTGGACAGACTCTTTTATGGGGTTCCGCGGCCAACGTATGGTACTCACTACATGGACATATTTTCGCGTTCGACCTCCTCCTACCGGGAATTAATCGAAGAGACGGTCACGGCTCTTCTTTCGGTCTCCTCAAAATCCGAGGCTGCAGGTATTATCGGGCGGGCTCTCTCCGCATACACGGTATTCGATCTCCAGTATATCGGCGGCTACCTGAAGTGCGAAGTGGAACGCCTTCCCGATCCGTACCGCAGGTTGTATCGGCCGTACAGCATGGATCTCTTCGATCAGTATCATGCGTTCATGCAGGACTACCTGGCCAAAACCATCTACCCGGGTCCGCTGAACGACCTCGCTCTCTGGAAAAAATACTGGGAGGATGTCCCCGACTACTGTTTTCAGGACGCTGGTCCTTCAGGGAACACCCTGCCTACCCAGAATCATCCTTTGTCCAAATTCTTCTATCGTTTGGTGTTTGCCTACGTCATGTTCGTAAAAGGGGGTTGCGGTCATCCGGTCGGCATGCCGTTTCCGGGAGGTTTTCGCATCCGGCAGGCGGGCGACACTGTATACTGCCCGATCCGCGACCGGGAAAAGGATCTCCCTCAGGCGTTATGCAATTATTGTCCGGCAAAACAGGATCCCGATTTTTGAAATCCGAAGGCATTAAAAGAAATTCTTTTTACTAGCAGAACCTAAATTCAAGATACTTATGTTGGAAGAACTCATATCCACCATCGAATTTCAGATGAGTCTTCTGTTGTTCGTTGCGCTGGGTGGTTATCTTCTCGCTACACGGATCCACCAGTCCGCGGTCATCGGCGAGATTCTGGTCGGTCTGATCGTCGGTCCAAGCGTCCTGGGACTCATTACATATACGGATTTTGTCCAGAGTCTTGCGGGTCTTGGCGCAATCATTCTGCTGTTTGTTATAGGGTTTGAATTTGAGCTGCGTGATATCACCAACAGGCGGTACATGGTAATTGCCCTCATCGGCGTTATCGTCCCATGGGTTGGGGGCTACATCACCTCGGTGTTCTTCGGCATGGACTTTTACAGTGCCATTTTCATTGGCACCGCTCTCACTGCGACGAGTATCGCGATCACGGCAAATGTTCTGCGTGAGATGGGCAAGCTCCATCAGCCTTTTGCGAAGGCCATCATCGGAGCTGCGGTCATCGATGATATCTTAAGTTTGATCGTGCTTTCGATCTGTACCGATCTTGCCTCGACCGGCGAGCTTGTACCTCTCGGAATCGGTTTAACCGTTATCAAGGCATTTGATTTCGTGATAATTGCTGCTGGCGTCGGGGTGAAACTCATCCCGTTCCTGATCACCAAGATGGATGAAACGAGAATCGCCCGGCAGTTCCCGGAGTTCGTGTTCATCTTTGCGATGATGATAGCATTCTTCTACGCAATGATGGCTGAAATGGTGGGGATCTCCGCTATAGTCGGGGCGTTCCTTGCGGGTGTCTGCGTGAACAGGGTGAGCCTGAAACATAGTATGGATATCAAACTCGGCACCGAGTATCTGTATATCATCTTCGCGGCGATATTCTTCGTCTCGCTTGGTATCATCGCGGATCTGCGGTACCTCACGCAGGACATGATTCTGTTTATCGCCATCCTGACGGTCGTCGCCGTCATCACGAAAGTTGTTGGATGCGGCCTCCCGGCGAAACTAACAGGGATGAGCTGGCGGCATGCGGCGATAGTCGGATTCGGAATGACTCCTCGCGGCGAAGTGGCAATGATCGTCGGTCTTATCGCTTTGAATCATTTTGAAGAGATGGCAGCTTTGTCCGTGGATCCAACGGAGTCTGCACATCTTCTCCAGCTTGGAAACGAGCTTTTCATCGCTATTGTGGTGGTTTCCCTTGTGACGACGGTGATCGTCCCGATGATTTACCGGGGATTCTTCTTCAAATGAGAAAAGCCCAAAGCTTCCGTCTGTGAGGTAGAGACAAAGACTTAAACTCTTCTTTTTTTGGAGCCGCCGGTTTTTTTCACCTGGGGCAGACCTTTATTCGGCACAAGATCTCCGATAAGATCGCGCCTACCTGCTTTCAAAAGGCCCGAGACGACATAATCATACTGTTTTGGATCCTTCCACTGAAGCAGAGCTCTCTGAATTCGCTTCTCCTCCCCGAGCGGCACGTGGACGTTTTTTCCGGTAAGAGGATGCATCCCCGTGTAGTACATCGCGGTCGAAAGGGTCATCGGGACCGGGGTGAAGTCCTGGACCTGTTCGGTGTACATACCTTTTTCTCTGAGATAGAGAGCAAGGGTGACCATGTCATCTATCCTGCATCCCGGATGGGATGACATAAGATACGGAACGAGGTACTGCCGCTTTGGTTTGTCCTTCTGTAGGGCATCGAACCGTTTGCAGAAGGCATCGAAGACGGCTTTTCCGGGTTTGTTCATCAGCTGTGTCACCCGGTCGCTGATATGTTCGGGCGCGACTTTCAGATGGCCAGAGATGTGGTGTTCGGTGAGTTCGTTCAGGTACCGATCGCCCACCTCGTTTTTCGGGATGAGGTCGTATCTCACCCCCGAGCTGATGAAGACATGCTTGACTTTTCTGACTTTGGAAACGTTTCTAAGGAGTGACAGTTGTTCTTCCGTTCCCAGCTTAATGGACGGACAGGTCGTACAGTTTTTGTCAGGACACGGTCCGTTCTTCTCCCATTTTGCACAGCTGCAGGCATACATGTTCGCAGACGGCCCGCCCAGATCCGAGATCGTTCCCCGAAACTCCGGCATTTTGGCGATCCTTTCCGCTTCTCTCAAAATGGACGCTTCGCTTCGCGAGACGATCTCTTTTCCCTGATGATGGGTGATGGCGCAAAATGAACAATCGCCGAAACAGCCGCGGTGGGTGGTGATGGAAAACTGGATCGGGGTCAGTGCCGGGATCGGTTCCTTATACGCCGGGTGCTGTTTTCGGGTATAGGGTAGCTCGTAAATGATGTCGAGTTCCTCCGTGGTTAGAGGCCTCACCGGTGGGTTCTGGACGATGACCGTTTTCGGATGGGGCTGGATCAGCATATCCTTCGAGAGGTACTGTATTTTAAACGCCTCTACATATTTTTCCTTGTTTACGACATCCGGGTATGCAGGAAGGATGGTTCCTGCCGGCGGATGTTCCCGGAACGCTGCAATAGATATTGTGTGGCAGGTACCCCTGATGTCGGTGAGATCTTTGATCTCTTCGCCGCATTTCAGGCGGGATGCGATCTCGATCATCTGGAGTTCGCCCATTCCGTACACGAGAAGCGAGGCCGGAGCGTCGGCAAGAATCCCCTGTTTTACCGAGTCGCTCCAGTAATCGTAATGGGCGAAGCGTCTGAGACTTGCTTCGATCCCTCCGATGATTATCGGTTTGTCTTTGAACAGACGGTGCAGGATATTCGTGTAAACGAGGGTCGTTTTTTCCGGTCGTGTGAGTTTCCCCCCGGGTGAGTATGCATCATCATGCCGGCGCCGGAGTGCCGGGGTGTAGGCACTCACCATCGGATCGACGGCTCCAGGAAGAACGGCGAAGAAGAGATTCGGTTTTCCGAACTGGGCGAAGTCCTTTCCTTCCCTGTCCTTCCAGTCGGGCTGGCTTATTACGGCAACGGTGAATCCTGCGTTGATCAGCGTCCGCCCAATAAGAGCGGCGGCAAATGACGGATGATCGACATAGGCATCGGCCGATACGAGAATGATATCCGGGGTCGTTTTCCCGGTATTTTTCAGCTCTTCCGTTGTTATTGGGAGGAAGCGCGGCTGGTCTGTTATTTTTCTGGAGGTGATTTGAGGCATTCTTATCTCTATCGTGGGTTCTTTACGGTGATTAACTTTCACGCAGAGTTCCATGTTCAGAATGTTTATATTGAGTCTGTCCAATCGTGGATTCTGTGATATAAACTCATCCCCCATTTACTCTTGTCGACTTTTTTGGAGGGGAACAATACCTTTATGTATCCCTGCGCCGAGTGGTATGTCTGAATTTCAAGACGAATACGAACCTATTTTCAACAATGGAGTCATCCCTCCAGATATGTCCATCTGCTGGCTCATGTCCCAGCTCAACATTAGTGACATTGTACGAAAAATCGAACAAACTTATTATTAACCTCATCTTCGCGATTATTTTCATTATCCCATTGATTTTCTGATAAAACTGACTGTTGTCATGACTTATCGCAGAATAGCCTATCGTCATATTCGGCGTAAAATAACGCAAGAAGATCTCAGCCACCTTCTTCCGGCAAAATCACCACTCTGGTTACCTTCGCCGAGTACGTTGCATTACTTTGTGAAATATCGGTTAGGTGAGGAGGGTATGAAAGTTCTTATGTTTTTGATAAGCAAAAAGATTGTCCATTTCCTCAAATCTGAAACCGAGGTAATTATCGATTCCACTCTTTTAGTTGCAAGCCTTTATTGTCCCAATAGTCTGTTTAACCCTCATTATCAGGTTAAAATGGATAAAGCACATATTTTGAATCTGGGGGCTTATCCCTTGTTTATGATTCATTCAGAAGGAACGGAGAATGACAAACCCTATGCGCATTTTTTGATTCAGATTGCCGAACTTCTCGGCGTATCCTGTGGTCGTGTATTGATGGATGCGGGATATGACTCCCTAGAGCTACACACGTTAATATTTGAGAAACTTCATGCAAAACCCCTTATTCAACTGAGATCTGACGCGCAATTGTCCCAATTAGGTTCGGAGAAGACCATAATAAAACAAATCAATACGTTCTGGAGAAAAGGAGGAAATGCCCAAATGTCTCTTACAGAAAAACTGGTATTTCTCTGCAAGGATGGTAAACGGGAGATGGTAGGAGCATATCTCAGAAATCAGACTATTCTTCATGGAAGGGAGGTAAAAGATGCTATGAAAAGGCGGGGAACGTGCGAACGTAAGCATGCACACCTCAAAAAAACCGTCAAATTTGATGTGGTGTATTGCAAGAAAAACAACAGAGCGCTCTCTGCAATAATGAATTTTATAACGTTCCAATTATTGATGTTAGCCCATTTACAGAATAGATTTCAGAATATGAATTTTGCAAATTATCGATAAGAAGTCTAAAGAAGTCTGATTTGGCAGATTCCCCCCAATCCCATGTCAATAGTGAAACGGTTGAATCATGATATTCCTAGGTGAAGTTATCTCGATCAAAAAAAAAATCTGTCCAATGGATTGACGTGTCGATTGGACAGACTCATATTGTTAAATGAATTATATACTGATTAATGAAGTGTCGGGTCTTCCGATTCTTCAGGACACAGACAACACAGATTTTCCTTTGATGGAACCATATACACACCCGTGAACTCCGGATCCGGGCCACACCAAAATAGAGGGTCCGGAGATTTTTCTTTTTCTTGTAACGGGGGGCATCCCCTCCCCTGAGACGGAAACTGTATAATACATTATGTAAGATTTATTATACGCTATGGTATAAGATGGACGGAAATCGCCCTCCTGTTCTTCATTACACAACAGGAAAAAGCAGAATCAGATTTTTTCTCATACCACCATACACAAGTATCCTCCCTAGCCCACACACACCTGGGCGGATATTTATATTTTGCAAATCCTTATGATGTTCAATTAACATAAAGTAGGACTAACCAATGAAGAAAAATACGTTCTATATTATATGCGGTCTGATGGCTGTCTTGCTTCTTCTTTTATTCTGGCTCTCGATAGAGCTTTCGAGTTCGATTATCATCGCAATTTCCGTTATTCTCGCTGCGGTGCTTTTTTTGGTTTTGAAAAAACGTGTTACCGACATCGTTCAGGACGAACGGAGCATTCTGATAGATATGAAAACCGCCGCCGCAACGATCAAGGCCGCGGTCGTTCTTTTCCTGACCGTGAATCTTGCTACGATCGTGTACGTGTTCAGCGGTCCTCTGGGTTTTCAATCATTTACCTATCATCGCCCAAATGACGTGATGCTCCCTGCTGGGGGTTTTGAATCAGTATCATATTTTCCCGTCCCGCCCGAGACGATTCCGATATCGCAGCTGGGGTTATTTGCCGTACTGCAGCTCATTATGATTGTTGCGGCACTCTTCATCTATGTCGGATTCAGGTTCTATTACGCCCGCAAGTTCAGGGTGTGGGGCAAAGATGAAGAATAAGATCAAGGTCTACCGGGCTATGCACGATCTGACCCAAGATGCTCTGGCAAAAGAACTGGGTGTAACCCGCCAGACGATTCTTGCCATAGAAAAAGGCAAGTATGATCCTTCCCTTGAACTGGCTTTCAGGATTTCCCGGTATTTTCAGACTACCGTCGAAGAAATATTTCTCTTTGAGTGATCACAGACCGTAAGGATCCTGATCCTCGTATCTTGGATTCGGAAAAAAAGAGGTTGCGGAAAAATACGATTGTAGACTATCCAATAACCACAACGACGTCACTGTTTTCTTTCAGGTCAAGGGCATCGCGGAGCTGGGTGCCGGATATGACTTCAATGACCTCTTCCGGGTGTTGGGTCCGTCCCGGCACGACGATTGCACACGGAATCCCCGAGATCGTGCATTTTATGCAGCGTGCCTCGCCAAACATCCGGTGCTCATCTTTGAAGCCCGGAACGATCGTCCATTCCAAAGAGTCCATCCGTTTTCTGATCTGAACACTCTGCGGATTGAGTTTTATGTTGAGTGTCCCCGGATATGGAGTAAATCCGCAGAGTTTTTCGAACTGATCCTGATAATGGGGGATCGACATATAGTATCTTCCCTCGCCCACCCCGGACATGACCGTTCCCGTGAGGATGTACTGCTCGTCTTTTAGATCGAATATTTTGGCGTACTCGGAAAACTCGCGCCGGAGATGTTCCTCTCCCGATCTGGTTACGAGAACGAACTGGCCGGTCGACTCTGCGGTTCGCGAGATCATCTGTGCTTTTTCGAGCGACTGAAGTCTGCGTGACGCGGTCTGCTGGCTGATTCCGAGCTGGTCCCCCAGTGCCTGCGTGGAAAGACGCACCGGGCCTTTACACCCTCCAAGCAGAGCGATTCGCCGCAGACAGGCTGCATCCTCAGCATCTATTGTCACCATAACTCATTGTTGGAGTGATTACTATATATGAGTTAGTATCGATCGTGTTCGCGTATTGACGAATTATACAACCAACTTATTATGTAAGTAACGAAATATAGGTAGATATGAAGCCGGTACTTCGCCAGCAACTTGCCGAGAAGATGGCAGGCGAAATCACCCTCTCCGATTCACCGGGAAAAGCTCTGAAAAAATGGCGTACAAGTTTTCAGATAGCTCCAGGTGTACTCGCAGACCATCTTGGAGTCTCTCCGTCCGTTATCAGCGATTATGAAAGCGGCAGGAGGAAAAGTCCGGGAACGGGTGTCGTTGGGAAAATCGTAGACTCGCTTCTGAATGTTGACGAAGAAAATGGTGGGACATACATCAAAAAGTATGGCAAACTCCTGTTCTCGGATTACGATGACGAGGTCATTTATGATATTCATGACTTCGCTTCATCCATTCCGATCAGGGAATTATCGGAACTGATTGAATGTACCCTCATCTGCGGGGAGCTGGATTCACAAATCTTCGGCTATACTGTTATCAACAGTACCAATGCCATTCTGAATCTTTCGCCCAATGAGTTCAACCGCATTTACGGCTGGAGTACGGAACGCGCTCTGATTTTCACGGATATTTCGACCGGAAAATCCCCGATGATCGCGATCCGCGTGACACCATTCAAACCACCGTATGTTATCCTTCAGGGGATAGAGGAGGCACATGTCAACCCGCTCGTCAAAAAGCTTGCAGAAAAAGATCACATTACCGTTCTCTGTACGCCCCTGGGAGTTCAGGATCTCGTTACACGTTTAAGGAAAACACAATGGTAGGCATAATCACCTACGGGGCATACATCCCCCGTTTCAGAATAAAAGTCGAAGAGATTGCCCGTGTATGGGGAGCGAACGCCGCGGAGATCACCGGCGGTCTTGGCGTTTTAGAAAAAGCCGTACCCGATTACGATGAGAACACGGCCACCTTTTCCGTCGAAGCAGCACGCTCGGCCCTTCGCCGGCGTTCAATAGACGTTGCCGACATAAAGGCAGTCTATGTAGGATCCGAGTCACACCCCTATGCCGTCAAACCTACCGCAGTCACCGTGGGAGAGGCAATCGGTGCAACGCCCGTAATGATGGCTGCAGACTACGAATTCGCCTGCAAAGCCGGCACTGCCGCTATTCAGACGGCAATGGGTCTGGTATCATCAGGAATGATGAAGTATGCCGTCGCGATCGGAGCGGACACCGCTCAGGGAGCTCCCGGCGATGCACTGGAATATACGGCAGCTGCCGGAGGAGCGGCATACTTTATCGGGAATGACGATCCGATAGCGGTCATTAATGAGACCTGCTCTTTCACCTCCGACACGCCGGACTTCTGGCGTCGCGAAGGAGAGGATTATCCAAGACACGGAGGAAGATTCTCCGGTGACCCCGGATACTTCAAACACACCCTCGGTGCTGCAAAGCTGATGATGGAACTTCACGGAACGAAGCCTTCCGATTATACGCATGCAGTCTTCCACCAGCCGAATACCAAGTTCCCGCAGAAAGCAGCACAGATACTGGGATTCACGAAAGACCAGATCAAGACGGGTCTTCTGGCCCCCACGCTTGGCAACACCTACAGCGGCGCTGTTCCTCTCAGTTTAGCGGCCGTTTTAGATGTGGCAAAACCCGGCGACCGGATCTTCGTTACGAGCTACGGCAGCGGCGCCGGATCCGATGCCTTCGACATCACCGTGACCGACGCGATTTTGCATAAGATCGACCGTTTCCAGGGTCCGTCCGTTGAACAGATGCTTTCCACAAAGAAGTATCTTGACTATGCAGTGTATGCCCGGCACAAGGGCAAGATCCGGATGTGAGATGTATCATGAGAGATGTAGCAGTAATAGGTGTAGGAATCACGAAATTCGGAGAAAGATGGGACACATCTTTCCGTGATCTGTGTACAGAAGCAGGAATCGCCGCACTTGAAGATGCAAATATGGCGGGAGAACAGATCGATGCATTGTTCGTTGGGTCGATGTCTGCCGGAAGATTCGTCGGTCAGGAACACGTCGGGGCACTCGTTGCCGATTACGTGGGACTCGGTGGAGACCTCCACACCCCGGCTACCCGTGTCGAGGCTGCCTGTGCGTCCGGAGGGCTTGCCTTCCGTCAGGCCGTAGCAGCAGTTTCTTCCGGCATGTCCGACGTCGTTATCGCGGCAGGTGTCGAGAAGATGACCGATGTCGGCGATTCGACGGATGTTCTCGCCGGAGCAGCCGACAGAGAATGGGAGAGTTTTGCAGGAGCGACCTTCCCGGGTCTATATGCGATGATCGCATGCGACTACATGCACAAGTACGGACTGACCCGCGAGCAGCTTGCCCAGGTCTCGGTGAAAAACCATTACCACGGAGCAAGAAACCCGTTCGCCCAGTTCCAGAACGAGATCACCCAGTCGACCGTGATGAACTCGACCCTCGTAGCTTCCCCGCTTCGACTCTTCGACTGCTCGCCCGTTTCCGACGGCGCTGCGGTCGTAGTCGTATGCCCGCTTGAAAAATCACGGGAGTTCACCGACACGCCGATCAGGGTCCTTGCCTCAGCTCAGGCAGGCGACACGATCGCTTTACACGACCGGCCGGACTTTTCCATCATGGGTGCCACGGTCGCCGCAGGAAAATCGGCGTTCCGTCAGGCCAAACTCGAACGAAAGGACATCGACTTCGTTGAAGTTCACGACTGTTTCACGATCGCTGAACTTTGTGCGATCGAGGATCTCGGCTTTGTTCCGAAGGGAACGGCCGGCAAGTTCACCGAGCAGGGCGAGACCCAGCTTGGCGGCAGGCTTCCGGTAAACACGTCCGGAGGTCTCAAAGCATGCGGTCATCCGGTCGGTGCAACCGGTATCAAACAGATCTGGGAAGTCGTCCAGCAGCTTCGCGGCGAAGGCGGCAAACGTCAGGTCGAAGGAGCAGAAATAGGTATGACCCAGAACGTCGGAGGAACCGGCGCAACCGTTGTATCGCACATCTTCAGGAGGGCCTGAGATGACCGTAGCACGCTTCTGGAGAGAGATTCCCCAGAGATACAATATGGTGGGAACGAAATGTGATACCTGCGGGGATGTATTCTTCCCGCCAAGAGCAATCTGTCCGCACTGCCGCAGGGATGGAAAAATTGTTCCCTGCCAGTTCTCCGGGAAAGGAAAGGTCCTGACCTACTCGATCATTTCCGCAGCAAGCGATCAGTTCTCCGCACTGAAACCGTATGTTCTCGCGATCATCGAACTCGAAGAAGGAACAAGGGTCACCTCCCATCTCATCTGCGAACCCGACGAGGTCCACATCGGTATGCCGGTCAAGTCCGTCTTCCGTGTTCTGGACCGCGAAGGTTCGGACGGGATCATCCATTACGGAACCAAATTCGTTCCGAATATCTAATCTTTGAGAACATCTACCAACCCATTTTTTTAACGCGAATCATGATTTAAGGAAGATTGGCTACATTCCTACACCCTCATCCCCCAAAAAAAAGAAAAATACCCATTATTCCTTGACGTTTTTTTTTTATTTACACTCTGTTTTGAATCGTTTTCACCTGATAGATATTATAACAAAATGCAGCCAGCATATTTTTCACTCGTACTCTTTGTAGTGTTGTTACCTTCACCAACCCTGCATGAAAAACATTTTTGATCACTGCATAGGGTCTCTCGCCCTTTGATCTCTTCCTACTTATTCTCAGATTTCTCAGTTTATCTCGTATGCCAATGGGATGCCCTCTCGCTCCCCTTTTCATTGTGGCACTATATCCCTTGCATTTTGCTCCCTGATATACCCGATCCCGATAGACCACTTCCCCTTTTTCTGACAGATCCACCTGACTATCATGAACATTTGCTGTGGTGGTTTCAATGCGTCGAATAAGATCGTGCGTCGTATCCATGATGGTATGAAGTTTATACCCATAGTGCATTTTGCCGTTCTTGGACATGATTTTTCCATCTTTATCCCGTCGTTTTTTTGCCTGCTCTCCTCGCGGCGTGTCTTTCTTACAATGACCAGGTTCAGCATATACAAACGTTGCATCCTGGATCATACCTTGTTCAATTTTGAGACCTTTCAGGTCAAGTTGTCTCTGAAACTCCTGCCAAACCAATGTATCAACGCCAGATTCGGACATGCGCTACCGAAATAACCAGATCGTTGAATTTTCGGGTATTTTGTCAGGACAGCCAAGAAAATGCCAAAAGGAGAGACGATCATAGATTTCACGTTCAACGGCAAGATCAGACAGACTATACCAGACTTCCAGAAGCTGAATCTTGAACATGAGAATTACATCAACATTGGGATGACCGCCCTTGCCGGATTTATTTGTATACATGGATTCAAGAAGAGGGCGAAACACATCCCAATCAAGTGTTTTACCAACGTCGGAGAGACGGTCGCCAAGTTTTTCATAAAATTCGTAATATGCCTGGTTGAGACCAAAGCTGCTGAAAGTCCCCATACATACTATTCAACGTATGAAAAGAAATTACTTTCTGTCGAAAAAAGTTGTTAGAAATTCTCTCTTTTTTTATTCTTTTACAGGCGCGCAGTTTCGGCCTGATTCCCGGAATTTTCCGATCATTTCCCAAGGAAATGTCCGTTCATCATCCCATGGGTTAGGGAATAACCTGCTTTTCCCGGCGAATACCCCGGCTGTTTTCGTATCCGCACTGCCGAGCAAAAAACGGGTGCATGTTCAAATTGCGGGGGTGTATTCAAATATTTTGTATGTATTCTTGAATATTTCCTCATGTTTTTCTGTATCGGCACATAGTATCCGCACCGAAAATGTTGAATCCTCTCCGGGATCATTAGAATGATTAATAATGATGAATGCCCATACTTTCAACAAGTGATATCAATGTACCCGCCGGAACTCATTGCCATACTGATATTGCTGCTCGTTCCCATTTGCGCCGCCGCACTCTTAGCGGTCTTCAAATTGGATCTTGTCCGCAATATCCTCGTAGGCATAACTTCGGTCATTATTATCGGGACGTCCATCTTCCTCGCATGGAAAGCATTCCTTGCTCCCGTATCCGTGACCCTTGAGAATACCGAATGGATCGGCATTCTGTTATTCATCGTCGACCTGGCAATAGCCCTCATTATTCTGGGACTGTCCATAAAATACCGGAAAATCCTTCCGCTCATTCTTTCAGTGATCCAGCTCACCCTTATCGTGATCCTCGAACTCTTCGTTGTTGCCGGACCCCATGCAATAAAAACGTTCACGGTCAGCAGTCTTTCCGCGATCATGGTTCTTATCATCGGAATAATCGGAACGCTGATCTGCGTCTATGCTCTTGGCTACATGAAGGATTATCATGACCACCAGATCGGTGTTCCGGTGAGGAAACGCTACTTCTTTGCCGTGATGTTTATCTTCCTCTCGGCAATGTTCGGGCTGGTTCTCTCGAACAATCTGATGTGGGTCCTGTGCGCCTGGGAAATAACCACGCTCTGTTCCTTCCTTCTGATAGGGTACTCCCGCACCCTCGAAGCAGTGAAAAATGCATTCCGTGCCGTGTGGATGAACCTGATCGGCGGAATCTGTTTCACGCTGGCGATCTTCTTCCTTCTCCGCATCGATTCGCCGGTAAGTCTTCTCTCGGTAAACAACCTGCTCAACTTCCCGAACGTCTCTCTTCTCACGATACCTCTGGCATTGATCGCCGTCGCAGGATTGACCAAGGCGGCCCAGATGCCGTTTTCCACCTGGCTTACAGGGGCAATGGTCGCTCCGACACCGGTCTCCGCCCTGCTCCATTCAAGTACCATGGTCAAGGCCGGCGTCTACCTTCTGGTCCTTTTCGCCCCGCTCTTCTCGCAGACCTGGGTGGGTATCTTCCTTGCTTTGATCGGGGCATTCACCTTCCTTGCGACCTCGGCTTTGGCAATCTCGCAGAGTAACGCGAAGAAGGTTCTTGCCTACTCAACGATCGCCAATCTCGGTCTGATCACCGCATGTGCCGGTATAGGTACGGCCGAGGCTATCGAAGCGGCTATCCTTTTGATCATCTTCCATGCGGTCGCCAAGGCGCTTCTCTTCCTCTGCGTCGGCGCAGTCGAACACAAAATCGGGAGCCGGGACATCGAGGACATGGACGGACTTCTGGTCCGTCTCCCTCTCCTTGCAACGATGATGGTCATTGGTATATGTGGCATGTACCTCGCACCCTTTGGTATGCTCATCTCTAAATGGGTGACTCTGGAAGCATTCATCACCGCTCCGCTTGGATGCGTCTTCGCATCTCTTCTTGCCTTCGGTAGTGCGTTTACCATCTTCTTCTGGACCAAATGGCTCGGCAAACTGTTCATGAGAATGAACAGGCCGCCGGCAGAAAAAATCCGCATGCACTTCTCCGAAAAAAATTCGGTCATCGTCATGGGGATTCTCGTGGTTGCCTGCTGTCTCGGGTTCCCGGCGATCATCTCCGGCGTGATCATTCCGTATCTCGATAGAATTCACCCGTACTTCTATCAGCCGAATAACGGATTATTCTTCATCGACACCCTGGTCATGCTTGGTCTCATGGCGGTAATTCTCGTGTTCCTTGTGGTGGGGGCTTTCTTCGGATCCAAGAAAGGTAGAGCCATCCCGCCGTATCTGGGCGGCCGTGCAGTCGACGCAGAAGGCAGGTTCCTCGGCTCTCTGGGCGTCTACAAAGAGGCGAAGGCCTCGAACTACTATCTCGAAGATTACTGCGGTGAGAACGTTCTTCTCAAACCCTCCTGGATAATCTCGGGAGTTCTGCTCATCGTAATGCTTGTACTCGGATTTATGGGGGTGATGATATGGATATAATGTTTATTATAGGTCCGGTGGCCTTTCTGATCCTCGCCCCGATCTTCGGCGGCCTTCTTACTGGATGCGACCGCGTGTTAACTGCCCGTTTCCAGTCAAGAGTCGGGCCGCCGTTCCTTCAGCCGTTCTACGATGTGGCCAAACTCTGGCATAAGGAGAAGACATTCTCAAATCCTGTCGAGATCATCTTCACGACGGCATACTTACTCCTGATTGTATTCACCGGAATGATGTACGCTACCGGGGGTAGTTTCCTGTTTGTGGTCTTCTCGCTCGCACTCGCCCACACCTTCCTGATCCTTGCAGCGTATGCGGCGAACGCTCCGTTCTCCAACATAGGAGCAGAACGTGAACTTCTCGGCGTTATGATTGCCGAACCGATCCTGATCCTGCTCGCGGTGGGATTCTATATGGTCAGCGGAAGTTTCGAGACATTCCATATGCTGATTCTGGATGTGCCCGGGATCGTTTATCTTCCCGGCGTGTTCATTGCCTTGATTGCGGTTCTGACGCTCAAACTGAGAAAATCGCCGTTCGATATCTCGACCTCGCACCATGCCCATCAGGAACTGGTGAAAGGCGTGACTACCTCGCTTTCGGGAAGGAGTCTTGCCAAAGTCGAGATCGCCCACTGGTATGAGATGATGATCTTCCTTTCCATGATTCTCATCTTCTTTGCAGGGTATCCTGTCCTTTCCGCAATTGCGATCATTCTCGCATTCATTCTGGAAATCGTCATCGATAATGTCTTCCCGCGTGTGACCTGGAAGATGACGGTCAAGAGTCTGTGGATCATCACCCTCGTCTTTGGTGTTGGAAACATTGTTATACTGGGTATCTGTGGAGGTATGTTATTATGAGTTCGGCATCAAAATCCCCCTGGCTTCTCCATTACAATGCGTCCAGTTGTAATGGATGCGATATCGAGATCCTCGCCGCCCTGACACCGGTGTACGACGTCGAGCGGTTTGGGATCATCAATACCGGAAACCCTGCTCACGCCGATATCTTTGTGGTAACGGGCGGGGTGAACGAACAGAACAAAGTTGTCCTGAAAAATCTCTACGACCAGATCCCCGAACCGAAGGTAGTTGTCGCGGTGGGAATCTGCGCATCGAGTGGTGGCGTTTTCCGCGACTGTTACAATATTTCCGGCGGCGTCGACACGATCATTCCGGTAGACGTGTATGTCCCCGGATGTTCCGTCCGTCCCGAGGCGCTTATTGAGGGGATTGTTAAGGCTCTCGGCGTTCTGGAAGAGAAACGTGCAGCTCTGGAGGCAAAAAAATGAATATGAAAATCGATCCAATACAGGCTGCCGATGTGCAGAAAACCGCCGGCAATATGCGAACCGGCGGCTACCGGCTGGTTGTCATTACCTGCACGCCGGCCGACGAAGGCTACTATATCACCTACTCGTTCGAAAAGGAGACGGATCTTCGGCATTACCGCATCGCCGTTGCAGAAGGGACTACGATCCCGTCGATCGGATCATCCTACGGAGGGGCATTCGTGTACGAAAACGAGATCCATGACCTGTACGGGTTTACGTTTGAAGGAATGTCTCTCGATTTCGGCGGAACGTTCATCAAAACATCCGTTCCGTATCCGTTCAAAAAGAAGGAGCAGCCTGCTCCCACGGTGACCGTCGTTAAGGAGGAGAAGAAATGACCAGCAGACAGACGGTGATCCCGTTCGGACCCCAGCACCCCGTGCTTCCCGAGCCGATCCATCTGGATCTGGTCGTGAAAGACGAGCATGTCGTTTCGGCGATTCCGTCGATCGGGTATGTTCACCGCGGTCTCGAGAGTCTGGTGGACTGCCGGGAGTATCAGGACTTTGTGTTTCTCGCGGAGCGTATCTGCGGTATCTGCAGTTTCACACACTCCTCGACCTTTTGCCAGGGCATAGAAGGAATGATGGGTATCCAGGTCCCTTCCCGAGCGACGTATCTTAGGACGATGTGGGGCGAGTACTCGCGTATCCACAGTCACCTTCTGTGGCTCGGCTTGTTTGCCGACTCGCTCGGGTTCGAGAGTCTGTTCTATCAGGCATGGAAGATCCGCGAATCGATCCTGGAAGAGCTGGAGGCAACTACCGGCGGCAGGGTGATTCAGGGCGTCTGCAAAGTAGGCGGTGTCCGGCGTGATGTTTCAAACTCCTTCCTTTCGGATATGGATGACCGGCTCGACGATATCGAGGATGAGATGAAGGATCTTACGAACGTGTTCCTGAATGATTACACGCTGACCAAACGTCTGATCGACAAAGGCGTTCTCTCGAAGGAGGATGCCTATTATCTCGGAGCTGCCGGCCCGACGGCGCGGGGCAGCGGTCTTGATCTGGATGCCAGAAATACTGGGTATCTCGCCTACGGTGATATCGGGTTCAAACCGGTCGTTGAGAAAGGCGGCGACGGATACGCCCGCTGTGCGGTGAGGTGTAAGGAGTTGTTCCAGTCGGTGGAGATCATCCGCCGGGTGATCACCGATATGCCAGACGGCGACGTTTTCACAGCCGTGAAGGGTAATCCAGATGGTGAATACTTCAGCCGCTCCGAGCAGCCGAGGGGCGAGGTCATCCATTATCTGAAAGGGAACGGAACCAAGAATCTTGCACAGTTCCGCGTGAGAACGCCGACCCTGACGAATATCCCGCCGCTTGTATCAATCCTTGCAGGCTGTGAGCTTGCCGATGTCCCGCAGATCGTTTTGACGATCGATCCGTGTATCGGCTGTATGGAGAGGTGAACCGTCATGAAGATGCTTAAAACGATCCTGAAACAGTTTGTTCACAAGCCTGCGACGACGATGTTCCCGTATGAACCTCTGGAAAATTTCGAGGGGACGCGGGGTCATCTGGTTTTCGATCCGTCGAAGTGCACGTCATGCATGATGTGTATGAAACGGTGTCCTTCGCAGGCGATCACCGTTCAGCGGGCCGAGAAGATCTGGACACTCGACCGGTTCCGCTGCGTTATTTGCGGGAACTGTGTTGATGTGTGTAAGTTCGATGTTCTTTCGATGGAACGAGAGTACGCGAAGTCGGCGACCCCGACGGAGCGGGTTATCGAGACCTACGAGATCACGTATGTGAAACCCGAGCGGCCGAAAAAGGAAACCGCAGAGTAATCTTTGAGAATTTCTAACAACTTTTTTTTTCGACAGAAAGTACTTTCTTTTCATACGTTGAGTAGTATGTATGGGGACTTTCAGCAGCTTTGGTCTCAACCAGGCATATCACGAACGTTATGAAAAACTTGGCGACCGTCTCTCCGACGTTGGTAAAACACTTGATTGGGATGTGTTTCGCCCTCTTCTTGAATCCATGTATACAAATAAATCCGGCAATGGCGGTCATCCCAATGTTGATGTAATTCTCATGTTCAAGATTCAGCTTCTGGAAGTCTGGTATAGTCTGTCTGATCTCGCCGTTGGACGTGAAATCTATGATCGTCTCTCCTTTTGGCATTTTATTGGCTGTCCTGACAAAATACCCGACAATTCAACGATCTGGTTATTTCGGGAGCGCATGTCCGAATCTGGCGTTGATACATTGGTTTGGCAGGAGTTTCAGAGACAACTTGACCTGGAAGGTCTCAAAATTGAACAAGGTATGATCCAGGATGCAACGTTTGTATATGCTGAACCTGGTCATTGTAAGAAAGACACGCCGTGAGGAGAGCAGGTAAAAACACGACGGGATAAAGATGGAAAAATCATGTCCAAGAACGGCAAAATGCACTATGGGTATAAACTTCATACCATCATGGATACGACGCACGATCTTATTCGACGCATTGAAACCACCAAGGCAAATGTTCATGATAGTCAGGTGGATCTGTCAGAAAAAGGGGAAGTGGTCTATCGAGATCGGGGATATCAGTGAGCAAAATGCAAGGGATATGGTGCCACAATGAAAAGGGGAGTGAGAGGGCATCCCATTGGCATACGAGATAAACTGAGAAATCTGAGAATAAGTAGGAAGGGATCAAAGGGCGAGAGACCCTATGCAGTGATCAAAAATGTTTTTCATGCAGGGTTGGTGAAGGTAACAACACTACAAATAGTATGAGTGAAAAATATGCTGGCTGCATTTTGTTATAATATCTATCAGGTGAAAACGATTCAAAACAGAGTGTAAATAAAAAAAAACGTCAAGGAATAAAGGGTATTTTTCTTTTTTTTTGGGGGGGATGAGGGTGTAGGGATGTAGCCAATCTTCCTTAAATCATGATTCGTGTTAAAAAAATGGGTTGATAGATGTTCTCTCTTTTTTTCTTTTATTTTCGAACGAATTTCCGTAGATTAAACTTAGGCGGTCTGCTCTTAATCAAAGAAGCTAACGTTACATGTAAGATGTACTTTGATTTCGTGTACGGGATGTTTCTTGATACCTGAGAAAAAAACCAACCGCGAATCGGCGCGAATCCCGCAACCCTTTGATTTGCTTCCAGAATCGGATTTGCTGATCCTCAATTTCGCAATCCAGCTTCGATGTCTTGCTCATCCCTCATCGGGAACGTTCGGGCAGATCCTGTCGGCGCCCCAGCGCCTCTTGTGAGTGAGAGATTCATTGAGCAGTTCTAAATATGAAAAAAATATCCTCTTTACTGACATTCACGATATAAGATCAAGAGGCAAATCAATAACGGGAGCCGCCGGGGCGGCGACAGGATTTGCCCGAACGTTCCCGATAAAGGGACGAGCCGTCGCGTCTGGAAGACACGACGAGCGAGAGTGAGGATGAGCAAATCCGATTCGCCACGCCCAAAGGGCGGATTCGCGCCGATTCGCGGTTGGTTTTTTTCATGCTTCCACACCCAACATACTCCCTCACGAATTGGATTGAGAGCACATTGCGGAAGTTGGATTTCGAAAATTATTTTTTATAGGGGATCGGATCTTCCATCCCGAGATCCGCAAAAGCCTTCAGCCGTGCAAGACAGGACGAACAGACCCCGCAAGCCTCATCGTTCTCTGAATAACAGGACCAGGTATGCTCACACGGAACGCACAACTTCATCCCTTCCTGCAGGATGTCGGTTTTATTCATCATGACAAAAGGCGTCAGCAGTTCAATCGACTTTTCCGTCTGGGTGCCCACATAAATGGCATGCTGCATCGCCTCGATGAACCGGGGAGTACAGTCCGGATATCCCGTGTGGTCGCTCGACTGGACGCCGATAAAGATCGCCTCGCCGTCCCGCGATTCGCAGTAAGACGTCGCGATCGAAATCAGATTCCCATTTCTGAACGGCACATACGTATTCGGATTATCCGCTTTACCAAGCACCCCCGCCTCCACTTCGATGTTCATATCCGTCAAACTGCTCGCTCCAAACTTCTTGAAGTAATCGAGAGAGATCTCCAGGAATTCTACCACGCCAAGGGCGTCTGCTACCTTCTTCGCAGCTTCAAGTTCTTTTCTTTCCGTTCTCTGACCGTAATTCACATGAAGGGCCAGAATATCATACCCCATCTTCTTTGCAACAAAGGCAAGAGTCGTGGAGTCCATTCCTCCTGAAAGGAGGCATACTGCTTTTTTCATTGTACATTCACCACTTTATGCAGCTGAAGCTGGAACCTTACCGGTAAACGTTCAGCTATGATCGTTTCAACGAGCCAGCCCATCTCCGTCCCGAACACCGGGGTGATACACACCGGGGCTTTCGGTTTATGGGCGGCGAGAACCTCAACCATATACAGATAATCCGCCTCGTTGCCGATAACGAATTTCAGACAATCCTTTTCGATGAGGGTCGACAGGAGCGAAAGATCGCTCATCTCCGCAGACGACGGGCACTTCACATCCATACAAATGGACGCATACGCCGAAACATCGTCGAACGGGATCGTGCCGTTTGTTTCGATATCCACATGGATATCTGCGACCGCAAAGATCTCCAGAAGAGGAATCAGCTCCTCCTTCTGGAGAAGAGGTTCGCCTCCCGTCACGCAGACATAGGAAAGACCCGAATCCGCGATCTCTTTTACGAGTTCGTCCACGCTTCTGTCCGTCCCTTTCTCGAACGAGTATTCCGTATCGCACCAGGCGCATCGGAGATTACAGCCCGAAAGCCTGAGGAAAAAACAGGGCATACCCTGTCGTTCTCCCTCTCCCTGCAGACTCACAAACGTTTCTGTGACTCTCATTCTGCAAAAACCTCGGCATAGCAGCCTTCCGACTCCCAGACCCGCAGTTTTGCGACCCTGGCACTCAGCTCATGCTCTCTGCAGAAGGTATTGAGCCGCTCGCGGATATCCTCTGCGAGAAGTTCGCTTGTCGGATCGCCGTTCGTCAGCACCGGTGTCTGGAATCGGGAAAGAGCCTCCACCATCGGATCGTCTTTATTCAAAACGACCTGGTGATCGTAGATATTGATGATGTTTTTGATGATATTGTAATCAAGGAGGATCCGTGATTTTTCATCCGGGGTTCCGTCCATCCAGACCTCAACACTCCAGCGGTGACCATGCAGCCTGGAACATTTGCCTTCGTAATGCATCAGACGGTGGGATGCATCGAAGTGGGTTTCTTTATAGATCCGGGTAACCATTAGGGTAATGTTTTGCCTTCAAGACCATAATACTCTTCTTTGCAGCTCATTCGTACCCCCGCGAGGTACGCTGTTTCCCTGCAGTTTTTCCGCTGTCGGCGGAGAGGGCAGGGGTGCCTGGTATCTTCACCCGCCAAACCGTTTCCTGAAATGTACTATATAAATATGATTATTGAAAGCCGGCCTTTCCCGAATTAATCCGCAAAACTGCTGTTTTTTGCCCTCTGAAAGGACGCCCATTAGTATTATTATCACTCCCCGCTCATAAGTATAGGAACACGCTGAGAAGACCGTATCTATGTTTGACACGGTCCGTCAGCAGGTGTTTGGGTTCCTCTATGCAGGATCCCGAACCATCCCTCCCGTTATTCGGGCGGGTCCATTCACAATATAATCCAAACCAATGAGGAAACTTCATGGGACAGGGAAAATTCGCAGCTAGAAATCTCGTTCGCACCGCAAAGAAATTCCGGTGGAGCGACTCAGTTTACTCGCGCAGAGCACTTAAACTGAAACTGAAAGCAGATCCCCTCGAGGGAGCACCAATCGGACGTGCAATCGTCCTTGAAAAGGTCGGTGTGGAAGCAAAACAGCCGAACTCGGCAATCAGAAAATGTGTCCGTGTTCAGCTGATCAAAAACGGTCGCCTGGTCACCGCCTTCGCGATCGGCGACGGTGCCATCAACTTCATCGATGAACACGACGAAGTTACCATTTGTGGTATCGGCGGTCGTGCAGGCCGTTCAATGGGTGATATTCCCGGTGTCCGTTTCGTCGTAAGCGGCGTCAACGGCGTCTCACTCAACGAACTTGTTATCGGACGTGCCGAGAAAGCAAGAAGGTAAATAGTATGACCGAAGAAGCAGCAACCAGCAAGATCCTTCTCTTTAACAAGTGGGATATGAGCGAAGTCGTCGTCAAAGACGCCGGCATGGTCAGATACGTCACTATCACCTCAACCGAAGTTCCAAGCAGCTGCGGCAGACTTACCCAGCAGCAGTTTACCAAGAGCGAAATGGCGATCGTCGAAAGACTCATCAACCGTCTCATGCAGCAGGAGTACAACACCGGTAAAAAGATGATGTGTACCAAGATGGTCATGGACGCATTCGATGTCATCAACAAGAAGACCAAGCAGAACCCGCTTCAGGTCCTTGTCGACGCCGTAGTCAATGCAGGACCCCGTGAAGAGACCGTCCGTCTGAAGTACGGCGGTATCAACGTTCCAAAGTCCGTCGACTCGGCCCCGATCCGCCGCGTCAACACGGCTCTTCGATACATTGCTCTTGCAACCTGGAGAGGCTCAAACAAAACAAAGAAACCCGCATACCTTGTGCTCGCCGATGAACTCATCATGGCTGCAAAAGGCGATGCAAAATGCTTCTCTGTTGGAAAGAAGGAAGAAGTCGAACGGATTGCAAAATCCGCACGGTGATCCCCCATATATTCTTTTTTAAAAAAGGTGTTTTATGTCACGCGGAAAAAAGATGGTAGAACGAATTACGGAGCTCATGAATGATCCCGAGCACATCCGTAATATCGGTATCGTAGCTCACATTGACCACGGAAAGACCACCCTCTCGGATAACCTTCTCTCAGGGGCAGGCATGATCAGCGAGGAACTATCCGGTAAAGCCTGCTGGATGGACTCTGATGAAGAGGAACAGGCACGCGGAATCACCATTGATGCATCGAACGTATCCATGGTCCACATGGTCGGCGGTCACGAGTATCTTATCAACATGATCGATACTCCCGGCCACGTCGACTTCGGCGGAGATGTTACCCGTGCCATGCGTGCAGTTGACGGCGCAGTCGTCGTTGTGGACGCAGTCGAAGGTCCGATGCCCCAGACGGAGACCGTTCTTCGTCAGGCACTCAAAGAGGGTGTTCACCCGGTCCTGTTTATCAACAAGGTTGACAGACTTATCAACGAGTTGAAGGTCAACCCGCAGGAAATGATGATCCGCCTTGGAAAAGTTATTGACAAGGTCAACAAGCTCATCAAAGGCATGAACGAGGATCTCTACACCAACGGCGGCTGGAAACTCGACGCAATGAAAGGAAACGTCGCATTCGGTTCCGCTCTTTACAACTGGGCAATCTCGATCCCCTACATGAAGAAGTCCGGCGTTACTCTCCAGACCGTTATCGACAAGTGTAACGAGGGCGACTCCAATTACCTTGCAAAGGCATCCCCGCTTCACGCAGTCCTTCTCGATATGGTCGTAACCTTCCTCCCGAACCCGCTTCAGGCACAGAGTGGACGATGCCACATCATCTGGCACGGCGATGTTGAGTCCCGGGTCGGAAAGGCTATGTATGCTTGTTATGCAAACGGCCCGGTCGCGATGATGATCACCGATATCTCCTTTGATAAACACGCAGGAGAGGTCGCAACCGGCCGTTTATTCTCCGGAACCCTTACCCGCGGACAGGAGGTCTTTATCTCCGGAACTGCAGGCAAGCCGAACAGACTTCAGGGTGTCGGTATCTTTATGGGTCCGACCCGTGTTGAGGTAGAGAAGATCGTTGCCGGAAACATTGCAGCAGTCACCGGTCTGAGTGATGCTATCGTCGGTTCGACCGTTACGTCCCTGAAGGATATGACGCCGTTTGAGTCGCTTAAGCACTACTCCGAGCCGGTTATGACCGTTGCGGTCGAAGCAAAGAACATGAAGGATCTTCCAAAGCTTATCGAAGTTCTTCACCAGGTCGGAAAGGAAGACCCAACCGTTCGTATCAACATTAACGAAGAGACGGGCGAGCACCTTATCGCCGGTATGGGCGAACTCCACCTTGAGGTCGTTACCGGCCGTATCAAGAGAGATAAGGGTGTAGAGATCGTTACCTCTCCACCGATCGTTGTGTACCGTGAGACGGTCGCAAAGCCGCTTGAGGGAACCGTTGAGGGTAAGTCTCCGAACAGACACAACAGATTCTTTATGTCTGTCGAGCCAATGCCGGAAGCGATCCTGACGGCGATCCAGTCGGGCGAGATCTCGATGAACATGGAAAACATTGCCCGCCGTGATGCTCTTGTAGCACTTGGTATGGACAAGGATGAGGCCAAGTCCGTGAAGGATATCTACGGCTCGAACATGTTCATTGACTGCACGAAAGGTATCCAGTACCTAAATGAAACGATGGAACTGATCCTTGAAGGTGTTCACGAGGCACTTGACGGAGGACCGCTTGCTGATGAGCAGGTTCAGAATGTTCTGATCAAGCTGCACGATGTGAAGCTTCACGAGGATGCTATCCACCGTGGTCCGGGACAGGTCATTCCGGCAGTTCGCGGCGGTATGAAGGCAGGTCTTCTGATGGCCGGCGACACGCTCCTTGAACCGATGCAGAAGATCCAGATCACCGTTCCGCAGGATCAGATGGGAGCTGCCATTTCACAGATTCAGGGACGCCGCGGTCAGCTGTCCACAACCGAGTCCGAGGGTGACCAGATCGTGGTTAACGGAGAGGCACCTGTTGCCGAGCTCTTTGGTTTCGCGGGCGATATCCGTTCAGCAACCGAAGGCCGCGCTATGTGGTCTACCGAGTTCGCAGGTTTCTCCCGGGTTCCCCAGGGAATGCTTTCCGAAATCGTTATGGGTATCAGAAAGAGAAAGGGTCTCAAAGAACAGATCCCGATTCCGAAAGATTACCTCGAGTAAATTCAATCGTTCACGTCCAAGAGTCATTGGGTCGTTTCGCACGGGAGGATATGCCTGTGCGAAACATGAATATCTTTTTTTTGTGGATTTTGTAGAAGTCTTTTGAGAGTTAAACGATATTGGGAGACTATCTTCGTAAAATGGTAAAGTATCTGAGTATTCCAGATAATGATATATGAGATTGTAACAGCACGTAATGAATTTAATATGAGGGATACCGTGAAAATGAAATATGTGGTTTTGGAGGAGTATGATCCGGCATGGGAGAACGAGTTCCACAAAATAGAGGGTGAGCTGTTCTCTGTCCTTGCGGGGATGGTCCTTTCGATTGAGCATGTCGGAAGTACTTCTGTAAAGGGGCTGGCTGCTAAACCCGTTATCGACATCGATGTTGTGATCGATGATACTTTTGATGAGGTGAAATTACTGCTGGAGTGTATGGGATATCATCATGAGGGAGATCTGGGTATTTTGGATCGGGATGCGTTTAAATACGAGGGCAAACCGCATGTGATGATGCACCATCTTTATGTCTGCAAAAGAGATACTGAGGAACTGCTGAGACATATCATTTTCCGCAATTATTTACTGGAACATCCGGACGTCAGGGATCGATATGGTGCCGTGAAAAAAAAGCTGGGTTTGCGGTATGCCGATGATAGGGATTCGTATATTGCGAGGAAGGGACCTGTTATCGATGAGATTTATCGGATGTGCGGGTTGATTCAGTGAATCTGTGTTGTCGCGGATTTTAGGATGTGGGGAGCGTACGTTGAATTCGTGTAAGGGATTCTTTGGAACTATAAGATATCCCACCGCGAATGAGTCCAAATGGGCAAAGCTCATTTGGGCTTATTCGCGGTTAAATAATCTCATGTGTTTACATTCAGTATTACTCTTCCCAAATCTTATCCTCGCCTCCCTCCCCCCTCATTTATTTGCATCATCCTACCCCCTCCTCACTCACTGAGCACCCTGTATCCGCCAAAAAGGGGAGCATTATCGCACCGCGCGGTTTGGGGTATAAATACCGACGAATAAAAATATAGAAATATGGATAATCCATTCTATCTTAAGAAAAAAACTTGGTATGCGGCGAAGTCTGAATTCTTTCACAAAGACTCCATATATCCTGGATTTTCGTCTGACAATGGCACATAAAAACCGGCTGTATGCACTCAGCCGCGATACGGGAACATCGGTCGACGAAGCATTGCGGGTGATCCTCGATCTCGGGTTTGCGTGTGAAAAGTATGCGAACGGGCGTACGGATATGGTGTATTACGATCCTGATATGACCTGTAATGATTTTTATCACGCGATTTTGGTCAAAGGATTTGCGGCGTACGATGCCGGGAAGAGATGACCGGTCTGCCGGAAACCGACATGCTTGCAAAGACCTACGGCTCTGTTCGAAGCACCATCCTTGCAGCCCGGTCATCGGTTAACCGTGCGGTGAATTCCGCCATGGTCTTAGCGTACTGGGATATCGGCCGGCAGATAGTCTTGGCCTCAGGCGGGAAAGAATGTGCCGAGTACGGCGAAGGGCTGCTGAAATATCTGTCGAAGCGTGTACCGGCGGAGTTTGGAAATGCATTTTCTGAGAGGAATCTACGATACATGCGGCAGTTTTCCCTCCTGTTTCCAATGCGGAACGCAGTGCGTCACGAATTGAGCTGGACGCATTACCGGCTTATTATGCGGGTGGAAAACTGGAGCACCCGTCAGCTGGAACGGTAGATCACGACGTTTTTTTACGAACGGCTTTTGGTGAGTAAGGATAAGAACGGGGTCGAAGAGGAGATTCGGTATGAGCGAAGCTAAGGGGGTATTTGACCTCTCCGCGGAACTTGAATGGACCGAATGGGCCGCATTTCAGACCGCACGTCCCCCCGGGTCGAAACTGCCCAAAGGCGGCGGCTTCATCAGGATCCGCCCGATCGGGACCGACCTTCCGATATCGTTCACTCATGCAAACACGGCGCTGGTCAACACGTTCGGCGAAATCACGCAGTATCGGAACAATAAATACGCACAGACGGGTCCCCCTCTGACGAAGCGGAATCCTGCCGCATGCCTGTGGACGCTGCGCAACGCTGCCGTGGTGGAGTTTGAGTATTCCTGTGCGGCCTCTTCATACGAAGGGTACACGAAAAAGGCGGCGGAAAAACTGCGCAAAGTACATCTCGCCGCACTGCTCTATGAGTACCGGATGAAACACGGCCGCTCCCCGCTGTTTAATTTTATCGAAATGGAACCAGAACTCGTTCTCACAGGCATGCTGAAAAGGATATCCTACCCCTGCTCTGCCGTTCAAAGGAAAGCCGGTGGATCGTACCTGGATGGGACTTGACTGGTGCGAACCGTTTCCGGTTGGAGAGACACGGTTCGGGTACCGGGAGGCGGGATTTATCAAAGTGATTCTGGACGACGAAGTGACCCATATTTCGCAAAGCCGGCACCTCGCCGAGACTCTTGTCCCGTATCCCCCAGAGATGTACAGCGAGGGGGAAATGATTTCGGTCGCTTTGCGTGATCCGGATATGCCGGCGTATCAGGCAGCCGAGATGCTGAGCGATCTTTTCAGCGGGTATTATGCTGCAAAAAGAGATGCTCCAAAAGCACAGTTTCGGGTCATGCCATACCAAACTGCACGCGAATGGACGGTTTCCGGAGGATATATGTGCCGTGTGTGACGGATTTTGAGACAGGGCAGCTCCAGACTCCCTCCCCCAAACGATCCGTGCACCGCCTGTATAAAAAAAATAGTTGATCCAATTCGGATCACGCCGGGACGGTAAACCCCTCCGGCATAGTCATGCCTTCAGGCATCGTCATATTCTCGAAATTCTGATCACCTCCCTGTCGCATGTTTCCTTCGAAAACTTGCTCCGCTGAGGGCGTGCCCATAGGGCCCGCCCCTCCGCCTCCCCCCATGGAGCCCATCGCGGAAAAGTTCAGACAAGACACATCCACCAGGAGATCCGGATTCGCGTTTTGTCCCTCCTCGGTCGACGGGATCATACCGTTCAGCTGACCGAGAATACTCTCGGCCCTCAGATCCCCGTAATCAGCCAGCGTCTTAATCACAGTCTGATACTCATCATACGTATAGAACGCCGTCGGATCAGTCTCCACGTAATCACCGATCAGTGCATCGATCGCCGCGATCCGCTCATCGAACGAATCCCCGTAGAACTCAGTCGCGATTTTTTTCAGATACGCGTGATAGAGTTCTGTATACTCCTCGTACTCCAGCAGAACGCCGATCAGCGGCCGATCCTCAAGAAAAACCCCGCTCGCCACCGGCGTGTCGATCGGGAAATTCACTGCATCACTTGCGCCGCTGGTTCCGTAAGCGCCAAATGCCAGATTGAAATCCCACGGCAGGATCGAAATCTGACCATCCTCCTCATACAGATAGTAATTGTGCTTCATCGAACTCACGTAACTATCCAGATTCACCAGAGCCGTATTCGCCGCAAAGTACCTCAGCACCTCATCAACATCCACATACGTCTCCAGATCCGTGCCTTCATTCAGATTCTTCAGCGCCGTGATAACGCGTTTTTTAATCCGACTTCTTCGTATCTGTCACCGCATTATCAAAGATCTGACTATAACTGTCGATCTCATCATCCGTATAGACCAGATCCGCTCCGCCGCCGCCCATCTATTCCATCTGCCCCATCATCTCCGTCATATTGACGTCGGTCATCGTACGGTTGCCGAAGTCCATTTAGGTCATATTCCCTCCCGGCATTTCCTGCATCCGGTCTCCCTCTTCGTTCGTCCGGTCACCCATCTCTCCGGACATCGACTCCGGCTTATACAGTTCACCGTAATCCGCTCCGTACACTCTTTCGAGGAAATCCTCCTCCGGCGCCTCGACCATCAGATACAGACCGAAATATTCGTCGTTGATATAGACCGCCGCATACGAATACAGTGGCGTATCCACGCCGATGTAATCCATCATTTCGTATGAGAGATACTCCTTCATATAGGTCGCATCCTGATAGAGATTGTTCAGCACGAACTCATCCAGCCCGTCGAAACTCTGACCGCCCCCATACTCATCGGCTTTTATCTTGAAACTATATCGGTCCGAATCACTGCTCGCAACGGACGATAGGCTCGTCATCCATTTTGTTCGGATCGCGATCGATTCATACGCCTCTCTGTTGATCGTGATATCGCAGAGATGGAACTCCTCCTCAAGAGGATTTTCCAGCATATCCGCCCAGTTCTCATCGCTGATCGTGATGTTGACCGTCGTGATCCCGTCTTTATCGAAAAGGGTGCTCTCATAGAATGTATCCTTTGCCGTTATCCCGAGAGCCGTCGGATTAAACATAAGCATGCAGGTGAATAACACCGCACCAACGATCAGAAAAATAGTAATGGTGTTGATATATTTCATCTTATTTCATGTATTCCCCGTTGTAGCTGACTAAAACGGCATTCGAGACACCTGAACGCTCCGAGATCTTGTTCACGAAACCGCTCTCCTGATCGGGCAGGCGGACCTCGATCGTGAGTTCCAGTCCGGTCTTTGTAACGGTTTTTGATTTCAGGAGGGACTTTTTCACGGTTCTCTTGAGAAGGGCGGTGACGCTTGCTTCCGCATTTTCATCCTCGCAGTCCACGATCAGGATGTAGGGTTTGTCCGTCGGTTTCTTCGTCGAGAAGATGTAGAGAACAACACCGATGAACACCGAGCCGAAGATTGCGAGCGGGATGAGTCCTGCGCCGAGAACGATACCTGCCGAGATCGCCCAGAACAAATAAGCAATATCCATCGGATCTTTCACTGCGGACCTGAACCTCACGATCGACAAGGCACCTACCATACCAAGAGACAGGATGACGTTCGATCCGATTGCGAGAATGATCATCGTCGTCACAAGCGACATGGCAACAAGCGATATCCCGAATCCGGATGAATACATCACGCCGGTGAACGTTTTCTTGTAGATATAGAGAATAAACAGACCCAGCGCGAACGCGAGTACCATCGCGATGATCATGTCCGTTAAGGAGAACTCGGTCACCATCGACAGGAAGTCCGAGGATAATATATCGTCAAAAGTCAGTGCCATTTACTCACCCGAACACGCGTGCGACTGCATATTTCGAGAAGGCAGTGACCCTTCTGTTCTGTACCTGTACTATACTTCTGATAATTTCGGGGATATAATTGTCATATTTTACTTCCATTATAATGACCGGTTCCCCGTGGGTTTTGATCATGGGGATCATGGCGTTGAACATATCGGTCGAGTATACGCTGGTTGAGATCTTGGTGTCGAAGGTCACCCGCACATTTCAGGGGGGGGTAGACAAACGGTTCTCTCATGTAGTCGACAAGCGTTTTGGGGCGGAGAAGTTCATACTTCATCTTTGCATACTGTTCGAGAATGAGGGCGTTTTTTGACTCTCTCATCCATTCCGTATCGCCTGCTATGAGTTTTTCGCACTCGTCTTTTGTGATTGGTGCTGAAATTTTGTTCGTGAGGTTGTTTATTTTGGTCTTTTTCTCTAAGCGGATGAAGGAAGTATCGTTGTTGTAATACCTGATCCGAAACTTCTCCCGTTCGTTTACTCCGTAGAGTTTTTCAAGGAGGGCTTTGTCGTCCGGTGTTTCAAAATACAGACTCCGTATTCTGTATGATCCGTTGAAATCGGTGTGTTCATCGGGTCCGGCAATGGTCGACAGACGGTTTTTGATTATCAAATAGTCTGCCTTATTCAGGTAGTATTTTAATTCGTGCCTTAACGTTCGTGGTTTCACTTCTTCTTGTCACCTCGTTTATACCTAGTTTAGTGTAAAACGTTGTTAACATATTGTTTTTTTTTGTATTACTTTATGTCAATGTATTGCCGCAGCCAATTACTTTTTGACATCCGCGCTCCAATATACTGAAAACATATGCAGACTAATGTTTTGTATGCCCCTTTCGTAAAGGACGATGAGAATAGAGGATTCGATATGCATGTTCATTCGACCGCGTCGGACGGGAGGACAAAACCAAAAACGCTTGCGAAATATCCCAATAAAAACGATTTGTCCGCTGCGATAACGGATCATAATGTGATTTCCGGGGTGAAGGAGGCACGTGATTATTCGGCGAATGTCATTTGCGGGATCGAGGTGTCGGCTCTGGAGGGGCCGCATGTTCTGGTGTATTTCGAGACGTACCGGGATCTTGCTTCCTACTACACTTCGTCGATCCAGGATCACCGGGGTAAGTGTCCGCATATGGCGGTGGATATTTCAACGGAGAAGATCATCGCCGATGAGAAAAATGCGGGAGGTTTCGTGATCGCGGCCCATCCATATGGATACGGGGTGAGCATTCGGGGCATGATGAAGGGTATCGATGCAGGCGTCATCGATGCTTCGGTAGCGGGGGAGCTTGACGGCCTTGAGGTGATCTGCAGCGGGATGTCAGTGCGGCAGAATATGCGGGCCGAGAGGTATGCGCAGAAAAACAGGATGTGCATGACGGGCGGCTCTGATGCCCACGTTCTCTGGGAAGTGGGACGGGCGGTGAGCGTCGGCTATGCCAATCAGACGCCGCTCGAGTTTCTGGAGGATGTGAGAAGTAGGAAAACGAGTGTGTGCGGTGTAAACCGTTCATCCAGGCAGAATCTGCTGATGGGGGCATGCATGACGCCGGGTTATATTCCGTATGTAGCGCCGGCGATGATGATCCATGCACGGCAGAGCTGGATGCGGATGAGAGCCTAAGTCCTGGTAAAGAGAGGTTATGCGGCGCGATCTTAACCGAAAAAACTGAAGTCTTGCTGATCTGTACTTCGATTTCGTGTATGAAATAAGTGTAGATACATTAGAAATCCCACCGCGAATAATCGCGAATCTCCGCGAATCGCATTTTTCCTGTTCAGACCTCTTGACCTTCGGTCGCGTCCCTACGCTACGCCTGATCGGCTCCGCGTGGCCGGGACGGCGGAACGAAAAATGCTGGAAAACCCGCATCGCGGGTTTTCTTTAAAGAATCTCAAATCATCGTAATAACAATAGAGATCAGTATTTTCTCAGGAGAAAATCCGCGTCGCGGGTTTTCCAGCATTTTTCGTTCTGCCGTCCCGGCCACGCGGAGCCGATCAGGCGAAGCATAGGAACGCGGCCGAGGAGTGAAACGACGAGGACAAGAAGACAGCGTAAGGAAAATGCGATTTGCGGAGATTCGCGATTATTCGCGGTAAATTATCTCTTGTGTCCACACCCAACAAAATCCTTCCCGAATTGGATTGAGAACCCGCCGCCGAAGTCCCGTCTTAAAAAATGTGGGTTGTTAGTAATTTATACGGATGAATCCGAGCGGTTCATCTTTTACTTCGTAGGCAAGTTTTGCGTCGCCCTGAGGAATGATATAGGCGAGCCAGCCTTCGGCCGTTGCGTATTTGAGGATGTTGGTTGTCGGGAACGGCGTATATCCCATGGGCAGAACGGCAGATACGACAGGATAGCCGATTCCGTTCACATAGATCTCGTAATGATAGGGGGAAACCATCTTGGCCGTGGCATCCCCGCCGTCAAAGGTCTCCGCGATTTTCAGCATGACTGCGTACTGTCCGAGAGCCTGCGTCGAATTCGCTGAGGATCCTTTTTTCAGAACATCTTCGGCTTCGCCGTCGAACTTTCTCTGTGCTATGCCTATCGTGATCGTGTTACCTATATCGGTAATGGTCAATTCCTGACCATGCATAACTTCTACGGGTGTTGGGACCGCTGTCGGCGTTATGGTCGCGGTCGGGACCTAGGTCACGGGTGTCGGGGTATCCGAAGGAGATGAGATACACCCTGCCGACAGGGTCCCGGTCATCAGGACAATGAGTGTACCAAGAACATACCAGATTTTTTTTATACATTTTCTATTGGAGCTCTTCGCTATAAATAGATTATTGAAAAAAGGACGTAACCGGTGTGATTTCGACCGAGAAAAAAAATGAAGTCATAATGAGGTGTACTTCGATTTCGTGTGCGGTATTAGTGTGGGTGTATGTGATAATAGAACCGCGAATCTCCGCAAATTCCCGCAAATCGCAATTTTCTTGCTTCTTGCGCCGCCGTGCTCTGCTCCGACTTATCGCCTACGCAGGAATCGCACGTCGTCTGGAAAAAATGCTATCGGAAAAACCGGCGTGCCGGTTTTTCTCTCCGTTAACTCCTCGTTTTGTGCCATCGGAAAAATGATGAAACAAGAGAAAAACCCGCACGCGGGTTTTTCCTCAGCATTTTCCCAGAGAGGGTGCGATTCTGCGTAGGCGATCAGCCGAAGCAGAGCACCCGAACGCAAGAAAAATGCGATTCGCGTTAATTCGCGGAGATTGGCGGTTAAATAACCTCATGTTTCCAAACCCACCCGTACCCTTCCCAAATTGGATTCACAACCACACCGCTTAAATACTATTGAAAAAAGGTCAGAGGATCGGCGAGAACAGCCGGGAAATACCCTATCTGATTCTCACGAATACCGACCGCTTATTATACTCTTCAAGCGTGATCTCCGTGCAGTTCGTCTCTAGCTCCGCGAGGAAGAGCTCATTCATCTTTTTACCGAACTCGAGATCATAGACGAACGCATTCGTCTCGAAGTTCAGCTTGAAACTCCTGATATCCCAGTTGGCCGTGCCTATCGTTGTCCCTATCCCGTCGAAGACACCGGCTTTACTGTGGATAAATCCGTCATTGTAGGTGTATCCACGCACGCCGGCAGCCAGCAGATCCCTGAGATAGGCGTGGTTTGCCCAGAACACGAACGGGTGATCCGGTTTGCAGGGGATCACGATCCTCACATCCACCTCGGAGCGTGCTGCAAGAATGAGTTCGGTCAGCATCGGGTCATCCGGAATAAAGTACGGGGGTATGGATATAGATCGACTCCTTTGCATGCCCGATCAGACCCAGATAGCCCGAATAGATTGCTTTTTCTGCGGAATCCGGCCCGGATGACGCGATCTGGACATAGGAATGCCCGGTAACGTCCTGGAATCCCTCCTACGGATAATACGGCGTATCCCGGTCTTCTACAGAGATCAGTGCATCCTTTGCCGCATAATTCCAGTCCATGATGAACCGGGTCTGCAGGGCAGCCACGGCTTTTCCGTGCAACCGAAGATGCGTGTCCCGCTAGTATCCCATCGGCCCTTTCCCAGATACTCGTCCCCGATATTGAATCCGCCGATAAACCCGATTGTTCCGTCAACCACTAGAATTTTCAGGTGGTTTCTAAAATGCAGCCGGGTATTGAGAAAGGAAACCTTGAGCTGAAAAAAGATCCGCACATCCCCGCCTGCTTTTTTCAGCGGAGTAAAAAACTCTTTTTTCACCGAAAACGTCCCGGCCGCATCAAAGATCGCTCTTACTTCGACGCCTTGTGCCGCTTTCTCTGCAAGAAGTTCGATGATCTGATTGCCGAGTTCATTGTCCCGGATGATGAAATATTCCAGATGAATGTGATGTTTTGCCCCGTGAATCGCCTCTTTGAAGGCTTCGAACTTCATCTCGCCATCGGTGTAGAGCGTAATCTCGTTATTTCGGGTTAAAACCGCGTTGTCGAGACTGAGAAGGAGGGCAATCGTGCTGTCGAAGCGTGAAATGTTCGGGGCAAGTTCCAGTGCATTCTCCGTGATCTTGTGGAACTGCTCTTCGACATGGGCTGCGAGCATCAGATCTGCCTTGGTCTTTTTACTGAAGATATGGGAACCGTACAGGTGTCTGCCGAAGAACAGATACATTACCAACCCGAAAAGCGGCAGGAATACCATTACCATAACCCGGGTTAGTACCGCCTGGGGACTGCGTCTTTCTAGGAAAATGACGACGATACATGCTGCGATATCCATCAGCACAAATATCACCTGGAAAAACCACATAAGCTCGCCGAAGATGATGGACAGCAGATCAATCATAGGATACATGAATATGCGTTCAAAGGATGATAAAAGTTGATGTATCTACACCTCGTATGATATTGATATTGTGGTGTCCTACAGAATGCTTTTCGAGTACTGGGGAAGAGGTTTGTTAGTTTCCGCCGTCATTTCTGCGATTGCGGGACTGCTGGTTGGATTTGGGTATGTTCTTTATCTTATCGGCGTGATATGCCTGATATTATCACTGGCGTTTCTCTTTATAGGACGCCGTTTCCCAAAAGAGGGGGTGTGATATGCCGGTCATAACGTTTTCCCGCAACGTGTTTCTTCCGCTGACCAATGTCTGTGCAAATGCCTGCGGATACTGCTCGTTCAAATCGCCGGTGGCCGAAGGCTGTGTGATGCCAAAAGAGGAGATCATCGCCACGCTCGAACGCGGGGCGGCGTTTTCCTGTACTGAAGCACTCTTCACGTTCGGCGAACGCCCAGAACGCGAAGCCGGGTTTGCGGCATACATAAACCGGATGGGGTATCCCGATATTCTTTCCTACTGTAAGGACATGAGCCGGTATGCCATATCGCTTGGGATTTTGCCGCACACGAATGCCGGCATCCTCACCTATGAAGAGATGGAGGAACTCAGGCCCGTGAACGCGAGCATGGGTCTGATGCTTGAAACGACTGCAGAGATCCCCGCACATACCCACAGTCCGGGAAAAGATCCGGCGGTCAGGATTGAAATGATGGAAAATGTGGGAAAACTCAAGATCCCGTTTACGACCGGACTTCTGCTTGGGATCGGCGAAACCCGGGATGACCGTATCGAGTCGCTCGAAGTCATCCGCGATCTGCATAAAAAATTCGGGCACATCCAGGAAGTGATCGTCCAGAACTTCTGCCCGAAAGAAGGTACCGATATGGCGTCGTATCTGGGGGCTTCGACCGAGGTGATCGCGGATACCCTCACGCTTGCAAAAGAGATCCTGCCGTTGGACGTTTCCATCCAGATTCCGCCGAATCTGGCCGACGCCTCTCTCCTTATCGATCTCGGCGTGACGGATCTCGGCGGGGTGTCGCCGGTGACGATCGATTACATCAATCCGGAACATCCCTGGCCGGCTATGGATGCATTGAAAGACGTTGCCCGCGGATACGAGGTAAAAGAGCGGCTGTGCATTTATGAAAAGTACTGCACTCCAGCGTGGGTGGCGCCGGAGTTATTTGGGCTCGTGAGCGAACTGGCGAAGAAAATCTACTGATCCCCTTTTTGCCTTCCGCTGAATGCCCGGTTTAATACTGAACTTCTTTATCTCCACAAACAAATAGTAGGGTACATGGATGACGTCTGTCCCGCCCCGGTGAAGGAACGGTATTGGGAGATCGATGCTATCCGCGGTTTTTCACTTCTGGCGATGATTCTCTTACATACCATCTTTCTTCTGGGTGTTTTCCACATCATCAATGTGGATGTGTGGCTGGGGCTTGGGGTCTATCTGCCTCTTGGGACAAGCGTTTTCGTCATTATATCCGGGACCTCCCTGATTCTTCGTCACGGACGGATGATCGATAAACCGCGCAGGGCATATTATATGGCTATACTGAAACGCGGGCTGGAGATCATGCTGATAGGCCTCGGGGTCTCCGTTATTGCGTCCCTTCTGATTCTGGTATTCATCACCGACGGAAGATGCGTGTACTTCAACTTCCTGCAGATGATGGGCCTGTCCATGATCCTGTGCATCCCGTTTTTACGGTTCGGGAAATGGAGTCTGATCCCTGCGGCATTTTTCATCCTGCTCGGTCTCTTTCTCGAAACGATCAAAGGACCCGCCTGGCTGATGGTTTTCGGGATCCTGCCGCCGGATTTTTATCCACGTGACTTCTTCCCGGTCTTTCCGTGGGTGGGTGTTATGCTGCTTGGCGTTTTCCTCGGCTCTCTTCTGTATCCAAACGGGATCCGCAGGTTCAACTTCCCGTCGGCGGGTAAGATCGGGCAGAGTCTTGCACTTATCAGCCGATATCCTCTCGAGATATATCTGGCTCATGTTCCAGTGATTGGGAGTGTCATTCTCGTGATCGTCGTACTTTCCGGTCTGCTCGGTTGTCCCATCGGGCATCTTTGACTGTGTCTAAGGAACTTACTTATCTGCTTAACACCTACATGCCTGAAACAATGAGCGAAGAACAGTGCAGAGTCTGTCCAATCGTGGATTCTGTGATATAAACTCATCCCCCATTTACTCTTGTCGACTTTTTTGGAGGGGAACAATACCTTTATGTATCCCTGCGCCGAGTGGTATGTCTGAATTTCAAGACGAATACGAACCTATTTTCAACAATGGAGTCATCCCTCCAGATATGTCCATCTGCTGGCTCATGTCCCAGCTCAACATTAGTGACATTGTACGAAAAATCGAACAAACTTATTATTAACCTCATCTTCGCGATTATTTTCATTATCCCATTGATTTTCTGATAAAACTGACTGTTGTCATGACTTATCGCAGAATAGCCTATCGTCATATTCGGCGTAAAATAACGCAAGAAGATCTCAGCCACCTTCTTCCGGCAAAATCACCACTCTGGTTACCTTCGCCGAGTACGTTGCATTACTTTGTGAAATATCGGTTAGGTGAGGAGGGTATGAAAGTTCTTATGTTTTTGATAAGCAAAAAGAATGTCCATTTCCTCAAATCTGAAACCGAGGTAATTATCGATTCCACTCTTTTAGTTGCAAGCCGTTATTGTCCCAATAGTCTGTTTAACCCTCATTATCAGGTTAAAATGGATAAAGCACATATTTTGAATCTGGGGGCTTATCCCTTGTTTATGATTCATTCAGAAGGAACGGAGAATGACAAATCCTATGCGCATTTTTTGATTCAGATTGCCGAACTCCTCGGCGTATCCTGTGATCGTGTATTGATGGATGCGGGATATGACTCCCTAGAGCTACACACGTTAATATTTGAGAAACTTCATGCAAAACCCCTTATTCAACTGAGATCTGACGCGCAATTGTCCCAATTAGGTTCAGAGAAGACCATAATAAAACAGATCAATACGTTCTGGAGAAAAGGAGGAAATACCCAAATGTCTCTTACAGAAAAACTGGTATTTCTCTGCAAGAATGGTAAACGGGAGATGGTAGGAGCATATCTCAGAAATCAGACTATTCTTCATGGAAGGGAGGTAAAAGATGCTATGAAAAGGCGGGGAACGTGCGAACGCAAGCATGCACACCTCAAAAAAACCGTCAAATTTGATGTGGTGCATTGCAAGAAAAACAACAGAGCGCTCTCTGCAATAATGAATTTTATAACGTTCCAATTATTGATGTTAGCCCATTTACAGAATAGATTTCAGAATATGAATTTTGCAAATTATCGATAAGAAGTCTAAAGAAGTCTGATTTGGCAGATTCCCCCCCAATCCCATGTCAATAGTGAAACGGTTGAATCATGATATTCCTAGGTGAAGTTATCTCGATCAAAAAAAACTATGTCCAATGGATTGACGTATCGATTGGACAGACTCATTAATATGGTATTACAAATATGATAATAATTATAACTTTAGTGTGTTGTTATGAAAAAAAACGTATTTTCGAGGGCTTATCCATCAGCGGTTTTGCCGCGCTCTGTATTGCAGGCGTACTGATTGAAGCTATGGTCATCTGTGCCGGCTGTGTGCAGTCAGGCAATGATGACATCACGCTTCGTATCGTCATGACCTTCGGTCCCGACTCAAGCGGTAGTCTTGACACTGCCAATGTATGGGAGGGTTGATATGTGCGGGAAGCGGGCATCTACGAGACGCTTTTCTACGATGACGAAAACATGGAACTCAAACCCGAGCTGGCAACCGGCTACAAAGCATTGAGCGGCACCGAATGGGAAATCACGCTTCGAAAGGGCGTATTCTTCCACGACGGAACGCCGTTCAACGCCGACGCGGTGATCTATTCGTTCAACCGGGTCCTCGACCCCGCAAACAGCCGTTCATCCGAGTATTCGTTCATCAAAGACGTGAGAAAAACGGACGACTACACGATCGTAATCGAAACGACCGAACCGTATGCTCCGCTGATCACCTCGCTTGTAGATCCGCTCATGTCAATTGTCAGCCCGAACATCATCGATGTCGACAAACAGCCAATCGGAACGGGACCGTTCGTCTTCTCCGCCTTTGAACCCGGCGCAAGTCTGGATGTCGTGAAAAACGAGAATTACTGGGGCGGCGACGTCGGGCTCGACAAAGTGTATACGACCTATATCACGGATGCGACCTCACGGATGCGACCTCACGCACGCTCCTCATCAAATCGGGCGATGCCGACGTTGTCTGCGATATTCTCCCAAGCGAGTATAATGCGGTAAGCAACGGATCGGACACCTATGTCGAATCCAAAGCGATGCTGCGCACGTATTTTATGTACATCAACGAAAACAAAGCACCGTTCAATGACGTCCGCGTTCGTCAGGCGCTCAGTTACGCAATAAACCGGCAGGAGATCGTCGACACAGCGCTTGAAGGCGTCGGCGGGGTCCCCGCGGTCGGTCCGTTCTCGTACTCCCCCCCCTGGAATGCAAACGACGAGATCGAAGCATATGCATACGACAAGGAAAAAGCGCTGGCTCTCTTAGCAGAGGCGGGCATCCTGCCGGGGGCTGACGGAAAACTGTATTACAACGGCGAACCGTTCACCATCGAGATAACGACCTACTCCAAACGTGCCGCCCTCCCGCCGATCCTGGAAGTAATCGCCGCAGAGTATGAAGACCTCGGCATTACCTTAAATACGCGGATCATGGAAAGCAGTGCAATCAAAGTTGACGTCGCTGTCGGAAATTACGACATGACGATGGCTGCCTGGTCGACGATGCCGACCGGAGATCCGGATTACTTCTTAACCCCGATGTTTTTCTCGACTGGTTCCTATGCTTCCGGATGGCTGCACTACGCCAATCCGACAGTCGATGCACTCATCCTTGAAGCACGGACCACCTTCGATGCAGACAAGAGAGCCGAGCTTTACGATGAGATCCAGAACATTACCCAGAACGAGGGCGGACTTATCTATCTGTTCTATGAATCCCAGAACTGGGGAATCAGCGATACTGTCTCGGATCTCGAGATCTACCCGAACGAATATACCATGATGACGAAAGACATCACCACCGCCTGAGTATCATGTCAAATGAAATGATCCGCCGGCACTGAAACGAACTGAGTCCGGGATACCGGAAACAGTATAACGCACATCTCGAGGAGGAGATCGATCTGATGCAGAGCTGATTCAAAGAGTATCTCCCGGAAAAAACACCCCTTAAGGTGTTGAACATCGGCACGGGTCTTGGCATTCAGGCAATGAACTTTGAAGAATTAGGTCACCAGGTCACTGCTCTCGATCTCTCCGAAGAGATGCTCGCACGTGCCGAACAAGGCGCTGCAGCCCGCGGTCTTTCCATCGATTTCCATCAGGGAGATGCGGAAAACCTTCCGTTCGCCGACAACAGTTTCGATGTCGTGGTGAACATGCATCTTCTGTGGACGCTTACGGATCATGAAAAAATTTTCCAGGAATGCAGACGCGTTCTCGTCCCGGGCGGCAGGATCTTTGCGATAGACGGTCACTGGTTCAAACCCGATGACCGGGAAACCGAAGAGTGCTCGGCGAAGATCCGGTAATATCTTCCTCTCTATAATGCGAACACGCCGGAACGGATCGCAGGCCTCGTGGAAACTGCAGGTTTCTCCGAGGTCTTCTGGAAATATCTCCCCGCTTATGCCGAATACATGCAGAGATGCGACCCGAACAGACGGGATTATCAAACGACACCGTATTTTGAAACAGGAGTAAAAGCATGATTAAAGACAAAATAGCCGATGACTGGAACTGGCGAAGCACCAGCTACCACGAAGAATATATGAGCCGCATCACTGACGAGATTGATCTCTGGGAACAGATCTTTACGCCGATCATTCCGGCGGGAAAGCACCTCAACGTCATCGAGGTCGGAACCGGACCCGGCATCCTTGCGCTCGCTCTTGCAAAGATGGGGCACAATGTTACCGGCATTGACCTTTCTCCCGAAATGGTCAAGAAAGCACAGGCCAATGCAGAAAAACTCGGCCTTACGGCGGCGTTCCGCGAGGGCGACGCAGAAAATCTCGACCATGCCGCAGGCTCCGCCGATCTCATCATCAGCAAATATCTGATGTGGACCCTGCCGCATCCTGATGCCCTCCTTAAATGATCGAACAAAATCCTTGCACCAGGAGGCCAGATAATAGCCGTAGACGGGGTCTGGTATACCGGCGCAGATGACTATGCGGCACCGGATAAATCCTAATCGGCATTTTTCGACGAATGCTACGAGGAAGTCCGCCCAAATCTCCCTCCCGGCAAAAACAACACGCCTGAAAAGGTCGTCTCCCTCATTACGGGTCACGGATTTTCCGACTCAACGTGGCGGTATCTTGACGACTATCAGGCGTTCCTGAAGTTGATCGATATCGGTGAAACTACGGTCACCCCCTACATAGTCTGTGCAAAGAAAACATGCTGAGAGAATACTTCATCAGAAGACTGCTGTATCTGATTTCGATACTCATCTTCATCTCCTTTTTGAGTTTCTCGCTCATCTACATCGCACCGGACGATCCGGCTTAAATTATGATGACGAGTCCCGGCGGAGGATTCAGCGAAGAGGCGATCCAGCAATTCCGGGTAGCTCACGGTCTTGACCAGCCGTTCATCGTCCAGCACCTCACCAGGCTGGAAAATGCGGCAACCGGCGATCTTGGGTACTCCTACATGAGCGAACGGCCCGTGTTCGAAACCGTGATCAATGCATTCAAAAACACGCTGACTCTTTCGGTTCTCGCACTCGTCGTCGCCCTGATCATCGCGATCCCGCTTGGGATCATATCGGCGGTCAAACACAACACGATCGTCGACAGTATATGCCGGTTCGGCGCACTCCTCGGCGTGTCCATGCCGAACTTCTGGCAGGCATACCTTATGATCATCGTTTTTTCCGTCATCCTTCACTGGCTGCCGGGAGGCGGATTCGGGCACGGGACCGATATTGCCTATATGATTCTGCCCGCTATTGTTCTTGGAACCGGCTCGGTCGCCGTGATGATGCGGATGGTCAGATCGAGCATGCTCGATGTGCTTGGAAAAGAGTATATTCAGACGGCCCGGGCGAAAGGCCTTTCCGAAGCGACGGTTTTGATGCGTCATGCGCTGAAAAACGCCCTTGTTCCGGTTATCACCGTTATCGGTCTCTCGATCGGTTTTCTCTTAAACGGGTCCGTTGTCGTGGAGACGATCTTCGGCTGGCCGGGTATTGGCAATCTTGTCGTTAATTCAATCCTTTCATACGATTACATGATGATCCAGGGTTCCATACTCTTTGTTGCGATCATCTTTCTGATCATCAACTTCATTGTCGATCTGCTCTATGTCTGGGCAAATCCGGAGATACGGTATGATAGAACTTCGTAAGTATCTCAGGAACCGACAGATCACGATATCCCTCATCATTCTCGGGATTCTGATCTGCATGGCGCTGTTTGCAGACGTTCTTGCGCCGTACGATTACACGATCAAAAATCTCTCGGAACGTCTGCAGCCCCCATCTTTAGCACATCCGTTCGGGACCGATCAGTTAGGTAGAGACATTCTCTCGATGGCAATATTCGGGGCACGGGCCTCGCTATCGGTCGGTTTCATCGTTGTCGGGGTTTCGCTCGCGATCGGGCTGACTCTGGGAATCCTTGCGGGATTTTACGGCGGCTGGTTGGATGAAGTCATCATGCAGCTCACGGACAGTTTCCTCGCGTTACCGTCGATGTTTCTTGCCCTCGCAATAACCGCGTTTCTCGGGCAGGGGATCGAGAACATGATCCTTGCCCTGATCATCGTCGAGTGGACCTCGTTTGCCCGCGTCGCACGGGGAGCAACCCTCGATATCAAATCGAAAGGCTATATGCACGCGGCGAGGTGGGTCGGTGGCTCCAACATCTATATCATGGGAAAACATCTGATGCCGAACATCGTCTCGCCGGTCCTTATCATGGCGACCCTCGGCATTGGAAACGTGATCCTCGCAGCAGCGGGCTTGAGTTTTCTCGGACTCGGCGTCCAGCCTTCCACCCCCGAGTGGGGAGCGATGCTGAATGCGGGACGGACCTATGTTACGACCGACCCGTATCTGATGATCTTCCCTGGCCTTATGATTATGATAACCGTTCTTGCATTCAATTATTTCGGCGACGGACTGCGGGATGTTCTCGATCAGAAGATGACCAAAACTGAACTGGAAGGAAGAATATGAGCTGCATACTGAAAGTGACGGATGTCTGCGTCCATCTCGCGACGGAAAACGGATCGGTCCGGGCAGTGGACAACGCCTCTTTTTCAATAGATGAGCATGAGACATTCGCCCTTATCGGCGAATCCGGGTCTGGAAAATCTATTCTCGGTCTCGCAGTGATGCGGCTTTTGCCAGACAATGCGGTTTTTTCGGGAGACATCTCCCTTGACGGAATCTCTCTTACGGATCTGTCTGAAAATGAGATGCAGAAGATCCGGGGAAAAACGATCGGGTCGATTTTCCAGAATCCGTATCTTTCGATGAATCCGGGGATCCGGGTCGGGGACCAGATCGCAGAACCTATGTGGACCCATCTCGAGATGACGAAGGAGGCCGCCCGGGAAAAAGCCGTATCGCTTCTGGAAAGGTTTTCCATCATGCCTGGAAAAACCCGGGCCCATGAGTATCCTTTTCAGTACAGCGGAGGCATGCTCCAGCGGGCCATGGTCGCCATGGGGACGGCGGCAAACCCTCAGCTGATCATTGCGGACGAACCGACGAAGGGAGTGTATTCCCTCAAAAAATAGGAGATCGCCGAGACGTTTCGGCGTGTCACTACCCGGGGATGCGCCTTTCTTTTGATAACGCACGACATTGATTTTGCCAAGGCGATGGCGAATCGTATCGCGGTAAACTACTGCGGAGAGATTCTCGAGATCGCTCAAACATAAATGTTTTTCAACGAACCGCTGCATCCTTATTCCCTGGCCCTGCTCAACTCTCTGCCGGAATGCGTGATGCATCCGATCCCGGGTCCCTCACCTTCGATGATCGGGATGCCGGCCGGATGCAGATTTCATCCGCGGTGTCCCTTTTCAGATGACAGGTGCAGGACGGAAAAACCGCCGATGATCGAGATTAACGGAAGATCAGTGAGGTGCTGGAAGTATGCTTAAAGGCGAAGAGCTGAGGAAAGTCTATACATTCGGCATGATCTCCGTGACAAAGAAAGTTGCCGTTGACCGGGTGAGTATTTCGATCGGCAAAGGCGAGACGATCGCGATCGTCGGGGAGTCGGGGTGCGGGAAGAGCACGCTCGTGAAAATGCTCACCATGCAGCTTCCGGCAACCGAAGGCGAGGTGTAATTTTCCGGCGAGAAACTGACCGGGATGAAGTGGAAGGAACTTCGACAGCATATCGTGACGTTCCAGATGATCCCGCAGAACCCGGACGATGCGGTGGATCCGCGGTGGGAGCTTGGAAGGTCGGTGGCCGAGCCGCTGGTGCTTTCCGGGAAGTACTCGCACGAGGAGATAGCCAAAATCGTGCCTGAGCTCCTCGCAGAAGTCGGACTCGGACCGGAGTTCATGAGCCGGTTCCCGCATCAGGTGAGCGACGGCGAACTGCAGAGGATTTTGATCGCCCGAGCCCTGACACTGAAACCGGATCTGCTGATCTGTGACGAGGCGACTTCGATGCTGGATGTTTCCGTACAGTCGTACATCATGTCCCTGCTCAAGAATATCCAGAAGAAGAGAAATATTGCTTTAATCATCATCAAGCACGATCTGGTGTTTGCAAACGCGGTTGCAAATCTGACGTATGTGATGTCCGGGGGGAAATTCGTTGAGATAGGGGGAGGATGTGTTCACGCATCCGCTTCATCCTTATACCCAGGCTTTATGGGATGCGGCCCATTACCGGGAAATGGCGATACTTCCCGGCGAAAAGCCTCCAATCCCGGAAGAGGGCTGCAGATATTACGACCGCTGCGTTTTCCGCGATGATCTGTGTAAGGAAATGCAGGTCTTACGAAACATCGACGGACGAAAAGTTCGCTGTGCCCATCCGCTTGGGTATACGTGACCTGATGCAGACCCTACGACAGGATTGAGCGGAAATCAATCAGATTTTTTTTTTGAAACCAGCTAATTCCATGGTTTTTTACGATTATCTCCAGTATTATCAGAGGATCCATATATTGTAAGAAAAAGACAAGTTAAATATATATGCGAATATAGCCATCACTACAATTATTGAGGACAGAAAACATGACAGAAACTCAGAAACCAAACGGACAGAATGCAAATTTAGAGGGGGCAGTAAACAGGCCTGCGGAACAAAGGCTCTTTATGGCCTCCTCATCGCACTCACCGGACTGATAGCATCATTCCTGATTGCATGGATCATGCTAGGATTCCGCATGAGAACGGCGAGTGATCTTGTGGCAGTGATCGGAGCATTCACCTCAGTCACCGGAACGCTTACAGGTTATTTCTTTGGCCAGAAAATAGAATCAGCCAGCAGAGAAAACACGGAAAACAGGCTTTCGATATCCATGTCTGATTTGAGCTTGGAAAAGACAAAAAATACAGAAATAACTGAGAAATTACATACAGCCAAGAATGAAAATAATCTACTTAATGTACGTGCGGAAATTTATGAAAATATGATAGATATAGTCAAGGAGAAGAAATCACAATGGGATAAACTAAGGACGGAACCTGATAGAAGGAATGAGGTTCCCCCTGAAAATCTACTTAACGATATAATGGATTTATTGAAACAGGCAAATAGCACCGAAGAGATCGTGAAAAGCCTTAAAATTAAAGACGACTAAGTGAAATTATCCTAACGAAAATCCAGATCCCCCCGCCTTTTTTAGATGAGGTTCAGCCTATCAGAAGACCGATGCAGAAGATCCACCCGATGTACACCGCGGCCGCGAAGAGAGTCATCGGCAACCCGATTCTAAAAAACTGCAGGAAGGAAAAGGTCTCGTCGTTCTTTTCCACATGCTGGAGAATGATCACGGTCGAAGCGGCGCCGATGATCGTAAGAGAGCCGGCGGCCGTGCACCAGGCAACGAGCGTCATGTACAGAGGAATACCCGACCCCTCAAGGAGCGGGAGGATCAGTGCCACGAACAGCACATTCGAGATGAACTGGGACACGATGACCGTTGATGCGAAAAGGACGGGGATCGAGGTAATTTCAGAAGGCAGGATGGTCTGGATGAACCCGGAGTTCCAGACCGCCGCCATTAAGACGAACATGGACGCAAAGAACAAAAGCGTCGACCAATCCACCGCACGAAGAAGTTCGAGCCGCCTCCGGGAAAAAAAGGAGAAGAGGCAAAGCCGCGGCGGCTGCGATAACCACGAACGGCATCTCGATGCCGAAAAACGACAGGGCGATCTGGCAGGCGACCGCGAGGACGACGAGCCGTAATGCGATCTTGGAAAGCCGGGTCAGACTCTCGTCAAATATCACGTCCTCGGTCTCCTGCACCAATGGCGAATCAGGATCCGGGATCGTCAAAAGAAGGATCCTGTACAAAATATACAGGCAGATCACCGACGGAACAACAAGATAGATCAAAAACTGCATGAACGCAAACGGCACTCCTCCGGAAAGGGCAATGAGCAGATTCTGTGGATTTCCAATAGGGGTCATGCAGCTCCCGAACGTCACCGCAAAACACAATGTAAATAGCATCGTTTTGACCTGCATCTTATATTTTGCTGCACAGTAAAGTGCGACCGTCGTTCCGATGATTGCCACGGTATCGTTCATCAGAAATGCTGAGAAGACCGCCATTAAAAGAATAAACCAGAACAACACCGCCTTTTTCATATGCGCTCGGGCAAATCCCTTCAGCGATGCCAGATGCAGAAGTCTGGACTTCTCGAGAGCCGCGCCGAAGACGAACATTCCCAGCATAAAGAGAATGACGATGTAATTGATCGAAAAAAACGCATCCTGAATTGAGATCGTGCCGAGAATCAGGGCGGCAAAAGCTCCGGCGGTCATGATCCCCCAGATTGGGAGGCAAACCCCGCCGATACGCCTCACAACGATCAGACAAAAAACAGCTACAATGATCCAGACTGCAATCGGGACCATAACGGATTCAGGACTTCTGCAGAACGATCTCTATTGCAGAGACATTTGCAGGCCCGTCGTCTGTTTCAACTGAATCCGTGGATATGGTGATATTTCTTTTGACAACACCGGAAAGGAACTGGCGGGTCGACACCTCCGCAGTATCGACCGCCCGAACAATAGCCTTCCCCCTTGCTTTGATTACGACCTCTGACTTCCCGTTGTTGAACTGCGTAACGACGGCAAGTACATAACTCATCAGGGGTTTTGTGCCGATTAATACCGTGTTGTCGTCCATTTATCTAATATATTGGGGATTCTCAGATATATTTCATCGTGTGCAGCAGTTCTGCATTTAAGACGGAAGCGCCGGCCGCACCGCGGATGGTGTTATGACCCATAGCAACGAAGCGGATTCCTTCCCGAACTCTGCCGACGGATACGGTCATGGCATTTCCGCGGTTCCGGTCGAGTCTTGGCTGCGGACGATTTTCCTGCTCGAGGTAGAGGACGGTGTGATCCGGCTGGGTGAGGAGACCCGAGAATGGAGGCTGCCAGGTCTTGAATGCATCAATGACCTCTGCGGGGGTCGCTTTAATGTCGATCCAGACATTGAGCGTGTGTCCGTCGATGACCGGCACGCGGTTACAGGACGCGGAGACCGAGAACGGAGCGCCGGTAATCTTGCCGCCTTCGAGGGTTCCGAGGATCTTGTTCGCCTCGCGGGACATCTTCTCCTCTTCGCTCCCGATGTAGGGGATCACATTATCATAGATGCTGAATGCGGGCACACCTTCAAAGCCAGCACCGGAGATCGCCTGCATGGTGGCGACATGGATATTCGAGAACGAGTATTTTCTGAGAGGCGCGAGGGCCGTTGCCAGCATGATGGTCGAACAGTTCGGGTTCGTTACGATGAAACCGTCCCGTCCCTTTTTGCGCTGGACATCGATCAGTGCCGCGTGTTCGGGATTGACCTCGGCGATCATCAGCGGAACATCGGGGTCCATTCTGTGGGAACTTGCGTTGCTGCAGACTCCTACGCCCGCGTCGGCAATGTCGGTTTCGAGTTTGGTGGCGATATCAGCCGGCAGAGCCGAGAAGACCACGTCGCAGTCTTTTACCGCGTCGACGGTCGTCGGCGAGACGATGAGTTCGGCTGAAGAGCCCGGGAAGGGTGAGTCAAGCCGCCAGTTTACCACCGAGCCGTAGGTTTTTCCTGCCGAACGGTCGGAAGCCGTAAGAGTGATCAGGTTGAACCAGGGGTGGTCTGCGAGCAACTGTACAAACCGCTGACCGACCGCGCCGGTCGCGCCAAGTACAGCTACATTTATCATAGGAAAATATAGGGTGCGGCTCTTATTTCAAGATACGCTTTAGATGGAGAGAATGAATCGAGTCTGTCCAATCGATACGTCAATCCATTGGACATAGTTTTTTTTTGATCGAGATAACTTCACCTAGGAATATCATGATTCAACCGTTTCACTATTGTCATGGGATTGGGGGGAATCTGCCAAATCAGACTTCTTTAGACTTCTTATCGATAATTTGCAAAATTCATATTCTGAAATCTATTCTGTAAATGGTCTAACATCAATAATTAGAACGTTATAAAATTCATTATTGCAGAGAGCGCTCTGTTGTTTTTCTTGCAATGCACCACATCAAATTTGACGGTTTTTTTGAGGTGTGCATGCTTGTGTTCGCACGTTCCCGCCTTTTCATAGCATCTTTTACCTCCCTTCCATGAAGAATAGTCTGATTTCTGAGATATGCTCCTACCACCTCCCATTTACCATTCTTGCAGAGAAATACCAGTTTTTCTGTAAGAGACATTTGGGTATTTCCTCCTTTTCTCCAGAACGTATTGATCTGTTTTATTATGGTCTTCTCTGAACCTAATTGGGACAATTGCGCGTCAGATCTCAGTTGAATAAGGGGTTTTGCATGAAGTTTCTCAAATATTAACGTTTGTAGCTCTAGGGAGTCATATCCCGCATACATCAATACACGATCACAGGATACGCCGAGAAGTTCGGCAATCTGAATCAAAAAATGCGCATAGGATTTGTCATTCTCCGTTCCTTCTGAATGAATCATAAACAAGGGATAAGCCCCCAGATTCAAAATATGTGCTTTATCCATTTTAACCTGATAATGAGGGTTAAACAGACTATTGGGACAATAACGGCTTGCAACTAAAGGAGTGGAATCGATAATTACCTCGGTTTCAGATTTGAGGAAATGGACAATCTTTTTGCTTATCAAAAACATAAGAACTTCCATACCCTCCTCACCTAACCGATATTTCACAAAGTAATGCAACGTACTCGGCGAAGGTAACCAGACTGGTGATTTTGCCGGAAGAAGGTGGCTGAGATCTTCTTCCGTTATTTTACGCCGAATATGACGATAGGCTATTCTGCGATAAGTCATGACAACAGTCAGTTTTATCAGAAAATCAATGGGATAATGAAAATAATCGCGAGGATGAGGTGAATAATAAGTTTGTTCGATTTTTCGTACAATGTCACTAATATTGAGCTGGGACATGAGCCAGCAAATGGACATATCCGGAGTGATGACTCCATTGTTGAAAATACGTTCGTATTCGTCTTGAAATTCAGACATACCACTCAGCGCAGGGATAAATAAAGGTATTGTTCCCCTCCAAAAAAGTCGACAAGAGTAAATGGGGGATGAGTTTATATCACAGAATCCACGATTGGACAGACTCAATCTAATAATAGTAAATTTTCAGCTTATTCTCTTAATACTTGGAATAATTGTGGCTCTATTTATATTTTTCCAGATTATTAAATTCAAATATTTCAGGAGAAAAATAATTTATAAACGCTGGTGGTAAGGCGATTTGACGCAAATTTGTTCTTATTTTGAAAAACAAATCTCATATATGACGTAAATGGTAGTTAAATCAGGGTTACCCCATCCCCCTCTACATCAGCGGATAGCTCACTCGAACAATCCTCCTCTCGATCTCCAGATTGCCCCGACCCCCGCTGATTCTCGGCACGTACTCCCCCGGCTCCTTGAAAACCATCTCTGCTCGGATCGAACCTCATATCTAACCTCTCTGGCTCTCCCGAGTCCGCCACGCTCTGCAGATGATTTGCATTCGACAACACCTGCATACGGTCAAGCGTCCATTGATGTCTGCACTCGAACAGGAACATCTGCAGATATTATTGTTGCACTGTTTTGCAGGTGAACGTATATAGATTGGATGGGTAGGGTGGGCAGGTAATCCTGTGATTTAAGTTGCATCTGTCGTTTGACTGTCAAGATCATATTGAACAAATTTCTCTCATTCGGATCTCGATTCAAAAATAAGGCGTTTTTTTTTATCAGAGATTTTAACTTGACAATAACTTGCATCCATTCCTTTTGCGATGAACCTGATGTATGGTTTCACATGTGTCCAAAGAAACTCTGGCCCATCGCGAGTTTTACTCCTGATCAACCCAACATATCCAAGCAGAAATAAAATCGATTGAATTGTTGAGAGGCGGAGATGCAGATTTCCCGCCGGCTTCGGAAGCTGATTCTTGTGTTCCTCGTGTTTCTCATTATGCTTTTTGGGAAGCTGGTCGAAGGGTTTCTTGTGGGGCAGAGATGAAAATACCTCTGCTTGTTGGTTTTTTCTTGTATTTAAACTAACCCAGCAAAAAAAAGAGATTCTCTTTATTCTAAATCCAAAAACCTTAGGATATTTCCACCGCGGAACGCTTCGCTAAGGTCGTCCGCTTTCAGCGTCCAACCCATTATCGCAAGGCAAAGCCTTGCTCGCAAGTTTCCTTCAAAAACTTGCTCCGCTAAGATTGCCGGCTGCGCCGACAATCCGCCTCGGGTGAGGTCGCCCCTGCGGGCAACCCGCACTCGCAAACCTTCGGTTTGCTCAAGCTTTGGTCGTCCGCTTTCAGCGTCCGACCCGCCTCCCAAAAAATATAATTCACCAGCCTGTGTACGTTGTACCGCAAGGGAATACCATGAGTACATCATCGATCATAACGTTTTTGACGGAACATGCAGATAAAAAAACCGTTTCCTTCCACATGCCCGGGCACAAAGGCTCCGCCGTCTACCGGCGGTTTGGTTACGGCGATTTTCTCCAGAAGATGATGGACTGCGACATCACCGAGATATCCGGTGCCGACAACCTTTTCCAGACCGAAGGCATCCTCAAGGACGCTCAGGAAAGATATGCACGGCTCTACGATGTACAACGCTCGTATCTCCTCATCAACGGTACAAGCTGCGGCGTAATTGCCGCTGTTATGGCCTCCGTTCCCAAAGGCAGAAAACTCGTCATGGCCCGAAACTCCCATAAGGCGATCTTCAACTCCCTTGTCCTTGCCGACATCCAGCCGGTCTATGCCTACCCGGAAATCATCGACGAATACGGCATCTCCGGCGGCATCACGACAGATGAGATCGAACGGTGTCTGGAAGAAAACCCCGAAGCCGAGGCAGTAATCCTTCCTTCCCCCAACTATTACGGGATATGCTCCGACATCCGGGCCATCGCCGAGGTCGTTCACAAACGGGGCAAGATCCTCATCGTTGATCAGGCACACGGTGCCCACCTCAAATTCTTCCGTAACGCAGGATTTACCGACATGCCTGAATCCGCCGAGGAGCAGGGAGCCGACATCGTCGTCAACTCAATCCACAAGACCCTCGCCTCATTCACGCAAAGTGCTGTGCTCAACCTCAACTCCGACCGGGTCGATCATTATGTACTGGAAGACAAACTCCAGATGCTTGAGTCAACCAGCCCCTCGTATCTTCTCATGGGTTCCCTCGACATAAACGCCGAGCTCCTCAAAGAACACGGTACGACCCTCATGACCGATTGGCATGAAAGCCTCATGCACTTCTATCGGGAAGCGCCTGCCGTCAAAGGCCTTTGGGTCATCGGCAGCCCTCTGGATACCGATGCGGATATCAGCATGGATATCACGAAGATCAACCTCGATATGAGTGCCGTCGGTATCGACGGGATACGGGTCGAGGAACTCCTGATGGAAAGGGGGATTTTCGCAGAACTCACCACCGGCCCGATCCTCATGTGCATGACGGGAATCGGCAATACTCTCGGCGACAGCAAACGGCTGATCAAAGCTTTGAAAGAAATCAGTGAATGCAGCGGTGCTGTAGCTCCCTTGGCCGCAAAATCCTCAGTCACTGCTGTTCTCAAAGAAAAACTTCGGCTGTTCCCTGTCCCGCAGGACAAAGAACGCATCCCGCTGCTTGAAGGGGTCGGAAGAATCTGTGCCTCATCAATCATCCCGTATCCGCCGGGCATTCCCTTCATATGCCCGGGCGAAGAACTCACCGAAGAAGTGATTATGTACATCAAACAACTTAGAGACGCCGGCGAAAAAGTCATCGGCATCAACGATCAGGGCGAAATTACCGTCGGACGTCAGGTCCGGTGAACTTTCTCCCTGGCAAATATTTTTTTCCCCGCTTATGCGCGTGGATACCCCCCCTCTTTTCCGCAAAAATCCCTTGCACCATGTTACCCAAAACTATTCACCCCCCCCCTGTGACATAAATGGAAAATCCGGGCATGTAGGGGGGTTTTTTGAACTCTGCGCATATCGTCCTAAAGTCCATAAATCAGGCAATTCTCCATTCTTTTCCGAGGGACACCTTTAAGCCTAGGGGGGGGCAATTAAGTTTAGTAATCTCAGAGCCGCCCGGTTGCGGGGCTAGATTTCCTGTACTTTCATACTATCTAAACTAGGAGTGTGGTCTATGGGTCTTGAAAACACAAATGACGTCTTGATGGAAACAGCCGTATTCGAAGAATTCGAAAGTAACGTGCGGTCGTATTGTCGGAAGTATCCGGTTATTTTCTCAAAAGCTAAAGGCTCTTTACTGATTGATCAGAACGGAATCGAGTATATCGATTTCCTTTGCGGGGCGGGCAGCTGTAATTACGGTCATAATAATGACTATATTAAAGAGAAAGTGATCGAGTATCTGCAGAATGACGGATTGGTTCACGGGCTGGATATGTATTCCATTGCCAAGGGTGAATTCATCCAGTTCATGCAGAAGAATATTCTGATCCCGCGTGGTCTCAATTACAAGATCCTGTTCCCGGGACCGACCGGAACCAACGCCGTTGAAGTTGCCTTAAAAATTGCCCGCAAGGCAAAAGGCAGATCTAACGTGCTGGCATTGATGGGCGGATTCCATGGCATGACGCTTGGAGCCCTGGCCCTCACGACGGAGAGGTCCGCACGGGAAGCCTGCGGTGTGACCCTTGGAAATGCAACGCATGTTCCTCACCCGTCGATGATGAAGAATCTGGACACGATCGAGTACATCGATATGATCCTAAGCGACGATCACAGCGGTGTTGACAAACCGGCGGCCATTATTGTCGAGTCTGTCCAGGGAGAAGGCGGTATCAACATCGTCTCGGATCAGTGGCTCAGAGATATTCGCGCCCTGTGCGACAAGCATGATATGCTTCTGATTCTGGATGAAATCCAGACCGGATGCGGCAGGACGGGAGCCTTCTTCTCGTTCGAGCGCGGAGGTATCGTTCCCGATATCGTCGTCATGGCAAAATCCATCGGCGGTATCAGCATGCCGTGTTCGATCGCTCTGGTAAAGCCGGAGTATGATGTTCTCGCACCCGGCGAACACAACGGAACGTTTAGAGGCTTCCAGCTTTCATTCATTGCAGGAAAAGCCGCTCTCGAATTCATGCTCAAAGAGCATGTCATCGAAGAGACCGTGCGTAAAGGCAAGATCGTTCAGGATTATCTTGTTGCAAATCTGCCGCTCACCGATCCGGGGCTGAGTTTCCGCGGTCTTGGACTGATGTGGGGTATCGACTGCGGGGCATATCCGGCAGGGACGGCCCAGCAGATCAGACATCTGTGCTTTGAGAACAGGCTCATCCTTGAGCTCTCGGGCAGAGAGGACTCGGTTGTGAAGCTGATGCCGGCATTAACAACCGATGATGCTACGCTGATGCAGGGTCTCGAGATCGTTCGCAGCGCGATCACCCAGGTGATCACTGCAGCGGTAGCTTCCCAGACAACGGACGACGAACAGGATAATACCAAATTATTTGCCTGAATATTCAGGCACATCCTTTTTTAGATTCTCACGATCCGAATGGAATTTTTTCCAGATTCCCTGTATCCGCTGCCGTGACCCTTGTCTCTTATTCTAATGATAATGTGTAGCAGTTTATAATCTGTAAAAATAAATCATATTACATATGACAGAACTACCCGACTACTGCCAGATTTGGGATGAAACCTATGCCCTTGCCCTTGAAGGAAAACTCAACCCGGGCGATACTGAAGACAGTTTCTGGTCGAATCAGGAAAATGTCGACCTATTCGTCAAACACCTTCTCAATAAAAAAAGGCGGCCGAATCGAGGATAATACTGTCTCGATGAATATCCTTCCGGGCTCCACCGTGCTTGACATCGGCGCCGGACCTGGAACGCTCGCCGTCCTTCTTGCCTGTGCCGGATGCCGGGTCACCACAATCGAACCGTCAGTTACCATGGGCGAGGCCATGGAACATTATCGGCAGCATATGCAGGCCCCAAAAATTTCCGAGATCCGCAAACGCTGGGAAAATGTAACGCCCAAAGAGGCTGGCCTCCACGATTACGTGATCGCGTCAAGATCTCTCATGTTTGGAAATCTCCGGGAAAAAATGCTCAAAATGGACGGCGCTGCAAAGAAAGGCGTCCATATCTACTGGTATCTGACCTCCAAATCCTCGTCGTGGGGCACGAGGATCTCTGGCAGAGCCTGCACGGAAAACCGTATTACAGTGCCCCGAATGCGGCCGTTCTCTGGAATGCGTTGAATCAGCTTGGGATCTATGCAAATATCAACCTGAAAACCGAGACGAACGGTCATCTCTATTCTACCGTTTCCGATATGCAGGAGGATTATTACGGCCATCTGTCAGCTGCGGAACCCTGGCAGAAGGAGATCGTGAACGCATACTTAGAGAATACGATCGAGAAAATCGATGCCGGGATACGTGTTCCAATTACGTCATATCTTGCCCATATCTGGTGGGAAAAATAAACTGAACAAATATCTCACAAAAATGGTGTGAGAATCTCTCTTTTTTATACGAACAGGAGGATCAGAATGCACATGGCTACGATTTGAAACAGCCAGACTGCAATGCAGAATGGAAGCAGTATTTTGCCGGTGGAAAGCGTGTCTTTCAGATTCATCGACAGGCCAACACCCGCCATTGCGATCGTCAGAATAGTCACAGAAATATGTGTGATGACTGCCTGGATCGCTTTTCCCGGATCATAAAAGAAATAAATCACCTGGCTCATCAAAGCAGCCATTATAACGAACAAGATTAAAAATCCCTGGATTTTGGCTTTTTCCGTAGGACATGACCCGTTCACCTGTTTCATTTGACGTCTGCAGTAAATCCACCCAAACACGGTTGCAACTACGACGAGCATAGCAACACGAATCATCTTATAAGCAAGCGCCAACGCCCCAACGTCAGAACCTGTGATCGAGTAATAGAGATCTGCCGCCGGGATGACATTCCCGATTTCATGCAGCGTTCCTCCGATAAAGACCTCTGCCTGCACGGGTGTCATTGAAAGAAAAGATGCGATTGCCGGGATAACAAATACGCCAACGATTCCTAATAGGCTGATGACGCCGACCACTGTATCAACATGTTTCTTTTCGGCATTGATTACCGGAGCTACCGAAAGCGTTGCCTAAACTCCGCAAATGCCATTTCCCGTCCCGGTGAGAACGGACGCATCCCACGGAAATTTCATTCCTTTTCCAATAAGCATGGCCACTGCCAGAACGCCTGCCAGCACACCAAGGATAATGATGACACCTACAAGTGATCCGGTCATCAAAACATCATAGGTAACTCTGGCACCCATCAGGATGATGGCGATACGCAGAATATATTTCCCGGCATATGCACCTCCCGCTTCGAATTTTTGGAAATTGATAAAAATGCAGATGATGAGGGCAAGAACGATCGGCCCGACATTTGCAAGGAAATGAAACACCGGATTATCGGTGAACAATTCTGCAGGAAAAATTCTGAATCCGCCGTCCCAAAGAGTGCCCCGCGTGAGGATATATGAAACGAGAGCAACTATGATACAAACGAGAATTCCGGGAATCAAACCCCGGTGGAACCGGAAGTAATCTTTGAAATCTTCCAGATACGAGCTCATATAGTACTATTGTACTGATGTAGGATAAGAATTTGGAAATAGGAGTTACGCGGTGTTATTTTCAATCCAATTCGGGAAAGGATATTACTGTGTGTGGATACAAGAGATAAAACCAACCGCGAATCGGCGCGAATCCGCCCTTCGGGCGAGGCGAATCGGATTTGCTGATCCTCACTCTCGCTTGTTGGGTCTAGTCGCAAACAATCTGTTTGCTCAGCTAAGATCGCCGGCTGCGCCGTTAATCCGCTTGACCCAACGGGTCGTCCCTTCATCGGGACCGTTCGGGCAAATCCTGTCGGCGCCCCGGCGCATCACAATGATGATTTCCCTCTCCATCTCATCTCGAGGTGATCATTAAATGAACATTTTTCAAATTTAGGACTGCTCGCGGAGTCTCTTCCTCATGGGAGCCGCTGGGGCGACGACAGGATTTGCCCGAACGATCCCGATAAGGGATGAGCAAGACAGCGAAGCTGTATTGCGAAAGTGAGGATAAGCAAATCCGATTCTGGGAGCAAGCCAAAGGCTTGCGGGATTCGCGCCGATTCGCGGTTGGTTTTTTTCTTGTGTCAAAACGAATGCCGTACACGAAATCGATGTACGTCTCATAATTACATCAGGTATTTTTTACTGTTGAGATCGCACCGCGTAAGTCCTCTAGAAAATGATCTTTTCATTTTTATATATAAACCGCTCCAGTTGAAATGCCTGGATGGTGAGACCATTCATTTTCCCTCAATCAGACTTACAGAAACACCTTATAGCACTTCTGATAATGTATAGATATATGAAAATCATCGGGTTATGCGGGTCTGCTGCTCCAAAGAGCAGTACGAAAAAACTGATCGAAACAGCTCTCGAAGCTGCGATAGAAAAAGGAGCTGCAGTTGAGTATATCAACATTGCAAAGCTGAACTTCAAAGGATGTCTGGGCTGTAATGAATGCAAAAAAGACCAGACCAAGTTCTGCAGCTTAAATGACGACATGTCTGCCCTTTACGCGAAACTCAACGAGGCGGATGTGATCCTGCTTGGATCCCCGATTTATTTCGGAGATATAACCGGACAAAGCAAATGCTTTGTTGACCGGATGTATGGATTCCTCGGTCCCGCCGGTTTCAAACTTAAGAAAGGAAAGAAGGCAGCAGCACTCATTACTCAGGGTTTTGCCGACGAAACGCATTACCCTATTGCAGCTGAACATCTGACCAAAGGGTTTGTTAGCTGCGGCGCAGATCTCCTGTCACCGGAATTTTTCGGCGGGCTCCACAACGCAGACGAGGTCACTGATGCGCAGCTGGTAAGGGCAAGAGCGTTCGGTGAAAGACTTACAGAATAAGGAGCAACTCCTTTTTTAATTTTATGATCTGGAGCCTGTTTTTCCAGCGACCGATATCAATCGAATAAGCTCGTATGAGAGTCACCAGATATATCTACACCGCAGCACACAATACATATCAGAAAACTACTGAGCCATGATCATTGCATATATCCTGATAATCATCATCGCTGCCGCCTGCCTGTATTTTTTTTGCTTTACCCTGGGAAACCCAGAAAGGAAAGAATGCTGGTTTTTCAACAATACCGCATTGCACACATAGGGTTGTTCGATAATACAACTTCGGCTCCGGAGAATTCCCTCGCCGCATTTCAAAAAGCGGTCGATGCCGGATATGGAATCGAACTGGATATGCAGCTGACCAAAGACAATCACGTCATCGTCCTTCATGATGACAATCTGTACCGGACATCAGGGATCGATACAAAGCTTTCCGACTGTACATACGAAATGCTTCAGGAATACCGGTTATTTCACTCGGATGAAAAAATACCCAAATTATCTGACGTCTTATCTCTGGTAAACGGAATCGTTCCTCTCATCATTGAGTTGAAAAACCCCTCTGCATCCGATTATGCTGAACTGTGCGAAAGAACGGCAGAATGTCTTGACACATATACCCGGGGTATTTTGTATTGAATCGTTCAACCCGATGGTCGTTCACTGGTTCAGGATCAATCGGCCGAAATATCTGCGGAGCTTTTTAAGTACGGATTATCAAAAGGAACTGGCAGCTCTCACATGCGGTCATCCGCCGAAACTGACATTCATGGAGAAATTCGTTCTGACGAATTGTCTGATGAATTTTTGTATCAGACCGGGTTTTATTGCCTACAATATTCGGTACAAAAATCAACTGTCCTATCGAATATGTACTACATTTTTCGGCATCGTCAAAGTGGGGGTGGACGATCCGCAGTAAAAACGAATTGTATACGGCAGTGTCCTCTTTTGATGTGATTATCTTCGACTCGTTTCTGCCTTAGCCCTGAGGATTCATCACGGTTTTTCCGTGAAGACCCTGTCCAGATATCCAAGTCTTGGAACAAAAAATTTCACGATGAGACCAACCAGAATCGCCGCGGCGATCGTGCCTTCCCGCACCCCGACCAGGTCGGCAAACATTACCCACGAGACAAGAACGGCAGTCAGCACCATCGTGCTGTCAAATCCTACTTTGGTATAGCCGAACTGAATCTTCGACACCAGCGATAATGCTCTAACGAGAGCATCCCCGGCCATCATCAGAAGGTTTGCTTTCAACAGAAGGGCAATGCCGAATGCGACCAGAATGCAGCTGACGAGGCAGAAGATCCACTGGAAGACATATCCCGTGATGATGAGATCGTCGACGAGGAGCATTGAGAGATTCGTGAATACGCTGAATACAAATATAAGGGGGATCTGCAGCCACTGATATGGTTCAAACCGGTCTTTCAGCAGGAAATACTGAAAAACAACAAACAGACTGTTCATGAAAAAGGTGAATGTTCCAAAGGAAAGAGGGAATCCCTGACTCAGAACATAGGGTACGCATGAGATGGGTGTCGTTCCAAGACCTGCTTTCGTGGAAAACGCAATACCGAGCGACATGATAAAGAGGCCGAGGATCATCACGGTTATCCGGGTGGCTGTTTCTTTTTTCATGATGCGCTGAAGTTGATAAAGATTGGCTGGTATGGTATTTATGCGGGACGGGATGACCTGCAGGGATACTGCCATAATACGGGAAACCAATACTAACCGTATGGAAAGCCGTATTTCACATGAGTTAGGGGGAAAATTTCAACCGATCGTTTTTCTGCGGACCGATACATATCCCGGGAGGCGATTTCGCCAAAAGAGGGGGCTGGAAGGGGGTGCGTAATGGGATTTATTTCGCATGTTATCAGAGATCGAAAGACGGCGGTTTTCACGAAAGGAACATGCCTTTGTGCCGGGGCAGCGGCAGGTCTCTGTTTTGGGAACGGTTACGCGGCAGCGCCCCGGGGCGTTGATACATTCGCGGCGTTTTTTTCCTACGGTCTTGATTTTGTGATCGGATGCCCGAAAACAACCGACGAAAATTTCTGGAGGGTGAGCTGATGCATGCGAACGCCGACACGGCAAAAAAAATTCATCGACGATGAAATCACCGCGATACCGGAAATCAGCGGAAAATATGCGGTGTTCAAACCTATTGAGGATCTTATGGATGGCGAAACGCCTCTCTCGGTGATTTTTACGGTGAATCCGGTCGAACTTGCGGTATTGATGCATCTTGCGGGCTCTCTCCCGGGAGGGAACGGGCTTTCTACGTCGTCACGGATATCGGCGTGTCAGGCGCTCGGGAGCAACGTTCTGCAGGAGTCTAAGAAGGATGTGCCGAACGGTGTTCTTGGTATGACGGATCTTGCCGGCCGCGGGCACTGTCGAAATGTTATCCCGAATGAGTATCTGACCTATGCAGTTCCCTGGGAGATGTTTCTTGAAATGGAAAAGGCGGCGCCGAAGAGTTTTTTCCAGACGATTATCTGGGAGAAATTTAGAAATTGAGGCGAAGACGGGTTTGCCACCCGCTTATCGAAAACATGAGATAGATAGGCATCCAAGCTATTTTTTTCATCCAATTCCATTATATCTTTTTGTCGGTATTTTTATATGCAGAAACCTCGTAAGTCTAACAGAGTCTGTCCAATCGATACGTCAATCCATTGGACATAGTTTTTTTTGATCGAGATAACTTCACCTAGGAATATCATGATTCAACCGTTTCACTATTGAAATGGGATTGGGGGGAATCTGCCAAATCAGACTTCTTTAGACTTTTTATCGATAATTTGCAAAATTCATATTCTGAAATCTATTCTGTAAATGGGCTAACATCAATAATTGGAACGTTATAAAATTCATTATTGCAGAGAGCGCTCTGTTGTTTTTCTTGCAATGCACCACATCAAATTTGACGGTTTTTTTGAGGTGTGCATGCTTGCGTTCACACGTTCCCCGCCTTTTCATAGCATCTTTTACCTCCCTTCCATGAAGAATAGTCTGATTTCTGAGATATGCTCCTACCATCCCCCGTTTACCATTCTTGCAGAGAAATACCAGTTTTTCTGTAAGAGACATTTGGGTATTTCCTCCTTTTCTCCAGAACGTATTGATCTGTTTTATTATGGTCTTCTATGAATCTAATTGGGACAATTGCGCGTCAGATCTCAGTTGAATAAGGGGGTTTTGCATGAAGTTTCTCAAATATTAACGTTTGTAGCTCTAGGGAGTCATATCCCGCATCCATCAATACACGATCACAGGATAAGCCGAGAAGTTCGGCAATCTGAATCAAAAAATGCGCATAGGGTTTGTCATTCTCCGTTCCTTCTGAATGAATCATAAACAAGGGATAAGCCCCCAGATTCAAAATATGTGCTTTATCCATTTTAACCTGATAATGAGGGTTAAACAGACTATTGGGACAATAACGGCTTGCAACTAAAGGAGTGGAATCGATAATTACCTCGGTTTCAGATTTGAGGAAATGGACAATCTTTTTGCTTATCAAAAACATAAGAACTTCCATACCCTCCTCACCTAACCGATATTTCACAAAGTAATGCAACGTACTTGGCGAAGGTAACCAGAGTGGTGATTTTGCCGGAAGAAGGTGGCTGAGATCTTCTTGCGTTATTTTACGCCGAATATGACGATAGGCTATTCTGCGATAAGTCATGACAACAGTCAGTTTTATCAGAAAATCAATTGGATAATGAAAATAATCGCGAAGATGAGGTGAATAATAAGTTTGTTCGATTTTTCGTACAATGTCACTAATGATGAGCTGGGACATGAGCCAGCAAATGGACATATCCGGAGGGATGACTCCATTGTTGAAAATACGTTCTTATTCGTCTTGAAATTCAGACATACCACTCGGCGCAGGGATAAATAAAGGTATTGTTCCCCTCCAAAAAAGTCGACAAGAGTAAATGGGGGATGAGTTTATATCACAGAATCCACGATTGGACAGACTCTACATGCCTTGTGCTATCTGTATACAGAATAATGGATTATTTCATTGCCCTGAACCAGATTCTCATACTGTTTATTCTGATCGGGATCGGATACTTTGCACGAAGGATCAAAACTCCTGAACGACGCTTCCGTCTCTTCTCTCTCTAAGTTCCTTCTGCACATCTGTATTCCTGCGATGATGATCTTTTCCATGCAGATCCCTTTCACGAACGAAGTTCTGATGAAGGGAGAGTATCTGATCTTGGCAGCATTTGCCTACTACGGGATCGCGTTTCTGGTTGCCTGGTTTTCCCCCATTCTGATGCGGGCAAAGAAGGAGGAGTACGGCGTGTTCCGGTTCATGATCATGTTCTCGAACTCGATGTTCATGGGATTTCCCATCCTTTCGATGCTGTACGGCCAGGACGCGATATTTCACGCAGCGCTCTTCAATATTCCCTTTACCATACTGACATACTCTGTTGGAATCTGGATTCTGCGGGCACAGAAGAAGGATAACGGGAAGATATCATTCAATCCGAAGCTTCTTTTGAATCCGGCGTTTCTCTCTACGATCCTTGGGCTGATCTTTTTCTTAACATCAGTATCCATCCCCGATCCGCTCTACAGTTCCTTAGAGCTGCTGAATAACGTTACCACGCCGCTTTCTCTTGTCGTGACCGGCGGATTCCTTGCCCTGCTGAATTTCACCTCGATCTTCAAAAATGTTCGGCAGTACATCGTTGCGGCGATCCGTCTTCTTGGTATGCCGGCACTGGTGTATCTGATCTTCTCGCAGTTTATCGACGATACGCTGATCTTCGGCATCATCGTGGTAACTGCAGGAATGCCGGCGGCGGTAAATACGGTGCTGCTGGCTGAAGAGCATAAGGCCCATCCGGATATTGCAGCCCAGGGTATCTGTATATCAACGCTGCTTTGTCTGGTGATGCTCCCGCTTCTCGCGGTGTTTTTGATGGGATGAGGGAAATAAAAAAGTGATCTATTTTTTCGGGTACCACGCGGCACCCTCATGCATTTTTTCTATAAATTGATCCTCGGGAGATGACCGAAGAGCCAAAAGAGCGTCGGAAAGATTTTGGACGGCCGCTTCTGTATACGGATTTTCCATCTGAATGGAGTAATAGAGTTCGGCGTTTTCACGGGAAACAGCGGACGATACCGCAATCTGTCTGGAAAACGTTGTCGAAGCTGCGGCACAGAGTGTTTCAGCAGAAAATCCGCTTCTGACAAGGGCTCCGCTGAAAGCAAGGTTCACCGCATGGGTAAGCCCGAGAACGTAGGCAGCGATAGGGTCGTGCTCCTCGATCTCCATGCGGAGAATCGTCCCGCCGCTGAAAAGATCAGCCGCTTCATCCACCGCGGTATCGTTGCCGCAGGAACATACGATTATGTTTCTGCCGGCTATCGAGGCGGCATTGGGACCGAACATCGGATGTACCGAGCAGACTTTTGCACCGGATGCCGCCGCTTTGCTGAGAACGGGAATAAGGGGAGTTTTGACGGAGAGGATATCAAAGATGAGCGCGTCTTTGTTTTCGGATACAAACGTCCCGAGGATTTCTGTAGAGATTGTTATCGGCGGTGCTGCGATGATGACATCGGCATCCCTGCATCCGGAGGAGATATCCGTAACCGGATAGAGAGCTCCGTCGGGTTCTGGGTCGCTAATCGTTACGCTGTGACATCTGGCTGCAAAAAACGCAGAGAGCCATCTGCCCATCCCGCCGTTCCCTCCGATAATGAAGATTTTCCGCGGAGCAGCATGCCTGGGTATCAGTCCCTGCACATCAACAGACTCATCTATAACCGCCCGGGCAATGCGTGCGGCCGCCTCTGCGCTCACGCCGGAAACCTGCCCAGCGTCGATATATCGTCGGACGACGTTTTTTTCGACCGCGGGAACCACGACCTCTTCGTTTGCCTCGGCCTTTTTTTCGCCGATCACCAGAGCTATTCTATTCCGGCGGCCGACCTGTTCCATGATCTCGCGGTCAATCGACGCTAGTTCATCTCTGAACTCATTAATTTCAGACAAGGAATCCCCCCCGGGCCGCGAGATCTGCGAGGGTAAACACGGTCATCGCCTCGACGACGATCGCTCCCCGATTCGCGATGCACGGATCGTGACGTCCTTTGACCGAAAGGCCGGTGTCTTCCCGGGTCAAAAGATCGACACTCATCTGCTGTTTTGCAATCGAGGGGGTCGGCTTGAATGCTACGGAAAAATCCAGATCCGCACCGCTCGACATTCCGCCAAGCACGCCGCCCGCATGATTCGTGACGGTTATGACGGATCCATTTTGAATACGGTATGCATCGTTATTTTCGGATCCGCGAAGGTCGGCTGTGGCAAATCCCTCACCAAATCCGATGGCTTTCACGCCGGGAATGGCGAAAACCGCTTTCGAGATCTCGCCGTCGAGCGTGTCAAAAAACGGCTCGCCAAGACCTACGGATAGACCCGCGGCAAAGCACCGGACGATCCCGCCGACACTGTCTCCCTCCGATTTCGCTGAGAGGATCTCGGCTCTCATCCTGTCCTCGATGTCCGAAGACATCGCACGAAGCGGATTGGTCCGCGATCTCGTCATAATGTCCGCGGTATCGTACGTATTTGTATCGATGACGTTTCCAATAAGGGTGACATATGAGCCGACGGAGATTCCGGCGCTGCCGATCAGATCACGAAGCAGAGCACCTGCCGCAACAAGGGGTGTCGTCATTCTGCCGGAAAACATTCCGCCGCCCCGGATATCGTGAGCCGGACCGAATTTCGAGACCGCAGGGTAATCGGCATGACCCGGACGGGGAACCCGGCGGAGCTGTTCATAATCCGAACTCCGGGTATTACTGTTTGAAAAGGTAATCACGACCGGACAGCCCGTAGTGATTCCATCCACAATTCCGGATATCTCCGGGACGTCCGCCTCCACACGGGAAGTCCCGATCCCGGCGGACGGTTTTCTCAGCTCAAGATCTGCAGCGATACTCTCTACATTTACTGGGTAGCCAGGCGGGATTCCGTCTATCACACAGCCGATACGACTGTCGTGACTCGCCCCAAACAACGTGAGCGTTATTGATTCTCCGATTCGATTCATTCTTCCCTCATATCAGAACCGAGTTTCTGCATATCTTTCACAAAACCCGGATAGGACACTGCGCAGCAGCCTGAGTCGTCTATGATAGTATTGCCAGCGGCAATAAGTCCGGCGACCGAGGCGGCCATCATTATACGATGGTCGCCAAATGTAGTAACATTTGCCCCGGAAAGCCGGGAGGGTCCCGTAACAATGCACCCGTCCCCGGTCTCGCTGATATCTGCACCCATTGACCTGAGGAAAAGAACCGTGGACATGATCCGGTCGCTTTCCTTGAATCTAAGATGGGCGGTCCCGTATAATCTGCTGGTGCCTTTTGCCTGCGACGCAATTACGGCGATAATTGGGAACAGATCCGGAGCATCCGCAAGATCGACGTCTGCAGCCTTCAAAGCCGCTTTTTTGATCGTAACATTTTCGCCTTCACGAACTACTTCTGCCCCGAATATTTCAAGGATGGAAATCACCACCTTATCTCCCTGAGGGTCAGCCGGATCGAGTCCTGAAACGGTGATTTCGCCAGTGAGAGCCGCCGCCGCAAATAGAAATGCGGCTGACGAGTAGTCGCCGCCGACCTGAACATCCACGGGAGAATAGACCTGACCGGAACGGACAAGATACACGTCATCGATCGTCTCGACCGAAACGCCATGTTTTTTCATAGTGGAAATCGTCATGTCCACGTAGGGTTTTGACGTAAGGGGCGTTGTAAGATGGATTCGGGTGTCAGCTTTGCCAAGCGGAGCCGAGATCAGGAGAGCCGAGATAAATTGGGAGCTCACAACGCCGCGAATATGGACATTGCCGCCCAATACAGGGCCTGTTATGATGAACGGAGCACAGCCGTTTTCGGAAGTTACCCCGGCTCCGAGCTCTGAAAGGGCGTCGAGCAGCGGTTTCATCGGGCGGGAACATAGCGAAGAGTCGCCCGTGAACGCAGTTGGTCCATCCAGACGGGATGCTAGGCCTGCAAGCATCCGCATGGATGTTCCCGAGTTTTTGCAGTTTATCACCGTTCCTTTCGGAAGAGGGGCATGCAGATCGCCTCCCTGGATCGTGATCCGATCATTCTCTTCACATACGTATGCCCCGAGCGCTTTGACCGCATCCAGCGTAGCAAGAGTGTCCTCACCCAGAAGCGGAGAGAAGACAACAGACTCACCTTTTGCAAGAGCCGCAAGGAGAAATGCCCGGTGCGTGTGACTTTTCGAAGGGGGTGCGTGAACACACCCCGATATCTGGGAGCGGGATACGATAAGTTTCATTCTACATCCCGTTCCTGATATTCGCAATGAGGATATCTTCCCGGCCGAACCGATCGAGAAATTCGTCTAACCTGCCCTCAAGAACAAGGATCCCGGTGGCGGGACCCGTACCCGAACGTCCGGCGGCGGCGGCTCCGCATGAGAGCGCTCTGTCGGCCGTCTCCGGCGTGATGCCGATCGCTTCACAGGTACATCTACCATTTACATACATCGCTGAAAAAACATCTCCTTCGATCGCCATATCGTAAGCGGCCGAGACCATATCACGCATTTTTTGCATCTTCTCACTCGGAAATGCGGATTTCCGAATCTGGAACGGCGGGATGTGGATCACAGCCGTGAGGCCCTCGGGCATCGGGCGGCGGAGCAGAAGTTCGCGTTTCAGATTATCGGTGAATACGAGACTCCCGAGCTGACAGGCGCAGGCATCATCAAATGCCCCGGTAATACTGACGCCGGCCCTGATGGCGGCGTAAGCGCCGATCCGGCCGATCTCGAGCGGATCGATATGCACTCCGAGAGCCCCGGTGGCGGCCGAGATTATAGCGTTCGCTGCGGAACTGCTGCTTTTCAGGCCCTGGGATATGGGGATATTCGAGGTAGTCCTGATCACCGCACCGTTCATCTTAGAACCGGGATACCGCCGAAGTACCTCCTCTACGGAAAAACGGGCGAGGGAGACGGACTCGGTCGGGTAGCCGTCGATCTCGACGGAAAACTCTTTTTCAGGAATGAGCTGGACGGTCGCCTCGGTTTTGAGATCGATACCAAATGCCGCCCCTTTTCCGGTAGAAATCGCATTGATCACCGATAAAGCACCGTAGGAAACTCCTTTACCGATCATGCTGCCCTCGCTTCGAATGCTTTTCTCATCACGGCCCGATCAGGCGTTATGCCTGTCCAAAGGGTGAATGATGCGGCGGCCTGTTCGATCAGCATGGTTTTCCCGTTGATGCAGGCACGAACGCCGGCGGCTTTTGCAGCGGTAAGAAGGGTAGTCACTTCCGGATCATAGATCATATCCATAACAACCGTGTCTTTGGTGAATATCGTATGTGGAACCGGCAAGCAGTGTTCAAACCCGCTCATACCGGCCGGGGTTGCGTTCAGAATCAGCTGATACTTCGGAGCGAGATCCTCCAGCTTCACTACCCGGGCACCGAACATTTCGGCAAGCGTCTCTGTACGTGCATGGGTTCGGTTAGTGATCGAAAGACGGGCACCGGCAGCTTTCAGATATGCTGCTGCGGCCTTTGCCGCTCCTCCGGCTCCGATGATAAGAACATCGGCGTCCTTTGGATCCATGTCCACCGAAGCGAGCGATGCAGCGATTCCCAGAATATCGGTATTGTACCCCTCAAGGCCGGCGGGAGAGTTTCGGATAGTATTCACTGCCCGGGTGGACTCGGCAAGAGGATCGATTCGTTTCAGGAGAGGAATGACCGATTCTTTATGAGGAATGGTTACGTTCATCCCGATGATCCGATATTTTTTGATAACCTCTGGGATCAGGGGCAGTTCCTCTGGAGCTGCCGGGATCTTCACGTATCGCCCCCGGATCTTCGCGGCTTTGAATGCCGCGTTGTGGATCTCCGGAGAGAACGTATGGGTCAGAGGATGGCCGGTTACGGCAGCAACCTGCGGATAGGTGCCGAGTATTTCAGCCTCTTCCAGTGTTATCTGACCCGGAGCGGACGCAAGTTCCGGCCGTAACGCACAGTAGTTGAGCATCGATCCAAGCTCGGAGGCACGTATACGGGTAACCTCGCCGGCGGCCCCCATGCCTATTAGAATAAACGGAGATCCTCTTTCTCTAAGAACGGATGCAGCATTCCAGACGGAAAGCAGATCAGCCGGTCCCCTCACCATGAATGCGGCTTTGGGGATTCCCGAGGATTGAAGATCGTTGAAGATTGCAAGGATTTCATCCTCAGCGGGCTTTTTTTCAAAGTCATGATACGAACAGATAACCTGTTCTTTTGGGAACCTGTTTCTCAGAACCGAGTCAGATTCTATGTCGATGTATGTCGCACCCGATGCGAGAGCACGAAGGAAAATCTCCTTTCGCTCTTCGTCCAAAGGAGACCTAAGTGTGGCCACGGAGATTACGCCGCACGCAAGAAAGGAGAGATCTGCCGGCATGACCGGAAAGGAGTCAAGCCGGAATTCCAGAGCCTGCGCTCCATTCAGGATCGCTTCTCTTGAGAGGGTTCGCACTTCCCCCTCGTCTTTCGCAACGATAACAGCACAGTTTGCAGTCATTTTTCGCAGATTGTCTCCGCCATCGTGTGCCCGAAGTGGCGGCCGCCGCTTTCAAGTCTGACATAAACCAGATCGCCGATCGCGAGATCGGATACGGAAACCGCTCCCGACGGCGTTCCAAGGCGTATGGTCTCGGCGTTCTGGAGAACGACGGAATACGTCTTTCCCGCAGCTTTTGCCTGGATATAGAGCATGGGGCGGATCTCGATTTTTACTCTGCCGACATTTACGGTTCGGAGATTTCCGTCAGGCATGCGGGAGAGCAGTTCATCCCCGCTGGCGATCTCGGAGAGGTATTTCGTCGTGCCGTCCGGACAGAGAATATATGAGTGCACGGCCCCGGCGTTCACCCGGAAAGGCCGCGAGTTTACGTAATCGCTTTCAAAACTTTCCGAGCAGACGAGGAAGAGGCAGGATGACTGGGAACCAATCAGCATGCCTTCGCCCTGCTCGAGAAGCGAGCATGTATCAATACAGACCCGGTCCCCTAAAGTGAGGGTAGATGTCTTGGTGACCACGGCAGTTTCCAAATCGACTATCGGATATTCGGCGGTTCTGATCCCGGAAAATGCGGGGAGGTCGGCAGGCCCATCCGGCGTGATGACGATACCGTCGCAGCCGACCTCCATTGTTTGGAAAGCATGACGGGCTTCTTCCGGGGTCTTCACGCAAATATATACATTCGTCTCGGCGTTCTGAAACCGGGAGATGAGATTTTCAAGAGGGATGACCTTCCAGTTTTCGGGGGAGATGATAAGATTTGGAACGGCATTCTTCAGGCTGTACGCCTCCTCCATCTCCTCGGCACCGGTTAGATTCAGGAGAACGCCGATGCGTTCCCCGGAATACATGAGGTTTTTGCCTTCGGCTACTATTGCGGTATATCTGCCGAGATGACAGATAGCCTCGTCTTCCGGTCTTAGGATGATATGGGTATACCCGGATTCCAGGGCTAAAGCGACGACGGTTTTTCGTTCGTCATAAGTCGGCAGTTGATCGGCACGTATCAGGATTGGAGATAGTTGGATCGTCATATATTTTTTCACCGGGTAAGATGTTTCGCTGCTTCTTCCACGGAAGCATCCCTCAAAACGATATCAGATACTGCCGAGGTAATACCGATAATATCATTGTGCTGGAAGATGTTTCTTCCGATTGAAACACCTTTTCCTCCGGCTTCGAGAGAATCGCAAACCATCTGAAGCATCTCCAAATCAGAGCCCATCTTCAGACCTCCGGCGATGACGACCGGTATCTGTGCGCCCCTGACGACTTCACGGAACGTATCGATATCTCCCGTGTAGCTGGTTTTAACGAGATCGGCGCCAAGTTCTGCAGCGACGCGGGCACAGGTTTTGAGGGCATCCACGTCGAATGAGTCTTTGATGTTTTTGCCGCAGGGGTAGACCATAGCAAGAAGCGGCATGCCCCACTGCTGACATTTGCGGGAGATCTCTCCTGCATTGCAGATCATCTCGGGTTCGGTATCGGCTCCCAGATTGATGTGAATTGAAACGGCATCAGCTCCGAGCGTGATCGCTTCCTCGACGGTCGTGACGATGACGTTGGAGTTAGGATCGGTTCCAAGACCGGTGCCGGCGGAAAGGTGGACGATCAAGCCGATATCTTTTCCGGATGTCCGATGACCGTAGGGGACCATTCCTTTGTGCATAAGTACGGCCGTTGCTCCGCCGATCAAGATTTTATTTATGGTGTCACGCATATCGGTGAGCCCGGGGATCGGCCCCATCGAAATGCCGTGATCCAATGGTACAATAACGGCACGACCGGAATTCCGGTCAATAATCCGTTCTATACGGATATGTTTTCCAAACATGTGTGCTAACGATTAGCACGGTGACAACATCAATCTTCTGGATATAATACATAGTGTTGAAATAATGACCAATATATTCAGATATACAGTATTTATCCAGACACACATACCAAGAATTCAACATTTTTGGACATTATCCACCCCATCCGAAAAATAAAAAACAGCGAGGGAGAGGCCGCATCAGGATAACGTTGATACAGTAAACCGGCGAAGAACGCGGAGGAAAACAGAGCATAAAAAATGAAAAAGAATTTTTTGGGCTACTTTACTTTTCACCTCTGCCAAGTTCCTTGTGGGCTTTGCCGAGATGCTGAGCTCCAAGCGCTCCAAGAAGCGACAATTCGCCGGCGAGAACACTCGATGCCGCGATTTCTGCAAACGCTTTTGCATTGTCTCCCGGATTTTCCGCTCCGCCGGCAACACCCAGCATTGAAAGACATGCATTCTGGGTGGCAATACTCGTTCCTCCGCCGATCGTTCCGACCTGGAGCGAGGGAAGCGTAACCGAGACATAGACTCCCCCTTCAACCAGATCCACGGTTGTGATCGTATTGCTTCCCTCAACAACATGCGCCGGGTCCTGGCCGCAGGCGATAAACATCGCGGCGATAACGTTCGCTGCCTGGGCATTGAATCCAAACGAGGCAGCACGGGCAGATCCCGTGAGATTTTTCCGGGTGTTGACCTCGGCAAGTGTAGCCGAGTTGGTCTTGAAAACCGTGGATACAAGCTCATCGTAGAGGAAAACCCCGGCTGAAACCGTTTTCCCTCGGCCTTCGATAATGTTGATCGCAGAAGGTTTCTTGTCGCAGCACATGTTTCCGGAAACGGTGATCAGTTTTGCTTTCGTCTCTTCTTCAATCAGATGAGCCGCGGCTTCCGAAGCGATGGTCGCCATGTTCATGCCCATCGCATCCTTCGTGTCGAACTCAAAGCGGATAAAGACGCTGGTACCTGCCGTATACGTGGTAAGTCCGATCAGTTCGCCGTGGTTTGTGGTTTCCTCGGCGGCGACTTTTAAAAGAAGGAGATTGTCCTCGGCCCATCTGGCAACCTCGGCTGCGTGGGCCACGCTCTTCGCTGCAAAAATAGGAGCACGGGTCATGCCGTCCCTGAGAATACATACCTCGGTACCGCCGGCTTTCGTGATAGCACTGCATCCTCTGTTGATCGAGGCGACCAAAGCACCTTCGGTCGTTGCCAGCGGAAGCCAGACGCTACCGTTCGCATACTCGCCTTTAACAGTCAGAGGTCCCGCAACCCCAAGCGGGATCTGAACACAGCCGATCATATTCTCGATATTTCTGGTCACTACGCGCTCAATGGGTATTGTATAGGTCCCGACAGCGGAAAGATCCGTGCCGGTCTCCTCTTCGATATATGTGCGGCGAAGAGAGACTGCATCGTCTGCCGGCAGACTCTTTTCCAGAGCATAAAGTTTCAGATCACCAGAACGGATCTTTGAGATATATTCATCCATAATTATAGAATAGTTCAGAGGGGACTAATACATTTTTCTGTCAAACAGACGAATAGTGTTCAGACATATGCAGAAATACGCTCAGATTCTGGACCTTATCAGAGAGAGAAATCCTCTCGTTCATCAAATAACCAACTATGTTACCGTAAATGACTGCGCAAATATGACCATCTGTTTCGGCGCGGCGCCGGTGATGTCGCACGCGCCAGAAGACGTTGTAGATATGATAAAAATAGCGGGCGTTCTTGTCCTGAATATCGGAACGCTTGACGAAAAACAGATCGAAGGAATGCTTGCTGCGGCAAACGAAGCAAAGAAATGCGGTATTCCCATCGTTCTGGATCCGGTGGGAGCAGGGGCCACCCCCTATCGCACACAAACCGCGGAAAGGTTTATGAACGAATTCTCCCTTGCGGTTGTGAAAGGAAACGCCGGAGAGATCGGAACCCTTGCCGACGTCTCGGCAACGGTCCGCGGAGTTGATTCCGGAAATATTTCCGGAGAGCCACAGGAGATTGCACGCAGCTTAGCAAAAGAGTACGGATGCACCGTTGTCATAAGCGGAGCAGAGGATATCATAAGTGACGGGAAACGCGTAGCCAGCGTGTTTAACGGCATGCCGATCATGGGAAAAATCTCCGGGACCGGCTGTATGGCGAGCGCGGTCTGCGGAGCCTGCGCTGCAGTGTCCGACCCAATGGACAGTTGTATAACCGCGATGGCCACCCTCGGCATCGCCGGTGAAGAAGCAGCAAAAACCGCCAAAGGCCCCGGGTCGTTCAAGCCGGCATTCTTCGATGCCGTCGCTTCACTTACCAACGAACAGTTCATCAAATCCGCGAGGATCTCCGAGTATCAATGAAGTATGATCTCTATGTGGTAACCGACGAGAACCTCTCGAACGGATATTCCCATGCAGAGATAGCAAAGCTTGCAGTCGACGGCGGGGCCAACGTGATTCAGCTTCGCGATAAGGATAAGGATTCCGCATCCCTCTTCGCCGAAGCAGTGAAAATCCGCAGGATCACAAAGGACAAGGCCCTCTTCATCGTCAACGACCAGCTGGATATCGCCCTCGCCTCGAAAGCGGACGGCGTCCATCTGGGGCAGAGCGATCTACCGGTCGATGTCGTACGACGCCTTGTTCCGGAGGATTTCATCATCGGCATATCGATCAGCTCGGTTGAAGAGGCGCTGAAAGGAATCATAAACGGAGCGGATTATGTAGCGGTGAGCCCAGTTTTTTCAACCAGATCAAAACCCGATGCCGGAACCGGCCATGGAATCTCCTGTATTTCCGCAGTAAGACAGGCTGTCAGAAAAGATATCCCGGTTCTTGGAATCGGCGGCATCAACAGCGAAAATATTCCGGAGGTCATCAAAGCAGGGTTAGATGGGATATGCGTGATATCCGCCGTTGTGAGTGCACCGGATATCACGAAAGCTGCGGACGATCTGTGTCAAAAGATCAGGAGCGCAAAGAATGAGTGAAAAAGTCATGCAGTGGTGTATCCGGATCCCTGTTCGCGAAGGAGAAGAGGGACGCAGGAAACTGATTGCCGAAGGAAAGGCCGACAGAAGTCTTCGGCCATACGTCGAGGACGGACATCTGCTTGTTCCGGTTCTGGAAGAGACCGGTCTTCAAGCCGATTTTTCCACCGCAGGAATTCGCGAGGAGCTCCCCCGTCATGAACAGATCGGCGGAATCGTCGTTCTTCAGGAGGAGGATATCGCCGGAGCGGAAAAAATTCTCGCAACACGTCCTTCGGCCCACACAGCCCTTTTTGCCACCTCGCCGGTTGAGGGAGAGTTCAGAACGAAAACGTTCAAAGTCCTTGCAGGAGAAAACACGACCGAGACGATGTATCATGAATACGGGCACAGGATGATCATCGACCTCACCACCGCATACTTCTCGGCACGACTTTCGAATGAACGTCAGAGAATTCTTTCATCAATGAAGGAGGGAGAACGAATTCTTGATATGTTCGCCGGCGTCGGCCCGTTTCCCGTGATGCTCAGCGGAAAGGCGAAGCTTATCGCTGCAAACGATATAAACCCATCCGCAGTTTATCTTCTTCAGAAAAATATCAGGCTAAACCATCTCCATAACGTAGTTCCGATTCTCGGCGATGCGATGAATCTTCCGGATATGCTCGATTCGATGAAGTTTGACCGTATAATCATGAATCTGCCCTTTGCGGCATGTGGATTTTTAGCAGGAGCTGCTAAACTTGCGACGAAGGGCGCAGTTATCCATCTTTACTCGCTTGTCGAGAAAGGGGGGGAACACAATGAAGACATACTCCGTGCGTTTCCAAACGCGAAAATCACCGAACGATTCCTTCGCTCCTACTCGCCGACAAGCTGGCACACCGTGTACGATATAGAAGTGAGCAATGAAATGTAATATCTGTGGTACCGGAAGTTTTGCAGACCTGAAATGTGCCGTTGACGTCGGAACGGACGCAGTAGGTTTTCTGATGGGGATTACCCACATCACGCAGGACGCCGTGACTCCCGAAGAAGCGGCGGCGATGATAAAAACACTGCCCCATTCATGGAACCGGTCGCCGTCACCTATCTGCAGGATGCACGTTCTATTATCGATATCATCCGGCAGTCCGGATGTACCACTGTTCAGATCCAGAACGCGATCACTCGGGAGGATATTGCAATCATCCGGGAAACGCTGCCGTATATTCGGATCATAAAGGCAGTCCATGTGATGGATATGTCAGCCTTAGAGGCGGCAGAGCAGGCAGCTGCCTATGCGGACGCGATAATTCTTGATACGCAAACGCCCGAGAAGCTTGGAGGAACAGGACTTACGCATGACTGGAACATCAGTGCAAAGATCGTGGAATCTTCAGAGATCCCCGTGATCCTTGCCAGAGGTCTCACACCGGAGAATGTAGCCGCGGCTATTGACCTGGTTCACCCTTACGCGGTGGATGTCCACACCGGCGTGAAGAAAAACGGCGTCAGGGATGCCGAGAAGACGAAAGCATTCGTCAAGACGGCGCATACCGCCGTCTGATTCACGTTCTTTTTCCAAAAAATTAGACTTCAATCACTGTCTGTTTACTGGTTTTGAAGTGATTTGCATATCCAGTCATATCGAGCAGACCGTGCCCTGAAAGATTGAAGACTATGATCTGTTCCTCATTCGTTTTCTTTGCTTCCAAAGCGAGTTCTACCGCTGCCCGGATCGCATGGGAAGACTCGGGGGCCGGAATAATGCCTTCGGTTCTCGCAAAGGTAACGGCTGCCTGGAAAACCTGTTCCTGCGTATAGGAGACGGCATTGATGATTTTGTTGTCGTACAATCTTGAGACGAGTGGATTCATGCCGTGATATCGGAGACCCCCTGCATGGACGGCATTCAGCGTGAAGTCGTGACCAAGCGTATGCATTTTGAACATCGGAGTGATGCAGCCCGAATCGCCAAAATCATACCGGTACTCTCCTTTTGTAAGAGAGGGGACCTCGGAGGGTTCGACGGCCAGGAAATTTGTATCGACTTTTCCATGAAGTTTTTTATGGATCATCGGGAAGGTAAATCCTGCAAAGTTACTTCCTCCCCCGACGCATGCGATCATATGATCAGGCGTGACGTCGATTTCATTCAGCTGGTATATCAGCTCCTGACCGATAACAGTCTGATGCATACATACGTGATTGGCGACACTGCCGAGACTGTACTTTGTTTTTCCAGTCGTATCTTTGACTGCCATTTCGACAGCTTCGGTGATGGCCGTACCAAGGGTTCCGCCGTAGGAAGGATCTTTTGCAAGAACGGATTTTCCATATTCGGTGACCGAACTCGGCGAGGGATACACCGTTCCCCCATAGGTTTCCATGATGGATCTCCGGAATGGTTTCTGTTCAAAACTCACCTTGACCATGAAAACGATCAGATCGAGATCGAAGTAGTTGCAGGAGAGTGATAAGGCAGACCCCCACTGACCGGCGCCGGTTTCTGTTGTCAGATGCTCGGTCCCGTCACGTTTGTTGTAGTATGCCTGGGCAATGGCGCTGTTGAGTTTGTGGCTGCCGGACGGACTGACATCTTCACGCTTGAAGTAGATCTTGGCCGGCGTTTTCAGATACTGCTCAAGATGATATGCACGCTGGAGCAGCGTGACGCGGCCGAACTGGGCATAGGCTTCTCTGACGACATCCGGGATATCAATGAACCGGTGAGTCATGTCGAGTTCCTGCTCAACCGAGGATTTACAGAACACGGGTGCAAGATCATCATGGGTCACTGGTTTCATTGTCGCGGGATTAAGAATCTCCGGAGAACCGATATCAACTGCGATATTATACCATTTTTTGGGGATATCATCTACTGTGAGGGTCGTACGACCGTCTTTCGGGAACATAGATACAAGTGGGATTCAATTGTATTTAAAATATATTCAATAATAACCACATGAATGCAGCAATGAACATAATTGTTCGTTTTCCATATCGACAAATGAAGAGAAGCACGCAAGGGGATTGTCATGCATTCTGCAAAACGTCTTTTTTCTCTTTTTCCCTTTCCGTTCTGATATATGCGGGATACGGGTCTGTGTCCGGATAGATCATGACGGAAAATGAAAACCAGACTAACAACGCAAAAGCTCACGCTCAGCAAAAAAAACATTACAAAAAACACGGCAAAACAATAAAATGAGGGGGGTGCAGCGTTGACCACTTCCCGAGAATTCGCACATCTCAGTACAATAGCCGACGCAAGAGAGCTTAACTGCCGGGTTCGGAATGGGTCCGGGTGAAACCTCTCTGCTATGGCCGCATGATCCCCCAAGCCAAGTTCCCGATTTGAACGGGAGTAGAGTTGCTCTGCAGGCAACCGCGTGGCCGCTCCGCCAACTTGGCACAGTAATCAGACATAATATATGTGCCGTTACTGTTTATAAAGGATATACCTTCAGGTTTTGCATTCGGATAACGTCTGGGCACAGCGGATACTGCAATATATGCCGGTAGTAGACAGGCTCTTAAAGGAACAAAGGCACATTGTTATGATGCCGACGTCCATCTACCACTGCATTGCCATTGAAGTAACCAATCATCCATTGTATAATTATCGAGGCATACCAGTTCATAAAGAATCTGGATTTGAGCGTTAGTACTTGCGGACTGAACACGTCGTTGCCTTCGTGCGTACATCCCAAGCCTATTAACCCGGTCTTTTACCGGTGCTCTGTAACGAAATCTCTTTTCAAGCGAAGTTTCAAACTTAGATGCTTTCAGTTTTTATCTCGTGCCACGTAGCTGCTCGGCACTGCCTTATCAGACAACCGATATACCAGAGGTGACGACTGAAAGTTCCTCTCGTACTATTTCAGTCTTGCTCTCAGATTTCGAACACTCCCATCAGATAGTAACCGACCTGTCTCACGACGGTCTGAACCCAGCTCACGATCCCCTTTAATAGGCGAACAACCTCACCCTTGGCTGCTGCTGCACAGCCAGGATGGAAAGAACCGACATCGAGGTAGCAAGCCGCCGGGTCGATATGTGCTCTTGCCGGCGACGACTCTGTTATCCCCAGGGTAGCTTTTCTGTAGTCAATAGCCCTCACCAAAAAGGCGTATTGGTTCGTTAGACCCGTGTTTCCACTCGTGATTTCTTGCTGTGCGAAATCACGTCAAGCCAACTTATGCTCTTGACACTCTCCTGTGAGTTGCTGACTCACATGAGTTGACCATAGGGCACCCTTGATATTTTTTCGAGGGTGTGGCGCCCCACCCAAACTGCCTACCTACCGATGTCCTCACCATGAAAGATGAGTGAGAATTACAGCAGAACAAGGATAGTGTCTCAACTGTGGCTCCACTCATACCGGAATATGAGCATTAACACCTACTATCTACGCTGCGCATGTAATACCGTAAGTCAACGACAGGCTGCAGTAAAGCTCCATGGGGTCTTCACTTCCCGATGGGAGTCCCTTGCCTCTGCACAAGGATAAAAGGTTCAACGGATTTGCGGTAGGGACAGTAGAGCCCTTATTAATCCATTCATGCAAGTCGCCAATTAAGCGACAAGGTACTACGCTACCTTAAGAGGGTCATAGTTACCCCCGCCGTTTACGGGTCCTTCGTCCGATTGTAATCAGTGTTCAGATACCCGCACTGGGCAGGATTCACAGACTATACTAGTCCTTACGGAGTTGCAGTCTGCTATGTTGTTGTTAGACAGTTAGAGCTCCCTGGTCACTGCGACCTGCCTAATCACTAGGCAGGCACTCCTTGTTCCGAAGGTACGGAGCCATTTTGCCGAGTTCCCTTACCACAAATAATTCCGACACGCCTGAGTCTTTTCAACTAGGGGCACCTGTGTCGGTTCTCGGTACGGACATTGCGTTACCTTTTCACGGGCACCAGGTGTTTACACACTTACGCCATCACGCTTTCACTCAATTCTCACCATTACGGTACTCCAAGAGTTTATACGATTGGACGGGACGACGGTCCCGCTATGCATAACCCAATGCGTCAGTATTATTAACGCACGGTACAGGAATATTAACCTGTTTCCCTTTTGCTGCATTCAACTTATGATGCAGCTTAGGACCGACTAACCCTCGGCTGACGAACATTGCCGAGGAAACCTAGCCCCTTCGGCGGAATGGATTCTCACCATTCTTTGCTTCTACTACTGCCAAAATTCTCATTCCTATACGGTCCACAGGAACTTACACCCCTGCTTCAGCCCATACAGGACGCCTCTCTACTCGATCACGTTCAAAAACGTGCGCCATGGTATCTGCAGTAGGCTTGAGCCCCGTCCATTTTCTGCGCCCTAAATCTTGACTGGTAAGCTGTTACGCACTTTTTAAAGGATAGCTGCTTCTGAGCTCACCTTCCAGTTGTCTTTGACCTAGGACTTCATTCAGTGTTGACACTTAGCCTACATTGGGGGGCATTAACCATGGTCTGGGTTGTCTCCCTTACGGACTACAAGCTTACCCCGTAGCCCGGACTGCCCGACGTCTACAAAGATAGGGAGTTTGGAGTTTTACAGGAAAGAGAGGAATTTCTTCCCCGGGATTTCCAATAGGTGCTCTACCTCACTATCATTCTCGGTCGAGGTCATGCTTAGACATGTTTCGAGAGGAACCAGCTGACACCCGGTTCGATGAATCTTTCACTCCTATACCCAAGTCACGCGAATGATTTGCATATCAATACCGCATGCGGTCCTCCACGCACCTTTCGGCACGCTTCAACCTGCTCAGGCATAGATCACCAGGTTTCAGGTCGTATCCCGTTGACTCCGCGCACTATTAGTACGCCGCGCCAGGTAAACTACGCGCTTGTCGCTTTCGCTGCGGCTGCCCTTGCGGTTAACCTCGCCAGCGGAATACACTCTTTGGCCCGTTCTTCAAAACGTAAGTTACGACGTCGGCAACCAATCTCATACTATCGCCTCGCGACGGGTTCTTTCGATCGGAAGATCCTTGCACGCCGTAACACGCGATCACCGGTTAGTTTCAGGCACTTTTCATTTCCTTTTTAGGGATACTTTTCAGTTTTCGCTCACGCTACTATTTCGCTATCGGTTTTGAGGAGTATTTAGTCTTGGAGGTTAGGTGACCCCCATATTCACGTGGGAATTCCAACCCGCGCTACTCAGGACACTTCTAAGCTGTGTGTACCACCACGTACGGGACTGTCACCCTCTAAGGTAAGCCATTCCAAGCTACTTTCATTAGATAAACACATACTACAACGAAGGCCATACACTACATCTCCCTTGCGGGATTCAGTTTAGACTCTTACGGGTTCGATCGCCTCTACTAACGTAATCTCAATTGATTTCTCTTCCTCCCCCTACTGAGATGTTTCACTTCGGGGGGTTCCCCATCCTTACGGATTCACGACAAAATCGTGGGGAGGTCCTATTAGGGGATCCCCGGATCATAGACTCCTTGCGTCTTCCCGGGGCATTTCGCTGCTTGGCACGCCCTTCATCAGCTCTCAAACCGAACCATTCACTAACCGGCATAAGAACCAGGTTCTTTGTTCTCCAATGTTCCAAAGCTCGGAACACCGGAGGGTATGTCGATAATTGTTTTTTGATGATTGTTTGTTACAACAATGTATTGTTTGTGGTAAATGGAATACGCAGCATCATGTTTATGTGCTGTTGCCAGGGTCCCTTTGTCTCTCTTAAAGTGTGTCGATACCGACAAATATACTTTCAGTAAAGAAAGGTTCCGCTGATACCCATTTAACGTCCAAATGCAAAACCTATACACAGCCTCAAAGAGTCAATGACTCTCGGCTCTTCCCCGGTAACTCGCATTTCCGGGTGCATTGGTAACCGCAACCGGTGACAGAAAATCTGTCACAGTCGGTTACGGAGTGGACGCGTGGGGATTTGAACCCCAGGCCTCGGCGTTGCAAACGCCGCGCTCTTCCAACTGAGCTACGCGCCCGTCACACATGATATTCAATCGTTTGTTAGATACTATTTAACAAACCATACAGCGTGAGTATGATATTGATGTGTTGATATTGTGGTGATTGTACGGTTCATTGAAACGACCATGCTGATTCAATCATACAGGTTGTGTTCGGATCAATCTTTAGGAGGTGATCCAGCCGCAGATTCCCCTACGGCTACCTTGTTACGACTTAACCCTCCTCACGGAACCTAGATTCGACCCCGGCAAAGACCAGGGACTCATCCAAACCCCACTAGGATGGTTTGACGGGCGGTGTGTGCAAGGAGCAGGGACGTATTCACCGCGCTATAGTGGAACGCGATTACTACAGATTCCAGATTCATGCGGGTGAGTTGCAACCCGCAATCCTAACTAAGGGCGGGGTTCGGAGATTGACTGCACCTTTCGGTGTTGTTACCCATTGTCCAGTCCATTGTAGCCCGCGTGTAGCCCGGATAATTCGGGGCATGCTGACCTACCGTTGCCCATTCCTTCCTCCCCTTTAGCAGAGGCGGTCCCGACAATGTCCCCAGCCATCCGGAGATGCTGCTGGCAATTATCGGCGTGGGTCTCGCTCGTTGCCTGACTTAACAGGATGCTTCACAGTACGAACTGACGACGGCCATGCACCTCCTCTCAGCTAGTCATGTAAAACCTTCAGATTGACAATCATTCAGCTGTCTTATCCGGTGAGATGTCCGGCGTTGAATCCAATTAAACCGCAGGCTCCACCTGTTGTGGTGCTCCCCCGCCAATTCCTTTAAGTTTCAGCCTTGCGACCGTACTTCCCAGGTGGTGCGTTTCACGATTTCTCTTCGGCGCATCAGTAACACGTGGTTACCGACACACCTAACGCACATTGTTTACGGCTGGGACTACCGGGGTATCTAATCCCGTTTGCTCCCCCAGCTTTCGTCCCTCACTGTCGAAGCTGTTCTGGTAAACTGCCTTCGCCATAGGTCGTCCCTCGAGGATTACAAGATTTCACTCCTACCCCCGAAGTACGGTTTACCTCTCCCAGTTCCAAGACTACCGGTATCTCTTAGACGCCTTCACGTTGAGCGCGAAGATTTCCCAAGAGACCTAACAGTCAAGCTACGGACGCTTTAAACCCAGTAATAGTGGCCATCACTCGAGCAGCCGGTATTACCGCGGCGGCTGGCACCGGTCTTGCCCTGCCCTTTCTTCACATATGATTTAGATATATGAACAGCCTGCATCGACAGGCACTCAGGGTTTCCTTATCACGATTGCTCGCATTGTAAAGTTTGCGCGCCTGCTGCGCCCCGTAGGGCCTGGATTCATGTCTCAGAATCCATCTCCGGGATCTTGCTCCCACAACCCGTACCGATAAAAGGCTTGGTGAGCCGTTACCCCACCAACAACCTAATCGGACGCAGTCCCATCCTAAGGCGACGGATCTTTCGAGGATATACCATTCCAGGATATATCCACTATGGAACATTAGCCCCAGTTTCCCGGGAGTATTCTCCACCTTAGGGCAGGTTAACCACGTGTTACTGAGCAGTATGCCGAGGTCTTACACCTCTCGACTCGCATGGCTTAGTCAAACCCTGATAGCAATGGCCTCTGGCAGGATCAACCAGAATTACTATTTTTTTCTTTTCTTTCTTATAGGCACACAGTTGTCATTTCTACGAAATAATCACAAAAACACAACCGTATGAAAGGAATCAGCGGTCATTTCAATGAATGTCCGCATCGCCACAATACCAACGTCAGGACCAACAATCACTCCGGCCTTACCCGGATGATTCGCGTTTTGTCCTCCACTTAAACAGCTCTACTACATCAGCATCAGATGCTTATATAGTCTTCGAACCGAACTACCGGAACACAGACAAACAACGTGCCTGCGTTCCAAGGCGCAGTTCGTGGGCCTTGCGAGATAACATAGTTACCCCCAATCACATATAAACCCACCGAAACAGTGAGGCGAGTTCCGGGAATTTCTCCCAGGATTTATCGCTCGCAGATCGGTTGACTTGTGAGGTAACAATGTTAGGTGATGATGTATATAAATCAACCGGGATGGTTCTTCAAAAAAGAAAGGGTTGATTGAATTTACAGCTGCATGATGCGCGAAAGGGCATCGAAAACCATCTTTTTCCAGTGCTCCGGCGGAAAATGATACATCTCACGCGCGAGAAGAACATCCGCAGACGGAGAATCCGACGAAAACACATCCACTCTGTCAAGGGTCGAACGCGCCGCATCCTGAACCCATAGATCGCGGATCTCCTGATCCACCACAAGAATCGACTCCGCACGCACGGAAATCAGGGTTTTACCCTCGGGATTCGTGTAGGCATTCGGCTTTCCAACAACGACGACAAAAGACGGATTCGCCGTATCGATCTTTGCAAGCTGATGCATCGCCTCGGGCTGATACGAACTCGCATTGATATAGAATATCCCCGTCGGATCGGACACACGCGCACGATACAGAATATTCTGATCACCAACCTTGTCTTTCTGCGTTATCGTCCCGGTAATCAGAACCCGATTACACCGCTCGCCTGTTGGAAGCAGAAGATACACCGGGCTCTTTTCATCCTCGGTATCCTTAATGGTCTTTGTCGCCTCTCGCAGTTCAGCAGCAAAAACGCGTTTTGCCGGCTCACGCTCATAAGACAAGAACTGACCGTTTGGTGCAGAACCCGACGTCATACGCCGCTGCCTCCAGCTGAAGCACCGGCACGATTCATAAGTTCGGCAGTGGTCTTCGGATCGAAATGAATGAACTCCGCCGACTTCGCCAGAATCCTGCCGTCAAACTCGTTACCCAAACATTTCACATATCGTCCGCACAGCTTCTCGGTAAGAACCGCCTGTATCTCCTCAAGACCAAGCGGGCTGTTTGACGACATCTCGATAGCCTGCTCCATCGCCATACCGGAAAGTTGCTCGGTAACCTCCCTGTTCATAAGAACATTATATGCCCGCTGACCATTATCCACAACACCCTTGATCCGAAGATCGTAATGGAAAGCATTCTGGATCTCATGGATCGGGCAGAAGTTCTGCCGGGAAAGAACTCGGTTGCATCCCTCAACCAGGCAGCGGCGGACAAGACCGGACCCTTTCGAAACCTGAACGATCGTCCCGGTCACCTCATCAAGACGTGTCCCAACCGCGATATCCGCCCCGGACTCGGCAGCCGAATACGTCGCCGGATTCAGAGTGATCGAAAGAAGGCCGTTAAACTCATCCACTTTCGCGTTGATAATCTCATACACGCGTCCGAGTTCCAGCCGCTCCTTGGAATCATTCTGCCACAAAACAAACTTGATCCTGCCGGTCTCATCGCCGACAAGGCCGCTCTGCATCATCCGCTCGCTCTTCGACTCCCACTCCTCGACGAACTTCACCCGAAGAGAGGCATACCCGACCTTCAGATCGCGAATCGAAGAGATCGGAAGAGGCTCTTTCGGCGCGGAACCGCCCGAAGATACCGGAACGGAAATCTCGGCATCCTCGTCCTGGATCCAGACCGCCGAGTTTAGCGTCAGGGAAAGTCTCCCGTTATACTCATCCACGCTCGCATAGAAGATATTGTATACGGCACCGGGAACGAGCTTCTCCTTTTCAGGATCCTGCCACAAAACGAACTTGGTCCTTCCAGATTCATCGGCAACAAGACCGCTCTGCATCATCCGGTCACTTCTGGATTCCCACTCTTCGATGAACTTCACGTGAACACAGGAAACGACGCCGGGCTTCAGATCGCGCAGCTTTGTCGGCTCGGAAGGCACGAGACACCGGTCGTCTTCGATCTCTGTGACGCGGGAACCCGAGTGGAGTTTAAGATTCGGAACGCCCTTAAAGGAATCAACGACCGCCGATTCAACACGATACCACTTTTCAAGCTCGAGCTTCGTTAGCTCCGAGGCCTTGGAAAAAACGACAAAACGTATGGCCCCGGAACTGTCCGCAAAGATCCCGCTCTGCGCGATAGCCGGAGAGTTAGGGGTCTGGAGAGATACAACCTTAACCTCGACGGTGACCCAGTCATTCGGCTGGATATCGGCAATATCCACGATGTCGCCCGCAGACGAGCCCGCGGCCTGCTTTGCCTCTTCGGGGATATTATACTGTTTATACTGATCGGAGAGTACTTTTCGTTCAGCTTCGAACGGCACCACACCAAACTCATTGATGTAGAGAGTAAGTTTCTCAGAAATGTTTTGCTTGTCCGGCGAAACTCCTTTGGACACGAGGTTCTGGGAGATTCTGTCGGTAATCTGCTGGATCTGCTGTGCGTCCATTTTGATCTCCGGATAACAAATTGATTTCTAAATATATAAAGCCCGAACCGCGCGGTGCGATAATGCCTCGGGTTTAAACAAAAATGCCGTTCCCATTGAGCAAGAGCGGTGATAAAAAATAGAGATAACCGGCCTAACTTATCCCGTTTCGCCGTTCCATGACGACCGTATTCTGCCACACACCGGACAGGTCTTTTGCGATCCGCTCCCGGTAGCCGACCTCCCGGAACCCGCACTTTTTGTGGAGGTTGATGCTTGCGGTATTTATCAACAGAATGTTCACGAACAGACACCAGTATCCTTTTGCTTCACTCTCTCTGCAGAGATGATCCAGCAGTTTTGTTCCAAGACCCATCCCCCGGAACGCTTTATCGAAGTAGATACTGACCTCCACAACCCCTTTGTAAGCCTCCCGGGACGATGTTGGGGAAACGGCGCACCATCCGATAACCGTATCGTCCGCAAGCATAACGTAACGGCAGTCTTTCAGATGTGCCTTGTCCCACTCATCAAAGGTCGGACATACCATCGCAAACGTCGAGATCCCTTCCTGCAGCGCCTGCTCATAAATCTGACTGACCCTCTCCCAGTCATCGTCCCGCATATCTCGAATGGTAAAATGCATCATCATACCTCAGAATCCTTCAATTTCGCCCCGCACACCCGGCAGTACGCCGAATCTTTCGATGAAACCGCACCGCAGACCGGACACACCTTCTGTGAACGTCTCCCCGGAAAGAGGAGAGACAGCGGTACGAATAAAAACAAGAAGAAGAAGAAGAAGAAGAAGAAGAAGAAGAAGAACGGCAGTCCCAGAAGGAAATATACGACAGTCAGCAGGATCGAACCGGCGAAAAGAGCGAGAGCTGCTTTCGTCTCAACCAGCATTTATATATCAACCTCTAAACTCACATCCGCACAGCGGACCGAATGGGTCAGCGCCCCCATACTGATCACATCCACATCGAGACCGGCGTATGTATCTACAGTCTCCGATGTGATGCCGCCCGATATCTCCAGCGTCACCTCTCCCCGAAGGCCCGCCTCCTCAAGAGCGGAGATCGCCTCGCGGATAAGTTCCGGAGTCATGTTGTCGAACATCACGATATCGGCACCAGTCTTTGCCGCAAGAAGAGCATCTTCCACGGACTCGACCTCGCACTCCACCTTCTTGTCGTAATATTCCCGGCATTTTCGTACTGCCTCATCAACCGGCATAAACGCCCGGTGGGTATCCTTGATCAGGAACTGATCGGAAAGCGTGTATCGGTTAGGAAGAGCACCCCCTGCAATCAATGCTTTTTTATCAAAAAAACGGAGGCCGGGTGCCGTTTTTCTCGTACCGGTGACCCGGACATGATCGTTCACGACCGAAACGAGATGGGACGCCTTCGCTGCAGAAGACGCGACCCCGCTCATCCGCCCAAGAAGATTCAGACAGGTCCTCTCAAGAGAGAGGATGGCATGGACCGAACCTTTGAGCCCGATGATCTTCTCGCCCGCATGGGCCTTCGAACCGTCTTTGACCAGAACTTCGGTAAAAACCCCGGCGTTTTTAAACAGCCATTCGCACTCTTCGACGCCCGATACGACCATCTCTTCGCGTGCCTCGATATGTGCTGAGACGACATTGTCTTCGAGCAGAGCAAGGGTCGTGATATCGCCGGCGGAAACATCCTCGGCAACGAACGAGAGAAGCTGGTCGGTCGGAATCATTTATGCCGATGCCTCGATCATCCTCTCGATCGCAAGACGCGCCCAGACCGCGATGCTCTCCGGCACCTGGATCGGAACGACACCGTCCCTAAGCGTGATATAGAGATCCTCCGCGGTAATCAGTTTCATGTTCGAACAGACCGCCGTATCGATCCCGTGGAATATGGTATCCGGATACTTTTTCTGCAGCGGGTGGATGATCCCCTTCTCCGTGAGAATCACCCACTCCTTCTTTTCGCCGCATCTGCGGATCATATACCCGGTCGAGCCGACCAGATCGGATGCGAGCTGGACCTCTGGCAAGCACTCCGGATGGCAGATGATCGTCGCGTTCGGATATTCGCGTCTTGCCGCTTCAACATCCAGAATGGAAAACTGTTGATGGGTTGGGCAGCCGCCGTTTTGCGGGACAGGGATGATTGTTTTTTCCGGAACGAGCCGCTGGGCATATGCCGCGAGATTGGCATCCGGACCGAAAAGGATCGTGTCTTCCTTAAGGGAACGGACGACATCCGCGGCGTTCGCGGACGTGCAGGTGATGTCGCACTCCGCTTTCGTCGCCGCATTCGAGTTCACGTACACGACGAACGGCGAACCCGGATGGGCTTTTTTTGCCGCACGGACCGATGAAGGATGCAGCTGATCGGCAAGCGGACAGCCGGCGTCCGGCATTGGGATTAGAACGGTCTTGTCCGGCGAGAGGATCTTGGCCGTCTCGGCCATGAAGTAGACACCGCAGACAACAAGCGTCGACGCCTTTGCTTCCTTTGCCTTGCGGGCAATTTCGAGCGAGTCGCCGGTGATATCGGCAAGGTCCTGGATTTCTGCCGGCTGATAATTGTGTGCAAGGATCAGGGCGCCTTTTTCAGCGGCGAGTCTCCTGATCTCCTTTTCGTAGTTCATGCGCCGATCACCAGCGGGTTGTCAAGATTTTTCAGAAGCGAGAGGATCGAAAGAGCTGCAAGATAACTCGTCGCTGGATTGTCCGGAGACGGAACGTTTCTCACTCTGATGTATGCCTCGCCAAACTCTCCTTCGAAGAAGATCTCGTGCATATTCCGGTCCTCATTCGGGTCCATCCATAACTCGACGTCCACATCTCTGCCGCAGGCGATCGAAAGCGACTCGGAAACGTTCGTATTTTTCGGGTACTGATGGACACAGTCGTAGGCTTTTCCGGTGAAGATACAGGTTTTTTCTTCCGCTTCACGCGAGAGGGATTTGGGATTTTTCGTTGTGCGGAGAACGAACTTATCGATTACAGAGATCTGACCGATACGGATGTTGTCCAGCCCCATGATGGCCCCGGAAGGGATGTGGATCTTTTTCTTCATCTCGCGGGCGGTCTGGACGAGTTCTTCGCGAAAAGAGATCTCCGCGAGTGCTCCTACACTCATAATAACAAGATCTTTTCCCGCAAGAAGAATACTCTGTGCATGGGACGTGGCCGCCGCAACGGATGCTGCCTCGACAACGATATCCGTAGGCTCTTTGAGGAATGCAGTAAAGTCAGAGTAAGGAGCTGCGCCGAACTCCCTGCCGAACTCCTCTGCACGTTCAAAAACCACATCATATACTGCAGTGATTTTGAAGTTCTCCTGATTCTTTGCGATCACGTGACCGATATTTCCGCACCCTAAAAGCCCGACGGTAATCATAATTGGTACAGAGTTTCGGATTATAGATAGTTAAGGATTGTGTCGTCCACATGGGATCGGGAAGAGTCTGTCCAATCGATACGTCAATCCATTGGACATAGTTTTTGATCGAGATAACTTCACCTAGGAATATCATGATTCAACCGTTTCACTATTGACATGGGATTGGGGGGAATCTGCCAAATCAGACTTCTTTAGACTTCTTATCGATAATTTGCAAAATTCATATTCTGAAATCTATTCTGTTAATGGTCTAACATCAATAATTGGAAAGTTATAAAATTCATTATTGCAGAGAGCGCTCTGTTGTTTTTCTTGCAATGCACCACATCAAATTTGACGGTTTTTTTGAGGTGTGCATGCTTGCGTTCGCACGTTCCCCGCCTTTTCATAGCATCTTTTACCTCCCTTCCATGAAGAATAGTCTGATTTCTGAGATATGCTCCTACCATCTCCCGTTTACCATTCTTGCAGAGAAATACCAGTTTTTCTGTAAGAGACATTTGGGTATTTCCTCCTTTTCTCCAGAACGTATTGATCTGTTTTATTATGGTCTTCTCTGAACCTAATTGGGACAATTGCGCGTCAGATCTCAGTTGAATAAGGGGTTTTGCATGAAGTTTCTCAAATATTAACGTGTGTAGCTCTAGGGAGTCATATCCCGCATCCATCAATACACGATCACAGGATAAGCCGAGAAGTTCGACAATCTGAATCAAAAAATGCGCATAGGGTTTGTCATTCTCCGTTCCTTCTGAATGAATCATAAACAAGGGATAAGCCCCAAGATTCAAAATATGTGCTTCATCCATTTTAACCTGATAATGAAGGTTAAACAGACTATTGGGACAATAACGGCTTGCAACTAAAGGAGTGGAATCGATAATTACCTCGGTTTCAGATTTGAGGAAATGGACAATCTTTTTGCTTATCAAAAACATAAGAACTTCCATACCCTCCTCACCTAACCGATATTTCACAAAGTAATGCAACTTACTCGGCGAAGGTAACCAGAGTGGTGATTTTGTCGGAAGAAGGTGGCTGAGATCTTCTTCCGTTATTTTACGCCGAATATGACGATAGGCTATTCTGCGATAAGTCATGACAACAGTCAGTTTTATCAGAAAATCAATGGGATAATGAAAATAATCGCGAAGATGAGGTGAATAATAAGTTTGTTCGATTTTTCGTACAATGTCACTAATGTTGAGCTGGGACATGAGCCAGCAAATGGACATATCCGGAGGGATGACTCCATTGTTGAAAATACGTTCGTATTCGTCTTGAAATTCAGACATACCACTCGGCGCAGTGATAAATAAAGGTATTGTTCCCCTCCAAAAAAGTCGACAAGAGTAAATGGGGATGAGTTTATATCACAGAATCCACGATTGGACAGACTCGTAATACGTGATAATGTGGGTTTTTATAGGATGAGCGGATGGGGAGGGATTGCTGGGATATTTTGAGGAATCCCTTCTCTTGTTTGTGAGGCAAACTGAATTGGCTCTGCTTTTCTTCAGGTGGCAACATTCATAATTTGATTATAGTATCATTTGCTTTTTAGGCTTCCAAAAATATAGGACTTATTATAATACTACATTTTTATCGAGTAAGGCCTCAGAAAACTGGATTAATGAAATCATCCAAATTTCCATTTTTTGTGGATTTTCTTTTAACATCTGTTCAATCCATGCATATAAGTCGGCGTCTCTTTCATGTTTGGTCGAATTCACAAATAAATCATGAATCGTATAGAGAAAAACACCCAGGCGCATATTCTTTTGTTTAATCCTATTATCTGCCGACATGAAATCTGTAAGATGAGTCTGATCTAGAATAAGTTTTGGTAGAATTTCATCCTTACCAGAATTCTTTGACAGAATTTTATTCCATCCAAAAGCTTCTTTAGTTATATCTCCAAAGTTTGCTGTTGTACTTCCCGTTTTTTTTCGTAATTTATCTGTTAGGACATCGGTAAAAGCTGATTCTAATCCAGTATAACTTCCACTCTCAATCTCTTTCATACGCGTCTTAAATTCAGGGGGAGAGTCCTTAAGTAACAAGTTAATTATATCCTTATTTTTAAGGGGAGTTTGATCCTCAAACCCTGGTAAATCGTTAGAATCAGTTTTTGACTTTTTAACAGGAGTGGTATTGGTTATGTGGTTTATTTTCTCTAAATACTCTTTCTATCTTGTGTCAATTATAGAATGAGCTAAGTCAGACATTAGCCCTTTATCAGAAATATTAGTAGATTCTACTCTCGCTTGTAAGTCATATATGTATTCTTCTGGATCTTTTCCCTCCTCTATACATTCGCTTAGTTTTCGGAGCTTCGTTGATGGCATGTTTTTTGATAATGTTTGATTTAATCTTTGGAGAGTCTCAAGGCATTGTTTGGTTGCCTCAAATAAGTCTCTAGTATCATCGCCATTATTCTCAAAGTTATTTCTAGCTGTATTTTCTATGATTTTTGGAGAAATAATATGAATTTCCCCATAATGCCATTTATGATAGGTTTTTGTAATTAAATCAGTAATTAGTGATTGATCCCCTATAGTAAATCCTGATTCTTTGTAGTAGATCCCATTATTATAAACAAATTTGTTATTTGCACTATCTGGCTGCTTATTATCAGCAATTACGAGGAACCAAAATGCAGCTATAACCTCTCCCGACCTGTTTGTAAGAAAATACTTTCCAACATAATCAGAGAATATATCATCACGCGTTGGAGGACGATGAATTTCAATATTATTATAGTAAACTCACGTTGTTGGAAGAACAACCTTAGCTGATTTCATCCATTCGTTAATCTCATTTGCATACTTGAATTTTTCAGAGTCAAATGAAACTGGCAAGGTTATTGATAGGTAATGAAGCACATTCTCCTGATTATATATGGAACTATGTACTACTTCAATAACCTGCGCTAATCTTATCTCCGTAAAATGTTCATTCTCTTCGCCATCATTTAACGGGACTATGGCTATTTCAGATTTACATTGATTTACCGCATCCATCAATGACATTGAATTATTAAATAAGCCAGATAATTGCTCAGATTTTATGGTTATAGAGAGTTTTTCGCCTCCCTTTTTCTTTGTAAGGATGATGAGTTCTTTAGAAATAGGTATTCCACTCCAAATTCCAATTCCTCTCCATCCAATCTTTTCATCTTGATTAATTTTATCAGAAATTCCAAAACATAGAGCTTTTTCAAGCTCGCTTCTATCCATTCCTGACCTAGTATCACGTATGATAAAAGTTGAATCCTCGTAATTAATGTGAATAGTTTCTGCTCCGGCATCAATTCCATTTTGGACATATTCCCGAAGGAAATTCAGATTACCATCATATAATCCTCTAATAAGGGATCCAATCACCCCTACACCAATTTGAGCGTTTGCATCAACCATAGTCAACAGATTATCATATTAGAGAACATCTATCAACCCATCTTTTAACGCGAATCATGATTTAAGGAAGATTGGCTACATCCCTACACCCTCATCCCCCCCAAAAAAAAAGAAAAATACCCATTATTCCTTGACGTTTTTTTTTATTTACACTCTGTTTTGAATCGTTTTCACCTGATAGATATTATAACAAAATGCAGCCAGCATATTTTTCACTCGTACTCTTTGTAGTGTTGTTACCTTCACCAACCCTGCATGAAAAACATTTTTGATCACTGCATAGGGTCTCTCGCCCTTTGATCTCTTCCTACTTATTCTCAGATTTCTCAGTTTATCTCGTATGCCAATGGGATGCCCTCTCGCTCCCCTTTTCATTGTGGCACTATATCCCTTGCATTTTGCTCCCTGATATCCCCGATCCCGATAGACCACTTCCCCTTTTTCTGACAGATCCACCTGACTATCATGAACATTTGCCGTGGTGGTTTCAATGCGTCGAATAAGATTGTGCGTCGTATCCATGATGGTATGAAGTTTATACCCATAGTGCATTTTGCCGTTCTTGGACATGATTTTTCCATCTTTATCCCGTTGTGTTTTTGCCTGCTCTCCTCGCGGCGTGTCTTTCTTACAATGACCAGGTTCAGCATATACAAACGTTGCATCCTGGATCATACCTTGTTCAATTTTGAGACCTTTCAGGTCAAGTTGTCTCTGAAACTCCTGCCAAACCAATGTATCAACGCCAGATTCGGACATGCGCTCCCGAAATAACCAGATCGTTGAGTTGTCGGGTATTTTGTCAGGACATCCAAGAAAATGCCAAAAGGAGAGACGATCATAGATTTCACGTTTAACGGCGAGATCAGACAGACTATACCAGACTTCCAGAAGCTGAATCTTGAACATGAGAATTACATCAACATTGGGATGACCGCCATTGCCGGATTTATTTGTATACATGGATTCAAGAAGAGGGCGAAACACATCCCAATCAAGTGTTTTACCAACGTCGGAGAGAAGGTCGCCATGTTTTTCATAACGTTCGTGATATGCTTGGTTGAGACCAAAGCTGCTGAAAGTCCCCACACATACTACTCAACGTATGAAAAGAAAGTACTTTCTGTCGAAAAAAAAGGTTGTTGGAAATTCTCAGGTTGTTCTTTTTCGTGTTTTCGTGGACGTTTTTGTGAATTTCGTGTGATGGCGGATAGATGCCAAAACAACTCAAAACATCATGAACCTGACGAATAAAAAAAGCCCGTACACTTTTTCTAAAAAAAGAATTATTCCAGCTCGAATGCGCCCGTATACAGCTGATGATACTTGTCCTTCTCGGAGATAAGCTTCGTATGCGTCCCGCGTTCGATGATCCGTCCCGACTCGAGAACCATAATCACGTCCGCATTCTACACGGTAGACAGCCGGTGAGCGGTCACAAAGACCGTACGTCCCTTCATCAGGGAATCCATACCCGCCTGAACGATAGCCTCCGTTCTCGTATCGATACTCGAGGTCGCCTCGTCCAGGATCATCACCGGAGGATTCGCCACCGCCGCCCGTGCGATCGACAAAAGCTGCCGCTGACCCTGGGAAAGGCTTCATCCGTCTCCTTCCAGAATCGTGTCGTATCCATCGGGAAGTCTCGTGATGAAGTCATGTGCGTTTGCAAGACGCGCCGCCGCATACACCTCTTCATCCGTCGCATCCAGTTTACCGTACCTGATGTTTTCCCGGACCGTCCCCGTAAACAGATTCGTATCCTGCAGCACGACCCCAAGCGAATGTCTCAGATCGGCTTTTATGATCCGCTTCACATTGATGCCGTCATACAATATCTCGCCCTCCTGCACATCATAAAACCGGTTGATCAGATTATTGATCTTCGTTTTCCCGGCCCCCGTCGCCCCGACAAACGCCACCTTCTGACCGGGATTTGCATAGACAGACACGTCATGCAGAACTTCCTTGTCCGGCGTATAACTAAAGCTTACATCGTGAAGCTGAACATCCCCCTCCAATTTCGTATAGACCGGCGAGCCGTCCGCGATCTCCTTCCATGCCCAGATGCCCGTATATGCCGGCGCCTCGGTAAGAGCTGATCCCTCATACGTTGCATTGACCAAAGTAACATCTCCGGTATCTTCTTCCAGCGGCTCATCCATCAGTTTGAAGATCCGCTCTGCGCCGGCCAACGCCATGACAACCGAACTCAGCTGCTGGTAGACCTGACTGATCGACATCATGAAACTTTTACTCAGCTGCAGGAATGCCGCGATCGCTCCAAGAGTCAGACCGCCGACCCCGCTGATTGCCAAAGCTCTGCCCAGTACGGCCACCAGAACATACTGGATATTTCCGAGATTTATGACGATCGGTATGAAAATATTCGTAAAGGTGTTCGCGGATTTCGCGTGTCCGCACAGTTCGTCGTTCATCACATCGAACTCGGCTTTGACCTTATCCTCATGGCAGAAAACCTTAACGACCTTCTGTCTGTTGATCATCTCTTCGATATACCCGTTCACGGTCCCAAGCGACTTCTGCTGACGGACAAAATGAACCGCACTCTTTCCTCCGATGTTTTTCATCACAAAGAACATCACGATCACCATAACTATTACGAGAATCGTCAAAGGACCGCTCGTATAGACCATAGCGCAGAACACGAGTATGATGGTCACTATCGAAGAAAACACCTGGGGAACGCTTTGCGAAAGCATCTGATGAAGGGTTTCCGTATCGTTTGTGTAATGACTCATCGTGTCGCCGAACTTATGCGTGTCGAAGTAGCTGATGGGTAACTTCTGCATATGGACAAACATATCATCACGGATCCTCTTCATGACCCCCTGGGAAATGATTACCATGAGTCTGCTGTAGATAAGCGTTGAAAGAACACCGCAGAGGAAGATAACCGCCATCAAGAGGATGACCTGCAGCAGCCCGGTGAACACCGGATTTTCCACACCGATAAGCGGCGTGATGTAATCATCGATCAGCACTTCGAGAAAAAGCAAACCAATGACGCCTGTAAGGGTCCTTAATATTATGCATATGACAACGACGCCGAGCGTTACTTTGTACATGCCCGGAAGATAGGAAAGGAGACGTTTCAGCGTCTTTTTCACATCGTTGGGTTTGTTTCCAACGATCGGTATCCCGGAATGCCTGCCGCCTTTCAGTCCATGATTCATGGGAGGCATTACTCTTCACCCCCCTTCTGCTGGGTCGAATAGACCTCCTGATAGATCGGATTGCTGCGCAGGAGTTCGGTATGCGTGCCGACCGCATTGATGTGACCGCCGTCCATCACGATGATCTTGTCCGCGTTCTCGACAGACGAGATCCGCTGCGTGATGATGATCTTCGTGGTGTCCGGGATCTCGGTCATCAGCGCCTGTCTGATCTGTGCATCAGTTTTCGTATCAACGGCGCTCGTGGAATCATCCAGAATAAGGATCTTCGGTTTTTTCAGCAAAGCGCGGGCGATGCACAATCTCTGTTTCTGACCGCCGGAGACGTTTGAACCTCCCTGTTCGATCCGTGTGTCGTAATTCTCGGGATAATGCTGGATGAATTCATCGGCGCACGCCAGTTTGCTGACGCGGATTATTTCCTCATCAGAGGCGTCGGGATTTCCCCATTTGAGGTTCTCCTTAATCGTTCCCGAGAAAAGCACATTCTTCTGCAGAACGACGGCGACCTGATCGCGAAGGGTCGTCAGATCATACTTTCTAACATCCACTCCCCCGATCATGACCGATCCGCCGGTCACATCATAGAGCCTGGGGATCAGCTGGACGAGCGTCGTCTTGGAATTGCCGGTCCCGCCGAGGATTCCGACCGTTTCGCCGGATTTTATGTCCAGATTGATCTTCTGAAGACAGATCCTTTCAGCATCGGTGGAGTAGCTGAAGTCGACATCGCGGAAGCTTATGTCGCCGTTTTTGACGGAGAACACCGGATCCTACGGGTTTGTAAGACTGCTCTCTTCATCGAGGACCTCAACGATACACCGGGCAGATGCACGGGACATGGTGATCATCACAAACACCATCGCAAGCATCATCAGACTCATCAGAATCTGCATCGTATAGGCAAACAGACTGACCAGCTCACCCGTGGTGAGCGTTCCTGCAACGATGAACTGGGCGCCGAACTAGGAGACGAGAAGGATCGCCGCGTAAACAATGAACTGCATCAAGGGGCTGACGAATGCAAGGAGTTTTTCTGCATGGGAAAAGTATCCGTAAATGTCTTTTGAAACATTTTTGAACTTTTCCTCTTCATACTCATCACGGACATAGGATTTTACAACCCGGATCCCTCGGAGATTTTCCTGAACGACTTTGTTGAGCCGATCGAAGGTTTTGAATACCTTCTCGAATATGGGCTGGACCTTGACGATGATGAGATACATGCCTCCGGCGAGAATTGGAATCAATACAAGATAGATGATGGAAAGCTCCGGGTTGATGGTGATGACCATTAGGTAGATAAAATCAGCATCAGAGGACAGCGTACCGCAACCCGGATAGGCATCTGATAGGCATTCTGCACATTCGTGACATCGGTGGTCAGTCTTGTTACGATACTGGATGTCGAGAATTTGTCGATGTTTGCAAATGAGAAACTCTGCACATTATAGAAGATATCATGCCTGAGATTGCGTGCAAATCCGGAGGATGCGGATGCGGCGAATTTTCCGGCGAGAATGCCGAATATGAGCGAGAATATTGCCGAGATGGATAAGGCAAGACCAATCCGGAGAATGACGCCCATGTTGCCTGCAGTGATGCCGTCATCGATGAGGCTTGCAAGAATCAAGGGGATGATGACCTCCATTACCACTTCGAACGAGACGAACAGGGGGTTAAGAGGCTGTCTTTTTTAAACTCGCGGATAGAACCCGCAAGGCGTTTTATGATATGATTCATGCCAGTTCCTCCAGATTGGCTTTCATTTTCCAGATAAGGGAACGTAAAACGGCAAGTTCTTCTGCGGACATCCCTTTGGTCAGCTGTTTTTCAAGATCGAAGACGTTGAGATGCGCCTGACGGCTGACGGCAAGTGCCTTTTTTGTGAGCACGATCTTTTTGAGTCTGGCATCGTAATCGACCGGTTCTCTGGTGATGAGCCCGTTCTTTTCCATAAGCTGAAGGATGCCGGTCGCCGTCGAGCGCCGGATGGCATATTTTGTCTCGATATCCTTTTGAAAAATATCACCCTTCGGTGAATGATGAATATATCCGATGATCTGGATCTGCGTGCCGGTGAGATTATACAGCGGCCCAAAAGAAGCTGCATTATCCAGATTTCGTTTTATATGATTTGCGAGTATCTTGATTAAGATCGCGATAGGCAGTCTGTCGTCCATGTATGGAAAAAAAAAGGTTATGGTGCTAACAATATATACATTTGCAGTCTGCATGTCCGGGAAGAAATGCGAATCGCCCAGGTGAGGTGAGCGGCTTAATTTGGAAAAAAACGAACGATCCTGTAAAAAAAGGGTTGAGTATTATTCAGTATGTGGCCAGGTAGCGGTTGAGCTCCCAGTCGGTGATATACTTGGAGAAATCTCCCCACTCGAGTTCACCGAGACGGTTGATCTGGGAAACCACATGCTCACCAAGAACACTGCAGATAAGCGGATCGTTCATCAGAGCGGTGTTTGCTTCATGCAGACTCCAGGGGAGGCAGCGTATTCCTTCGGCTGCCCGCTCTTCCGCGCTCATTCTGAAAATATTTTTGTCCACGCTCTCCGGGGGCTCGATTTTCTGGGTAACACCCTCCATACCTGCCGCAAGCATCACGGCAAACGTCAGATACGGGTTGCAGGTCGGGTCGGGGCTGCGCAGTTCGGTGCGGGTGCTTTTGCCGCGGGACGAGGGGACTCTAATAAGGGCGGAACGGTTCATTGCAGACCAGCCGACATAGACAGGAGCCTCGTATCCCTGGATAAGCCGCTTGTACGAGTTCACTGTAGGATTTGCAATTCGGGTGATTGCATCGATGTGTTTGAGAATTCCTGCGATAAAATGACGGGCGGTGTCGGAGAGCTGGTGTTCTCCATTTGGATCATAGAATGCATTCCGGACGTCCTTCATCAGCGAGCAGTTGACATGCATTCCTGAGCCGTTGATGCCGTAGATCGGTTTCGCCATGAAGGTGGCATGCAGGCCGCGGTGGAGAGCGAGCGTCTTTGCCACAAACTTGAAGGTAACAACTTTATCTGCCATGGCAAGGGCGTTTCCATAGGTGAAATCGATCTCGTGCTGGGAAGGTGCAACCTCGTGATGGGATGCTTCGATATCGAATCCCATCTCAGAAAGGGAGGTAACAAGATCCCTGCGGACATCCTCTCCGGGATCGGTTGGGGTCTGATCGAAGTAGCCTCCGTGATCCTGAAGTTCCACCGAGGGGTGACCATTCACCATTCTAAAGAGGAAAAACTCCATCTCGGGACCGACATTGAAGGTGTATCCGAGTTTTGCCGCTTTTTCCAGCTGCTGACGGAGAATATACCGGGGATCGCCGATGAACGGTTCGCCGCGGGTCGTATAAACATCGCAGATGAATCTTGCAATACGATATTTTTCATCCGACCAGGGAATGATCTGATACGTCTCCGGCTCGGGCCGGAGCACCATATCCGATTCTTCCAGTCTCGCAAACCCCTGAATTGAAGAACCGTCGAAACTGATACCTTCAGTTAAGGCTTTCTTCATCTGTTTCGTCGGAATCGCGACATTTTTCGGTTTGCCCACCATATCCGAGAACTGGAGGAGAACCGACCGTACATTGTCATTCTCAAGCTGTTTGAGAACTGCGTCAATTAACTCCGCACGGTCGCCGCCGTGTGAAGCGTCAAGAGAGCCAAAAGGACTTTTACGCTCGTCAGAAACCATGCTCATATATGAGTGGTGATGGATAATAAATGTCAAGTTCGAATCCGGGCAGATGACTATTTTTCCGTGGTGTATTTTGGGAAAACTTAACATAGCACAACAGCACAATCTATCAACATGGCATTAATTACTGCAGAACTCAAAGAACAGATTGCCAAAGTCGGTGTATGTCATCTGGTCACCGCATCCAAAGCAGGTGTCCCGAATGCAGCCCCGATGGGCGCAGTCTGGATCATGGACAATGACACAATCTGGATTGCAAATAATTTCATGAACAAAACCATGGCAAACATCAAAGAGAACCCCGAGGTCTCTCTTCTGGTGTGGAGCCGTGATATCGGCAACTGTTTCCAGATGAAAGGAACTGCCGCAGTGGAATCGGGAACAGCCGACCACAAAAAGATGAAGGAGCTTCTTGACGCGAAAAAACTCGGACTGCCGGGAAAAGAACTCGTTAAGATCACCGTCAAGGAAATTTTCACCTGTATTCCCGGACCAGATGCAGGGAAAAAACTTTAACTTTTTTTTAATAGGACTTACGCGGGGTTGTGAACCCAGGCGAGAAAACTGAGGTAATTATGGGATGTACGTCGATTTTGTGCACGGTATTCATTTTGGCGCAAGAAAAAAAACCAACCGCGAATCGGCGCGAGCCCTCCATTCGGGCGAGGCGAATCGGATTTGCTTCTCCTCACTCTCGCAAGGCAAAGCCTTGCTCGGCTGAGGCCTCCTGCGGGTCCGCCCGCCCGCCCTCGACTTGCTCGTCCCGATGAAGGGATGAGCAAGACAGCGAAGCTGGATTGCGAAAGTGAGGATAGGCAAATCCGATTCGCCTCGCCCGAAGGGCGGATTCGCGCCGATTCGCGATTGGTTTTTCTCATCCATTCCACACCCAACAACCTCCTTCCCAAATTGGAGCCACATCCAAACCTCGTAACTCCTATTTATCTATCTGATTCTGAAGTCATAATCCCCGGATATCCTTGGAACAGAGAGACGGATACTACACCCCATAATCAAACATAAGTTCTATTACCACACTAAACCGAACTATTTGTAATAAAGCATGGCTGCCAAAAAAAGTAAGAAAACAGCTGAGCCGGAATCTGCTCCCAAGCTCTTTTATATCTTCTACAATCAGGAAAGATGGGACAACTGGCTCAAGACCCTCGAAACCGCCGACTGGGAAGGGGACGAAGACTCTGATGAGATGCCGGAAGGATTCAGAATCCTGGACGGATTTTCCGATGACATTACGCTTGCTGTAATCAAGATCATTCGTCTCTTCCAGAACGGCAGAATACCCCTTGAAGAGGCACGAACGAAACTCCGCAGTGTTGAAGAGATAGTTATGGGCGAGGTCATGGGCGAAGAACTCGCTGAGATCGTCGGATCGATGCAGGTCTCCCTCGTCGTTCTCTTTGCTGCTGCGCAGAAGTACCTTGAAGAGACCTATCCCCCGACAGAGGAGATCAAAAACCTCGTCAAAGAGGGACGCAAAGTCGTCGAAAAAGATCCGGAGAAGGCGCTTGATATCGCCTCGTCGATCGGATCCGCCGTCATCAACGGAGCTTCCTGCTGCGGAAAATACGTAAAAGACACCGATGAACCCACCCTCTTCGACGAGTGGCTCGTCGAGGTCGAGCGGATCGCCGCCGCCGTGAAATCTCTCAAGGACTTTGACGAGGAAGCCGGAGAAAGCTCGTGATTGCGAGTAGGGCACGATTTCGATACATCAAAAAACTTCAGCGAGCGGCAGGTCACCGTCTGCCCGAAGGCGCCTTTCATCCGGCAAATCTGGAAGCGATTACCGGTTCAATGAATATCGACAGCCTGGACCCGGGAACGCGGGACCAGGTCCTCCGTTTTTTTAAGGATTTTCTGGAATGCAGATGCCGGGACTCGCCCCTTTGCGGCTGCCCGGAACGAAAGTTCGTCATCACGATCCTGGAACTCCGGGAGATGGGTCTGAATCACAAAGAGATCCACCGGCACTTAATCGACGAGTATGGTGTCGATCTTTTCCCGGCAGATATCCTGAGTTTTCTTGAAGAGTCCGTTCACCTCCTCGAAGCCATCAGGAACGTCGCGGATCTCGCCGAGGAAAAGGAACTCATGAACCTCTCAGACGAGCATATCCGCAATATTTCCCGCTGATATCAACATTTGGATACGTATCTTTATGACGGGCTTGTTCCCAAAGCCCAACTCTTTTTGTCTTACACACCAAATTAGAATACTATGTTACTGGAGAAGAACGACTATTCTCAGCAGATCGAGTATCTCTATCATAAATCCCTGATCCTGGAAACTCCGTCCGATATGGATCCGGTATTGTACTTTTACTTAATTGACACAATCGCCCATCTGGATTATACCCTCTCATCGCTTGCATACAGTCTCGACTCGATAAGATGCACCATGACCGCAGAATATCTGCGTACCCGCGTGGATACCGCCAAAGAAGGAGACTATGCACTTTTCCCGGCATTCATGATCTGGATGAGGGATAATCACAAAGAACAGTTCGAAGAGACCCCTATTCTCTGGCAGCTTATTTATGATCCTGACGAGGTCTCAGGGTACCTCGGGTTCAGGATCGTTCTTGATCCAAACTCGAAGATACCCCTTCCGCACCAGTTCTTCCATGACATGGCCGATGACCTCTTTGGACTTAAATTCCTCAGAAGCATCTACCCGGAGGGACCGATTGGGAAACTTTTCGCAGAATTCAAAAGGAAATAACCTATGAATGCAGCAAAGCTCTGCTCAGATCTGATACAGATACGTAGTGAAAATCCGCCCGGCGACACGAGCGAAATTGCCGAATTTATCTTATCCGTAATGGAAGTGATCGGCATACCCGGAACGATCACGTCCGGGCCCGACGGTCATGACAATGTCATCTCAAAGGACCAGACCGGCCGCCTTATTCTCACCGGACATATAGATGTGGTCCCAGCACTGAACGAGGGCTGGGACTATGAACCAAACTCTGGGAAGATCGATGACACCCACGTGCACGGACGCGGTGCGACCGACATGAAAGGCGGATGTGCCGCGGTTCTTTCGGCAGTTGCCAGGTCGCAGGATGCAGGCGCAGATCTGCCGGTTTCTCTTGCCTTCGTCTGTGATGAAGAGGGGGGCGGAAGATACGGCACCCGGTATCTGCTGGAGAAAAATCTCATCCATCCGTGCGATGTTTTGATCGCCGAACCGACGCCTGCATATGCCCCGGCGGTCGGACAAAAAGGCGTCTGCAGATTCGATGTGGAGTTTGTCGGAACGCCCGGTCATTCGTCTCTGTATCCGATCCTCGGCGAAAGTGCGGTGATCCAGGCGATGGATTTCCTGCACTGGATGGGCAAACTGCACAAACGTGTGTATCCGCAAACAGAAGAGATGGAAAAACTGATCAAGCACTCGGCCAAGATCGCCCGGGAGGGAACGACGACGGATTTCGGCCCGGTGTTTCGGCAGATCATGTATAATCCGGGCATCATTTCAGGCGGAGAACGGGTCAATATCGTCGCCCAGAAATGTTCTCTCATGATGGACATGCGGCTCCCGTGGGGCTGCGACTGTGATGAGATCTTAAATGAGATCTGCAGCCATATCCCGAAATCTGCAGTCCTCACCCCCCGAACCAAAGCGAATGCTTCGCTGACGGCGAGCGACTCGTTCCTCGTTCAGAAAACCTGCGAAGCCATCAGCGAGGTGTACGGGATCACCTCGCGTCCGATGGTCCAGTGGGCAGCGTCCGATGCCCGGGCATTCCGTCTGGCGGGTTTCCGTGCTCTCGAGTACGGGCCGGGCGAACTAAGTACCATGCATGGACTCAATGAACGGGTCTCTATCGATCAGCTGAACAAATGCGAAGAGATCTACTATCGACTTATCCAGAACTACACCGATACAAAACAGGAGATATAATAATGACCGAATCACGAAAACCACTCGTTTCCTGGAAGGGACAGGACAGATATTTCGGCGAAGTCCTTTCGTCTTTGACAGGGATCTTTCTTTCCGGCGGCTGTTCCTGGAACAGATGCAGGATGTGCGGATATAAAAATGACCGCGACACCTGCTCGAAGGATGAACTTATCGATCATATGAAAGGGCAGATCCTCTGGATGCAGGAGAACTACTCTCCCGATGAATACCAGCTTGGAAAGATCTTCACCTCGGGAAGTGTCTTTGACCAAAACGAAGTTCCTCTGGAAGTACTTGACGCGTTCGGGGAGTTTTATGCAGGAAAACCGCTGATCGCCGAGTCAAGATCCGAGTATGTAACGGAAGATGCTCTCTCCCGTCTTTTGAAGACGCTCGATAAGGGCCAGGCTCATCCGCTGACGGTCGCGATCGGTCTGGAAACGACGAACGAGACCATTCGGGAAAAGTCGATCGATAAAGGAAATACCTTTGATGATTTCATCAAAGCTGCTGAGACGGCGCATAATGCAGGCGTCGGCGTGAAGGCATATCTGATGATGAAGCCGCTCTTTTTAACGGAAAAAGAGGCGCTGGAGGATATGGAAAAATCCATACGCGCGGTCGCGCCCTATGCAGACATGATTTCGATGAATCTCTGTACGATCCAGGGAAGAACGGAACTGGAACGCTACTGGCAGAAAGGAGGATTTCGGCCGCCGTATCTCTGGTCTGCGCTGAAAGTTCTCCGGGAAGCTGACGTTCCCGTAGCATGCGATCCGGTCGGCGGCGGATTCAAACGGGGCCCTCACAACTGCGGAACCTGCGACAAAGAGATCGTTGTCGCGATCAATGAGTATTCCCTTACCGCTGATAAGAGTGTTCTGGACGATGTCTGGGAGATTCCCTGTCCATGCAAAAAAGAGTGGGAGTTTGTTCTCGCAAACGAACGTTCGTGGAACCTGCCTCTCACACAGTAATTTTTTCCTTTTTTATCTTGTAGTTACGAGAGCGCCGTCAGCGGTAACGATGACCGTATGCTCGAACTGAGAGACAAATGACTCAGGCACATCCGATAAGCTGTGGTACACGAAGAGATTTCCCTGACGAAGGAGGGTTGGCAGAGCCAGTTCCGCTTTGGGAATATTCAGCCAGCGGCGGGCGAACGGCAGACCGTGCATCTCTTCCGCCTTTTTGAGGATTTTCCTGCCGACCGGTGATCTGACCGGGGTATTGCCGACGACCTGATAGATCTCGCCCCGCGGGGCCTCGTGGACCAGACCGGAACCGGTCGATGCGAAGGGTTCAATTGCAATAACCATATCCTCTCTCAGAACAGCGCTGCCAAATCGCCCGGTGTTCGGGATCGAGAGGCCGTGGTGAAGACTGTAGCGCGCCAGCGCGTGGCCTGTTAAGTTGATGATCGGTTTGTAGCCGAATGAAGTGATCGTTTTTTCGACGGCCGCACCGATCTCGCTGACCACGACTTCCGGCGCAACAACTTTGATTGCGGCATCAAGAGCCGCGCGTGATGCCTCGCATAATGAGGCATGATCGCCAAGATCCACCGTGATGGCGGTGTCTGCGATGTATCCGTCGATGTGCGTTCCAATATCCAGTTTGATCAGATCCCCTTCGGCAAATACCCGTTCCTCGTCCGGCGATGCAGTATCGTGGGCCGCACAGTTATTCAATGAAATATTGGGGGGGAAGGAGGGAGATACGCCTGCCGAGGAGATTTCATCCAGGACAATGTCGAAAATATCTGCAAGACCGACACCCGGTTTTATCTCAGCAGCGCATTTGTGCAGGACGTTTTTTGCGACTCGTCCCGCCTCCATGTAGCTATCCAGTTCGTTATCGTTCATAATACTATACTACTAATTTTTCTTCAAAGCACGTAAAGCTGTCAAATCCATCACGTGTCACGACACCCATATCTTCGAGCCTGACCCCGCCGATTCCCTGATAATAGAGGCCTGGCTCAAGCGTGATGACCTGCCCAACTTTCAGTTCGCTGCCCGACGGAGAAAGGGAAGGAGCTTCGTGGATCTCCAGTCCGACGCCGTGACCAAGACTATGCGTGAATCCCGAGGAACCTGCCGTTTCGTAGCCCTCGGCCTGGAAAAACTCTACTACCGCAGTATAAACTTCTGCTCCGGTGATTCCGGGATGGATCATGGATGCGGCCAGTTCTTTGGCTTTTTGGACGGCATCATACATCCTGATTATCTCGTCAGAGGGGGCACCTTTGGAGACGGTCCGGGTCATATCGGCAAAGTATCCGGTCAGTTCACTCCGGGGAAAAACATCCATGACGATCGGCTGGTTTGCATACAGCGGGCCGGTGCCTCGCGCATGCGGCATGGATGATGATTCTCCGCAGGAAACGATCGTGTCGATGTCTTCGCAGCTGAAGGGCCTAAGAGCAAAGTGTATGATGTCACGGATCCTTTCCGACGTAAGGGGAGCATCGTTGAGCATCAGAATCCCACGGTCATCAGGTTCCGATTTTCTGATCGCATCTACAGCTGCTCGGACGGCGATCTCATTTTTCTTCTGTAAATAGCGCATTTTTGTGATCTCGTCATCGGATTTGACACTCCTGATTTTGGCGATCGTTCCGGAGTCGATGACTATCTCGGCAACTTCCGAGAGGACATGGGCGAAACCGACCGGCATCGAGTGGGGGATTAAGAGGCGCGAACCTGCAAAATTTCTGATCATATGCGCCGTCGCCAGATCGGGATCATGATACTCTTTCAGGAGCTCAGGGAGACCTGCGGAGATGCGTGTCACTGTGCTACATGTTGACTCGTAGCAAGCACGCGTTTCTTCCATCGAAGATACGATTAGGGTCGCGACGCCCTCTTTGGAAAATACGTAAATATATGAGTCTGATGCAAGAAAACCAGAAGCATATCGCATATCCGCATTTTCCGAACTGTCGTATGCAACGTATGCATCGCATGAATGTTTTTCCAATTCATCCAAAAGCTGCTTCATCCTCTCATTATTAGCGTTCCAAAGAGATGTAGTTTTTATCTTTAGGCAACCGATGTACTTACGATGGATGACACTGAGCGGACTCAGTTTAAGGGAAAATTTACGGTCCTCGTAATCATCTTAAACATTCTGATATTCGCAATCGCCGCGGCAATTATAGTATTCTTTATCGTTCCGGACTCTATCTGGCTCAGAATACCGATTGTACTCATCTGCATCGCAATTTCCGTAATCAGTCTTGCAGTATTTATTCCTAAATACCGCGCTACCAAAGCCTGGCTTGACATTCACGGTACAACCAAAGAAGAACGTCTTACCCAGATGCAGAAAGAACAATACGAATATCGTGCTAAAATTCGCGCAGAACTCGAAGAAGAGATGCGCGAAGAGGAAGATTCCAAGAAAAACGTGGAGGAATAATGCTCAGCAAAATCAATGGAGAAGTAGAATTACTCGAACGCCACCTGTCCGTCATGCGTGTTGTTGCACGTCAGGGTCCGATCGGCATTATGAAACTTACTGAAGAACTTGGCCAGCCTCAGCACAGAATTCGGTATTCTTTGCGGGTTTTAGAGCAGATGCAGTATATCAAAGCAACGCCGTCCGGTGCAGTTGCCACACCGAAGGCCTATGAGATGCTGACAAACTTTAATCAGGATTTGGAAAAACTCATTACGCGTCTTGCTTCTTTACACCAGGAAAAATGACGCCAAAATCATAATCTTTAATACAATGACCCACCCACGTAATTAAGCAACACAAATGTGCCGCCATAACTCAGTTGGTAGAGTGGCTGGCTGTTAACCAGCATGTCACAGGTTCGAGTCCTGTTGGCGGCGTTTCTTTTTTTTGTGTATTTTTTTTCAAAATACATATCCTGTATTTTCAGCGAATAAACAAACACCTTTATCTATCAGCATACCAAATGTCATATGTTCTTCTGCAAGGGAACAAATTTTGAGGGCGCGTGGTTTCAAACCACACACCTGTTTTACGTACTTCTCTCTGCGGGCCTGTAGCTTAGTGGTGGAGCGCCCGGCTCATAACCGGGTGGTCGTGGGTTCGAACCCCTCCGGGCCCATTAACTTTGCATTTTAGGCAAAATTGTAGAGTTGTTTTTTTGAGCGGCAATGGTGATCATTCCATAAGCATTTCCATTGCAGGGAAACCCATTCATAAAATAATGTAATCGAAAGATGCTGAAAATGCGTCCATTCACCACATAATTCATCATCACGATAAAGCAGCTGCCATAGGGCCGAAAATCCCCGATCCATATCCTACATCATTTTATTCTCCGGGCATCCCATGTATATTGGGACTAGTCCGGGTGGCTTGGCGTCACCTGTAACCTGAAACTGCCAATACGCAGGGGACGAAGTTTGAGGACGGCTGTGTCAGTCCTTCCAATGTTGCATGTTCCAACGTTGATACCTTGTCCTGCGAGGTCAGCGGATGTGATGGATACATCCGGAGGGATGTATTATCTCATTGTTGTGGGCACCGGTTCAGGCCCGGAAGGGAGCAGACCTTACCGTAAACGCATGGCGCCCGCAGGGTTGCGGGGCGGAGAAGGGATATGTAACAGAAGTTGGATATGCGCTTCCAACTGAAAACGTGTCCCAATTATCTTTTAAGGGTTCTTATGGCAAAAGTGACGATTATCGGTGCAACGGGTCAGGTAGGCTCCTATGTAGCACATGCCGTGTCCCAATTTCCGCATGTGCAGGAGATGTGCCTGTACGGCAGACCTGGAAATGAACAATATCTGGACGGTCTCGCCCATGATATGATGGACTCTTTTGCGGCGCGGGGAACGAATACCCGTGTGACGTATGGTACGACGCCAAAAGAGCTTCGCGGTTCCGATATAATCGTTCTTACTTCCGGCATTCCAAGAAAAGCTACACAGACCCGTCTGGATCTGGCTCTTGAGAATGCGCGGATTGTAAAGTTTTTTGCCGAACAGGTAGGGCGTATGGCACCGGAGGCGATCTTGCTCGTCGTAACAAATCCCGTGGATATCATGACAACGGTTGCGCTGAAGTATTCGGGGATGATGCCGCACAGGGTGGTTGGTCTTGGAACCCATCTTGATTCGATGCGGCTCAAGGCATGCCTTGCAGAGTTTTTCAACGTACATGTCAGCGAGATACATACCCGCATCATCGGCGAACATGGCGACACCATGGTCCCCATGTGGTCCGCGACGACCGTCGGCGGTATCCAGATCGACAATCTTATGGGAGTTGCAACACTCCCGCGTGAAGAGATGATCCAACGGGTGAAATCGAGCGGATCCTACATAATCGAGGCAAAGGGAGCAACGGTTTACGGCCCCGGCGATGCAATTGCAACGCTGGTACGAACCATCGTCGAGGATGAGAACAGGATGCTCACCGTCTCCACACAGATCCGCCGCGAGGTGTTCGGACACGAAGGCATATGCGTGAGTGTTCCTGCCCGGATAACACGCGGAGGGGTATTCCCGATCGGCGTTAAGTTATCAAAAGAAGAAGAAGAGCTGTTTGCAAAATCAGTGAAACTGATCAGAGATACGACCGAAAACGTCTGTGCTGTACTCGATTCCGAATCCTGAATCAAAAACAGCTAAACGTTTTTTTAGAGAAATACGGCGGGGGTCAGCGGTCTCTGACTCCGGTACCCGTAAGAACAAATTCCCAGGACATGCCTTCAGCGCGGGACCTGTGTTTGAAAACAACTGCCTGTCTGAATTTCTCGTGTTTTTCCACCCGTATGATCGCTTTTGAAATGTGCGACAGCGCAGTTCCTCCAAGGCCGCTCAGCCGGTGACGATCGATGTCCATGAACACCTGGTTCGTAATAAGGACCGGGATATTGTATCTCTTGGCAATCCCAAGAAGAACCATCATCTGACGTGAAAGCATCGAAAGAGCGTCTTTCGTATCCGTCTGCTCCACACGGTAAAGAGCAGTTGCCGAGTCAAGCACGATCAGCCCGGCTGTCCCTGATTTGATCAGCTGCTCCGACTCGGAGATCATCAGACCCTGTTCGGCAAAGGTCGCCGGCTCAAACACGTAGAGATGCTTGGCGCACTCCTCGGTGGATGTCCCGGCAATCTGTGAAAACCGCTCGATGGAGAATCCTTCCGAGTCGATATAGACAACGCCGTTACCTTCTTGAAGGATTGAAAAGGCTGCCATCATACAAAGCGTACTCTTTCCCGAACCCGCCTCTCCAAAAAACTGGGTGATCATACGCGGCTCTATGCCGCCGCCGAGAAGAGCGTCAAGTCCTGCGGCCCCGGTTGATATTTTTTTTACGGCGTCTTCCATACATCTTCCTCGACGATGCGTTTTACCGTTCGAACCGGAAGACCGGATGCATCCGAGATTCGCTGCAGATCATCGAATTCGGCTTTACGGGAATAGACAATACCATCCATGGATGCGATTTTGACGTCAACGGAATAGACCCGATCGTTTATGACGACGGTTGTATTCGCGATCGTTCTGTCTGCAATGAACCGTTGAATCATTGGGGTGCACCGAACGCCAAGACTTCCGGTCTCATGTGCAAGTATTTTTGCAAGACGCGGTGCATCACGCGGGAGGGCGATAACTCTGATGAGATAACCGGGTCTGCCTTTTTTCATGACGATGGGGATAACGGACGCATCGCGTGCCCCTTCATTCAGCATCGTCGAAAGGATCGAGGAGAGAACCTCTCCCGAAAGGTCGTCAACATTCGTTTCGAGCACGTCAACCGATCCCGATTCATCCCCGGTATACATAATGTATGCGAAAAGAACATTTGGGTGGTCGGATGGATCGCGCGTACCTGCTCCGGCCCCCGACGAGAGAAGTTTGCCTGAGTGAACAGTCGTTCCGAAAACTTCCTGGAACGTTGCAAGTAATGCCGCACCGGTTGGCGTACAGAGTTCTCCCTCGAACGAACCAAGCGATACGGCGAGATTGGATGCCTTGAGAATCTCCGCCGTCGCCGGGGCCGGGACCGGCATTATTCCATGTGAACAGGTGACCGTCCCCATGCCGGTGGACAGCGGGAGAATATGTACCGCATCTATGTTCAGCGACAAGAGAGCCGAGACGGAACCAAGGATATCCGAAATTGCGTCATCGGCCCCGACCTCATGAAAATGAACATGCTCGGTCTGGTGTACGCGTGTCTCCGCATCATGTATCCTGATAAATACTCTCTTTGCAATATCCTTAGCCTGAACCGAGGCATTTGCTGCAGAGATGATTTCCAGTATCTCGGAAAGAGTGCGGGTCGTTTTCTTCGTATTGGTCTTGATATAGGTTGCCGAAATGCCGGCACGGGTCACATCGAAAATATCCGGTTTCGAGACCGTGGCAACCGATCGGAGGACGAACTCTCTGTCTGCTCCAAGTCTGAGCAGTGCGCCAAGGATCATGTCGCCTGCGGCGCCAAAACGTGGATCTAGTAACAGAATACGCATATAATGCATATGTATTACACCTGCATGTCAGAATAAATATCGCCTTAGGTATGACGTGATCAATTCCAAAATGAAATGATGAAAAAAACGAGGGAGATGAAATAAGACGGAAGAACTTATCTTACGTCTGAAACAAAGTTTGATGAAGGGGGAGCTATTCAAATTGTATAAGGCAGTTCGTCAGATATCAATGCCGTTTTTTCTGTAGTGAGCATCCATATACTGCTTTGAGAGTGAGAGTGTCATGAAAGAGAATCATATACCGGATGTTTTAAACTGGCTTCTGGAGAAGGAAAATCCCTCAATTCGTTATTTCACGCTCACGTCTCTTCTGGGAAGAAATTTGGATGATCCGGATGTGAGGGAGGCCCACTTTTCCATCATGAGAGATGGGATCGTCCCAAAAATCATGGAATGACAGAATGACGACGGTTCCTGGGGAGATCCTCTGCGATTTTACAGAGACAAATACACAGGGACATCCTGGACTCTGCTGATTCTGGCTGAACTGGGTGCAAATCCCGACGATCCGGGAATAAGACGAGCGTGCGAGTTCATACTCAGTCATTCGCAGGAACCGATACACGGCGGATTTTCCTATGATACGAGTTCAAAGACCGGGACCGGACTGCCCGGCGGAGTGATTCCGTGCCTTACCGGAAACATGGTGTTCAGTCTCGTGAAACTGGGTTATCAAAACGATTCGAGAGTCGCGCAGGCCATTGAGTGGATTACTACCTATCAGCGGGCAGATGACGGCATCCTTCACCCGCCGAAAAGGGGAGCTCTATGACCGGCGCAGAATGTGTTTCGGCGCTCATTCGTGTCATATGGGGGTTGTCAAAACTCTGAAGGGGCTGACTGCTATCCCAAATCACCTGCGAACCATTGAAATAAACGAGACTATTGAAAAGCTGACGGAGTATTTCCTGATACATCATCTCTATAAGAAAAGTCACAATCTCCAGGAAGTTGCCAAACTCGGTTGGTTGAAACTCGGTTTTCCTCTCATGTATCAGACCGATATTCTGGAACTGCTCGTTATTTTCCAGGAACTGGGAATTCGCGATCCAAGGCTGCTGGACGCTGTTGATATCCTGAAAAAGAAGCGTCTGGATAATGGAACCTGGAAACTGGAAAATACGTTCAACGACAGACCTCTTGTTCCAATCGAAAAAAAGGAAGAGCCTTCCAAATGGATAACCCTGAGATCTATGATTGCTTTGAAATATTACGGAATTGAACCATGAATCCCGGGCACGTTGTTCCAACTTGCCCCTATTCTCGGATCTTTGCCCCTCTCCGATCGCAAGTTGTTCCAACTTGCTCATGATCTCGTGGCGTCGCCCCTCTTCTGGTCGCAAGTTATTCCAACTTGCTCCTGGTCTCAGGTCTTTGACCCTCGACCAACTACAAAACATATATCAGATTCAGTTCAATGAGGAGTCAGTAATTAGGGGTGACTATGGATAAATCACAAAAACGGTGGCTGTTTATTTCTCTTGGAATCAGCTTAGCCGTACTTTTCGTGATGCTAATCCTCACCTTTGACACCTCGACGCTTGAAGAACTGGAAGAATGCAATCTCTGGTTCATTCTCTTAGCATTCGTCATGCATATATTCTCACTTGGCTTTTGGGCACTGCGGATCAAACTGATGTGCAGATCGCTTGGATACAAAGTGCCTTTTGTCCACTCATTCAACCTCGTCTGTTCAAACATGTTCCTCGCAGCGGTAACTCCCTCACAGATCGGCGGCGAACCTGTGAGAGTGTATGAGCTGACAAAAGCACATGTCCCCGGAGGAGAAGCTACCGCGGTAGTAATAATGGAGAGGGTGTTCGATGCGATCATTCTTATCGCGGGAATAATAATCAGCGTATTTCTCCTGGGTATGTTTTTTGCGGATCTTAACTTCCCCGAAGCATATATGATGATTGCTTACATTGCAGCCTTCGTCTTTGCAGGTCTTCTGCTTGTATTCCTGATCATTGCCAAAAATCCGGTGTGGTCAAATAAGGTTTTACATAAACTGCTGCACATATTCGGCAAAAACAAATCCCGGATATCATTCAGGAATATCAAAGAAAAATCGACCTGCATCTGGGAAAATTCTATGTGACCCTTCGGCACTTCACGGGAAAATCGAAGACGGGAATGTTCTACGGACTCCTCTTCAGCGCACTCTACTGGGTAAACGAGTTTATCATCGCCTCCGTTCTCATGGTCGGACTCGGCCTGCCGCCGAATTTCCTTCTCTCGTTTATCTTCATGATCCTCATCACCGTGATCATGATGATCCCTCTTACTCCCGGAGGTGTGGGGATCGCCGAGATTTCCATGGGCGGGTTCTATGCTCTGATAATCCCCACCTCCCTAATTGGCGTCTTCGTGCTCTTATGGCGGCTTATCATGTATTACTTAAATCTCGCCATCGGATTTGCGGCAAGCATGATTATCGTCCGCAGAGAAGCAAAAATCCAGAAGGATGAACCCGTTAACCTGTAATTATAAATTCTCAGCAATCAACGTGTAATGAACAGCATGGACTCAAAGCAGAAAAAATTTTTCTGGATTTCGATTGGACTTTCTCTCGCAGTTCTTCTGGTAGTTATACTTCTGACATTCGATGAAAACACGATTACTGCCATTCAGCAGCTCAATCCCTTGTATCTGCTTCTTGCATTCATGATACATATGCTTGCCATGTGTTTTTGGGCCACGAGGATCGTGGTAATGTGCCGATCTTTGGGATATAAGGTGCCTTTTGGTCACTCTCTCAATATGGTCTGCGCCGGACAGCTGATAGCGGCTATAACCCCCTCGCAGATCGGCGGCGAACCGGTCAGGATCCACGAACTGTATAAAGCCAATATGCCAGTGGCGGACGCAACGGCCGTCGTTTTAATCGAGCGGCTTCTGGAAGCCGTCCTGATGGTTCTTGGAGTGATCTTTTCCATGGGCATCTTTTCCTTTGTATATAATAACGGAGAACTTCCCGAAGGTCTGATCATCGCAGCCTGGTGCGGGACGGCATTTTTCACCGGACTTCTGATAATTCTGGTCGCAGTTATGCGAAAACCCGCCCTCATCAAAAGGCTCTCGCTGAAGATCGGGGGGCTGTTTATGAAGAAAATGAACCCCGAAAAGATCGAGAAGATAACCGACCAGATCAATGACGGGGTCGATCAGTTCTACAACACGTTCCGGCTCTTTGCCGGGAAAGCCAAATGGGGATTGTTTGTTGGATTTATTCTGACCTTTTGTCTGTGGGCCTGCGATTATTCGGTCGCGTCGATTATTTTGGTGGGGCTTGGATACCCGCCGAACATATTGCTGTCGATCGTATTCCAGTTAATCATCGCGGTTATCATGATGCTGCCGCTGACCCCCGGATCTGCAGGAATTGCCGAGCTTGCCTATGTAGGATTTTACTCACTGATCATCCCAAGCTCGGTTGTGGGACTGTTTGTTATCCTCCTAAGAATTATTCTGTATTATTCAAACATCCTGATCGGCTTTATTGCCAGTTTCCTGATCGTCAAACGCGAAGCGGCAAACAAGAAAGTGATATCTGACGATGTCTGATATCCCCTTTTTTGACCTGATACGGTATCATCTGACGAAAAATCAAAGGACGGAGGATTTTTACCGGAACCAATATCAAAAAATCTATGATTCATTCTACATAAAATCAGAAGACTGCCTGGAGATAGGCGGGCTTCGGTTACCCGTCCTTTCGCGCGAGAGACACCCAACCCGCGAAGAGGCGTATTATGCAATGGAGATCGGCGATATTCTCTATCCACCTCTCTTAGGGAGATATCATTACACTGATGAAGGGCCCTATGAATGGGGTGATGTCAGGATCAATGAAGATGATGTGGTGTTTGACTGCGGAGCAAATCTCGGTGTGTTCTCCATTCTTGCAGCATCGAGAGGTGCCGAGGTTTACGCATTCGAGCCGATTAGGGAAGCCCGGAAAATTCTTTCTAAAACACTTGAGTTGAATCCGCATTTCGCGAAAAACGTACATATAATTCCCTATGGAGTCAGCGACATACCCGGGAATGCCGAATTTACAATCCTTGCGGACACACTTGTCGGTTCATCCATGGTTCTGAATCAGCAAGGCAGGCGGGAAACCGCTCCTGTAACATCCATCGACACATTCTGTGCGGAAAACGCTCTTACCGTGGATTTTATCAAAGCTGATATTGAAGGGGCGGAACGCAGGATGCTTGCCGGAGCAAAAGAGATCCTGAAAACCCAGGGACCGAAAATCTCCGTTTGCACGTATCATCTGCCGGATGATCCCAAGATACTGCGGGACATCCTTCTCAAAGCAAATCCGAATTACCGAATCGTGGAAAAATGGAAGAAGATCTATTCTAAAATTTAGAATATAAGAGGGATTACTCCCCGCTTATATCCTGATCATCATACTCCGGAGCGGCAAGAATCATCTTGACTTTGAGAATCTGTCTTCCCCGCATCTTGGTAATAACGAGGGTTATATGCTCTCCTGGAAGCGGTATCGACTCTCCGAGACGAGGAATGTGACCGAGCTGCGAGAAGACGAGACCGCCGATCGTTTCATAATTGCCCGGATCTTCGGGCAGTGAAATATCAAACCGTTCATTTAGCAGGGCCACACGGACCTGGGCATCGATCATATACAGACCTTCGCCGATCGGGATGATGTCCGAGACTTCATCCCCGTCGGATTCGTCCATGATATCGCCGACGAGTTCCTCGAGAATATCCTCGAAGGTCACGACACCGGAAAATCCACCGAACTCGTCCAGAACGATCGCTATATGCACACGCCTGACCTGAAGTTCGCGAAGAAGGACATCGATCTTTTTCGATTCAGGCACACAGTAGACATCAAGCATAAGGGTCTTGATCGAGGCCTTGCGGTTATCCGTCGAGTAGGCATTGAACAGATCCTTGAAGTTGAGGGTTCCGACGATGTTGTCGATTTTGTCATGATATACCGGCACACGCGAAAAACCGGTCTCTCTGAATTGGGATACCGCCTCTTCAAGCGTCACCGTGTCCTCGACAACCGCAACATCGGGCCTTGGAGTCATGATCTCTTTTGCGGTCGTGTCGTTGAATTTGAGAACCGAGTAGATCATCTCCTTCTCTTCCTCTTCGATCGCCCCTTCCATCTCTCCGACATCGATCCATTCACGAATCTCTTCTTCGGTCACTGACGGGGAGTGATCCTTCTTCCTGAACCGGTCATAAACATAGAAGAAGGGCGAAAGGAGCATAGTTAAGAAATAAATCGGCGTCGCAACGAACAGTGCGACCCGTTCCATCTGACGATTGGCATAGGTTTTTGGACCGATCTCTCCAAAGATCAGCAGCAGAAGCGTGACAACTCCGGTCGCAATCGCGACGCCGTTATTCTGGAATAATTCCAGGGCAACGGCGGTCGCGAGAGCTGCGGCCCCGACATTCGCAATGTTGTTGCCTATCAGGATCGTGATCAGAAAATGATCTGGGTTATTTTTTAATTTATCCAGACGTTTGCCGCGGCTTCCTGTTTCAGAAAGTGTATGTACTTTTGCACGGCTGATGCCTACAATGGCAACCTCAGAAGCCGAAAAAAATGCCGAACCAATCAGCAATATAAGAAAAATGATGATATTCGTATAAACTACCATAACGTCCACGCCGCATGTGCAGCAGATCTATTTTTATGTCTGGGAACAGCCATTTGGTTAAAATCTCTATATTAATTTATACGTCCTTTTTCTTAAATACATCAGCAGTCTGAAAACTCCTCGACTTCACGGGTAAGGATAGTAATTTTTTCATCATAGGTGAATGGATAGGGGCAGACCGCATTTGAATGCGGTCCAAAGCTCAGATCTTCAAGTTCGAAGGTCATGATTCCGTTATATTTCATCTCCGAAAGAACGGATTTCAGCTCGACTGCCTCCGGCGTTCCGGCGAGGGGGGAGTGCATAGATGTTTTGCTCCCGCGACTGGTGTGTATATTAACGATTCTCTCACCGCATTCTCTGGGAAAAGAAAACGGATCTCCCGCGAGACATGCATGGGCATAATACCATATAAACGAGAGCCAGGAATACTCGTCCAAAACTCTGCAAATTTCCTCTGCCGTTACCATATGAGCATTCACCGCAGGAGGCATATTTTCAAGAGCGACGGTCACGGAACTTCCTACAGCAGCATTTCCCACTCTCGTGAGATACCGGGCAAACCGTTCCTTATCTAGTGCACTGATGGGACGTTTGGCCGTTCTTTTTCCAGGATGGATGGTCATACCACCTCCGCCGAGTTCTTCCAGAATATGTATGCAGGACACGGTATATTCTGCGGTGAGCTCCGCGACTTTCGGATTGAACGAGCAGGGATTCAGTTCGAAAACAGGGGCATGCATCGCGATCTTCCCGAAATTCGGGTAGCGCCGCATCAGATCGATCACTTCCGATGCATGGGCTCCCCTTAACCAAAAGGTTGGGGTCTCCATCCAGAATTCAATTGTATCAGCTCCGGCTTTATTTACTGAAGCAAAAATTTCCAGTGGTTCATATTCATGGAAGAACATCGAAGACGCAGCGAGTCGAATCATTGACCGTTATATTTCTCATGTCAGCAACTAAATGTGTGATATATGGCAGGAAAGAAGCGGATAGCTCAGCAGAAGACGCTTGCGTTTGATAACGAAGAGTCCAAATCCTCGCTTCTTACCACGATTACGGAAAACTCAACGCTCGGCGTGTCAGACACCACGCTCAGCGTATCCGAACTTGCAAAACGGATCCGGGAAGTTGTTGACTGCCCGCTCTTAACTGACATCGTCGTCAGGGGAGAGATCACCGGATATCGTCCAAACGCATCCGGGCATCTGTATTTTTCACTCACAGAACAGGTAGATAATCCGGCATCCATTTCCTGCGTGATGTGGAAATACTCTGTAAAGAATCTCCCGTTTTCCATAAAAGACGGACTGCTTGTTCAGGCGACCGGTCTTGTCGATTTTTACCCGGCAGGGGGCCGCCTGCAGTTCATCATAAAAAAAATGGAGCCGGCGGTATCCGGAAAAGCAGGTCTGTATCTTTTGAAAGAACAGTGGCGAAAAGAGCTTGAGGCAAAAGGAATCATTCCAAGACCTCAGGTAGAAATGCGTGACCCGCCGCTTTTCCCGCGAAATATCGGTGTCGTCACCTCGAAGACGGGATCCGTCTTGCAGGATATTAAGAATGTCATCGGCAGGAGATATCCTCTCCCGATCCTTTTAGCCGGGACGTCCGTTCAGGGAGACGGGGCTGAGGCGGGAATCGTATCTGCGATTCGGTCTCTGCAGGACAAAGCCGATGTGATTATTATTGCCCGGGGCGGTGTAAGTTTCGAAGATTTGTTTGTCTTCAACCATCCCGATGTCGTCACCGCGATTCGGAACTCCACCGTTCCGATCATCAGCGCGGTCGGCCATGAAACCGACACGACCCTTTCGGATTTTGCTGCAGATCGGAGAGTTCCAACCCCTTCGGCGGCTGCCGAGACGGTAGTTCCGGACCGGTCCGTTCTTCTTGAAAAACTTGAAAAGGATCGGCGGTCCATTCACGATAGAATGAGCTGGCTTCTCTCGGTTGAACAGAAAAACGTTGCCGACCTGAAAATCAGAGTCGAACCGAACCGTCTGAGCCGAAAGCTGGAACTCATGCATCAGCAGACGGCTGAACTCGAAGAGCGGATCATAAGAGCGTGCCTTCGCCGGATATCGGTTGAGCATGAGGCCTGCAGTGCATGGTCGGCGATGATTGAAAAAGGCGTGAAAAACAAAATCACCACGGCACGACTTGTCCTGCTTGCTCAAAAAGAAATTATTCCCGGACGCGACCCCTACAAACCTCTTGAACGCGGTTACGCTCTTGTGTGGAAAGAGGGGACACTTGTCAGATCAGTGAAAAATATTGCCAAAGATGACCATCTCAATCTGAAACTTGCAGATGGAGAGATCACCTCTATTGTGGAGAGTATTAAATGACCAAAAAAGAATCCGAACCAACCTACGAAGAAATGATTGCAGAACTGCGCGAGATCGCAAAACAGCTTGATGATCCAAACACCCCTATCGAAAAGGCAGTGAACCTTCACCAGCGGGGAATGGCACTTATCCGGAAATGCGAGACATTTCTCCAGAAAGCCGAGCTAACTATTACTGAGGTCCCTCAACAGACAGAGTAACCACTAGTTCAGCTCCGCTCTGTAAGGCAGCCATCATTTCGCGGGGAAGAAGGGCAGCGGTGTGATCACTGTACACGGCGATCGTTCTGGAACAAACAAAACAGCTTCTTCTCCAGACCAGGTCCGTAGGATGGGTCAGTGTTATCCCGGGCGATCCTTGCGAGATGATGGCCACCGAATGCTCTCCACAGGTAAGAGTTGTTCGAAGAACAGCTTCTTCATGAAAGATAGCTTCCCGAAACTTCGGGGATAAATCCATAGCCCCTTTGTCAGCTCCGACAGCAATGATGCAGTCACCGTTTGGCGAAAGTTCGGTTTCTTTGGTGATCTCGAACGTGCTTTTGTGACGCCCTAAAACATTTTTATGTCCGCGACAATGTATGATTTCAGTAACTGACATACCCTTGATTACGTGTTGTTCGTTTCATCAGATATAACATGTGCAAGAGGAAAAACAGATTCGCCGTTTCACTTTGAGGGTGTGCTTATCTCCTTGAAAATCCAATATGTACAATATGGATAACGATATGATATTACTCGACTGTCCGGTCTGTCTAGAGGAGACGGATTTTGAGATCCTCAAAGAGCCGCCGGAAGCCGTTGTAAAATGTACTGTCTGCGGACATGTGATGCGGGTTACTTTGAAAGAACCGAAGGTTTTGACCGTAAAGGCAGTCATCAGCTATGGAAATAATTCACATACCGGTTCGATCGAACTTCTGGAAGGGGACACCATCTCGGTAGGAGATTATATGGTTACCGAGGTCGGGGATGATTCATTCAGCGTAGAGGTTACGTCGATCGAAGAGAACAATACACGCAGACAGAAACTTCCTGCCGAAAAGATTGAAGTGCTCTGGACCAGACTTGTTGATCAGGTCATTATCCGCGCATCCTTAAACAAAGGTGCCGTGACGATCCCGCTTTATGAAAATGTCGACGGGAACAAACAGTATACCATCGACCATATCACATCCGTCGGCGGGAAACAGTTCCGTGTGACGAGAATCAAACTCCGGAAAGGAAACGTCATTACCAGAAAAGACAAATCGGCCGAGGCGCACGAGATCAAGAGAATCTACGGCGAACGGTCATAACCTTTTTTTCACACTGAGCCCGGCACTGAAATTACTTAAAAAATAAGGGGTGAGATCACTCCTGTTTTCCCGCTACGAAAACATAGAAGAATGCAGCGAGTACGGCACCGACGATGGGACCTATGACATAGATCGGGTATGTAGTCCAAAGGGCATCAGAACCTGAAAGTATCAGTCTCATAGTATCCGGACCGAATGATCGTGCCGGATTGATCGACCCGCCGGAGATTTTTCCTGTGGCCAGGATGACGGCAGTAACGGCGGCGCCGATCGCAAGTCCGGCAAAACCTGCGGGAGCTTTCTTGTCAACGGCAACACCCATAATGACGAGCATTAAGATGAAGGTTCCGACGATTTCAGCCAGAAGAGCCTGCCAGAGAGAGATCCCGGGGAACGGAGCGGTTGCGCCGAGCCCGCCGACGCTAAGGGATTCGGGGCCGATGATGAAAAACAGCAATGCTGCTCCAATTCCTGCTCCGATACACTGGGCAATCACGTATGCGATCGTATCTTTTACCGGGAACTTTCGAATTGAGCAAAGCGCGATGCTCACCGCCGGATTGATGTAGGCGCCGGACACCGTGCCAAGCGCATAAATTACTGCTGCTACGGCAAGACCGAATGCCGCACTGATGCCGAACCAGTCGCCCATTCCGCCAAGAGCGCCTATCCCTATGTCGAATGAAGTCGACGGTGTCGTGCCTGCCGTAAGCATCAGCATGATCACGACAGACCCGCATCCGATGAACACAAGGATCATCGTTCCGATTAATTCTGCAAAACATCTCCTAAAGAGATCCATTACTTCTCTCCACTCCATGCTTTGCTGCATTCTGGACAAAGTATCCGGGGAATCGGATGCTTCAGCTTCTTTGTAGGGAAGGGGTATCCCCCCTCCCATGTCTCTACATCCGAACGAACCATATGTTTCGTGCAGAGACCCATCCCGCATACGATACAGACACCGGTTGCGTCCCGGTCAATCCCCTCCTGCTCACACACGTAACATTTCATTTACACAGCCTCTCGGTACTGGCAGTACTGGTGGCGTGATCCGACAAGGCATGCCGTTGCGCAGCTTTTACAGGCACGCACAGGGGCGGCAACGGTCTTTTTGTCGAGTGCAATGATGTTTGTCATCATGGTTGCGGTGATCGGTTCGCTTGTCAGGAGACACGGATAGTCTGCGAGCCGCATAAGAGCGGAGGCGCGAACGGTGATGGCGCATGCCGGATATGCATAGCGCTGGGGATTCATGATTACCTCGTTCTCGTGGATCGGTGAAAGATCGATTGGAATACCGTCGATCTTTGGAACAAGCGGCTGGCCCGATCCATTCTTCACCCTCTCGGCTTTGTCAAGGATCTTCCAGCCGCGGTAGATCATATCCATGAAATCGCAGTTATGCAGTTCTGCAGCTGCGCCTCTGGTCGGCTTAATCATGACAAGGTTATGATATCTCTTCGTCAGAAGATCAACGATCATCGGAGCATTGAATGCATCGAGTTCCAAAAGATACTCGGCTGCCGCTGCAGATGAGCCGGTCGCGACATTCAACAGCTGACACGGGTTTTTGATGCTTGGAATGGCGGCAAGAAGCGTCTTTTCAATAACATTGGTTACGGCCTCGATCGTTGCCATGATCACATCATCCTTGCACATGTTGTAGGTGGACTGGGAGATGTGGTGTGATACATCCCCAACACAGTATGCAGGGATCGTTGCGATGTTTCCATAATGAACGTTGTCATCAATGGCCGCTTTCACGGTTTTTTCCATACCTTTGCGGTAGTTCTCCATGTATCTCCTTGCGGAGAAGGATCTCATACCTGCTTTCTGCATGAGCTTGGCCTGAGCTTCTACCGGGTTGCGGTAGAGATCCTGAAGCTGACGAACCTCTTTTCTTGAGGCTTCTGCAAGGGAATCGCCGGCGTCGATACGTCTGGCAAACAGGTCGCCAATACCGTACGAAGTGTTCATACCCCAGGATTTTGCAGCAAGAATGGCCTGCTTGTGAGCGACCGGGATGTCTGTTTTCGTGAGAACCTGGTTGACGACATTGCTGGTTGAACCAGGCATCAAAGCAAAGTCGACGACACAGGTCGGGCCGTAGAAACCGGCATAACAGCGTGCAGCTTCTCTCCCGATAATCGCCTCGTGGGTTTTGATCGAGTCGGCAAAGATCTCCAGACTCTTTGCAAACTTTGCATCCTGATCACGGAGAATTTCCAAAATGACGGGTGTTTGATAATGTTCGACAAAGGGATCGTCTTCCGGTTTGACGTGCCTGGTCAGACCCGAGAGAACATTGAAGTGTGTTTTCACGGATTCTTTGTGCAGGTTAATGACTGAGGCACTCTGTTTTGGACCGACGGTCATCTTTTCCACCGCTTCAACGTAGGGGCGGGTATCTTTGAGCGTGAAATGCTTTCCACGTCTCGCTTTAAGAACTTCGACGTCGGCATGCTGTGCAGCCATTGCCTCGTCAATCATTTTTTTGTAGAGTTCGGACATTTTTTTTCTCCAAAAGGTATAATTTAATGATTTCTTCCAGACATTATAAAGGTATGTATAATGGGAGTTTTTGCTATGGAGTCTGTCCAATCGTGGATTCTGTGATATAAACTCATCCCCCATTTACTCTTGTCGACTTTTTTGGAGGGGAACAATACCTTTATGTATCCCTGCGCCGAGTGGTATGTCTGAATTTCAAGACGAATACGAACCTATTTTCAACAATGGAGTCATCCCTCCGGATATGTCCATTTGCTGGCTCATGTCCCAGCTCAACATTAGTGACATTGTACGAAAAATCGAACAAACTTATTATTCACCTCATCTTCGCGATTATTTTCATTATCCCATTGATTTTCTGATAAAACTGACTGTTGTAATGACTTATCGCAGAATAGCCTATCGTCATATTCGGCGTAAAATAACGGAAGAAGATCTCAGCCACCTTCTTCCGGCAAAATCACCACTCTGGTTACCTTCGCCGAGTACGTTGCATTACTTTATGAAATATCGGTTAGGTGAGGAGGGTATGAAAGTTCTTATGTTTTTGATAAGCAAAAAGATTGTCCATTTCCTCAAATCTGAAACCGAGGTAATTATCGATTCCACTCCTTTAGTTGCAAGCCGTTATTGTCCCAATAGTCTGTTTAACCCTCATTATCAGGTTAAAATGGATAAAGCACATATTTTGAATCTGGGGGCTTATCCCTTGTTTATGATTCATTCAGAAGGAACGGAGAATGACAAACCCTATGCGCATTTTTTGATTCATATTGCCGAACTTCTCGGCGTATCCTGTGGTCGTGTATTGATGGATGCGGGATATGACTCCCTAGAGCTACACACGTTAATATTTGAGAAACTTCATGCAAAACCCCTTATTCAACTGAGATCTGACGCGCAATTGTCCCAATTAGGTTCAGAGAAGACCATAATAAAAAAGATCAATACGTTCTGGAGAAAAGGAGGAAATTCCCAAATGTCTCTTACAGAAAAACTGGTATTTCTCTGCAAGAATGGTAAACGGGAGATGGTAGGAGCATATCTCAGAAATCAGACTATTCTTCATGGAAGGGAGGTAAAAGATGCTATGAAAAGGCGGGGAACGTGCGAACGCAAGCATGCACACCTCAAAAAAACCGTCAAATTTGATGTGGTGCATTGCAAGAAAAACAACAGAGCGCTCTCTGCAATAATGAATTTTATAACGTTCCAATTATTGATGTTAGCCCATTTACAGAATAGATTTCAGAATATGAATTTTGCAAATTATCGATAAGAAGTCTAAAGAAGTCTGATTTGGCAGATTCCCCCCCAATCCCATGTCAATAGTGAAACGGTTGAATCATGATATTCCTAGGTGAAGTTATCTCGATCAAAAAAAAACTCTGTCCAATGGATTGACGTATCGATTGGACAGACTCAACTATATCAATACCGCGAGCCACAGTATTGAATATCTTGCGCATACAAGTAATATTCAGTATTTATCGGAGATTCACATGACAGATACAAATGAGAAAACAGGGAAAGGCACTGTTGTCCTCGCCTTTTCCGGAGGTCTTGACACCTCAATTTGTGTTCCAATCTTAAAGAACATGTACGGATACGATCGTGTGGTCACGGTTGCGGCAGATGTTGGTCAGCCCGAAAGCGAAGTTAAAATGGCGACCGACAAAGGAAACCTCATCGCAGACAAGCACTATACCCTTGACCTAAAGAATGCATTTGTCAAAAATCATGTCTTCCCGGCAATCAAGGCGAATGCGCTTTACGAAGGATACCCGATGGGCACATCCCTCGCCCGCCCGATCATCGCCGAAGAGATCGTAAAAATCGCAAAACAGGAAAATGCTGCAGCAATCGGACACGGATGTACCGGTAAAGGAAACGATCAGCTTCGATTCGATTACATCTTCCGCATGCACGGATTCGACATCGTCGCTCCGATGCGTGAACACAATATGACCCGTGAATGGGAGATCGATTACGCAGAGCAGAACAATGTCCCAATCCCTGTAAAAAAATCCACCCCGTGGAGTGTTGACGAGAACATCTGGTCACGCAGCATCGAAGGCGGCCGCCTTGAAGAGCCGGACTATCATCCCCCTGAAGAGATATACCACTGGACTGTAGCTCTCAAAGACACGCCGAACGAGCCCGAAATCGTCACGATCGGATTCGAAAACGGTGTACCGGTATCTTTGAACGGCAAAAAAATAAGCGGTGTCGAACTGATCGTCACGCTCAACAAGCTTGCCGGAAAACACAGCGTCGGCAGAAACGATATGGTCGAAGACCGTGTGCTTGGTCTGAAAGCCAGAGAAAATTACGAACACCCCGCGGCAACCGTTCTGATTGCAGCTCACAAAGATCTTGAAAAATTGGTCCTATCCCGGGCAGAGCTGAAGTTCAAGAACATGGTCGATGAGCAGTGGGCTGAACTTGCCTATATGGGACTTATCCACGAGCCGCTCTACCATGACCTGAATGCATTCATCAACAAAACGCAGGAACGGGTTACCGGAACGGTCGATGTTCAGCTCTATAAAGGTGGTCTTCACATCATGGGCAGAGCTTCACCGAATGCAATCTACTCTATGGACATGGTGTCCTTTGATTCAACGACCATCGACCAGCGGGATGCTATCGGATACTCCAAATACTTCGGCATCCAGGGCAGAATGCTCTGGCAGCTCCAGAATAAGTAACAAATAATGAATAAAGACGACGTTTGTGTAATGATCCCGACACTCAACGAGAAAGCAACGATCGGCCCTGTCATCAAGGAACTGCAGAGTCTTTGCTATAAGAATATCCTGATAGTAGACGGGCACTCTTCGGACGGGACTCCGGAGATTGCATCAGGCCTCGGTGCCAGGGTCATTACCCAGAACGGCAAAGGAAAAGGAGCTGCGATGATCGAAGCATTCAGGCAGATCACCAAACCCTATATCCTGATGATGAACGGAGACTGGACCAATCCTCCCGAATACGCCGATGCAATGCTCGAACCGCTCGTGTCGGGAAGAGCGGATCATGTGATCGGTGACCGACTCGGTAGTTATGAACACGGAGCTCTCAACCGTTTGAACCGTCTTGGAAATTCGGTCATGAACAAGTATTTCAAATGGGCGCACGGGGGTCTATATGACGGACATCCTTTCGGGATATCGGGCGTTCACCAGGGAATCTATCGACAAGATGAATCTCACCGAAGCCGGATTTGAAATCGAGACGGAGATCAGCTCGGCTGTCGTGCATCACAATCTTCGATTCGAGGTCGTCGAGACATATTATAAGAAGCGTCCGGGGTCCCCCACCAAACTGAATCCGTTCCGTGACGGATACAAAATCATCAGAGCGATAAACAGATACGGGAAGATGAACAATCCGCTCTTTCATTTCAGTGTTCTTGAAGTACTCCTCGGCCTTGCGGGTTTCATCACCGGCATTTATGTTTTAGTTGATTGGTTTAAGGGAATCGAACATCTACCGATGACGATTCTGACCATGCTCCTGATTGTGAACGGCATTCTGACATTTATGATCGGCCTTATCAGCGACATGATCCTTGCATACCACCGGGAACAGATTCTTGAGCTGGAAAAGATTCGTGCCGAACTTGAAGAACTGAAAAAAAAGTAAAATCAAAAATAATTGTATTTTTAGCTGGTTGTTAAGTAACCAACCATTTTAATATCGATTGTATCAGAGCCGTACTGCAGCGTCAGACCGTCATCGGTTTTCGCAGTGACAACACATACACGATATGCTGATGCTTCTTCCCCGTCTTCGTTTGTATATGGTACTGTAATAAAGACTCTGTCGTCAACTTTCATATCATTGAATACCAGGCCGGCAGTCTCCGTTTCTTCTTTAGTTAACTGATACGCCATATTGGATCCGGAACCGGCAACTGTCGTGCTTTCTCCCGGAACCAGAGCGATCACTCCCGCCGATATCTGATTAAACTCTGTTGCATAGATTACAAATGGATACTCATATCCTTCAACATTTACGTAAAGGGATTGGTTCACCTCAGTTCCTGCCTGAAATCCCATAACATTCTCGAAAACTGCGGAACCGTTGACATTCAATGTGTAATTCACGTAAACTGGATTTCCTGCAACAACTTTGCCGGTTTCAGAAATACCGTCGCCATTGATGAGATTGCCGAGAGCATTCGGGAGGCCGCTGAATGATACGATGCACATGAATACCACTAGAATACAAAAGCCGATAACGCCGACCTGCGTCCAGTTTATTTTCTTCTTCGGACCTTTATACTCAGATTTGGATTTAGTCTGTACTGCCATTTAGCTATAATATGGAGATGTATTATCATAAACGTCTTCTCTTCCGAGAGTCTGTCCAATGGATTGACGTATCGATTGGACAGACTCAAATAAATAGAATGCGTGACTATCAATACTCATCTTCAGGCGACTCCATGCGTCATACCTACAATACAAAAATAACCGGAGCGATCAGCGGTCATTTTCTGATCGATCTGTATACGCCGATCCTCCCGGTGATCCTCCCGCTTCTCATCGTCAATATGGGGCTCTCGTATTTTCTCGCAGGGCTTGTCGTTACCTTGTTCAATGTGGTCTCGTCGGTAACTCAGCCGTTTATAGGGCTTTACGGGGACTGGACCGGTAAATGGGTCAGTGTGCCGTTCTGCGTTCTGCTCGGCAGCGTCGGGATTTCCCTCTCGGTTCTGGCGAACAACTACCTGATCGTTCTGCTCCTTGTCGGAGGTGCGGCCGTCGGCCATGCCCTCTTCCATCCTTCAGCGATGGCCCTCGTTCATAAACTGAGTCCTCCTGCAAAGAAGGGATTGTATAACTCGATCTTTACCACGAGCGGAAGCATCAGTTATTCGCTCGGCCCGATGATCGCCGGGCTTTTCATCACGTTCGGTGGTCTGCCGTCGGTCGCCTGGATAATGGTTCCTGGAATCGTCGGGGCGGCCTGGATCTATCGAAACGACCGCCGAACCGGGACTATCGAGCCGATCAAAAAAGAGCCGGTCGAAAAGAAACAGGTCCACGGGAAATACTGGTGGATCCCGGCAGGACTCGTCGTGACGGTGTGTGCTCTGCGGGCATGGGTGTATGTCGGGGTCATCACGTATCTGCCGACCCTGCTCCTTTTATGGTATCAGGGGATCGACACGTTCACGACCTCGGTCATCATCTCTGTCATGCTGTTCTCCGGCGTGTTCGGACAGGTGGCCGGCGGCTATCTTTCCGACCGGTTCGGTCGAAAAAAGGTCCTGGTTCTAGGATTCCTCTGTGCGGTCCCGTGTTTCTGCCTGATATTCCTCTCGACCGGATGGTCGATGTATGCCGGGATCATGCTGTATGCATTCTTTGCCTGTTTCTGTTACGTGACCTCGGTTACGATGACTCAGGATCTTCTTCCGGGCAGTGTAGGGTTTGCCTCCGGTCTCACGCTCGGTCTTTCGATGGGGATCGGTGGCATTGGAGCGGCCCTGATTGGATGGGCGGCGGATGTCATGGGTTCCCTGCCGGACGCAATGTTTCTGCTGATTATTCCAACGATTCTCTGTCCGATCCTCGCGCTGTTTATCAAATACTCGGATAAGCCCGCTGAGGCCGTAGAAGAGTGATGCAGTATCTCTCCATCCTTGGATCGTCCTCCATTTTTCGAGAATAAATTTATCTTCAAAAAATACCATACAAAAAATAATGGCATTTGATTTTGTAGATTACGATGACAACTCCATCCGATTTGCAGATAAGACCGACAAAAAGAAATCTCTGGAACATTTCCCGAAAAAGGCTGATATTAAAGGAATGAAAACTAAGAACAAGCGAAAGTGATCTTTTTCAAAAATCTTTTTTCTCATTTCCATATCCGGAACGAATTAAAACCAAAATTTGACCGTTGGCAAATATGCATCTCCCACATCTCATTACTTATTTCTGATTTAGGGGGTGCGGTAGGGCGACTTCGGCGTGGAGCCCGACGCGGTGGAAATATCCTGAGTTAATACTCCCATCCATTCCCATGAGGCTCCAATAGTGGAATGTCCTAAATCCTCTAAGCTGAGTGGTTAATCATATGTGTGGATCGGGAAATTACCAAGGCTTGGACTCATTATCCTACATTCTGAAAAATACAGATTTCTCCACCGCGGACCGCTCCGCGCCGAAGTCGCGTCCCCGCACCCCGAATATAACAGAGAATCTGGAGTATTGTCTACAAACTTCATGGACTGCGAAATAAACCGTCACTTCTATGCAAAAAAAGAGAAGACCAGTGGATCTTGGTCCCTTCCGGCACATCCTTCAGCGGAACAAGAAGCGATGCCTCTTCGCCTGCTGCAAACAGCATCCCATTGCTTTCCTCGCCCCGGAACTTCACTGGTCAGTCATTATTTTCACTCTGCAGGGTAGAGCCATTTCATCACCTTTTTGATCGCATACACGACACCGGTCGTGGCAAATGCTGCCAGCAGGATCACCGCCCAGGTATCTGCCGTAAGGGGAGTTGTCCCGATCGTCTGCTGCATAAACGGACCATAGATCGCAATGATCTGCAGGACCAGGGATAAACTTACAGCGCCGACCAGAACCTTATTTTCCCGTATCAGCGTTGCCAGACCGAACCCGTTTTCTTTGCGGATGTTGAGAACATGGAGCAGCTGGGCAAGGATCATAAACGTAAACGTCGATGTCTGCACGTAAAGCAGCGAGGTATTCCGGCTTAGGAAGAAATTAAAGATCAAAAAGGACCTCAGTCCGAGAACAGCACCGCTGAAAAGGATCCTTCCAAGAAACCACTTATTGATCAGGCCGCTATGTGCACTCCTCGGCAGCGCTTTCATGATGTTTGCCTCTGCCGGCTCATATGCCAGAGCCATAGCCGGCGCAATATCGATAACAAGGTTAAGGAAGAAAATATGCAGCGGCAGTATCGGCAGAGGCTTCAGGAAACTGACGCTCAGAAATATCGTGATGATCTCAAACATATTGCAGGAAAAAGGAACGATACATACTTTTTTATGTTCGAAAAGATGACCCATCCCTATCTTACGGCGTCCACGATCGTGTAAAAACGGTCATCCGTGAGGATCACATCCGACGCTTCTTTGGCAACCTCCGTGCCGCGGATCCCCATCGCCACGCCGATATCCGCACTCTTCAAAGCCGGCGCATCATTCACCCCGTCCCCCGTCATTGCCACGACGTATCCATCCTTTCGCAGTGCATCTACGATCTGCATCTTATTTTCAGGCGAAACTCGGGCAAACACCGCGGTCTTTTTCACAAGGTCGCCGAACTCCGGCGTACCGGCCGCCAGACCGAGCTCTTTTCCGTTGATCGCCGACTTCGCATCCTTCAGACCTATCTCCCGGGCAATGATCAAGGCGGTTTTCGGATAATCACCCATTATCATCTTCACCTGGATGCCGGCCTGCTGACAGACACCGATCGCTTCTTTGACATCGTTTCGTGGGGGATCGGTGATCCCGACGATCCCGAAAAGATCTACCCTTTCCAGATACGAAACGATGCTTGCTCTGCTCCCGTCTCCGCTATATCCGTTGAGTTTGACGACCGCAAGTACCCGCAGACCTTTTTCCTTCAAAGAATCGTTTACATCTTGCAACCTCTCCTTCTCTTCCAATGACTGCAGAGAAATCGCAAGAAGCACGTCCGGCGCTCCTTTAATAAATGTATGGACCGTTTCCCCGTGTTCGTACACCGTGATCATATATTTCCGTGCGGAATCGAACGGCATCTCCCCGATCCTAACCCAGCCCCCTGTGTGAAGGCTTTCCCTGCTTATTCCCGCTTTAGCCCCCAGCACGACCAGAGCTCCTTCTGTCGGATCGCCAATCACGGAATACTCCAGCTCATCCTTTTTCAGCGCTGCATTGCTGCAGAGAATCGAGGCGGCGATGGCGTCCCAAAGCAGTGCATCATCCGAAAGATCGACTGCACGCTCATCGGCGAGAATATTACCAATTGGCTGATACCCGTTTCCTTCAACCGTATATGACCGGTCATTTGTCAGCACGATCCTTTCGACCGTCATCTGATTTTCGGTAAGCGTCCCGGTTTTATCCGTGCATATCACATTCGTTGAACCAAGCGTTTCCACGACCGGCAGATGTTTAACCAGCGCCTTATGTTCCGCCATAGTTCGCATCCCGCGGGACAACGTCATCGTTGAGACTGCAGGCATCGCCTCGGGGATCGCGGCCACGGCAAGGATAAGTGCCGTATGAAGCACCGCCTCTAGTGGACGGTTCGTAAGGAACCCGGCGATCAATACCGCAATGCCCGCCAGCAGTGCCACCATAATGAGGATTTTGCTGAGCTTGTTCATCTCTTTACCAAGCGGCGTCCTCTCTTTGGTACTTCTGTCGAGCATCCCGGTGATCTTTCCCACTTCCGTCGACATCCCGGTACAGGTGATGACCGCATGGGCATTGCCCCGGGTGGCGGATGTACTTGCAAAGACCATATTGATCCTGTCTCCAAGTCCGGTATCCTCGGAAAAAAAGTGCCTGTGCATCCTTTTCGACCGCGTCCGACTCCCCGGTGAGGGCGGACTCGATACAGGCAAAATTCATACTGCGGATCAGTCGTGCATCCGCCGGAACGGAATCTCCCTCCTCTATAAAGATCAGATCGCCGGTTACCAGTTTCGAGGCATTGATCTCCTGCCGGACGCCGCCCCGCACGACCTTGGCATGGGTGAAGATCATCCGCTGGAGGGATTCTATCGATTTCTGTGCCTTATATTCGGTAAAAAAGCTGGTAAGTACGGCAATCATCAATGCGATCAAAACGGCGATGCCTTCGATGATCTCCCCCATGGAAAAAGACAGGATCGCGGCGACGATCGGGATGTAGACGATGATATTATTGATATTATGCAGCAGAATACGCCAGGCCGAAACCCCCCTGGCTTTTTTCAGCTCATTTTTTCCGTATTCCTGCTGTCTTTTCTGTGCTGTTTATTCGGATAACCCGAACACTCTGTCAGTATTGAGTTCTGTGAGCACATCCTCTATCGTTTTTTTGTACATTCCCCCTCTCCAGGAAAGCGCGGATGGTCCAAATAACTGCCGTGATCAAGCAGTATTCATTCCGGAAACAACGGATTTTGCTGCACCTTCCCCGAAAAAGCATACCTAACCGATGCCTATATTCAATGAATGGTTGGAAGAAGACTTAAAGACAGTCTATTCCGGCACTTTGCATAAACGTTTTATAATAAAATGAGGAGAGTTGATGTGAGTATGCCAAAAGATCAGTGGACTTTCGTCCCTTCCGGTACATCCTTCAGCGGAATAAGGAGTGATGCCTCATCGCCTGCGGCAAACAGCATCCCGTTACTCTCCTCGCCCCGGAACTTCGCCGGCTTCAGGTTCACGACCACGATGATCTTTTTGTCCACCATCTCTTCAGGCGTATAGACATCGGCGATGCCTGACATGATCTGTCTGACCTCGGTCCCGATATCCACTTGGAGACGCAGAAGTTTTGTTGTCTTTGGAACTCTCTCCGCCTTCACGACACGGCCGATACGGAGGTCGAGCTTTGCCACATCGTCTATTGTTATGATCTCATCTGATATTGGTTCTATTACTGCTGTCATGGTATCTTTTCCTGCTGCTTTCTTCTTCGAATCCTCGGCCCGCTTGGTAAGCAGAGCTTCCATCTCCTCACTCTGTTTATCCTCCATCCGGGCAAACAGCGGCTTAACATCGCCGAGTGTCATGTTCTCGAATGGAACCATTGCGTCGCTGATCGGGTGGGTCTTGACCAGATCGGTATAACCGAGCATCTCCCAGAGTTTCTGGGAAGACTCCGGCATCACCGGCTGCATGACGAGAGCACACGCCTTCACGATCTGGAGACAGTTCTTTAATATTAGTGCGGCTGCGTTTGGATCTTCTTTGATCAGTTTCCAGGGTGCCGCGTTCGAGATGTGTCCGTTTCCGTATGCCGCGAGAAGCAGGATGCCGTCTACCGCTGCCTTGAACTCGAAGGCGCGGACCGCCTCTTCGATTCCGGCAAGTGAGCGTTCGATCTCGGCGAATATCTCTGCGTCGACCGGCATCTGCGGCACGTCGCCGAACTTGGTCTTGACCAGGCTCATGCTCCGGTTCGCGAAGTTCCCGAACGTGTTCACGAGCTCGTTATTGATCCGTGCCTGGAACTCCTTCCAGGAGAAGTCCAGTTCGCGGGTGTGGCTCGTGTAGGCGAGGAGATAATACCGCAGATAGTCTGCCGGCAGTCCCTTGTCGAGATAATCCTCTTTCGTCCAGACGACGTTCCCTTTCGATTTGGAGAACTTCTCTCCGTCGATCGTGACCATCCCGCTCGCAACAACCGCGGTGGGTGGCTGATATCCTGCTCCGTGCAGCATTGCCGGCCAGAAAACGCAGTGGTGATAGATGATGTCCGAGCCGATGAAGTGGACCCGGTCCCCTTCACACCAGTATTTCTGCCAGCTATTTCCGGTCGCATTTGCCCACTCTTCGGTGAAGGAGATGTATCCTATCGGGGCATCCACCCAGACATAGCAGACCAGTTCGTCGGATCCCGGGAACTTGACACCCCAGTCCATCATTCTGGTGACACACCAGTCTTTGAGTTCGTTTTCGACCCATCCGATGGCGTAGTTCCTTGCGTTCAGCGTTCCGCCGAGTGTCGGCAGATACTCCAGAAGATAGTCCCGGAAGCTGCTGAGTTTGAAGTAGTAATGCTTCTGTTCGCGGAGTTCGGCTTTGGTCCCGCAGGTTGCACAGACGGGATCGAGGATCTCTCCGGGTTCGAGGTGCCGGCCGCATCCAGAGTCGCATTCGTCGCCGCGTGTATGTTTTCCGCAGTAGGGGCAGGTGCCTTCGACATATCGGTCGGGAAGGAAGCGTTTGCATTTCGGACAGTAACTCTGCTGGATGGTCTGTTCGTAGACATATCCGCGGTCGATGAGGGTCTGGAGGATGGAGGCGGTCCGGTTGTGGTTGGTCGGATCATCGGTCATGCCGAACCGGTCGAATGCGATGCCCATTGATTTGAAGACTGCATCGAAGTGGGCGTGATATTCTTCGGATACTGCACGGGGCGTGGTTTTTTCCGCCTCTGCGGTGACGACGATTGGGGTCCCGTGGTTGTCGGATCCGCAGATAAAGACGATGTCGTCGCCGAGACGCCTGAGGTATCGTACGTAGAAATCGCCTGGGATGTACGTCCGGAGGTGCCCGAGGTGGCAAAAACCGTTTGTATAGGGCAAACCGCACGTAACGACAGTGGGCTTATTGGTCATGTATTACCATTTGTAGCGGATTGATATTAAATACTTGATTGGCGGGCGGGACCTTTGAATCTGTCCAATCGATACGTCAGTCCATTGGACATAGTTTTTTGATCGAGATAACTTCACCTAGGAATATCATGATTCAACCGTTTCACTATTGACATGGGATTGGGGGGAATCTGCCAAATCAGACTTCTTTAGACTTCTTATCGATAATTTGCAAAATTCATATTCTGAAATCTATTCTGTAAATGGGCTAACATCAATAATTGGAACTTTATAAAATTCATTATTGCAGAGAGCGCTCTGTTGTTTTTCTTGCAATGCACCACATCAAATTTGACGGTTTTTTTGAGGTGTGCATGCTTACGTTCGCACGTTCCCCGCCTTTTCATAGCATCTTTTACCTCCCTTCCATGAAGAATAGTCTGATTTCTGAGATATGCTCCTACCATCTCCCGTTTACCATTCTTACAGAGAAATACCAGTTTTTCTGTAAGAGACATTTGGGCATTTCCTCCTTTTCACCAGAACGTATTGATCTGTTTTATTATGGTCTTCTCTGAACCTAATTGGGACAATTGCGCGTCATATCTCAGTTGAATAAGGGGTTTTGCATGAAGTTTCTCAAATATTAACGTGTGTAGCTCTAGGGAGTCATATCCCGCATCCATCAATACACGATCACAGGATACGCCGAGAAGTTCGGCAATCTGAATCAAAAAATGCGAATAGGGTTTGTCATTCACCGTTCCTTCTAAATGAATCATAAACAAGTGATAAGCCCCCAGATTCAAAATATGTGCTTTATCCATTTTAACCTGATAATGAGGGTTAAACAGACTATTGGGACAATAACGGCTTGCAACTAAAGGAGTGGAATCGATAATTACCTCGGTTTCAGATTTGAGGAAATGGACAATCTTTTTGCTTATCAAAAACATAAGAACTTCCATACCCTCCTCACCTAACCGATATTTCACAAAGTAATGCAACGTACTCGGCGAAGGTAACCAGAGTGGTGATTTTACTGGAAGAAGGTGTCTGAGATCTTCTTCCGTTATTTTACGCCGAATATGACGATAGGCTATTCTGCGATAAGTCATGACAACAGTCAGTTTTATCAGAAAATCAATGGGATAATGAAAATAATCGCGAAGATGAGGTGAATAATAAGTTTGTTCGATTTTTCGTACAATGTCACTAATTTTGAGCTGGGACATGAGCCAGCAAATGGACATATCCGGAGAGATGACTCCATTGTTGAAAATACGTTCGTATTCGTCTTGAAATTCAGACATACCACTAGGCGCAGGGATAAATAAAGGTATTGTTCCCCTCCAAAAAAGTCGACAAAAGTAAATGGGGGATGAGTTTATATCACAGAATCCACGATTGGACAGACTCGGGTTATCATTACGATACATATTCATCTGGTTTGTAAGATTATATCAACACTATGCTAAATCAGAAACCAGACTAAGATGCTGCATGACGCCATCATGCTCCGAGTATGCTATTTTGGCTTTCAAAAAATATGGTGCAATTATTGGCTCAATAAAAACAGTTAAAAGATTGTTAAGATGTAAACCACCTGGAGGTATTGGTTATCCATAATCTGAATAATTATTTCTGTTCAATTGTAGATAATTCATTCAAATATCAAACCTATCTCACTGACCACTTCCCCGTCCTGCTCATCTGTCAAACGGAGTCTGTCCAATCGTGGATTCTGTGATATAAACTCATCCCCCATTTACTTTTGTCGACTTTTTTGGAGGGGAACAATACCTTTATTTATCCCTGCGCCTAGTGGTATGTCTGAATTTCAAGACGAATACGAACGTATTTTCAACAATGGAGTCATCTCTCCGGATATGTCCATTTGCTGGCTCATGTCCCAGCTCAAAATTAGTGACATTGTACGAAAAATCGAACAAACTTATTATTCACCTCATCTTCGCGATTATTTTCATTATCCCATTGATTTTCTGATAAAACTGACTGTTGTCATGACTTATCGCAGAATAGCCTATCGTCATATTCGGCGTAAAATAACGGAAGAAGATCTCAGACACCTTCTTCCAGTAAAATCACCACTCTGGTTACCTTCGCCGAGTACGTTGCATTACTTTGTGAAATATCGGTTAGGTGAGGAGGGTATGGAAGTTCTTATGTTTTTGATAAGCAAAAAGATTGTCCATTTCCTCAAATCTGAAACCGAGGTAATTATCGATTCCACTCCTTTAGTTGCAAGCCGTTATTGTCCCAATAGTCTGTTTAACCCTCATTATCAGGTTAAAATGGATAAAGCACATATTTTGAATCTGGGGGCTTATCCCTTGTTTATGATTCATTCAGAAGGAACGGAGAATGACAAACCCTATGCGCATTTTTTGATTCAGATTGCCAAACTTCTCGGCGTATCCTGTGATCGTGTATTGATGGATGCGGGATATGACTCCCTAGAGCTACACACGTTAATATTTGAGAAACTTCATGCAAAACCCCTTATTCAACTGAGATCTGACGCACAATTGTCCCAATTAGGTTCAGAGAAGACCATAATAAAACAGATCAATACGTTCTGGAGAAAAGGAGGAAATGCCCAAATGTCTCTTACAGAAAAACTGGTATTTCTCTGCAAGATGGTAAACGGGAGATGGTAGGAGCATATCTCAGAAATCAGACTATTCTTCATGGAATGGAGGTAAAAGATGCTATGAAAAGGCGGGGAACGTGCGAACGCAAGCATGCACACTCAAAAAAACCGTCAAATTTGATGTGGTGCATTGCAAGAAAAACAACAGAGCGCTCTCTGCAATAATGAATTTTATAACGTTTCAATTATTGATGTTAGCCCATTTACAGAATAGATTTCAGAATATGAATTTTGCAAATTATCGATAAAAAGTCTAAAGAAGTCTGATTTGGCAGATTCCCCCCAATCCCATGTCAATAGTGAAACGGTTGAATCATGATATTCCTATGTGAAGTTATCTCGATCAAAAAAAACTATGTCCAATGGATTGACGTATCGATTGGACATACTCGTATAGTCGTATTATTATTATTTTATGTACAGTACAGACGAGAGAGAGAGAGAGATCGAACCAAAAACAAAAACAGAAAACGGTAGTATTTATGCTTTTCCGACCGTAAGGATGTAGTCTGGAGGGTCATCGTTTTTTTTTATATATGTATAAGTAACTCTTTTATATACTATGACCTCGTCGGACGGAAAATACGTTCAATTTTGCCGATTTATAATTTAGACCACCGAAGATCATCGATGAAAATCCATCAAAATTGATTACCGAAGACCCAAAATGGAATCGAAACATCTATTTGCGAATGGAAACCGAGTCATTTTTGGGTGTCTGGAAGGTTTTTTCGAAACGGGATTTTTTTTTGGGGTGGGGACCACTTGTTTCGTTCCCTGCAGGAAAAACACTATCCGGCTGCACGACGAAGAATTGATTATGGAAGATCCCGTGTGCTTGCTGACCGACCAGCTCGTCGTCGTCAAAACCGACATAACCACTCTTTTTGTCGACGTCATCGTCAATACTGCAAACAGCACGCTTCTTGGCGGCGGGGGTGTGGACGAGGCCATTCATCAGGCGGCCGGTCCCGGACTTCTCGCAGAATGCCGGACCCTTAGGGGTGCAGGTTTGGGGAAGCGAAAATCACACGAGGCTACGATCTCCCCGCGAAATATGTCATCCACACGGTCGGCCCCGTCTGGCGGGGCGGAAACAGCGGCGAACCCGAAAAACTGAAAGACTGTTATTTTCACTCGCTCACGCTTGCCAGGGAGCATGGTCTTCGAACCATTGCCTTTCCCGCCGTAAGTACCGGAGTATACGGCTACCCGAAGGACAAAGCCGCCGTCATCGCGGTCGAAACGGTTCTGTCGTTTCTTCGTGACGACCCGGATGCATTCGACCGGGTCACTCTCGTCGCCCACTCCGATGCCGACTTTCAAAATCTCGCAGATGCGGGGAAAAACGCTCCTGCCAAAAAGGCATAGCTTCCCTCGTCTTCACCACCAAATTTTTTGTGGTAAACCGATCGACTGAACACGTATCCGGTTACCGATGCCGAGATCGAATGTTATGCCTTTTTTGCCCTGTAGCCCCAGAAATAGTGGTCATTAATCTGGGTTACACTATGAAAAACACGAAAAAGGCACTTATCTTCGCGGCCCTCGCGACCGTCGTCGTATTCTGTTTCATTGCAGGATGTACCGATACCAGAAATGTCTCCGACGAAAACCTGTACATCATCCACACAAACGATGTCCACGGATATTTTGCCAACTACCTCTGATATACCTCGGTCGCAGCATTATTTCAGCAGATGCAGGCTGAAGGAAAGAATGTCCTCCTCCTGGATGCGGGCGATTTCATCCAGGGAACGGTCGAAGTGAAAGCAACACAAGGCGAATCCGCCGTCCATATCATGAACCTTTCGGGGTATCAGGTCTCGGTTACCGGAAATCATGAATTCGATTACGGACTCGACCACCTCCTCGGGCTCCAGGATGAAATGGATTTTGCCTTTATTTCGGCAAACATCTTCTACAAAGGAACGGATAAACTCATATTCCAGCCGAACACCATCATCGAGATCGGCGGACACAAAGTGGGTATCTTCGGACTCGAAACCCCGAATACCGCCGTAACTACATATTACAAAGATGTCGAGGATGTCGACTTCGCTTCCAGCGAAGACCTCTATCGTATCGCTCAGGAACAGGTCGATTACCTGAAAAGCGAGGGATGCGACATAATCATCTGTATCGGTCATCTCGGCGTATCGGAAAATTCAAAGCCAAACCGATCGACCGATCTTGTGCCGAATGTTGAGGGCATCAATCTGTTTATCGACGGTCACAGTCATACTGTCCTTAAGGAAGGCGAGGTCGTCAACGACACGCTCATCGTCCAGACAGGGACCGCCTTACGGTATACCGGGCTTGTCACGATAACGCCGGATGGAAACATGACCGAAACGCTGATCGACAAATCCACCGGAAATGTTGAAGAGATCGATGAATTTGTAGCGAATATCTCGGCGCATACCCATGAAGTCTACGGAAACGTTGTTTGTATGATCGACGTCGACCTGACTGCAGATAAGAATATGTTCCGGACACAGGAAACAAATCTCGGAGATCTTACCGCGGATTCCATGATGTATACCGCAGAAATCGAAAACATCAGTGCCGACTTTGCGATCGTAAATGCCGGCTCCATTCGCAGTCCGATAAAAGCTGGTAATGTGACGGAGTATGATCTCCTGAATATTTTCCCGTTAGGCAACAGTATTGTCGCGACGGATATGGACGGCCAAATGATCCTTCAGATGTTCGAGGATCAGACACAAAGTGTCCCCGATCCGAGAGGCGGTTTCCCACAGGTTTCAGGAATTCATTATACCGTTGATGCCACAAAACCCTATGTTGCCGGAGAAGTGAACCGTGTGACGATCGATTCGATCCAGGGGCAGCCGTTTGACGTGAATGCAACCTATACCGTTCTTCTGAACGATTACATTGTGAACGACGGGGACAATTATCCAAACATTCCTCTGCTTGGAGGCACGTATGTCACGCTCGATCACGGTCTTGAAGACGGTCTTATCCATTACATCACCGTGAAACTCAACGGCGATGTCGGAGAGGAGTATGCTAAGCCGCAGGGAAAAATAACGATCATAAAGAACGAATCGATCCCTAAGGCGACCTTAACACCCGGCACTCCGACGAATGCGGGCGTTACTGCCTAACTTCTCCTTTGGATCATACAATTATGATCCTCTCTTTTTTTTTAATTACTACGAGTTGTTTTTCCACGGCAGTTTCTTATGGCTGAACATCTCGCCGAACAATGCTCCTCCGAGAATCAGAGCTGCTCCTATCACCTGGATAAAACCCAGATGTTCCGACAAGATGACCGCCGAAAACACCAGAGCCAAGAGGGGTTCGAGATACCCGACGATCGCCACCGTCTGCACGGAAAGTTTTCCGATCGCCGATAAGTAGAGATAACACCCGAATCCGGCATTTACGACGCTGAGGAAAAGGAGCGGCAGAATACTTCCGGCCGGGATCTGAAAAGAGAGTCTCTGATAGGCAAGCGTGAAAACCGCGACGATGACGAAACTGCTCGTCAGCTGGATCATTGGGTTTTCAAGGCCGTTTATATGGACCGCTTTTTTATTGAAGATCAGCATCACGGCATACATCACGGCCGACATGATCCCGCTGAACTGCCCAAACGACATGCCGCCCGTAAGGAGATCCCCTCCGTTGACGAAGAGCATCCCAAGAAGCACGGCGGCAAATCCCGCAATAATCGAGAGATGGAGTTTTTCTCGGAAAATGATAGGTGCTGCGATCATGACAAGGACCGGGCCGCAGTAATACGCAAGCGAAGCGATGCTCACCCCGACCTGCGCATACGCCTAGTACAAAAACATCCAGCAGATCCCCATTGCGACTCCGGAGATCACCACATACAGGGCTTCTTTTCGATAAGCCAGGAACTGCGGTTTTTTCCGAATTGCCACAAACAGCAGAATGAGAAACAGGACGCCGATCATTGTTCGGAAAAACACGATTTCGTAGCTGGTTAACGCGATAAAGCTCGCCACGATGCCGTTCGAACCAAAGATCAGCAAGGCGAGTATATATTTGAAGAAATCGAGATTCATGTGCCGCTCCTGGAAAATTCAGCGAAAAACATTACTCCAGTTTTTCGAGCAGAGCACACGCCGCACACAGCCGGTGACTCGTCGGCTCCCCGCAGAGTTCGCAGCGGCCCATCATCGTGATCTCGCCTTCCCGCGGTCCGAGTTTTGCGAGAAGCTTCTCCTGGCTGGTCACGATGTTCATCATAGTCCCGGGTGTTTTGTATTCCAGCTTCCCAAGTCCCGTCCTGACCCCTGCACGCAGAGCATACTTTGTGTACGGGCACTCCGGCAGATCGGTAAGCAGATGGTTCACGAGCCCGTAGGCGACCGTCTCCCGCTCGGTCGAACGGCAGAGCGGTTTAATCCTCGGGAGAAACAGCGTATCCGCGTTCGTCTGAAATGACCCCGTCACCCGGGTCACATCACCCCGCAGATAATTCATCAGAATCGACTGAGCCTCATCATCCAGACAGTGACCCGTCGCGATCTTGGTTGCCCCGACCTCGCGGGCCGCCTGATTCAGGGCACGCCGCCGCAAAGTCCCGCAGACCGAGCACGCCTGGCGGGGATCGTTTGCCAGCAGTTCGTCCAGCGTTTTCCCGCAGATATCCGTAAAAGAGACCAGTTTGTCGGCGAGGCCGAGTGTATCGCAGATCCGGGTCGCTGCAAGGATCGTATCGTCCCGGTAACCGCCGATCCCCTCATCAACCGTGATCGGGATCAGCTCCGCGTTCAGATCCAGTTTTGCAAGCACCGTCAAAAGAACCGTCGAGTCCTTCCCTCCGGAAAGACCGACCGCGATCCGATCCCCGGGCTCGACCATCCGGTATTTTTCGATCGCGGCAGAGACTCCTACCTCGAACCATGCCGAAAAATGCTCTCCGCAGAACCGCTGCTTTGTTACCGGATCGACGTAGACGGCCTTTTTTCCGCAGCGGCCACACATGATCGTCATTTATCCCCCGTGCACGATCGAGGTCGCCCGCAGGACATCGTCCTCATCCACGGGATCGTCCGCAAGCAAAAGTTCGCCGTCCCTTGTGACGAGAATCTCGTATGGGTTCATATCCAGACGGAGAAGGATCTCCTCAAGCGTTCCGGCACGGGTCATCAGGATTTGACCGTCGGGGAGATATAGCGTGATCATTATTTTTTCGTATATTCCTTGCCCATATACTGGTGTTTGTCCGAGAACCCGCCTTTTGCGACCACGTAGAACCACTGGAACGCCGAGCGGAACAGACCGAAGTTGATGTAGCGCCGCATCGAAAAGCCGATGATCATCTTCATATCGAGGACGACCAGTCCATAGTTTCTCATGCGTTTGGGGAGTTCCCAGTCATCTCCGGCATCGCAGACCTTATACATTCCTGCCTCGATGAAGAGATTTTTCCGAAACGCCGTGTTCGCTCCAAGCGTCGCGTAGAAGATTCCCGTTCTTCCGCCGATCCGGACCACGATATTATACAGGAACACCTCGAACTTGTGTTTGAATCCCGGCTCCAGAGGATAGATCGGCCCGTAGATGACCGATGCATCCGGATACTTCTCGAAGTCTTTTACGATCGTCTCGAGCCAGGGTCTCGGCAGAAAACAGTCTGCATCGGTTGTTACGATCAGGTCATATTTGCTTGCGAGAACGCCGTCGTTTCTCGCCCCGCCGACCTTTTTGCTCGTCTGGATGAACACCTTGTCTGCGTATTTTTCCGCGATCTCGCGGGTCTTATCCTTCGACCCACCGTCAACCACGATGATCTCGTAATGATCTCTTGGAAGCGTCTGGTCACAGAGACTTTTCAGGAAGGCTTCGATGCCTGCCTCTTCATTGAATGATGGAACTACGACTGAAATCATGCTAATAACTCCGCATACAGATCGGCATGCATCTGTGCTACTTTATAAATATCATACTGCTCAACCGATGCCCTGGCATGGGATGCAGCGTTTCTGAGAAGAGGATCGTCTGCGAGCAGGGGTGCGATTTCTTCGTTTTTGGTAAAGAATCCGGCAATCCCGGTGAAAAGTTCCCGGTACTCCGGCAGGTCGCGGGAGATGACCGGAAGACCGCTTGAGAGCGCCTCCATAATCGAGATCGACATCAGATCCCCGTAGGACGGGAAGAAAAAGACGTCGGCTCCGGCATATACGCCGGTTATGTCTGGAACGAATCCCGGGAAGATCACGTTGTCGCCGGCTTTGGCTTTCCGCTCCTCGACCTTTTTTCTGTTGTCCGAGATCGGCCCGTAGGGAAATCCGCCGACCCACATGAACTTGTATTCAGGATGTTCGTCTGCGAGGTCAAGGAAATCATAGATCCCTTTTCTCGGGGTCTGCTGGGCGACCTGCAGGATCACTTTGTCGTCATCCGAAAAACCGTATGTTTCCCGAAAAATACGGCGTTTTTCCGAATCGGGCTTGAACTTCTCCATATTTACGCAGCTTGGGATCCTCGTCGTCGGCATGTCCGGGAGCATCTCTTTGATCTCCCGTTCATTTTCTTTCGTGATGGTGATGATGTGATTGTATTTGCCGTACATCGGCTTGTAGATCTTATTAATGAGCGAAGCACCGGCGAGGTTGTTGACGTTCAGGCTCGGGGTCGAGTGGGCGGTCAACACTTTGACATGTTTTGCCCGCATTCGCGAGTAAACGGCTCCGGGTCCAAGGGTATGACAGTGGGTTATGTCGTGGTCATGTTGTTTACTGTTCAGCTCGACCTCGACGCCCGGGGTCTTCTGCAGACCTTCGTAAAGCATCATCGCGACCGTCGCACAGCCGACGTATTTGAATACCGAAAAATTTTCCACCCTGATATTTACTCGCATGTATTTTTCTCCACGAAATTCATTGCGCTTCTAATGCAGCCGTCCATATTGATGTATTCGAACTCGGAGAATCTGCCGACGAGATTGATGCCGAGGGTTCCTTCAAGATATTCTCTGACATTTTTAATATTTTTCTGGTAATCGAGATCGTAGACGACGTAAGCGAATTTGAAGTGGTCGACCGCGGTATGGACGATGTTGTCCCCTGACGGGATGATTCCCATTCTGACGAGGCCGTCGACGGTGTGGGCAATGATCTCCTCATCGCTCATCTTCGAAACGTCGTCGCCTTCGTTGTAGGTGATCTCGGCGAGGACCGCCGAGCAGCCTGCCGGGGCAACTTTGCTCGAGAAGTTGGACGGGAAGGAGAGACGGTTGAAGGCGCCCCATTTTTCTTCCGGTACGTACATCCAGGAGATGTCGGGGAGGCTCCCTTTGAATCCGACGGAGATACAGGCGATGGAGTTGTATCGAAGGGCATCGCATGCCTCTTTTATTTGGGCCGGTACATTCAGCATCGGAAGAAGCGTCTGGAGCGGCAGGGTCGAGATGACCCGATCGGCTTTAATCGTCTCTTTTCCGTTGGAGACCGCCCATCCGTCGCCCGTATTCGCGACCGAGGTGACGGTGTAGTTTGTCTTGATCGAACTCTCGATTGGCTTTGCGGTGGCGTGGATCAGGGCTTCGATTCCTCCTTCGATTGGATAGGAAAAGACCGCCTGATGGGTGTATCCTTCAGTTTCGATGCCGATCGCCGATTTGATGATGTCTTCGACAGGCGGGCGGGGAACGCGTCCGTCCATCCAGTGTTTCGACATTTTGTCGGTCGGATAGTTCCAGATCTTTTCATTGTAGGGAACAAGATAACACTCGGCAATTCCTTTGCCGAAGGTGTAGTAGATCCAGTCCTTGAAACTCGTCGGCTCAGCGACCTCACCTTTTTCGACTGCTACCAGATTCTTGACGTATTCGTTGATGCAGAAGAACAGGTCTTCCTTTGGAAGAGCCGAGAGTCCGTTTTCGAACGGGTATTTTACATACTGACCTTTATAGAATATTTTGGTGTTTCTGTTTCGAAATTCCCGGTTGTCGGCTAAAGCGTTCTGCATGAACGAAAGAACTTCGGTGTCCAGGGAGAAGATGATGTGCGACCCCCCGCAGTCGAAGGTAAATCCGTTTCGCACTTTCGATTTGCAGAGACCGCCGATTTTCGGTTCCTTTTCGAGGACCGTGACTTCATGTCCTTTTTCCTTGAGAAGACGGGCGAGAGTGACCCCGGTCAGACCTCCACCTAAAATTGCCCATTTCACGAGCATATATTTGGGGCCGAACAATAATAAGATGAGTACGTCCGTCCCTGATTAGGGAAAAGGGAGGGGGAACGGGTGGTGAAAAGAGGTTGTCAGTGGATGACTTTGTGGATGACTTTTCCGCTCATCGAGCGCTTCATTTCGATCGCGTGGTACTGGCACATCTCGTGGCAGCAGTAACACCGGATACAGTTGGTCAGATCGAAGATCGCCTTTCCCTGTATGATTTCAACGGCTTTTACCGGGCAGATCCGTGCGCACTGTCCGCAGCCGATGCATTTTTTGGTGTTTATGACGGGAGAGGGTTCGTATCTTTTGCCGACCCTCTGCAGTTTTCGGTAGATGGTTTTTTTGTGCCAGGACTCTTTCTGGCGGCCGCTGTAGGTGGACGGGTGAACGTAGTCCTTGATCGGTATGATCTCGTCTCCTTCGACCTCGACTTCGTCGACGAGTCCACGCCTGAGAGCGGCCATCGTGGTTCCGATGCATTCGGGCCGCATGTTCACGAGGGTCTGGGCGGAGATGTCCAGGCCGTAGACGGAGTGCGAAGCAAGGATGTAGCCGACTTCACGGGGCTGGCCGCCCATCGGGCCGTTTCCTTCCATCCCGACGACGGCGTCCATGACGACGAAGTCCGGCTCGATGAGTTCGTTTAAGTCGACGAGCATCTCGGAGAAGTCGATGGCGTCGGGGAATCTGGAGTGGAAGACGGGTTTGTCGAGCCCGGGAACGACGCCGAAGGTGTTTTTGACGGCGCCGGAAAAATGGGTGAACATGTGGGTTTTGAGTTTGCAGACCGAGATGATGACGTCAGCTTCGCATGCCTGATTGATGACGGTGAACCGTTTCATGACGGTTCCGGCAGGGCAGGAACGTTCCTGATATCCGGTGTCATAGGAGAGTTTGATGCCGAGTTCGTCGGCAACCTTCTCGATCCCGCATTTGTGGTAGACCCTCTTGAGAACTCTCGGCGAGTAGATGATCCCGGCCCCCGGACTGTCGGCGATCGTTAAGATCCCGCCGGCTTCGATGATCATTTTCCCGACTGCATAAACGATTTCGGGATGTGTGGTGATCGCACGGTCAATTCCGGCGTCGGAGAGGAGATTTGGCTTGAGCAGAACTTTTCGGCCGTCGACCCGCGGCAGGCCGCCGGAAGCTTTTGTCGCTTTTTCCACGGCTTCACGTATCTGTTCTCTTTCATACGTGCTGCATCGTGCCGACCCAGTTATACTTTTCATATTTTCCTTGGTAAATGCCGGCCTATCGGCCGGATATTGATATCTATAATGATTTTACATTCTCAGTAATATACATTCTTAATGAGAGTGTCTTGGTAATGTGGGTTTTTCAAATGGATAGGTTATGTGGTTGTAATTGGACGGGGTTGTTTTTGGGAAGCTGGGCATCACACGAAATGCACGAAAGAATTACGAAAAACACGAAAATAAAAAAATCAGTTAAGATATTTACAGTACCCCTAGTCCCCCACACGAAATTTCCTAAACTCAACGAAATTCACGAAAAGGGGGATAAAGGAGATTGATAGAGAGTAGGTAGCTCTGTAAAGAAAGGAGTGTGGGTGAGTGTGGACATATAAGATTATTTAATCGCGAATTCTCGCTAATCGCATTTTTCTTGCGTATTCGGGCTATGCTCCGGCTTATCGCCTGCGCAGGAATCGCACGCCGTCTAGAAAAATGCTGTCAGAAAAAAACGGCTTGCCGGTTTTTCATTTTCAGGATTATTATTCTGTATTCTGTTATATTTGGGGTGCGGGGCCGCGACTTCGGCGCGGAGCGGCCCGCGGTGGAGATATCTTATATTTTGAATTTACCAGAGAGTTTTTCTCTTTAGTGTGTGAGTGTACATAGGTTTCGTGTCAGGGATTATTGTGGGTGCATGAGAAAAACCAACCGCGAATCGGCGCGAATCCGCCCTTCGGGCGAACATAATCGGATTTGCATATCCTCACTTTCGCAAGCCTGCTCTGCAGTCTTGCTCCTCCCTTATCGGGAACGTTCGGGCAAATCCTGTCGCCGCCCCGGCGGCTCTCAGTAAATGACGGTGAATATGATACTCGATATTCTGAGTTATGAAATATTAATGTATTTTTGAACTCTCAGCAGGTTCCAAAGGAACCGAATAGAGTTTGTATTCTGTTGGATTCATACGTATTTTGGACAGCGGGATATTGTATTTATTTGGAATCTTTACAATTCTCTCTCTATCCTCTTTTGACATTCTCAATCCCAGATGGATCCTTGTAGGGGGATAAAATGGATAGACACGTTTGTCGCAGATTGGGGAAGGATCTGGGAGCAACTGATGAAACAATCTCCACTCCTTTTCGTATGACCAGGCAATGTTTTTTCTCATACTTACTTCATGTAATAATCCAGAAATTCTATTTATCTCTCTATCTAAGAATATTTGATTTAAATCAAGAGGCTGTTCCTCATAGATTATCGGAATTAAAGAATTGTAAATATTTGAGGCACGTGGATTTCCGAGTAACTGGTTTATATCGTATTCTAAACAGACACCAGTATGTGATTTAGCATAATGTGACCACATTAAAATATCCAAGTTTGACTCACAGAAACTGAAAACACCATAGTCATTAGTATATTCCATAAATACTTCAATTGGAGATTTAGTATATATTTCATCCATTTTTTTTTGTATTACTAAATATGTTTTCTCCCGAAATGGTTCTGATGGTTGATATTTTTCACATACTGATGTGACACTGTCAACTATGGATTCTGACTTAGAAAAAGCTATTTCAAGTTCACGTTTATATTCTGCAATTTTTGTTTTATCAGAACATCCCGTTGCATAATAATCAATAATTCTCATAATACGCTCATCCTTCTTCTTACCTGACTTTGACAGTTGGTAATATAGCCATCATTCAAACATCACGTAAACGCAACAAAAGAGAAAACTAGTCCCTGTGAGCCGTCAATTTAAATTTACCCAATGAAAACCAACAGACGCACAGAGACACTCAGTATTACACCCACTCACCACATATCATTTCAGATTGGCCCTCTCCTCCTCAGCGAAAAAATGTTCACCACTCTTGAACTCTCCTCCCTCTTCTCCCCGCTGAAAAAGAAAGGAATCGAAATCTCCACCCGATCAAAGCCCTCGCCGCCTACAAACTCAGCGACAACTTCAGCATCAAACGTGCTCATTCCTGGCTCATACAGCCGGAAACCAGAGAATACTATAATCTCCCTTCGTTCACAGGAAAAACGCTGTATCGTCTTCTGGAAACGCTCGGGCAAAACAGTGCATTCATCATCTCCTGACTCCAGGATAGAATATTTTCCCGCTGTCAGTTCGAGCACACCGACGTAAATCTCGACTGGACAAGTCTTGTTCTTCACGGCAGTGCTTCACCTTTGGGGAAATACGGCTACAGTCGTGATCATCGACCAGATAAACTGCAGATAACTCTTGGGATCACCAAGCTTGCTCACCCGATCAATGTACCGATCGGCGTAACGGTGAAAGCCAGAAATGTAAATGACGTCACCCATTTTCGGTCAACTTTCCTCCAATCACAGAAGAAACTCACCGAAGGCTCCTTGGTTATCTTCGATAAAGGAGCCGGATCAAAACAAAATCTGGAACTCATTGGAGCATGCAGGCATGACTATTTGACCGCAAAGAAACTGAACACCAGTGACGATAAAATCATCAAAACGTTTTGGCAGAGGGATCCGATCAAGATCAATCATGATGAGCAAACGGATAAACAGGGAATATATGGCATCAAAAACGTGAAACCCGGCAGTGTAACCTATTTCTATTTCTCGGAGGGGCTTGAGGCGCAGAATTTGGATGCTTTGTCACGGAAAGTGTACCGGCAGTTCATCGAAGCGGCGGTGATTCAGGAGTATATTTCCCGAAACAAAAAGCTGCCAAAGAAGATCGGGATCGCAAATCCGCTGGTGAAGATTACCTATTCGGTTCAGACAAAGCTCATACATATGTCGGAAGAGAAAGCGATTGCCTTTCTCAGGGAGAAGCTGAATTCCGGAAGAGGAGGGTTTTTCGCATTCACTTCAACCAGGAATTTGACACTTGCAGAAGCGCTTGAACGCTACCGAAAAAAGGATTCGATTGAGAAAATCTTTCATTCGCTGAAGAATGAGATCGAGATTAAACCATTGAGGGTATGGACGGAAAATAGTATTCGCGGCGCAATTCTGATTGTGTTTCTGGCACAGCTGTTTGTGTCTCTGGTGCGGTATGAGGTTCCGGAAGCAAAGCATGTGGCTACAAAATTCATCAAATATTCGCTGCTGAATTTGACAGTTACAATGATGAAGGGGAAAGAGAGTGGTCACCGATGTTTGTTTTCCAATTTTGATGCGCTGAATACGGCGATACTCGGGCTAAAATGCGGGGTGGGGTGAGGCTGGATAGGGGGAGAAGAGGCAAATGTCAAATTCTATTTTTCCCATTTTTGGAAGGGGGAGGAGCGAGAGCGTTAAAAAAGGGGGAGTTGCCAACTGGCAAAGTCAGGTTCTTAACAAGTCCAAATCCATACATGATTTTTGCCAACTCAAAATCAAAGCCTAGTTCTTTTAAATCAATATGAAGCCAGCAGTCGTATGGATCATTGAGAGAATCAGGACTACTTAACCAAATTGTATGATGGGGGATTGCATGATCAGGATTCTGGACTCCTTTCATACTATCCCAGAATTGTTATGATATCGCCGAATAGTGAAAAAGCTGCTTTGGTATATTTTTTCCCTCAGTTTTATGGCTGCATCATAATCGTGCTGAATAAAGAGGAGGTTGTATAATTCATATTTCCAAGATTCTTCATCGGTTAAATCTCTCATCGTATCATAATATGGATACGAGTGGGATTTAATTATGGTCCTGTGGGATTATGTAATACAAAGAGAGGTGTAAAACAAATCACTCAAAAATGGAGGCGCTGGGGCGCCGACAGGATTTGCCCGAACGTTCCCGATGAGGGATGAGCAAGACAGCAAAGCTGGATTGCGAAAGTGAGGGAAAGCAAATCCGATTCTGGGAGCCCGAAGGGCTTGATTCGCGCCGATTCGCGGTTGGTTTTTCTCAAGCACCAACAATTATCCCTTACACGAAACCGACTTACACCAAAAATATAAAAAAAAATATGCGCAGAGATTTCTCTCGAAATCTACTCTCTACCCTTCACAAGCGTATACACCCGGGATTTTTCCTTAGCCCCGGTATACACGAAGCCTGCCTTTTCCAAGACCATTTGTGATGCCGCATTCCACTCATACGGCTCGGCGAATATCTCGTCGATGGGGAATATCTGAAATGCCATGCCGCAAATCTCCGTGATCATCTTCGTCATGATCCCTTTGCCCCAGTAGGGTTTTGCCGAGCCAGTAGCCGAGCTCCGCCTTCCTTTCGCCCCGGCAAAATACGCCGATACTGCCGACTGCCGTGTCGTCATCGGTTATCGCGAGGCAGAGATTTTCGGTTGGGTCCTGCTGATGGCAAAACGCGATGTAGGCTTTCGCATCGTCAAGACCGTAAGGCGAAGGAAACCCTGCCCGCAGATTCTTCGCGATCAAAGGTTCGTTCGCAAAAAAAGCAAGGGAAGAGGCGTCTCGCTCCTCCCATGGTCTAAGTTCGATCTGCAAAGCTCTCACTCTATAATCTGGCTTTCGGCGAACCGGTCTTCCGTTGCAAGCAGGAACTCCGGCGACTGGGAGATCGCACTCTTCGGGCAGATATCGATGCACTGACCGCAGAAAATACAGCTTCCGACATAGATCCGGACCCTTTTCTGGGCACGCGGTTTGTCCTCGGCATCCTTTGCAGGAGGGACCGGGTACACGAACTGTTCGATCGCATGGGCCGGACAGACCTTCATACACAGTCCGCACCCATTGCAGAGATTTCGGTCATAGACCAGTTTTCCCCGCATCGCGGCCGGCGTCTCCACCGGAGGGATCAGTTCGGCTTTTCCTTCGCCGACCTGCCCTAAAAATCCGGTGATGGTTTTTGGGAGGCGTGCCGCGGGGAAGAGATTTGTGACTGGCTTTTTCACCGACTGGGCCAGGATCTCTTTTAACATGGGAAACATTTCAGAGACCTCCCATCAGAAAAGCGTCCAGCATCAGAAGACTGATCGCCGCGATTCCAAGACCGCCGAAGACGAACCAGTAGACCTTCACGACCTGCGTGATACGGAATCTTGCCATCATCGTTCTGATCACCGTCACCGAAAGGATCGAGACGATGACCACTTTCACGAAGAAAAAGACCAGATCGAGCGCCGCGGCTCCGGCCCCCATGAGACCGAAGATCGGCGAAAGATTCCAGGGTAAGAGGATGATAACGCCGAACGCGATCATCGCGACCATTTTCACGGCCTGGGCAAGGGAGAAGACGCCGAGGTTTCTGCCGGAATACTCGACCAGGATACCTCCCGCAAGTTCCGTTTCCGCTTCGGGCGTATCGAACGGAATCTTCGAGAGTTCTCCGGGCGTGATCCAGGCAAACAGGATCAGAAGGATCAGAAGACCGATGATCCCGAGGGGTCCGACAACATTCCAGACTGATGTCTGCATCAACGTCGTAAAGGAAAACGGGTTCGCGACATTTGCGGCCATCAGTCTCCAGGCGATAATGATCACGGATACTGCGAGCGGCAGTTCGTAGGCGATCATCGAGACCATTTCACGCTGGGCGCCCACCGTTGCATACGGCGAGCCCGAGGCGAATCCGCCGATCACAAGAGCAAGCGAAGGAACGATCAGGAGATAGAGGACAAGGATCATATCGCCCACATCGCCGAGGATCGGGGCAAGGCTTCCAAACGGCAGGTACAGAATCACCGCGATCGAGGATGCGAGGGCAACGATCGGCATCAGATTAAAGAGCCAAGGGATCGCGTTCGCCGGCACGATGCTCTGTTTGGCGAACAGTTTTTTCACATCGGTGAAAGGCTGGGAAAGGGGCGGGCCCATGCGTGCCTGCATGTGGGCGACGATTCGCCGGTCGATTCCTGCAAGGAACAGGCCGACGATGATCGAAAGTATCGCAAGAACTACCGTTCCGCCGACGGCTGAGAGGATGATGTTCATTGCATCATCCTCCGGGACTTTTCGTAGGACATCTTTGCGAGCTGTTCTTTCGTAAAGATCTTCGTGGATCCGTTATCCGTAACGGCGACCCGGTCGGTGCAGGACATGCACGGATCGATCGAGGCGACGATGACCGGGATGTCGGCGAGCTGGGCGCCTTTCAGAATGATCGGCCAGACATGCGCATTACTGTAGGTCGATGCCTTGACCTTCCAGGCGATTGGACATTCTGCTCCGTCCATTGCGACATAATGGACCGCCTCCCCTCTTGGGGCTTCGTGTCTGCCGACCGCCTCACCCGAAGCTTTCTTACAGGTCGAAAGGATCTTTGCGACTTTCTCTTCCCAGATGACGGGCCCCGGCGGCATGTTGTCGAGGCATGTCTCGATGATCTCGACCGACTGAGCGGCCTCAAATATGCGGACCACGATCCGATCATAGGTATCTCCGTTCACGTCGCTTCCGTAGATGGTCGGCATGACCGTTTTGATGTCGAGATCCCCGTATGCACAGTAGGGATAATCCACACGGAGGTCGGCTGTCACGCCGGATGCCCGCGAGGTGGGACCGACGGCAGAATATGCCATCGCGGCCTTGAATGAGAGAAGGCCGGTTCCAACGCAGCGGGATTTGATCACCGCGTCTTCGAGGAAGAGTTTTTTGAGTTTGCCGAACAGGTCCTTGTAGGTGTTCAGGCATTTGCGGATCTTTGAATGCTGATCCTCGGTGATGTCCCGGCGGGTTCCGCCTATCTGGATGATGTCGTAATTGACCCGGTTCCCGGTGATCACTTCGACCGCGTCCATCGCCTCTTCGCGGACCCTCCACGCAAGATAGAACAGCGTGTCGAATCCAAGTTCGTGAGCGGCGACTCCTGCCCAAAGCAGGTGGGACTGGATACGCTCGAACTCGGCGATGATCGTTCTGACATAATCTCCCCGTTCAGGAACGGTGATGTCCGCGATCTGTTCGACCGCTCTCGCGAATGCCATCGAATGGGTCACGCCGCAGATACCGCATATCCGGTCCGTGAGATGCACGATCTGGACCGGGTTTCGGGACAGGCCCATCCATTCGATGCCGCGGTGGGTCTGGCCCGGCGTGAAGTCGGCTGAGATGACCTCTTCACCGACCACGGTCAGTTCGATGTGGACCGGCTCTTTTAAGGCCGGGTGTATCGGACCGATCGGCACGATGTAGGGTGCTTTTCCGGCCATTTACTCATCCTCCAGAGGCGCAGGCAGCCGGTTTTCCGGTCTGCCGCATGCCCAGAGATTTTTGATCATCGAGTCGGGGATCCTCTTCTCGTCTTTCCTCAGCGGATAGACATCTTTGGGGAAATCCTGCGGTAGGAAGAATCTGTGTTTTGCCGGCGGCAGACCGTCGACGATGATGCCGAGATACTCCCGCTTCTCCTGTTCGGTGAAGGCCGCCCCTTCCATCAGATCGGTGATCGTCGAGATATGCGGATCGGCTTTCGGGAGATCAAAAGAAATGATGACCATGCATTCGGTGTTTTCGATCCCGCCGTAGAGCGAGAAGATGTACTGGACGCGGAGGTTTGGATCTTTTGCTCCTTTGTCGTATCCGGCGATGCAGGACAGGTGCGGATATCTGATCTTCATCAGTTCCTCAACGGCCTGATGGATCGCTTCCTTGTGGATCGTGATCCAGATATTGCTGTTTTCCCGTTTCTTTACACCCTCGGCTCTGACTTTGATGGAGGAGTCCAGCATAGAATCGCCTAGTGCGGCTTTGAGTTTCTCCACTACTTCCGCAGGGGTATATATTTCGTCCATTATTTTCCTCCTTCGAGTCGTTCGAGCTTCGCGATCGCCGTAACCACGCCGTTTATAATTGCCTCTGGTCTCGGCGCACATCCCGGGACATACACGTCCACCGGGATGATCTGATCGACCGGGCCTGCCAGATTATATGACGTCGAAAACACGCCGCCCGACTGGCCGCATGTTCCAATAACCATCACCACTTTGGGTCCTGCCATCTGGGCATAGACCCGGCGGAGTCTGTCGGCCATCTGATTCGTCACAGGACCCGTTACGAGTAATACGTCCGCATGGCGGGGTGATCCCACGAGTTTCACGCCGAACCGTTCCGGGTCGTATCTGGGGGTCAGGGTCGCCACGATCTCGATATCGCAGCCGTTGCACGAACCCGCATTGAAGTGGAAGACCCAGAGGGATCTGTTTAAGGGTGGTGTGAGTTTCATAGGACGATCACCACCACGAAGATCACAATGACTCCTATCAGGAACCATGCGAGGTAGTCGTTCACCACGCCGGAATGGAGCGGAACGAGTTTGTCGTAGTATCCTTTGAGGGCCTGGGTGAATCCCCAATACATGTTCCCGCCTCTGATGTGGACTGCGCCTTTTTCGGGCTCGTCGTTTCCGGAGAGGTAGGGTTTCGTCTGTTCGGTTCCTTTGTCGTAGTCCGACTCGCCGCAGCGCCAGATAAGCCAGGCGACCAGAAGTCCCGTGGCCATGACGGCGATCCAGACGAGCGGATTCCAGAATCCGTATCCAGTTAAGAGATCTCCGATCATAATCCGCCTCCAAGGACCGCGGTGATATATGCACCTTTATTAATAAGGGCATCAGCCGCTGGGGTAATGAGATCGTTCACCACAAGATCCGGCAAGAGACCGAACCCGATCACGAAGATCGTCAGAATGACCATTCCGGCGATCATGAGGTTCGGGACTTCCTTCACTTCTGCGTACTCGGGGAGCTGTGGTCCCATGAACATCGAGTGGAACACCTTCATGAATGAGGCGAGCGTCAGGATGGAGACGACCATCGCAATTATCGAAAGGGCCGGGTTGAACGCGAAGACCGATTCGTAGATCATCAGCTTTGAAGCAAATCCGTTGAAGGGCGGGATTCCGGCGATGGCGAGAGCTCCGATCAAAAAGAAGATCATCGTCCATTTCATGTTGTGACCGAGACCTCCCATCTTGTTCAGGCTCCAGACACCTGTCCGGTAAATCACGGCGCCGACCGCGAGGAACAGGAGACCCTTGTACATCGCATGGTTGATGATATGGAAGAGGCCTCCTTCCATGGCCGTCTGACCGTAGGAAGCCATTGCGAGCGGATCGCCCAAAACGGCCAAAGCCATTCCCACGCCGAGAAGCATGTATCCGGTCTGCGAAACGGCATGGTATGCCAACAGACGTTTGACATCTTTCTGAGGTATTGCCATCGTAACGCCGATGACCATTGAAAGAACACCAAGGATGATGACTACCCAGCCGATTGTAACGGTGTTGAACGTGTCGCTGTAGAGGGTAAACAGGATCCTGAACATACCGTACAGACCAGCCTGGCTTGCCACGATCATCGCCGCGGTGATTCCCGAGGGGGCGACCGAGTAAGCGTCGGGGGTTGCGAAGTGGAAAGGCACCGATCCTGCTTTCATGGCAAGAGCCGCGACAAAGAGGACGAGTGCAATGATGTTCAGGGTCGAAAGCGTCATCTGCGATGCGATCACTGCCATGTTCAGCGAGTTGTACTGGGCATACAGCAGACCGATCGCGAACAGGACCATAAGGCCGCCAACGGTGTTGACGATCAGGTATTTGAGCGCTCCTTCGGCGGCAATTCCGCCTCTCCTGTGGTAGGAGACGAGCGCTGCGCCGGCAAGGGAGTTGATCTCCAGGAACACGAAGAAGTTGAACATGTCCCCGGTAGAGACCATGCCGAAGACACATGCGGTCAGCAGGAGATACAGGGCATAGAACTCGGATTTCCCGCTCCGTTCCTTCTGCGAGAAGATAAGGTAGAGAATGACCGCAAACGAAACGATCGCTGCAGAAAGCAGCATGAATGCGCCGAATCCGTCGATCGTGAAGATGATCCGAAACGGGATCCCGCCCGAGTCGATCGGGGCTGCTGGTGTTCCCGCCGCCGCTCCGAAGACGTAGACGATCGTTCCTTTCGTATAGACCGTTATCACCGTAATAACGGCGAGAAGACTTGATACGAACGAGGCGAGCACGATCCAGGCATCCCTGATCTTTGGCACGAATCTTCCGATGACCGGAACGAGGAATGCGCAGAACAGCGGGACTGCGATCAGCAATACCGGCAGATTATCGAAAAGAACGTTCATTCCTTGAGCCTCCGCATCTTATCCGCATCGACCGTACCGTATTTTTTATAGATGAACATCACGAGAACAAGCATCAGGGCGGTCGTAGCCACCCCTATGACGATGTTCGTGAGCGTGAGCGCCTGGACCGTCGGGAGAACCATGTCGGCGCCTTCCGGTGCATTCGTGAAGATCGGGGCGATCCCGTTTTTCCGGTAACCGAGCGTTACCAGGAAAAGATTGACCGCTCCTTCAAGCATCGCAAGTCCCATCACCATTTTTATCATATTCTTCTTGAGAAGAATGGTGGCAAGCGCGATGCCTATAAGTAATGCTACCGCAATAAACGGCAGATTTGCTATCATTTTCTCCCTCCTTTTTTCCCCGTATTCATATGATGTAGCGATGTTTCCGCATCGTCCTCTTCCGAAGTTGTCTCCTTCAGACCGGCGAACATGAACATCAACACGGCCGAAAGTGCACCGAACACATCGATGCCGATCGCGAAGTTCAGCACCGGAATGATTCCGGCGGTGTAGAGATTGCCCGGATTTATTCCGTAGACAACTGCGTCTCCAAAAAGTCCTCCCGTGGCGTTCAGCCAGTTGAAGAGGAAGCCGGATGCGACCACGAGTCCGGCGAGCGCCGTGCAGATGAAGAGCATAAGACCCACCGATTCGACGAGTTTGAAGCTCGTCACCGGGATGAACGTCTCCATGCATTCGCGGTAATAATAACAGACGAGGATAAGCGCCACGCCTGTTGCGATCACCGCTCCTCCCTGGAAACCTCCGCCAGGCGTCAGGTGACCGTGGGCCACGATGTAGAAACCGAAGATGAAGATAAATGGAACGAGCAGGCGGCCTGCGGTTCTGACAATAAGACCGATCGTCATTTGTGCAGCCTCCTGAAAATCATCGCGACCCCAAGGACCGCAATAAACAGAACGGTCGCTTCGCCGAGCGTATCGAATCCACGGAAGTCGAAGACGACTGCGGTGACCACGTTGTTCGCTCCGGTCTCCGTCTGCGAGTGATCGATATAATACTGATCCGTCATCGTGGCAGCCGGAGCGCCGAAGGTCAGACCGAATGCCGGAAGAAGGAAGATGATGGTTACAAGAACGATCAGAACGACCACAAATTTCGGCTGGAAGATTGCGCCTGTGTCTTTCATTCTTCACCCTCCTTTCGTTTCGTTCCGCGTATGGCGATCATCATGATCGCGGTCGAGATCCCTGCCCCGATACTTGCTTCTGCGATCGCCACATCCGGCGCCTGCAGAAGGAAGAACTCGAGAGCGAGAAGGAAACTGAATGCGGAAAAGGCGATCGCCGCCGCAATCAGATCCTTCAGGAAAAATACCGTTACTGCGCAGAAGAGTATTGCAGCGAGGAAGAGCAGGTGTAAAACCACGTAACTTTCGGGAAACAGTTCGATCATTTTCTCTCCTCCCGACGTTTCATTTTCGGTTCATCCGCTTTGAAAGCATCGACCTTCGCGATCGGCATATTTCCCGAACGGTATGCACTGCGGGCGATTGCATGGGTCGCGGTGGTCCCTGTGATCACCACAACGAGCAAAGCCAGCACAACATGCGTGCTGAAGTTGAGCCAGGCTTCATCGCCCGCAAGCAGGAGACCTGTGGCGTAGATTAGGACGGCAGCTCCCATAAACAGGAATCCGAGACTGCCGATCAGTCCGGCTGCATGGATGCGTGTGTAAAAGTCAGGGAATCGGGAAAGACCGATCACTCCGAGGATACTGAATATGAGCGAGATCATCACACACACGGTTACGAGTATATCGATCATTTAAGTTCCCCCATAATGAGTTTTGCGACGTAGAGTGTTCCAACAAAGGAGAGAAGAGCATACACGATTGCCACATCGATGAACACCGGCTGCATAAACCAGAGCGAGAGGGTGATCATAATGGTGACAACGAGAATGTTGATCACTTCAAGTGCGAGCATTCGGTCGGCATTTGTCGGACCGCGCCAGATACGAACCCCGCATGCAAAGATCAGAAGCACGAAGATGATCGCTGCGACCATGAATATATCATTCATTCGGTGATCCTCCTGATCCATTTGGCGAGGTTGATCTTCGCGAAGATCTTATCTGCAGGCAGGACCCCTTTTGCGTCTTCGCTGGCATCGAGACAGTGAACATAAATTTCCATGGTCTCATCGTTCACGTCCACCGTGGCCGTTCCCGGCTGGTAGGTGATGGATGCCGAAAGAAGCAGTGCGCCTCCGTCGGTTTTCATACCGGGGGTGAGTTTCACGATTCCGGGTCTGATATTTCTGCCGGTGATAATCTTGGAAGCAACGGTCAGATTTGCAATAATAAGTTCGATTAGAAACGGAATGATATAGACGATCAAAAGGAGCCAGCGAAGCGGGTTTGCCATTCTATAGCTTTTTCCATTCCAAAGTTTCCGGCATATCAACCCGGTTATAATCGAAAGAATTAGTCCAATGACGAGTTCGGCAGATGACCAGAGAAGTATCCCGTCGCCCGGCGTCGCCGAGCCTGCTGAAAGTACCAGATAGATTATGAATGCAGCAACACCTGCGAGTATTGCGGGAAAGACGTTACTCACGCTGCACCTCCGCGTTTGCTCTTATTTTTCATGATAAATTATCACTTTATCTCCACACATGATTTTGTACAGACTCATACGTCGTGGATGATGCCCGTATCTATATTATTAAGGATGCCTGCAATTTATATTCTGCGTCGTGAACGGGTGATTCGGTCGGTTTTTGTTCATGTTCCGGTCCCGCGCAGAGCAGGTGTCTTTAGGCAATGTTAATGTGGACATAATTTTGGAGGGAGGGGTAGGGGTGAGGAAACATGAAGGAAAAAATATGAATCTGCATGAATCAATCGTTTGAGTCTGTCCAATCGTGGATTCTGTGATATAAACTCATCCCCCATTTACTCTTGTCGACTTTTTTGGAGGGGAACAATACCTTTATGTATCCCTACGCCGACTGGTATGTCTGAATTTCAAGACGAATACGAACGTATTTTCAACAATGGAGTCATCCTTCCGGATATGTCCATTTGCTGGCTCATGTCCCAGCTCAACATTAGTGACATTGTACGAAAAGTCGAACAAACATATTATTCAACTCATCATCGCGATTATTTTCATTATCCCATTTATTTTCTGATAAAACTGACTGTTGTCATGACTTATCGCAGAATAGCCTATCGTCATATTCGGCGTAAAATAACGGAAGAAGATCTCAGCCACCTTCTTCCGGTAAAATCACCACTCTGGTTACCTTCGCCGAGTACGTTGCATTACTTTGTGAAATATCGTTTAGGTGAGGAGGGTATGGAAGTTCTTATGTTTTTGATAAGCAAAAAGATTGTCCATTTCCTCAAATCTGAAACCGAGGTAATTATCGATTCCACTCCTTTAGTTGCAAGCCGTTATTGTCCCAATAGTCTGTTTAACCCTCATTATCAGGTTAAAATGGATAAAGCACATATTTTGAATCTGGGGGCTTATCCCTTGTTTATGATTCATTCAGACGGAACGGAGAATGACAAACCCTATGAGCATTTTTTGATTCAGATTGCCGAACTTCTCGGCGTATCCTGTGATCGTGTATTGATGGATGCGGGATATGACTCCCTATAGCTACACACGTTAATATTTGAGAAACTTCATGCAAAACCCCTTATTCAACTGAGATCTGACGCGCAGTTGTCCCAATTAGGTTCAGAGAAGACCATAATAAAACAGATCAATACGTTCTGGAGAAAAGGAGGAAATGCCCAAATGTCTCTTACAGAAAAACTGGTATTTCTCTGCAAGAATGGTAAACGGGAGATGGTAGGAGCATATCTCAGAAATCAGACTATTCTTCATGGAAGGGAGGTAAAAGATGCTATGAAAAGGCGGGTAACGTGCGAACGTAAGCATGCACACCTCAAAAAAACCGTCAAATTTGATGTGGTGCATTGCAAGAAAAACAAAAGAGCGCTCTCTGCAATAATGAATTTTATAAAGTTCCAATTATTGATGTTAGCCCATTTACAGAATAGATTTCAGAATATGAATTTTGCAAATTATCGATAAAAAGTCTAAAGAAGTCTGATTTGGCAGATTACCCCCCAATCCCATGTCAATAGTGAAACGGTTGAATCATGATATTCCTAGGTGAAGTTATCTCGATAAAAAAAACTCTGTCCAATGGATTGACGTATCGATTGAACAGACTCCGACGGACTGAAACCTACGATCCCAACTGGCTCGGAGATGGCGATCCTCGCGATTCTGGGAGTGGTCGAATCCTGACTGGACCTCATGCTCTATTAGGTCTGGCTCTCGCAGAAAACGAAGATCCACTCGGAAGACGAACAGGAATGCAATCTGTTAAACGAATCTTTTTTCAGGAAATATATCCGCAGCGTTAATGTTGACGTGATAACCGGGTTCGTGATCGTTGCGATCATCACGATCGGTTTTATGTTCCTCGGATATGCGGGATACGCCGTATCCTTCATGCCGCACGGAGCGGAGATCACGCTTGATACGCTGATCACGCAGGTCCTCTACATCTTCGGGTCGATCCCCTACGGACCCTATTTGTTCCTGATGTTTGTGGCGATCATCTTTTTCGGGGGCAGTCGTCGTTGGTATGGATGCCCGCGCCCGTGCTCTTGTAAAAGTGGTTCGACATCTCGGCGAAGACAGCGGGGTAAAACTGCCGAGTGAGTTTAATCTCTACCAAATCTTGCTCCTTGTGTTCATCGGTGTGATTATTTTTGCCATGCTGATCGCAAATCCGATGACGGTAATCCGGGACATCTCGGCACTTTCGGCGATCCTGTTTGATATCTTCGGGTTCATCGTCATTTATCTGGACAGCAGACTGCCGAAGTATGCAAAAGGTTCCAGAGTCTGGATAGCTATCATGGCAATCGGGAGCGGGCTTTCGATCTACATCGCGCTTTTAATCGAGGCCTCGTTCCTGCAAAACGGCATCCCCTTAATTGAACGCGTGCTCGTGATCGTTGTGGTGCTCTTCATTTTTACAAAAACGGAGATGTTCAAAAAGCTCGTCAGCGGAGCTGCGACCCTCCCCGATAAAATATGGACGGTCATATTAGGCGGCGGGCTTTCGATTTACGGCGTATTCAGAGGAATCGATGTCAACGGTCTCATCTTCAACATCAGCGCGATCGGACCGATCGTCGCAGGACTTCTTGGAGGTCCCGTCGTCGGCGGACTTGCCGGCCTGATTGGATGCATCTACCGGCTCGCCCAGGGCGGACCGACCGCCGTCGGCTGCTCTCTCGCCATTCTCGCGGCCGGTCTTATCGCCGGATTTGCCGTCCGCTGGTGGCAGGGAAGAATCACCGTCTTCAAAGCGGCCGTTTTGACCGTCATCATCGAGTGGATACACCTGCTTATCATCGTGCCAGGGTGCGGACTTATTATGGGCACGCAGACTGTTGACGAAATCATCGTGATCATCGGAAGCACGTTTTTGCCGATCACGATCGTCAATACCCTCAGTGTGGCGCTGTTTGCATATTTTGCGAAAGATCATATCGTCTTTGCCGCCGGAACCGGCAGACTGTTCGGCAGAAAAAAGACCGAAACCAAAAAAGAACAAATTGGGACTGAACCCAAAGACGAGACGGAAATGGAGGAGAAGTAAATGTCCGGTCATCACGAAAAACCGCCGAAAACGAAAGCAGCAAATTACATCACCATCGGACTGATCATCCTGACGGTCATCATGATCATCGTCGCATTTCACCCGTTTGGAACGATCATTACCACGCCGTTTCCAAAAGACGAAATGGTCATCGCAGTCTCCATGCCCTTCGAGGGAGAAATGGCAGAGTTCGGCATCGAGTATATGCGGGGAATAGAACTCGCTGTCGAAGACATCAATGATGAAGGCGGTATCCGGGGCGTTCCAATCAGGGTCGAATACTACAACAACAAAGGAAACGTCACGCTCGCAAAAGCCCAGTTTAAAGAGATCAAAGAAAAAGGCATCCGTGTAGTGATCGGCGCATTGACAAGCACCGTCACGCTGGCCCTTGCCCCGTATGCGGAGTCATATGAGATCTTTCTCATCTCTCCCTCGGCAACGTCTGCCGGCCTCTCGGCATACGGCAATTACGTCTATAGAACGGTCTCCTCAGACATCTACCTCGGTGCCGGCATGGCCAAGATCATCGGCGGAAGAAACGAAACGCAGAACGTGATGCTGATCAATCTCGACAACAGTTACTGAAGAAGTCTCAAATCATCCTTCCTCAACGAAGCTAACAGCGAGTATCCGGATATGCATATCGTTTCCGCCATTTCGGTCCCCGACTCGGACACGGTGAACACGACCGAGATCATCGCCGAAATGAAGAACACCGATCCTCAGTCCGTTCTGATGATTGTAAACCCGAGTTAGTGCATAGAGATCATGCTGGCCGCAGAAAAGGAAGGACTCGACCCGACATGGTTCGGATCCGACATGGTCACAAACCAGCAGGTCCCGTTGGAAGTCGGTGAATACTCAGAAGGCCTCATCGGTTTCTCCCAGGCAAGAAGGATCTCAGATCCCTTGTATGAGGAGGATTATTTGGAGAGATTCGGCGAAGAGATGATGACCCGCGGCTCGATCTACGGATACGATACGATAATCGTGGTGTCCCAAGGAATAGAAAACAGCGGATATACGGCGGACGTGATCAGAGAAGGTCTCGACCTGATCCGGCATGTCGGCCTTACCGGAACGATCGTCTTCGACGGGAAAGGGGATGCATACCCGTCGTATGATGTGATGCGGCTTCAAAACGGCAAATGGGTCGATCTCCCATGGAGGGAGGTTCTGACATTCGAGAAGAAAGCGGCCGCGATCTCCTCGGCCCACGGCACCCCCTCCCACTGATCATTTTTGCTATCTTCTTCGGAAATATCAAGTAGTAAGCCCGCCAATGTAGCAATATTGCAATCACACTTGATTCAACTATCGCCGACCTTCCCCGCGAGAAACCTGAAGCTGCAGCAACCCTGCAAAGTTTCGGGATGGGATGTCTCGGCTGCGCGATCGCAAACAACGAGACCATTCGCGAGGCTGCAATGGTCCACGGCATCCCCTCCCATTGATCATTTTTGCTATCTTCTTCGGAAATATCAAGTAGTAAGCCCGCCAACGTAGCAATATGGCAATCACACTTGATTCAACTATCGCCGACCTTCTCCGCGAGAAACCTGAAGCTGCAGCAACCCTGCAAAGTTTCGGGATGGGATGTCTCGGCTGCGCGATCGCAAACAACGAGACCATTCGCGAGGCTGCAATGGTCCACGGCATCCCGTTAGAAGAGCTTGCAAAACATCTCGGTCTCTAAATATTTTTCTTTTTTAACGATTTCAGTTCCAAAACGCCTGCCTCGGGATTTGCGAGAAGATGATTCGCTACCCGTGGTTCGTGAACCAGACGGCATTCCATACAGCTCCAGATATCCCCATGCGGCGTCTCGATCATCTGCCCGTAATCCGTGTCCATACAGTGATAGAGGGGGAAGTAGCAGAAACTGCACTGCTGGTCTGCATAATTATGACACGGATAATACGGGCAGTCCTCCGGGATCCATTCGTTCCAGTGGTCGCCCCCGTGCCGGCTGTAGATGAAAAACGAAGGCCAGTGCCGTTTGACGATCGCATGATTTCCTCTCGACCATCCTCGGGTCACGCCCCAGGTGGACAGAAGATAATTATCGAACCGGACGAGGGCCTCGGTCAGGGCATGGGATACGGCTTTGGAGATCCGCATCCCGGTCTCGGTCAGGGGTCCCGCGAACGCTTCCGGGATCCCTTCCGTTTTTTCGCAGGCCACGACCACGGCGTCCGTCGAGAGAGCGCTGCCCGGAACTTTTCTCGCCGTAATCACCTGCATTTTTGCTTCGGTGACCGTCATCATGGCGCCAAGCAAAGCGGCATCGGTGAGGGGACGATCAATGGTAACGATGATGTTGATTGTCCGGTTCCGGTCAGAAACGGCGGCGGTCACGAAAACCGTAACGTAGTCATAGCGGGCTATGCAGAGATTTGTGATCGGCAGAGCGGTCAGAAGACCGAAATACGGATGCAAAAATCCGTTTTGCATAGAGACCATGCTGATGTGCCGGGAAGCGTCCTCGGAAAACAGCCGCGGGACCGAGATGTTCAGAATCGATCTGATATCCGCAAGTCCGCCGTCCACGCCGTTGCTCGCCGCCCGAAAGTTTCCTCTGACGATCAAAACATCCTTTCGCAGATAATACCGCATACTCAGAACTTCCCATCCTGCTCGAAACTTCTGCCAAACTGCAGGGAAAGCTCCGCTTTATACAGCTCTTTTCCAAGATAGCCTGCATGATCCAGCAGGGAAACGCCGTCTTCGGCGAGGATCGCGGAGAAAACATCATACCACGACGTTCCCCGGATCGCCTTTCCATCTCGAACGGCGACGATATAGCCGTTCTCGAGTCCGATCCGGAAGTTTCCTTTCGGATCATAGATTAGGGACTCCGACGGAACTCCGGTATCCCGAATCTCTTCATAGAGGAGCGGGGGCTCCCGCCGGAACCGTTTCTCTTTGAGGATCAGCAGATCGAGACCCACGTCCTTTGGATACGGACGGCCCTTTGAAAGGGTCATCATCTCGACCGCACGCCGCATCTCGGCTGTCGCCCCATGCGTTTTGTCCGAGTGTTCGGAGATCAAAAGACACGTAGTCCCCGTCTCGGCCGCGACCGACGCAAGCACGGCGCAGACCCCCGGACTGTCCGCATCCATCATCTCGACGACATTCACGCATCCAAGCACCTTCGGACAGATTGTCTCCGACAGGTATCCCGCAAGAGACCGGGTCATTCCCGAAAGAGGAGGCTGGAGAAGAGGATCGGCCAGAATCCGAAAAAGCCCGGCGCCGACCGCCGAGCGGATCGTTTCTTCGAGAGATGCATCGTCCCGCGGGATCAGCACGACCGCCGCTCCCGCCTCAAGTATCTTTTCAGCGAGCAGAGGGATCGTCTCATTTGTGAGAGAAAGGATCAGATCCGCACGGAAAAGCGATGCCTCGATCAGTTCGGGATCCAGCGTGTCGATCGAAAGCGGGATGTCCAGATCCGCCGTCATCAAAAAACATCTGACCACATCATCCTCGGTCGCATCGAACCCGAACCCGAGATCCACGATGTCGGCCCCGTTTTCATGAGCACGAATCACCGCATCCCGAAGGAAGGGGTGCCGGTGGGCATCCATGATCTCGTGGATCACCTTGGTCCGCGAAGTTCCGCCGATCTTGACCCCCCGGATGGTAAAAAACGCGTCCGCCTCCCACTCCGCAAGAACCAGAATTTCCCTGGCGGCCTTTCGTTTTTCTTCGGCAAGCATATCATCGGCCGGCATTTCCGCAGAAAGCCTGCCAGCGACTATCAGCGGAACGCATATCCCCATGTCGGCTGCGTGGCGCGTTCCTTTTCTGATAGGGATGCCCGTTCTCTTTTCCGTATCATGAAAAGAAGCCGTACACATCCCGGAAACGACCGCAAGATCGCAGGGATGTGAAGCGATAAGCTTCTCTAACGACGCCGGTGTTAAAAAAGAAGCAATTTCGCCTGTTTCGACGATCTCACAGGTAAACTCAGTTACCTTGGATAAAGCCAGAACGAGGGAGGGGGCACTCTGGCGTCCTGTGGGAAAGATAACATGCATTGTATGTTATCCTTATGTTTTTGTACTTACATAGTAATTACCGTAAGATGGTCCTGATAACCTGCGATCTGCATATCCACACGAGTGCTTCGGCGGACGGTAAGTGCGCCGTCAAAGACGTCATAGCCAAAGCGAAGGAACGCGGGCTTGATGCGATCTCGATTACCGATCATGATACGACCGAGGGGGCAAAGCAGGCGCTCGCACTGAAAGATCCGGGGATCATGATCATCCCGGGAATCGAGGTCTCGACGAAACAGGGACACCTCCTCGTACTCGGCACGACGAAGGTGTTCGAGCAGGGAAAGGATGTGCTCGAAACGATCCGGGAGGCAAAAGCAGAAGGCTGCCTTACGATCGTTCCCCACCCTTACCATCGATGGCGGCACGCGGTCGGTCTCCACTCGCCGGACGCCCTGCGGGAAGCCGGCGCGATCGAAGTGTTCAACAGCAGATACTATATCGGGACCGCGAACAATCGTGCCGCAAAGTTCGCGAAAAAATATCATAAACCCATGACCGCCGGGTCGGATGCCCATACCTGTCAGTTCGTCGGCTACGGAATCAATATCATCGACGCGGAGGAACGGACCGTCGCGTCCGTCCTCGACGCGATCAGAAGGGGAAAGATCGAGAGCAGATGTAAAAAGACACCGATTCGGACCTACACGTCCCAGTCGTTCCACAACGTCGTTCGAAAGGTCCGCCGGCAGACCTCCAGGCTCAAACCCCGGCGGGTGAGATGAAGCTCGCGTTCCTTGCGGGATACCGGGGACAGAACTTCGCGGGCTCCCAGTTCCAGCCGGATAAACGGACCGTGGAAGGAGAGTTCGTGGCCGGCGGGATCGGACTCGGGCTTTTTGCCGATGCGAAGGAAGCGCATTTCCGGACCGCGGGACGGACCGATAAAGGGGTGAGTGCGCGAAGACAGTTGTTTTCGATCACGACCGATAAGCCGGAACTCGCGATCGAAGCGCTGAACTTTCATCTGCCAGACGATATATGGTGTCTCGGCGCCGCCGAAGTCGACGACGAGTTCTATCCGAGATACGCAGCAAGGGAACGAAGCTACCGGTATTACTTCCCCTGTCCTGCGGATGTTTCCAGAATGCAGGACGCGGCTTCGCGCCTCGTCGGAACACACAACTTCAGCGGGTTTGCAAAAATGGAATCCGGCCGTGACCCGCGCCGGACCGTGACCCGCGCCGTGGTTTTCGAGGGAGCGGACGGCTGCCCGGTCTTCGAGGTCGCCGCGAAAAGTTTTCTCTGGAATATGGTTAGGGGTATGGCAGGCGCTTTGCAGACCGTCGGCCTCGGCCTCGCCAGACCGAACGTCATCGACGAGCTTCTCACCGCCCCAACGGCCCGGGTCCATCCTGCGCCGGCCGAGGGCCTCGTCTTCTGGGACGTCGTCTGCGATCTTTCCTTTACCCCGATGCGGCAGAAACGCGAAGTACAGCGGTCGCTTGCGAAAGAATCGGCCGCGGCCCGGGCCGATATGCATACCGCCGAGGCTCTTTTAGAGGATGAGCCGGAAGAGTTCTGGAAGAAAAAAGTGATCCGGGAGTACTCGGCATTGATGAAAAAACGGTGAAGGTTTTAATTTCTCTGAATAGGACATACGCGGTTTTGTGATTTCGACTGGGAAAAACTGACGTACGTATGAGATGCACTTCGATTTTGTGTATGGCATTAGCGTTGGTGTATGAGATAATTTAACCGCGAATTCCCGCGATTCGCGGTTGGTTTTTTCTCATGCTTCCACACCGCGCTGCTCCTAAATAAAAAAAAGGTAAAGCTCACTCCTTCATCTTCATCACGATCTCGTTTCCCCGCTTTTTTGCCTCGACCACGCTCTCCGGCCAGCCGTGCACCCCGCCGTGCTTATCCATCCCCGGGAACAGCACATTTTCCGCATAGGAAAAACCCGAATCATTGAAAAACGCCCTGACCACCGGAAACGCCGAATCGAAAATATACGGAAGATCCTGCCCCGACGTCCCGAGAAACACCCCTTTGTGTTTTTTCAGATGATCGGCGTCAAAGACGAGGGTCTTTCGAATGAACTTCTGCGCCCACAAAAACTGACCACGGTCGATGAACGACTTCATCTCCGCCGTCACCGACATCGAGTAGATCGGAGACGCCAGAACTAGAATGTCCGACTGCAGCATCTGATCGAACACCGGCGTTAGATCGTCTTTGATAACGCAGACCCCGTTTTTGTGGCAGGAGTTGCATCCTTTGCAGTTTTTGTGATCAATCTCCACGAGACGGATGACCGTCACCTCGGCGCCAGCCTCCTTTGCCCCTTCGACGAACGCATTCAGCACCGTCTCGGTGTTCCCTCCCTTCCTCGGGCTTCCATTGATCACGAGCATGGTCGTCATTCTTCCACCATCAGTGCCGCCATCGCATCCCCGGCCTCTTTTGCTTTGGCGATTGCCTCGGGGCTTTTCCGGAAATCGCTGATCTTGTCGAGACCCGGAAGAAGAAGATACCGGATCCGTGACGCCGGAATCTGGGAAACGTCGAAGAGGAACTGGGCCACAGGCACGGTGTGATCGAAGATCCCTTCGCGGTTCTGACCGGAAGCCGAGATAAACATCCCGAACTTTTTTTCCTCCGGAACCGGGAGATCATGGAGGACATACTTTCTCGACCAGAAGACCTGACACCGGTCGATGAGCATTTTTCCCTGGGCACAGACCGACATGGAATAAACCGGGGAAGCGAAGATCAGAAGATCGCAGGTTCGAATCTTTTCGCCGAGAACGGCGAAGTCGTCTTCATGGATACATACACCGGTCTTTTCGCATTTTCCGCAGCCTTTGCACGGAGCGATGTCGAGATCGTTTAGGACGACCTTTTCAACAGACATCTCGGAAAACGATTCAAGCACCTTGTCGAGGGCAGACTCGGTATTGCCGTGACGACGCGGGGAAGTTGTTATGGCAAGAACGGATAAGGGCATTTATTCAGTATATTACCCCGGACACAGATAAATCCAGTGATGAGGGAAGGGAAGTATGAAAAACCTCATCATTGTCCGTGACCAATGGAAGGTATGCATGTTTCCGCAGGCAGACTGGCGATCGGATTTGCAATTCTGGCGGCTGTTTTGTATGGTATCAGTTCTCCGGTGGCAAAGATCCTGCTGGAGACAACGTCTCCCGAGCTGATGGCGGCGCTTTTGTATCTGGGGGCGGGTATCGGGATGTTTGCGGCGAACCTCGTGACCCAGCGGAAAAACCGGGAGCGAAAAGAGGCACCGCTTGCAAAAAAAGATCTGCCGTTTGTGATCGGCATGATCGTGCTGGATATCGCAGCGCCGATTCTTTTGATGCTGGGTCTTTCGCTCACGACGGCGGCAAACGCGTCTCTTTTGAATAATTTCGAGATTGTGACGACGGCTCTCGTGGCTCTTTTACTGTTTCGGGAAACGATCGACCGGCGTTTGTGGATCGCGATCGTGCTGATCGCGGCAGGGAGCATTCTTCTGACGGTGAACGATGCGGGCAGTTTTTCATTTTCAGCGGGATCGATTCTGGTGATCCTTGCGTGTGTCTGCTGGGGTGTGGAAAACAACTGTACGCGAATGCTTTCCTTAAAGGATCCTATGCAGATCGTTGTTGTCAAAGGGTTTGGGGCAGGTTCGGGGGCTTTGGTGATCGCGTTTCTGGCGTCCGGGATGCAGACGGATCTCGTGAGCGTGATCACGGCGCTGGTTCTGGGATTTTTTGCGTACGGGCTGTCGATCTATCTGTATGTTCGGGCCCAGCGGGATCTGGGGGCGGCGAGGACGAGCGCGTTTTACGCGGTGGCGCCGTTTGTCGGAGCGGCGATTTCGTTTGCGGTTTTTCAGACGCCGCTTACCCCTTTGTTCGCTTCAGCGGCGTGTTTTATGGTTCTCGGAGCATATTTTGCGGCGACTGGAGGACATATGCATAATCATATTCACGAGTCGGTGATGCATGACCACCGGCACGGGCATGATGATGTCCATCACACGCATGTTCATAACCCACCGGCAGAGGGAGAACATAGTCATGAACATACGCATGAACGTCTGGAACACGATCATCCGCACGGAGCGGATATGCATCACGTTCACGTGCATGAAGAGCATGAGGAGAAGAAGTAAGAGGGAACTGATTCCTCCTCATTTCCATGCATTGACAATCGTTTGTCCCGCATCATGCGAAACATAATCCTCTTGATTTTTACTTTTGAGCATATCGGGACTCATTACAATTCATTTGTTAAAACAGACCTATTCATTTTCATCTTAGAAGAAATATCTCTACAATACGCATGAGCGGTCTCGTTTTTGCAGATATGCGTTAAGAGGAATGAGATCTATCTGTATATAATAGAACAAAAAAGGAGGGAGTGTATATGATTGAATCAATATGCGGAATTTTATGTGGAGAATGCGCCTATCGGGAGCAGATGATTTGTAAGGGCTGATAAACATTGAAAAGCCATTCTGGGGTGAGAACTACCCTTTTAAATCGTGCTGCGAGAAGAGAAATCATGAAAATTGCGGGATGTGTAGTGAGTTTCCCTGTGAGCTGCTGAACCAATTTGCGTTTGATGAAAAACAAGGGAATGACGGAAAGCGGATCGAACAATGTAAAAAATTGAGTGAGGTATAATGGCTTCAAATGTAGATTTTGTTGAGTATGTCTGCGACCAAATAGGCGATGCTTCGGAGATCACGTACAAGAAAATGTTTGGTGATTACTGTATTTACTGCAATGGTAAGGTGATCGGCGTAATTTGCGATAATCAATTTTTTGTGAAAAAAACAGCCGCGGGGAAAGCTATCCTTAAAGGATGCGAAGAAGCTGCACCTTATGCAGGGGCAAAGCCCCATTTGATTATAGAAAGTGTTGACGATCGGGACGTACTGTCAAAATGTATATCTGCTACATATGATGAACTTCCTGCGCCAAAGAGCAGAAAGACGTTGCCGCGACCGAAATACTAGAGACCGATGTTATGAAATAGTAGCGTTTACAGCAGACTCATTATCCCAAACAGGATGATCGGCAGGAAAAGCGCCGCCAAAAGTGCCGCAATATAGAGATACACACGCTTTTTTTACCCGGTCATCAGGGCGGCGCCGATCAGCCAGGTGATGAGGACTCCGTAGACAAACCCGATCTGGTGAGCGGTATTCGGGACGAGGGGGAGGCGTTTTGTATTTCTGCGAGCTGGAGGAGGAGAAATACTACTGCCGAGATGAGCATTGTCCCGATGAAAAATCGGAGGCTTTCGAAATTTTTCCAGACGACATAGGCGATTATGACGATCGTCATCCCAAGCACGGCAGATACGATGCCGGAGAATCCAACGATATATACCAGCTGAAGATTCGGCACGATGAGTAAGGCCGTCGAGAAGGAGAAGGGAAGGATGGTGACAAAAAGGATGCAGGCGCTGAACGGGCAGAGATAAAACCGGCTGTCCAGCTGCCTAAATAGAGCGGTGATGAGGGTCAGAGTGATGCCCAGAAGGAAGAAGGCGAGAGTGTTCGCTAGAAGATGCTGCGGTATTTCATGGCAGAAGGGTGCGAGATATAGTGCCTGGACGGGCGTTCCTGAGGAGGAAAGGGAGACGGCGTCTATCGGGGTTATACCTTCGTACAGGAGAGACCACATTCCGAGGATGACGATTCCCAAGAGAAGCCAGTATATCAGGATGAATATGCGGAATCCTGAGGGAGGGAGGGAGGCTGATGTTCCTGTCGTTTAGGTGCTCGGAGAGGGGAGGGCTCCAGGTCATGGGAATATGAGTTATTATGAACACGAACTGATAAGTTTGACGCAAGGGGTAAGCCGGGCGGGGTAAGTATTATTTGGTTCCCGGATGATGGAGAATAGTATGGATGCACAAGAGCTGGAGGAGGATGCCCGGGGTTTGTATTCACCGGATACGAAAGCGGCATATGCGTGTTTTCTGCGGCTGAAGGCAGATAGCAAGGCGGGCAATTTGGTGTACCGGTTCTAGGACGATTTTACCGGGATGATTGATAGCGAGAATTCGTATGTCAGGACCAGGGGCCTTTTGCTGATCGCAGCGAACGCGAAATGGGATGCGGATCATAAGCTGGATGGTGTCCTTTCCCGGTATCTGGAGCATGTGTGCGATGAGAAGCCGATCACAGCCCGGCAGTGTGTTCAGGCGCTGAAGAGTATTGTTTCGGCGAGGTGGAATCTTGTCCCGGAGATACGGAGGGCGCTGGAAAATGCCGATACGGGGAGGTATAATGCGAATATGCGGCCGCTGATCGAGCGGGATATCGCGGGTGTGCTGAAGATGATGGAGGGGTGAAGGGGAGAAAAAAGAGATTATGGACTCAGATTCTGGAACATAATACCGAGACGGGTGATGAGAGCTGCAAGAATGAAGTACCCGAGAACGATATGGATGGTCACACAGAGCAAAGCAGGATAATCCAGCACGATTGCCGCGAGATCAGTGATGCTGAACATCATCAGGTTAGTCTGCAGGAAGGCAATGATAAAATCATGTGCATCCAGCACTGTTGTGACGGCACCTGTCATGATAGGGTGGATTTATAACGGCAGGATATACTGATAGATGAGTGCCCAAATCAAATTCCAGCCGAAAAATACAGCAATGACCCGTTTTGTCGAGCTGCCGTAGTTGGAGATCCACCAAAAGAGCCGGACAAAAGCATTGATGATCCTATCGACCCAAGAATGATTGGTTTCCCAGTTTTTCTTTTCCGGGAATTTTCCTGATGAGAATTTGGAGATGAGTTTGGTCTTGATTTCTGCCAGATCCGGGTAGAATTTCGGCATTTTATACCATTGTTCCCAGCGAAGCTGCCGGATGTTTCATTCGAGCTGTGTTCTGAGTTCCGGTTCGATGCGGGCTGATGAGAGAGATGTTCCAGTGAAATCGGTTTTATCATCTATGGTGTTGCTGAAAAACAGGGTCTCCCCATCAACTATAGCTAGAATGAATTCTGCCCCCTCAAGATGGGCAAATTGGAAATCGGCCCCTTCCAGATGTACGCCTGAGAAATTTGCTTTTTTCCGAATTTCATCGGTAAAATCTTCATCTTGAAAATCAGGTTTTACAAAACCAGAACGATTATCAAATAATTTCCCAATATTTTCCGAATCATATCCCTCATTCGGAAAACGCCTCCCCCATTCAGATCTCAGATATGCCTCATACGCCTGATTCCACTCTTCGATTCCGTCATTCTGAGCACACGTAATTAAAAAATCATGGCTCAGTCTATCATACAGTTCTTTATTCCATCCTTCCGATCTTTCATCCACATCCACCATAATATCATAGAGTAGTCCCTCCCTCATGATTATAATACCTCAAAAATTTCCAGGTGGCACAGGGTACGCTGGATTCGCGTACGGGGGAGGGGCCATACGCATGTCCATGATCCTCCGGTCGAGGGAGAGCATAGTCATGAGCATGTGCATGAGGAGAAGAAGTGAGGAGGGCTATTTTCCATTCGCCTGTAACTCGCGTATTTTCAAGATGAGCTGTTGTTTTAGATCTTCATTGTCTTTCCAGAGGATGGTATTTCTCTGGGCGATGTCAAAATGGAGTGGTTAAGGATTTTCATCATACCATGATTGTTTGCATGTCTGGATAACAGGGATCTCAAGCCCGTCTGCATAGCCGATTTCGTAATATACGCCGGGATTTCTGTAGGTTAAGTCCGAGATGACGAAGCGTGCATCCTGAATTTCCTCTTTAATTCTCTGCGGGATCCAGCCGTCACCGGCTTTTTCATTGACCGTGCATGCTTTCAGTCCGCCGCATTCGAAGCAGGCAGGTTTGATTGCGTTTTCAAGTGCCGAGTCGAGGTCGGGACTGTCAAATTTCATCGCAACAAAGACGTTTGTATTGGTTATGTTGAGTTTCCTGATGTTTCGCTCATGGTGCTTTCTGAGTTTTGGTTGAATGAGAATTTCTGCAAGATAAGTGTCGGTGAAATCGGTTTTGTCATCAATGATGACGTCAATAAACTGAGTTCCGCGGACCAGAGTATATCTAAAATCAGCTCCTTCCAAATGGGAATAATTGAATATGGCGCCTTCCAGACGTGCCAAATAGAAATTTGCAGACTCTAAATTTGAGGAATAGAATTCGGCTCCATTCAGATGTGCCAAATTAAAATTCGCTCTTTCTAGATGAAAAGTATTGAATTTAGCGTCTTTCAGTTGTGCATTTAGAAACACTGCATCCTGAAGATGTGCCCCGGTAAAATCAGCTCCCTCTAGATTTGCATTAGAGAAATTGGCACCTTCCAAATTTGCCCCGATAAATTTTGCCCCTTTCAGATTTGCCCACGTAAAAACAGCTTTCTCAAGGTATGACACAGTGAAATCTGCTCCGATTAAAATAAAACCATAAAATGAGACGCCTTCGAAAATTAATTTGGTAAATATTCTACTACTAAATGACGGACCCCTAAAATCATGAAAATATGAGTATTCATCATTGTTTTTATCTTATATGCCCAATCTGGATACCGCATCTTCCATTTAAACTCATAATATTTCCTAAAATCCTCATTCCACTTTGGATTATTGTGATATTTTGCACACTCAACAAGATAGTCAAAACTTAGCCTTTGATATAAGTACTTGTCATAACTCATAATTATTAAAAATTGTCCCTCCCTCATGATTATAATTCCTCAAAAATCGCTCAATATGAGAACAGAGATCGACAGAGTGCGGACACATGAGAAATCCCACCGCGAATAAACGCGAATCGCATTTTTCCAGTTTCGCCCTCTTGACCTTCGGTCGCGTCACTACGCTCCGCCTAATCGGCTCCGCGTGGTCGTGACGGCGAAACGAAAAATGCTGGAAAACCCGCGCCGCGGGTTTTCTTTTGATCAGAGATATCTTTTTATTACCTGAAAATGAAGAGGATTTCATGGATATTGGTGTGGATAATCCTGAGGTTCTCTACCCAGAAGAGGTTCGAAAAATTATCGGCTGTGCGATGACCGTGTACAATACACTCGGAATCGGTTTTCTGGAGGGGGTCTATCATGACGCTTTGGAGGTTGAACTCGGTTTACAGGGCGTTCCGTTCGAACACAAAAAACACCTCGATGTCTATTATAAAGGGGTGAAACTCCCCGGTTTCTTTGAGGCAGACATTGTCTGTTATGGGAAAATCATCCTTGAATTAAAAGCAATCTCCCGATTGACCGAAATTGATGATGCACAACTGATCAACTATCTCAAGGCGACTGGAATTCAAGTAGGTATTCTGATGAACTTTGGGAAGAAAGGCAAGCTCGACTGGAAACGGTTTGTCTATACTAACGATCACTACTTCAAAAAGGAGAATGTGCCGAAATAACCGGAAGAAAACCCGCGACGCGAGTTTTCCAGCAATTTCCACGCTGGCGTTCCGGCCACGCGGAGCCGATAAGGCGGAGCGTAGGAACGCGGCCGAGGAGTGAAACGATGAGGACAAGAGGACAGCGTAAGGAAAATGCAATTCGCGATTATTCGCGATTATTCGCGGTGGGATTTCTCATGTGTCCGCACCCAGCAATACCCTTCCTGAGATATGATCCCATGAATTAGTGTCACATTTTTCTCAAAACCCTGGGAAAAATTTCAAACACCTAATTCTAACCCTTAATACTACAAAAAAGATAGTTTCGGATAAAACCTGATATCACACAATAAATCCACCACATGTCCTCTTTTTTAAAAATTCAGCCAAACCCCGCGACTCCTCATCACTCGCCTCGGCGATCAACATAGCACGTTTTCTAAGCGACCGGGAAATACCCGACGCCGGCCGGTCCTCGAACCCTGCATACAGCTCGCAGACCGACGCATCCGACATCTCCGACCCGAAGATCTCCTGCAGCACGTCAATCGTCGTCGACTTCCCGTTGCTCCCCTTTCCCCACAGAAAAGGAAAAATCTGCTCAGGATTTCCCGGATACAGCAGATAGCCCATCAGCAGCAGAAAAAACCGGCCGAGCTCTATCATCCGAAGCGTCCGTTCCTCCTCGGAAAGGCCGCTCGTATTATCATCAAACACCTCTTTGAGGTGGTCGATGAGCGCCTGCGAGCGGCTTCCAGGCGTATAGATCAGATCGAAATAGATCAGCGGATACTTTTCGCGGATCGAGTCGCACGCCCAGATCGGGATGAACTCCCCGGTTTTGCAGTCGAGAGCACCGTTTTTGAAGGTGATATACCGGCCGTCAGAGGCTTCGGCGAGGTTCACCTGCATGGAGGAGCCTTCGATCATTTTCCGGAGAGACACCTGTTTAGTGTGGTTCTTGCTCAGATTGAGATGATTCTGGAGCTGAGCAACGAGGTTTCGCATCTCGGGGGTGTTTTCATTTTCTGCCCGCCGGTCCCAGTATTTATGTTCTTCTTCGATGCTTTTGCCGATGAACCGGAGGGTTTTACCGATTTTGTCGCCGGCAGGTTCCCAGTGGTTGGTGATAAAGGCAGACCACTGGGCGCTCGCGACGTCGTAGACGAGGTGGCCGGCGGCTTCTTTTTCGAAGCGGAAGGCGTTTCCTTCGTCGTTGAGAGAGTTCAGCAGAGCTTCGGGTGTGGGAAGCTGCCGGCGGGTCATGATCTTTCGCTCCCAGGGCGGGGCACAAGCCGGGTCGAAGGACCGGAGAAGATAGTCTTTTTCCGGGCCTTCGGGTTAGTGGTCGGTGATGTGCTGTTTTACGGCCCGTGTAAGGTCGGGGCCGGTATCGAAGGTGGTGATTATGTCGACGAGTTCGCCGTTTTTATACAGACCGAACCGGTAGGCGTTCAAATCCAGGTTAACGCCGGGATGTTCGGGGGAGAGTTGTTCTGTGATTGTTTCGTGATGCTTTACTGTGTAAGGCATCGGTAGAGTTGTTTGCGTGTTAATCAAGGCTAGGTTGTCACTCCTTTTGTGGTTTTTATCAAATATATCATGATATTCAAGATAGTTAGATAGTATGGTATTTGTAGTTTAAGTCGCAAATGTATATCAGAGTATTATGTCTGAAGAAAAAAACGATGTACAGCTCCTGATTCGTCTCCCGAAGAACCTGAAAATGCAGCTGGAAGCGGCGGCACGCGTGGAAGGGACGACGGTTCAGGACTGGGTGCGAAAAGCGATGGTGAATCGGATCAGTCTGCTGAATGTGTGCCCAGTCTGCGGGACGGTGAATTCAGGGACGGCGAAGTTCTGTAATGAGTGCGGGGCGAGTCTGAAGGATAGTAAGAGGTCGATGTATTTCGAGTGGCTGAGGGATCTGCTGAGGGAGGAGCTTGAGGAAGGACGGGATCTTGACGCGGTTCTGGCGTTTCTGGATGATCCGGCAGGGGAGCAGGCGAAGATGGAGAAGAAGGGGAAGTCGATCGTGCGGACGGAGGAGAAGTAGAGGGCTAGTTCTTTGAACTAATTTAGGTCAGGCTAAAAAAATACGTGCGTTAATAAAAACACGCGTGCGTTTGTTTGAGCGTTTGGAGAGTGTTTTATTTTTTTGGCCCCAATCAATAACAGATAATCTGGCCCATAATCCAAATCTGATACATATTTTAGCTTTTTACAGAATTACATTAAATGCCTTTTTTTGTCTATATTCTTTGTGCGTTCTTTTTTCTTAGGAAAAACAGAATATATTTTTGGGATAAGCTTTAGTAATGAAGTAAAGAAATATAATATAAATTGACAATATAATTCAAAGGAGAAGAGTATATTTATGGAAAATATTAGTAAAAAAGAAGACCTCAAAATAGAATTTAAAAGTGATCGTACAAAATTATCAGATAATGAAATAGTGGAGGTAGTTGTTGGTTTTGCCAACACAGATGGAGGTGAATTATTCATCGGTGTTGAGGACGATGGACAAATAACCGGCATTCACAATGAACATAAAAATCCCCAGTCTTTGAGTGCAGTTATTGCCCATAAAACAGTGCCCCCCGTTTCAGTCAGAATCAATACACATGGCGATCTCAATCCATATATAATAGTAGAAGGTCCAAAGAGCAACTCAATCATAGCAACCTCTGGCGAGAAAATGCTGAGGAGACGGTTAAAGTTTGATGGAACCCCCGAGACCGTTCCATTTTATCCACATGAGGTACTCTCCTGATTATCCAATTTAAATAGACTTGATTATTCTGCCCAACCTCTCCTCAACGCAACATGCGATGACCTTGATAGCAGTGAAAGAAACCGCTTAAGAAAAATCATATCGTCAAATCGCGGTGAGGGGAATCTTCTTGAATTGTCAGATAAAGAGTTGGACATGGCCCTTCGACTGGTTACTAAGGTTGATGATCACTATGTCCCAACGGTAACTGGTCTTCTGTTGATCGGAAAAGAAGATAGCATACGGACATTTCTCCCCACTGCAGAAATAGCATTTCAGGTAATTGAAGGGACGGATGTGCGTTTTAATGAATCGTTTATTAAGCCACTCTTGTCCGCTTTTGAAATTATTGAAGAGTACATGAAAGCCTGGAATCCGGAGAGAGAAGTTCAGTCCGGGTTGTTCTGGATCCCTATTTCTGAATTTGATAATATGGCATTTCGTGAAGCGCTTGTGAATGCCATTTCCCATCGTGATTACACGATTCTCAATCGTGTTCGTTTCTTAATTAATGACGAGGGGCTCACCATAAATAGTCCGGGCAGTTTTATCGAGGGAGTTACCATAGAAAATCTGCTTACAGTAGACCCTCATGGAAGGAACCCAACCCTGACTGATGCACTTAAACGGGTTGGCCTTGATGAAAGGACAGGACGAGGAATAGATCGAATTTATGAGGGATCCCTCATTTATGGGAGACCTTGGCCCGATTATGCTGAATCAAACTCTACGTCTGTGAACCTGTTTATTCAAAGAGCTGCACCAGATGAAGCATTTACAAAGATGATATATCAGGAGAAGAATAGGCTTGGAAGGTCCCTGCCCATTAAGTCTCTCTTGATTCTTTCCATTCTAAAGGAAGAGCGTCGTGCCGATATACATCGCATTGCAGAATTGACGCATATTAATGAGAAAAAATCAAAAGTAGCACTGGAACAACTGTGCGAAGCAGGGCTTGTCGAAGCCAGAGGCACAGGAAGAGGACGGACGTACATGCTCAGTTCGAAAGTTTATCTAAAAACATCGAGTATAATTGAGTATGAGCGACAGCGCGATATAGATTCTTTGCGTCAGGCTCCTTTGATACTCCAACTTGCTGAAAGGCAAGGTTTTGTTGCTCGAAAGGATGCAGTGGAATTATTGCATCTGGCTGAACCTCAAGCCTATCGTGTGTTGAAGAAAATTGTTCAGGAGAATAAGTTAGTTCTTGATGGAAAAGGAAGAGGAGCAAGATATTCATTAAAATAAAAACGCACGCGTGCGTTTAATCGTGTGTTTTCTGATTGGTGTTATTTTGAAATAACTCAAATATTAGTCAAATGATGAAATTAGTCACAGATTTAGGATATTCACAATAGTAAAATAAGATATTATGTATTACAATTCGTGTGTTTTCCATAGATACCCATGATATCTGTGTCTCGTTCATTTATGAAGAGAAAGATACGGCATCATATATTTGATGAAAAAGAGACTGTTTTTTGGTCATCACCAGTTCTTTATGACTCGGAATCATCACGATGATTTCTTGTGATGGCGATGACCTGCAAAGAATCCCCTCCAACGGAAGACGACAACTTCATTAGAAACCATATCCAACATGTAAAAGTATTTTCGCGAGGGTATCCAAGTGGCCAACGGAGACTGACTCAAGATCTGTTCTTAAGTAGTTCGCGGGTTCGAATCCCTCCCCTCGCATCTGATTTAGGGGTAATAGTTATCTATAAAATATTGAACCCCACATGTGATATCACACTGTTTATGAAAAATTACTTGCACAATAACGTACTCTTTTCCAAACACACTTGGTTGTATCAACAACTTTATGACGGTTGCGGCCACAACCATATTGTTGCGGACGCAACATTATAGATCCAACAAAGAAAAGCTAAGGATTGGAGATCATTATAATGAGCAATAAGGGATTCATTGGAAAATTCGTTTCATTTCTCTACAGATATAATCAGATCTACCTTGACAAAGAATTGAAACCTTACAATATTGGACCCGGACAGTTTTACCTTTTAATGCCACTTTTTCAAAAAGATGGAGTAAATCAGGAATCACTTGGTCAGTCCATTAATCTGGATAGAGCAAACGTCACAAGAGCTATACAAAAACTCGTTAAGGAAGGCTATGTTTATCGACAGAGATACGAAAAAGACAAACGATCCTATAGAGTATTTCTAACCGAAAAAGGGAAAGCGATAGAACCCGGTCTCAAAAAGATAGCATTAGAATGGGAAAATATCCTCTTATCTAATTTTGATCCTGATCAAAGACAAACTATTGTGAATTCTTTCGAGGATATGATCATAAACGTATCCCGTAAAATGGAAAAATAGCCGGAGAGATCATGGAATTCAAAAATATTCACATACTCATGCTCTGTCTCGTTGCATTTTTTGTAATGGCAGGCGGGGCTCTTCTGGCACCCGTATTACCGGAGATGGTGGGGCCCTTGGAGACCCCCGCACAGAATATAGCACTGATTATGTCTGTGTTTACGTTCTCAACAGCGGTCTTCACCCTCATCATAGGACATTTTATTGACCGTGTAAATCGTAAGAGGATACTGGTCCCAAGCCTTATACTCTATGGAATGACGGGACTGGTGAGTTTTTTGTAGCGGATTTCCCGTTACTCCTTATCCTAAGGTTTATATAGGGCATTGGCGTGGCGGGAATGACATCCATGGCCATGCTGGTCATAGGAGATGTCTACACCGGCCTTGATCGTGCGAGGGCCATGAGTAAGATCAGCATATCATTTGCCTTCGGATCAGTATTTGCCCGGGTGATCGGGGGCGGCCTTGCTATGCTGGGATGGAACTATGCATTCCTGTTTTATACACTTTCCCTGCCATTTGCGATTGTGATAATCACATTGCTTCCTGATACAAAAGTACAGATGGAAACCGGCGATCCGTGGGGCGACGGTGGAGTATCTGAATGCTCTGGTGGCGGCGACGGAGGGGGCGGTAAAACGGGAGCAGGAGGAGGGCAGTATCCCAACGAAAACGGATGCACGGACGCTGGCATATATTATGGTGGGCCTGTATTCGGGTCTGCTGAATTATAAGATGACCGAGATGCCCGAAGAGGAGATCAAGAAGATCTGGCAGGAGGTTGTGAAGCTGATTGTTTCGAGGGTGGGGTAGATGGGGGTCTCCCCTCTTAGTTATTTAATTTGGACTTACGGGGTGTTCGTGTCAACCCAATTTGGAAAAGAGTATGGCTGGGTATGGACACATGATATAAAAACAACCGCGAATCGGCGCTAATACGCCATTCGGGCGAAAAGAATCGGATTTGCTTATCCTAACTTTCGCAATCCAGCTTCGCTGTCTTGCTCGTCCCTTCATCGGGACCGTTCGGGCAAATCCTGTCGGCGTCCCGACGCCTCCTGTGAGGGAGAGATTCATTGAGCAGTTCTTAATCTGAAAAATATCCATTTTACTGATAATTACTACATAAGATCAAGAGGCAAATCAATAATGGGAGCCGATGGGGGGGGCGACAGGATTTGCCCGGACGGTCCCGATGAAGGGACTAGCAAGTCGAGGAACGAGACTTGTGAGAGTGAGGGTCAGCAAATCCGATTTTGGAAGCAAGCCATCGGCTTGCGGGATTCGCACCGATTCGCGGTTGGTTTTTCTCTTGCGTCTACACTAATGCCGTACACGAAATCGAAGTACATCTCATAAAAACGTCAGTTTTTTCATTAGAAATTACACCGAGTAACTCCTATTTAAAAAAAGTTCGACAAATTATTCTGTCGTTTAGAGGGAGTTCGTTTTTTTGATTTTTAAATATTACACATGAATAAAGAAATTTTTATCAAACATAGCAAAACCTCGGAAGGTTGTAATAGTTTGAGTGTGCAGAGAGATAGTATTAGGTGATACTGTATTATATGACCATTCAGGAGAAAAAACAGACAAATCCAGCCTCTTCGGGGTCATTAGGTGCATTTTTTGAGGCACGTGTTCAAACCGCATTCGTTATTTTCATGCTGACAAGCCGAATCACACCTTGTTTACCTTCATGGCATATCCAAAAAATAAAATTGCAGGGAAGTTATGCAGGATTTAACATGGATGATTTTATTTTATGTACTAAAGATCCAAATTCAGGTCGAGAGGCAAAACTGTTTTTTCAAATTAAACATAAAGTTTCTATAACTGATAAAAATAGCATTTTCAGAGAAGTTATTCAAGCAGCTTGGAATGATTTTAACAACCCTGATTTTTTAATACTGATACCGATTTAATTGGATTAATAACCGCATCTACCAATACCGATCTCCGGACAATATTAGATTGGGCACGACATTCCGATGATGAAAATGAATTTCTTACTAAAGTCAATATGGAGAGATTCAGTAGTGAAAATAAACGAAAAATTTTCAAAGCATTTAAAGTACAATTGCAAAAAGCAAAAGGGGAGGATGAACTTTCAGATCATCAACTATGGGAGTTCTTAAAACATTTCCATCATTTTGGATATGATCTTGATTGAGTCTGTCCAATCGTGGATTCTGTGATATAAACTCATCACCCATTTACTCTTGTCGACTTTTTTGGAGGGTAACAATACCTTTATTTATCCCTGAGCCGAGTGGTATGTCTGAATTTCAAGACGAATACGAACGTATTTTCAACAATGGAGTCATCACTCCGGATATGTCCATTTGCTGGCTCATGTCCCTGCTCAACATTAGTGACATTGTACGAAAAATCGAACAAACTTATTATTCACCTCATCTTCGCGATTATTTTCATTATCCCATTGATTTTCTGATAAAACTGACTGTTGTCATGACTTATCGCAGAATAGCCTATCGTCATATTCGGCGTAAAATAACGGAAGAAGATCTCAGACACCTTCTTCCGGCAAAATCACCACTCTGGTTACCTTCGCCGAGTACTTTGCATTACTTTGTGAAATATCGGTTAGGTGAGGAGGGTATGGAAGTTCCTATGTTTTTGATAAGCAAAAAGATTGTCCATTTCCTCAAATCTGAAACCGAAGTAATTATCGATTCCACTCCTTTAGTTGCAAGCCGTTATTGTCCCAATAGTCTGTTTAACCCTCATTATCAGGTTAAAATGGATAAAGCACATATTTTGAATCTGGGGGCTTATCCCTTGTTTATGATTCATTCAGAAGGAACGGAGAATGACAAACCCTATGCGCATTTTTTGATTCAGATTGCTGAACTTCTCGGCGTATCCTGTGATCGTGTATTGATGGATGCGGGATATGACTCCCTAGAGCTACACACGTTAATATTTGAGAAACTTCATGCAAAACCCCTTATTCAACTGAGATCTGACGCGCAATTGTCCCAATTAGGTTCAGAGAAGACCATAATAAAACAGATCAATACGTTCTGGAGAAAAGGAGGAAATGCCCAAATGTCTCTTACAGAAAAACTGGTATTTCTCTGCAAGAATGGTAAACGGGAGATGTTAGAAGCATATCTCAGAAATCAGACTATTCTTCATGGAAGGGAGGTAAAAGATGCTATGAAAAGGCGGGTAACGTGCGAACGTAAGCATGCACACCTCAAAAAAACCGTCAAATTTGATGTGGTGCATTGCAAGAAAAACAAAAGAGCGCTCTCTGCAATAATGAATTTTATAAAGTTCCAATTATTGATGTTAGCCCATTTACAGAATAGATTTCAGAATATGAATTTTGCAAATTATCGATAAGAAGTCTAAAGAAGTCTGATTTGGCAGATTCCACCCCAATCCCATGTCAATAGTGAAACGGTTGAATCATGATATTCCTAGGTGAAGTTATCTCGATCAAAAAAAACTATGTCCAATGGATTGACGTATCGATTGGACAGACTCTGATTCAGAAGATAGTAGTATCTATCAACTTATCCTATCGTTAATTGCACAATATTCTTCCAAAAACCCTTCCACACTTTGGGATAAAGTGTGCAGCGAAGTACAAAAATTTAATCCTGATGCCGGAACGCTATCTCTGAATACAATTCCAAAAGAAATTTCTGATTTTTTCAACACGAAAATAAATACTCACTTTGCTCAAGACCTTAAAAAAATGAGGGAACATGGCAAATATATCCTTAAGGGAATACGATCAGAAAATGGTGGATTCCATATTAAACGCCCTGAATTACTCACACAATTGATTGAAAGTAGTGAAGAAAATAACTTGAGAATTTCTAACAACCTTCTTTTTCGACAGAAAGTACTTTCTTTTCATACTTTGAGTAGTATGTATGGGGACTTTCAGCAGCTTTGGTCTCAACCAGGCATATCACGAACGTTATGAAAAACTTGGCGACCGTCTCTCCGACGTTGGTAAAACACTTGATTGGGATGTGTTTCGCCCTCTTCTTGAATCCATGTATACAAATAAATCCGGCAAGGACGGTCATCCCAATGTTGATGTAATTCTCATGTTCAAGATTCAGCTTCTGGAAGTCTGGTATAGTCTGTCTGATCTCGCCATTGAACGTGAAATCTATGATCATCTCTCCTTTTGGCATTTTCTTGGCTGTCCTGACAAAATACCCGACAATTCAACGATCTGGTTATTTCGGGAGCGCATGTCCGAATCTGGCGTTGATACATTGGTTTGACAGGAGTTTCAGAGACAACTTGACCTGAAAGGTCTCAAAATTGAACAAGGTATGATCCAGGATGCAACGTTTGTATATGCTGAACCTGGTCATTGTAAGAAAGACACGCCGCAAGGAGAGCAGGCAAAAACACGACGGGATAAAGATGGAAAAATCATGTCCAAGAACGGCAAAATGCACTATGGGTATAAACTTCATACCATCATGGATACGACACACGATCTTATTCGACGCATTGAAACCACCACGGCAAATGTTCATGATAGTCAGGTGGATCTGTCAGAAAAAGGGAAGTGGTCTATCGGGATCGGGGATATCAGGGAGCACAATGCAAGGGATATAGTGCCACAATGAAAAGGGGAGCGAGAGGGCATCCCATTGGCATACGACATAAACTGAGAAATCTGAGAATAAGTAGGAAGAGATCAAAGGGCGAGAGACCCTATGCAGTGATCAAAAATGTTTTTCATGCAGGGTTGGTGAAGGTAACAACACTACAAAGAGTACGAGTGAAAAATATGCTGGCTGCATTTTGTTATAATATCTATCAGGTGAAAACGATTCAAAACAGAGTGTAAATAAAAAAAAAACATCAAGGAATAATGGGTATTTTTCTTTTTTTTGGGGGGGATGAGGGTGTAGGGATGTAGCCAATCTTCCTTAAATCATGATTCATGTTAAAAAATGGGTTGATAGATGTTCTCAACTTTGTTATTCTTTTAGGTGAGAGAGGCTGTGGAAAATCCAGCTTGATTCAAGAATTTGCAGAAAATCTGAATGAGAAAGAAATCATTTTTTGCCTTCATACGGAAGACCTGAACAAGCCCCATCTGGACAATGTATTCTCGGCAATAGGTTTGGAGAGTTCAATTGGTGATCTTGAAAATGGGCTCGCGTTGATGCCAAAAAAATATCTTCTCATAGAATCTTTGGAAAAACTGCTCGAACTCGAAAATAAAAATGCATTCGTCGATTTGATTCATTTTATTCAAAGCCATTCTGAATGGACGATAATAGCGAGCTGTCGGGAATATGCATTGCAACAGATAGCTTTCACATTTCTTCAACCAAATAGTGTCAAATACGAAACCTTGTTAATACAGGGATTTAGTGAAGACGATATAACTCGTTTATGCGCAAAATATGAGATACTGAAAACTTTTGCCGATAATCTTAAACTCAAACTAGTGTTAAAGAATCCATTCTTCTCAGATCTTGCCTATCGAGTTATGAGTGCTGGCAAGATATTTCCGAACAGTGCTGGTGAGCGGGAATTTCGTGCAGCTGTGTGGAGTGAGATTATATCAAAAAACTCTGATAGAGTTGATGGAATGCCGTTGAAAAGACGGGAGGCATTTATCGGTATCTCTGTAAAACGAGCAAAAAAATGGTATACGAAATTGACGGCCCAGAGTTCGATGCTGAAGCTTTGCAGAAACTTGAAGCAGACGATCTGATTCATTGCGGTACATCAAATTATCGTTTTAGACCAGCTCATGATGTTTTTGAAGATTTGGCACTTGTTCAATATATTGAGGATACATTCCAATCTCAATTCACCGATACAAAAACATTCCTTGATTTAATAGGTCACGAACATGCGATGAATCGTGCTTTTCGTCTATGGATAGATCAAAAATTAAAAGATAATGAAAATATCAAACCATTGATTCAATCAATAATAACCGACACGGAGATTGAAAAAAAATGGCAGGATGAGACGATAACCGCGTTGCTGCAAGCAGATAATCCCACAGAATTTCTTTCTGAATTTACTTAAATGCTGTTTGAGAATGAAGCGGACCTTCTCCAACGCTTCTGTTTTATTCTTCGCATAGCATGTAAAATACCCAATCAAAAAAAAATGAACAATCTGGGCAATAATACAAAAATTGACAAAGTTTTAACCCACGCGATTTTTCTAAAACCATATGGACCCGGTTGGGATGCAATTATTCATTTTTTATTAACAGAAAAACAAAGACTTTCTGAAAAACTTCTACCTCATATTATTTCTATTCTTTCAGAATGGGCAGACCAAATTGATATTAATGACAATCCACCATCAAATGCCCGAGAAGCAGGACTCCTCTCTTTGTATCTCTTGGGGAGTATCAAGAATTCGTATGAACATAAAGATGAAAGGATAAAATTGTTAGGCGTTATTATCCGAGTGGTTCCTGCAATTCAGAATGAATTTATTGAGATGCTCGATATTGATTTATTTCAGAGTGAGAATACAAATGGCAGATTATATTACATCGATGAACTCGTTGACCTCATGCTCTCAAAACGGGATACGATGTTTCTGTGCAAATACATTCCCGATACAGTCATCAAGGTTGCATGGCATGAATGGATGATCGATGATGTAAGAGATGAGTCGAAGGAGGATGGATATTATCATGTTAGAGAGGTAGAAGAGTCTTTTGGGCTAAATGGAGGAAAGATGCATTTTGATTTCTCCCCAAAAAGTGGCGAAAGAGGGCCATTCGCATTTCTTCTCCGATTTCATCCAAAGAAGGGACTGGATTTTCTTTTAGAATTACTAAACAGAACTGCGGAAAAATATGCACATTCTGAACTCAATGATCCCAAAAAATATTCAGCCTTGCCTGGTAAAATGATATCATCAGAGGTTCGAGAAGTTGAACTGATTCTGAATGATGATACAAGAATTAAACAATATTGTTCAGAGGGTTTATGGGGCGGTTATCGTGGATATTCGATATTACCGCATGTCTTAGAATGCGCATTGATGGCGTTAGAAAATTGGATGATTGCATTCATCACCCATTACGAAGATCCAGTATTATTTAACTTCCTTTTTAACAGGATATTGCGAGAGAGCAATTCTGTCATGCCAACAGCGATTCTCGCATCAGTATCTACAGCTTTTCCCGAAAAACTTGGAATAATTGTATTGCCACTTTTGCGAACTCCCAAGTTATATGATCTAGATATTATAAGGAGGATTCATGAAATGGGTAAAAATGAATTAACTTTTTTTAATTTAAGCCTTGATCCTTATGCTGATCTTTACCGCAATGAACAGCGTGAAGCCGCATTACGTTCGTGGCGAAAACGAGACCTCGAATGGTTGGTTTTACAACTTCAATTCACAAATCAAAGAGATAGGATATTCGCAGTTATCGATGAACTTCACTCTATTGCTGAAAATAATGAAACGTGGAGATTTAGATTTCATAGAATTGACAGCAGAAACCTAAAACTGGAGATTGATGAAATAAAGCAGGGAATTGTTTTAACTCCACAACATATGGAAACAGATTTAATAGAGATTCAAGAAGAAACTCATGTAAAACAATCGTTAGATAATCGCTTTTCCGCAATTTTTGATTGGGCTAATGCTATGTGGGAAAAATAAGCCATTAGAAAACGATTATAACCCTAAATGGCAGGATGCTTTCGAAGAGACAAAAAGTCTATTTGACTTAGTCAAAGAAAGTTTTGAAAATAAATCATCTGAAAAACTCCTAATAAATACAAAGTTCCTTTTAGGGGGTTTAACACAAACAGCTGCATTATTTATCAGAGACCATCATAGCGAGATTGAACGGGAAAAAATAGATTGGTGTAATTATTTGGTTACATCGGCAATCCTATCTTATACAGATTATAACGAGTCTGTCCAATCGATACGTCAATCCATTGGACAGAGTTTTTTTTGATCGAGATAACTTCACCTAGGAATATCATGATTCAACCGTTTCACTATTGACATGGGATTAGGGGGAATTTGCCAAATCAGACTTCTTTAGACTTCTTATTGATAATTTGCAAAATTCATATTCTGAAATCTATTCTGTAAATGGGCTAACATCAATAATTGGAACGTTATAAAATTCATTATTGCAGAGAGCGCTCTGTTGTTTTTCTTGCAATGCACCACATCAAATTTGACGGTTTTTTTGAGGTGTGTATGCTTGCGTTCGCACGTTCCCCGCCTTTTCATAGCATCTTTTACCTCCCTTCCATGAAGAATAGTCTGGTTTCTGAGATATGCTCCTACCATCTCCCGTTTACCATTCTTGCAGAGAAATACAAGTTTTTCTGTAAGAGACATTTGGGTATTTCCTCCTTTTCTCCAGAACGTATTGATCTGTTTTATTATGGTCTTCTCTGAACCTAATTGGGACAATTGCGCGTCAGATCTCAGTTGAATAATGGGTTTTGCATGAAGTTTCTCAAATATTAACGTGTGCAGCTCTAGGGAGTCATATCCCGCATCCATCAATACACGATCACAGGATACGCCGAGAAGTTCAGCAATATGAATCAAAAAATGCGCATAGGGTTTGTCATTCTCCGTTCCTTCTGAATGAATCATAAACAAGGGATAAGCCCCCAGATTCAAATTATGTGCTTTATCCATTTTAACTTGATAATGAGGGTTAAACAGACTATTGGGACAATAACGGCTTGCAACTAAAGGAGTGGAATCGATAATTACCTCGGTTTCAGATTTGAGGAAATGGACAATCTTTTTGCTTATCAAAAACATAAGAACTTCCATACCCTCCTCACCTAACCGATATTTCACAAAGTAATGCAACGTACTCGGCGAAGGTAACCAGAGTGGTGATTTTGCCGGAAGAAGGTGGCTGAGATCTTCTTGCGTTATTTTACGCCGAATATGACTATAGGCTATTCTGCGATAAGTCATGACAACAGTCAGTTTTATCAGAAAATCAATGGGATAATGAAAATAATAGCGAAGATGAGGTGAATAATAAGTTTGTTCTATTTTTCGTACAATGTCACTAATTTTGAGCTGGGACATGAGCCAGCAAATGGACATATCTGGAGGGATGACTCCATTGTTGAAAATACGATCGTATTCGTCTTGAAATTCAGACATACTACTCGGCGCAGGGATACATAAAGGTATTGTTCCCCTCCAAAAAAGTCGACAAGAGTAAATGGGGGATGAGTTTATATCACAGAATCCACGATTGGACAGACTCATAACGAGAGAATTACAAATTCTGATGCAATAGATTTCAATGGCGTCGAAGCAGCAGCAGCAATACTGCCGATATTATTTGACTATTATTCTGACGTTGGTGAGATTCAAATAATTAAGGAAATTCATGCTATTGCCCTCACTTATGTAAATATTAATGTTCGATTAGCCGCTGCAAATGGAATCAGAAACTATCTGTGGGAGAGAGATCCACAATTCGCTCAAAACCTTTTCATAGGAACAACTCAGTATTCAAGACTGAAAAGAGGCGAGAGAGAGAGAGAGAGAGAGAGAGATCATAGTCAAAACGAATTCGATGAATGGTTGAGTGATTTCCGGGATTAACTCGTTCAAGGATTTGATAGTTCTACAGATATTGATCAGATCTCCTTTCAATCACATGATCCTGGATTTTTATTAAGTCCTTGCCTAATTATTCCAACTGGATCAACAGAATCTATTCACATCTCATTTCTTACACGTATGTTTACACTTTTTGAGAGGGCGGAATGCACTGAGTATTCACGAAATTTCAACTATAAAAACACAAGTAATATAATCCCTAACTTTGAAACATTTGCGAAATTCAGAGAGTTGTACGCAAACTCAGTGGATTTTCCTTTATATGCAAATTAACGCAGATAATACTGGGAATTTGGATAGATTTTGGTGGTTCTGGAATGAGATTTCAAATAATATACAAAAAATCTCTATTGATATGGTTAAAGAAAATTTCGATATAATAAATCTCATGAGAACTAAAGAAAATTAATCAGAAATATATTATTTACGAGTATAAATTCTGAAAATTTTGATTATGAAAGAAAGAATATGATTATTGGTAAAAAATCAATTGAAGAATTTGTGATTAATGCCGGTATGAATCCAGATGTTTTCGAAGCGATGACAAGACTGATGTTTTATTATTCAGATTTTTATTTAGAGATGTATTTCAATCAGTTTTTTCCATGAAGAATCGGTATCAATGTCAAAAGAACAATATCACTCGTGCCAACTACTATTAGACGCCCTTGTGAATACGGGATCTTCAGGGGCTTACTATCTGCGAGAATATATGATTCAATCCCTAAAAATCAAGAATTAAGATTAATTATGATCAATGATGTTGATTTAGTGGAAAGCTGATATCATTAAACTCAACCATTGATCATTACCATGACCTTCATACTGTCTTCGCCGTCAGCCCGCAGTCGCAAGGCCTCGCTTCCTCGGACTTGGTCGCAAACCTTCGGTTTACTTAGCTGAAATCGCCGTTTGCACCTTCGATTCGCCTCCGCTAAGACCCCCAGCTTCGTCATCATCCCATTAATAGGACTCACGCGGTGTTACTCTCAATCAAATTCGGGAAGGGTATGGCTGGGTGTGGACACGTGAGATAAAACCAACCACGAATCGGCGCGAATCCCGCCCTTCGGGCTCCCATAATCGGATTTGCTTATCCTCACTCTCACAAGTCTCTCGCAAGGCAAAGCCTTGCTCGGCTGAGGCCTCACCTGTGGGTCAGCCCGCCCTCGACTTGTTCGCCCCTCATCGGGAGCGTTCGGGCAAATCCTGTCGCCGCCCGGCGGCTCCTGTGAGGGCGATATACATTATCCAGTCCTAAATGTACAAACTATTCTTTCAATGAAAATCGCAAAATAAGACAGAGTGAGGTAAATCACCATCGGGAAGCGCTGGGGCGCCGACAGGATTTGCCCGAACGCTCCCGATGAGGGATGAGCAAGACAGCGATGCTGGATTGCGAAAGTGAGGGATAGCAAATCCGATTCTGGGAGCCCGAAGGGCGGGATTCGCACCGATTCCCGGTTGGTCTTTTCTCACGTGTCCACACTTATGCCACTCACGAAATCGAAGTACATCTCATACGTACGTCAGTTTTACTATTAGGAGCAACCCAAAAATCAGAAGAAGTCCGACAAATCCATCTGGACCTTCTCCTCTTCTCCGAACGTCGAATTGATATTCATCTCCGTCACCTGGATCCGCTGGTTCGTATAATCCGAAAGCGTATAATGCTCCGCCATATACTTCGAAATCTCCAGATACTTCGTCACATTCCCCTTATGCATCGTCGCCTTCACCGGCCCCCCGCACTTATTACACTTACCCGAAACCGGAATACGCCGGTAGCTCGTCTTACACTTCGGACACCGGAACGCCTGCTTTGAAAACGACCGCAGATTACCAATCATATCAGGCATCAGGTGACTGTTGATGATCCTTTCAGCCAGATCGTTCGTATCCACCGCACGGATACGGTCCGCAAGCCCCAGCTCCGCCTTGATCTTATCCGCCGTTCCCTTCAGAATCGGATTCGTATACATCGTATCGATCGGCCCTTCCGAGATATCCGTCGTATCATGCGTAAAGGAAAAACCCTCGAACTGGCCGGGCGTCTCCACCCGCTTCTCCACGTAATCCACGAACTTTCCAACCTCCTTCGGCGGCCGGTAGGTCAGACAAGCCGTATACACCTCCAGAGGATAGCGGGGCATCACATCCACGTTCAGCGTCTCCTTATCCACCTCCTTTGGATTCAGCGTCGTCGTCAAAACAAGCGGGGCATCCATCGTCCCGCCGCGGGTGCTCGGAAGAAACGACCGGGAAAAGTTCAGCAGACCGTCCATCAGAAGCATAACGCAGTCCTCATCCCCGTCGCAGTTTCGCCGCTTTGCCGCATGATAATACGGATGGGCATATCCCGCCTTCGCCTTCGTGAACCCTACGATCCGGGCGAGAACTCCCGCACTCGTATGCGGCGCAAGACCCATCACCAAGTGACCCATTAGATCCTCCGGCGTCTTTACGTGATAGAATGCCTCCATCCCGTACACCTTCTCCAAAAGCTCATCCACATACGCGGCGACCCGGACCAGATACTCTCCGCAGTCCACCGAGACCATGATATCCTGCGGATGAAGCTCTACCAGTTGCGAAGCATCCGCCAGATCGGCGCCGTGCATATCCTGTTTGTAGCCGATCGACCGGAGTTTTTCCACAGAAACCCCGACCTCCGCCGGCCTGAAATGCGTCAGCGGCAGATCGATCATATCATACCGGATCGTCCCGTCCCGGAACACGAAGATGTTGTTCTTCGCCCGAAGCAGGCCTTTTTCCAAAGGCTCGACCACCCGTTCACGCGAAATAAGACCTCGGACCCCTTTCAGTTCCGGCGCCGACGAAGGAGACATCCCGACATTCTGCAAAGCCGCGGCGTACTCCTGGCCCAGACTCACGATGCTCTCCTTCGAGCAGACCAGATTCGCCCTGCACTTCGGGCACGACTCCTGTCCCTCCTCTCCCGGCTGATTACAGTGCGGGCACCGGTAGACCGCGTCCGTATGGGTGCCGCAGTCGGAACATCGGCTCTTGAAGGTCACGGTGCCGCACTTTGGACACCGGCGTTCTCCGGTCTGGACCTGGATAAGTCCCTCGACCTGGCCGGTCGTCACCGACGTCCCGCGGAAGTTCTCCTCCGAATCCGAACTGCAGATCTTGGCCGCATTGTCGATCGAACGCTTCATCCCGCCCGACTCGCCGATCGGGAAAAGCACGTGGACCGGCGGCTTCATCTTTCGGGGAGCGGATTTTCCGGGCCGGCCCATCCTTCCTCCGACCCGGGTCCCGGCCTTCGACCGCATCTTCAGACCGGATAGAGACATTGCCATCGTAAGACCGTTCGTAAACGGCGCAACGGTCTTCCAGGCAGGACTCTTTGCAAGCGTGTCGGTCAGACCAAGCCCCATAATAAAAGTCAGAGGCGTTCTCAGAACGTAAAAGCCCTCTTCCACGGTGTGCGGCACGAGCAGCTCTTCGAGGACCTTTTTCACTGCAGGGTCTTCGCGGATGTACAAAACCCCGTCCCGGAACGATCCGGTTTCGGCAACTTTGTCCGAAAGGAAAATCAGCTGCTCCTCGGTACAGTCATCCCAGAACCAGGTATAATCCGGGTGAAGATAAGCGCCTCCGGGAACAAAGGAAAGCGCCTCGGCCTCGTCCTTCGGATGCCTTGGGCCTCCTTCCTGGATCCACCACTCTTCACAGTAGCTCGGCGGCATGAGGACATGGTTGTTTTCCATGAATTCGCCGAACGAGATCAGGATCTCCCCGATGTCGAGGATGCATTCCACCTGATCGTAGTATTTGTTCGCCGAATCAAGCGTGTCGATCCAGCGGACCTCGCCGCTTTTCAGACGAACGGTCGGCCCTTCAATATCCGTACACGGCACGACACCGCAGGCTTTGCCCGGCCGCTCGACCTTCATCTGCGTTCCTACCGCGAGATAATCGTCAAGGATATGTAAGGTCGCCGGGTTAAACCCGCAGGTCGCAAGCCCCGTGTTTCTGCACCTGCCGAGACGGAACCGAAAGCCGCCTTTGCGCATAGGATACGAAAACGACGGCCGGCCGGCGAGCATATCCCGCATGTACTTGTCCTTTGGGTGGATGCCCGGCTCTTCCTCCTCCTCCTGAGCGGGCGTGTTGCCGCTGATGAGTTCTTCGAGCCACTCCCAGCCGTCGAGATTCATCTTCGCGACGTTTTTCTGGATCTTCGAAGCTTTCAGGCCGATACCTTCGGCAATCACAAGCCCCATGCCGCCCCTAACGACGTTCGTTTCGACCCGTTCCAGATTCCGGTATCCGGAGATCTCCTCCTGCTCGGTCGGCTCTCCGTCGATGCAGATCGGGCAGTTTCTGATGATCAGACGGATGTCGTCGTCTTTTGGGAGATACTGCATACTCTGGATGTTGTTGTACTGCTTGATCTCCTCGACGTAGCGTTCGATCTCCTCATCGCGGGGTTTGTACCGGTCGATCCCGAGAAGCCGGCGCACATAATCGCCGACGAGGACCGAAAGCGCCTGGGCCGTTCCTCCGGCGGAACGGATCGGGCCTGCGTAGTAGATTGAGATATACTCGGTCCCATCGTCGTTTTTCCGCACGGCGACTTTCCCGATACCCTCGGTCGGCGCCGCGACCACACCCTCCGTCAAAAGGGCCATGGATGCACGAATCGCATGATCGAGGATGTCTTCGCGGGTCGACTCGCCGAACTCTTTGCCGACGAATGCGTCGCCGATCTTGAGGGCAGCCTCCTCTCTCGACATACGATCTTCAAGATACCGGATCTTGGCCGCGACCCCTTTGTAGCCGAGCAGAGCCTCCACTCTTCCGGCAAGATCGCTCGCGATCGGAACCTCCACGTACGGCCGCGGATCAACGCCGACGCTCTTCGCCTTGTTGGCGATTTCCATCGCCCGGTCGAGTCCGGCAATAAGATCGTCGAGATACGCCCGGTAGGCAGGGGATGTTACAAGTTCTGTCATGGATCAGTAATCGTATACTTGGAATTTTGCAAGCGTCAGGATAGCACAGCTTTTCACGATCGCGTCCTGACTTTTGGCAGCTTCCCTCAACAAGGGGAGGGAGGCATCGCCGATCTTTTCGAGTGCGGCGGCCGCCATGCCCCGGGTCATCGGATTTTTCGACGAGAAGAGACCAACAAGCGTTGAAACGGCCTCAGGTCCGAATACGGCGAACACCGCACCGTAATACTTCTGGACCGCCATGTCGGTTTCATTTTCCGAAGCAGCGACAAGGAAGGGGATAACGGACGGGCCGATCCGGATCAGGGCACGGCCGAGATACCAGCGAAGATTCATCGATCCGGTCTTCAGTGCCGCAATGATCTCCGGAACGACCCTGTCGGGATCGGTTTTACCCAGAGCCGCGAGGGTAATAACAGCCTCGTGACGCTGATCCAGATCCTCAGCAGAGAGCCGGGCGATGAGCTCTGTCGTATCCATTATTTGATCACCTTGACGGCGTTTTCGGGAGAGGACTCGCTTTTTCCAAGAACTTCCTGCGGGGTGAAACCGCTGCCCTTGCCCGTCTTGGCAGGTTTCGGCGGTTCCTGACCATACCAAAGCGTCAGCTGCGGGAACGGGATATCGATATCGACTTTTCGCAGGGCCTGAAAGATCTTCCACACCAGATCGGTCCTTACATCCCATCAGAAGGCGGACGGGGCCCAGATGCGGACTTTTAAATTGATACTGTTGTTGCCGAGTTCATCCACATATACCGAAGGAGCAGGATTTTTCAGGGCATACGGATGCTTCTCGATGATGCCTTTGATGACTTTGATCGCTTTATCCGCATCATCAGAGTATCTGATCCCGATATCGTAATCGAACCGGCGGGCGATATGGGCCACATAATTCGTGATATCGGAAGTGAACATCGACTCATTCGGGATACGGACGAAGATACCGCTGTAGGTACGGATCGTCGTGGACAAAATGCCTATGTCCTCGACATAGTCTTCGGTTCCGTTCACGCTGATATTGTCGCCAACTCCTACCGGCCTCTCGAACATCAGCAGGACGCCGGCAACGAAGTTGGAAAGCGTGCTTTGTGACGCAAAACTGATCGCAAACGCCAGGATTCCTCCGGCGACGATAAGGCCGGAGAAGTCTATGTGCAGAAAAAGACTGGCCGCAACGATACCGACGAAGTAGGTTAACCATCGAACGAGCTTTGCGAGAAATGTACTGTTATTTACCTCGACTTTGCCGGCAAGAACTCGCATAACAATGACGGAAAGGACTTTTGCCACGACATACGTCCCAACCAGAATGAGGATGGCCGCTAACAGATTGCCGTAGGTTATCGCCCCAAAAAGCGGAGTATCCAGAAATGAATTGCCGACAAGGATCGCGGTGGTGTTGTCCGCCATATCAGATCAGCCCCATATCCATCGTATAAGCGGTGTCGTTGAGCATGCCGGTCACATTATAGAACGGCGAAAGCTTGCGGGCTTTAAACAACCGGTTCGACCGCGTCATGCCCTGACGGATCGGTGTATCGACCCCCGTGACGACTGCCACATCCGGGCTGATGATCTTCATCTCGGCTGAAGCGGCGACGAAATTTTCATCAAAGTAAAGGAAGAGCCCTTTCTGGAAGATAACGGCCCTGCCGACTGTTGCCCATTCATCGGATCTGTTTTCGATCTCGAGATTCAGCAGACCCGCCTCGTAATTTTTCATCGCAGGCGGATAATAATACACCTTGCTTTCGTTGAATCTGGTAACGACACCGCGGTTTGCCCCGCCGTAGAGAGAATATTTGGGATATACATAGGAGACAATGTCAATGACATCGGTAGAACCGCTTGGAGACACGAGAAAAACACCGATTTCAATCGGCATGGTAACGAAGATGACGCAGATTCCCGAGGGTTCGATTTTGATTGGATCGAATCTGATCTCCATGAAGTCGGTAAGGTTGTCGGGGAGGTTGAGCGGTTCGACGGGATGGATGAGCATATGGCCACCGTTTACGCTGATGTTGATATCGATTTTCCAGTCGCCAAGAGCCCGTCTGTAATGATACATGCCTATGTCAAGATCAACGGCAAGATTGAGACCTTCAAATTTGACCGCGTAGTCGACCGGGAATTTTCCGTATGCAAACTGGTTGAGATAGCTCCCGTTATCGTGCTCATAGGTGACGGTCTCTTTTTCTTTCTTCCGACCACCGGAATGGAGTATTTTCAATGCCATGTTCATGCTCCTCGAACTTATATTTACTATAGGTCGTATCGGGGTAAGTTAGTTTTCATTGGCTGGCGTGACATCCATATTCCGGCCTTACGATATCGAATAAGAAAAAAAAAAGGAAAGATATCAGTCGACGATATATTCCGGTGTTTTTGCAAGTTCACTTGCATTTTTCACCGCTTCAACGGCCTTTGCGATCTCCTCCTTATCCGGGAGGTCGCCTAAGATACTGTCATCCAGAACAATATCCGAGATTGAATCCGCTTCTGCAAGCTCTTCTCCGCCAAGGAACTTTGCACCCTGCTTGATCAGGTTCGTAAGCTCGAACGGGAAGATGATCTTCGTTGCCTGACCATCTGCCATCTTTTGCATGGTGTTTAAGGAAAGGACCGTGATAGAACGTTTGTCGAGCGTGCGGGAACCAAGCGAGACGATCCGAAGACCCTGGGCTTCTCCCTGGGCTTCAAGAATTTTACTCTGACGTTCACCCTCGGCTTCGAGGATCATACTCTGTCTGAGACCTTCGGCTTTGAGGATCGCAGCACGCTTTTCTCCGTCCGCACGGAGGATCGCGGCACGCCGTTCTCTTTCCGCAGAGGTCTGTTCGGTCATTGCCTGCTTGACGGCGCCGATCGGGTTGACTTCCTTGATCTCGACACGCTCGATCTTGACACCCCACTGGTCGGTTTCCTTATCGAGGATGTCTCGGAGCCTGCGGTTGATCATATCACGGTTGTAGAGAACTTCATCAAGTTCCATATCACCGATGATGCCTCGAAGACTTGTCTGGGCAAGGGCTACGGTTGCCTGACGGTAGTTCGATACTTCGAAGAAGGCGCGTTCCGGATCCATGACGCGGACATAAATGATCGCATCCACATCGGTCGGGGAATTATCTTTGGTGATGACTTCCTGGGACGGAACGTCGATGACCTGAGTCCTGAGATCGAGTTTGTATACGGTCGTGATGAACGGCACGACCCATTTGAAACCCGGATTGACCTGACCCGTGTAGGTTCCAAGACGGACGGCGAGTCCTTTCTGATACGGTTGAACGATGACAACACCTTTTGCAAACAGGAAAAGGATGATGACAACGAGAATTATTGCAAGTAACGTAAATGCATCCATAAATTAAACCTTTTTTACTGTGAGGTGAACCCCGCTTGCTGCGGTCACCTCGATTTTTGTTCCCGGGAGGATAGTCCCGTCAGTACATTTTGCACTCCATACGACGCCGTCAACCTCGACTTTGCCGGATATGGAATCTGAGACGACTTCCACAGTAACAAAACCGGGTTTTCCAACGATCGAGTCCTGACCCGAGGTAGTGGGTTTCTGATCGGGAGATAGTTTTTTGTACAAAAACACCGTGATGACCGCAGCTAAAATCGCTGCAAGCACGGTCAGTGTGATGCCCAGGGGGGAAGCAAGGAACTCTAACCCGAAGAAAAAGTCCATGACACCGAGGAAAATCATCGCGGTTCCGGGAACTGCCATGAAAAATCCGGGCGAGCTGGCTTCGATAAGCAGAAGTGCGGCTCCGATAGCAATTAAAACCCAGGGTAATACCGTAGGGTTGAGGAGTAATTCAAACATATCTGATATACTACTTATTGGCGAGGGCCGTTAAATAGTTGCCCTCGGGAAAAGAAATCCGGTTAACCTGTTTTTTCTGCAAAAAACGATCTCTCAAAAAAGATCACCGGATTTTATTGACACGCTTTATTTGTTCTGGAAATATGCGCTGATCCTGTCGCCGACATTCTGCTGAAGATTTCTGTACCAGAATGCATAGTCGTACCTATGATAGATGCCTTTTGGGAAATACGGTCGAGGTTTTCAGATCCTCGTCTGCTGGGATCGTGGCCATCAGAGCCCGGGTTTTTTCATCGATTTGGGCATCGGCGTAATGGATGACCTCACGCAGGAACTCACCTGTTTCAACATTGTAGAACCGTGCGCCGAGATTCTCCGCAGCGGGAGCATAGGTCGAATCAGTCTTCTAGTTCAAAGGATTGATGCATTTTGCCCCTTTCATAAGAACGAGGCTGCCGACGGAGACTGGGTGTTGTAGGTGATTACAACGCCGGTGTCGTAGGCACCACCAGCCGCGGTGAGCCCGGCTATGGAAAGATCGTCATCCGTCACGGTATAACCGATAAGATATGCAGCGACCAGACGACAGCGAAGCTCGGCATCGCCGCCAAATTTATTCTTGATCAGCTCGATAAGCGTCATCGTTCCCTGACTGTGTCCGGCAAGGATGAAAGGACGGCCGCCGCTGAAGTGCTTGAGGTAATACTCGAATGCGTCTTGAATGTCGCGGGCTCCTTGTTTGAACGCTTTCGTGTCGGATATGAGCATGTCGTCATCCATATCGACCCGAGTTGTCATCTGACGGTATTATGGAGTAAAAACGTTCCCATGAGGCTCATACACGCTTGCCTCGGTTGCAGAAAAAGCCCGGGTAAATGCCCGGTCCCCTTCATCCGCGATGGGCATAAACCCGGATTCATGGCTGCTTACCGTCGGATACACGTAAAATATATCCACCGGTTTCGCGATTTTCGGGAGATATAACCTGTTCTGCGGATCGGAATAATCGACGCCGGCGTTTTCAGACATGATGAAGACCCGCTTTTAAGTTTTCAGAAGATACGCGTTGATCCTGTCGCCGACATTCTGCTTAAGGTTTCTATACCAGAATGCATAGTCAAACATATGATAGACACCCGGCGGGAAATATGGTCCGATATCCAGAACTTCTCCTTCCGGGATCGTTGTCATAAGTGCCCCGGTTTTTATATCGATTCTCGCATCGCGGTAGTGGATGACTTCACGCAGGAACTCTCCCGTTTCAAAATCGTAAAACCTTGCGCCGAGATTTTCCATAGCTGGGGCGTAGGTAGAATCGGTCTTTCAGTTCAATGGATTGATGCATTTTGCTCCGTCCATGATCATGAAGTTCCCGGTCGCGGTCGGAGACTGGGTATTATAGGTCACTACAACGCCGGTGTCATTCGCACCAACAGCTGCGGTGAGAACAGCGGCGTAATTATCCTTCGTCAGCGTCGGAATACCCGATCCGGAAAGCTGGGCGTTTGCTGATGCGAGCAGGCCGCTAAAGATCTGATCGGCACCTCCGGTCAGGGCGGCATTCTGCCCGGCGAGAGAGGAAAGACCTAATGAAAGGGAATTGGTTCCGGACGCAAGACTTGCGGCACCGGTCTGGACCTTATAGCTGCCTGGAGACGCGTTTATTATTCCCCGAGAGAGATTGTTTACACCGTCGCGAAGCTCCCAGGCGCCGTCATCGAGTTTGACGACCCCGTCACTCAGTTCCGTAAGATCGTCTTCCATTTCGCTTGTGTCAAGGTCAACATTGAGTGAAAGACGAATCCCGTTCAACGAGATCGCATCCATCCCGAAGTCGACCACTGAGGAAGTTATGACGATATCGGCTCCTTTGCCCGGGAAGAGCGTGTAGGAAAGCTGCTTGTCGCTTCCGACATTTTCCATCGTTGCGCCGGATGCAGTAATATTGCTGCATTTGTTCGCATCCAGAGTCACCGTCATCATGAGGGCTTACTTTTCATAGAAGTCCTTCGTATCCGACGGATCTTTGGTGATGACGATATGCATCTCGAGATTCCCGCTTTTACCTGCGATTTCATCGGCAGAGTAGGGAACGCCGTCCAAATAATAGGTGATATCGACATCCCACGGGATGGAAACGGACCCGAGATCTCCTTCGTAGTAGAGTTTTCCCGGATTCGTATCGATCGTTATTTCGTCGCCGTTGACATTGATCTGGTCAGTCGTGACCATATTTCTGACCGAGACGTACGATCCGTAATCCGTGATGCGGCCGCCTTTCTGCATATCGAAGATGTTTACCGCATACATGTGGCTGACCGATCCGTCACCGTTGAGATTGACGTAGATGACTTCTTCTTTTTGTGTTCCGGCCGCGGCGGCCGGGACGATGAATAATGTGATTATTATCAGAGTTATCAGAATTTTTACCGATGGTTTCATGTTATACTCCTGTTTTATCAGGCACAAATTGCATTTTCAGAGATGTTTTCTGGATGATCTTATCGAAGATCATGAAGAGAGCCGGCAGCGCGAACAAGACTGCAATGATCGAGAGAATAGATCCTCTGCCAACAAGCATCCTAACTTCGCTTAAGAGAGAATTCGAGTAGAAGACCCACAATGCAAGACCGGCGATCAGGAGAATGCATGCGGAGACGAGAATCGAGACCGCCGCTTTTGAGATAGTCATCTCGACAGCCTCGCGTTTGGGATGGATCCTTCAGAACTCGACGTACCTGCTGGTAAATATTATCGCATAATCGACGGTGATGCCGAGCTGGAGGGAGCTTATAACAAGATACGAGATGTAGAACATCTATTCTCCCTGAAAGTAGGATAGTGCACAGTTGATCCAGATCGCCGATTTGATCACCAGAACAAGGATCAATGGGAGGGAGATGGAACGGAATGCGAGCAGAATGACGATGCAGATCGCAATGATGCCGACCGCTTCGATTTTCAGATTATCCTCTTCGATAAAGGATTTCATGTCGTACGCGTTGGCGATCTCGCCTGCCAGATACCATTCTCCGGGGTAATGGGTTTCGCCGGTCGCCCGGATCTCTTCGATCGCTTTGAAGGATTCGGGATCTTCGAGAGAGGTATCTACGGTGATGATCATCCTGCTGTAGTTGTCGGGGATTTCGGCACCGAACGTGCCCACATAGAAGATCACCAATACGACATTAGGTATCGCCTCGATTTCATCAACGACGGCCTGTTCTTCTGCGAGATTCCCCTTGTGGACCATAAGAACCAGAGAGGAGGCGCCGCCGAACGTATCTGTTATTTCGATGGCGTCCTGCCCGATCGGTGTGCGTTCGTCAGAGAATAGATCGAAGTAGACATAATCGTTGTTGTCGATGGCAAGAACCGAAGGTATAACGATCAGGACACAGATAATGAGAGCCGGGAAGCTTAATTTGACGATGCCCTTGGCGAGTTTTTTCAGATCGGGAACGAAGGAACGGTGCTGGGTCTTTTCGATAAGTCTGCTGCATACGAGTGTGAGAGCCGGCAGAAGCGTGAAAACGCAGATAAGACTGATGACGATTCCTTTCGTCAGAACAAGACCGAGATCCGGACCTATCCGAATCCTCATCAGGATAAGCGCTGCAAAACCGATCAGCGTGGCAATACCGCAGGCGGTAACCGAACCTATGGATTTTATGAGAGCATGCTTCATCGCATCGCATATCGGGAGCCCTTCTTTGCGGATCTCGGTGAACCGGTAGAGAACGAAGATTCCATAGTCGAGAGCGATTGCAAGCTGCAGAATGGCCGCCACTCCCTGGGTGATGAACGAAATCTCACCGAATATGATATTGGTTCCCATATTGATGATGATGGCAATACCAATTGTGAACATCAGGAGAAAAGGTTCGAACCATGAACCGGTGGTCAGGAACAAAACGGCGAGGATGAAAGGTATCGCAATAAGGAAGATTTTGACGATATCGCTTGAAAGCGTTCCTTTCGAGAAGGTCGAAGAGACGGAAAGTTCCGACATGGCTGCATCCTCACCGGCGATTACCGCAAGTTCATTGACGGCGTACGTGGCTTTTTCATCGTCGAGGGTGATGCTGAAAAGGGCGGTATTGTTTTTGTAATACGCTTCAACGGTATCTTTGTCGAGGGTTTCGAATGGTACGTCAAGAGAGACGGCATCATCGAGCCAGGTTAATTCCTCGACACCGTCGACGGCAGCAAATTGTTTTTTCAGTTCAAGTGCTTCCGGTATCGTGATGTCCGGGACCATTATACGTGCATTGGGTACCCCTTGCGTGAACTCCTCGTTCATCACGTTGAGGGCGATCGTTGAAGGAGCTTCGTCGGGGAGATAATCAATGATGTTATAGTTTACGGAAACCTGCGGTATCAGAATCAGACAGAGAACGGCGATCAACAGGGTTATGATAATAACCTGTTTTCTTTTTTGTAGGATGGTTCCGGGGATGCCTATCATAGGAAAATTAGCCGTTTAGCCGGTTGTCTGAATATGTCTCCCCGAATTTGAGATAAACATCTTGAATTTTTGACAAATTTTGACAGGTGTCTAGTGACCCTGTATTTTAATCTGTCTTCTAAGGAAAGGATATTGGGCAATTGGACCATACAAGTGTATATACATATGTCGAATGATACGGCTCTTCAGAGTAATATGACCAAAAAAATGCTGGCGGCATCCCTGAAAAAACTGATGAAACAAAAGCCACAGCATAAGATCACCGTTCAGGAAATCGTTGAAGGATGCGGGATCCACCGCCAGACATTTTATTATCATTTTAGGGATGTGTATGCTCTGGTACAGTGGATGTACGAAGAAGAGATGGAGCGTTTGCTGGTACTGGGTGATACATCCTCTTGCTGGCAGGAGAAAATTCTGCAGCTTTTCAATTATATCTCGGAAAATCAGGAGATGTGTTTGTGTACGCTGAATTCCCTCAGCCGTGCAACACTGAAGGAGTTATTTATGGAGGATTTATAGGGAGCCGTTCGAGAGATTATTTTGATGTATGGAGAAAATATGTGGGATTCAATGGGGGACGATCCAATGGGAGACGATCGGGAGATTATGTTGATGTATGGAGAAAATATTTCGAATTTAGAGAGTTATAGAGAATATTTGATGCATTTTTATACGATGACTTTTGCCGGCATGGTGGAAAACTGGATATTAGAGGAGATGAATATGACCCCAGACATGATCGTCGCATATATGGAACGGCTGATTGCGGATCAGCTTAACGGGGCAAGAATGAGATTTGACTTGATAAAAAATGAGAAAACCGGAATAAATAAACCGAAATCTCTCTTTGATGCGTCGTGATCCATGGATGTATCCATTTTTATGCAGCCGGTGATCAGGTGTTTTTCTATGCTGCAGCCTGCGATCATCCAACCATAGAACTTTAATGATGAAAAAAAGGGTTAAGAAGTGAAATTAAACGTCTTCTGGACGATCTTGATCGCACAGAAATCTCCGCACATCGTACATGAGTCGGAGTCTGCCGGCATGCGGGAGTTTCTGATGCAGCGTGCCTTCTCGGCGTTTATCGAGACGGCATACTGGCGTTCCCAGTCGAGGTCACGGCGGGCGTGCCCCATCTCGAGGTCGGCCTCGCGGGTCTTTGGGAGTTTCACCATATCGCCGACGTGGGCCGCGATGCGTGAACTCATCACTCCCTCATACACTTCTTCAGGAGTTGGCAGAGCCAGATGTTCGGCCGGCGTCACGTAGCAGATGAAATCGGCACCAGCGGCGGACGAGACGGACGCTCCGATAGCGGCAACGCGGTCGTCATATCCCGGGGCAATGTCCGTAACAAGCGGGCCGAGCATGTAGAACGGTTTGTTGTTAGTGACGCGTTTTTCCAACTGCACATTGGTTTTGATCTCATCGAGCGGGATGTGGCCCGGACCTTCGAGAATACACTGAACACCCGCCGCGGTCGCCTGATCGGCGAGCTCGGCGTTGATCAACAGTTCCTGAATGGCTGCACGGTCCGTGGCATCGTGACAGGCGCCTGCCCGCATGCCGTTTCCAAAAGACAGCGTGACTTCGTGCTCTTTTAAGATCTCGACAAGGTAGTCGAACCTGCGGTAGAGAGGGTTTTCCATCTCGTTGTGGAGCATCCATGCCGTCATGAATGCCCCGCCGCGGGAAACAAGTCCGCCGTGTCTGCCCTGATTTTTCAGTCTCTTCACGGTTTCGTAGTTGATTCCGGTGTGGATCGCCATAAAATTCGTACCGAGTTTTGCCTGCTGCTCGGTGATTTTAAAGAGATCGTCCTCGTCCATGAAAACGACGCCGCCTTTGTTTCTGGCAGCTTCGATGAACGCCTGATATAGCGGAACGGATCCAACGGAAAGATTCGAATGTTCACAGACCCGACGGCGGATATCGAGGAAGTCCCCGCCTGTCGAAAGCTCCATCAGCGAGTCTGCCCCGGCGAGTTCTGCCTGGCGTGCCTTTTCCAGCTCCTCTTCCACATTCACGATATCAGACGAGGTCCCAATCGATGCGTTCACTTTTGTGCGAAGCCCCGAGCCGATACCGCAGAGTTTCACTTTCCGGTAGGGAGTCATCGGGATGACGATATGACCGCCGGCAATTCCCCTGCGGATGAAATCCTCGGTGACCCCTTCGGACTTTGCCACGACCTTCATCTCTTCGGTGATGAGGCCTTTCTTTGCATCTTCAATGATAGTCATATCCTTACTTCAGGATGCTGGAGATTATAAACTATTTTATTTAATATAAATAAATACAAATTTATTTGTTGATTTAACAAGTAAAATATCAATTTATCAGGTTTTATTCCGGTAAATTCCAGGTGTTCGGCAAGTAAATTTGAGATTAACAAAGGGTCTGCTTGAGGGGTTCGAAAGAGAGATTGCGTAATTCCCGCGGTATCACTAAAGAGAAAAAGAGCCTGCGCATAAAAAAAGCTGCGGGCAGAAAGACGCTGGAACAGGGCTGAGGAATACCACATCAGGAAAAAAGAGAGATGAGGTTTTGGATTAGTTCCCCGACGATCCGCCGAAGTTCCAGGAAAACATATTCCTAAAGAACCTCATGATCTGTTCCATGAACTGATTTGTGCTGCCGGAAACTACGGTATTTCCCTGACCCGGGGCAGAAACGGCGATGACCTTATACGCTCCTTCCCTGTCCCTGATCGGCTGACCATCATGATAGATGCATGCCTCGTTACTCAAATTCTGTGCCTCTTCCCAAAGCATCGTCCGGGTAAACGTGAATTCACGCATCTGGATGGATGAACCGATCGTAACGTACGTGGAGTTGACGCCGATCAGACTGCCGTTGGTCCCGTTATAGAGATAAAGACAGACCTGATCGGCATCGGGATTGATCCTGACGGTAAACGTGTATCTGTACGTCGACAAACCTGATGTTTCGTTGTTCTGCAGCGGCAGAAGTTCGCCATCTTCGACAAAATCCAGGATCCGGGCATTTTAGTACTGATTCCCATATTGGTTCGCTGATCCCACAGGAGTCGCCGTCACACCGTTTGCGGCCTGAACAGAGAAGCATTGTTCCTGACATGTCTCTCCTTCATCGGAATATGCACAGATCGATAAACATTACTCGTGACCGGTGGTGAGATTTTCAGGCGGAATGGCATACGAAGTGACGGCTCCCAGCCCCGGGTTACTGAAGCACAGCGTATTCGTCGTCATATCCCTCAATGTGACCCGGTATCCGGCGGCTCCCGGCGCAGCACTCCATTGGGCATTCACGCAGTTTCCATCATTCAGGACGAAATTCTGATTCTGATACGGTGCAGAGATGCTGAACGGATCGGGACCCGCAGATTTCTTAGTAAAACTCATGACGGGACCGTAGGCCGTGCCTTCTTGATTTACCGCGTAAGCTCTGTAATAATAGGTAGTTCCCGCGGCAAGTCCCGAAACGGTGTTACTGTATTTGCCGGAAGAATGACCTCGGTATCCCATAGACACCGTAAATGCAAGATTAGAGGGCGAGGTTCCATACACAAAACCGGCATCAGTAACATCGAAGCCGCCGTTTTTCTGCAGGTTTCCCTGAAACTTACATGAACCGGCGGTGATCCCATCACATGAAAGTATTGAGATGGTGGGCAGATCGGCTGAGACTCCTGCAGAGAAAAGCAGAAAAACCAGCGCCGTCCCAAACAGGATCATTTGCAGTTTTCTCATGATAATCAGTGTTACATTCAGGGGATATAAAATTCTAGGGGTATAAGACCCTGCCTTTGAAAAAGCGGGCAAAAAAAAGATATGAAATATTTTTTTCAGATGGTCTATGCTTCAAGACCGCTGGTGATTCTTCGTTCAAGGATGTACGGGAGAGCGATACCAAGAAGAATGATGATCACACCGACACAGCGAAGAGCGGCGAACGGTTCGAGAATGATCACGGCGGCTGCAAGGACCTCGACTGGGAGTTCGGCCGAGTTCAGGATGGTCGCCATACCGGTACTGACTTTGGTAGCACCGACTGCAAGGAAGAAGATCGGGATCGCGATACCGAAAAGACCAAGCGGAATACTGTAGGCGAGAGCATTCACATTGGTGATTCCTTCAATGACTGCAGCTCCCCCATAGACCGTTCCGGCGAACAGAAGAACGGAGAGCATACCGGCGGTGGCAATAAAGAAACTCCGGTTCATCGGCGGAAGTTCCGGTCTGACTCTGCCGCTCAGATATACGAACAATGCGTAGAAGAATGCTGCAAGGAGACCGAGCGCAATACCGGCTGGGTTCATTTCTGCAAGCGAGAGGCACGAACCGATGATGCCGCCTGCAAGGATTGTACCAAAGAGGATGACCAGACAGGCGATCACCTTGTTTCTCGACGGAAGTTTTCTTCGGGTAACTACCTCGATAACCACACCTATCCAAGAGTACTGGAAAAGTAAAACAACGGCAAGAGAGATCGGCAGGTATCCAAGCGAGAGGAAGTAACAGACGGTTACGAGAGCCATCACAATACCGGTGATAATAAGAGTGATCACGCGTTTCCAGAGCGGAAGAGTGCTTGGTGCATGTTTTGGCTGTTTTCTCTGATAAACAAACCAGATGAGAACTACAAGTACGAAAAGGATGATCCATCCGTAGACGAACTTACCGACCAGAATGACCGGTATTCCAAAACCGTTTATTATGGCGAGCGTTACGATGGTTGAGAGAATTGCATACGAACAGGATGCTAAAAGCACCAGTAGAGTCTGTCCAATCGTGGATTCTGTGATATAAACTCATCCCCCATTTACTCTTGTCGACTTTTTTGGAGGGGAACAATACCTTTATTTATACCTGCGCCTAGTGGTATGTCTGAATTTCAAGACGAATACGAACGTATTTTCAACAATGGAGTCATCCCTCCGGATATGTCCATTTGCTGGCTCATGTCACAGCTCAACATTAGTGACATTGTACGAAAAATCGATCAAACTTATTATTCACCTCATCTTCGCGATTATTTTCATTATCCCATTGATTTTCTGATAAAACTGACTGTTGTAATGACTTATCGCAGAATAGCCTATCGTCATATTCGGCGTAAAATAACGGAAGAAGATCTCAGACACCTTCTTCCGGCAAAATCACCACTCTAGTTACCTTCGCCAAGTACGTTGCATTACTTTGTGAAATATCGGTTAGGTGAGGAGGGTATGGAAGTTCTTATGTTTTTGATAAGCAAAAAGATTGTCCATTTCCTCAAATCTGAAACCGGGGTAATTATCGATTCCACTCCTTTAGTTGCAAGCCGTTATTGTCCCAATAGTCTGTTTAACCCTCATTATCAGGTTAAAATGGATAAAGCACATATTTTGAATCTGGGGGCTTATCCCTTGTTTATGATTCATTCAGAAGGAACGGAGAATGACAAACCCTATGCGCATTTTTTGATTCAGATTGCCGAACTTCTCGGCGTATCCTGTGATCGTGTATTGATGGATGCGGGATATGACTCCCTAGAGCTACACACGTTAATATTTGAGAAACTTCATGCAAAACCCCTTATTCAACTGAGATCTGACGCGCAATTGTCCCAATTAGGTTCAGAGAAGACCATAATAAAACAGATCAATACGTTCTGGAGAAAAGGAGGAAATGCCCAAATGTCTCTTACAGAAAAACTGGTATTTCTCTGCAAGAATGGTAAACGGGAGATGGTAGGAGCATATCTCAGAAACCAGACTATTCTTCATGGAAGGTAGGTAAAAGATGCTATGAAAAGGCGGGGAACGTGCGAACGTAAGCATGCACACCTCAAAAAAACCGTCAAATTTGATGTGGTGCATTGCAAGAAAAACAACAGAGCGCTCTCTGCAATAATGAATTTTATAACGTTCCAATTATTGATGTTAGCCCATTTACAGAATAGATTTCAGAATATGAATTTTGCAAATTATCGATAAGAAGTCTAAAGAAGTCTAATTTGGCAGATTCCCCCCAATCCAATGTCAATAGTGAAACGGTTGAATCATGATATTCCTAGGTGAAGTTATCTCGATCAAAAAAACTCTGTCCAATGGATTGACGTATCGATTGGACAGACTCCTGTTAGTGATTCATAGGGGACAGAGATATAATAAATGATTCCTGAGAAAAGTGGGTGGACTTTTGAAGGACCAAACCGAAAGGGTACTGTCAGAAGTCTCATCCCGGGTGTTTACAATCAATAATACAACCCGGGAGTATATATACCCTTAACCGCGCGGTGCGATAATGCCCAGGGAATCGGCAAAAATGCCGCTCTCACTCAGGGAGTGAGGCTCATATTTTTACTCTATTTTGCGTATTTTCGTATGTTTTGATGGAGACCGTTCAGTCTGAAAACATGCGCTGAAGGAACTCGAACGCGGCAACGACTTCCGTGTATTCCTTCCTCATCCGCGGATTTGTATCCGGGTGATATTTGTCTCGGAGGTTCCTGAATGCAAGAGAGGTCGTGGAAAAATCCGCATCGACCGGCAGCCCGAGGATGCCGTATGCCCGTTCCTTTGTCATTTCTTCAATCATTCCATCTACTCTGTTGATTCAGATTACATAAATATTATGGGAACTCAACTAATATTTTGCATTTAATGAGATTTTCTTGACCCCTGGTGTGGTGGTAAAATCCAACGTAGGAGTGTATCTTGTGGTAGACTGGAATTTAATTGGAATCATAGCCGCATTTATTGTCTATTTCGGCGTTATGATCTACATAGGCTTCTTCTATATGAAGAAGAACAAGACCGTTAGCGACTTCATTCTTGGAGGCAGAGGTCTCCATCGCTGGGTTACAGCGCTTTCTGCCGAAGCATCGGATATGAGCAGCTGGCTTTTATTAGGTCTGCCGGGTCTTGCCTATGTTTCAGGTCTTTCTTCTGCGGGTTGGACCGCGATCGGTCTCGCAATCGGTACGTATCTAAACTGGAAACTGGTTGCAAAACGTCTGAGAGTTTACACCCACAAAGCAAAAGATTCACTTACTCTTCCTGAGTTTTTTGTAAACAGATTCGGGGATAAAAAAGCATATCTTTCTGCACTGTCTTCGGTTTTTATCATCATCTTCTTTGTTGTGTATACCGCCGCACAGTTCGTCGCAGGAGGAAAACTCTTCAACTCCATCTTCGGCGTGGACTATACATGGGCAATGCTCATTTGTGCAGCAATCGTCGTCTGTTATACATTCACCGGAGGATTCAAGGCAGTCTGTCTGACGGATTCCATTCAGGGAATGCTGATGGTCTTCGCACTGGTCCTTGTCCCGCTGCTCCCCCTGTTTATGTTATTCGGTTCAGGTACGGACGCAGTCGCAGCAATGAACCCCGACATGCTTTCACTCTTCAAAGACCCATCGACTGGAGAATTCATCTCGGTCTTCGTTGTTGTCTCAGGTCTTGCCTGGGCATTCGGCTACTTTGGTCAGCCGCATATCCTGCCAAGATTCATGGCGATCGAAAAACCCGAGGAGATCCCGCAGGCACGTAAGTTCGCTATGATCTGGGTCATTATCTCCTTGTTTGCCGCAATCTTCATCGGTCTGTTAGGCCAGATTTTCTTCAGCACTCCCCTCGCAAGCCCCGAAACGGTGTTCATCGAGATGAGCAAAGCGACCCTCGTCAGCTTCCTTGCAGGAATCGTCTACTGCGGTATCCTTGGTGCGATCATGAGTACCGCATCAAGTCAGATGCTGGTCGCATCCTCGGCAATCTCCCAGGATCTGTACAAGACGTTCTTTAATAAGAAAGCATCTCAGAAATCTCTGATCTGGATCTCGCGCATAACCGTTCTTATCGTTGCATTGTTTGCGATCAGTCTCTCGCTTGATATGACAAGTTCCGTCTTTGTCATCGTTTCTTTTGCCTGGGCAGGCTTTGGAGCAACATTCGGCTCAGTTATCCTGGTCGAACTGTTCTGGAAGAGGATGAACTGGCAGGGAGCTCTCGCAGGTATACTTGCGGGAGGAATCACCACATTCCTCTGGTATATATTCCTTTCAGCTTCCACTGAGATTTACGAGATGATCCCGGGTGTGCTTGTGAGTCTGTTAGCCATATATGTGGTTACAAAGATCACGACACCTCCCACAAAAGAAGTCGCCGATGTCTTTGACGCATATGTTGAAGAGATCGGTGATGTGAAGACCTAATCTCTTTTTTCTTCCGCTATTTTTTTGGGACACGACTTTTCACAGCCCCGGAGCATACAATTTTATCATTCATGAAAGAGAAGCATACTATAACTATGATCAAGGTTGCAGTCAATGGGTACGGAACGATCGGAAAACGTGTCGCCGACGCGGTTTCCTGTCAGCCGGATATGGAAATAATCGGCGTTTCCAAAACAAAACCGGGCGCAGAGGCGTATGTTGCGAAAGAGAGAGGATATCACCTCTACATCGCAGACATCATCAAAAAAGATGCATTCGCGAGAGCAGGCATACAGGTCGCCGGCTCGGTCGAGGAGATGATCCAGAAAGCCGACATCGTCGTCGATGCAACGCCCGGAGGAGTCGGCGAAGGAAACAAAGCCCTCTACGAAAAGTACCAGAAAAAAGCCATCTGGGAAGGCGGAGAGGAGCATGAACTCGCCGGATTTTCCTTCAACGCATCCTGCAATTATGATCAGGCGATAGGCAGACAGTATGCACGGGTCGTTTCCTGTAATACTACCGGTCTTTGCCGGATCATCAAACTCATCGACTCGGTCTTTGGTGTGAAGAAAGTCCGGGCAACCATGGTTCGCCGGGGAGGAGATCCCGGAGACATCAAACGCGGACCCATCGATGCGATCGTGTTGAATCCGGTCACCATCCCATCCCACCACGGTCCGGACGTGCAGAGCGTTCTACCGCACATCAATATCATAACCTCCGCAATGATCGTTCCAACAACCCTCATGCATATGCATTTCATCAATATGGAACTGAAAAACCCAACCACGAAAGAGCAGGTCATCGAGCTGATCAAAGCCCACTCCCGGCTTGGACTGATCGAGAAGAGCACGGGGATCACGAGCACGGCACAACTCAAGGAGTTCACCTCCGATCTGCTCCGTCCAAGAGGAGACCTTTGGGAGAACGGAATCTTTGCCGACTCGCTGTCGGTCCTCGACGGAACGGATCTGTATTTGTTCCAGGCAATCCATCAGGAGGCGGATGCCGTCGTGGAAACCGTGGACTGCATCCGGGCAATGGCCGGAGACGTCAAGACCGCCATGGAATCGATTTCGATCACGAACAAGGCTGTTGGTCTGACGGCCATCCGCTGACTTTTTTTTATGGATCTTCCATTACCGAGTAATGACGGAAAATATCACGAGTTTGGCGGCGCTCCGATCTATGAAAAACGGTTCAAAACGGTTGGGCCGTTCAGGTTCCCGGGTCTTGCCGCGGTTACTGACGAATCGGGAGCCTATCATATCGATTTTTCAGGCAGCCCGCTTTATGAAGAAAGATATGCCTGGGCTGGGGATTTTTCCTATGACTGTGCGGTGGTCAAAACGGCAGACGGCGAGTATTTCCACATCAATGAAGAGGGAAAACGGATCGGGCACAACAACTATCTCTATGCCGAGGAATTTTCCGAAGGGGCGGCGGTGATCTACCGGAAAAATTATGGAGCGACCCATATCACGACCGGCGGAGAGATGCTTTACGGGGACTGGTACTTCGATGCCCGAAGATTCGTCAACGGCGAAGCACTCGTCAGAGACGAGGACGGCTGGCTCGTTATCGATATGACGGGAAAGGAGATTCACCGGGCAGACCCGCCCGATGATGAATATCTCGTTTCCGGCATCGTCAGATTCATCGGAACGGAGAGCCCGATTCCCACTATCCTGAAGATGACCGAGTGGGATGCGGCGGTCGTTCTCGTCAGGCACGCCGAACGGGAGCCGTTCATCAAAGGAGAGCCAGGGTCCCACAAAAAACTCACGGTCCGGGGAGAGCGGGCGGCACTGACCTTTGGCGAAAGGATCGGAGGCCGGCGGGTCAAAGCGTATGCGAGCCCGATGTTTCGGTGCATGCGTACCGCCGAGCTGATCCTTGCAGGAGCAAAAGAGCCGGAGAACGTCTGCGCAAACGATTTTCTCGGCGATCCCGGGGCATACGTTTTTGATGACGAGCTGACCCGCGGCTTCTATGTGAAAAATCCGACCAAGACGGTGGCTCTTGAATATATCAGAACTGGCACGCTGCCCGGTCATTATCCGATCAGGGAGGGAACAGAGAAACTGCTCGCATTCCTGAAAAGTACGGCATTTAAGGACGGCATCGCGGTCTGCGTGACCCATGATGTATTTCTTTGCGTATTTGTATCTACGCTGACCGGGTATGATTTCACTGATGACTGGACAGGTTTCCTGGACGGATGTATTTTATTTAGAAAAAAAGAAACATGGTACCTCTGGTGGAGAGGTAAGGAGACAAAATTATGGAGTTTATATGCCCGTTAATCGTAGTCGATGATATTTAATCGTAGTCGATGATATCGAAGCATCGAAAAAGTTCTATACCGAGGTCCTTGGTCAGGAGATAACCATGGATTTCGGAACAAACGTGACGTTTGCCGAGTCGTTTCCGATTCAGTCGAAGAGTTCCTGGACAGGGTTTATCGATAACCCCGAATCCGAGATCCGGTATCAGGGAAACGACGGCGAGCTCTACTTCGAGGAGGAGGAGTTCGATGCGTTCATTGAGCGCCTCAAGAAGTACGAGGTGAAGTACGTCCACACCGTGATCGAACATGCCTGGGGTCAGAGGGTCGTCAGATTCTATGATCCAGACATGCACATCGTCGAAGTGGGCGAGAGTATGATGAACGTCTGCCGCAGATTCAAGGCACAGGGCATGACCGTTGAAGAGATCGTCGCAAAAACGATGTTCCCGGAAGAGATCGTGGAGATGTTTCTGGAAGAGGAATAACTCGGGATTTCAGAACCAGCCGCAGATTCCATGTCCTTTTGGATGAAGGATTTACTGCAGATCATCTCTATTTTTTAATGACGCGAGCGTCAGAATTCCTGCTGTCACGCCAATCACTGCCCAGATGCCATAACCGATGAGTAATACCCAAATCGAATAATACCATATGTCTTTTATCAGGTTAAGTGATGTATCATACTGCTGAATGCTGCGAGAGATGCCGTATTACACATATGTCATTCCTAAACCGGCAATGCCAAGACAGATACCTGATGTTTTCGCAGAAACTGCCTTTTTCGAAGATTCCCCCCTAAGCATAAATGCCGCCGGACAGTAGAAGGGCGTTAGAATCAGCGAGATGTCGAAGAGAGATAAGGAAAATATCCGCAGTACTTCTGGAAATGAGCGGGGATTGCCGATGACCACCAAGCATACGGATAGACCGAGAATGAGAACAACTGCCGTTATTATCAGTATTCAGGGAAGTTTTTGCAGCGTGTGCATCCGCAGACCTTGTATCGCCCCGTCAAACGGGAGGAGGAGAAGGGAGACCGAAAGTACCGCAAGGAGAGATACGCCGAAAAGGAATACCGGAGCAAGGCTGCCGGAAATTGTAGGATAATAATATTGCGTGATTAAAATATACAGCAGCCATACTGATACCGGCAAAAAATAGATGAGTGCAATGCAGACGGCACTTCGTTGGGTGTGTTGGGTTTGGTCAGTCATGGTTCCCGACGGGCAGTATAACGTTGATTGTTGATTCCATGAGAGGGGGGTTCCCTGACAGAATCACGACATGATCTGGGCGACGAGAAGGACAACGCCGGAGGCAATCACACTCAGGATAAATAAAATACACACGGCAGAGACAACGCCTAATACAACAACTAATGCTATTTTCATAACACCATTGGAAAACTCTTTATATTTCATCATTATATGTACTCGTAGATTTCATCAGAGGCCGGTTTTTCCACCGCCATAACTATACCTTCTCCCTCATCTATTATCAATACATTGAACCTGGAATCCAATGTTGGGTATATCTGTTGAACAGGCCCGTGCATAGTGCGGGAAAAAGAAAACAGGTCAATTTCTATAGATAACAAATAATGAGGGGGAGGATGGAGTCAAAACATCTATTTGCCACTCGATTCATCAAAGAACCAGAATAAATTATGAATACGGGATGCCTGCCTGATAATACTCTCCTTCCCAGTAGAGAATTCTGTGAATGCAGTATTTTTCCCGGATCTCATTGATTCGTTGTCGAGTCAGAACCTGGACACTATTCAATACAGGGTTATCTGTTCTAGGGTCCGATTTTTTTTTATACTGGTATCCCTCGTAAGAAACAACTCCTTTATCTCAGGATATTTTTCGAAATCATCATCATTAATATTCAATATCGCATATCCGGATTCGTTCCATACGTGGTTGATCGGTTTTTCAGGATATGATGAATAGGTTAATATCATTGATTTACTATCCAAGATACCGGTGGATTCCACAATAAGAGGGGCAAATAGTATGAACAGTAAGAGAATGAGAACTACCAATAATATATATCCATATTTTTTCGCGTGATTGGGGTCTTTGTTCATTTTTCATCACATTCGTTACCCATGCATACATCATTTTCAGATTTTCGATACAGCCAAATCATACAGGCTCCAACCGCGAGACCGAAAACGACCCAGATTATGTTAAGGCTCAACATAAACATAGAGGATATATACCAGGGATAAGCAGGAGGCATTCCGGGGACAACAACATCATATGCATCTCATGCTATGCCGCTAAACGTAGAATAGATCAGATAGAAGATGCCGAATACGGCAAAACTTTTCGAGACTCCCGACAGGATCGTCTGCGGTTTTCGTGCTTCGCAGAGTCTTGGGACAACAAGGGAGAAGAGGGGGGCAAGGATCAGGACGAAGTAGAGGGCGGTGACCAAAACCGGCATTCGCAGGAAATTCGTCAGCATTGACTGAGAAGAAGTGAATGCTCCGTCGATGATATTTGTGATGCCCATTCCGATGTTGATGACGAGCAAAAGAACAAGGGCAATTATAAGGACCATGAACCATGTCATGTTTTCTCTGCCGAGCGTTTTCTTATACATTATCACCCCGATAAGGACGGCGAGCGGCAGAATAAAAAATAGAGACGCAAACAGACCATCGGTGACGGCATTTTGCAAAGATATACTCCATGAGAAATATGCCGAAAAAAAACGCATGGCGGTAGTAGATAGATGAGTGCCATGCCGATGACGCTTGCTTTTGTGTTTTTAGTATGTTCAGTCATGATCAGGCAAGGTGTATGAGATCTAATTACGATCGTGCAGATGGTTCCTATAATCTACAATTACACCTTCTCCCTCATCTCTTATCAATACATTGAGCATAGAATCCAATGCAGGCTGTATCCCCTGCTGACGAAAATTCATCCCGCTATTTTTTATGTATAGTTGAAAGATATCCTTAGATCGCGGTACTTTTCATGAAAGCAAGCAGTATCAGGAGACCGAAACATAGACCGCAGATATAGGCAACTGACGTAAATCCGCTCTTTGCAGAACGCACATACACGACGATCAGCCATGTAAAGAGAAGTATTATTCCTGTAAGGATCACGATGATCACCCATTTTACTTTCTCGGCATTTTTATCCGAAACCGGCTGTACAACAACGCGGGCCTGTTTTGGAGGAGGATACTTTGTATCTATCCATACTGTTACAACAGCAACAATACCTCCAATAATGAGGCCCGCAAAATACATCGGGAGAACCACCGACATACTAAACCCATTATGCATATCATACGTTCTGAGCAAAAACGCTGGACTAATTGAGAGTACTACGAGTAGTATTAAACACGAGATGCGGTCATTGGTCATGGTGAATTGCCTGTTAAGATGAATCTAAACCCAAATCGGAGTATCAATTGTACCTATTCTTACAATAACTATTTGACTCCCAGCCATTGCAATGTATACAGGAATTAGAGTTAATGTTAATTGGTCCATATATATATCAAGACTGTTGTCAGGATTTGTATAGAGAGTCTGTACAATCGATACGTCAGTCCATTGGACAGAGTTTTTTTTGATCGAGATAACTTCACCTAGGAATATCATGATTCAACCGTTTCACTATTGATATGTGATTGGGGGGGGAATCTGCCAAATCAGACTTCTTTAGACTTCTTATCGATAATTTGCAAAATTCATATTCTGAAATCTATTCTGTAAATGGGCTAACATCAATAATTGGAACGTTATAAAATTCATTATTGCAGAGAGCACTCTGTTGTTTTTCTTGCAATGCACCACATCAAATTTGACGGTTTTTTTGAGGTGTGCATGCTTGCGTTCGCACGTTCCCCGCCTTTTCATAGCATCTTTTACCTCCCTTCCATGAAGAATAGTCTGATTTCTGAGATATGCTCCTACCATCTCCCGTTTACCATTCTTGCAGAGAAATACCAGTTTTTCTGTAAGAGACATTTGGGCATTTCCTCCTTTTCTCCAGAACGTATTGATCTGTTTTATTATGGTCTTCTCTGAACCTAATTGGGACAACTGCGCGTCAGATCTCAGTTGAATAAGGGGTTTTGCATGAAGTTTCTCAAATATTAACGTATGTAGCTCTAGGGAGTCATATCCCGCATCCATCAATACACGATCACAGGATACGCCGAGAAGTTCGGCAATCTGAATCAAAAAATGCGCATAGGGTTTGTCATTCTCCGTTCCTTCTGAATGAATCATAAACAAGGGATAAGCCCCCAGATTCAAAATATGTACTTTATCCATTTTAACCTGATAATGAGGGTTAAACAGACTATTGGGACAATAACGGCTTGCAACTAAAGGAGTGGAATCGATAATTACCTCTGTTTCAGATTTGAGGAAATGGACAATCTTTTTGCTTATCAAAAACATAAGAACTTCCATACCCTCCTCACCTAACCGATATTTCACAAAGTAATGCAACGTACTCGGCGAAGGTAACCAGAGTGGTGATTTTACCGGAAGAAGGTGGCTGAGATCTTCTTCCGTTATTTTACGCCGAATATGACGATAGGCTATTCTGCGATAAGTCATTACAACAGTCAGTTTTATCAGAAAATCAATGAGATAATGAAAATAATCGCGAAGATGAGGTGAATAATAAGTTTGTTCGATTTTTCATACAATGTCACTAATGTTGAGCAGGGACATGAGCCAGCAAATGGACATATCCGGAGGGATGACTCCATTGTTGAAAATACGATCGTATTCGTCTTGAAATTCAGACATACCACTCGGCACAGGGATACATAAAGGTATTGTTCCCCTCCAAAAAAGTCGACAAGAGTAAATGGGGGATGAGTTTATATCACAGAATCCACGATTGGACAGACTCGTATATATATAAAAGTAGACACAAGGAAAACGCCGCAGATAGCAGCTCCAACAATTGCACCTGCCGGAGATCCAAGAGGACCCGCAAGCCATCCCAAAAATGCTCCAACGGCTATTGGCCCCCAGCTATGAGATAACCCATATCAATAGGACCAATATGGATATGAAGTCCACCATCAGAATCAAACCACCAGTATGAATCCTTTCCAAACAAGACATCTGTACTTACCATTCCATCTGGCATTATCTGGTATACTTCTGATTTCCAAAATTGATTTTGATTAACAGTTATCCTCTCTTCCTGGACCAGATAATTAGCGGTTGTTTTGGTTTCATCACTATAAACAATGTATTCACGTGAATTTTCAGAGTTACTTATTAGTTCAATAGAGATATTATCTATCGCTTGATCCATACTTTGTGCTGCAACTGTTGGAGAGAATAATACACTTACCAACAGTATTACAAGGATTACAGAGAGACAGCGTCTACTCATAATTTGTATCAGATTTTTGATTGTTTCATTTTAAGTTAGCTCCACACAAACTCTGCAAAAGAATTTGTGCTCTGAATTGAGGCAATCGGATTATCTATGATGAGATAAAACATATTCATTATTGCCATTTGATATCGGATACCGGAACAAAATCTTTACGGGTTCATTCCGGGATTCTACCCTGTCCCTGCATAATGCAGGTGTTCAACTTAATTATCCGATGCATCACATCAGACACATTCTTGAGGAGTTGTATGCCACAACTCACATTCAGGATATTATTCCCTCATCTATTATCAATACATTGAGCATAGATTCCAATGCATGTATTCAAGAGGTAAAGGGAAAGAGGCAGAATTGGAATCTATGCTCAATGTATTTATAACAAAGAAGCAACAGAACATACCAACGTATGAAGATACAAATTCTTTTGATCGACATGCTCCTTTTGACCGCATGCTGTGTAATGCCTGCGGGTGCAGCTGATTTTTCTGATAATGCCGCAAAGTATACGATAACTCCCTGGTAAAAGTTTACCGATGGGTGTAAGGCTCTGCCGCTTTACGATACTATTACCCAAGGAGAATGGAAAAGCCACACATATTTCCTTCCTGCCGGTAAAACAAGAATTGAGATTGCTCTATCCTGGGGGAGTACACAAAATACTCTCAGTATGAAGATAGAAAAACCGGATGGATCTTTCTATGGACCATTTTACAATTCATTTGATGGAATAACGAATGGAGTGATTCCCCTTACTATAAACGGAAATATTGCAGCAGGCCAATGGACTATATCTACTAATGGGGCATCGGTGAGCGGTACTCAGCTATATACTTTGCAATTCAATGCCGTTTGGATACAAAATCCACATTTTCCTATGTGTTGTGCTCCTCTGCGTACTTGCAGGTGTATGCGGACCAGTGAGCGCCTTTGACTTCTATTATACTTATCCCGGCGAAGATGACTTGGTAATAGCCCCGGCAGATTATGAGATAGTTCCTATTGATGACGGAATTGAGGGAGTAACAATTACCGGATTGCTGAACCTTGTTTACTGGAAAACCGTGCTTCCTATCTACATCGGCTCATACTTTGATTTCTTTGAACCAACGCCTCTTGGAAACATGACCAGCACAATACTGGTTCCGTTTCTTTCTACGATCTTTGGTATCTGCGGTACCTTCGTCATCTTCTGCCGCCGGAAATCTCCCGAAAAAATCCGAAATCAACGCCGGCAAAGATCCTCGCCTACATTCGGCAGCACAAATTCTGCTCGCAAAAACAGATCGTCAACGGGGTGGAAAGTTCCCGGGGGATCCGTTGCCTATCAGCTTCACCGGCTCCAGATCGAGCAGAAGATATTTGCAGCCGAAGTGAACGGAAAAACGTATTATTCGACACACCCGATCGATCAGGAATCTTTAGAACCGGTCATATACGGGATTCTGGAAAATGAAACCACCGGCTCGATTTTCAAAACATTATATCATCATCCAAACCTGACACGTCACAAGATCGCCGAAATCATCGGCAAATCTCCGGACACCGTGTATTTTCATCTGAAGAATTTCGACGGCCGATTACTTGCCGATGTGAAAGAAAGAGGGATCTCGTAATACTCGCTCAGCCCGGATGCCAATGATGCCTATTTCAGAATGGAGCGTGGAGAAGTGATCGGCGGCGAACGCATCGTGATGGAAACATGATCATTCTCCGTTTCCGGCATGTAAACAGAGAACGGAAATATGCTGCAGCAGAGAATATTTTTGGCGTGTTTTTTCAAATACTGGGATAAATAACAAAATTTTTGTAGTTAACGCCGTATTTATGAGAGGATAACTGCAATAATCTAGTATGAAATACGAACCCTCGATCCTGGACAAAATGATAGCGGGACTCCTCCTTCTTATCATCGCCCTTGCCCTGTCCGGGCCAAAAATCTAAAGGCAGCATCTCTGCCGAAAACCACCCCCTCTTTTTTCCCATGTCTTTCCCCTGTCTATATGTTAGACAGTGTCCCGGTCCACGCATTTTCACACATCCTTTATAGTATTTCACGGACAACATATTCCGATATGGACGCATACGAACTCGTCACCCGTAATACGGCTGAGATCGTCACCGAAGACGAACTCAGAGCTTTGTTGAACAAACCAACAAAACGGGTCTATACCGGTTATGAACCAAGCGGCGAGATTCACCTCGGTCACCTGGTGACCATCAATAAACTGATGGATATGAAAGCAGCAGGATTTGACGTCGTGGTCTTGATTGCAAACCTGCACGCCTATCTGAACAGAAAAGGAACCTTCGAACAGATCAAAGAGCTCGCCGACTACAACAAAGCCTGCATTGAGGCGGTCGGTCTCAAAGGCGCGGAGTTAGTTCTCGGAACGGACGTCCAGCTCACCCCGAAATATCAGACCGAAGTGCTGACCCTCTGTCAGCAGATCACCCTCAACCGTGCCACCCGGAGTATGGATGAGGTGGGCCGTGCGATGGACAATCCGATGGTCTCCCAGATGGTCTACCCGGTCATGCAGGTCGTCGATATCCCGACCCTCAACGTCGATGCAGCGGTCGGAGGGATCGACCAGAGAAAGATCCACATGCTCGCACGCGAACACCTACCGACCCTCGGATACAAACCCCCGGTATGTATCCACACGCCGATCGTAAACGGTCTCGACGGTGAGAAGATGTCCTCCTCGAAAGGAAACGTCGTCTCGGTCGCCGACTCGCCCGAAGAGATCAAAAAGAAGATGAAGAAGGCATTTTGCCCGCCGGAGACCGAAGGCAACCCGATCCTGCAGATCTTCCGGTACAACGTCTTCCCGAGAATGGACACGATCGCGATCCGCAGACCCGAAAAGTTCGGCGGGGACCTCGAGTTCCACAGCTATGCAGAACTCGAAGCGGAGTACGCCGGCGGCAAGATCCACCCGATGGATCTCAAAGCTGCATGCGGCGATGCCCTCACAGAGCTCCTCGCAGACGCTTACGCGTATGTGCAGAGCTACAAAAACTAATTTTCTTTTTTTATGCCGGACGAAATCCCGAATCAGGCGTTCACCGAAATAACGCCGATTCTAAAAGGATGGTCCGACGACGCAAAATATCTTGTCAGAACAGAAGACAGCCGAAACCTTCTGCTTCGCGTCTCTGCCGTAGATAAATACGACTGGAAAAAAAGAGGAATTCGAAGCTCTCAAAACGATAGAAGCTCGGGCATTCCGGCACCAAAACCGATCGCATTTGGAAGATTCCGGTGCAACTCTTCCGTGTACATGCTTCTCAGCTGGACAGAAGGAAAAGAAGCAGAAGACTTTTTGCCTCTTCTTTCAAAAGAGGAGCAGTATAATATTGGGATAAAGGCCGGGATTTTGCAGAAACGGCTGAATTCAATTCCAGCTCCAAAGGACATGAAACCCTGGGATCTGCTGTTTGGAAAAAAAACTCGACTGGAAATATGAGCGGTATCTTGAATGCGGCATCCGTTTCGAGCATGACGATCTGATGCTTGCCTACATCGAAGAACACAGACATCTGATACAAAACCGGCCGCAGTCTTTTCAGCACGGTGATTTTCACTGTGGAAATATCATCATCGATGAGGAGGGGGACCCTTGTATAATCGATTTCAACCGGATCGACTACGGGGATCCCTGGGAAGAGTTCAGCCGCATAGTGTGGTGTGCGAAAAGAAGTATCTATTTTGCGGCAGGAGGAATCGACGGATATTTTGACGGATCCGTTCCGGAAGAATTCTGGGATCTGCTTCTCTTGTACATCAGCAGCAATACGCTTTCCTCGATCCCCTGGTCGATATCTTTTGGACAAAAAGAGGTCGATAAGGCTCTAGAAATGGCAAAAGAAGTCCTTTTCTGGTATGATGGTATGAAAACTTCCGTTCCCTGCTGATATTTGGAAGCAAAAAAGGACGGGAGTAAACTAGAATATTCCTGAAGGTATATAATCCATCATCTCATGAAAATCACCGTCATCTACGGAACGAGCCGTACGGAAAAATCCAGTACGTATAAAATCGCCCAGCAGTTCCTGGCTGAACTTGCAGACGGTGATCAAATCACCGAATTCCATTTGCCGAAGGACATGCCGGCATTCTGTACCGGATGCTTCAACTGTTTTTCCGACACCACAACATGTCCTCACTACAAATACATCCAGCCGATAGAGGAATCCATGCAGAATGCGGATCTGATCATTATCACTGCTCCCGTGTATGTGTTCCATGTGCCCGGCCAGGTCAAGGCCCTCTTAGACCACTTCGGTTGTCGGTGGATGGGATACAAGCCAAACCCGCAGATGTTTCGCAAACAGGCACTTGTTATTATAACGGCCGCAAGAGCCAGGATGCGGTGTGCAGGAAAGGATGTTCAGGATTCCTTTGACTGGTGGGGAGTCGGGCGGACCTACAGTTTCAAAAATGCGGTCCTGGCAGGAGACTGAACAGAGGTCACCGAAAAGAGCAGAGCGGCATTTGCACAAGAAGTCAAGAAAACAGCCCGAAAAATTCAAAGACAACAGGGAGCAGGGCCCCGGCTCAAAGTCAGGATACTCTTCTATCTGATGAGGTTTGTGCAGAAAAAATACCAGTTTATTGAATCTGATGCTGCATACTGGAGGGAGAAGGGGTGGTTAGACGGGAAAATACCCTGGAAGGACGCCTGAAAAGCGTCGTTCGCTGCCGGCATGCGGGAGAGAAGAGAGAGAATAAATCGTTCCACAACCCAATAATCCATCATCCAATGAAAATCACCGTCATCTACGGAACCAACCGGACGGAAAGATCCAGTACGTACAACATCGCCCGGTAGTTCATAACAGAACTTGCCGATAGTGATGTCGTCACCGAATTCCATCTCCCAAGGGATATGCCGGTGTTCTGCACCGGATGTCTGACCTGCCTGTCCGACAGCACAAAGTGCCCTCACTACAAATACATTCAGCCGATAGAGGAGGCCATGCAGAATGCGGATCTGATCATTTTCACGGCTCCCGTGTATTTACTGCATGTACCCGGCCAGGTCAAGGTTCTTTTGGATCACTTCGGCTTTCAGTGGATGGCGCATAAGCCAAAAGACGCATATTTCCATAAACAGGCACTCGTTATTTCAACAGGGGCACGTATCGGGATGCGGCAGACTGTCCGGGATATCGGAAATTCCCTTGACTGGTGGGGAGTCGGCAGAATCTACCGCTTCAAAAAAACGGTCGGGATGGAGGGGTGGCGTGAGCTTTCCGACAAAAGAAAAGCGGCATTTGCAAAAGAGATCAAACAGACCTCAAAAAAGATTCGCCGAGAAACGGGAGCAAAGCCCCGTCTCAAGGTGAAGATGATCTTCTATCTGATGAGGTTTGCTCAGAAAAAATCTGGTCTGATGAGCCGCAGGCGGTCTACTGGAAAGAGAACGGCTGGTTTGCCGGAAAAAACCATGGAGAACATCATGAAACTCACTGTACTCGTTGACAACAACACCTTTATCGACAAATATTTTTACGGAGAGCCGGGACTGTGCTTCTATATCGAAGACGGGACGGAAAAAATTCTGCTTGATACGGGCTACTCGGATCTTTTTATCCGGAATGCGAAAAAACTCGGGATCGATCTATCAGCTCTGACAAAGGTCGTGATCTCTCACGGGCACGACGACCACACCGGCGGACTGCCTCATCTGCTGGAAAATTTCGATACGTCGTCGTTCGAAGTGATCTCCCATCCCGATACGTTTGCCGAGAAACGCCGGGGCGATCTGCTGACGGGTTCGCCGGTCTCGGAAGAGACGATGCGGGAAAAGACCAGCCTGCTTCTCTTGAAGAAACCGGTCAAGATCAGCGAACACATAACCTTCCTTGGCGAGATCCCAATCACGCAGGAGTTCGAGCAGAGACCGAAGATGGACACGAGAAAAACTCCTGAGGGATACGTCCCGGATTATATCCTGGAGGACTCGGCACTTTTCTATGAAACGAATGCCGGCATCTATATTATTACCGGCTGTTCGCATGCCGGGATCTGTAATATATGTGCGTATGCAAAAGAGCTGAGCAAAAAACCGATCCTCGGGATCATCGGCGGCTGGCATATGAAGAAAGTGGATGAGCGGGTAGAGAAGACGATTGCCTATATGCAGAAAGAAGGGATCACGGAGATGTATCCCTGTCACTGTACTTCGTTTGCGGTGAAAGCAGCGGTCCATCAGGAGATCCCGGTACGTGAAGTGGGTGTCGGGCTGACGGTTGAGTGGTGAGGTTCATCCCGTAAAAAATAATCTATGGACTCAGATTCTGGAACATGATCGTCATTCTGGTGACTAAAGCTGCGAGAATGGTGTATCCGAAAATCACCTGAAGGAAGATAATGAATACGGGAAAGAACGAAAGGGTCGTTAGATCGATGCCTAATATGCCGAAGGGGGACAAGCGTCGTCTGCATGTAGGCTAAGAGAAGATCATTTCCCGAAGAAAGGATCGATCCATCCAGGAGACCCGCATCGCGAAGTGCAAGATAGAACATCGTGAAGATAACATTCGAAAACAAAAAGGTGAATAAAATTGAAAGAGTGCTGCTGCCGTAATCGGAAATTTTCCAGAATACTTTCGCCGGTATCTCGAGCATTTTATTATATTTATACCATTCTTCCCAGCGTATCTGCCAGATGTTTCGCTCTAGCTGTGTTTTGAGTTCCGGGAGAATACGGGCAGACGACAGGGAAGTCCCGATGAAATTGGTTTTAGTATCTATGTAATTTTCGATAAATAGTGTGTCTCCATTTACTATAGTATAGTGAAAAATTGCTTCTTCAAGATGTGTATTCCAATATGTAGCACCATCAAGATGTGACCCAAAAAAAGTAGTCCCCTTTAATTTTGTAAAATAGAAATCAGCACCTTCAATATGTACATTATGGAAATTAGCACCATCAAGAATTGCGTTTTTGAAATCTTTCAATTTATAATTTGGTCGTATAAACTTGGATTGGATATCGAATAACTCCTGAATAACTCCTGAATATCTTCCGCATCGTATCTATTATCTGGGAATATCCTCTCCCATTCAGACCTCACGTATGCTTCATATGCCTGATTCCATTCTTTGATCGTGTCATTTTTAGCACACTCAATCAGAAAATCACAACTCAGCTTATAATAAAGTTCCTCGTTCCACCCATCCGGTTTCTCCACAATCATATCATAGAATAGTTCCTCTTTCGTGATTATAATACCTCAAAACCTATCCGAACTGAAAGATCATCATCAATTGAGTGTAGATACATGAGAATTCTACACCCGACAAAACCCAAACTACATTTGGACACATTTTTCTTAAAACCCTGGGAAAATTTTTAAAACCTACCTCTAACCCTATTACTACAAAAAAACAGAGTTTTGGAAAAAATGTGTCCAACATAATAAAACCCCAATATCAGGCTATTTTTGACAAAAAACAGAATTAGAAAGATTTTCGTGGACACGTTCGGTTTTCAGAACGTGTCCAAAACACTTCGCAAAAACGAGATGGAAACGAGTTGGACAGGTATGGAAAAATACAACGTGTCCAAACTCGACGCCCGCACTTTATTATAAGGGGCCTGATCAGCTCATACTTACCAGAGTTCCATTCCGGGGGCAGATTTTTTTCAAAACCCTGGGAAAATTTTCAAACATCTGAATCTAAGCCTATACTAAGCTTATTTCCCATATATCACATAAAATAACTGAGTTTTGAAAAAAAAATGTGCCCCCTCCCAAAAAACTCATCAAAACCGTATGTTTTCCAAAAAAACAGTCCAATTTGAGCAAATTATAACATATAATTGACTTAATCAGTGCTAAATCTGAGTGAAAGATTTCAAAATTAATCGATATGAAATTTGGATGCCATTACAGGTCAAATATGTTTATTTCGCAACTTTTTGCAGTTTTTTCTTTTCATGAAGAATTGATACATAATTTGTATTATCCAAAAAAATGATGATATTCATCACATAACATCATTGCCTTTTACTTTTTTTGACTGAACTATGGATGATGCACCGTATATCAAAGTAACACATAATAATAACCCTGACACATATGTGAAACTCTGTTCAACGGTAAACCTAAAGAGGATGGACAGCACGGAGAAGAACAGCGGAGACAGGAAATGTCCCATCCATGCCGAGGCCATCACGATGGACATAGCTAATACTGACTGTCCCTGCGAAAGATCACTGGAGGATATGTGTAGGAGATAGGCATAAAGAATTCCCAAGCCGAGACCGAAAAGAACTGCCGATGCGAATACAAAAACACATTCATACACGACCGCCAATCCAAACAGTCCCGCCGCCATGACCAACAAACCGAAAAAGACTATAGGTCGTGTTGATTTTATCCTTGAAATCAGAAGACCGCCAAGGAGCATAACGACGGAAATGAGCGCAAACATGTATCCGCTCAGCGCAGAACCTCCAACGCCGTGCTGCATAAGTAATGTGGAGAGGTTCTTGACAAACAAATAAAATATCATCATCGTAACCGTTGCAAGAACCGAAAAATAATATATTTTCAACGGAACGGCCTCTCTTCGGATAGTGTCACGGGTGCCTTTGTTTTCAGGAAGGCCCTTAACGAACACCAATACCATTACCAACGGGATCATACCTATCAGATATACTAAGAACATATCTCCAATCAAAAGAGGCAAGGAGACCGGCTACAATATTAGCAAATATCGCACCTATGCAATTAAAGACGAAAGATAGACCCATCATTCTCTTTTTTTCTGTCTCATCGCCGGCATAACAGGCCGCTATAAGGCCTGTGGAGAATGCCAATATTATCCCTGTGCCGAATCCCAGGATCGCTCTAAAAATCAGGATCGATTCTACAGAGGTCAGGAAGCCTGCGCCGACGCCGCCTATTAGAAAAAGGGAAAGGCCAATGACTATCAATGTTTTTCTTCCGGCCAGTCTTTCGAAAAATCCAGTAAGGAGTGCCGAGATCACCATGAAAAATGATGGGATGTATACTATCATCTTTACAAGGACAGAGGACGTGTCTGGAAATGCGAGCATAATCGTGTTCAGACCGGAAGCTACTCCTGCACCGGCCATGATTGTGATTAACGAAAGGGGGAGAATCGCAAACTTAAAGGTATTTTTTCTATAATCACAGGAATTTGAATACCCATTTTCTATACCACGAATTTCGGATATCATTCCTCATCTTCCTCGTCATCGGAGAAAGTCTGTGCCAGGAATTTGTTGATTAGCGTGGTTTTCGCTATACCTAATCCTTTTCCCTCCTTTCCAATAATCAACACCATATCTCCAGGCTTGAGGTCAAAATCCCTTCTAGCTTCACTGGGTATGACAATTTGTCCTTTCTCCCCAATTTTGGCTGTGCCATACAATGTCATCTTTTCTCTGTTTCTGTCTTTCGTGTTATTACACCTGAATTCACATTTGTATGAAATGTTATACTAATTATACAATATATACTTTTGGATACTTACTATGAAAGATCATAAACAGGGAAGCATATAATCACCGGGTTGATTGCCGCAAGAGGGGAAATATATTTTACAGCGAATAAATCCAGCAGCGAAAAGGAGAAAGCGACCAGCATAGTAAAATAGTAATTGACCCAGATTCCTTTTTCCAGGATGCACATTTTTCTCAAAACCCTGGGGAAATTTTCTAAACCCTAAATATACACCTAATTACTACAAAATACAGAGTTTCGGGAAAAAATGTGCCCGCAAAGTAAACAAAAAACGGTGGCACATATAACGTGCCCCCAAATTTCACCACCAGTCAGAAATTCTGCTCTCTGAATAGGTCTCTCCAAAAACCTGCCCCCTCCCCAAAAACTAATACCTGACAAAAGAAACGTATTTCCTACAGCACAGCTGAACCAGAAATCAACCCCATCATGTCCCCCGAAAAAACCCACAAACCCAAAACTTGCTCACCGCCGCGATCCGCATCCTCACCCGATCACCACCAGGAACAGGACGACAGGATCGAATACCTCGACCGGAAACTCTCCGCACTCGGCATCAGACTCAAAGACGCCGACACGAGAAAAGTCACCGGCGAAGTCTTCGACGAAGTCACTCTTTTAGCACTCTACAAACTCGTCAAGAAAAACGTCATCGCCTCCATGGGCGGCTCCATCTCCACCGGCAAAGAAGCCAACGTCTTCCTCGCCGGAAAAACAAACGAAGCAGGTGAAGAGATCTCGGCTGCCGTCAAGATCTACCGGCTGCGAACCGGGAACTTCACCACCATGAGTGATTACATCATCGGCGACCCCCGGTTCTCCGGCATTCGCCGGACCCACAAAGACATCATCTTTGCCTGGACCAAAAAAGAGTACAGCAACCTTTCGAGGACAAAAGAAGCCGGCATCCCCTGCCCGACCCCGTATGCATTCGACAGAAACATCCTCGTCATGGAATTCCTCGGAGAGGGAACCATCCCCTACCCCCAGATGCGCCTGCGTCTCCCCGGAACTCCCGCAGAAGGCTATGAGGAAACCATCGGACTCATCCGCGATCTGTATCAGAAAGTACGCCTTGTCCACGGCGACTTATCCGAGTACAACATCCTCACAGGGCCAGGCGGACTCATCCTCATCGACATGGCTCAGGCAGTCACCCCCGAACACCCCCGGGCCTACAATTTCCTCTTCAGGGACATCAAAAACATCAACAGATTTTTTGGCACCAAATGCAAAACAACCGACGAACACGAACTTTTTCGAGACATCGTCGGCGAAGAATTTTTCGAGATATAAATCATGACACAGGAAGTAAAGATCCCCAACGACAGAATCGGCGCCATCATTGGAAAAGGCGGCGAGACCAGAAAATTCCTTGAGAAATCCCTCAATGTAACCCTTGAAATCGACAGCCAGACCGGACTCATCGGGATCATCAACGAAGAAGATACCCTCGCAGAGATCCGCTCGATGGAAGTCATCAAAGCAATCGGCCGCGGATTCTCACCCGAACGGGCGAAAAAACTGCTCGAAGACGACGACATGATCTTAACCTTAATCGACCTTTCGGATATCGCCGACACCCCCCAGAAACTCTCACGCATCAGAGGAAGGATCATCGGACGCGAAGGAAAAGCCCGCGAGCAGATCGAAAACATGACCGGTGCCCTCATCTCCGTATACGGAAAGACCGTCGGCATCATCGGTATGCCGGATCAAATGAACGATGCCCACAACGCAGTAACCATGCTCATAAACGGATCGGATCACAGCACCGTCTTTAACTTCCTGGATCGCAAAAAGAAGGAAGCAAAGCTGGACGTTCTGAACTATTATTACTAAGGGCGTACTAAAGTAACAACCTTTAAATATCATGAGTGATTCTGCAGAGTTCCACTGGAAACAAAGGGGTCTAAATATATCCGGGCTCGTTTCATGAAAATAAACGAGATGCCGATCCCAAATCACCTGCGCGAGGCGTACGCGAAAAATGGGATCGAGGAACTGTATCCTCCCCAGGCCGAATGTGTAGAAGCCGGTTTATTCAACCGAAAAAATATTTTAGCCGCCATTCCTACGGCTTCCGGAAAAACACTCATCGCAGAAATGGCGATGCAGAAGGAGATTGCCGAGGGAGGAAAGTGTCTCTACATTGTTCCGCTGAAAGCCCTTGCCTCGGAAAAATACGAAGATTTCAGCGGCAAATCCGTCAAGGTCGGAATCGCGACCGGCGACCCGGATCAGCGCGACGAGTACCTGGGCAGGTACGACATCATTGTCGCGACGTCCGAGAAGACCGATTCGCTGATCAGAAACAAAGCCGGGTGGTTCAAAAGCATCTCTCTTCTCGTCGTTGACGAAATCCACCTGATCGGTGACGAATCACGCGGCGGGACTCTTGAGATGGTGATCGCGCAGCTGAGGTTCCAGAACCCGGACACGCAGATCATCGGCCTGTCCGCCACGATGGGCAACCCCGAAAGCCTCGCAAAATGGCTGGATGCCGCCCTCATCACGAGCGAGTGGCGGCCGGTCGATCTCCGTGAAGGAGTCTACTATGACGGGGCGATCCATTTCCATGGAACTGAACGTCTGCTCGAGACCCCAAAAAAGGATGACGATCTCAATCTTCTTTTAGACACGGTAAACGAAGGAGGACAGTGTCTGGTCTTCGTCTCTTCCAGGCGTTCAGCCGAGGCATACGCCAAACGGGCGGCGGTAACGCTGAAAAAATCCTCGGCCGTACTCGAAGAACTTGCAAAAAGAATCTCCAAAGCCGACACGACCGTGTCCGGGAAAAACCTCGCCCTTGCGGTAAAATCCGGAGCTGCGTTCCATCACGCAGGCCTTCCCAGAGAAGCGAGAGCAGCAGTCGAAGAGGGATTTAGGAACGGAGACATCCTCTGCATATCGTCGACCCCGACGCTTGCCGCCGGACTCAACCTGCCTGCACGGCGGGTGATCATCCGGGATTATCAGCGGTATGAAAGGGGCACCGGCATGAACCCGATCCCGGTCCTCGAGTACCGGCAGATGGCGGGAAGAGCCGGCAGACCGAGGCTCGATCCCTACGGCGAGGCGGTCCTCATCGCCAAGCAGCAGCGTGACGTGGACCGGTTTTTCGAAGAATTCATCGATGCGCCGGCAGAGGACATCACTTCCCAGTGTCAGAGAGAAAACGAACTCAGAAGCCATCTTCTTGCACTCATCACCTCGGGATTTGCTCAGACAGATGGCGAAGTCAGGGGATTCATGGAAAAATCCTTCTACGCAAGCCAGAAGTCCGTTCACCGGCGTCTCGACAAAAACATCGAAAAAACGCTTGCCTATCTGGAGAAGTCCAGGATGATTGAAAAAGAGGGAGACGAGATCCACGGAACCCTCTTTGGAGCACTGACGTCCAAGCTCTATCTCGATCCCGAGTCGGCCATGATGATTAAAGACGACCTTGCCGGGAAAAAGTTCACGGCGTTTGGGATGCTGCATCTCCTCTGCATGACGCCGGACATGTTCAGATTCTATCTGAAAGCTTCGGACGAAAAGTTCGTGGATAAGATCCTCAAGGAAAGAAGCGATGAACTCCTGCTCTACGATCTGTCCGAGGAGTTTTTTGCGGCGATCAAGACGGCGCTCGTTACCGAGGAGTGGATCTCCGAGATCGGCGAGGACTCCATCTGCGAGCGGTTCGGGGTAGGCGCCGGCGATATCCATGCAGTAGTCGAAAACCTCAGATGGCTCATGCATGCGGCAGGCAGAATTTGTCATGAGTTCGCCGCCGACTATGATAGCGAGATGCGGGATCTCGAACTCCGGGTGACCCACGGCGTGAAAGAAGAGCTCCTCCCCTTGATCGCCCTCAAAGGGATCGGGCGGGTCCGGGCCCGCAGACTCTTCGACCGCGGTATCACCAGCCCGGAAAAGTTCATGGCCTCAGAAGAACATGAAGTCGTCTCGATTCTTGGAGCGACCATCGCGAAAAACGTTCTGGAACAGGCCGGCCGCAGATCCGCAAAAAAGAGAGAGCAGGAGCTTGAAGAAAGTGAGGAAGAGGATCTGCCGACAGAGAAAAAACCGCAGGCTACCCTTTTCGATTTTGGAGGATAAACATGACGATGAAGATTTTTTCAGGAAAACTGGATGTTGAGGATGTTACAGGCACGCTGAAAACGATTAACGGCATCGGAAAAGACACAGGATCAACGATCGTTCTTTTCGACGCAGCAAAGATCGCCGGAAAACCCCACATAGAATCGGCGGTCATGCATGCGGAGAGGTCCTTTGCCGAAGGAAAAAATATTGCCCGAACGCTTGCAATGGAGATCCTGCTGTATGCATCCGGTCAGAGACAGTGCTCCCTTGCCCCCCAGTTTGGTCTGCAGGCAGGCCAAAACCAGGTGTATGTTCTGATTCTCGACGGCGATGCCGACATAGCGGAGGAAAAGATCCGGGAACTCATCGAAGAGTCAAATGAAGTCACCGCCGACACAAAGACCCTCATGCGGGAGTTTTGCATCACAAAAGAGGAGATCGGCGTCGTCGGCGAGGACCAGATCGGCGAACTTGTGATAGAACGGGTCTCAATGCTCGATGCCTGGCGCTAACCTTAAACGAAATGATTAACTCTGAATACGGTGTATTTCCATATAACCGATGAAAATACCGCGTATACTCCTTTTTTCTATTGTCATTCTCCTGATACTTGCGGCAGGCATCGGTCTGGCCGTTGATCAAAACAGATATCCGGAGATCCTGGTGAATCTGTCCGACACCTCGACGACCGTCGTCTGTATAGATTTTCCGTTCATGAACGATACGGTCTTAGCCGAGATCACGCTTAACCTTGCTCCCTACTACGGAGCAACAACGGAAGGCGTGAAAGTAACTCCGCTGATCAGCTGTCTGCCGGAACGATACTACTCCGCGATCGCGTATGACCCGGCACAGGATCAAATGTATGCAAAACTGTTTCTGGTCTTCGATGCCTACGCAGAAGAGCATAATCTCACAAGCGATGAGTATGTCGAACTTCTGTCCACCTACGTGCAGAGTATTCCCTACAAAACATCCGAGACGGAGATTAAATTCCCGATCGAAACGGTGATCGAAAACTGGGGTGACTGCGAAGACAAAAGTATTCTTCTCTCAGGTCTCCTCGCCAAAAAAGAGTACAACGCCGGTGTATTTGTCTTCGAAAATGATCATCACATGACTACGGGAGTGAAAGGAGGGTATCAAACCGAGTATGAAAACAGCGGATACAGTATTATCGAAACGACCAGATACGCATACGTCGGCGAGGTCCCAGAACTTCTGCACCCCGAAACCGATCACGGCGATTACAAATTTTACCGGATCGGGGAGGGAAAGGGTATCTATACGGCCTCCTGGCAGGTCAGCACGATCCTGAACGTCCGGGATGCGGCATACACAGCTTTGGAGGTCCTGTATCACCATCTGAACAGTTTGAGCGGGACGATCGCGACGGAAAAGGCGATGCTCGAAACCCCGGAGTATGCATCGAACGCGACCCTTCGCGATGAGTATGATCTCCATCTCGATGAGTACGACGAAGGGATCGAGGCGGGAAATCAAACCCGTGCGACGCTGCATATGATCAACACAGAACCCTACAACAGAGAGAGGGTGTATCAGACGATTCAGTCCATGAAATAGGGGCATCACGGACCTGTATTGAAGATCTGAAAAGGTCGGCAGAAAAACCAAACGAAACGATTAATGCAAAACAGAATCCATTTCCATAGATCGAATGGAAATACTCAATAAAATACTCTTTTTCCTGCTGATCCTCTGTATGATAACCTCATAGGCCGTTGGCATGACGGTTATCCAATACACAGGTCCGGCCATACATGCGGATTCGTCCGACACCTCGACAACGGTAGTTGAAATAGAGTTTCCCTTTAGGAACGAAATCGTTTCGGGCGAAATCACCCTTCATCTCTCTCCTTACAAAGGTACAAAAGCAGAGGGTGCAAAATCCATCCCGCTTTTCGGGTATTCTCAACAGCAGTATTACGCTGCGATCGCAAACGATCCGGCTCAGGATGAGATGTATGCACAACTTTTCACATTTTTTGACAGGTATTCCAAGGAGCACAATCTGACAAGCGACGATTACGTCGAACTGCTGACGACCTATGTGCAGAATATTCCCTACAAAACGGTCGGTGCCGCGGTGAACGTCCCGATCGAGACGGTGATCGAGAACAAAGGGGACTGTGACGACAAAAGTGTTCTTCTCTCAGGTCTCCTTGCAAAATCCGGGTATGCGGCAGGTGTCGTGGTCTTCGGCGTAGAAAACCATATGACGGCCGCAATCAAAGAAGTGGAGACAGGACAGGTGATCAGCAGCTACATCCTGATCGAAACGACCAGATATGCATACATCAGAAGCAGAACCCGAAACAGAACACGGGCCAGAGAGGACTCGGTCATTCTTTTCGGAGGGAGAACGGCAGCCTACACGGTCTCCTGGCAGGTGGACGCGATCTTAGAGCAGCGGGATAGAATTGTTGAGACCATCGACTCGCTGAGTCAGGAGATGAGAACACTTAAAACGGAGATAATGGGACAGGAGACGTAGCTCAGTCAGGCGTACGATCCGGCTGTCTACGAAAAATATGAGAAAAATCTCACCAGCTATAACGAGTATATGGAAACCTGCTATGCCTACATTGATGAACTGGAGATAATCAACACCGGTTCCTGCAGCAGAGAGGAGACCTATCAGATGATCGCTTCCATGATGTAGTCGTCCATGACGTAACCTTCTACGATATCCGTCACAACGTCACGAACCTTGACGAACCCCAGATGTTCGTAGACGGAAATGGAGATGGAGGAGTGATTTCCTTTGTTTACCGTGAGCCATATTTTTTCGAGCCCTTCCTCGCGGCAGATTTTTTTTCAGAGCTGCAACCGTCTGCTAGGTGAGATATTTACCGCGGTATGCTTCTTCGACATATATTTTCGAAAGAAAAAGCGATTTTTCCGCAGGCTCTAAGAGAACGGTCGTATATCCTGCGGATATGCCGTCGTACTGCATCAGATAATATCTGTATCCCTGTCTGATCTGCTTGGTTATTGCCGGAACCGACTGGAATTTTTCTATCATATAGGCAACCTGGGCTGCGCCGATGAGGGAGGTGTAATGATCGGTTCAGATACTTTCTGCAAGATCAGCAGTTACCTGGATCTCTTCGGCGGTTTGAACGGGCTTAAGCAGGAGGGGAGGGTCACTGATTTGCATGGGTCAGGATGTGGGTGATCTCGGGAACGATGATCTCTTCGGCTGCAAGTTTGACTGCTTTGGGTGATCCCGGGATGCAGAAGATTACGCGACCTTTGTTTATACCGGCTGCGGCACGGGAAAGAATCACGGAGTTTCCAACCTGGGCATAACTTTTCTGCCGGAAGAGTTCGCCGAATCCATCCATCGTTTTTATGAAGAGAGGAGAAACAGCTTCAATCGTGCAGTCGTCATGCGTAAGACCCGTGCCTCCGTTTACAACGATACAGTTGGCAGAGTCGAGTGCTTCCATAACTGCCAATCTAATTTCTCCAATATCATCTTTAACGATTTTCACTGGAAGCACTGGGATACCGACTTTTTTGAATGCTTCCTGAATTATTTTTCCGGAGAGATCGGTTTTTTCCGTGTGGGTCGTTGAAACAGAGATTACTGCTGTTTTCACTGAAATATCTTCATGGTGTTCTCTTGACATAAAAGAAGTGTATGAGTTCAAACATAATAGGTTATTCTCCTGTTTAGGAAGAGTCGTTTACCTTGGATGTTTGTGATGGAAATTTAAGATAATGAAGTGGTTTTTTATTGTTTGATGAATATTTGCAAAAGAAGTCCCCCACCCCTTTGTTGCGAGTAGAAATGATATTTTTGTAATGCTGAAAAATACATTTTTCATTTATGTATTTTTGTAATCATATATAATTTCATTTATCAATATATAAAAATTTTCTTTTGTTAAAAACAAAACAAAATAGTTTTTCGTACATCAACAAAGAATAACCAAAAAAAAAAAACAAAAATCTTATAAGCAGCTAAACCATTTTTCTCCCTCTAAAGCCCTTGGATATATAAAGTATTTAAACAAAATCAAAAAACCTTCATTATTTCCCCCTCCCTTTTCAACAAAGTTCCACTCGCAACAAATGGGTGGGGGCGTTACTACTGCATGCATAACCTCACCAAATAAAAATCCCACCTTCAAACAATTGATTACCATAGTATCTCCACTTGAAACATACCTCAGAAATCTATTTTCACTCCACTCACAATAGTGATATATTATCAGGAAAAAAAAACATAATACATTGATAAGGATAAAATTACGATGGACAGCAAACCCTACAAATCTACTGGTCTCTTTAAAAAATACATCAATCCTAATAGGATTTTTCAAAACCGCGAGGTTTTGCGACATAGTTACAGCCCAAAAGAACTCCCGCACCGTATGGAGCAGATCGATTCCATCGCAGAGATCCTTGCTCCCGCTCTCCAGGGAGCCACACCCTCGAACATCCTTATCTACGGAAAAACAGGAACCGGTAAAACTGCGACGGTTAATTTCGTCAGCACCGAACTCGAAAACGAAAGCTCGGAGTTTTCCCCGTGCAGACTTGTCCATCTCAACTGCGAGACCATCGATACCCAGTACCGCGTCCTTGCCCAGATCGCAAATCATGTAAGCGGTCATGACCTGAAAGCAAGTGACCGGATCAAAAACACCATCCCGGCAACCGGATGGCACACCGATCAGGTCTACTCGGAACTCAAAAACGTTCTCGAGCAGGCGGGAGGTCTTCAGATCATCGTTCTTGACGAAATCGACAAACTGGTCAAAAAAAGCGGAGATGACACCCTCTATAATCTGACGCGCATAAACAGCGATCTGTTTTCGTCACGTGTTTGCATCATCGGCATCTCGAACGATCTCACGTTTAAGGACTTTCTCGATCCGCGTGTTCTCTCTTCCCTTTCGGAAGAAGAACTGGTTTTCCCGCCTTACAACGCAGATCAACTCAGGGACATCCTTCATCAGCGTGCCGAGATGGCATTTTTCCCGGACGTCGTTTCCGATGAAGTGATCGGTCTTTGTGCCGCATGTGCCGCTCAGGAGCACGGCGATGCACGCAGAGCGCTTGATCTCTTACGTGTCTCCGGCGAACTTGCCGAACGCGAAGGAGCCGAGCATGTCATGGTAAAGCATGTCAACAGCGCTCAGGAAAATATCGAGACCGATACGATGAGTGAATGCGTAAAGACCCTTCCTTCCCAGAGCAAGATCGTTTTGTGCTCCATGCTTCTCATGGCAGCCTCAGGCCAGAAGGTGTTCACGAGCGGCTCGGTCATCAATGTATACCGCGAAGTTGCCGCAGAACTCGACACCGAAGCGCTGAGCCATCGCCGCGTCTCGGATCTCATCAACGAGCTCAACATGCTTGGAATCATCACGACCCGTGTAGTTTCCCATGGAAGGCACGGCCGGACGACAGAAATTTATTTTAAGAGTCCGACCAATGACATACGTACTGTGATCATGAATGATTCACGGTTTCAGGAATGTGGTATTCTGCATCCTCTGTTGAAAAGTCATGAAAAAGGTGATTAAATATGGATCAAAAAGACACCATAATCCTAAAGGAACTCCAGAAAAACAGCAGGATCCATGTAAGCGATCTTGCCGTTATGCTGGAAGTGACCGAGAGCGATGTGACTAAAAGGATCACCAGCCTCTACCAGGCAGGTATCCTCCGCCGGTGTACGGCAGTCATCGACTACTCGGTAATGGGTGTTGATGAGGTCTCCGTTATTCTCTCGCTTAAGGTCACTCCGGAAAAAGGTCTGGGGTATGACGGTATTGCCGAGAAACTTTCCCGCTTCCCGCAAGTCGAGAGCATCAAAATTCTTACAGGCAGCTACGATTTCCAGGTCACCATCAGCGGACAGTCTATGGCAGAAATCTCCCGGTTCGTCGCCGAGCAGATCGCATCGATCGACGGCATCAGAGAAATGATGACCCAGATCGTTATGCGGACGTATAAGGAACAGGGTGTGGAGATGGCCAGTCCGGGAACCCGCGACAGATAGCTGATTACGTTCTAAGACGAGGTTATCATGCGTAATTTTGTATCAAAAGTGGCTGCCGAGATCCCTCCCTCGGGCATCAGAAAGTTCTTCGATCTCGTCCTCACGATGGATAACGATCAGGTTATCAGTCTGGGCGTCGGGGAACCGGATTTCGATACCCCCTGGAACGTTTCCAAAGCTGCTATCACATCTATCGAAAAAGGGCTGACGATGTACACGTCGAACCGTGGTCTGCCCGATCTCTGTTCAGCTCTTTCCAAAGATCTGGAACAGCGGTATCATACCCCGTACTCCCCGAGCGAGATCATTGTGACGACCGGCGTATCGGAAGGTTTCGATGTTGCCGTTCGAACCGTCGTGAATCCCGGCGATGAAGTGATCGTTGTCGATCCCTGTTTTGTCTCCTACAAATCCGAAGTGCTTATGGCAGGCGGAAAACCCGTATCTCTTCCCTGTGATGCGAAGGATCAGTTCAAGGTCACGCCCGACGCACTTATGGAAAAGATCACGCCAAACAGCAAAACGCTGATCATCAACTTCCCGAACAATCCGACCGGGGGTGTAATGGGCAAAGATGATCTCAAGGCGATCGCCGATATCATCATCGATCACGATCTTCTGCTGATTTCGGACGAGGTGTATTCGGAACTTACCTACGAAGGTTCCCATGTATCGGCGGCATCGATTGACGGCCTTTGGGACCGGACGATCACACTGAACGGCTTTTCCAAGGCATATGCCATGACCGGATGGCGGCTTGGATATCTGTGTGCGCCAAAGGAGATCTGCGATGCCGCACTCAAGATCCACCAGTATGTGATGATGTCGGCGCCTACCGCCGCCCAGTTTGCTGCGATCGAGGCAATCAAGAATGCTGAAGATGCAAAGAACCAGATGGTTGCCGAGTACCGGATCAGAAGAAACCTCTTCGTAAAGGGTCTCAACGATGTCGGTCTGCCCTGCCATCTTCCCAAGGGAGCGTTTTATGCGTTCCCCTCGATTGAAGGCACCGGTCTTTCCGACGAAGAGTTTGCCGAGCGCCTCTTAACGGAGCAGCAGGTGGCTGTCGTTCCGGGCAGTGCTTTTGGTGAAAGCGGGGTTGGTCATATCCGTACGTGTTACGCAGTGGATCGTGCAAAACTCACCGAGGCCGTGCGCAGAATCGGGGTATTTGTCGAGTCACTTTCGTGAACTATAATAACCCCTTCATTTCGAGTGGAAAGTTAATTTAACCTGAACCATTTTTTTATGGATAAACGCGAGATTGTTACCCGGTTTTCTGATGCCGGATTTTTGGTAAACCATCAGGTTGTGAATTATATCAGCGAATGCGGTGGAACCGGGGTTATTGAAGGGATTATCGCCTCGCTTCCCAAGGGAGTGACGGTCGTCACCCCAAAAGACGTTCCTGCGATGATCCCTCTTCGAACCGACAAACTCAATGTAGGGGTCAGTAGGACGCCCGAGATTCTGTTTGGGCGGGCGGGGAGTTCGGTTCCTCTGCCGGATCCGGAATCCTCGTACACAATGTTTCGCGACCGGTATGATTCTCTCGCTGCCATGATGCGGGGCCGAGTCAGTCCGATCCCGATCGAAGCTCTTGTCAGGACAGGCAACCGGTTTACGGATCAGCAGATCGGTCTTGTGGGTATGGTGAGTTCGATCTCGACGAGTGCCAAAGGCCACCGGATCGTTGAGGTCGAGGATTCGACCGGTTGCATCAAGGTGCTCTTTAATAGAAACCGCGAGGGGTTCACCGGGGCCGAGGCGATCATTCCCGACGAGGTGATCGGCGTCAAAGGTCAGCTCGCCCGCGATAGTATGGGAAAGAGTCAGATGGTGTTTTCCGACACGCTGTATCGGCCGGATATCCCGCTGACTAATGTCCCTTCCCCTTCGAAAGAACAGGGCAAGGCCGTGTTTATCTCCGATATCCATGTGGGCAGCAATACGTTTTTACCTGATGCATGGGAGAATTTCTCAAACTGGATGCAGACACGCAAGGATATCGGGTATCTCCTTATCGCCGGAGATGTTGTGGATGGGATTGGCATCTATCCTGATCAGGACAAGGAGCTGGATATCAAAACTATTTATGAACAGTACGATCATGTCGGCGATCTTATGGCCGCTTTACCGGACCGGCTGAAAATCGTTATCTCTCCCGGCAACCACGATGCCGTCCGGGGAGCCGAACCCCAGCCGGCTCTTCCCGAAGAGTTTCGCGGAAATTTCCCATCCAATGTGACCTTCGTCGAGAATCCGGCACTCGTCAACATCCAGTCGGTCAACGTACTTATGTACCATGGAAGAAGCATCGATGATCTGATCAAGTTCATCCTGGGCGCTTCCTATACGAAAGTCGGCGAGATCATGGAGGCCATGCTCAAGCGCCGGCATCTTGGTCCGATCTACGGTCAGAGGACACCTCTTCTCTCCACGGATAAAGACGCCCTCGTCATTCGCGACGTGCCGGATATCATCCATACCGGGCATGTTCACATAAGTGACATCATTTCATACCGGGGGGTCCTCGGGATAAATGCCGGGACCTGGCAGTCTCAGACCTCCTTCCAGAAACAGATGAATATTACTCCGACCCCGGCCGAGGCGGTTGTCGTGGATCTTGCCACGCTAAGCTATGAAAAACTCTGTTTTCTCGAATCGATTTAATCCCTCTTTCTCTTCGAGTCTGTCCAATCGTGGATTCTGTGATATAAACTCATCCCCCATTTACTCTTGTCGACTTTTTTGGAGGGGAACAATACCTTTATTTATCCCTGCGCCGAGTGGTATGTCTGAATTTCAAGACGAATACGAACGTATTTCAACAATGGAGTCATCCCTCCGGATATGTCCATTTGCTGGCTCATGTCCCTGCTCAACATTAGTGACATTGTACGAAAAATCGAACAAACTTATTATTAACCTCATCTTCGCGATTATTTTCATTATCCCATTGATTTTCTGATAAAACTGACTGTTGTCATGACTTATCGCAGAATAGCCTATCGTCATATTCGGCGTAAAATAACGCAAGAAGATCTCAGCCACCTTCTTCCGGCAAAATCACCACTCTGGTTACCTTCGCCGATTACGTTGCATTACTTTGTGAAATATCGGTTAGGTGAGGAGGATATGGAAGTTCTTATGTTTTTCATAAGCAAAAAGATTGTCCATTTCCTCAAATCTGAAACCGAGGTAATTATCGATTCCACTCCTTTAGTTGCAAGCCGTTATTGTCCCAATAGTCTGTTTAACCCTCATTATCAGGTTAAAATGGATAAAGCACATATTTTGAATCTGGGGGCTTATCCCTTGTTTATGATTCATTCAGAAGGAACGGAGAATGACAAACTCTATGCGCATTTTTTGATTCAGATTGCCGAACTTCTCGGCGTATCCTGTGATCGTGTATTGATGGATGCGGGATATGACTCCCTAGAGCTACACACTTTAATATTTGAGAAACTTCATGCAAAACCCCTTATTCAACTGAGATCTGACGCGCAATTGTCCCAATTAGGTTCAGAGAAGACCATAATAAAACAGATCAATACGTTCTGGAGAAAAGGAGGAAATACCCAAATGTCTCTTACAGAAAAACTGGTATTTCTCTGCAAGAATGGTAAACGGGAGATGGTAGGAGCATATCTCAGAAATCAGACTATTCTTCATGGAAGGGAGGTAAAAGATGCTATGAAAAGGCGGGGAACGTGCGAACGCAAGCATGCACACCTCAAAAAAACCGTCAAATTTGATGTGGTGCATTGCAAGAAAAACAAAAGAGCGCTCTCTGCAATAATGAATTTTATAACGTTCCAATTATTGATGTTAGCCCATTTACAGAATAGATTTCAGAATATGAATTTTGCAAATTATCGATAAGAAGTCTAAAGAAGTCTGATTTGGCAGATTCCCCCCCAATCCCATGTCAATAGTGAAACGGTTGAATCATGATATTCCTAGGTGAAGTTATCTCGATCAAAAAAAACTATGTCCAATGGATTGACGTATCGATTGGACAGACTCGTATCTTTTTGTCTGAGCGGTATGTATTTATATACAGAGATACATAATAAAAAATATGCTTTCACCTTCAGATCTGCGAAAGGAGATTGAGCGAAGACTTCGCAGTTATCTATCCCGTGACAAGTCAGGAATCAGAAAGGCACTATTACGGTTGCTTATTCGTGCCAAGTCCATGACTGTACCACAGATTCATGAGGCACTTTCGACAAAGTTTGATGTAACCTATCATTCCGTGGCATCCATGGTTGGTATCGTTGCCTCGAAATTAGGTATCCTGTCGACCCACAAAACGAAAGACGGCGCACTTGGGATCTATGAACTCAAGTGTCAGTATGCCGAGTTGGTCGAGCAGGTCGTTGCATCCACCTGACAGTATCAGGATGGATTCAGTAAAAACTTTTTTCAGGATAAACTTCCCATCTATATGAAATGGATAATGAGCAGGTTGGCCCTTCCCCTCTTTCCGATATAACCGTTACGGATGAGGTTATCGCATATATTGATAAACGCGGCGGGGATTTTCGAATAAGTACTTCATGCAGCGGTCCGGTTCTGATGCCGGTAAGGATACGTCCGGCAAAATCATCCGATATTCCCATTCGAGCCGGGAACCATGTGATCTTTGTTTCCAGATATCAGATCCAGTGGATATCCGAGATCACTATGCGCATGGTTCCCCGGCTTCTTTTCGAAGACGGCGATTATGGTTTTTGAAGAACTGGAACATACGGCGGATATCCGCATGTGGATCTCGGCTGCCGATCGTTCTTCTCTGTTTTCAGAGAGCGGTTTTGCTCTGGCAAAAATTCTGTACGGGGCGTATCCTGCAGAAACACCTACGGATGCATTTCCCATTCATGCTGGAGGAAAAGACCGCGAGGAACTGATCGTGAATTTCCTTTCAGAACTTCTCTTTCTGACGGAAACTGAGTATCTCGTCCCCCAGAAATTTACTCTCTCTGTCGGAGACGCCGTTTCCGGTACGGTTGAGGGTGTTCTCTTCGACAGAATAAAGCATGCCGGCGGTACCGGGGTAAAAGGTATTTCCTACTCGGGATTATCGCTCACTAGAACAGAAACAGAGTATGAATTGATAATTATTTTCGACATCTAACATCATGAACAATCAGATACGAAAGATCACAAATAACGAGTGGGAGGTCCCTATGGATTTTTTTCAGGGGATGCGGGTCCCCGGACGGTTTTTCCTTTCGGAAAACCTTGCAGAGACGCTTGAAGATGGAGCTCTCACCCAGCTTGCCAACGTGGCGACGCTTCCGGGCATCCTGCGGTGTTCTCTTGGGATGCCCGACATCCACTGGGGATACGGTTTTCCGATCGGGGGCGTCGGTGCCTTCGATGCCGAAACCGGGATTATCTCGCCGGGCGGCGTAGGGTTCGATATCAACTGCGGGGTTCGGATGATCACGACCCCCCTCACCGTCTCTGATATTCCTGATATGAAAGGTATTATTGAGGATCTTTTCACCGCGGTTCCAACCGGGGTCGGAGCAAAGAGTCCGATCCGCTTATCACAAAATGATCTTTCATCGATGCTGGAAGACGGGGCGAAAAATGCTGTTGAAATGGGATATGGTATGGAGAGCGATATCCAGCACTGCGAAGAGAACGGGGCAATGGGGGGTGCGCAGCCGGAATATGTCAGTAAAAAAGCCAGGCAGCGTGGCATTCCCCAGTGCGGAACGCTTGGTTCCGGAAATCATTTTCTGGAGATCCAGGTCGTCGACGAGGCTGTCGATGAGACGACGGCAAAAAAGTTCGGCGTTTCAAAAGGGCAGATCTGCGTGATGATTCACTGTGGTTCAAGGGGTCTCGGGCATCAGGTTTGTACGGACCATCTGCAGGTCCTTGAGTCGGCAGCGAAAAAATACGGCATAGATCTTCCTGATCGTCAGCTTGCCTGTGCTCCGCTCTTCTCTTCTGAAGGGGAAGCATATTTCGGTGCAATGGCGGCTTCTGCCAATTATGCATGGGCCAACCGTCAGATCATCACCCATATCGTCAGGGAACTTTTCGTGAAAAAAGTCCAGGTCGCTTACGAGGAGATGCCTCTCGTCTATGATGTTGCCCATAACGTGGCAAAATGGGAGGAACACAATGTTGAAGGGGTCCGGCGAAACGTCTGTGTTCACCGGAAAGGGGCGACCCGGGCCTTTGGTCCGGGCAGGGCCGAGGTCCCTCACGAATTCCGTGCCAGCGGTCAGCCGGTTATCATTCCGGGAAGCATGGGGACATCCTCCTATATTCTGGCAGGAGCGGACGGTGCCATGGAGAAAACGTTTGGAAGTACCTGTCATGGTTCCGGCAGAGTGAAAAGCCGTTCTTCGGCGAAGAAGAGCCGGACCGGCGAAGAGGTCGCCGATGCTCTTCTCCGACAGGGCATCATTGTCAGAGCCCCGAATCAGGTAGCGATCGCCGAGGAAGCCCCGGATGTGTATAAATCCAGCAGCGAAGTCGTTCAGACCGTGCACGATGCCGGAATTTCGCGGATCGTTGCCAGAATGAGACCACTTGGAGCGATCAAAGGATGACCGTCGCCATATTCTGGGATTCAAAGATGACTTTCCACCGTCTGGTCGAAGATTCTGTCTATCCGTGTGAAGCGGTAACCCCGCTTTTATTATCTGCACCGTTCTACCGGGGAAAATACGCAGGCATCATTATTCCGACAGGATTTGGCAATACCTCATACTCGAAACTCCTTCCGGCTCTTCGGGTATGTTCCGAGCGTATCAAACAGTATCTTGAAAATGGCGGCCGCCTTCTAGTTTTTGGAGCGGCCGATGCCTCACCGAACAGATATCACTGGCTTCCGGTGGACGTTGAGTATCATTTTGCGTTTGGCGAACACTGTCTTGATGTCGAAACCTCCTCTCCATGGACATCGCTCCTCGATGGATACGACACAACCAATTTTGCTATCGACGGCTGGTTTGAAACATACGAGGGCAGACCTCTCGCGACTGCGGAGAACGGTCGTCCTGTTTTAATCGAGTGTGCCGTTGGAAAAGGCACACTTCTCATTGCAAGCACGCATGAATATCCGAGCTGTACATTTCTCAAAAAATTTTCCGAAGGGGACGGAGTTTCTTTCTAACCGCAAAGATTCCCATCTTCAAACGAAATCTTCTTCTTTTCAGATGGCATAACAAGTCATATATCCATTTTGGAGTCAAAACCTCATGACACACGTAATATTCGATCTTCTGCATATTCTGGACGAAGCCGGAATCGACCACCCGGTTGCCGGAAACGTTATCAGTGAACGCCTGGGCATATCTCGGACTGCTGTCTGGAAATATGTCAATCTTCTGCGTGAGGTCGGATATGTTATTGATGCCTCGGCAAAAACCGGATACACGCTTCGGAAACGTACGTGGTTATTACTCCCGTATGAGGTCAAACGATATCTCAAAACCAAGGTCATCGGTCAGGAGATGCACCATTTCGAGCAGGTCCCCTCAACGAACGCACTTGCCCGGCAGATGATGCATGAGGTCGGCGATGAAGTTCAGCCGGGAACGGTCCTTATCGCCGAGCAGCAGACCGGCGGTCTTGGCAGAATGAACCGCGTGTGGATGTCGCCTGAAGGAGGTATCTGGGCGACGATCGTGGTAATGCCCAAACTCCATGTCGATCAGATTTTCCTGATCACGATGGCAGCTTCGATTTCTCTTGCCCGAGCGATCAGACATGAGTTCGAGCTTTCGGCTTTGATCCAGTGGCCGAACGATGTGTTCATCGGCGATAAAAAAGTTGCCGGAACGACGCTCGAACTTGCCGCCGATGAGGATATCATCAAATACTGTCTTGTCGGTATAGGCGTGGACGTGAACGTTTCCGTTGAAAAAGTCATGCCGAACCTTTCCCAACTCGTAACCTCTCTCTCGGATGAACTCGGCCATGATGTGGATCGTGCCCAGCTCTTTTCCGTGTTCCTTAAGGAGTTTGAACGCCGGTACCAGATGATTCTGAAAGGCGAGAGCGAGCCGCTTTTCCGGGAATGGAGAAGCCTTTCCCGAACTCTCCATAGAAGGGTTCGCGTCCGGACGATTCGCGAGAGCTTCGAGGGGGAGGCACTCGATGTCGATGAACGGGGTACTCTGATCATCCACAAAGATAACGGCGAGATCGAACGCGTGATAGCGGGCGACTGCTATCTTATCTGATCCTTTTTTATCGTTAACCAACATACAAACCACGGTTAACAATTTACGGTAACGAAAAACGTTCGAGTTTGATCATTTATTCAGCGGTGTTTGTGGCACTGATAACGGTCGGCGGCTGGATATCCATCCCGTTTGTCGTTCCGTTCACGCTCCAGACGATGTTTGTTCTGCTGGCGGCATCGGTGATGAAAAAATATGCGATGATTCCGACAGCGCTGTATGTGTTGTTCGGCACGCTTGGTTTGCCGATCTTCCATAACGGGACTTCCGGGATCGGGATTCTGTTTGGCCCGACCGGCGGGTTTTTGATCGGGTTTATCCTGATGGCGTTCATTACAGGTATGTTTTTTTCGAAAAAGACCCTGTCTGCCGATATAACCGGACTGATTCTCGCAACGTTCGTCAGTTATATTTGCGGAGCCGTATGGTTCATGATCTCGTCGGGAGCTTCGCTTTTGGCTGCTCTGATTGCCTGCGTGGTTCCGTGTATTATCGGTAATATCATCAAAATCATCGCAGTCGAGCTGATAACGCTGCGTCTGCGAAAAAGCGAGAGGGTCGTATTTGATTGAAGTAACCGATCTCCTTCATGGGGTTTTGAGCATCCCTTCTCTTTCGATTCCCCCTGGACTTACAGTGGTCTCCGGCAAAAACGGCGCCGGCAAGACAACGCTCCTGAAGATATGTTCGGGGATCGCTCTTCCGGATTCAGGTTCGGTGAGTATAGACGGTCTATCTCCCCGTCTGCAGAATGTCTGTTACGTGAGCGAGTTTCCCGACCGCCATCTGCTGTTTCCGATCGTCTTTGAGGAGATCGGTTCCTCCCTTCGGTTTGCCAAAATTCCGCAGGCAAAGATCGAGGAAAACGTTTTGCAAACCGCAGAGGAAGCAGGCATACCCCATCTGCTCGATCGGGAGTGCCGGACGCTTTCCGGCGGGAGAAGATGCTCGTTGGAATAACGGCGGCGATCATTCACGACCCGGTTCTTCTTGTTCTCGACGACCCGGATTCCCATCTGGACCCGGAGACCGTCGAAGATCTTCGGTCATTTATCGCTTCGAGAAATATTTCGTATGTGATGTGGAGTTCGCACTCCGCTTCCCTCAGACACAAAGCGAAGTTTGAAGTGAGGTTGTGAGAATCGTTCTCTCTTCGGTTAAACTCCGTGCAGGTACGTTTTCTCTAACAGCGGACGATTTCTTTTCCGAAGGGGTCCATATGATTTCCGGCAGAATCGGGTCAGGTAAATCAACGCTTGGCTCGGCTCTTGCGGGATTGTCTTTGGTCGAATCCGGGCAAATAATTCTGGAAGGATGCCGGTCCCGGGTTTTTTTGATGCAGTTTCCCGAGTATCAGGTGACGGGTCCGACCGTTTCCCGCGAGATATCGTCGTGGGGCGTCCCCCCGGTGATCCGGCATTTTCCCGTTTCGATGTGGAGATTTCGGATCGGGATCCGTTTTCTCTCTCCAGAGGGGAACTGAAGCGGGTGATGCTTGCCTGTGTTTTTGCGAAGGATCCGGATGTTCTCATTCTCGATGAACCGTATGCTTCGCTGGATGTTTCGGCGAAGGATGTTTTGACCAGTCTGATTGAAAACCGCCGGGGAATCACGATCGTTTTTTCTCATGAAACGGAGTTTGCGCCGAATCACGCTGAGCGGTGGAAAATATACGGCGGAGGGATGTATCGTGAGTGATATCCGCCTCCGGCTTCTTACGCTTGTGCTTCTGTCGGTCCTTTCCTTTGTGAATTTGTTTGGAGCGGCGGCGGTTTTTCTATGGTGGCTCGTTTTCGGGGCAAAGACGACGTTTGCAAAAAATTCCTGGAAAATGGTGGTTCCGGTGTCGATATTTGTCGGTTTGTTTCCCTCGGTTGTTTTGTACTTCACCGGCGGAAATGTTTTCTACGGCGCAAAGATCTTCGTTCTGGTCCTTCTTGCTTTCTGGTTCTCGGCTTCTTTACGTCCGGGCGAACGGATGAGTTTTTTTGTCTGGCTGTTTGGTCAGGGAAGCGGTTTTGATCTGGGGATGGCGGCATAGTTTTCCGTTCAGGCAATCGGCGAGATCCGTGACGATTTTTCAAGTGTGCGGTCTGCACTCGGAATCAAGGGTCAGACGTTTTCCGTTTCGGCCGTGCCTTCGTTAGCGGCAGGTCTGCTTATTCTCTCATTACGCATAGCAGGAGTCCAGTCCTCGCTTCTGGCAAGACGGGGGTATTGTTCGGGTGGAACGTTTGTCCCGATATTTTCGCCCGGGGTGTATGATTTTCTGATGCTTGGCACTGCGGTTATTCTGTATGGTGTGCTTCTAATTTGATGTGGGGGGTCTTGAGTCTGTCGAATAGTGGGTTCTGTGATATAGAGTCTGTCCAATCGATACGTCAATCCATTGGACAGAGTTTTTTTTGATCGAGATAACTTCACCTAGGAATATCATGATTCAACCGTTTCACTATTGACATGGGATTGGGGGTGAATCTGCCAAATCAGACTTCTTTAGACTTCTTATCGATAATTTGCAAAATTCATATTCTGAAATCTATTCTGTAAATGGGCTAACATCAATAATTGGAACGTTATAAAATTCATTATTGCAGAGAGCGCTCTGTTGTTTTTCTTGCAATGCACCACATCAAATTTGACGGTTTTTTTGAGGTGTGCATGCTTGCGTTCGCACGTTCCCCGCCTTTTCATAGCATCTTTTACCTCCCTTCCATGAAGAATAGTCTGATTTCTGAGATATGCTCCTACCATCTCCCGTTTACCATTCTTGCAGAGAAATACCAGTTTTTCTGTAAGAGACATTTGGGCATTTCCTCCTTTTCTCCAGAACTTATTGATCTGTTTTATTATGGTCTTCTCTGAACCTAATTGGGACAATTGCGCGTCAGATCTCAGTTGAATAAGGGGTTTTGCATGAAGTTTCTCAAATATTAACGTGTGTAGCTCTAGGGAGTCATATCCCGCATCCATCAATACACGATCACAGGATACGCCGAGAAGTTCGGCAATCTGAATCAAAAAAAGCGCATAGGGTTTGTCATTCTCCGTTCCTTCTGAATGAATCATAAACAAGGGATAAGACCCCAGATTCAAAATATGTGCTTTATCCATTTTAACCTGATAATGAGGGTTAAACAAACTATTGGGACAATAACGGCTTGCAACTAAAGGAGTGAAATCGATAATTACCTCAGTTTCAGATTTGAGGAAATGGACAATCTTTTTGCTTATCAAAAACATAAGAACTTCCATACCCTCCTCACCTAACCGATATTTCACAAAGTAATGCAACGTACTTGGCGAAGGTAACCAGAGTGGTGATTTTGCCGGAAGAAGGTGGCTGAGATCTTCTTCCGTTATTTTACGCCTAATATGACGATAGGCTATTCTGCGATAAGTCATGACAACAGTCAGTTTTATCAGAAAATCAATGGGATAATGAAAATAATCGCGAAGATGAGGTGAATAATAAGTTTGTTCGATTTTTCGTACAATGTCACTAATGTTGAGCTGGGACATGAGCCAGCAAATGGACATATCCGGAGGGATGACTCCATTGTTGAAAATACGATCGTATTCGTCTTGAAATTCAGATATACCACTCGGCGCAGTGATAAATAAAGGTATTGTTCCCCTCCAAAAAAGTCGACAAGAGTTAATGGGGGATGAGTTTATATCACAGAATCCACGATTGGACAGACTCATATAAACCTCCCCCATTTATGATATGTTGACCTATTTTGGGTGTAATTCGGTTTCGTATACGGGATATTTTTGATACATGAGAAAAACCAACCGCGAATCGTCGCGAATCTCGCAACCCTTTGGCTTGCTCTCATAATCGGATTTACTGTTCCTCACTCTCGCAATACAGCTTCGCTGTCTTGCTCGCCCCTCATCGGGAGCGTTCGGGCAAATCCTGTCGCCGCCCCAGCGGCTCCCATTATTGATTTACCTCTTGATCTTATGTGGTGATTGTTAGTAAACCGGATATTATTCAGATTAAAAACTGTTCGATGAATCTCTCCCTCACAGGAAGCGCTGGGGCGCCGATAGGATTTGCCTCGCCCGAAGGGCGGATTCAAGCGAGGGTTAAAGACCCGAAGCGGAGAGCAAATCTCTGATTTGCGGTTCGCGCCGATTCGCGGTTGATTTTTCTCATTGATCCACACCCAACAAACTCCTTCCCAAATTGGATTGAGAATAACACCGCGTAAGTCCTATTTAAAAACGAAGGGCCAAGGCCGGGGGTCGAACCCGGGTCTAAGGATCCACAATCCTAAAGGATGTCCAGCTACCCTACCTTAGCCTGAAGCTATGTCTTTGCCGATCCGGCCCAAACACTCTATTAAATATGGTGTTTAGAGATATTAACATATCTTTTCGAGTCTGTCCAATCGATACGTCAATCCATTGGACAGAGTTTTTTTTGATCGAGATAACTTCACCTAGGAATATCATGATTCAACCGTTTCACTATTGACATGGGATTGGGGGGGAATCTGCCAAATCAGACTTCTTTAGACTTCTTATCGATAATTTGCAAAATTCATATTCTGAAATCTATTCTGTAAATGGGCTAACATCAATAATTGGAACGTTATAAAATTCATTATTGCAGAGAGCGCTCTTTTGTTTTTCTTGCAATGCACCACATCAAATTTGACGGTTTTTTTGAGGTGTGCATGCTTGCGTTCGCACGTTCCCCGCCTTTTCATAGCATCTTTTACCTCCCTTCCATGAAGAATAGTCTGATTTCTGAGATATGCTCCTACCATCTCCCGTTTACCATTCTTGCAGAGAAATACCAGTTTTTCTGTAAGAGACATTTGGGTATTTCCTCCTTTTCTCCAGAACGTATTGATCTGTTTTATTATGGTCTTCTCTGAACCTAATTGGGACAATTGCGCGTCAGATCTCAGTTGAATAAGGGGTTTTGCATGAAGTTTCTCAAATATTAACGTGTGTAGCTCTAGGGAGTCATATCCCGCATCCATCAATACACGATCACAGGATACGCCGAGAAGTTCGGCAATCTGAATCAAAAAATGCGCATAGGATTTGTCATTCTCCGTTCCTTCTGAATGAATCATAAACAAGGGATAAGCCCCCAGATTCAAAATATGTGCTTTATCCATTTTAACCTGATAATGAGGGTTAAACAGACTATTGGGACAATAACGGCTTGCAACTAAAAGAGTGGAATCGATAATTACCTCGGTTTCAGATTTGAGGAAATGGACAATCTTTTTGCTTATCAAAAACATAAGAACTTTCATACCCTCCTCACCTAACCGATATTTCACAAAGTAATGCAACGTACTCGGCGAAGGTAACCAGAGTGGTGATTTTGCCGGAAGAAGGTGGCTGAGATCTTCTTGCGTTATTTTACGCCGAATATGACGATAGGCTATTCTGCGATAAGTCATGACAACAGTCAGTTTTATCAGAAAATCAATGGGATAATGAAAATAATCGCGAAGATGAGGTTAATAATAAGTTTGTTCGATTTTTCGTACAATGTCACTAATGTTGAGCTGGGACATGAGCCAGCAGATGGACATATCTGGAGGGATGACTCCATTGTTGAAAATAGGTTCGTATTCGTCTTGAAATTCAGACATACCACTCGGCGCAGGGATACATAAAGGTATTGTTCCCCTCCAAAAAAGTCGACAAGAGTAAATGGGGGATGAGTTTATATCACAGAATCCACGATTGGACAGACTCCATAATACATGAATTTGATATGCAGAGAAAAGTAATAGAGTAATATCTCATGATATACCGCCTTTATGAGTACCTGATTTCCCGAGATCTCAAAACATTTCTAAAAGAGATATGTTTCATGCTGAGCGATGAGGATGTCCTTGTCGATTCGGAGAAAATAGAGGAAGTCTATACATGGACGAAAGAGTTTCCCGATATCAAAAAGATCATTTTCCACATCAGTACGGATGATCCCAGGCGAATCGAGGAGCTGCTTGGACTCGAAGAACTTGGGAAGAAAATCACCGTACGGGTAAGTACGCCGAAACATGATACGATAATCGGGACCGGAATTCCCGAGATCCTGATCGCTCTTGGCAAAACCGGACGGGAAGAGATCACCGATGCGATCATCAAAATTGCAAAAGAAGACATCGACCCGGCTGAGATCACGGAGGATATGATAGAAAAGCATCTCATATTACAGGTCAACCCGGATTTCGTCATAAAGACCGGCGGAAACCATCTCACCGACTTTCTGATCTGGCAGTCGGTGTATTCCGAACTGTTTTTTACCGACATCAACTGGGGCGGCTTTCGAAAAGTAGATTATCTTAGGGCCCTTCGCGATTATCAGTCCGGGGGCAGGCGCTACGGCACCTGAAAGAGAGCAAAAGGGGAAAACATCTATACCTTTCATAGATGAATAAGATATTACAACAATGTCACTTTCCATTCCAAAATTACCCGAATTGAAAGATCCGAAAGTAAATTTTATCAGGGACATCCTGCTCGTTTTCATCGTTGTTGCAGCAATCGGCTGTGCTTTATTTGCAGTATCCGGAACTTGGCCGGCCCTGGTCGCCGTTGAATCGCCAAGCATGGTCCCGAATCTGAACGTTAACGACCTCGTGTTTGTCGTTGACGAGAACAGATACGGCGGATTCATGACTATGATCGAGGCACAGGAAACGTGGACGGTTTCGTTTGGCGGATACGGAGATGTGATCGTCTATCAGCCCACCGGGATAACCAGCGTGACGCCTATCATCCACCGGGCCATTACATGGATCAATGCATCGGTTGCAGAAGAGGCGGGATTTACCGGCGATGCGGCCCATGCAGGATACGTGACCAAAGGCGACAACAACGAACTTTACGATCAGGATGCGATATTTTCGGCCTACGGGAGGATGCAGCCGGTTAAAGAGGAGTGGATCGTTGGAAAAGCATTGTTTGCGATCCCTCTGATCGGTTTTATACCGCTGCATCTGTTTGAGTCAGCCCTGATTGTGGTAATCATCATCGTTATCATTGAACTCGTCAGCAGAAAACTGAAGAAGAACAAAGAGACCAAAGCAAAAGGAAAGAAAAAATGAACGTCACCACCATTCTGAATGATGTCCTTGGAGGCGCACGGCTCACCGAAAATGAAGCTGCATTCCTGTTCTCGGTACAAAACCGGGATATATGGAAGATTGCCGAGGCCGCCGATATCATTCGCGAACGAAAAAACGGCGATGTCGTGACATATGTCCGAAACATGAACATTCACATGACCAACATCTGCAAAAACTGCTGCGAGTTATGTGCATTCGGACGAAAGAGTACCGATCCCGAGGCTTTCTGCTTCACGGATGAAGAGTTCCGGGAGCACACAAGAGAGGCGGGCAGAAAAAAGGTCACCGAAGTCTCGTATCTTTCCGGAATCCATCCGGCATTCACCATCGAAAGTTACGAAAAGATGATCCGGACATTCCACGAAGAAATCCCCGGCGTCCATGTTCATGGATGCAGCCCGGATGAGATTTTGTTTGCAGCGAACCAAAGCGGCATTAAAACAAAGGAAGCGCTCATTCGCCTGAAAGAAGCGGGACTCGGTTCAGTCCAGGGAACGGCGGCGGAGATTCTCGTTGATCGGGTCCGAAAGATCATCTGCAGTAAAAAACTCTCCACCGCAGAGTGGGTCAGGATCATCAAAGAGGCTTCGGAAGTTGGGTTTAGGGCAACTTCCACGATCATGTACGGATCGGTGGAGACGGCAGAGGAACGGGCACGCCATCTATCGGTCCTTCGCGACGTCCAGGACGAAACCGGCGTGTTCACCGAACTTGTGCCGCTGTCGTTCCTGCACAAAAATACGCCGCTCGAGCTGGCGGGAATCGTAAACCATGATGCAACCGGCCGTGAGGACATTCTGTTGATCGCCATTTTACGGCTTTTCCTAGATAACTTCGACAACATCCAGGTTCCCTGGTCGAAAATCGGAAGAAAGGTCACGCAGTTGTCTCTGATGGCAGGAGGAAACGATGTCGGCGGAACCATGTTTGTGGACTCGCTCTCACGAGACGCCGGCGGCGGAGATGAATCGGATTACTTCAGTCCTGAAGATATGAAAATAATGTGTGAAGATATCGGCAGGACGCTTCGTCAGAGAGATACCTTCTATAATCTCCTCTGATCTTCTCTTTTTTTAGCTGATTTGCTTTTTTCACTAGGACTTTCGCGGTGTTAGTGTGGATCCAATTCGTGAAGGGTATGGCTGGATGTGGACGCATGAGATATCCCACCGCGAATAATCGCGAATCTACACGAATCGCATTTTTCCTGTTCCGCCCTCTTGACCTTCGGTCGCGTCCCTACGCTACGCCTGATCGGCTCCGCGTGGTCGGGACGGCGGAACGAAAAATGCTGGAAAACCCGCGTCGCGGGTTTTCTTTAAAGATTCTCAAATCCTTGTAATAACAAAACATATGAGTATTTTTCAGGAGAAAACCCGCGACGCGGGTTTTACAGCATTTTTCACGCTGGCGTTCCGGCCACGCGAAGCCGATCAGGCGCAGCGTAGGAACGCGGCCGAGTAGTGAAACGACGAGGACAAAAAGACAGCGTAAGGAAAATGCGATTCGCGGAGATTCGCGATTATTCGCGGTGGGATATCTCATGTATCCACACAAATACGGCACACGAAATCGAAGTGCATCCCATTTCACAAAATAAGCATGCCAAGAACCAAATCCACCAGCGAAAATCCGAAGAGAGCAAACACATACCCGACCGTGATTGGGATCATAAACGGAACGCCGTATGATATCCAGATATTGCCGGCTTTTGCATACAGTGAAAGCTCGCGGGCATACGTTTTTGGATCCTCACGCAGATTGCGGATCGACAAATCCGACTGGGTTTTCAGAGCACGGATCGAATTGTGAGCACGGGAAAATTTTCGGGAAATGACGCCGTTCTCTTCGGTGATGTCTTCGGATACGAAACCGAAATAGGTGGTGATGGAATCTCCAGGGACTGGTTTTCCCGAACACATCAGACAGAACGGAGCTTTATTTTTCAAGACGATATTTCGAATAAGGAATACAACCGGAACGATCAGCGCAAAGACCACACCATCCACGAGAGAGGATAATGCAAGCGAGGGGAATATCCAGTCGGCAAACGGAGTTATCGGGACCGCGAGCGATAAAAGGATCATGGCTTTTCCGTCTGCAACCCCAAAAAGGCTGAAATAGGTGAAAAGAGCCATCAGAAGAGCGACGACAACCGATGTACATAAAACGTACACATTTCAGGAAGCGGAAAAAGACGTGATCCAGAATCAGATGACCAGAATCCCACATCCTACAGCAGCCGGATACCAGGTTACGGCATAAATCGTACGGGTCTTCAGATCCTGCCAGCAAGCATAGAGGAAGGTCGCGAGAACCAGAAATGCCGACAATGCGAGCGGCAGTAAAAGAATCATGAATTACGTTTCGATTTGAAATCAGATAAAATCAATGGGTGAGGGGGGCCTCACTCATGAAAAACGGACTTGGCGACGTACTTTCCGTGAACATAGGAAGGCATTCCCGCAAGCATATAGGATACACGCAATGCTTCTTCGACCTCGTCCAAAGAAACGCCAACCATCTGAGCTCCGGCTAACTGGGCACGCAGAGCATGATCATCTCTCATAGCGGCCGCAATGCCGATGGCGATAAGTTTTTTCTCTTTTCTGGTCAGAGAGCCATCCGACCAGATGTAGTTATCCAGTTTCAGGACGGCTCCGTGAATAAGAGGGTCGGATTTGGCGAGCTCTTTGAAAAATACGGGAACGTGACCGATATTATGCTCAAGTTCCCTCATTTCACCCTGACACCCGCAGGTGCTTTTTTTCTCTTCGAATGACATTTTTTATTCAGTGAAATATTGTCCGTCAAGCTAATTATTCTATGTATAGAAGCACATTTTTATAGATCGCACCGCATATCATTTAACAATGACGAAAAAGATCGTAGCCTTGTTCGGCAGCAATGTTATTGGAGGAAACACCGACAAACTTCTGACAGAAGCGATTCGCGGGGCAGAAGAAGCGGGATGCACTGTCGAGAGAGTGGATGTCGCCAGTCTCAATCTCTCCGGTTGCAGACAGATCTACCACTGCATGGAAAAGGAACACTGCGTCATTTTGGATGAAGCGGAAACATATCATACCCTGCTTAAGGAGGCCGACGGAATCATCATTGCAACGCCGGTGATGACCTACGGAATTCCCGGCCAGCTGAAATCCTTCATGGACCGATGTCAGCCGTTTTACATGGCGAAATATTATCGGAGACATTCGTTCATCTCCGATGAACATGCAAAGATCCGCAAAACCCTGTTCATCTGCATATCCGGGATGAACACAACCGAAGTTTTCATCGGGCCGATCCTGACCGTAAAAGCATTCTGCCAGATCATCGACACAAAATACTTCGATGAACTTCTGCAGAACGATATGGACAATATTAAGAAAATAGAGACCAAACCAGATGTGCTGAAGGCAGCATACGAAAAAGGGAGAGCATTAGGTGAAGCAATCACGAAAGCACGCGGATAATTTGGATATAAAATCGGAACTCGTACGGCTTTCTGATCCGAAATACCGTACATTCTCTAGCGGTCTCATTCCGGGAGCTGATAATATGATAGGGGTAAGAATCCCGGACCTTCGCGATTTGGCAAAAAGAATTGCCGCCGGCGACTGGAAGAAATATCTGAAAGAAGCAACCGATGACTCCTTTGAAGAGATCATGCTGCAGGGCCTTGTCATCGGGTATGCAAAAGGCCAGCCGGATGAGATAATTGCAGCGCTCAAATATTTTATTCCGAAAATAGACAACTGGTCAATCAATGATTCAACCGCGATGGGGCTGAAGATCGTCACAAAACATCAGGATACATTCTGGAAATTTATCCAGCCGTATCTTGATTCCGACCGAGAATTTTTCGTTCGGTTTGGAGTTGTGATGCTTCTGTCCTATTATGTGGACGAAGAACATATCTCTCTGGTTTTGAAGCGGCTCGATTCAATCACGCACGAAGGATACTACGTCAAAATGGCAGTTGCCTGGGCGGTTTCAGTATGTTATGTGAAGTTTCCAAATATCACCCATGCATATCTGGAAAACTCCTCGCTGGATAACGCCACCTACAACAAAGCGACACAGAAGATATGCGAATCCTATCGGGCGGATGAAGAGGCAAAAAATATTCTCAGAGGAATGAAGAGAAAATAAATAGGACTTACGCGGTGTTGTGATCTCGACCAAGAAATACTGACACACTTATAAGTTGTACTTCGATTTCGTGTATGGTATTCGTGTATGGTATTCGTGTGGACACAAGAGAAAAACCAACCGCGAATCGGGTCGAATCCGCCCTACGTGCGAGCGAATCGGATTTGCTGACCCTCACTCTCGCACGTCTCTCGCAAGGCAAAGCCTTGCCCGGCTGAGGCCTCCCTGCGGGTCAGCCCACCCTTGACTTGCTCGTCCCTTCATCGGGACCGTTCGGGCAAATCCTGTAGCCGCCCCGGCGGCTCCTGTAAGGGAGATGTTCATTCAGCATTAATAAATTAGGAAATTGTTCATTTCTGAAAATCTCAAAATGAGACGGGAAGGGAAAATAATCATCGGGAGGCGCTGGGGCGCCGACAGGATTTGCCCAAACGTTCCCGATGAGGGATGAGCAAGACAGCGAAGCTGGGTTGCAAAAGTGAGGATCAGCGAATCCGATTCTGGGAGCAAGCCAAAGGCTTGCGGGATTCGCGCCGATTCGCGGTTGGTTTTTCTCATCTATCCAAACCCAACAACCTCCGTCCTAAATTGGGGCCACACCGCTTAACTCCTAAATAAAATCAGGCTTTCATCCGCTGATCGTATGTCCGAAGGGCACGGATCATACCCACATACCGGAACTCCGGCCACGGATCATACCCACGTACCGGAACTCCGGCCACGGTGGAACACAGAAACAGACGGCCGTTTTGTTCCCGTTCGCAAGCCACGGGAGGAAGTTCGAGGTCCGTTTGTCATTTGCTGTTCTGATGATCAGATCAACAGGGGGCATCTCCACTTCCGGATACATACGTTCGGTCACGCAGTCCGGCGTGATCGAATCGGGCGACAACTCGCCGGCACGTACCTTTGCGACTATCGATCTGGTCGTTTCCAGAATTTCGTTTCGTCCGCCGTATGCGATGGCAAAATGCAGATAATACCGGTGATGATCCTTGGTGGCCTCCTCTACATCCCGGATCATTTCTAAAAGCCGGTCGTTGATGAGAGACCGGTCGCCGATCACGGTTATGTTCACTTTTTTTATCATAGATCCGCTGGTCTTTAATCATCTCCGAGAATTTTTCGACAAAGAGTTCCAGAAGCTCATTCACTTCTTCGGGAAAGCGCTTGAAGTTTTCCGTAGAAAATGCATAAAATGTGGTGTGTATGACCCCAAGCTCCTCCATCCAGTCGAAAACCTTCATCGTGATTTCAGCTCCGGCACGGTGCCCGAATGCGGGATCTTTTCCGCGTGCCTTTGCAAATCTCCGGTTTCCATCCTGAATGATGGCTACATGAGTCGGAACGTGGCTCAGCTGCCGGATAAGCCTGTGAACATACAGGTTTTCTGCAAAGGACCTGATACTCACTGGGGGATCACCTCAACGATCATCCCGTCGTTTGGATACCGCTCGATGATTTTTCGCTCACCGCCGAACTTGCGGGGGATCTTTCGCATCTGCTGCCAGTCGAGTTCGATCGTCCCGTCCTTCATCTCTTCGTAATAACTTCCGGCGCGAAGACACGGAAGAATCATTTCAAGATCGCCCTTTACCTCCATTGAGCCGTACATCACCGTACCGTCCTCGGTGATCATATCAAACGGTCTCGCGGAGTTCATGGCGATACGCTTGAGTCGTTCTCTGAGCTGTACAGAATCTTTGAAGGTAGATGTGCAGTAATGGACTTTCGGATGGCCGTTGATCTCGCCTGCCCATTTAGTCGAACCTTTGATCGCATTGCAGAGAGGATTTTCCGTCTCAAGTTTTCTCTCACGCATATTGTCGGCGCAGGCATCTCCCCACTCAAGCTGGTTGATGTTGAAAAAGTCCACGGAGTCAAGCAATGGAAAGAAATGCCGGAGACCCTGAAGGGAGGGGACCTCGAAACCGACCGAGAAACCCATGCGTTTCGCATTCGCGACCGACTTAACGTAAGGAGAGGTCAGAATATCTTTCCAAATCTCGTGGGGAGGGTGCATTCTGATCTCGTCAACGTACCCGACAAGGACGGCGAGATCCTCTTCGGTTGGTGCGTGACCGGTGTAAAGGTGAATGTGATGATCTTTGCTGAAATGTTTTTTGAGTGCCGAGCAGAACTCGACGACCCGTTCGATCTCCAGAAGAGGTTCTCCCCCCGTGACACCGGTCCCGAGAGCATCCATCACTTCTGCTTCAACAATCGCCTCTTCGGGGGTAGTGATCTTCTGATCGTTTGCATAGATCACATCGAGATCCTTTCTCTCCTCGGAAAGAGGACAGTACCAGCAGTCACGGTCACACCTTCCGGTAATAAAAAGGACCAGCTTTGCCCCGATATAACAGAGTTTGCAGCCGTCAGAGAGATTTCTCGGTTGTTTGTCCTTCGCCATAATTATAACGACATCTCAAGAAGACGTTTCAGCGTCTCTTCGCGGCCAAGTGCCTCAAGGAACCAGCCGAGACGAGGGCCCCGGTCTGCTCCGAGGAAAGCCCGGTAGATACCCGTGAAGACCTCTTTTCCGGTTACGCCGGCTGCCTGGGCGGCATCGTAGACCGCATTGTGGAGAACATCGGCTTTCCACTCTGCATCGGTGACGATTTTTGCGTAGACAACTACGGCTGCTTTGACCTCGGGCTTTTCATTGGCGGCAACTTCAGGAAGGGATCCGGCAATGGCAAACCTGGCGTCTTCGGGAGCATACCGATCAAGCCAGACCTTGGCACGGTTTGCCTGATCGAGAACAGCATCTTTGTCGACGATCTCGTATCCGCTGCGTTTGAGGATATCGAAAACGGCATCATCGGTCCGTGCGATCTGAACGACCGTCACCATATGACGGAACGGGATCGTTGTCTGGGGAGAAGCGATCCTGGAGAGTTCATACTCGCGGGACTCTCCGGCAACGGCTGCTTTGTCATACTCGTCGATTAAACGGAGCAGACCCATTCCCGGATCGAAGACGATGGTCTTATCGGGTTTGGTTTTTGCAATCAAATAGCGAAGCACTTCCGGCGGAACGATATCGAGCATATCCCGGATCGTTAAGACGACGCCTTTCGAGGAGTGCATCTCGCCCTTTCCTTTCAGGCTGATCCATTCATATGTCACCGGGACCAGGGCATTGTAGCCGTAGATCTCTTTCGTGATGATCTTCCCGGTGTCATAGGATCCGCCGGGCGAGGCGTGATCTTTTCCAAATGGCTCAACCGTTACGCCGTGTACGGACCAGCGCATCGGCCAATCGACACGCCATACGAGTTTTCCTTCCCCTTTCGAGTAGTCGGAGACGCCTTCATGTCCGCATGAACATTTGTAGGTGACGGTGTGGTTTTCGATATCGTGGGAGAGGATCGCAGCACGGGAAATCGTGCCGCATGATGAACAGATCGGATAATACGGGGTCCAGCCCTCTTCGAGTTTTCTGCCGGAAACGCGTTCGAGGATCTCTTTGATCTCTTCGGCGTGAACGAGAGCCTGTTTGATCTGTTCGGTGAACATTCCGGATCGGTAGGCTTCGCTGGTTCGGATGATTCGCGGGTGGATGTCGAGCTCCTCGATCGTCGAGAGGAATGGATCAAGGAAATGCTCTGCATAGCTTTTGTGTTTTCCGCAGGGACACGGGATGTCGCTGACCGGCCAGCCGATATATTTCTGATATTCGTCGGAAAGGAACGGATATACTTTTCTCAGCGGATCGAAGTCGTCTGCTATATAGACGAGTTCGGCTTCGACTCCCCTTTTGAGGAGAGCTTTGTAGATCATATCTCCCGTCATGACCTCACGCATATTCCCCAGATGGATAGGGCCGGATGGCGTAATGCCGGTTGCAATCAGCTGAGGGGCGTCAGCCGCAACCTGCGCTGCTTTCGCATCAGCCCAGTGAATCTTCTCATGTATTTTCTCTTCCATGTATTGTTACCTGCAATTTGATGTGTCTGTAAGTATGTGTTTTCAAATCTGATAATACCTGATGTCAGAAAACGGAGGACCTGTGCACGAAAAGATACAGCGAGTCTGAAAATAAAAAAAAGAGGTGTTATTCGGTTACTGCCGGCAGAGCCGAGTCATATAGATTGGCAAAGAACCGGGCGGTGACAATCATGATGAACGGCAGTGCGACTACGAGCAGCACAAAGCCGGCGATCGGGATACAGAAAAGGACGATTTCTGCAACCCCAATGATCAGGGGAAGAAGGATCCAGTATCCGAGATACCGTAACCATCCGATGTTGCCGATCACGGTCAGGAGTTCCTTAATATGGAACGCTGCGCCGAACTTCTCTTCCTTTGCGAATTTGATAACACCCATCATGCCGATCATTATAGAGATGATCAGAAGAATGATCGGGATGATCATGCCGACAATGACCAGATATGCCATGTTGTCCATCGGACCAAGCGTCACGAGAGTGGAGATGATTATATAGGGGATCATGTAGATGAAGAGGATGATCATTGCAAGGATACCCTCGACAAACATTTTACCCCAGTGATTCAATGCAAGTTCTCCTCCGCGGTAGACTCTTATCATGACTCCGTAGATGAAGATATCTGCAATTGTCGTGACAACGGTGCCAAGAATGAAGAAGAGAACCGAAGCGGACGTGAACATCGCCAAAGCCGCCGGGTCCATCATCGGAGCGCTCATCATCGCGGAATCGACCGCCGATGAAACTGCGGGAGTCATGGTGGCAAACGCCATCAGCACAAAGATCAGACCAAGGATCAGCAGAACCGCCCCTGCAAACATTACTGAGTACAGGAAAATCAGAACAAACCAGCTTCCAAAGGTTTTGAATGCAGTGTTTGCATACTCCATGGAGTTCTGGATGTTTTCACTAAAACCCATTACCATAATACTAACCTATCAGTCGTTCCGACTATATATGAGTTCGCTGACCGGTTTAAAAAAGAGTGAGAATTTCTAACAACTTTTTTCGACAGAAAGTACTTTCTTTTCATACGTTGAGTAGTATGTATGGGGACTTTCAGCAGCTTTGGTCTCAACCAGGCATATTACGAACGTTATGAAAAACTTGGCGACCGTCTCTCCGACGTTGGTAAAACACTTGATTGGCATGTGTTTCGCCCTCTTCTTGAATCCATGTATACAAATAAATCCGGCAAGGGCGGTCATCCCAATGTTGATGTAATTCTCATATTCAAGATTCAGCTTCTGGAAGTCTGGTATAGTCTGTCTGATCTCGCCGTTGAACGTGAAATCTATGATCGTCTCTCCTTTTGGCATTTTCTTGGCTGTCCTAACAAAATACCCGACAATTCAACGATCTGGTTATTTCGGGAGCGCATGTCCGAATCTGGCGTTGATACATTGGTTTGGCAGGAGTTTCAGAGACAACTTGACCTGAAAGGTCTCAAAATTGAACAAGGTATGATCCAGGATGCAACGTTTGTATATGCTGAACCTGGTCATTGTAAGAAAGACACGCCGCGAGGAGAGCAGGCAAAAACACGACGGGATAAAGATGGAAAAATCATGTCCAAGAACGGCAAAATGCACTATGGGTATAAACTTCATACCATCATGGATACGACGCACGATCTTATTCGACGCATTGAAACCACCACGGCAAATGTTCATGATAGTCAGGTGGATCTGTCAGAAAAAAGGGAAGTGGTCTATCGGGATCGGGGATATCAGGGAGCAAAATGCAAGGGATATAGTGCCACAATGAAAAGAGGAGCGAGAGGGCATCCCATTGGCATACGAGATAAACTGAGAAATCTGAGAAATCTGAGAATAAGTAGGAAGAGATCAGAGGGCGAGAGACCCTATGCAGTGATCAAAAATGTTTTTCATGCAAGGTTGGTGAAGGTAACAACACTACAAAGAGTACTAGTGAAAAATATGCTGGCTGCATTTTGTTATAATATCTATCAGGTGAAAACGATTCAAAACAGAGTGTAAATTAAAAAAAAAGTCAAGTAATAATGGGTATTTTTCCTTTTTTTGGGGGATGAGGGTGTAGGGATGTAGCCAATCTTCCTTAAATCATGATTCGCGTTAAAAAATGGGTTGATAGATGTTCTCAAGAGTGTTTACTTTTTTGGCACCGGCCATATTTGCGCCGCCCAGCTCGGCGAACCGGAGATCGGCGCCGGTAAGATCGGCTTTCCACATATCCGCACCTTCCAGATGGGCATGGGTAAGGTCAGCCCAAAAGAAGTTTACATGCCTGAGATCGGCGCCTTCCAGATGAGCGTATGAGAGATTTACTCCCGACAAATCCATACCCATAAACGAGGCCTCTTCCAGATACGCGCCGTAAACCCTGGTATCATCGGGTTTGTTCGATATCTCGTTTTCATACCACGCATTCCAGCAGGAGACCCCTGCTTTGAGACGGGCAACCTGAGCAGGATCACACTTTATTTTTCCGGCCCCTTCATAGATAGCGGCATCCGGATTGGCACCGTCGAGAACTGCCTTGGATAAATAGGCACGCCAGAGATTGGTGCCTGCAAGATTCGCATAGGAAAGATCGGCAGACTTCAGATAGGAGTAGGACAGGTCGGCGTTTCTGAGATTTGCAAACCTGAGATCGGCACCCTCCAAAAACCAGTAGGAAAGGTCCCCGCCCTCGAGATGGGCGCCGTATGCATCCGAACTTCTCAGATACATGGTCTCTTTCAAGTGAACGGCATACCACGCGTTCCAGCGGGTAAAATCCTTCGCCATCGAACATTCCTGCAGCAGTGAATACTGCCCTGCATCAAACTTCGGTTTCTTCATACATCAGCTCACCGGCTTTTTTCTTTCTTCCTTCCTTGATGAAGATTTCATATGCAGTAATTCCGAGGATCAAAAGGACCGGGCCTAAAACGAATCCCAGAAGCCCCATTGCCATGGCTCCGCCGAAAAATCCGACAAACATAAGCATCGGCCCGATCTTCACCCGTTTCCCGGTGAGTTTCGGGCGGATGATCAGATCGGTTAAGACGCAGGTTAGGAAGTATCCAACCGTCGCAGTCAGGATAACTCCGCGGATATCTCCGAGACATAACGCATAGATGCCGACGAAAATGATCACCATAAGTGGACCTAAGATAGGGATCAGAGCAAATAAAGCACACATCGTGGAAAAGAAGATCTCATGACCGTATCCGAGAACCAGAAAAAATGCATATGCCAAAAAGAAGGTCAGAAATGCTATGAATACATGAACTACATAGATAGAGAAGAGGATGTCTTTGGTCTTTTTCGCTATTAACACGACATTTTCCATGGAACTGCCGGGAATGATACTGCATAAATCGGCCCATATCCGATCCCCGAAAATGATCGACAGATACACCAGAGAATAAAAAAGGATGATGTCGATTATGACTGCCGGAATCATCTGTGCAGCGCTCAAAGCAAAGCTTGGAAACATGGTAAGAAGGATGTTTTTTACCTCATCAACGATTTTTAGAGAGAACTCGCTGCCATCGGACAGATGAAGCATATTTGTAACGGTGTTTATGATAGTCTGGAAAATCGACATGAAGTACTCGAAATCCGAACCGACGACCACGACAATTCCAACGCACACACCGATGATTACCGCAAGAACAAAAGTTGTTAAAATCCCCGCAGAAAATGGTGCCGGAATCCGCTTAATCATCTTTCGGTGCAGCGGCAGAAACACCACCGCCACGGAAAGAGCGAGAATAAAGAGGAAAATATAATTCCACGAGACGGCAAGAATCGCCAGAGATATCAGAGCAACAAGTATCAGACTGAAATGGTCTCTTGCGTAATGCGGAATATTCATTATATGAATAGAGACGGCAAAGGATAATAAATTCTGGGTTAAAAAGAAAAGAGAAAACCTTAGGTTTACTCGACTACGGCAAATAAGGAGCCGGGTATGCCGCAGATGGGACAGTGTTCAAGCGTTTGATCGATCTCGACGTTTCCGCAGACATGGCAGAGGTAGATGATCTTCGCATCGAAATCTTTGCCTGCTTTTACCACATCAAGTGCTTCCTGATAGAGAATAGCGTGCATGGCCTCGGCTTTCATCGCGTGCGTGAACGTTACAACTGCTTCCGATCTATCCTTTTTTTTCTGCGATCGTGATAAACTTGGGATAACTTTCATTGCTTGCACGAAGTTCTGCAATTATGCCGGCCTCGATATTTGCAGCTGTGCTGCTGAGGTATCCTCCGATACTGAGAAGACGGTGTGAGTGGATCTCTTCCGCCGCCGAGGTCGCACGAAAGAGTTTTGCAACATGATTGTATCCTTCGTAGTCCGCTATTTTTGCAAAGGAGTTATACTTGCGGTTTACCCGGGCTCCACCGGAAAACGCACTGAGAATACAGTCATCTGTGTTCATGATATTCTATTATGTCCAGAAATTTGATAAAGATAATGGAGGGGGAATTTTTCGAAACGCAGATATGAGGAAATTCTTCTAAAAAGATCGGCTAACCGTGACAAATACGACCAGTATTCGTGGAATATGAGAAATACATGCCTGAGATGGTATGGAATAAAACGGGATCGCTGGGAATAATGAATCACGGGTTAAAAAAAGAGAAAATCTTAGGTTTACTCGACGACTTTGAATGAGGCGCCGGGAATACCGCAAATGGGGCAACGTTCCGAGGTTTTGTTGATCTCGACGTTTCCGCAGACAGGGCAGAGGTAGATGGTCTTCGCATCGAAATCTTTGCCTGCTTTTACTTTATCAAGTGCTTTTCTGTAGAGTTCGGCGTGCAAGGCCTCGGCTTTCATCGCATGCGTGAATGTGATGACGGCATCCTGACGGTCTTCCTTTTCTGCAATGGAGACAAACTCGGGATACATCTCATTGGTCTCATGGAGTTCGCCCTCGCGGCCTGCTTCGAGATTTGCAACGGTGCTTCCGATGTAGCCTCCGACACGGAGAAGCCGGCGTGCGTGGATCTCTTCTGCTGCCGACGTTGCACGGAAGAGTTTTGCTACATGATCATAGCCTTCATCGGCCGCTGCTTCTGCATAGGATTTATACTTGCGGTTTGCCTGGGATTCGCCGGAAAATGCTCCGTTAATACAGTCCTGAGTGTTCATACATATATGTTGTTGGATACTTCGCATAAAGATTTGGAAGGGGAACCTTTATGCGAAACAACTATGTATGCTCTTTTCCAAAAGAGAATTACGTATGAGTCTGAAAAATACCGCCTATATCGATAAACCAAGAGAAAAACTGATTAACAAGGGGCCGGGAAGTCTTGAACTTGAAGAACTGGTTGCAGCGATCATCGGAAGAGGGATTCCGGGATGCGATGCAGTCCAAATCGGAAAAAAGGTCGCAAAGATTCTGATGTCCAAGACCTACGAAACAGAGGTGGCAGATCTCTGCGGGATGAACGGCATGGGTGAGGCAAAAGCGTGTCAGATCATAGCCTCCCTGGAACTCGCACGCCGTTTCCCTCCGCCCGTTCACCGGTTTGCAGTCATTCACAAAGCAGAGGATGTCCTGCCGTTCGTCCATCAATATCGCTATGATACGCAGGAAAACGTCATTTCTGTAACATTGTCCGGGGCACATGAAGTGCTGAAAGTCAGACTCATCACCAAAGGTCTGGTAAATGAATCGCAAATTCATCCAAGAGAGGTGTTTTCCGGGGCAATTTTGGACCGGGCTGCAGCGATGATTCTGATTCACAACCATCCGTCCGGAAATCTTCATCCAAGCAAACAGGATCTGAAAATAACAAAAGATATGCAGGCTGCCGGAGAACTGCTCGGGATAAAACTGCTGGATCACCTGATCATCGGACCAACAAAAGGATTTTACAGCATTGTAGACTAAGAATAAAAAAATTAGCGTTTTGCTTTTGCGCATCCGCCGCATACACGGCAAACCTCGATGCACGGAGTGAACTGCGTTCCCTTTCCGCAAAACGGCGGAATGTCGGTTGCATCCCGTTTATAATACACATGAGGTACGAGCGATATGTGCGTGTATGTCCCAACCTCTACCCCGATTTTTTCCGCGATATATTTCTGGAGTTTTGCAAGAGCAAACATGTTAGAACCGGCGGCCGAAAGCATATCATTGCTCCGGAAAACGATCTTCATATTCAGTTTTCCTTCTCTGACAATGCACTGGACCAGCTGAAGACAGGGACAGTTCGCAAGTTTTGCATCGACCGGAGGGCACCAGGTGACGGCGACGGCACGGCGGGACATTGGGCTTTCCCGTAACTTATCGATGATATACTGGATCTGGTCCTGATGGATCTCGTCGGTTTGCATAAGACCGCAGCCCCAGTCGAAAAGCCGTCCGTGATAATCATACTCAAACACCGAATCCGACCCCTCAATCAGATTTTTGGCATACTCGTCCAGAAATGCCTCCTTAAATCTGGAGCAGGGCGAGACCATCGGCTTGGCGAGTGGTGTGTCGACGAAGAGGCAGACCTCATCGGTTTCAACCGTCTCCTCGCCGTTTTCGGTAGTCAGCAAGGTACCCTTTTCCAGAATATACCGGATAACAAGTTCATGTGCCCGTGCAAGGTTCGGTGCACGAAGTAGTTTCATGTAATAGAATAGAGTGTAAGAGACGTAAATGTATTTCTAACCATCTTCGTCAGGCATGAATGCGGGCAGAAAATATGGTAAGCGTATGGAACAAAAAATACTCAAAACAAGTAGCCCGTAGCAGATTCGAACTGCTGTCGAGGGATCCAGAGTCCCCCATGATTGACCACTACACTAACGGGCTAAATTACCTTAACGAATATGACATGACAGTATATTAAGATAGCGATTGGTTGGTGACCAGATAGAATTTATATCAGCCCTCACAAAACAATTACCAGTGTCAAGACTTATATTCAGCCCAATATCCATCTGGGTCCTGTTTGCCCTGATTCTCCTTGTCGTAATAGGATTACCTTTGCTTTTCTTCGGACTGATCGGTGCAGCACTTGGAAATCTGGGATTCGGATTCTGGATGATCGTTCTTTTGATCATAGCAATCGTTTTTGGAAGTTTTATCAATATTCCTCTTGGAACGCTGAAACCAAAAACCCAAAAACCAAAAGATGAGACCCCCCCAAGAAAACCAACCGGACAGTATGCTCCATCCATGTATGATAAGATGTACCGGACGGACCGGTTCGAACCCGAACCATATGCCTCCGAGTTTTCTGCACGGAGAACACAGATATCCATAAACGTTGGTGGTGCAGTGATCCCGAACTTGATCTCGATTTACATCATATTCATGGGGGCTGCCGGCAACATAACCAACGATCCGTGGTATCTTGCAAAGATAATCGCAGCCCTCGCAATCACGACGATTTGTGTTTATCTCGCAGCAAAACCTGTGAGGGGAATAGGGATCGCCACGCCGTTCTTTATCGGCCCGATCGTAACACTCGCAGCGGCGTTGATTTTCGGCGGAGGATTCGGCCTTCCGGCAGCGGGGATTGCCTATGTGGCTGGTACACTTGGGACACTGATCGGGGCAGATCTTCTGCACCTAAAAGATGTTCCCACACAGGAAACATCGATGCTGTCCATTGGAGGGGCCGGAACCTTTGACGGGATTTTCCTTACCGGAATCATCACGGCACTGATTGCTTCATTCTAGAAAACCTTTTTTTATTTATTTTTCATTTTATACGTGATACGTATCAGGCTTCCCGCAATTACCACCCATTCAAGAAGATCGGGCGGGAGGATTTATGAATCCTTATCATCCGCGAATTTTACGGCTGAACAGATAAATCAAAAAAAAATAGTTACTCGCGTTTCAGGAGCGCAGAGACTACAGCATCGACAATCGCAAATAACTCGTTCGCGCTGAAGGTTTCCGAGTTCAGGATCATATCATACGGGGAGAAATCGAGAATATCGATTTCATAATACTCCATATACCGTCCGGCCTCGCAGGCCTCGCGCTCGATCGTCAACTCGAATGCCTGTTTTTCCGTCAGACTCTCGCGTGCCGCGATTCTGGTCAAACGGCATTCGGGGGAGGCGCACAAAAGGATTTTGAGATCGGCATTCTCCACCATCCAGCCGGCAAGCCGGCCTTCAAGGATAATATCGTCCGATGACTCGCCGATCTCTTTTTGACGGGCATCGATCTCCAGATCGATCGCAGGATCGGTCTCGGCAATTTTACCAAATGCGGCGAGATCCATATTCCGCTCCTTTGCAAGACCGCGAAACACCTCCCCCGCCGATACATATCTATATGAATACTTCTCAGCAATTGAACGACCAAGAGTTGTCGTGCCTGATCCAGGCGACCCGCTAATCGTAATCCTCACTTACATACCCCCGATATTCAGGGACTTTCTGATGATCTGAGACATTACCAATGAGCAAAGCATATACCAGAGAATCCACAGCGGGAAGAAACCGAGATATACTTCGAAGTAGGTGGAAAGACCTGCAAACGGGATGATGATCGCCGTTGAGAGACTCGGGTCTGCGAGCATCTGCGCTTCGGTCGGGATGTGTTCGATCAGCCAGAAGAAGATCGGGACGGTTAAAACCAGAATATATGCCATAGGCTTGAACTGGTTTGTGGACATCTCCATCTGATCGGCCATCATTGCCTGCTGACGAGCCTGCATCTTCTTGATGAGTTTCTCGTCACCCGAGAGCTGGGCTTCACGGAACGTTGCCTGGAACTCTTTGATCTTTGCCTGGTTATCGGCCATCTTTTCGTAATCTATCGTGTATTTCTGAATCAGGGAAGAGTAGAAACCCGTGATCGTTGCGAGAATCAGAACAAGAGCAAAGAACGGCAGACCAAGTGCCGCAAAAGGACCTATTACGATATTTACAATACCTGCGATAACCTGACGGGCTTCCTGCCAGCCATAAAGCATCATCATGCCAAAAACTACAGCAAGGGCTATATACATAATGTATTTCTTGCTGAACTCGGCTCTGTCCATAGCCAGTTACCTCAGCGTTGCTACAAGATCATCAACAGCCTTGTCTAACAGGAAATCTGCGTTGGTGATGATCTTTACCGTACAGCCGGTAAGCATAGAGTATGCAGCGGCGAATGCACGGTTCATTTCCTGATGCTCAGCGATGGATTTCGAACCTTCGCCGTCACGAACACGCGTCTCGTCGGAGAGTCTGCGAACCAGAATCTGATCGTTGTCGGTCTCAATGAGAACGATCACATCCGGCATAATTGCCGATACGACCCATTCGGGAAGGCCGGCAAGATAGCCGTTCGGGGTCTTGACCGAGGCGTGGGTATCGACGATCACATTGCCGTCAATTGCAGCGATCTTCTCGGCAGCGGTTTTCTGTAGACGCTTCTGGGCAATACGGTCGAGCTTTCTCATCTGATCACGGTCGGTGGCAAGGCCTTCCGCCTGAGCGACTTCGAACATGAAACTACCGAAGTTGAGATTCTGATATTTGACACCTTCAGCGGTGATTTTATCAAATGCCGCGTTAATGACGGTAGTTTTACCAACGCCTGGAACGCCGGTGATGATTACTTTTTTGCCTGACATGGTTATTCTCTTACTTTGGAGATAGCATCTCTAAAGTTGGGTTTGGAGGCTAATAAAGGTATTTTCACGATCACGGCGATAATTTGAGTCTGTCCAATCGATACGTCAATCCATTGGACATAGTTTTTTTTGATCGAGATAACTTCACCTAGGAATATCATGATTCAACCATTTCACTATTGACATGGGATTGGGGGGAATCTGCCAAATCAGACTTCTTTAGACTTCTTATCGATAATTTGCAAAATTCATATTCTGAAATCTATTCTGTAAATGGGCTAACATCAATAATTGGAACGTTATAAAATTCATTATTACAGAGAGCGCTCTGTTATTTTTCTTGCAATGCACCACATCAAATTTGACGGTTTTTTTGAGGTGTGCATGCTTACGTTCGCACGTTCCCCGCCTTTTCATAGCATCTTTTACCTCCCTTCCATGAAGAATAGTCTGATTTCTGAGATATGCTCCTACCATCTCCCTTTTACCATTCTTGCAGAGAAATACCAGTTTTTCTGTAAGAGACATTTGGGCATTTCCTCCTTTTCTCCAGAACGTATTGATCTGTTTTATTATGGTCTTCTCTGAACCTAATTGAGACAATTGCTCGTCAGATCTCAGTTGAATAAGGGGTTTTGCATGAAGTTTCTCAAATATTAACGTGTGTAGCTCTAGGAAGTCATATCCCGCATCCATCAATACACGATCACAGGATACGCCGAGAAGTTCGGCAATCTGAATCAAAAAATGCGCATAGGGTTTTTCATTCTCCGTTTCTTCTGAATGAATCATAAACAAGGGATAAGCCCCCAGATTCAAAATATGTGCTTTATCCATTTTAACCTGATAATGAGGGTTAAACAGACTATTGGGACAATAACGGCTTGCAACTAAAGGAGTGGAATCGATAATTACCTCGGTTTCAGATTTGAGGAAATGGACAATCTTTTTGCTTATCAAAAACATAAGAACTTCCATACCCTCCTCAACTAACCGATATTTCACAAAGTAATGCAACGTACTCGGCGAAGGTAACCAGATTGGTGATTTTGCCGGAAGAAGGTGGCTGAGATCTTCTTGCGTTATTTTACGCCGAATATGACGATAGGCTATTCTGCGATAAGTCATTACAACAGTCAGTTTTATCAGAAAATCAATGGGATAATGAAAATAATCGCGATGATGAGGTGAATAATAAGTTTGTTCGATTTTTCGTACAATGTCACTAATGTTGAGCAGGGACATGAGCCAGCAAATGGACATATCCGGAGGGATGACTCCATTGTTGAAAATAGGTTCGTATTCGTCTTGAAATTCAGACATACCACTCGGCGCAGGGATACATAAAGGTATTGTTCCCCTCCAAAAAAGTCGACAAGAGTAAATGGGGGATGAGTTTATATCACAGAATCCACGATTGGACAGACTCAATTTACAGATCGCTGTCTTAGACAAAAATTAGCTTTCTGCAAAAGAAGAAATATGAATATATTTTTGAGGATTTGCTTTATTCCTTGTCGAAGAAGCCCCGCATAAACGGATACATCTCCATCATCTGCTCATTTGCGATCTGTTCATACAGACGATAAATGATCGAAACCGTCAGTAAGAGACCGGTTCCGCCAACAAAACCGATGATACCAAGCATGTTCGCAAGAACAGACAGAAGACCGATGAACACCCCTCCAATAACAGTTACACGGGGAATGTATCTGTCGAGATAACGTTCAAGAACGGCTGGAGATCTCCGGTATCCGGGGATCTGCATACCGGAGTTCTGAATCTGCCGGGCGACATGCTTCGAATCGAGACCTGCTGTCTTGACCCAGAATATTGCAAACAGAGCGCCTCCAAGAATCATCACCGTACAATCAATGCCAACACGGAGAATAACTTCCCATACGGCATGACCGGTTCCGGTGAAGGAGGAGAGCCACCACATCCAGTCCTGAGGCTGGTTGATCGGAGCAAGATACCACATCAGACCGTTAAGCGGTGTTGAGCCGTTAAATTTACCTAGTGCTGTGAATCCTATACTCGAAAGGAACATACCAATCATTTGGACGTTTGCTTGCAGTACACGGACAAGAATCATCGGCAGAACACTTGCATAGACAAGTTTTACCGGGAATTTTGACCTTGCACCGCGAACATTTGCATGAGCAAGGGGGATCTCAATACGGGTTGATTCAACATACACGATAATGAAGAACAATCCAACGGTTGTTACGAGAGCCAGGAGCTGCAGACCGAAGTATTCGATGAAATTTGAACCATCGGCAATGACCTGGAACAGTCTCGGGAAAAATCCGACCGCAAATTGATCGGTCGTTGCTTCCCAGTTGAAGAATCCGTTAATAAGACCCTGGGCGACTCCTGCGACGATAAAAAGACCAACACCGGATCCAATACCCCATTTGGAGACGACCTCATCCATAAACATGACAAGGACACCGCCAATACAGATCTGCAGGAAGATCAATAACATGACAAAACCGGCGTTTCCGCCGAAGAATGCTGAAACGGCTGGATCAGCACTCATCCATCCGCCCAGCACATTCGGCAGAGCTTCAAGGATGATCATGACGAAGATAAGGACCTTCTGAAGACCCATATAGAGTACTTGGCCACGCTGATCTGATGTGTTGATTTTAATCAGATCAGCACCGCGGAGTAACTGCAAAACGATTGATGCGGTAACGATCGGTCCAATACCAAGATGCAGGATAGTACCTTGTGCTCCAGCTAAAAGGGCACGATAATACTGAAAGACATCAATTGATGTGGCGGAAAGACCAAACACCGGAATGTTCGTTAAAATAAAATACAGCAGCAACACCGCAGCTGTCCACATCAGTTTATTTTTGAAGTGGACGTGACCTTCCGGTGGCTTGACTGCCGGCATTCTAGCCAGCAGGGGTTCCATTCGATCCAACAGTTCTCCCATGAGTTATAAACCAAAAAATTATTCGGAGGTCTGGGTGGTTCCACCCAGTTCCTCGATTTTAGCAACAGCAAGGCCTGAAAAGCCCTCTGCAGTAATGGCAAATTTGTGAGTGACTTTGCCTCCGCCGAGGATCTTCTCTACACCAATCTGTGCGGCATCAAGAGTAATAACATCTCCGTTTTGAGTTGCAATTCCACGAGCAACAAGATCAGGAATCATCTGATCGATGTCGCCAATATCAAGAACCTCATTCGTTACAGATATCTTACTGACAAATCCGTGTTTTCCCTCGGTTTTCCCGAGAAGATACCAGCGGGTAAAGTTGTGGTCACGCCATCCGGCTGCTCCACGACCTCCACGATTACCTGCACCACGGCGGTTTTTGTGGGTACCCCCACCACAGGTGCGGGTCCCCCGGAACTTTGAACGCTTGTTTACTGGCATGCTAATTACCTCATTTTGATCAGAAGATCATTGATCTCCGTACCGTAGTAACCAAGGGCACCGCCCTGGGTATACGTGCGTTTCGTGGTCTTGTACCCCTTTCTTGGCGGGTGCATACGAAACACCGGCTTAAGGTCGGGGACATCTTTCATACGGATCTCACCGTTGATAAGAGCAGCTGCAAATTCTTCAATGCTTCCATAGGAAGTTGCAGATTTCACATACTCTTCAGTGAGCGGTTTGTTGCCGGTAAGTCTTCCACGGGTAGTGAGGATAGTTGCGAGTGTAGCAGCGTCAACTTCACCAAAGGCGATGAAATCCTTTGCTTTACGGATCATACCGAGGTACTCGGGTGTCTCAGGCACAAGAACGCAGTGGTTGATGTGGTGAAGACGGAGCATCTTCAGGGTTTCCTTAATGTCACGGCGGGTGTTGACCACACCGCGAACCTGAACGACAGCATACATTATTTACGCCCTCCGATACGATTCAGATTCGTCTCACGAAGTGCATTGTAGGTTGCCTTTGCAAAGTTCAGGGTAGTTCTGGTGTTTCCACTAGTGTTAACCCAGACATCCTGAATGCCTGCAAGGGTAAGTACTTTCTTACCAACATCACCAGTTACAAGACCGATTCCTTTCGGAGCTGGTTTAAGGGTAACAGAGACGGAGCCGGCTTTACCGGTGACCTGCATTGGTACAGAGTGTTTCATACCGCAGCCGCATTCCCATGAACCGCATCCACGGCGGACTTTGACAATGTTCAGTTTTGCATTTGTGATTGCTTTCTTGATTGCAGTTCCGACCTGAACATCCCTGCCCTGGCCAAAACCAACGTAACCATTCTTGTTGCCGATGACGACCACAGCTCTGAACTTAATACGACGTCCGGAGTCGGTCATACGCTGCATCATATCGATGCAGAGGACTTCGTCAACAAGATCGGGAAGCATTGCGTCAACAATGCCTGCCTCTTTGATGGGCTGTCCGCTTGCAAGAATCTCATCGAAGCTTGCAAATTCGCCTGCCACGACTTTCTTGCCAAGACCGGTTACTGGGACCCATACTTCCTGCTCGTAAGCCATATTACTCCAGCTCCTTCATAATTGCGTCTTTTGTAGCCTCGACGTTTTCAACGAGACCAGCAAAACGCTCATCATATTCAGCGATGTGGGCGCCGTTGCAGCGGTCATCGTCCGGAAGAATTGCTTCCCCTACTGGGACGTCGAAACCTGCATCAACTGCACCTTTGATCGCAGCAAACACACGTGCACCGGTAGATGCAACCTGCAGACCAATATCTGCGATTCCACCTTCGTATCCGGCTTTCTGTGCACGAACTGCAAACAGCATACCGGTAAGGTATGCAGCAGGGGTGTTTCCGAGATATCCTTTGTATCCGAAGTTCACCAGTTCGTGGCTGTTGACGTGAACAAGAGTGTAGTCGCCATCCATCTGAGCTGCGATGAGCTGGATGATGATGTGGCGGTTTGTCTTACGGACAACCATACGGTTTCTACCAGAAACGATTAAACGCTGGCGCTGGTAGTAATCAGTTCTGCCTTCACGGCGTCTTCTGAACTGAACGAAATATCTTCCATTAATTGCCATTGTTTACTCCCTCCTGGAGGTTACGAGCTCAATCTGAGTTTTCATATGAGCGACGTTACGGAACTGACCACCTGCTGCACGACGGTAAAGTCTGCGGTATTCGGTCGGTGTGATGGATCCTGCTTCACGCTGAGTACGGAGTTCTTTACGCTGGGCACGGATCTTTTTGATCCACTGGGTCTTGGACGGAGTTCTGGCGCCTTTTGCACCGCTCCGGCGCCCCGGACCTTTTCCGTGTCCGTACGAACGTTTGACCATACGGGCCCGGACGCGTCCACGGGAGATTCCTTTCTTCTGGTGGGAAGAGATTGCACCCTCATCAATGAGGTTGCGGATATCCTCGCGGGACATTGCATTCTGGATGTCAGAGAGTTTTTCCGGGTTGAACCATACACGGTTTTCACCACAGTCAAGAACAGACGCGGCAATTCTGCGCTGGGATGCGAGATCACTCATCTGCTTTCACCTCTTCTGCTGATTGTGCAACCGGTGTAACGGCAACTTTTGCTTCCTTCGGATTCAAAACCTTGATACCGAGTTCGGCAGCTTTGGTCTGGATAACGCTGCGTTTTGCACCGCCTACAGTTGCGCCGATGCGTACTGCGGTGGTTTCCGGATCAACTGCATCAAGCTCGGATGGAGTAAATACGAGAGCCTCACAGTATCCGCTCGGGTGGAATCCGCGTACTGCTTTCGGTGATCCGAAACCTGCTTCGGGGTGTGCACCCTTTGCACGGTAATCCTTACGCTGTTTGCTGTGGAGACCCCGTGGTCTTCTCCAGCTGTCTGCCAGTTTTACTTTAGCCTGGAGGCACTGGCGGGCAAAGCGGGATGACTTCTTAGCTCCACGAGCTTTGATAAGTTTCTTGATTTCACTCGCCATGTTAGTCGCCTCTGCTGATAATGTAAATGCCGTCCTGGAAGACACGCGGATCTCTGTTTCTGACCCTGCATGCCTGTTCGACATTGGCCGCGGTGTTACCGATCGTCTCACGGTTGATACCGTTTAAGATCAGTTCATCGCCCTGGACTTTTACTTTGACACCTTCTACGATGTTTGCGTACCGTGCCTGCTTCTCACCAAGGAAGTTTCCGATCTCGACTTGATTACCGGCAACTTTGACCTGAATAGGGAAGTGGTTGTACACAATTTTCATATGATATCCGTATCCTTCGGATACGCCTTTGCTCATGACACCGAGATGTGCATTATAGGTTCCAAGCAGTGCATATACACTGCGTCTTGTAGAAGTACTTACAAGCGTAACTGAACCGTCTGCGATGGTAATATTGATCGCAGGGTGGTACATTGTACGGGTAAGTTCACCTTTGGATCCCTTCACGGTAACGAGATCACCTGTCTTGGTGATGGTTACGCCGTCGGGGATTTCGAAAATCAATTCAGCCATTGTTTTCACTCCTTAGAAGACGTAACCCAAAAGCTCGCCACCGATGCCGAGCTTACGTGCCTGTTCGTGGGACATAACTCCCTTGGAAGTGGTCAGGATGATAATTCCAAAGCCCTTTCCCGGAAGATATCTAATTTCCCAGGACTCGAGGTCCTCTACTTTCACCGAGAAACGCGGCGTAATTACACCGCATTTGTTGATGCCGCCGGAGAGAGCGATCTGAAATTGACCTCCTCTTCCGTCGTCGATCTTTTCAAAGTCGGCGATGTAGCCATATTCCTGCATGACCTTAAGCATGTCACCAAAGAGGCGGCTTGCCGGTTCAACGGTCACTGCAAGTTTACCAGTATCACCAGCATTCTTGATAGCGCTCATTGCGTCTGCGATAGGATTCTGTTTTGTCATTCTCCTTCACCTCTTAGTTCATCTTCTTAAAGCCCATGGTGGGTGCCCATTCGCGGAAGCACTGACGGCAGAAGTAAATGTTGTATCTGCGCACAAGTCCCTGCTTACGTCCGCAAAGCTGGCACTGGTTTGCACCGCGGCCAAACTTTTTCTGATGGACTTTGCCGTTGTCTTTTGCTGCCATGTTACTCCACCTCAATGCCAAAAGTCTCAGTAACGAACTTCATGGATTCTTCACGAGCAACATGAAGTTTGCTGTTGATCTTCTTTTGCTGGATTTTTCTGCGTGCGGTTCTGGTTCCTTTCTTTTCAATGACGGCGATGATATCCATACCGTAGATACCGATCTTCGGGTCATATGCCTGTCCCGGGAAGTCGGTGTGTTCTTCGATACCGAAACCAAAGTTGCCAGTTGCATCAAACTGACGGGTGTGGAGAACATTTTCCACAGCGTAGGTTTTGAGTGCCATCTCGAGGAAGTCCATTGCCTTTTTACCGCGAAGAGTAGCTTTGCATCCGATCGGCTGTCCTTTACGGATACCAAATGCCGGAAGAGTGTTTCTGGCATAGGAACGGATTGGTTTTGCACCTTTGGTCAGGTCAGCCATGATATTCTCGGCATTGACAAGACGCTCACCTGCTTCGCCGACGCCCATGTGGACGACGACTTTGGCGACGAACGGGGTCTGCATATTAGTCATGCGTCAACACCCCAGGTTTTCAGGAAGGACTCGGTGGTTCCGATCATGTAGATGTAATCTTCAATGGTCTCGAACTTGCCGCCGTTGGCATCCTCAATTATAACACGGTTCGACAGGGATGAATCCTGAACAAGGATCTCCACGAGTTTTCCGGTTTTCATTGTGTGCTGTCCGCCAATGATGATTGCCATGTTGCCGACTGCATACGGGAAGTGCTGTTGAACTGCGAAACGGTCGTCGCCGGTGATGCCGATAACGAGCGAGTCCTTGCCTTTACAGTTGTCTTCACCGATGAAGTTTGCACCGCTGGTTAAGTTGATCTGTGTCTTGCCGCCTTTAATGGTGGTTTTGTTTGCAACTTTTACGAGCTGGAACTTGGCTGCATCTGCAGTGATTTCATATTCATTGTGGCGTCCCTTTTCGTCAACAAGAATCATGTAGTGCTTGTCGATTTTCGGGAAGCTGATGATGTCAAAGACGTCGATTCCGATGTGTTCATCGGTTACGATGTGACCATTCAGGACAACCTGACGGTCGTGCAGAATCTTTCTGACTTCTTTGGTGTTTAATGCAAACTGCATGTGATCGCGGAGCCAGACGCCGATCGGAAGAGCCGAGCCGTCGTGCGGACCGCTTGAGGTGCTGACGACATACTTGCTTTCTTTTCTGGCGATCTGCCATGCATCCGGTGCAGTCATTCTCTTGGTTCGGGTCATTATGCCTTCACCTCAAGACGTGCAACACGCTTTGCATCTTTGGTGTTGAGTTTGGTGATCATTATCTTGGACGGATCGAGTGGTCTTGGGACATCTTCGCCGTTGGCTTTCTTGACATAAACTCCGTGAACAAGGACCTTCGTGTTTTTGACGTCTACGCCGTCAACAACGCCTTCGATTCCTTTGAATTCACCACGAAGTACTTTGACAGTATCGCCGGTAACAACACGGAAACTGCGCTTTCCATACTTTTCGCGAAGATCGCTTGCGAGAGGAGAGTGTAAAAATGCACCACGAGTGTGAATCGGAGCATTATACCGGAACTTCCGCTGCTTTCTTGGCTGAGTGCTTGAAATACGTGCCATGTTTTCACCTTAGATAATGATGGTTGCCATTGATCCAACCTTCGGGAAACGTTCTGCGACTTCACGGGCTACCGGACCTTTAATGTCGGTTCCACGCGGATCGCCGTTTTCATTGAGGAGGATCATTGCGTTCTGTTCGAAGGAGACTCTGAGGCCGTTGGGGCGACGGAATTCCTTCTTCTGACGGACAACGACAGCTCGAACGAGCTTGCGTTTCATGTCGGGAGTTCCTTTCTTGACTGTGACAGTCGCAAGGTCTCCAAGTCCCATCTTAGGCTGCCGGTTTTTAACACCGTGGTAACCGAAGACGGAGACAATCTGTACAACACGGGCACCCGTGTTGTCTGCACAGACCATCTTTGAGCCGGTCTGAAGTGCGCGCGGAATTTTTGACGTTAAGCCTTTCATTCCTTAATCACCTCGACAACTACATAGGAGGTCGTTTTGTTCAGTGGTCTGCACTCTGCAATCTTTACCTCGTCGCCGATCTTGGCGTTGAGGCATGAAGCCATATGTGCGTGGATTTTGGAACTGCGTTTCTCATATCTGTCATATTTCTGGACTTTATGAAGAAAGTTCCTCTCCACGACAACAGTTCCCTGCATTCGTTCGCTTACGACCTTACCGGTAATCACCTGGCCGCGCACCGCTAAGCTGCCGTGAAACGGACAATTTACATCGTCACAATCCTTTTCTGGGATTGCGACATTTAAGCCGATATTTTTTGCCATATTAACCCTCATGTCTCGCTCATACCTTGCGATATGGGCTTACGCGCATACTTACGCGCCGCGTTGGAGAAACAGACAAAGCATTACCGTCTATTATCACCTGAACACTGTCCGGGAGGGTCACCCGGAGTAACTTACGTTGTTTCTCCAGGCACTTAATGCCATTCCCTGCGTTGATCCGAAGAGTATTTCTGGTTTCATCGACGATGACACCGGAAATCCCTTCTTCATATCTGTTCGGTGAGGACTCCACAGATACAAAAAGACCGATAAGTTCGTGTCTGAGTATATTCTGCGGAGTGATCATAGACGAGATTTATGCCTGACGTTTGGTCTGTTCAGTCTTGATACGTGCGATAGTTCTGCGAACTTCCCGGATCTTTCCGGGGTTTTCCGGTGCACCACCGGCGCTGACTTTTCCATAGTTCTGGATCAGTTCGATTTTGAGTTTCTGCTCATTTTCGACTAATTCAGCATCGGAAAACTGGGCGACTTCTTTTGCTCTGAAGATAGCCATTTTCAGACCTCCTCAACAAATTCCGGTTCGGGTTCAGCTGCAAGTTCTGCATCGAACTCTTCAAAGATATCAGTCTCGATAACACGTGCCGTAGCAGGAGCTGCATCAACACGGATCTCGAACTGATCCGGAAGTTTTGCTCCCGGCGGAACGATCTTGACCTCAACACCGATGATACCGAGTTTCTTGATTGCAGTGGCGTAGCCTTTCTCAACGATCGACTCTGACGGTTCACCTGAGTGTTTGATGTAGCCTTCGACGAACTTCTGGACACGGGCACGGGCACCGGTCAGCTTACCTGCGATGATAACTTCACAGCCAAGTGCGCCGGAGTCCATGACACGACGTATTACGGAAGTACCTGCCTTTCGGAAGTACCATCCGCGTTCAAGTGCATTTGCAAGGCGTTCTGCCATGATCTGGGCGTTGAGGTTCGGGTTTGCAACCTGCTGAACCTCGACCTGCGGGGACTCGATACCGTAGACAGTGTTAAGATCGGAGGTAAGCTGGCGAACCAGTTTTCCACCTTTACCGATAACGATACCCGGCTTTTCTGCAAAGATCGTGACCTGGGTTCCAACAGGAGTCCGGACGATATCCATACCTCCGTAGCCTGCACGTTTGAGCTCCTTGTTAAGGTACTGCTCGACTCTGACTTTGCGGACACCGTCTGCAACGAATTTCTTTTCGATTGTCATACTTACTGTACCTCACGGAGGATGATCTCGACGTTGACGGAATCTCTGTGTTTAGGGGTAGCTCTACCCATTGCACGGGGGAAGATTCCTTTCATGCAGCGTCCTTTGTTTGCAGCGGTGTGGATGATGACCATCTTTTCCGGTGCGAGACCTGCATATTCAGCGTTCTTCTGTGCAGAGCGGATTAAACGGACATACTCTGCGGCTGCCTTGACCGGGTATCTGCCGGCTGCGGTTCCGAAGGTTTTGCCGTTTAAGCTCTTCTGATGGCTAACATTTCTGTTATAGCGGTGGAACGGAACTGCACGCTTGAGGTCGATGACCTGTTCAAGGTATTCAACTGCGTCGTCTGCCATCATATTACGGACAAGGTGAGCGATTTCCACAGCGTGCTTTGGAGAGCAGCCGAGTTCGTTAGCCTTGGCACGGGCGATGTTGTCGCCGGTAAGTTTGTTGCTGTATTCTGTTCTTGCCATAACAATCACTTCAACGGAACATACTTACTCGACTTGGTTGCACCGATACCGGCACTTCCGTGAGCAACTTTCTTACGGGTTAAAGCGAACTCTCCAAAGTAGTGGAAAATTCCTTCAACCGGGATCTCTACGTTAATGAACTCCTTACCGGAGTATATGGCAACATTCTTGCCGACCATTTCGGGGAGGATAATCATTGAACGGCTGTGGGTTCTGACACCGTCACCTTCAGCGATCTTCGCGCGAACGTCCTCTTCATCACGGGTAAATCCGCGAAGGACCTTTCTGCGTGCGCCGCTGGGCATAATAGCAAGAAGCTCATCCATTGACATGGCTTTGAGCTGCTCGATATTGTAGCCGTGATAGGTGTATTCCTCTCGCCGCTTTGGCATTCTCTTAGTAGTTTTCTTTGCCATTTACGTTCACCTCCGGTATCCTGTTCTACTTGCTGCAACAGATCCAACTTTTCTACCGGGAGATGCTCCACGTGCAACAGTCTTTGGTTTACCTGGATGCTGATGTCCTCCACCACCAAATGGGTGATCGATGACGTTCATTGCGATACCACGGGTTCTTGGCCAGCGGGTTGCAGAGGATTTCATCTTGTGATACTGTTTACCTGCTTTCAGGATCGGCTTGTCGATGCGGCCGCCGCCGGCGACAAGGCCGACGGTTGCAAGACATGCTTCATTGAACCATTTTGGTTTGCCTGAGGGCATTCTGACACCAACTTTACCAGCGGATTTTCCGATGATAACAGCCTGGACTCCGCTTGAACGAACGAATTTACCGCCGTCTCCGGGGCGGGCTTCGATGTTGCAGACGGCAACTCCGGTCGGAATTGCTGAGAGTGGTAACGAATTACCGTTTTCGACAGTGGCTTTAGGCCCCCATACGAGTTCCTGACCAATACCGACACCTTCGGTAATCAGCGCGTATTCTTTCTTATCAGACGCCTTACCGTCGATTTTCACGACAGCGATCGGGGTGTGACGTGCCGGGTCGTGTTCAATGTCGATGACGGTTGCACGAACGGTCTCAAGTGCGGAGCCAAAGTGTTTGAGCTCTGCTTTATACTGGTGCGACGGGGCGCGGTAGGTTGGACCGCCTTTTCCACGTGACTGTGTACTTATTCTGTGTCCCATTTATCTCACCTTACACGATTCCGAGCTGAGAAAGAATTTCTTCAGCGGCGTTTTTCTCTTCAAAGGTAATGACTGCCTTCTTGTTTCCTTTAGAGGTCATCATGGTGTTGATTGAGACGATCTTCTTGCCGAAGCTCTTCTCCATTGCTGCCTTGATGGTTGCCTTGCCGGCTTCCTTCTCAACAATGAAGGAAAGCTGGTTCGAGTTCTCTAAAAGGACCATAGCTTTTTCTGTTACGAGGGGGTGTGCAAGTGTCATGATTAAGCCTCCACGAACTTCTTGATTGCAGCTTCGGTCCAGACGGTCAGTCTGCCTGCGTCGGCTCCGGGTGCAAGAACGTTGATGTTCAGAGCATTGATGGATACGCAGTCGACTCCTGCGATATTCGCACCTGCGAGGAATTCACCAGACGTCACGATAAGAGCAGACTTTGCCTGCTTATACTTGCGTCCACGTGTCTTTCCACGGCCTGCACGGATATTTCTGGAGAGTCTTGCACGCTCAAGATCGGCGCCAAGTCCAAGTGCCGTAAGGGCAAGTTTGACTTCAGCGGTCTTGACGATCTGCTCAAAGGAGTCTTCAACGATGATTGCTGCTTCGCCTTCGAATTTGTGACCGCGTGCGGCGACAAGTTCGGTGTTAACGGTAGCTGCGATGGCTGAGCGGATTGCCTTTGCTTTCTCTTTCTTGTTGATCTTCTCAACAAGGATCTTCTCTACTTTCGGCGCGTATGCCGGGTGACCGCCTTTTACGTTCGGTACTTTTGCACCACGGCTTCCGTTTTTGATCCGCGGAATCTTAGCTTCACCACGTTTGGATCCCCAGCCTTCTGCAGAGGTTCTCATACCTGCATACGGGTCTGCCCCGTGAGGCTGGTAATGTTCGCTCTGGTATGCGAGGATGGCCCTCTTGATGAGGTCCGGGCGATATGCTTCGTCGAAAACGGCCGGGAGTTCGATTTCATGGAGGATTGAGCCGTTAATTGCTTTTACATTTGCTTTCATCGGTCATTTCACCCCTGTTTGCTCTGAAGACTGACATATTCTACAACCGGGGCCTGAATCTTCTGCTCGCCCATACGGGTTGCGGAACGGATTCTAACCAGGCGCTTTGCCGGTCCAGGAATGCTTCCTTTGATCAGGACGTAGTTGTTACTAACAAGACCATAGTGGAGGAAGCCTCCTGCTGGGTTGATTTCATCTGCGTTCTCACCAATCTTGATGATGCGCTTGTTGAACTCAGTACGCTGCTGGAAACCCATCTGACCTGGCATTGGTACCTGCCAGCGGACGTGGTGGGGAGTCCATGGACCAAGAGTTCCGATGTGTCTTTCCGTCTTGGTTCTTGCGTGCTTTCTCTTACGAAGGGTGATACCGAATCTCTTGACGGCACCCTGGAATCCTTTTCCTTTGGTTATACCGGTGATGTCAGTGAACTGGCCCTCGCTAAGGAGGGAATTCATGTCGATATCGGTTCCAAGGATGGAAAGAGCGTAGTCAAAGCGTTCCTGTGCACTGCCCCCGGCAACACGGATCTCCATAAGGTCAGGGACCTTCTTTGGAACACCGGTGATTTCTGTCGGTTTGGTGTACATGAGCACCATTACTTCAACAACATCGCCAATTGCTGCATTGATCTTCTCAGTTGCTTTTACAGCGTTGTTGGTCTTTGCCTTGGTGATTCTGCCGGAGAGCGCTTCGAGGTTTTCTGCCCAGACTTCGGTCAGCGGGTGTTTGCCGTAGGTATCTTTGACGTAAACACGAATGGCAGCAACGGTCATGGCTGGGATTTCGATAACGGTTACAGGAACCATTACTTCCTTACCTTCAGTCGGACTCTTCTTGCGATCATCGATCATGATCACGTGGGTCATACCGGCTTTGTAGCCTGCAAATCCCTGAAGCATTGGCTGCCCATTGTATTCCGGCCAGGACTGGTACTTTGGTACAATATCCTTGGCCCGTTTACGGGGATAGTATGCGAGTGACCCGGCACGGGGTCTCACTGTTCTCATTTATTAATCAATCCTTTAGTGCCTTCTCTTGCATTATGTAAAGAAGACGTCTGCTGTGGTTGTCATCAATATGACAGCCGTTCTTTCACCGCCGGCTTCCTAGAATTTAGGAATCGACCTGCGGGACGCAATTTGTCGGTCTCTGTGTTTAACACACCAGATCACGCGATTAAGCGCGGGTATGCGACACATTGAACGGAAAGACGGGAGTTCAACTCACGTGTATTTCAACGTGTGAAGGCACACAAAGCACTGCTTTGCACGCAATTGAGATTCCTTGTGGGATATCCGATCATGAACACGATAACGTCTTATATGTTCATTTACCCGATTTGCAGTTTTTACTGCGATTTCCAAGTCTCACGAAAGAGAACCTGACTTCAGATACGCTTCCTGACGTCCAGGAAAGGGCACATCATAAAGACGTTCGCCCGGCGTATCTAATCAGACCTATTGTAGGTCTTAACTTCTGCCGCGGAATTACCGCTCAGAGTTACACAATTACGAAACAAACGTGAAATCACGTATATTTCATACCAACTGGATATCCTCATTCAGCAGATCTTGCTGATATCAGCCTATTGAAGGCTCTTATATAATTAGAGAAGAGAGAATATAAAATGTTGTATGATCTTTGGATCCACCCAGCCGCCATACACTACATCCAGAAAACGCACAGGCAGAATTAGCTGAAAAATACGATCTGAACCATAATCAGCCGAAGTACAGTTCGCCGTCATTATTCAGATAGACAATGATATCCTCTTTGACGTGCCGGCCTTTGATTTTTTCCGGCATATATGATGAAATCCTGTTGATTAAGGCAAGAGTATCATACCGGATTTTTATATTGAGCGGGGCCGCTGCGATATAGATGATCTTTGGGGCTTCTATCAGATCCGTGCCTTCCGGAAGAACACACAGTTCAGTGGCGTCAAGCGTATACAGAAACTCCAGCGTCTCCTTTGCCCGACGGATATTTTCATTGGCAGATTTTTCAATAGTACAGATGTTTGCCTTGGAGGTGCCGAGTCGATCAGCAATCTGCTGCTGCGTCATACCTTTTTTACGATACCGTATGACTTCCTTCTGACGATCGGTAAGAAGCGTATCTTTCATATGATTATTAATTCAACCTGATTAACTATAAATGATTTGATTAAACATCCGTTTCATCGAAATAGAATGAGAGTGTTGCGCGCAGGCAGGAACGGACAGAAATATCCAAAAGCACGCAAATAGCAAGACATTACATCAATATCCCGGGCTGCAGATAAGAAACCATCGCGGAAAAACCCGCACATCTGATTCAGATAGATGATAAGCGGTAGGAATTGTGGTTATTTCATTTCATGAGTCTGTCCAATCGTGGATTCTGTGATATAAACTCATCCCCCATTTACTCTTGTCGACTTTTTTGGAGGGGAACAATACCTTTATGTATCCCTGCGCCGACTGGTATGTCTGAATTTCAAGACGAATACGAACGTATTTCAACAATGGAGTCATCCCTCCGGATATATCCATTTGCTGGCTCATGTCCCAGCTCAACATTAGTGACATTGTACGAAAAATCGAACAAACATATTATTCAACTCATCTTCGCGATTATTTTCATTATCCTATTGATTTTCTGATAAAACTGACTGTTGTCATGACTTATCGCAGAATAGCCTATAGTCATATTCGGCGTAAAATAACGGAAGAAGATCTCAGCCACCTTCTTCCGGCAAAATCACCACTCTGGTTACCTTCGCCAAGTACGTTGCATTACTTTGTGAAATATCGGTTAGGTGAGGAGGGTATGGAAGTTCTTATGTTTTTGATAAGCAAAAAGATTGTCCATTTCCTCAAATCTGAAACCGAGGTAATTATCGATTCCACTCCTTTAGTTGCAAGCCGTTATTGTCCCAATAGTCTGTTTAACCCTCATTATCAGGTTAAAATGGATAAAGCACATATTTTGAATCTGGGGGCTTATCCCTTGTTTATGATTCATTCAGAAGGAACGGAGAATGACAAACCCTATGCGCATTTTTTGATTCAGATTGCTGAACTTCTCGGCGTATCCTGTGATCGTGTATTGATGGATGCGGGATATGACTCCCTAGAGCTACACACGTTAATATTTGAGAAACTTCATGCAAAACCCCTTATTCAACTGAGATCTGACGCGCAATTGTCCCAATTAGGTTCCAGAGAAGACCATAATAAAACAGATCAATACGTTCTGGAGAAAAGGAGGAAATACCCAAATGTCTCTTACAGAAAAACTGGTATTTCTCTGCAAGAATGGTAAACGGGAGATGTTAGAAGCATATCTCAGAAATCAGACTATTCTTCATGGAAGGGAGGTAAAAGATGCTATGAAAAGGCGGGGAACGTGCGAACGCAAGCATACACACCTCAAAAAAAACCGTCAAATTTGATGTGGTGCATTGCAAGAAAAACAACAGAGCGCTCTCTGTAATAATGAATTTTATAACGTTCCAATTATTGATGTTAGCCCATTTACAGAATAGATTTCAGAATATGAATTTTGCAAATTATCGATAAGAAGTCTAAAGAAGTCTGATTTGGCAGATTCGCCCCCAATCCCATGTCAATAGTGAAACGGTTGAATCATGATATTCCTAGGTGAAGTTATCTCGATCAAAAAAAAACTCTGTCCAATGGATTGACGTATCGATTGGACAGACTCTCTTCATAACAGTATCATCCACAAACCTTATATTGATTCTCGTCGATAAACTGATGTTCTCATTTCAAAATGAGAGGTGTATCAAATATGGTAGTTAAGGTAGGAGTTGCAAAACTCGGTAACATCGCATCCGGTGTTATGGCAGAGTTACTTTTAGATGAGCGTGCAGACCGCGAAGACATGATGACATTCATGGCAACTTCCGGAACCAAACTGCAGAAGGAAGATGTTGACCGTGTCGTTTCAAACCTGAAAGCATGGCAGCCTGATTTCGCAATCGTTGTTTCCCCGAACGGAGTTCTCGAAGGCCCGGTCGGTGCACGCGAAGATCTCAAAGCAGCAGGTATCCCGACCATCGTCATCACCGACGATGTCACGACCAAGAAAGAAGGCTGGGAAGCACTCAAGGCATCCGGCTTTGGCTACATCATCGTCAAAGCAGACGCCATGATCGGCGCCCGCCGCGAATTCCTTGACCCAGTCGAGATGGCAGACTACAACGGAAACCTCGTGAAAGTCCTTGCACTTACCGGTGCATTCCGCAAACTCCAGATGGAGCTTGACAAAGTCATCGACCAGGTGAAAGCAGGCAAGAAAGGTGCAGAGCTCGAACTCCCGAAACTTGTTCTGAACTCTGACAACTCGACCAAAGGCGAGTTCACAAACCCCTATGCACAGGCAAAAGCTCGTGCAGCATACGAGATCGCATCAGCAGTTGCAGGTGTCAACGTCAAGGGCTGTTTCATGACCAAAGAGTGGACAGACTACGTACCAATCGTCACCTCAGCACACGAAATGATGCGTGCAGCAGCAGAGCTTTGTGACCAGGCACGCGAACTCGAGAAGGGATGCGACGGCATTATCCGCAAGCCGCACAAGAAGACCGGCGAGATCGTCTCCAAGGTCGCCATTATCAGCAAGCCCGAGTAATCGGACACCCCAATTTTACCATTTTTCTTTTTGGATGCAGATGCGGGGAAATCCCCCGTCTGTATTTAATGACGAATACTATTCAACATCAGAACTATTTTCAAAAAAAAAGTTTGGATATTCAATTGGTTCCGGAGATCATATCCAGGAAATACTGGTGAACGGAAGTATCCTCACCAAGCTCTGGATGGAACGACAGAACAAGCTGATTATCTTCGCGGGCAGCAACAACGATTCCGTCAACTTCTGCAAGCACTTCCACATTTTTGCCGACATGTGTGATAACCGGGGCACGTATAAAGGTCATCTGAATATTTCCGGCCCCTGCAAAGGGCGCAACCGCTTCAAAACTGCCGAGCTGACGGCCGTAAGCATTCCTGACCGCAGTAATGTCCATCGTCGCAAGAGAGGTATTTCCACCCTCAACATTTTTTGCAAGCAGAATCAACCCGGCACAGATGCCGATTACCGGAGTGCCTGACGTGATGAGAGAGCGAAGCTTTTCATGAAGACCAAGGTCCAGCAAAAGCTTCGACATGACAGTACTTTCCCCCCCGGGTATGATGAGACCATCCGGGATTTCGTCAAGATCGAAGAGATTTCGAATCTCAAACGTTTCGACGCCCAGACGTTCCAGCACCCTGATGTGTTCGATGAATGCACCCTGCAGTGCCAGAACACCGATCTTCACCGTTATTTTCCCCGTTCCGCCATCAGGATAGAGATTTCATCTGCATTGATGCCGACCATTGCCTCGCCAAGATCCTCGGAGAGTTCAGCAAGTATGGAGGGATTATTATAGTTGGTAACGGCCTTGACGACCGCTGCTGCACGTTTTGTCGGATTACCGGATTTGAAGATACCGGAACCGACGAATACACCCTCAGCCCCAAGCTGCATCATCAGAGCGGCATCGGCAGGAGTGGCAACCCCCCCGGCGGCAAAGTTTACGACCGGAAGTTTTCCATTATCATGAACAAACTGCAGAAGCGAGATCGGGACCTGCATATCTTTTGCAGCAACGTACAATTCATCCTGACGGAGGCTGACGACGCGGCGAATCTCGCCGTTCATTGTGCGCATGTGGTGAACAGCCTGAACGATGTCCCCGGTACCTGACTCGCCTTTGGTTCTGATCATTGTTGCACCTTCGGCAACGCGGCGAAGGGCCTCGCCGAGATCACGTGCCCCGCAGACAAATGGAACATTGAACTGGGTTTTATCGATGTGATTGAGATCATCGGCAGGCGATAATACTTCGCTTTCGTCAATGTAATCAATCTCGATAGCTTCGAGGATCTGCGCTTCAACAAAGTGACCGATACGGACCTTGGCCATAACCGGAATCGAAACAGCTTTCTGGATACCCTTGATCATCTTCGGGTCGCTCATTCGGGAAACCCCGCCGGCGGCACGAATATCAGCAGGAATACGCTCCAGAGCCATAACAGCACAGGCTCCCGCATCCTCTGCAATCTTAGCCTGCTCCGGCGAGGTGACATCCATAATCACTCCTCCTTTCAGCATCTGTGCAAGTTCCTTGTTAAGTTTTGAACGATTTTCTGTCATGAACACTCACGGATTGTATGTTTATTATCTTTTGAAAGGCAGATGACCGATCATTAGAATACCTTATTCAATATACCTCTGACGTTATATCAGGGTTTTGGATGAAGGAGATATGGGAATTCCCGAACGAGAAGGTCATTGGATGCCTCGTTTGTGAAAATAACGAATCAAACATCGATGATACCGTATTTTTAAGAGATTTTCTAGGCATTATACCTTTGAATTTAAGGAAACTTGAATACCATTGGCAACAATCATGCCGGTGAAAAATGATCTTCAAATAGAAATCTGAAAAGAAAAAGAGTAAAATCGGAAGTACCGAATTTACATAATCTTGCCAAGGAGGCGGATAGAGGTCGTCATGTCGGGTCCGAGCGGGGAGCCGAAGATGATCTGAGTAACGCCTGCAGAGGTAAGGTCATCGCACTTCTGACGGATAGTGTCGGGGGTACCGCAGATGGTGAATGTTTCAATTTCTTTGTCGGTTACAAGTCCGCCGACAGCACCGAAGTCAAAGCGGGACAGTGCATCCTTAATCTTTGCTACGTTTGCAAGGTCGAGATCGTGGCGGAGAAGAAGTGCTTCGGGAGATCCCGCTGCGATGAATGCTGCAACGATCTTTGCTGCCTTCTTTGCTTTCTTCTCGTCTTTGTCGATTGAAAGTGCAGTGTATGCACCAACATCGAAGCCTTTCTTGCCGACAGTGTCGCATGCGGCTTTGATGATTGGGATTGCAACTGCGAAGTCTTTGGGGTTGGATGCGTTGATAAGTGCACCGTCGCCTTTCAGTCCGGCGAGCTCAAGAACTTTGGGTCCCTGTGCACCGACGTAGATTGGGATGCCTTTCTTGCCCGGGAGGGTAACACCGGTGAGTTTTGCACCATCGTAGTCAAAGAATTCTTTGCCGTCTTTCTTGACTTCTGCACCGCTGCAGAGTGCACGAATCTGGTCGATTGCCTCACCGAGTCTTGCAACCGGCTTTACCGGCTGGATTGCCAGCTTTGGAAGGGTGGACAGGTCACCTGGACCAATACCGAGGGTTGCACGTCCATCGGAAATCTCGTTCAGGGTGCAGGCAAAGGATGCCATTGCTGCCGGGGTGTCAGTGAATGCATTCATGATACCCGGACCCATCTTAAGTGTGGTCGTTGCCTGTGCTACTGCGGTTAAAACCGGGTAACAGTGGCGGTTGTTGTAGTGGTTGGTAATCCATGCGAAGTCAATGTCTTTGCTCTCTGCGAGCTGGCAGTAGTTTACTACCTGTTTGACATTTACGTTTCCTGGAACAAACTCAATTCCATAAGTCATAGTTCTTTACACCTCATCTTAAAGTTGCTTTCCTCTGCTTAAATATATTCTGATTTAAAAAGCAGATTTGCGGCAGATTTCAACCTATTACCATTCGAACGGAAAAAAATGCGAAAAACATGGCTTTTTGTATGCGCTCTCGTAAGGCACGCTACGGACCTGCCGGGGATCGAACCCGGTTCTTCGGGTTCGAAGCCCGAAAGGATATCCACTACCCCACAAGTCCAGAGTTAATAGTATATTTGCATTCGATGCGTATTATCTTGTATGGTTCTCTCTTCATCGATAATCAGGACACGCATTACAGACGGATCTCTAGGGATAGACCCGTTTGCCGAAGAATCTCTGCAGCCTTCCTCATATGATCTGAGAAGTGCCGAGGATATCACAATAAAAAAAGGAGAACTAACTCTTGTTCCGACGATGGAGTTCGTCAGCCTCCCCGAAGATCTCTGTGCAACACTCTGTGGCAGATCATCTTTCGGGAGAAAAGGAGTTGTACTTGGCGCCGGATATATCGACCCGGGATTTCGCGGCAACCTGACACTCTGCATGGCGAATTACGGGTCGGAAGACATACCGGTAACCAAAGGTATGCGGGTTGTACAGATGCTCATCCACACCGTCGAGGGTAAAGTGGAAAACGTATACAATGGAAATTATCAGGACAGTTACGGCGTCGTGAAATCAAAAATTTAAGATTCCAAGGGTAAAAAGCATCACCGGGAGCATAACAGTCCCCATACAAAAGATTCTTGGAATATCGATCATCCCGGGGATCATACCGACAAGCGTTGACAGGATCAGAATCAGAATACCAAAGGGATCGCAGATAATCGCGGTTATGCCGACCAGAAACAACAAAACAATTTTTGAAAGGACACGCTGATTAAGACGCATAATGATCCGGCTGAGTATGGAGGAATAAACCGTTACAGCGTAGCCGGCCAATGCTGCAACTCCTGCTGCAAGGACCTGCAGATAGATCGAAGGCAGATCGAACGAGGCGAGTGTGATCATGGCCCCCGAACGCATTCTTCCAACGGCATACAGCGCAGCAAGACCCAAAACGGCATTGGCCGTGTTTGCTGCGGATGTTGAAATGAGATATTCCCGCGGATCTATTTTTTCGAAATCCGAACTTTTTCGAACCGCGAGCAAAGCATTCGCGGTGCCACTTGAAAAACCCGGAAGCCACCCGACAATCGCGCCGGCAATAGCCCCTTTGATCCCGTTTTTCAGAATTGCCCCCTGGGAAATCATCAGCCCGGTAAACGTTTGTTCGGCTGGCTTTACCAGAGATCGCATAGAAGTGAGGAGAACCCGGATGCCGAAAAGACCCGTGAGGAGTGGAAGGAGAATTTCGCCTATCCCAAACACGCCAAAGGAGAAATACGAAAACCGCATCGCGTATATCTCTAGATGACCGGACACGAGAAATACCGCACATGACCATACGGGAGCTTTGCTGAAAACGATAAGAAGTCCGGCTGCAAGCAGGATCACAAGACCGATACCCCAGTCGACATATCCCTGAACCGACGGAAGAACGATCATAAATAAAGCGAACAGCGGGAGACAAAAGATAAATCCCCAAAGACTGCCGAGGGCAGAAACTCTTACTGCTTCCGGACCATTACCCAAAAGACAAAGATTGTGTGCCGGAAGGACTGAGAGAACCGTGTCCGGATCGGGAACGCCCATAAACGTTGAGGGGAGAATATCAACAAACGTGTGAACGATCATCATCGACACAATCATCACGCACACACCCCCGACACCAAATACCATGACGAGGGGAAGAGAGAGTGCGGCAAGTATCCCGGCAACGGTATTCGAATGAATACCCGGGACAAAACTTGAGATGGTGCCAAAGATTACACCTGCTAAAAATCCAGCCGCCACCCCGAACATACTAGTGATTTATACACAACGACTATTAAACCCAACAGTCCAATAATTTCATATATGTTAATCGCCATAACCCGCCATACCGGGGCCTTAGAGGACGCCGCTCTTTGTGAAAAATATAATCATAAAGCAAAGGTCGTTGCACCCATCAAACCGGTAAAAAACATGGAGGTTATCGAGAGTTTTGTGAAAGCGGCAAATGAAGAGGAGTTCGATGCTATCTTTTTCCCAAACGCATTTGTCGCTGAAAAACTTGGCCCCTGCATCAAGCCGGACCTGGCTTCCAAAGTCAGAATCATAGCGATCGGGCCGCAAACCGCGAAAGTATTACACAACATCGGACTCGCTGCAGAGATGCTGCCGTTTTTCTATTCGAAAGATCTGGTTTTGTATCTCGACCGATGGATACGCGGGAAGAGGATCGGGATTCCAAGAGCAGGAAATACCTACCCCAAACTTGCCGATGACATTAAGCATGCAGGAGGGATCCCCGTTGAATATAGATGTTATGACGTTGAGAAAACCGATGAAGTAATGGATCTGACCGGCGTTGGTGCAATTTTATTCACGAGTCCGATAGCATTCAAACTGGCAAAACTTCCAAAGATGGAAAACATCATCCAAATGGCGATAGGCGAGGTAACGGCAAACGAAATGATGTACGGAGGTGATGCCCCGGCGGTGATTGGCGACGGATCGATCGAAGGGACACTCAAAGCTCTCAACGCCTATCTTGTGACGGAGAGTCACTGATGGGATATACCGGGATCATTTTGGTTGACAAACCGAGAGGGCCCACGAGTCATCAGGTTGCCGCCTGGGTCGGCAAGATGCTGAAGTCGGACGTCGGCCATTCAGGAACGCTTGATCCGATGGTCTCGGGGGTTCTTGTCGTTATGCTTGGTAAAGCAGTGAGACTGGCCCCCCTTCTGCTTCAGCATGAAAAAGAGTATGTGGCATGCATGCGTCTGCATGCGGATATCCCGCGTGAACGTGTCGAAGAGGTCGTAAAGCAGTTCACCGGCAGGGTCTATCAGCGGCCGCCGAGACGGTCTGCAGTAAAACGTGCACTTCGCATTCGGGTGATCTACAGAATCGAACTCATCGATATGCAGGACAGACTGGTTCTGCTGAAAATCCGGTGTGAAGCGGGAACCTATATTAGATCAGTCTGTGTGCACATCGGGAATGTTCTCGGCTGCGGAGGGCAGATGATAGAACTGCGAAGAACAAAATCGGGCGGATTTTCATGCGACGAGGCACATACTCTGCACGAGATCCGCGATGCAGTGGAACTGAAAGATGATGCAGCACTTTCGGCGATGATTCTTCCGCCCGAACAGGCAATCGGGGATATCCCGAAGATCGTGATCCGCGACAAAGCGGTAAAGGCTGTGGCAAACGGAGCGATGCTCGCCGGAGTCGGCGCCGTATCAGTGGAAAAATTTTCACGCGGACATAGTGTTGCTCTGATTACGCAAAGCGGAAAACTGATCGCTCTTGCCGAATCACTGTTTGACTCGGATAAAATCATCTGTGGAAACCCCGGTTTGATCGCAAGATCCACACGCGTGTTCGTGAGCACCAACTCAGTAACTTAATAAAGGCTGAGAACGCATCTTTTATGTTAGTTTTTAGGCTGAGGTAGTCTAGCGGTAGGGCGCGGGCCTGGAAAGCCCGTGAGGCGAAAGTCTCTCGGGAGTTCAAATCTCCCCCTCAGCGTTCTTGTTTTAGAGTCGTTTTGCAATTGATTCTGCGGCGCCGAGCACGGCATACATATCAGGTTTTAAAATTGCTACCGGAACATCCACCATTTTTTCAATGAGTGAGGCGAGGATCGGCGCACAGATAATGCCGGCCGCCCCGTCGTTCCTTGCGCGAACGGCAACGATAAGGCAGTCTTCGAGAGAGTTTGCCGCATATCCTTTGATCCTGTACACCATTCCGTTTGCCTCGATCTTTACTCCTTCGTTCTCATCAAGGAGAAATTTTGCTGCAATCAGCGCAATGAATTTGCCGTGATGAGGAGAAAAAACAGCAACGATTTTTTTCACGGTAGAGAGACGGGGATCACGTTCACCGGATGCGATCTTATACAGAGTCACCGCAGGGATCCCGGTCATTTCCGAGAGCTGCCTGATGCTTAACCCTCGGCGATCAAGCTCTTCGGACAATGCCACGCGAAAATCGGTCTCGAATATTCTCTGTTCAAACATATTACTACAGTATTGTATATTTTATGAGATAAATCCTCTCATGAATTATCTAAGGACATCAGATTGTAATCACTCCCTGTAAACAAAGATTTCTTTTTGTAACTTGGTGTTGGATTTATTAGGCTAAAGATCGCAACATAAAATCATGGAGGAGGAGACTTTGGAGATACCGGAACACACAACCGTATGTTTCTGTCCGCTGCACGGAATTCTTGATACGATCAGTAAAAAATGGGCTCTTATGATCATTGCAGTCATTGGAAACTCAGGATATGCAGGATTTAACGAGCTGAAACGCGGACTCTGCAATGTTAGTTCAAAAACGCTGTCGGTCACTCTCAAAGAGCTTGAAGAGAAGGACCTTATCGAGAGAAGGGTGCTGGAAACAACGCCGCCGACCGTGCGGTATTATCTGACCGTATCCGGATGGGAATTACGCGAACTGCTGATTCCGCTTCTCACATGGGTTATGAAAAACGGCGGACATGAGGAGGAGGGATGCCCGATCCACATACATATGGGTGAACAATCGATCGAACAGAAAAAAGCGGAAGAGTTTATTCTCGAAGATTAAAAATCAGATCTGCTTCTTTTTTTTTCGGCTCTACTTTCCCGTCGATATTTGTCGGAAGTGGGATCGATGTGACACAGATCGGCCTGTCCACATCTTTTGCGATTTTATTCCCCTGAATATGTATATCCACAGTATCGTCCTTTGGTCTCTTTGAACTCCCAACCAGGATCGACCCGTCGGTGTCATTTGGACGTGCATATGCCGACATCCTGATCTTTTCATCCACCGTATCCTTCGGGCGCTTTGTATCCGCCATCCTGATATAACCGTCAGTTTCCTTTGGCCGCTGCTGACCACGAATTTTTGGTATCGACCCTTCCAGAACACCAGGCTCGGATGCATCAGGTCTTTTCCTCGTTCCAACCGAGGGTTTTCTCTCACCCCCGTACATCTCCTTGGGCTTGTCGCTGACCCCGACATGTGCTTTCCCCGAGAGAACATTGTCATCCTTCTTTTCACGTTTTGGAAGAGGGATCGTGTTATCGATTTTTTGTACTTTTTTAGCGCCACCAACGAGGATCTGCGGTTCCTTTTTCTTCGGAGATGCTTTTTTAGGGGGAGCGACAACCGGAGTTCTGACCGGTTTTGTTTGGATGATGACCGGATCAATCTCGAAAAGGTCATCCTCGGAATCAGACGCTTGTTCTAATACAATGCTTTCTTCAAACATATCCTCATCTTCAAATTCCATGAAATAACCATTTTGCAAATCATCAGGCTTCTCAGGTATTTCAGCCAGATCAACTATGTCATCTTCAAAAATCACTTCATCCTTTGCCATTGATAAAAGCGGGACGGAGGACGCAGTAATCTCCTCGAAACCATACACTTTATTCTGCTCAGCTTCATAGATCGAACGTATTTCATCGAGCTCTGCTACACGCGGTACATTCTGGATGCCGGCAAGAACGATGATGACCCCAACGTACTTCGTCGATTTAACCGGATAATCGCCGGCACGCATCTCGAGCCCCCTGATACTCCGGTCAATCCATTTGCGCACCGTCTGGAACCCTTTCATGGAGAGTTCTTTCGATGGACCGGATATCAGAATGAGCGCCTTGTCCGCCGAGGTGAGATCGCAGGGAACGGATATTTCTTCGTAGACCGCTTTTTTTGCGAGTTCGACGATTCGCGATGTCCTAAGATGTCCCTCATTCAAGAGATACTCCTCGACACGCAGTTTTTTCATGAAACTTGACCAGGCAGTCGGAAGTTTTTCCACCGCATAGCCGATTGCAACAAGATCCATGCCGGTTAACGTGTTCAGGATCTCGCCGGCATCCAGAACAACTTCGGCCGACTCAACGCCTTTGAGACCAAACTCGCCGGCACGAAGAAGCAAACCGATTCTGGCAGCAAGGTCTTCGTTCAGTCTGGCATAGAGTTCTTCAATCTTTGGTTTGGTAATGACCCCGTTTTTTTCTGCAGCTAAAGAGACATCGTCGGTGATTCTCGTGTACCAGGTTTCATTGTCGAAGAGAAGGGAGGCACTGGTAATCTCTCTGATGGCCTCAAGCGTCTCCGAAGCATGGGCGGACACTTTGATGCCTTCATTTCTCCCGGGCAATGTCAGTATCGTAAAAACAGGATCGGGAAATGCAGCACTCAGCTGTTTGACAAATTCCGGTACAAGTTCAGCCATTCTGCCGCCGAGCCCGGCACATACAAAGATTGCATCGATTTCGTCGACGCCGGCATCCTGAAAACAGCTGGCAAGGTGCCCGGTATCAAAATCCGCTCCTTTATCATTGACAGCTTTTACCGGATCGATGGGGGTTAAAACCGTACGTTTCACCGCAGGAATCCCGGATAACCGGCTAATAAGATCACGGTCGGCATCGAAAACATAAGAACGGACACTTTTCACGCCGCTCTTTGCATCATGACGGGATAGCGTCTCAACGATTCGGCATCCCGCACCTCCAACTCCTATTAGTAATGCCCTCATGTATGTCTGTTTGTATTATTCCCCTTACAAAGATATAATGTTTATAGAAAAAATCAGAGAGAATCCCTCCTGCTGGAAACAGGAGATTTGGATTTTCCGGATGTATCTCCCCGCCGTTTTTTGCCGGTGACGCTCAGAATGAGGATCAGAATTACGATGATAACCCCAAGAGCGGCAAGCCCAATCATGGTTGTTGGAAGGTTTTCCGATAAACTGATGATCACTTTGTTCTCGGAGCCGGCAACCACCAGATAGGTAACATCGGTCTCCGTATATCCGTCAGCCGATGCCGAGAGAACGAGAGTCGTCCCGGGTGTGACGGTTGTTGTGTAGGTTCCGTTCACGGAAGTTATACCTTTCACCGTTCCGTCGAAGTAAACGATAGCTCCCTGAATCGGTTTTTCGTGGGCGGTCACGGAAATGATCAGCGGAACGACCGAGTAGTTGAGTTCCACAATGATGTCGGGCGTATCGGCACTGAACTGAATCTGCTGTTCATACGAGACATACCCGTTCTTCTCTATTTTCAGAGCATAGGTTTCCAAGCTGTACGTCGGGAGCTGAGCTCTGCCGTATGTATCAGAGTATGAAACAATCTTTTGATTGATGTATACTGCCGCCCCGGAGATAGGAAGTTTTTCTTCGTTGTAAATAAGAATCAGCGGTGTGAATTCGGATTTGGCGAGGGAGAGAGTAAGGGAAGTTTGATCCGTACAAATATACTGTGATGAGCTGTACGGATCGTAAGAATCAGCACTGACGGCAATCAGATGATATGCGCCTTTTACAATGCTGACGTGAAGCAGCCCTGTACTGTTTGTCGTACCCTCTTCTTTCCCATCTATGGTGATTACCGCTCCGGAGATCGCCGCCCCGTTCTCATCCGTAATTTTTATTGAGACAGGGGTTTCCGAGACGAGATAGACAGACTCGCTTCTGGGCATAGTACTGATGGTAATTGTCTTTGTCTGCGAAATATATCCGGATTTGAAAACTGAGAGGGTGTAAATCTCTTCGTATTCAACTCCGGAGAACTGGGCAGCTCCGTTCACATCGGTGTAGAGGGTATTGCTTATCGTTCCTTTGGTAATAACGACACTTGCTCCGCTGACCGCATCGTAGTTTGCGTTGTTGTCGAACACATTTACCGTGAGGGTGGTAGAGACAGCTGAGACTGATCCACATAAAAGAAAAAGGAGGAATAATACTGCAAGGGTATACTTTATCATTATATTCATCTTTTGCGGTCAACTCCTATTAGTTCATCGGTTGCTCGAGATGCGTTCGAGAAGCATGCCTTCCACAAGGACGGGGTAGGAGGTTCTTGCTTCTTCGATGGCCCGGGTAAGACGCCAGCCGCGTTCGGCGTAGATGGTAAGAAGCGGCTCTCCGCGTTTGACATATTCTCCGGGTTTTTTGTGGAGATGGAGACCTGCGCCGTGATCTACCGGGGATCCGGCTACCCGGGCAATGCTGATGAGGGCCTGATTTTTGATGGAGACCACGTAGCCGTCTGAAGCTGCAGGTACAACAAAGGTGTGTTCGCCAACGGGGAAGTCGGTCGATTTGACTTTTGGGTCGCCGCCCTGAATCTCAATGATGTCGAGCATTTTTTTGAGGGCTTTTCCTTTTGTGATGATGTCATATGCTGCTTCCGCTCCCGAATCAGCCCCGGTTTTACCGGTCATTTCAAGCGCGATGCCGGCGATGGCGACGCTTTTCTGGACAAGGGAGTTGGCGCCCCGTTTTCCTTCGAGGATGCTGAGAGCTTCGGAGACTTCGAGGTTGACGCCGATGTTTCTGCCGATGGGAGAGCCGCCGAAGGTGACGGCGCATTCTACTCTGATCCCTAGACGATTCCCAAGGGTGATGAGTTCGTTGGCAAGTACCCTGCCTTCTGCTTCATCGGGAATTTTTGTACCGGGACCGATCGGAATATCGATGACGCAGGTGTCGGAGCCGACTGCCATTTTCTTTGCCATGATACTTGCAAGCATCTGACCTCGTGCATCGATTTTCAGCGGATACTCATAGGTGACGATCATGTCGTCGGCCGGAGCGATGTTTGTTGCCCCGCCCCAAACGATTACTCCACCGGCCTTTTCGGTCATGGTTTTGATTTCAGCTGCCGAGAAGGCAACGGGAGCAAGAGCCTCCATAAGGTCGGCGGTCCCTCCTGCCCCGGTGATTGCCCGCGAGCTGGTTTTTGGAATGAGGAGACCGGATGCGGCGATGACAGGGACAACAAGGAGTGTGATTTTGTTTCCGGGAACGCCTCCTATCGAGTGTTTGTCAACGACGGGCTTTTTCGAGAAGGTGATCTGCTCTCCCGAGGCCACCATTTCCCGGGTGAGATATTCAACTTCATCCATGTCGAGTCCGTTGATGTAGGCTGCGGTAATGTAGGCAGTGATCTCGGGGGGGGAGAGAACGTTTGATGACATATCGGAGATGATTGTGGCCGTTTCTTCCCGGGTAAATTTACCGCCGTCCATTTTTTTGCGAATGAAGGCGATTGATGCCGGGCGTGGAGCGGCACGAATTTCTATCTTGTCACCTTTCTCTCCGACAAGATTTTCATTGGTTCCAAGAGAGATGGTGGCAGTTCCCTGACTCGTGAGTGTTTTTGTGATAGAGACGGGAGCCGCAATGGTATGTTTTGTTTTTATCCGGGTAATGGTGACACGATCGCCTTCAAGTACGCCTATCTGTCTGGCATCGTTGTCGTTAAGAAGAATAACGGGTGTAGAGATGTCGATCATATCTAGAATAAGGTTCATGATGATTCTCTTTTGATTCGTATAGGATAAGGATTTATGTGTAAGGGACCCCCCAAAAGGGTGTGCTCAGTCGAGCAAGGCATGGAGAGAGCGAGAGCGAACGACGATGACTTGCGAGTGCGGGTTGCCCCCAAAGGGATGGCCTTAGCAAAGCAAGACGCAGTCTTGCGCTGCATGTGGCTACAAAATTCATCAAATATTCGCTGATGAATTCGAGAGAACCGAGGCCATCAGGCAGAAGCGGAGAGCAAAGAAACGCTTTGTGAACGTATGATGATGAAGGTGAAACTGGGAGTTCTCAGATGTCTGTTTTCCAATTTTGATGCACAGAATACGGCGATACTCGGGCTAAAATGCAGGGAGGTGAGGCTGGATAGGTGAATAAGAGGCAACAGTCAAAGTTAGGTTAGATTGTAATCATACTCCCAAGCCGCTTCCATTCTGACTATTCAACGACAGATTCGCTAAGCAGAACGTTAACGTGAGCCTTGGACATAAGATATTTCCACCGCGTAGGGTTTCGCGCCGAAGTCACCCTCCCGCACCCCATAATCAGAAAAAAGGAAAGAGATGTGGGTGAAGTATATTTGCCAACTGTTAAATTCAGGTTTCAAATAGGAGTTCCCCAGTGTTGATGCTGATTCAATAGGGGAAAGAGGAGAAATGGTGTGGAAACACGAGAAAATCCTCCGTATAAGTCTGATTAATCATATCTTGCTTAGTAATGCATGGAGGGAGAAGCAGCCACATCAAAAAAATATACCAGCATATCCGGAATACTAAATCTGCAAAAAAGCCAGTTTGGAAAATTTGGGGATTTGTGCCCCATGAGGGACACAAATCTGTCTTAGCCGTTAAAATTCTTTAGAAGAATTTAGTCGCGGCGGAGGACGAGAACTGCGACAGCGCCAAGGCCGGCGAGTGCAAGGAATGCACCAAAGCCTGGGGTCTTGGTCGGGGTTGCGGTTGCAGTTGCAGTTGCAGTTGCAGTCTTGGTTGCAGTTGCAGTTGCAGTTGCGGTTGGCTTCTCAAGGACCTTAACAGTCGTAGAGGTAGAGAGGTCATCAGTTATTGCACGGATAGTGTAAGTGTCAACGTTTAATCCGGTTGTGTCAAAGGTGACTTCCCAGGTGTTAACGCCGTCAGCACCCTTTACGGCCTTGGTGGTCAGCGTAATGAAGGATGCAGAGCTTACAGTGCTCTTGTCGACTGCAGTGAATGCAGTTGAAAGGACATCGACAGTAATTATTGTACCTTCTTTGAGGTTGGTGGTTCCGGAGACCTTAAGGGCAGAGCCTTTGGTAACATCGGAAACAGGGTTCATTGTAATTGTCGGCTGAGCAACAATGAAGGTAAGTTTCACGTAGATATCATCGATATTCTGGGAGTCCATTGCAACACAAAGTGCTTCAGCAGCGTTTGCGCTCTGACGCTCTTCAGTGTTGAACAGAACTGTGCTACCTGCTACTACGGTGTATGGAGCAAGGGTGTTTTCAGTGATATCAAATCCAGCTACAGCTGCAATTGGACCAATGTTGAACCAGCCGTCATACATCGGGTGCTGGATTACAACAAAGTACTGACCTGCTGCAAAGTTATCGGTTGCGATTTCTTTGGAGTAGGATCCGTCATCATCAACAGAGATAGTTCCGGATGCGAACGTGTTGGTACCAAAGATGTAGTACATAACCTGAGTTGCTGCTTCTGCAGTACCGGTAATCTTAATCTTATCGCCCTGTGCAACGATTGAAGATGCTGCATTTGCGGTAAGGAACGGCTGCTTCAGAACAACTGAGGTGCCCTCGTATACAGAGTCAGAATCAAACGCGAACGTCGGAGCCGGACCTGCGGATGCTGCTGCATAGATGGTGTAGGTACCTGCATCTAATGGACCAAGAGTGGTTCTGGTGTTGAAGGTAACTTTCCAGGTGTTATCGGATTCAACTGTTACCGGGGTAAGACCAGAGTAACCGGCAATACAAGTGGTTGCTACGTTGGCACCTTTGATATAGAGATAAACAACTTCGGACTCGGTGTTTGTACCTGAGATCGTCATGTCGTTACCGATGAAGTAAGCATCCTGAGAGGTTGCAACAGTTATGGATCCCTTTTCAACGGCTACTTTTGCCTTCTTAGTTACGGTACCAAAGGTTGCTGCGAAAGTGTACGTAGTATCTTCTGCAGCTGTTGCAAGAGTGTTAGAGTTGAACTGGAGTGTATGGGTTCCGGATGAGCTAAGAACTGCATTGAAGCTGGTAAGGTAACCAGTTTTTAAATCATAGACCTGAGTATTGATTCCGGACTGACCTGCAAGATCAACGAAACCAAGAGCATCAATGGTTACTGGAATAGTTGCACCAGGAGTGCCTGTAAAGGTTACAAGGATAGAACCACCGCGAACGATTTTCTCTTTGTTGATGGTTATTGAATCAGTTACAGCTGATCCGACAGTGAATTTAATTGACGGGGAGTCAAGGTACTTGGTTGGCGTGGTTGTGGCCATCTGAGTTACAATGCCACCATGTTTTAATTCGTACTTAACAGTCCATTCACCAGTGGCAACATCGCTGATATCGATGTTACTCAGCTGGGCTGCAGGGAATACAGTGGAATCTGCAAAGATAAGCGGAGCTCCAGTTACAGCATCCTTACCGAATTCATTGGTTTTACCGCCGGCATGGGTGGTAAACGTAAATCCATAGGTAAGGCCGTTTGTTCCAGAAACGCTTAAATCGATCTTCTGGCTCTTTAAGACAGAGGTTCCGGCGATTGATGTTCCGGTACCAGCTTTAAATGCATCAAGAGTTAAGGCGGGGTACTTCAGGATGAAAGCGCCTGCGGTAAGACCGGTAGCTACTTTGCCATATGTACCTGCAACGATACCCTCGGAAGCGAACGTACCGGTGGCATCAGTTGTTGCAGACCCTGCTACCTGACCATTCTGATACAGGTAGTACGTTGTGGGGGCAACATCTCCTGTTGCACCATACTGGTATACATATACAGTAGATCCTGGTACAGGTGCTGCTGATCCTTTTACTGGTGCTGCTGATGCGGCTCCCATAAAGAGAACGGCAACAAGGAACACTACAAGGACTGCTGCAATTGTTTTAGTTGTTTTCAATTTCAATTCCTCCTAAATTAGGATAGTAAATTTGTCTGTGCATGATTAACATGCGATACGTGATATTCGACATGCATCGAATAAGCATTCTGCAAGGGTCATACTCCGATCAACGGAATATGCTTTGATATTTGATTATGTAATATAATAGACTTTGTGGTCATGGGCCCATTCTCTGGTTAAAATTGACAATAATACGAAGCAAAAGAGGAGACACGCATCCAGACGGACATATCTTTTCGGCGAAATAATTGTGTAAATTATTTCGACAAACGACGGATTGCTACCAATGAAAATACGTCAGATGTAACAAACAATAAAAATAACACTTGAAATTATACTCAATGTTATATTAGAGGGGTCGTGGATTTCATCATTAAAGCTTACGTCTTAATGAGGGACACATCATAATCCGCATCCCAAAAAATTGCTTGCAACCGTTGATACCGGATTTTTCAAATGCGACACGCCTGGATACCGCAATCAACCCGCAATCGCAAATCAAAGATTTGCTCACCTGAGGTCGGCGACTTCGTCGCCAACCCGGTAACCCAAGCCCTTATCACCAACTGCATCCAATAATATTCGATAACCATGCCAAGTACGATCATAGTCGGCGGCTTTTTTGGCGACGAAGGGAAAGGGAAAATCGTCGCCCACATTGCGCAAAAAGACCAAGCAACCATAATTGCCCGCGGCGGGGTCGGACCGAATGCAGGCCACACCATAAACGTGCAAAATGAAAAGTACGTTGTCCGCATGATTCCTTCAGGATTCCTCTATCCAAAAGCGGAACTCATGATCGGCAGTGGCGTACTGGTTGACCCGAGAGTATTTGCTCACGAACTTGACATCCTCAAATGCGCCGGGAGAACAAAAATCGACGGACGCTGCGGGATCATCGAAGAAGCACACATCGCCCTGGACAAAAAAGATCCTCACCTGTCAAAAACGGTTGGTTCAACCGGCTCCGGGTGCGGGCCTGCCAACTCGGACCGTGTCATGAGGAAAGGCCGTCTTGCACGGGATATTCCCGAACTCGCACCGTACATAACAGACGTCGCCCAAAACGTCAACGACGCCATTGAACGGAGCGAATCCGTTCTCATCGAAGGAACCCAGGGGTTCGGCATCTCACTTTATTACGGAAACTATCCCTTTGTTACCAGCAAAGACACTTCGGCATCTCAGATGGCTGCTGATGTCGGTGTCGGCCCCACCAACATCGACGATGTCGTTGTCGTCTTCAAAGCGTTTCCAACACGAGTCGGCGAAGGACCTTTCCCGACCGAACTTACCCATGACGAATCCCTCGCCCTTGGCATCCAGGAATTCGGCGCCGTTACCCATAGAGAACGCCGTATCGGCATGTGGGACGGAAAAATGGCTCGCTACTCAGCCATGATCAACGGTTGCACGACCATCGCCATAACGGGCATCGACCATATCGACGAATTGGTCTACGGAGCAACCGAGTATGCAAAACTCACCCCGAAAGCGCTGGCCTTCATCGACCAGATCGAAGCCGACACAGGAAAACCGGTAGGCATAATCTCGACCGGCCCTGACCAGTCGCATATCATCGATATCAGATCAGAGCTGTAATCAATGAAACGCCGGATACTTGACATCATCTGCTGCCCCGTATGCAAGGGAAAGTTTATGCTTACAGAGATGGAGGGTAATGATACAGAAATACTGGAAGGACTTTTGACATGTACTGCATGCAAAAGGGTGTATCCGATCTCATCCGGGATCGCAAATCTCCTTCCGGAAGATCAGAGGTAACCAAAAATGCCAATCGTTGAAGTCCAGCTGAATCGTCTTGGAATAAACTCACTCGAGGTCTCGACCGACTCCGTTGAGGTCAGTGTAGGCACGGTCCTCCATATAAGGATCGTGAACTTCGGTGCACCCACGCACGCGACGCTTCGAACTGAAGGATCGGCATATACCAATTTTACGTATGAAAATCTCTACGTCGAGGCCGAGTCGGAGATCAAAGTCGACATCCTGCCTTCAGCAAACCCCGGCAGTTTCGAAATGCAAGTTATCTCAGGGTACGGCATGCGGCGTTCCGGTTTTACCGTCAACGTGATCCTTCCCGAACTCGAAGAGAAAAAGGAGCAGGTCGCGGCTGAGCCAGTACAGCAGAAAAACAAACCTGCTCCTCTGACGAAGATCGGATGGAGTGTGATTCTGATCAACCTCATCACCCCGACCCTCGGCTTCATCGTACTCATCTTCTGGATACTGGCATCCGCCGCAGTCAACACCACCATCATGGCAGTGATTCTCTATATTATCATGCTCGCCGGAATCATCATTACATGGCGATCGGTGCGGTAACTCTTTTTTTCGGACTGGTCATCGACCGTCTGATCGGTGATCCGCGTTCAAATTTTCATCCGGTAGCGCTGATTGGGGGATTCATCGTTCGGTGGGGACGAACGAACTATTATCCCAAGCGAGCCGAACGGTTCGTGGGAATCTGCGGCTGGCTGCTGACCGTAAGTATCGTGATCATGCCGTGTCTCCTCATTCTGCTCTATACGCCGTGGTATATTTCCCTCCCATTCTCCATACTCGCCCTTGCATTCTGCATCGGATGGCGCTCTCTGGAAGAGCATGTCGGAGCCGTCGAAAAAGCTCTTGAACAGGGTGAAGAAGAGGGGAGAAAAGCCGTCCAGTATCTCGTCAGCCGGGACACAAAGAATCTTACCTTCGAACAAATCAGATCGGGAGCGTATGAATCCGCAGCGGAAAACCTGGTCGACAGCATTATCGCACCAATTTTCTGGTTCGTGGTTTTTGAACTCCTCTTCGGTATGGGAATCGTCGGAGCAGTAATGTTTCGATCGGCAAACACTATGGATGCCATGCTCGGATACAAAGACGAGAGGATCCATCTTGGCTGGTTTCCTGCAAGAATGGACGATATCCTAGCATATATCCCAGCACGGATCACCGTAGCAGTTTTGCTTCTGATCTTCTTATTGAAAGGAAGAATCAAACAGGCATGGTACATCTTCAAACATGACCGGAAATTACGTCCCGGTTTCAACGGAGGTATTCCCATGAGCCTGATCGCCGGCGGCTGCGGGGTCATGTTCGAAAAGCCCGGCGTCTATCAGATTGGATATCCCGAGCAGACCCTTGAAGAGGGAGGGAAAAAAATTATCAGCACTATTCGATGGTGTACGGTTATCTGTGCCGCACTCAGCATGCTCCTTCTCATTTTGATATAAAAATTCATTACCTTTTACCCCGAATAAAGTATTCATGGAGACATATCTGAAAATAATTGCGATAATTTTTGCAGTCTGCATGGTAAAGATAGGGGTTGCCCTCGGGTTTTGTCGGGCTTGGGATACAAACAGCCTCGGACCGACAGGCACAGACATTAGAGGACTGGTTCGGTGTGGAACTCCTCACCGTTACGGCAGCCGACGGAACACAGGTCCCTGTTGTTCGCACCGAAGAGGGTGACTACATCGACGCAGCTTCGCTTATTCAGGTCTATTACGGAGAGAGATTATGCTATAATATATACAGTGCAGGACGGCAAAATCATCAAAGAACACACATCCGTAGTTACATTTAGCGACGGTGGAAAAGATCCGACCAACCTCAAAAACACTCTCGCAGCATCCTGAGAAATGGCAAAACAGATCAAAGACCCGGTCCACGGATATATTGAGGTGCCAACGCCTCTTGTCCCCCTTCTGGATACGGAGGTCGTTCAACGACTCAGATATATCAAGCAGCTTGGATTCGTGTATCTCGTATATCCGGGAGCGAACCACACCCGTTTCGAACATTCGCTTGGGGCGATGCATCTTGCTTCCCTGCTTGCACGACAACTCGACTTGGATACGGACGACACGCTTCTGGTCTGTACGGCGGCCCTTCTCCACGATATTGGACATGGACCTTTCTCGCATGCAAGTGAAAAACTTCGGGCAGAATACGGACCATTCTCCCATGATGATATCGCACCGTTCCTGATCATGCCGGAGATCTCCGACATTCTGGATGAGAACGGCATGGATACAAAAGAAATTGCCGGGATCGTGGCAGGACATCATCGGCTCGCCGAGGTCATCCACGGCGATCTTGATGTTGACCGTATGGACTATCTTTTACGTGATGCACACTACACTGGAGTCCCGTATGGAAATCTAGATGCGGGCCGGCTTATCCAGTCCCTTGTTTTAACGGAAGACGGACTTGCCATCAAAGAATCCGGCATCGCGGCGGCTGAATCCCTCCTGATCGCAAGAACGCTGATGGGTCCTTCGGTCTATTATCATCATGTCGGCCGGATCGCCGAGCAGATGTTCCTGCTTGCCGGAAGAAGTCATTTCGCCGACGAAAAACCCGACGCATTCATGAGAATGGATGACCTTGCAGGAACAACTCTTCTTATGAACTCACCATCAAGCGTCTCCCGCGAAATGATGCACAGGATCTGGAGAAGGGATCTCTACAAACGGGCGGTTTACACGGGACGCGAACAGTTGGACATGAACCGGGTCTCTGCACTCAGACCTGAAGAGAAAAACCGGATGAGACAGGCGATCGCCGAAACTGCCGGCGTACCGGAAGATAATATCATTCTAGACATACCCCCCATCCGAAAAGAGATGCGGATGATGGTACAGGTACAAAACCAGCATGATCTTGTCCCATTTGAAGAGATCATCCCGCTGTTATCCATGATGAATGCAACAAGACGGGATCAGTGGCGGCTCGGTGTATTCGCCCCGGCAGACATCCTTGAAAAGGTCGGCGACGCGGCACGGGAGGTCTTTTCCCTGCGCCGGGCAACAAAACAAGATAAACTCCCAGGTACTATAGTATAGATATGAAGAATATCGTCGTCGGGGTGACTGGAGCATCCGGGATACTATATGCTAAACGGTTGCTTGAGGCGCTCAAACAGGCAAAAGCCGAAGTTTTTCTCATCATATCGGATACTGCCCGGACCGTCGCCAAACTCGAAGAGGTCGATCTCTCCGGCTACCCAGTACATTATGAGGAGAATTTAGATCTGGAAGCGGGAATCGCCAGCGGATCGTTTCAGTTCGATGCGATGGTGATCGTTCCCTGTAGCATGAAAAGCCTTGCCCAGATCGCAAACGGATACTCAACAACATTGATCGCGAGAGCCGCTGATGTCTGTCTCAAAGAGAGAAGACCGCTTATCCTCGTCCCTCGGGAGACTCCGTATTCGCGGGTCCATCTCGTCAACATGCTCGCGGCCCACGATGCCGGCGCCCTGATCCTGCCCGCGTCTCCCCCGCTGTATACACATCCGAAAACGCTGGACGAACTTGCAGATATGATCGCCGCACGAATCTTGGATCACGTCGGGATCGAACATACCATTGGAACACGGTGGAAAGAATGAGAGATTTTATTTTGCAGATGAAAAAAGCAGGGCTTGTCGAAGAGATCACCGACCCGGTCTCTTCAGTATACGAAGCCCCGAAGCTTGCCTTCCGGACAAATAAGATGCTGGAATTTTCGAATATGGATGGTCACCGCTGTGTGATGAATACCATCTTCGACCGGGATTCGCTTTCAATCGCTTTGAATATTCCAAAGGACAGGCTCGTAAAAACACTCGCCGCCTGCACCTACGCGGGAAAAACACGGGATGCGGGAACTCTTAAGTTTGAAAAGGCCGACCTCGCAAAGATCCCGATCATGAAGCATTTCCCAAAAGATGCAGGAAAATATCTGACATCGGGAATCGTGTTTTCTGCATGGAATGGAGTTACCAACGCCTCGATCCACCGCCTTCAGGTCCTGGATCAAACCCATCTGATCGGCAGGATCGTCGAGGGTCGTCACACCTACAAACTGATGAAGCAGGCTTTTTCCGAAGGAAAAAAACTCCCTATCGCAATAGTGATTGGACCTCATCCCGCCGTAACTTTTGCCGCGTCCACCAGGGTCCCGGAAGGAAAAGAGATGAACTATGCGGCCGATATCCTCGGAAAAGAACTGGATCTTTTCACCTGTCCAAACGGAATCCATGTTCCCGATGCAGAGATCGTTCTCTACGGTTATCTGACGCAGGACCTCCATGAAGAGGGGCCGTTCGTCGACATCAGCGGGACCTACGATCCCGTCCGGATGCAGCCCGTGCTTGAGATCGTCGGCATGCACACAAAGCCCGATTTCATCTATCACGGGATTGTTCCTGCCGGCGCAGAACACAAAATGCTCATGGGTGCACCGTACGAGCCGAGAATCTATCAGGCGGTTTCGGGCGTCACAAACGTAAAAGACGTTTACCTGACACCGGGAGGAGCAGGATACTTCCATGCGGTCGTCCAGATCAAAAAGATGACCGACGGGGACGGGAAAAATGCCATCATGGCAGCATTCGCCGCCCACACCTCGCTCAAACATGTCGTGATCGTCGATGAAGACATCAACATCTACGACCCCTCGGATGTGGAGTTCGCGATCGCAACACGTGTCCGGGCAGATACGGATGTCATGATTATTTCGGGTGTCAGGGGATCCTCCCTTGATCCCTGCAGGATCGGAGACGGCATGAATGTGAAGGCAGGGGTGGATGCGACCATTCCGCTGGGTTTGGAAGATGAGTTTATCCGTGCTGAATGGGATTTAATAATAAAGAAGTGAACAATGGAACTAGACAAATATGATCAGGCGCTGCTGAACGGAGAATACGGCGAAACCAAACAAAAAATGATGGAGATCCTCCTCGCTCTCGGAAAAATCTACGAGGCAGAGAAGTTCATCGAAGTAAAAAGTGTTCAGGTCTCCGGAGCCTCCTTCAAAACGATCGGGGATGCGGGACTCTCATGGTTAAACACCCTCTCGGGAAAAGCGGTCGTTCCGTCGTTCCTGAACCCGATCGGCATGCCGCGTGACGAATGGCGGGATCTCGGCATCCCGGATGAGTTTGCGAAAAAACAGCTGGAGGTAAACGCTGCATACACCCGGTTCGGGATCCGGCCTACCTGTACCTGCACACCGTACTACTTCAACATCATCGAAAGAGGCGACCACCTCGCATGGTCGGAGTCCTCGGCCGTCAGCTATGTGAACTCCGTTCTCGGAGCACGGACCAACCGTGAAGGCGGCCCCTCCGCTCTCGCCTCGGCCCTTACCGGCAAGACGCCCTACTACGGTCTGCACATTGTCAGGAACCGAATCCCCCAGATCGAGTTCCACATAGATGACCCGGCGGCGACGAAAACCTGGACGAGTGCCCATTACGGCGCTCTCGGGATCATCGCCGGAGCGATCTCCGGAAACAGGATCCCGTTTTTCACCGATATTCGACCAAACCGCGACATGCTCAAGAGCCTTGGAGCAGCCATGGCTGCAAGCGGAGCAGTTGCCTTGTATCACGTAAACGAGATCACCATGGAGACCCGGTTCCCCTTCTTCAAAAAACATATCGAAGAGGATGAACGCGAAGTCGTCGAGATTGAAGTTTCCGAAATCGAGGAGCTGTTCGGCAGTCTGGAAGCGGATGTCATAGCGCTCGGATGTCCCCATGTCTCCGAAGAAGAGTTAGAAGAACTGGCCTTCCTTTTGGAAAACAGAAGGGTCGTCATGCCGTTCTACATCTTCGCTGCAGAGGAGATGAGGGCAAAACACCCGGATCTTTGTACAAAGATCCAAAACAGCGGTGCAAAAATCGTACCCGATACCTGTATGGTCGTCTCGCCGCTTATGGACAGAGCAGGAGTCGTCATGACGAACTCCGGAAAAGCCTTCACGTATCTCCCGGGATTGTGCAAAGCGACGCCGCTTTTGGGCACTCTCGAGGAGTGCGTCCGTGCAGGATGTGGTGAATAAATGAGTCTCTTAGATAAAATCTCCCCATTTGAAAGAAAAGATCTTCTGATCGCCTGGCTCGTCCTCGGTGTTGCCTTCACGCTAGGCATCAACGGCGGATTTGCATTAATTACCGACTATCAAAAAATAACCATCGAGGGACTTCTGATAACCTTCCTCGTATCGCTGATCGCGGTCGGACTCTCCTTCGTGCTTCACGAACTCTCCCACAAATTCACCGCAATGAGGTTTGGCTATTGGGCAGAGTTCCGAAAAAGCACGCAGATGCTGATTATCGCCGTAGTCGTTGCCGCGATCACGGGAATCGTGTTTGCCGCACCCGGAGCCACGCTCATCAACACAGCCGGACGCGAGATGACCAAAAAAGAAAGCGGGCTAATTTCCATCGCCGGACCACTGACGAATCTTGTCCTGATCATCCCGTTCATCATCATCATGATCATCGGATTTATGATGTCGCCGTCATCGGGAATTGTCCTCTTCACCCTGCCGGGATTTTTGTTCTATCTGGGATTGATCGGCTTCCAAGTCAATGCGATGCTCGCATTATTCAACATGCTGCCGGTCGGGCCGCTTGACGGAAAAAAGATTCTGAGATGGAATCCGGTCATCTTCGGCGTGGTTATCGCCGTCTCGCTTGTTCTGCTCTATCTCGCACTTATGCCGACACTGATCCTCTCCCTCTTTGTCTAAATGCGAACGCTGACCTCACCCGAGGTCAGTGTCCTGATTTTTCCGTCGGCTTCGACAATCAGCCCGCCCTTGTCGTCGATTTCAACTGTCTTCGCGGAGTGCCAGACATTTTTTTCGAGAAACATAATCTCTTTTCCAAGAATAAGAGATCTCTCACGGTAATCCTCGATGAAACTCTTCTCCGGAAGAGCGGCGAACATATCCAGCAGATGATTGATCAATACAGCAGCCAACGCATTTCTCGTGAGCGGGAAATCCTTTGGAAACAGCGGACCTGCGATATCTTTCAGATCCTCGGGGAACTCTGAGGTTTTGAAGTTCACACCAACTCCGACGATCACCGATTCAAGCATTCCCGATTCAATATTACTGACCGCCTCGGTTCCGATACCGCAGATCTTTTTTCCGTTCAAAAAAATGTCGTTGACCCATTTGATCCGCGGGCGAAGATCGGAGACGGATTCGATAGATCTGCAGACAGCAACCCCGGCCGCAGTCGTGATCATTACCGCGTCCGAAAAGGAAATGCCAAGCCGGGCGGTGATACTCAGATAGATGCCGGTGCCTTTGGGAGAGTAAAAGGATTTCCCGTATCTCCCGCGGCCGGCGGTCTGTCCCTCTGCAAGGATCACCGTTCCGTGTTTTGCTCCGGCGGCGGCCAGAACTTTTGCGTCTATGTTCGTCGATTCGGTCGAGGTCTTAACGATGACGACCGTGTCGGCATACTTCGGCAGAAGACGGGACCGAATGCCTTCGGCCGAGAGGACGTCAGAGTTTTCCAGAAGATATCCTTTGTTGGAGACGGCTGAGATAAGATAGCCTTCGCTCTGCAGTGTCCGAATTGCTTTCCATAAGGCGGTTCTCGAGACCGAAAGCTCGGAAGCGATGTGTTCCCCCGATACATACGCACCGGGATTTTTTTCCAGGATCTCGAGAACCAGGGTTTTTGTTGTCATTTTCACTCAGATAGACTGGACCTTAACCCCGCTTGATGAGAGGAAGAGGGATATAAGGAACTCCGGCAGTTGCCGGTCACTTGAAATCACCATTCTAAACGCTGCTTCATTGTCGTTCGTGTTGCCGAGATACGTGAGGGCAACTTCATACTGTACCTTCATTACCGTTACTTTACCCCAGAAAATGGTCAGTGTACCGATCTGATCTGGAACATTGGTCACGGTATTGACCTCAAGCGGATAGGTCACGCCGCCAAGGGAGATCATCATAGAGCCTCCTGATGAAGGAGAGAGAGCAATGACCTTGTAACCGCCGAGGTTCAGTTCTTTATCAAGTGGTATCCAGACATTTTAGGTCGTATCATACCCGTAGCTTTTATCCGTTCCGGCAGTGATCGTCACATCTGCCGAGATGAGAACAATACCCGCAAATATAATGATCAGAAGGAGAATGATGCTGAATATCTTCAGGCCTTTGTGGGATTTTGCCGGTTTTTTCTCATCTGGAACCATGGATTTGGCCTCTCTGGCTTTTCGTTCCTTCTCGGCCTTGACCAGTTCCTCTGCTTTCCTTAGCTCCTTAGCTCCTCAGCCTTCTCAGCCTTTTCGGCCAGTCGTATTTCCTCGGCTTTTTTGAGTTCTTCAGCCTTCTTAGCCTCCTGAGATTTACGAATTTCTTCGGCACGCAGAAGGATTTCCTCATCGGTCAATTCAACCGGATCATCCGTCATAATAAAAATTCTTGGGGTGGAGGAGATGATAATACTTTTTCTTGGGATCTTTTGGATGGTTTTCTCCTCATAAACCAAAAATATCATCCGGGTTTTGCCTACAGGTATTAATTAATATAGTATCGAGATTCTGTATATCATTATTATGATACTTCCCGGTTCACAGAAGGATGATGCCGTCTCTCCTTTGATCGGGACGATTTTTCTCGTAGCCCTCACAATCGTCCTTATCGATATTGTCGGAGCAGCTATGATGGCTTACGGCTTGTCGGAGCCGGCGCCGATTGTTGGCATATCAATCGGAAGTCAGGGAAACACCACCACGGTTACGCAGCTGAACGGAGACGTCCTCCCGGCTGGAAGTTATAAGATTCTCGTCGACGATGTGGACAAAACGGCAGAGTTTGGAGGGGACGTGGAATTTGGTCCGGGTATAACGCTTAGCTGGGACTCCGGATCGGAGGCGGTCAAAACGATGTCGGTAGTTTATACGAGTGATAAAGGAGTCTCGACGCTTCTTGCAGAAAAGAATATCGGGGAGGCGGGAAGCGGAGGAGGAGATGAACGAGGAGGGGAGGAGGGAGCGATGGATTCGAAGATACCTATATGATCTTACATAGAGTTGAATGGCGGACCTTCCTTGATGAAGTGAATACCAGCACAAGCGGTATTTTTTTGGGCGAGGGTATATTATATGTTGATGATGGCGAATACTGGGTCTCTATTGACAACAAGCGTGTGTCTAAAGCAGATGCAGCGACAAATCCATCTATCCAAACATATGTGGACAAAACAGCAGATAACAGGTTACTGAAAATAGATTTGTCGAAAAAAATATTTAACGCGAGCGACATGGATCCTACCGATTTTAGCCAGCCATGGAAATCGACTCCATATCCGACGATTGGTTCTCTTTACGAATATGACAGCACTCTTTATATCTGTAAAAGTAAGGGAGATGTTACTTCAGATTCGAAAATAAGTCGTAACCCATCTTCAAGAGATTGGGTGGATATAGCAGATATAAAATAATTTTCTGAGATTTTTTTAATCCAAACCTGAAATTATATGTGGATTTTCCCCTACACAAAAATAGAGTCTGTCCAATCGTGGATTCTGTGATATAAACTCATCCCCCATTTACTCTTGTCGACTTTTTTGGAGGGGAACAATACCTTTATGTATCCCTGCGCCGAGTGGTATGTCTGAATTTCAAGACGAATACGAACCTATTTTCAACAATGGAGTCATCCCTCCGGATATGTCCATTTGCTGGCTCATGTCCCAGCTCAACATTAGTGACATTGTACGAAAAATCGAACAAACTTATTATTCACCTCATCTTCGCGATTATTTTCATTATCCCATTGATTTTCTGATAAAACTGACTGTTGTAATGACTTATCGCAGAATAACCTATCGTCATATTAGGCGTAAAATAACGGAAGAAGATCTCAGCCACCCTCTTCCGACAAAATCACCACTCTGGTTACCTTCGTCGAGTACGTTGCATTACTTTGTGAAATATCGGTTAGGTGAGGAGGGTATGGAAGTTCTTATGTTTTTGATAAGCAAAAAGATTGTCCATTTCCTCAAATCTGAAACCGAGGTAATTATCGATTCCACTCCTTTAGTTGCAAGCCGTTATTGTCCCAATAGTCTGTTTAACCCTCATTATCAGGTTAAAATGGATAAAGCACATATTTTGAATCTGGGGGCTTATCCCTTGTTTATGATTCATTCAGAAGGAACGGAGAATGACAAACCCTATGCGCATTTTTCGATTCAGATTGCCGAACTTCTCGGCGTATCCTGTGATCGTGTATTGATGGATGCGGGATATGACTCCCTAGAGCTACACACGTTAATATTTGAGAAACTTCATGCAAAACCCCCTATTCAACTGAGATCTGACGCGCAATTGTCCCAATTAGGTTCAGAGAAGACCATAATAAAACAGATCAATACGTTCTGGAGAAAAGGAGGAAATGCCCAAATGTCTCTTACAGAAAAACTGGTATTTCTCTGCAAGAATGGTAAACGGGAGATGGTAGGAGCATATCTCAGAAATCAGACTATTCTTCATGGAAGGGAGGTAAAAGATGCTATTAAAAGGCGGGGAACGTGCGAACGCAAGCATGCACACCTCAAAAAACCGTCAAATTTGATGTGGTGCATTGCAAGAAAAACAACAGAGCGCTCTCTGCAATAATGAATTTTATAACGTTCCAATTATTGATGTTAGCCCATTTACAGAATAGATTTCAGAATATGAATTTTGCAAATTATCGATAAGAAGTCTAAAGAAGTCTGATTTGGCAGATTCCCCCCAATCCCATTTCAATAGTGAAACGGTTGAATCATGATATTCCTAGGTGAAGTTATCTCGATCAAAAAAAAACTCTGTCCAATGGATTGACGTATCGATTGGACAGACTCAAATAGATAAATAGAGAGCAATATATAAATCAATTACGTATGCCGTATAATGTTATTTCAAAAAACGAGGGAGTGTCTTCGGTAATCGGAACGATACTGCTCGTTGCCCTCACAGTCGTGCTTATCGGCATTGTCGGAGCAGTGTTGATGGGATTTGGTATGCCCGAACCGGCGCCAATTGTTGGCATATCTATTGGAAGTCAGGGAAATACCATCACAGTTACGCAGCTGAACGGGCCGTGCTTCCGGGAGGGAGCTATACGATCCTCGTCGACGGTGTGGACAAGACGGCAGCGTTTGGAGGGGACGTGGAATTTGGTCCGGGTATTACACGTAGCTGGGATTCCGGATCGGAGGCTGTCGGAATGGTGTCGGTAGTTTATACGAGTGATAAGGGAGTTTCGACGCTTCTTGCGGAGAAGAGAATAGGAAAAGCCGGTGGAGGCGGGGAGACATTAAGATCCTTGAAATCAATGGAATGAAATTTGATCTTTCTGATTACTGGGGTTCAGAGTGGATAGATATTGTGGATGATGCAAAAAATCTGACAAATGATTGGAATACAATTACTTTAATCAGGCATAAAATATATTATAATGATGGAGAATACTGGTTTAATTTAAATGACGGACTGAGTTTGAGAAAAGATGAGGCAGAATTAGATCCATCATTAAGTGAATTCAATCTGGCACACCCAAATCAGATGGTATATATTATAATTATAAGGGTAATTACGCCGGATAATACTACAGGTAACCCTTGGAATGATGAGAGAACATTCAATGACGATGTAAAACCAGTAAACAAAGGCACACTATACTGCACTGACATGAAACTCTATGTATATGTTAACAATGTACCCAGTACAATATTTAGCAGTAGTCATATTAATGATGGAGAATGGATTCAAATCGGGATTCAAATAATCTAACTCTTCATATTTCACAACAACATGACCTAGGTATTATTCGGAAGAGTCCGTTTCGACCGATACTAACTATTTACCATAATCACCCAGCTCTTTTTTTACTTTGTCGATCCAGATGGCGATGTCATGTCGCAAGCCCCAATCACAAATTTCTGACGAGATTTGTTCAGCGGTTCAATTATCGAAGCGTCGCTTCGATTAGTAAACCTCATTATAAATCGTGACAAATACATAAAGAACCCATGACGGAAATTCCCAAAGAAGAGATGCTTTTAAAGTGTCCATCCACCTGTGCTGGATGTGGCTCGTTACTTGCACTCCGCTATATCCTCAAGGCTGCAGGCAAAGATACGATCCTCGTGATACCTGCCTGCTGCAACAGTGTGATCCAGGGGGTCTATCCCTACATGCTTCACACCGTGCCCGTCTATAACATCGCATTTGCAGCCGCCCCCGCCTGTGCTTCCGGAATGAGCGAAGCTCTCCGGGCAAAAGGCGAAAAAACCAATGTCATAGTCTACGCAGGCGACGGAGGAACCGCCGACATCGGTATCCAGGCACTATCCGGAGCCTTGGAACGCGGCGAGGACTTCCTGTATATCTGTTACGACAACGAAGCATACGGAAACACCGGCATGCAGAGATCCGGCGCTACCCCGCTTGGAGCAATAACCACAACTACCCCGAACGGAAAAACCGTCAACAAGAAAGATATTGACAGAATCGTCGAGGCACACAACCTTCCCTATCAGGCAACGGCCTGCTCCTCGTACCCCGCCGACATCTACAACAAAGTGAAAAAAGCCCTTTCGATCCCTGGGCCGAAGTTCATTCACATCCTTGCACCCTGCCCGCCGGGCTGGAGAATCCCCTCGGAAAAGACCGTCGAAATCGGAAAGATGGCGGTCAAATCCGGCATCTGGGTCCTCTGGGAAAAAGAGTACGACAAATTCACCGTCAGCGCATCCTCTCGTGCCGCCATGAAACGGCCGGCACCCGTAGGCGAATACCTCAAGGCCCAGGGACGATTCAGAAAAGTCGATGAAAAGACCGCCGCGATCATTCAGGCAAACGTCGACAAAAACCTGAAAAAAATTGCTCTCGAAGCCGCACAATCGGAGGAAACAGAATGAGCGAACTAATAATGTCCACCGGTAACAAAGCCGTAGCTTCAGCCGTAAAAATGGCAAAACCGCTCGTCGTTGCCGCATACCCCATCACCCCCCAGACCGAGATCATCGAAAGCATCGCCGACTACGTCGAGTCCGGCGACCTCAAAGCACGCTACATCCCGGTCGAGTCGGAACACTCCGCAATGACTGCCTGTATCGGCGCTTCCATCACGGGAGTCAGAGTTTTCACCGCGACAAGCTCGCATGGTCTTCTCTACATGCACGAGATGCTCCACTGGGCGGCAGGAGCCCGCCTGCCGATCGTGATGGGTCAGGTCAACAGGACACTCGCTCCGGGATGGAACATCTGGGCTGAACACACCGATGCCCTTTCCCAAAGAGATACCGGCTGGCTTCAGGTCTACGTATCGACCGTACAGGAGGCATACGATGCGACCCTGATGGCATTCAGGATCGCCGAAGACAACCGCGTTCTTCTGCCGGTCATGATCAACATGGACGGATTCCTCCTTTCCCACATCATGCAGCCGTTCGAGATGACCGAGCCGGGAGATTTCATCCCGCCGCTGGAACTCCCACACAAAATCGACGTCAACGATCCGAAAGGCTACGGCGCAATGAGCCCGGCAAACGTCCACTACCAGTTCAGATTCGACATGGAAAAATGCATGCGGTCATCACGCACAGTCATCAACGAGACCGAAGCCGAGTTTGCAAAACGTTTCGGCAGAAACTATGCGCCGGTCGAGGAATACTTCTGTGATGATGCGGACGTTATCATTATCGCAATGGGAACGCTCGGCAAAGAAGCCGAGGTCGCCGCCGATCTCCTGAGAAAAGAGGGAGTCAAAGCCGGAGTCATGCGGATCCGCTGGTTCAGACCGTTCCCGCTCGATATGAACATCAAGGGAAAAGACCTCGTCGTGATCGACCGTGACTACTCGTTCGGCTTCGGCGGCGTTGTTGCCGGAGAGATCCAGGCAAGATATCCTGATGCGAAAATCGCCAGCGTCATTGCCGGTCTCGGTGGCCAGGAAGTTACCTTCGAGGATATGGCAGAGTTTGTCCGCACCCGCAAGATGGGGACGGAGTTCTGGTTCGGTATCCCGCTGGAGGAGCAGTAAATGTACGAGATTCGTATACACTCAAGAGGCGGACAGGGCGGTGTAACGGCGGCCAGAATGATGGCCTCCGCCGCCGTAAAAGACTGGAAATTCGCGACCGCCTGCCCGTTCTACGGCGCAGAACGCCGCGGGGCTCCTATCGTTTCATTCGTCAGGATCGACGATGCTCCGGTCAGGATCTATTCCCAGATTAACAAACCCGACATGATCGTCATCCTTGACCCGACCGTGATGGACACGGTAAATGTCCTGGACGGCCTGAAAGAAGGAGGGTCGATCTTCATCAACACGCACGACGATATTGACTTCCCGTCAGGCTTCAAGGTCTACAAAGCGGATCTTACCGGGATTGCACTTCGCGAAAACCTCGTGGTCGCCGGAAGTCCGATAGTGAACACGCCGGTGATCGGAGCTCTCGCAAAACTCGGCCTCTTCAGCCGGGAGTCGGGAGTGAAGGCGATCACCGAAACGTTTGCCGATCCAAGAAACACTGCGGCTGCAAAAGCGGCTTTTGAGGAGGTCATCGTATGAGCAGAATGCCAAAAATGACGATCAGCGTCCCCCATGAGGGAGGAGCCGGTCTTACCGGTACGTGGAGAACATTCCGTCCGATCGTGGACCGGGAAATCTGCAACCACTGCGGGATCTGTGCGATGTTCTGCCCGGATGCGGTCATCGATCCGGACACGCTCGAGATCGACCTCGTTTACTGCAAAGGCTGCGGTATTTGTTCCAACGAATGTCCGAAAAAGTGTATAAAAATGATCAGAGAGCAACGCTGATCGTCTTTTCTTTTTTTAATCCTCGAACAGTGCATCGAGCATATGTTTCGGATCATCCAGAAAACGTTTGGTAATTCGGTATGATGCAGTCTTATCATACGTCGTTTTAAAAATAGCATCCGGCGTTATCTCGAAAATATCCGCATCGGGATACGTTATAAGGATCGGCGAGTGGGTCGCGATCAGAAACTGGGAATGCTCCTCTTCGACAAGCCGTTTGATCTCCAGCATCAGCGTCATCTGCCGCATGGGAGAAAGGGCAGATTCCGGTTCATCCAGAATATACAGGCCGTTCCCTCGAAACCGGTTCTGCACTAATGCCAGCAGACTTTCGCCGTGAGACTGATCATGCAGGGATTTTCCGCCGTACCCGTCGAGATTGAGCTGCAGATCAGTCACCTGTGATGCCACATTGTAAAAACTCTCTACCCTATAGAAAAATCCGTCCTTCTCACGGCCGCGGCGCGATAACGTCAGGTATGAATGCAGATTCGACTCGGTCGATTTCGTGGCAAATGAAAAGTTCCGGGACCCGCCTTCCGCATTAAATCCTGCTGAAATGGCGATCGCCTCGAGCAGCGTTGATTTTCCCGAGCCGTTTCCTCCAACAAAAAACGTCACCGGAGACTCGAACGACAGCTCGCCCATATGTTTAAGATTCCGCACGACCGGCAGATCTGCAAGATACGAGGTGTCGTCAAAATGTTTCAGCATGACCTTATGCAGATAAACGGTTCCGGACATGGTAGTATTAATAGAATCGGCAGTACGAAATATCAATCTGCCCATCAAAACTTGGCTAAAATATCATCACAGGCTGATCACCCGGTCTGCCATGAACTCGACGACCGACGGATCGTGCGAGATAAACACGTAGGACATGCCGTTTTCCTTCTGGATATCTTTGAGCAGATGAAGGATCTGTGCCTGGACCGAGACATCGAGCGCCGAGGTCGGCCCGTCCAGAATCATCACCTTCGGGCGAACGAGCATACCCCGGACGATCGCGACCCTCTGGGCCTGACCACCGGAGATCTGGTCGGGATAGCGGGATAAGATCTCGGTCTGCAGACCGGCATTCTGGAAATGTTCCGAGAGAAGATCGCGGTGCTCGGGTTTTGGTACACCCTGCAGACTCAGTACGGCAGATAACGACTGATAGATCGTTCGAACCGGGTTGAAGGACCCGCCCGGACCCTGAAAGATCATCTGGATCATGGGGTATGGGCCGGTCAGTTCTTTTCCGGCATAGCGGACGACGCCGGTATTTGGACGTTCGAGCCCTGCAAGGATTCTGGCACAGGTACTTTTTCCGGATCCGGACAGACCGGTAAGCCCTACGGTCTCGCCTGCAGCGATCTCTAAAGAGAAATCGGTGAGTGCGGCAAACTTCCCATATGATTTTGAAATATGCTCGGTTTCTAAAATCAGCATCGACGGCACCTCACCCCGTCTGTCAGATCGGGGATAGTGGTTCTGCACTTTTCGTCACCGAAAGCACAACGCGGGTTAAAGACGCAGCCATTCGGCAGATCGCTGAGTGCGGGAGAGATTCCCGGGATCGGCACGAACCCGTTCTTTGGAAGACTACCGAGAAGACCACGTGTGTACGGATGCTTCGGTGATGATAAAACGGACCTAGTTTCCCCCTCTTCAACGATCATACCGCAGTACATGACGGCAATACGGTTCGAAAGGCGGGAAGCCACATCCATATCATGCGTGATCAAAAGCAGACCGGTGCTTTTTCCGGCAGTGACCGTGGAAAGTATCGCTTCAAGATCCGTGACATTGGCGGCGTCAAGTCCTTTGGTCGGCTCATCGGCGACCACCAGATTCGGATGAAGAAGAGAGACCGCGGCAAACACGATCCGCTGACACATTCCTCCTGAACACATCCAGGGATAGGAGGACATAACCCGGTCGGCGTCCAGGCCGAGACTCTGCAGGACCCCCTTCGCCCGAAGCTCCGCATCCTTTTCCGAACAGAGCCCATGCATCACCTGCGGTGAGATCAGCTGTTTTCCAATCTTCATCGCCGGATTGAGAGCTCTCTCCGGGATCTGAAACACCATTCCAATCTCCTGACCCCCGTATTTGGTCCATCTCGCTTTCGGAGAGATGCAGAAGATCCTGCCCCTGATAGGAGATCCGGCCAAGCACCTCGGTCCCGGGCGGAAGCAGATGTAAGACTGCCTGGGCAACCACGGACTTCCCCGCATCCGGACTCGCCGACGATCGCAAGACACTCGCTGGCCCAAAGTGAGAGGGAGAGATTTCGGACTGCGGGATTTTTTCCATTCGGTCCCGGAAACGAGACGGACAGGTCACTGATCTCGAGCATGTTTTTCATAACTGCATCACCTCGCGAACACCGCGTTCATGGATGAAGGCAAGACTGGTGATTGCCAGAACCCCGAGAATAATGCAGAGTGCCGGAGGGAGCCACCAGGTACCACATGCCGCGAAGGAACCCGCTGTAGGTAAAGGCGTCCGAGATCATACCCCCCACGAAACCGTCTGGGGATCGGAAAGCCCAAGAAACGCGAGAGATGCCTCCGAGATCATGGCAACTGCCGTGATCAGAACGAACTTCGGGACGATAACCGGAAAAACCACGGGTAAGATCTCTTTGAACATGATCCGGCAATCCGAAAATCCCAGACAGCGGGCGGCGAGAATATACTCGGACGACCGGATCTGAATAACTTTCGAACGCACAACGTGGGCGATCGACTCCCAGGACAAAAGTCCCAGAACGAAGATTAGAATCCACGGACTTGGGCCCAGATACGCGGCAAGAATAATTACCAGAGGAATCTTTGGAAGAATCAGAACGATATCCGTCGTTCCCATCAGAAACTCATCCAATGCTCCTCTTCTCCAGCCGGCGAGAAGACCGAACGCGGTTCCCACGCACACGGCAAGAAGACCGGAGGCTAACCCGACCATCAGCGTCCATCTGGCTGCATAGATCAGGAGGGAGAAGATATCCTTTCCCATATTCTCGGTCCCGAGAAGATGCTCGGCGTTCGGTGCCTGATAGGTCGCAGTTCGGTCGCTGATCGAATACGGGGCAAACATACCAAGAAACACCGCAACAATCAAGAATATCAGGATCAGAAGACCCGGAAGGATATACCGACGATCGAACTTCACTGATCATCACCCCATTTCACCCGCGGATCGATGATCCCGTAAAGAATGTCGGCAACCAGATTCGCACTGATCGCCATGATCGCGATCACCAGAAACAGTCCTGAGAGCACCGGATAATCCAGATTCAGGACCGCAGTGTACATGACTCGACCTAGACCGTTGAGGGAGAGGATGATCTCGATAAAAAGCGCGCCGGATAAAATGAAGCCGAAGTCGATCGCAAAATGGGTAAGGATTGGCAGGATCGCGTTTTTCATCACATGACCGTATATGATTTTTCTTCGGGGAATACCGTGACTTTTTGCAAACTGGGGATACAGCTTGTTCTTTTCCGTCAGAATCGATCCCCGCATGATGATCATGTTTCTCGCAAACACGAACAATGCGAGGGTCAAAACGGGAAGCGCCATATGATATGCTACGCTGAAAAGATCGGGAGTCTCGTAAAATCCTTTGTATGGGAACCAGCCGAGCTGGTACACGAACACCGAGAAGAAGATCAGACCGAGTAGATACGGGGGAATGCAGGACGCAACAACCCCAGCCGCGGTCAGGATCTTCGCACCCTTCCTCTCGGTCATCCATGCCGCCCAGGTACCGGCGATGATCCCAAACGCATAGCCGATCAGCATGGAAACTCCCGTGAGAAGAAGCGTCCAGGGAAGGCGGTCCCAGATCAGACCCGCCACATTCTGGTGACGCGTGTAGGAATATCTCAGATTCCCCGTGAAAAGGTCCCCGATATAAATCTGGAACTGCTCGAAAAGCGGGCGGTCAAGACCAAGTTTGACCGTAACCGTATCGAGGATCTCCTGGGTCAGATACACGTCCTCTCCCACAAGACACTGAACCTAATCGCCGGGCATGCAGCGGGGAAGAAGAAACACGAGTAGGACAACTATCAGCAGGGATACGGCATAGCGGACGAGTTTTCTGGCCAGGACTTTATTCATACGTATTTTGAAGTATGTATACTATTTGTCATAAAAGTAAAAAAAGGGAGATTAATTAATCGGATGAATCTAGAGGAGATTGATCTCGTTCAGGATTCCCGTTGCCTTGGAGATGTACCAGCCGTTGATCTCCGTGTTGATCGGCGTCACATCCGTACACCAGTAGAGGGCGATACCCAGCATGTTGTCTGCATAATAATCCTGATGATCGGATATCAGGGCTTTGAGTTCATCTCCATCCGGGGCCGTCGCGATTTTCGCCCAGAGTTCAAGGAATACCGGGTCGTCAACGTTCTGGAGTTTGCCCGCACCTACGGTATTCGAGGCAAAGTATCCGGTCGCCCAGCTGGAATCCATCATCATGCCTTTGGCGGTGATCCCGTTGTAGGCGATGTCGTATGCATGGGCATCCTTTAATTCGATCCAGGCGTTCAGATCGGAGGCGAATTTATACTCAACTTTCAGCCTTGCCTTTTCGAGGTACTCTTTGATGAGTTCTCCTGCGACTTTGTTACGGGCCAGAAGGGTGACCGTAAGCGCGCTGCCGTTTGTGTCCTCGCGAATCCCGTCTCCGTTCACATATTTGTAACCTGCCGCATCGAGCATCAATTTGGCGGTTGCGAGATTGTAGATGTTGGCCGCGGTATTCTTATAATACGGAACACCATTTGGAATGAAGCCCGAGTTTGCCGAAAGAGCATATCCCGAGGCGCCGATCTCGACGAGTTCGTCATATTTCAGTGCGTAGGCGATCGCTTTGCGGAATGCAAGATCGCTTCTGACATCGGAAGAGATCGTATTGAATCCAATATATGTCATCTTTAAGGACGGAGTCTCGACTGTGGTGAATTTCTCCGAGGAGTTCAGAAGGGCAAGGGATGATGTGGGGAACGAGGCGCCGTACTTCCAGTAGGTGTCGCATTCACCGCCAAGCATGGCGAGAATCGCAGCATCTTCAGTCGCAAACCAGTGGAGCTCAACGGTTCCGTAGTAAGGAGCATCTCCTTTCCACTTCGGGTTCACCGCAAGGACGAGGGTCGCCGAGTTGATATCGACCGATTTTACGTAGTATGCGGCCGAGTCGACGTAAGGTCCTGCATTGATGTATTCTTCGGGATTATCTGAGTATGTCCAATCGTGGATTCTGTGATATAAACTCATCCCCCATTTACTCTTGTCGACTTTTTTGGAGGGGAACAATACCTTTATGTATCCCTGCGCCGAGTGGTATGTCTGAATTTCAAGACGAATACGAACTTATTTTCAACAATGGAGTCATCCCTCCGGATATGTCCATTTGCTGGCTCATGTCCCTGCTCAACATTAGTGACATTGTACGAAAAATCGAACAAACTTATTATTCACCTCATCTTCGCGATTATTTTCATTATCCCATTGATTTTCTGATAAAACTGACTGTTGTCATGACTTATCGCAGAATAGCCTATCGTCATATTCGGCGTAAAATAACGGAAGAAGATCTCAGCCACCTTCTTCCGGCAAAATCACAACTATGGTTACCTTCGCCGAGTACTTTGCATTACTTTGTGAAATATCGGTTAGGTGAGGAGGGTATCGAAGTTCTTATGTTTTTGATAAGCAAAAAGATTGTCCATTTCCTCAAATATGAAACCGAGGTAATTATCGATTCCACTTCTTTAGTTGCAAGCCGTTATTGTCCCAATAGTCTGTTTAACCCTCATTATCAGGTTAAAATGGATAAAGCACATATTTTGAATCTGGGGGCTTATCCCATGTTTATGATTCATTCAGAAGGAACGGAGAATGACAAACTCTATGCGCATTTTTTGATTCAGATTGCCGAACTTCTCGGCGTATCCTGTGATCGTGTATTGATGGATGCGGGATATGACTCCCTAGAGCTACACACGTTAATATTTGAGAAACTTCATGCAAAACCCCTTATTCAACTGAGATCTGACGCGCAGTTGTCCCAATTAGGTTCAGAGAAGACCATAATAAAACAGATCAATACGTTCTGGAGAAAAGGAGGAAATGCCCAAATGTCTCTTACAGAAAAACTGGTATTTCTCTGCAAGAATGGTAAACGGGAGGTGGTAGGAGCATATCTCAGAAATCAGACTATTCTTCATGGAAGGGAGGTAAAAGATGCTATGAAAAGGTGGGGAACGTGCGAACGCAAGCATGCACACCTCAAAAAAACAGTCAAATTTGATGTGGTGCATTGCAAGAAAAACAACAGAGCGCTCTCTGCAATAATGAATTTTATAACGTTCCAATTATTGATGTTAGCCCATTTACAGAATAGATTTCAGAATATGAATTTTGCAAATTATCGATAAGAAGTCTGATTTGGCAGATTCCCCCCCCAATCCCATGTCAATAGTGAAACGGTTGAATCATGATATTCCTAGGTGAAGTTATCTCGATCAAAAAAAACTATGTCCAATGGATTGACGTATCGATTGGACAGACTCAAGTCCACAAGAGTAAATGGGGGATGAGTTTATATCACAGAATCCATGATTGGACAGACTCTCTCAAGCCCGCGCAGTTTATTACTTTCCACCCAGTATTATAGTATATGTGTTCCGAAAAACCGGATTTCATCCGGATGTGGGATGAACAGATGGCCCGTGCATTCCGGCAGAAACGCGCCGCAGGCGAGGACAACGAAACTTTCTGGGACAATCCGGTGAATGTAGACAGATACGTCAGACGGCTGAAGAATGATGACCGGGGAAGAGTTCAGCAGCAGCTTGATTCGATGAATATCCCGTCAGGTTCTTCGGTTCTGGATATCGGTGCAGGACCCGGCACTCTTTCCGTCCCGCTCGCTCTTTCCGGTTGTTCGGTGACCGTTGTCGAGCCGTCTTTTCCCATGATTGAAGGAATTGAAACCTACCGCAGACTCACCGATGCTCCCCCCATTCGCATACTTCATACAACCTGGGAGGATGCCGCACCGGAAGAGATCGGACGACATGATGTTGTGGTAGCTTCTCTCTCTTTGATGATGGAAAACATCCGGGATTGTATCAAAAAAATGGATGACTGCGCTGAATATGCGGTCCATCTCTTCTGGTTTCTCATACCTACCTCTCTTTCGCGGGGGAATAAGGAGTTATGGCCGCTTCTGCACGGAGAACCTTACAACTATGAACCTACCGCCGACATACTCTGGAACGTTCTGTTCCAGCTTGGCATCTATGCAAACCTTACCGTCGAATCGAGAACGGTTGGTCAGGCGTATACGTCAGTTGAAGAAATGCATCAGGATTATTATACCCGGGTTCTCGCAAAGAGTGATGAACAAAAAAGCATCGTTGACCGGTATCTGGGTGAACGTATGCGCAAAACAGATAATGGCTATGTTCTTCCGGGAATTTCCAAGACCGCCCACATCTGGTGGGAAAAATAAGGTGTTGATTGGTTGGATGATCAGATCCAGCCCGTTAAAAATGTCCAAAGATTGGTAAATCCGGTTATCAATATCTCTTTCATCATATCAAGATCGACTCCTAAGAGCGGTGTCAGGAAGACAAAGAAGGCAATTGTCGCGATCGTACTTCCGATATTTGCCGCAGCGGCGACAAGGAGGATCTTAAACAGCGGGACCGAAAACATATCATGAATCGTTTCGGCTTTTGCGATCGCCTTAAAGTCCCCTGCACTTGGCGGCCGCATCCTTGCCTCCACGATCGCCGCAAACCATCCGCAGGCAAGGAACGGGTTCAAGGAGGTCATCCATGCAAGACCCGCCGCCGTCGCCGCGGAAAGCGGATGACCCCGAACCAGTAATGTCGCAATGCCTGCAAACAGTCCGTTTAGCACTACCCAGTAGATGATTGCCCAGATAAGAAGATCGGTTGCCCCGGAAAATGCGATCGCGAGAATGATAACCGTGAACATGGCGATGAACACGCTCCCGATGATCTTTCCCCACGGATATTTTTTCGGCAGTTTGTTCAGGCTTTTCATGGACGGCAGCGTTTCGGGATGTTCCCTGAATTTGTTAACTCCCGGGAGATGTCCGGCACCCACCACGACCACTCCCCGCTCGAAGGAACTGTGTTCCAGACTGATGATGCCGTGCGCCAGATAGGCATCCCGTTCCGTGATCAGCGCATTTGCGCCGGTCGGGGAAAACTTCTGGAACTCGGCAAGGGCAAGCTCGATCATATCCGGATTTGTCAGAGACTCGACCATCTCGGTATCGATACTTTCCGTTTCGTCATCCGTTCCGACCATCGATCTGATCAGGATCCACACGATTTTTATCTTCTCGAGGAATTTCATATTGCCCCAGAATCGGGCGAGGGTTGTGTTGATGTTCCGGTCGATGAGAAGTATTCTGATATTTCGTTCTTCGGCGATTTTGATCGCCTCTTTCATCTCGGCTCCCGGCTCGACACCGACGTTCATACCGATCTTTCGCTGAACATAGGCTAGGATCCACTGAACAAGCATCAGAGTAAAATTCCCTTTTAAGAGACTCTTCACCTCGGGTGCGATAGGTTTTGCCTCCTCATTTGGCAGAATCCCATTCTCCCGTTCCTCAGCCTCCTTCATCTGCTGTTTTAATGCGGCAAAACGCCCCGGATCAAGTTCGATCGCGATCACATCGGGATTTACTGCGTCTATTGCCTCACGAACTTCGTCGATGCTTTTCTGTGAAACATGGGCTGTTCCAACGATGTGTATTTCCGTCATTGTTGTTTATGCAGATGAGCTCCCCGCAGCATCTGCAGGAGAACTCCGCATTGCGGATCTGTATTTCCAGTTCCATCTATATGTATCTGATTACCTGTTCGCGGATCGCGTTCCTGATAACCTCGGGAGCGAAGCCGAGAATGCTTGCAAGAAACATCGCTCCTCCGGCGCCGGACCCCTCTTTGATCTCGCCTTCTGCATAGCGGGCAAGACCTGCATGGCCGATCGATCCGAATTCAGGGTCCACATAATAGGCATCTGCTCCGACCGCGGCGGCCGTTTCTTTGAACGAGGCTGTCTTGTCATCGTAGACATATATCGTCGTCACGATATCGGGAACGGTGTTTCCACGTGCCCGTATCACTGCCGCCGCCGCAAGCATCTGCGTGCCTCCCGCAAGGAACAGTTTTCCCCGGTAGCCTTCGGCGATTCCCGCAGCGACCGGGATCATCGGATCTCCCACCATGGAAACGATCTCGAGCGGATCGGTCACGCCGGTTTTCTGTACCTTTTTCACCGCTTCGGCTGCGATTCTCTCTTTGATGCAGATTGGGTTATCCACCAGGCAGCTGCTGACTTTTGCCTGATAGCCAAGAGCGCGAAGAACGCAGAGTGCGGTCGTCGTCCCTCCCGGCAGGCATTCGCCGAGAACGAGGAGGTCGCGGGTTTGGGAGAGGTATTCACCGAGCCATCGGCCTTTTTCAAAGAGTTCCTTCGCATTGGGAACGGCCCTTCCTTCCCGCGGATCGCCTCCGGCTTTTTCACTGAACTGTATATGGGGGACGGTGACCTCGTGATCCAGACCTGCCGCAATCATGAGAGGTTTCATACCGATCAGATCCATCATCGCGAGAGTCAGGACTGCCGGCGTCGGGCAGCCGGTCGGCGTGTTCGGCGTCATGTCAACGGAGGTTATCTCGCCGTTTATGATAAGTTCGGCGTCTAACGGCGGCACCATCAGACTTTTTGCCGGGCTCTCCCCGGCTCCGGATACTCCATCTATTGTAGAGACGAGGGAGTTTGACAGGATCAGGGCGAACATCGGCGATTCTGCAGAGAAATCCGCTCTCGTTGAAACAAATGACATGATATTATATCATTTAGAACTGACAAGATATAATATAAATGCAGTCACTTCGTGCACTCTTACAGTTCACCACGATCCTCCCTCTGGGAAAACCGGCGGATTATGAATATTTTGCGAAGCGAAGCTGGCTCTATCCGATAGCCGGGTACGTCATCGGCGGTATTGCGGCAGTTCCCGGGCTGACCGCCTGGTATCTCGGCTTTGAAAACTCTGCAATAATTGCCGCCCTCACCCTTGCCTTAGCGGTCTTCATTTCCGGCGGCAACCATTTCGACGGCCTTCTCGATTTCGGCGACGGACTCATGGCGCACGGCAGCAGGGAAAAACGGATTCGTGCCATGACCGACCGAACTACAGGTACCGGGGCACTCGCTCTTGGAATCATGGTCGTTTTGATCTCCTACGCTGCACTCTCATCCACGACCGTTCTGCAGATCGCTTTTGCCGTGTTCATAGCAGAAGTTTTCGGGAAACTGAGTATGGCTCTCTCGTCGGCGCTTGGAAACCCCTTTCACGACGGGATTCAGAAATATATCTACGATCGTTCAAAAAAGCGGTTCTGCATCTATGCCGTAGTCTTGACTCTCCCGCTCTTTCTTCTGCCGGGAAAAATGTATGTTGGGGCAGGGCTCGCAGCGGCTCTCGTCACGTTCCTGTGCCTTCTTTTCCTCGCGCGAAAACTCTTCGGCGGGACGAACGGGGATGTGACCGGAGCGGGTAACGAACTCACCCGGATGGCCGTTCTTCTGGTCGTAGCGGTAATACTAACGTCTGCGTGAGATCGGCTGGTATCCGGACCCTGCGTCATCCGAACACTCAATATCGGTGGCGTTCTTGTCTTCGATCACGGTGTTGAAAAGGACCATCCCGTCCATCAGCTGTTCATCAAGGGATAATCCTCCCTTTGATCCGCGCATTGCCTGGGCATACGGATTCGGGGTAACTCTCCGGTTTACCCGTATTCCTGCGCAGTTCGCACAAAAAACACAGGTAATGTGTACGGAAACTTCCTTGTCCCCGCACATCACGGTCGATTTACCGCTCGGTTTTCTCTCAAGAGGTAATGATTTCATTACAGAGAATACGGGATTATTTTCCTATTAGTCTGTCGGTTCTGTTTGTTTGGCTGAGGAATTATTTTATATGGTTGTAAGATCTATCTGTTTACACTCGTGTTGATTTGAATCGCAATCTTTTGTGTCCTTATCAATGAGTCAAAGTGGAGATACATTATCATGGCAGCAGCAAAGCCCCACATGAATCTTGCCGTTATCGGTCACATTGACCACGGTAAGTCAACAACCGTTGGCCGGATTCTCTTCGAGACCGGTGTCGTACAGCAGCACATTCTTGATGGATACAAGAAAGAAGCAGAATTAGAAGGAAAAGCAACTTTCGAGTTCGCCTGGGTAATGGACTCCCTCAAGGAAGAGCGTGAACGTGGTATTACCATTGATATCGCTCACAAGAAATTCGAAACCCCGAAATACAATTTTACCGTTGTCGACTGTCCAGGTCACCGTGACTTCGTTAAGAACATGATCACCGGTGCATCCCAGGCTGATGCAGCAATCATTGTCGTATCCGGAACCGAAGGCCCGATGGAGCAGACCAAGGAACACGTTTTCCTGTCCAAGACTCTTGGTATCAACCAGATCATCGTTGCCATCAACAAGATGGATGCAGTTAACTACTCCGAAGAGAAGTACAACGAAGCAAAAGAGAAGATGACCAAGCTCATCATGTCCGTTGGATTTAAATCGGCCGAGACCCCCTTCATCCCAATCAGCGCATTCTGCGGTGACAACATTAAAGAAGCATCGGCAAACACCCCCTGGTACAAGGGCCCGACACTTCTTGCAGCACTTGATCTCTTCAAGATGCCCGACATGCCGACCGACAAGCCGCTCAGACTCCCGATTCAGGATGTCTACACCATCTCCGGTGTCGGAACCGTCCCAGTAGGCCGTGTTGAAACCGGTATCCTCAAGAAAGGACAGAAAATCTCCTTCATGCCGGCAAACGTTACCGGTGAGGTTAAGTCCATTGAGATGCACCACGAAGAGTTCCCAGAAGCACTTCCGGGAGACAACGTTGGTTTCAACGTCCGTGGTATTGCAAAGAACGATGTTCGCCGCGGCGATGTCTGTGGTCCGATCGAGAACCCGCCGACCGTTGCAGAGGAATTCACCGCACAGGTCGTCGTTCTCCAGCACCCGTCCGTCCTTTCCGTAGGATACACCCCGGTGTTCCACTGCCACACCTCACAGACTGCATGTATGTTCACCGAACTTAACAAGAAGCTGGACCCCCGCTCCGGACAGGTTAAGGAAGAGAACCCGGCATTCCTCAAGGCCGGCGATGCAGCAATCTGTACCATCACTCCGACCCGCCAGCTCGTCATTGAGACTGCAAAGGAACTCCCGCAGCTCGGCAGATTCGCTGTCCGTGATATGGGTATGACCGTTGCAGCAGGTCTTGTTCTGAGCGTTAAAGCAAAGCAGATGAGATAATCTCATCGCTCACTCGAATTTTTTGTGGTGACTTAGAAAATGCAAAAAGCCAGAATACGCTTGACAGGGACTGATTATGAGAAAGTGGAGACGGTATGTACCCGTATCCGTGAGATTGCAGAACGTACCGGTGTAAATATGGCTGGACCTATCCCCCTGCCGACCAAGAGACTTATTGTCCCAATCCGGAAGTCCCCCGATGGAGAAGGTACGGCAACATGGGATCGCTGGCAGATGCGTGTGCACAAACGCCTCATCGACCTTGACGCCGATGAGCGTGCACTCAGGCAGCTTATGCGAATCCAGGTTCCAAAAGATATCAGCATCGAGATCGTTTTAGAGAACTGAACGGGATCCCCCCATTTTTTTCTTTGGATATATTTTTCTGTTTTTATAATTTTATCACATCCGATATTTTCCGTGTTTCCATTGTACAGATACGGGGCAAGGTTCGTTATTTCAGGACAGATTATCTAGGGTGTGCTGTATAACCTGTTCGAAAATGATCGTTCGGACAAAGATATCCATATCCTATCCTGACAAACATACTTTACGCATCCATGCCTCCGTTCATACAGAAAATAAAAAATCGTATCCGTGTCGAGCACGTGATCTTTGCCATTATGATTCTGGCGATCATTCTCAGATTCGCTTTTCTGGATCTCAAACTCTTTCATCACGATGAAGCGATCCATGCCTGTTTTTCCTATCAGCTTCTGACTATCGGCAATTACCTGTATGATCCGGTATATCACGGACCCTTCCTCTACTACATCACGGCATCCATGTTCGCTCTATTCGGCGACTCCGATCTTGTCGGCAGGATCCTTCCCTGTATTACCGGCTGTGCCCTCATCCATCTCGTCTACTGGCTTTACAGACTGCGGTATCTCACAGGCAAAGTCGCCGTCATCGCGGCACTTTTCCTTGCGATAGCTCCCGAACTGGTCTACTTCTCCTGGTTTTTACGAAATGATATCTTCGTGGCCTTCTTCTCTCTCCTTCTGGTTGTCGCCTTCCTTGCCTGGCTGGATAAAGGCAAATGGTATTATCTGGCCCTCGCGGCCGTGGCGGCGGCTCTCGGCATGTGTTCTAAGGAGAATATGCCGCTGATCCTTGTTACCTTCGGCGTATTCTTCCTCTATCTTCTTTGGACAAGAAAGATCACTCTTCCGGAAAAATGGATACGCGATCTCATCATTGCGGTTATTATCTTCTTTGGCATCATCTTCACCCTGTACTCATCATTCTGGACCCATCCCGAAATGATTCTGCAGGCCGGTCCTATGGCCATCGAACACTGGCTTGCGATGCACAACGAACAGCGGATCGCCGGGCCGCCGGTGTTCTATCTCCTGATGTTTGTCCTGTATGAACTGCCGATACTTATTCTGGCAGTGGCCGGAATCATCATTTTCCTAATGAACGGCAAAAAACGGTCATCTGAAAAAGAAGATGAATCGGAAAATCCGGAGGAACAAGAACAAAAAGAACCAAAAAAGAAGTTCTCATTTGCGGCTTTGTTCCGCCGGCCGGAAGTTCCCGTCTTTGTTGACAGAAAAAAAGGAGTTCATCAGGTTTGCCGTTTACTGGACATTGATCGCCTGCCTGACCTACGCCTACATCGGGGAAAAAGTTCCCTGGCTCTCTCTCCATCAGCTGGTGCCGATGATCTTCGTCGCAGCGTTCTCTCTCACCTTTACCGGAAAATACTGGAAGATCCTTCTTGTCGTATGTGCCGTCATTTTGTTTGCCACTACCTGTTATGTGGCATACACGCCGACGGATATCGCCGAGCCCATTGTCCAGGTTCAGAACTCGGAGGATCTTGTTCCCCTGATGGCGGCGATCGATGCCTCCAACAAGGTTGCTCGTGCGACCGATCAGGCCTGGCCGTTCATGTGGTATTACCGCGGCGATGCCTGGGACAAATTTACGTATTATGGAGCAGTGAAACAAGATCCTTCCACGCTTCTCTCGGGAGACTATGACATCATCATCACTCATGATGACGAGAGTTACGATTCGCTTGACGGGTACGCCAAAGAAACGATTCGGCTGAACTACTGGATCGAATGTTCCGGCACCCGGGAGGATCCCGGTTGGATCGCCTACTACTTCACCCGTGCAGGAAAAATCGGCAGTTACAACTTCGATGTGTTTACCCGTACGATCCAGATCACATAACTACTAAGAGTCTGCCCACCAACATAAGTACATCTATAAGTGATATGTACATGGAAAAGGGAATCGTGGAACTGGAAGAACTACGCAGCAGATTACTGGATCTGACGGTCCGCAGCAATCTGCTGAACTATAAACCGTCTCCCGGCAGATCGATAGAGGTTATCGACGGTGATCCTGCGGATATCTATCGGCTCCTTGTTCTTGATGAGAAGGGGCTGAGGTTTTATCCGTCAGGCAAAGCTTCAAAAACCGAGTCCGAGGATAAACGCATCTGGAAGTATCCTACCTTCTCCAAGACCGCAAAGTATGCCGATCTTATCCTCCATACCCCCTATACCGACATCGAACTCCGCAAAAAACTCTACAGTCTCCAGAACAAAAGCCGGACTGTCTTCGAAGAACAGGGGTATCCGGTTCTCTATCTTGCTCTTGGATTCGTAGAATGGACCGAGCGCGACTGCCCGGCAAAACCCTTCACTGCTCCGCTTCTTCTTATCCCGGTCGATCTGGAACGTCAGAAGATCAAGGAGAACTATACGCTTAGGTGGACCGGAGAGGATCCAACCCTTTCTCTTTCACTGGTTGCAAAACTTGCCGAACAGGGAGTTATTCTTCCCGATCTGGGACATCCGGAGACGGTCGAGGAGATATCGGCGTATTTCAACACTATTTTGGAGACGGTTGCCGAGAAGAATTGGAAATTCATCCCCGGCATCTCTCTTGATCTTTTTAGTTTCCGTAAGTTTGTGATGTTCAAGGATCTGGATCCTGCCGGCTGGGAAGGAAGTTCCCCGCTTGAGGCAAATCCTTTGATCAAAAGGCTCTTCCATCCGGAAGCCGAGACCAATCCTGCCCCGCCCTTCCTGGAAAAAGAGGCGGATCTCCGGCTCCCAAGCGAACGCAGCTTCAGCATTCTGGATGCTGACTCATCCCAGATCGCTGTGATCGAGGAGGCAAAGGCCGGCCGAAATCTCGTGGTCGAAGGGCCTCCCGGCACGGGAAAAAGCCAGACGATCGCAAACATGATTGCCGAGATGCTTGCCGTTGGAAAGACGGTTCTTTTCGTCAGTGAAAAGATGGCTGCTCTCGAAGTCGTGAAACGCCGGCTGGATATGGCCGGTCTTTCCCCGTATTGTCTGGAACTTCACAGCCAGAAAGCAAAGAAGAACGAGATTATTCGCGAACTTGAGAAGAGTCTCCAGCATCCTTCACCCGAGACATCAGGTTCAGCCTATGATCCGGGTCAGATCGATTCGCTTAGATATGAGTTGAGCGGGTATTGTAATGAACTCAAGACGCCGATAGGTGCCTGCGGATTTACGCCCTATGATCTGTTCGGCATCAGAGAGCAGTATAGGTATGAGTTTGAAAGCAGTCCGCACCGGAAAAACTACCGGCTCCAAAAGATTCCGATCGAGAATGCCGTTGCAATGACTCCGGATGAGTACAAGACTTCCGTCTCTGCTTTACAGGAGATTGCATCCTATCTGCCGATCCTGCTTAGGGATGGTGAATTTCTTTCTCAACATCCGTGGGCAATGACCAGACCCGGGCTGATCCTCCCAAGAGATCTGGATGATATCCGCTCTCTGGTAATAACCTATCAGGAAAAGATTCAGGATCTCCAGACCGTCATGCGTGCCGTTTTCGATCTGACGGACATCCCGGTCCCCCGAAGCGAAACAGAGGTCTCACGTATGATCGAGACCTGTAGATATCTGCTGAAGGGGTATTCGATAACGATCGAGATCCTGAAAAATCCTTTGTGGGAAAAACAGGCGGAACTGAACCGTCTTATCGCCAAAATGCAGGATCTCTATGATCATAATTCACGGATCCGGACAAACTTTACGCCGGAGATTTTCCTGCGCAATCCGGCCCGTCTCTACTCGGAGTTTCTTGCGTATTCGGAGAAAGGCACGTTTGGGAAACTATTCTCCGGCGGATATAAGAAACTCAAGGCAGATATTGCCAGATATTGTGTCGGTCCCGTGCCGGATGATGCCAAGATCCTTTCGGATCTGAAGGATGCACGCAATTATCTGACTGCACGGGACGAGTGGGAGCAGGACAAAGGCGTATATCTTTCCCTGTTTGCTCCAGTCTGGAAGGGTGAAGACACCGATCCCGCCTCCCTTCGCAGCTTTGCCGAATGGGTTCTTGCAGTCCTGACGATGGTGCAGGAAGAGCTGATCACACCCCATACAATTGAACTGCTTTGTTCCGGGAAGATTACTCCCGCTGCTCTCACGCCGCTTTTTGAAAAGCTTGAAAAGGCGGTGATCGCTCACAGTGAAGCACGGGACGTGCTGTTTACCCGGCTTGGCATACAGGATCAGGAATCGGAACAGACGTTCGCTTCCGTTCGCAAGCTGACCGATGTATGGATTACGGAGATCGATCGGCTGAGCGAGTGGAGTACGTTCCTGACGTATACCGAGACTTGCTGGAAGACAACGGCAGCTCCTGTGCTCCCTCTGCTATTCACCGATGCAATCTCTGCCGAAGCTCTTATCCCTGCGTATCTTACCGGCCATGCGGATGCTCTTTTGAAAGAAGCATATCGTGTTCGTCCGCTTCTTGCAAGGTTTGCTCAGGCTCCCCATGAACTGAAGATCAAGACCTTTGCCGAGTACGACCGGGCAGCGATCGCTGCAAATGCCGGAAGAATCATTCAGAAACTGGATAAAACGATCCCTGAAATCTATATCGGCGCCTCCCGCGATTCCGAGATGGGTGTTTTGACCGGCGAGTTCAACAGAAAGCGGGGTCATATGTCAATTCGGACTCTGATGACCAAGGCCGGCGGCCTCATCCAGCAGATTAAACCCTGCTTTATGATGAGTCCTCTTTCCGTTGCTCAGTATCTGGATCCCCGTTCCGTTCAGTTCGATATCATCATCTTTGACGAGGCCAGTCAGGTCAGACCGGAGGATGCTTTGGGCGCTTTGATGCGCGGCCGTCAGCTTGTGGTGATGGGTGACTCCCGTCAGCTCCCGCCGACGACGTTCTTTGATCAGATCGAGGGTCCGAATGAGGATGAAGAGGAGTCGGTCGCCGGGATCGGGGATATGGAGAGCCTTCTGCATGTCTGTAAGCAGTCGTATCCGACCCGGCGGCTTCGCTGGCATTACCGGTCGCGGCACGAATCGCTTATTGCCCTGTCGAATGAGGAGTTTTATGACGGAAGCCTGATGGTTTTCCCCTCGCCGCGTCACGAGACGCCGGATCTTGGCCTTTCTTTCGTGCATATGCCGAATACGATCTACGAGCGCGGCAAATCGGGTATTAACAAGGGTGAAGCCCAGGCGGTAGCCGAATCAGTGATCGCCTATTATCAGAGGTTCCCGGACAAGACCCTCGGCGTTGCCACGTTCTCCACCCGTCAGCAGGAAGCCATCCGCCACGAGGTGGATGTACTTCTCCGCGACCATCCGGAGGTCGAGATGCTGATGCGGCCGGCAAACGGCGAAAATTTCTTTGTGAAGAATCTGGAAACGGTGCAGGGCGATGAACGTGATACGATGCTTATCAGTATCGGGTACGGGTTCGATGAAAACCACCAGCTTTCCCGGAACTTCGGACCGCTGAATCAGGCCGGCGGTGAAAGGAGACTGAATGTTCTTATTACCCGGGCAAGGGAACGGTGCGTGGTGTTTTCCAACTTCCGCGGTGCGGATCTGCAGATCGATGCCGATTCTTCTTCCGGGGTTGCCGCCCTCTCACGTTTCCTTACGTATGCGGAAGACCGCTCTTCAATGACAAGCGGATCTGATTTCAGGAGCGCGGATGATGCGGAATATTTCCCTGAATCCGTGGCGCTTATGCTTGAAGATTATGGATATACTGTTTCACGTAACATCGGGTGTGCCGAATTCAGAATCGATATTGCCGTTTCCGATCCGAAAGATCCAGGAGTGTATATGGCAGGAATTCTCTGCGACGGATCGAACTATTGGTCTTCCGAAGTGGCTCGCGATCGTGACCGTCTGCGAAGCCAGGTCCTCGAAGGACTCGGCTGGCATCTCATACGCATCTGGTCTACCGAGTGGTTCCAGCATCCGGTTTCCTGCACGAAGATTCTTCTGGATTTCCTTGCGGAGGTACAAAACCTGGCTGAACCTGTCGTTACGCCGGTGACCGAACCCCCAAAGGAAGAGGTCGAAGAGATCACTCCGGCGTCTCCGGAGCTGATCATAGAAGAACCTCCTGAGGTAAAATCTCCGGCATATGCAAAAGTGATGATCGAGCCGTATGTTTTCTGTAACGCGTGCGATCTGGAGAAGTATCATCAGTTTTCCTCCGTTCCCGATTCAGTACTTGCTACGGCGATACTTCAGATAGTTTCAGTCGAAGGTCCGATTTCTTTGAGCGTGCTGCATGCCCGGATAAAGGAGCTCGGAAGCGTTTCGAAGATGACGCCCGCGATCAAGAAGAAGATCGCTTCACTCGCGGAGGATGAGGTGAATGCCGATCGTTTGACTGTGTATAACGAGGGATTCTACTCAGTTCCAAATAAGGAATTGGCTGCACGCGAACGTCCCGCAAAATGGTCCTGTAATGACGTATCGCTTTTGGAGATCGGTCTTGCAGCGGAGGTCATTCTCGGCAAACAATTTGCCACGCCGAAAACGGATCTTATCCGGCAGACGGCCCTCGTCCTTGGATTCAAACTGACCGCACCGGTTAAGGCAAGGATGGAAATGGGTATCGATGCTGCGATTTCTTCCGGATATATTGCAGCTGAAGGCGATAAACTCATTCGTGCCGCTGAATAGTATCTCCACACCTTTTTTCTGATGGCAGGTCCAATAGAGTGAGCAACAGTATTTCGGGTTTTTAGGTAATATGTTTGAATCGATTTCTGCAGTGACGAACTCCGCAGGGTATCTCCTTGGAGGCGTGGGTGTTACCCTTCTTTTAGTTGGTCTTTCCCTCTTTATCGGTTTTATCTGCGGAATCGTCCTGACTCTTGGCCAAGTCTATGGTCCGCAGCCAGTCCGCTGGTTCGTCGGCGTTTATGTCTGGTTCTTCCGCGGCCTCCCTAATATCGTATTACTGTTTTTGTTTTACTTCGCGCTCTTCCCGTTCATGGGCCTGGATATGCCGGTATTCGGCGTCGCCGTGACCGTACTCGGGCTCAGAAGTGCGGCCTATCAGTCGCAGATCTTCCGTGGAGCTATCCAGTCATTATCGGAAGGTCAGATGCTTGCTGCACGTTCTCTTGGCATGACCAGATGGCAGGCAATCCGCTCGATCATTCTGCCCCAGTCGCTTCGTCTTTCCCTCCCCAGCTGGTCGAACGAGTATCCGGTTCTGCTGACCGATTCGTCGGTTGCGTATGTGATCGGCGTGGCCGAACTCTTGACCAGAACGAGTCAGGTGATTTCCCGGACAGGTGAACCAATGCTGCTGTATCTAACCTGTGCGGTTATATTCATTCTGTTAAATTACGGCGGCATGATGATCATTCAATATGTGGAAAAGAAAGTCCGGATCCCTGGATTCGGCAACAACGAGGCTGAGTGTTTATGAGTGATGTTCCCATTCTCAAAGTAGAGAATCTCTGTAAGTCGTACGGTGATCTCGAGGTTTTGAAATCCGTTTCCTTCGAAGTGCACAAAGGAGAGAAGAAGATTTTCGTTGGTCCTTCAGGTACCGGAAAATCCACGCTTCTCCGGTGTATCAACCAGCTGACGCTCCCTGATAGCGGGTTTGTGTATCTGAACGGCGAGGAGATCGTTCACTCCGGCAAAAAGATCAATGAATATCGGCAGAAGATGGGCATGGTCTTTCAGAACTTCAATCTTTTCGATCACCTCACTGCGATCAGAAACGTTGAGCTGGCTCTGTTGAAAGTGAAAAAGATTGATCGAAAAGCTGCCCGGGAAAAGGCGATGTATGAACTTGAGCAGGTTGGTATGGCCGACCGTGCGGACTTTTATCCTGCCCAATTATCCGGCGGTCAGGCTCAGCGTGTCTCCATTGCCCGGGCCCTTGCCATGGATCCCGAAGTCATGCTTTTCGATGAACCTACCTCAGCCCTCGATCCCGAACTGAAACGCGAGGTGATGGAAGTCATGCGGAATCTTGCAGCGAAAGGAATGACCTGTATCGTCGTTACGCATGAGATGAAGTTTGCCACTTCGTTTGCTACCGAGATCTATCTGATGGAGAAGGGAGAGATCGTTGAGCACGGACCGCCGTCGGAGATCCCTACAAGTCCGAATTTTGTGAAAACACGTGCGTTTATGGGAAGTTACACAGACGAGTGATATGGATAACCTGACTAGTGCATCGGTGCCTGTAGACGGGCTGAGCGGATTTTCCCAGGGGGCCATGGACTCATTTATCTCCCAGATCCCGTTCTGGCAGGATATTCTGCTTCCTGCTCTCTGGAACGGGTTACTGGTGACGATGCAGCTCGTGATAATGACGGCCCCTCTCGGGTTCCTGCTCGGTCTTCTCGTGGCTGTATCCAGAGTCTACGGGCCAACGCCCGTGAAATGGCTTGCAAAGCTGTATGTCATCTTCTTCCGCGGCTGCCCGCTTCTGGTTCTGCTGTTCATCCTGTATTTTGGTCTGCCGTCTCTTGGAATCGTCCTGGGTTCGTATTTCTCTGCCCTTGTTGGATTCATTTTGTGTAACTCGGCATACAACTCCGAGTATCTCCGCGGAGCACTTCAGTCGATCAAACGCGGTCAGTTGCTTGCGGCGAGATCACTTGGCATGACGAAGGCACAGGGGGTATTGTATGTGGTCGTCCCGCAGGCACTCCGCCGTGCTCTTCCCGGCGTCTCAAACGAGTTCATTTATCTGATAAAATACTCCTCGCTTGCGTATGTGGTCGCGGTAATCGAACTTACCGGGGCGGCAAAAATCATTGCAAGCAAGTACTTCATGTACTTCGAAGCATTTGCGGCCGTAGGGGTTTTCTATCTGGTTCTCGTGACGATCACAACGATCGGTGTTCACTGGCTTGAGATGAAGTATGCGATCCCCGGCGTATCGGGCGTCGTTGGAAAAGTTACCAAAGAGCACTAAATCCTTTTAGAAATCATTTAAATATTCTTTTTTCCTATTCTCTATCATGTCATTATCTGTTGATGTTATAGACAAACTTGCTGCGCTTATCACTGCAGCGTTCGGTCTGGTTGCAGCTCTTGCATGGAACTCCGCGATTCAGGCGATATTTAAGGAGATTTTTGGAAGTCAGAGTGATATCCCTGCGATGCTTGGCTATGCCGCTTTTGTGACGATTATTGCCGTTGTCTTTACGGTGTGGATTGGATATGTCTCAGGTAAGACAAAGGAAAAAGTCGACAAAGTCAAAGTAAAGGTCTTTCAGGATAAGAAAGAGTAGAGTTCATCCAAATCTTTTTTTTTCCGGACACGCTTTACTAGTTAGTATGCGAGTCTGTTGTGCCCAGCTGATTCAGGTATGGGATGATGTTGATGCTGCTTTTGCGAAAGCAGATGCTTTTCTTAAAGAATATGCCGGGACTGCAGATATGGTGGTTTTTTCCGAGCAGTTTGCGACCGGATGGCGGCCCGCCCCCGCTCAGGTCTCGGCCGAGGATGTGAAATGCCGGTGGCTCTCCCTTGCGGCGAAGCATAAGGTTTGCGTTGTTGGTTCCTATCAGAAAGTGGAAGCCGGAGGTCTGCCGCAGAATACGATGCTCGTGTGTGGTCCGTCAGGTGAGGTTATTGCCGAGTATTCCAAGATGTATCTGTTTGTGCCGGGAAAGGAGGATCAGTGTTTTTCACCTGGTGTCGAGCCGGTGACGTTTGCATACGGTGGGGTGAAGTTCGGGTGTGCAATCTGTTTTGATCTGCGGTTTCCGGGGTTGTTCCGCGCGTATCTGAAGATGGGGTGTGAGTGTGTTCTGATTCAGGCAGCCTGGCCTGCGGCACGGGTCGCGGATTGGGAGCTTCTGCTTCGGGCGCGGGCTTTGGAGAATAGGGGATTTGTTATCGGGGCTGCGTGTATGGGGTATGATCCTTTGTCAGGTACTGATTACTGCGGGCGGAGTATGGTGTGTGATTGTGAAGGGCGGGTAATTTGTGATGGTGGGGTTTTTGAAGGGGGATGTGTTGGTGAAGCGGATGTGGATGGGGTGAGGAGGATGAGGAGGGAGTGGGGATTGTATCCTTATTCTCTCTGAAAATCATCATCATATCTGATAATGTCTTCTTCTGTCAGAATATCCCCATTTTGAACTTCGATAACTTCCAGCGGGTTAGCTCCAGGATTTGCCAGTCGGTGAATCGTGCCTGCCGTGAAAAAGGTGCTCTCGCCAGTTTTAACTTGGAACGTCTTCTCTCCATTCGTGACTTCTGCGAGTCCGCCTGCAACGACCCAATGTTCACTTAGGTGATTATGATACTGAAGAGAGATTCGTTTGTGTGGTGCAACCACTAATTTTTTGATAAGGAATGTTTCGCTTCGCAACAGAGTTGTGTAGGTTCCCCATGGTCTGTGAACGGTTGTTTGACTAACAACTCGGTCATTATTTTTCTGCCGAAGTAACTCTGTGATTTCCCCGATATTCTGGGTCTAATTTTTAGGACAGATCATGAGAACATCTGCCGCGTCGATAATCGCCGTATCGGAAATGCCGATGGTGGAAATCAGTTTGTCTGATATGATGATATTGTTTTTTCCATCCGGTGTGATGTACTCTCCGTTTACCACATTTCCGTCATTGTCTTTATCACTAACTGAATAAAGGGCTTCAAAACTCCCAAGATCGTTCCATGTGATCGATAATGGAACGACTGCGACATTAGGAGTTTTCTCCAGCAGACCATAATCGATGGGACATTTTTGGCGCTAATGCATATGCCTCAGTTATATTATGGCTTAATGCATTGAAAATTTCCGGGGCATATTTTTGACATTCATCAAGAAACATTTTCGCAGAGAAACAAAATATTCCTGCATTCCACAAGTATCCCTCTTTCAGATATTTTTCTGCGGTGTGTCTGTTGGGTTTTTCCACAAATGCTGATACGGTGTAAACTCCCTTGAGTTCGTCTCCGGGTTTGACATATCCATATCCTGTGTGTGGAGTGGTCGGAACAATTCCAAACGTGACGATATAGTTCTTCGTAAGTTCTTCTGCGGCATTGATTGCTTTATTGTAGGTTTCTCTCTCATCTAGAAGTTGATCTGAAGAAAGGACGAGAATTATTGCATTGTTATCTATTTCATGGATTTTGAGTGTCGCATATGTTATTGCCGGCAGCGTATTCTTTCCGCAGGGTTTTTTCAAGAACATTGCAGGAAATGTTGATCTGATTGAGCTGATCATTAACAACAAATTTATGGGTATCATTTGTTACAACAAAAATCTCATTTGGTTTTGAAAATAAAGAATCACGAAAAACCGCCTTTTGGAAGAGTGATCTCTCTCCAAAAAGGGGGATGAACTGCTTTGGATAACTGCTCCGGCTCAACGGAAAAAGACGTGTGCCAAAACCGCCTGCAAGAATTATTGTGTACATGGATTATTTCATATATGTATAAGATGCGTTATTATAATCACAATGGTTATGTATTTGACAACTCTTCAATGATTTTTAAATACCAGCATCTTGAAATTGTTTCATCATTTCTACATAATTTAGACAACATTTTTAATTATAGAATTCAGATCGCGATTCATCCCATCTTGACTCGTAATTCATTCACATTATGATAAGATACTTTTAAGCATTATTCTGTTATTAATCACGATGCCACCATTTATTTGGGAATTGTAGGGATATTACCTGATCCCCCTCTCCAATAGGTTCTAATCCTAGGTTGCGCATATCAGCGTCCACCATAATTTTTACAAGATCATTGAAGGTGATTTTTGGTTTCCATCCCAATACTTTTGTTGCTTTTCTTGAGTCGGCAATTACATCGTTCACTTCTGATGGACGAAATATTTTTTTGTCAAACGAGACGTATTTTTCCCAATTTAAACCGACGTATTCAAATGCTTTTTCCACAAATTCTTGAATATAATAACTTTTGCCTGTTCCAATTGCATAATCGTTTGGTTTATCTTGCTGAAGCATGGCCCACATTATCTGGACATATTCTGGTGCGTAACCCCAGTCACGTTTTATATCAAGATTTCCCATGGTAATTTCTGATTGCTTCCCGGCAAGAATTGATGCAACGCCTTGCGTTATCTTTCGAGTAACAAACGATCTTCCTCTGCGCGGAGACTCATGGTTAAAGAGGATGCCGCTGCATGCAAAGATATTGTAGCTCTCTCTGTAGTTTTGTGTGAGATAGTGTGCATATACTTTTGCACAGGCATACGGACTTCTTGGGTGAAGATGTGTTGATTCATTCTGGGGAGGTGGAGTTAATCGAACATCTCACTGCTGGAAGCCTGATAAAATTTGATATTTTTCTCACTCTTTAGTATTGCCTCCAATAATCTCGCAGTGCCGAGTCCAGTTATGTCTCCGGTATATGTTGGGCAGGAAAAACTAGACCCAACATGACTTTGTGCTGCAAGATTGTAAACTTCATCTGGCATGATATTAGTGATAATAGATGCAATTAAATCTCCATCGGACAAATCACCATGATGTTGAATAATTGTTTTTTTCTGATCCAACAATATTAGAACTTGCCATTCTGTGATGGAATTTTCTGCTTAATCCGTGGACAATATAACCATTTTTTAACAATAATTCTGCAAGATATGATCCGTCTTGCCCTATAATGTCGGCAATCAATGCTGTTTTCCTAATGTTCATCACTCACGCAGTTCATATTAATTAATATATTCAGTTTTATGCATTACTGTTTTTGTCAGATAAATATAACACATTCTGTGGTATATTGTTTGAATTGTTACTAATTAGAAGATTGAACTTTTCTAAATTGTGTTGTGGGGAGAGAGGAGTTGATTTGTTTTATCTTTATGTTCTTACATTGAGTCTGTCCAATCGATACGTCAATACATTGGACAGAGTTTTTTTTTTGATCGAGATAACTTCACCTAGGAATATCATGATTCAACCGTTTCACTATTGACATGGGATTGGGGGGAATCTGCCAAATCAGACTTCTTTAGACTTCTTATCAATAATTTGCAAAATTCATATTCTGAAATCTATTCTGTAAATGGGCTAACATCAATAATTGGAACGTTATAAAATTCATTATTGCAGAGAGCGCTCTGTTGTTTTTCTTGCAATGCACCACATCAAATTTGACGGTTTTTTTGAGGTGTGCATGCTTACGTTCGCACGTTCCCCGCCTTTTCATAGCATCTTTTACCTCCCTTCCATGAAGAATAGTCTGATTTCTGAGATATGCTCCTACCATCTCCCGTTTACCATTCTTGCAGAGAAATACCAGTTTTTCTGTAAGAGACATTTGGGTATTTCCTCCTTTTCCACAGAATGTATTGATCTGTTTTATTATGGTCTTCTCTGAACCTAATTGGGACAATTGCGCGTCAGATCTCAGTTGAATAAGGTGTTTTGCATGAAGTTTCTCAAATATTAACGTGTGTAGCTCTAGGGAGTCATATCCCGCATCCATCAATACACGATCACAGGATACGCCGAGAAGTTCAGCAATCTGAATCAAAAAATGCGCATAGGGTTTGTCATTCTCCGTTCCTTCTGAATGAATCATAAACAAGGGATAAGCCCCCAGATTCAAAATATGTGCTTTATCCATTTTAACCTGATAATGAGGGTTAAACAGACTATTGGGACAATAACGGCTTGCAACTAAAGGAGTGGAATCGATAATTACCTCGGTTTCAGATTTGAGGAAATGGACAATCTTTTTGCTTATCAAAAACATAAGAACTTCCATACCCTCCTCACCTAACCGATATTTCACAAAGTAATGCAACGTACTTGGCGAAGGTAACCAGAGTGGTGATTTTGCCGGAAGAAGGTGGCTGAGATCTTCTTCCGTTATTTTACGCTGAATATGACTATAGGCTATTCTGCGATAAGTCATGACAACAGTCAGTTTTATCAGAAAATCAATGGGATAATGAAAATAATCGCGAAGATGAGGTGAATAATAAGTTTGTTCGATTTTTCGTACAATGTCACTAATGTTGAGCTGGGACATGAGCCAGCAAATGGACATATCCGGAGGGATGACTCCATTGTTGAAATACGTTCGTATTCGTCTTGAAATTCAGACATATCACTCGGCGCAGGGATACATAAAGGTATTGTTCCCCTCCAAAAAAGTCGACAAGAGTAAATGGGGATGAGTTTATATCACAGAATCCACGATTGGACAGACTCAATATGTCTCCGAGCGTATATAACAATTACTAAAATAATAATTAAAGTAAATTAAACACGGTTTACTTAATACGATGTCTTCCTTGATATACCTGAAGGTGATGTAACGTTTTCCCGGTATTGAATGATAATCGTAACAGTAAGAAAAGTACGGTAAAATAAAAGGGGAGAATGGAGAAGAGATGCCGAATCAGCGGATCTCGTGGATGACCATGCCTGAGAGCAATTTCGGCTCGAACCAGGTCGATTTCGGCGGCATGATCAGGCCCGCATCGGCCACATCGATCACCTGCTGGGCAGTGACCGGCTGCATAATGAATGCCGCCGAGTATTCACCGTTGTCGACATCTCTGATGACATCTGCAAGAGGAGCGATGCCGCCGACAAAGGATATACGCGGATCGCCGCGGGGATCGAAGATCGCAAGCATATCGTCTAAAACGAGCTCCTGCAGAACCGAAACATTGAGCCGTGAAATGGCATCGGCCGCGGAATTGACCGGACGGGTCAGTTCATACCATTGGCTTTCAAGATAGAGGTGGATGATGTGCATAGATCCATCGTTCTTGACGGGGATCATATTTTTGGATGTATCGACTTTCTTTAACGGCGTCACGGTAAATCTGAGAGCAAGATCGCCTAAGAACTGATCGGTATTCATGCCGGCGAGATCCCTGACGAGACGGTGATATCCGTAGATCCGGACCGAGTCGTGCGCAAAGAGAACACTCATGAACTTTTCCGCATAGGGAGTTGCACGACCCTCGGAAGTCCTTCTTTCCAGAACGTTGGCCGAGGACTTCGCCCGGTGATGACCGTCAGCGATGTAGAGGTTGGGAATTCCTTCAAAAAGTCCGGTGATCTTTTCAACGTCAGCGGGGTCCGCCACCCGGAAGATCCGGTGAAGATTGCCGCCGGCAGAAATATATTCGCCGTCGGGCGTATGGGCGGCGGCGATGCTGACCAGAGTCTGATGGATGAGGCCCGAGTCTTTATAGAGTAAAAAGACCTGGCCGGTGTGGGCGGACACCGCATCGATATGCCGGGTCCTGTCCTCTTCTTTGTCGTAGCGTGTAAGCTCGTGTTTTTTTATCGTATCATTGTTGTATTCTTCTACCGAGACACAGGAAATGAGCCCGGTGAACAGTTCGCCGCCAAGCATTATCTGATAGATGTAGAATGAGGGGGTCTCATCTTCCTGAAAAAGTCCCTCGGTCTTCATCTTTTCAAACATTTCTGTGGCCCTCGCATACACGCGGTCGTCATGCGGGTCGATATTCATTATTTCCGCATCGGGACGAATAACGCGGAGAAGAGAACGTTCATTTTTTTCTATTTCAGCAGCAGCCTCTTCGGCGCTGATCACATCGTATGGAACGGACGGCACGCTACGGTATGCATCCGGAGCGGGGCGAAGACCGGTGAAGGGATATACGCTAACCATTATGCTATATTGGTTAGCGCCCAATAGTAAAAATAGCAAATGGTAACCTTTAGAGGAGTGGGCGGAACTGCCGCCGGCTGTCTGATCAGAAAAGCAACGATCGAAGATATTCCGGATATATACCGGGTCGAACTCCTGTGTTTTCCCGATCCCTGGGATTATAAGGCAATGCTTGAGATGATGACGGTTTTTCTGACCTCGTTTTATGTAGCGGAGGCGGAAGGACGGATCGTCGGGTTTTCCGCTGGTGCAATTGAAGAGACCGATCAGGAAAAATACGGTCATATCTGTAATCTTGCCATCTCCCCGGAGATGCGGGGATTTGGCATCGGCAGACTTCTGCTCCGTAAACTGGAACGGGATTTTTTTCTGGCGGGATGCTCTGGCTGCAGCCTTGAGGTCCGAGTAAGTAATAATTCTGCGAAGGAATTCTACAAAAAAATCGGGTATGAGGATGTCATTTTATTTGGAGGGTATTACAAGGACGGGGAAGACGCCGCTGTGATGATGCGCTGGTTCTAAATGTCTCCGAAAAATACGTTTATGACGGAAGACCTCGGATAAGAAATTACCATGATGCAAATCCATTTCAAAAAGCGGAGTGATATTCAAACTACCAATGCCGGAAATGAAGAGTATCCGCCGGGCCCGGCTGATCACAGTATGACTATCGTTAAGGACAGACGTTACGGGTTTATCCCCCACCCCAGATTCAAAAAGAGAAGAGCGTACTGAGGATCGACATCCCCAAGGCTCTTGGGATTTCTTTTTCTCTATTTTTCACCTTTGTACACAAAGCCGTCGGCTATGCGTTCATCCTGAAGCTTTCCCCATGCCTCCATACCCTTTTCACAATACAGTTCATTGTCCTGTTTTACTATTGGGCATCCTTTCATCAATTCGATGAAATGCTCGCACGGGTAATTTTCACATACCGCACACATCTATATATCTTTCTCTTTTGCACATATCCTAATTGTACAGCCGGGATTTCCGCTGCCTTCGCGGCATGAAATGCAGAGTCCATTCTCTGCCACGTCTTTTAAAAACGGCCAGAAACCGTCACCTCTGGAAATCATATGAATGATTTCCTCAAACCCGGCCGTTTTCATTTCATTGTACAAGTGTTCTGCAGCAGGCTTGATTTTCGCCATGACTGCACAATTTTCGCAGTAAAGACCGCAATAACAGCTGTATTTTATATCCATAAGATCACAACCCGCATTGTCTGTAGGATTACTATAAAACTATAGTAATATTCTGTATTTCAAACTTTCCGAGAAAATACAATTCCAAATTGTCTTGATTGGAGAGTTTATATGATTGAGACACCGATAAGAAATCATGAAAGAGAGCAAAGATCTGATTGGAACCCCCTTGCCTGTGAAAACTCTCATCGATTATCAGGAGGGATCGGTCGTATCCCGCATGATCATCAATAAAAAAGCCGGTACGGTGACGGCATTTGCTTTTGAGAAGGGCGAAGGACTTTCCGAACACTCGGCCCCTTACGATGCCCTCGTCATTGTCA